>NZ_FQZB01000046.1 GCF_900141845.1 Clostridium cavendishii DSM 21758 | reverse complement strand
AGCTCATTACTGTTGTATGTCTTATGATTTAAATCATAAAGAATTGCTGGTCATATATTTTCTTGCTCTGTTTAATTTTCAAAGACCAAATTTCACTCGTCATCACCTGACGACAAGGAATATAATATCATAAATAAATCTACTGAAAATATCACTTTTCTCCATTTAATCAATTTAACTCTATATTTTTCTATATTTCTTCGTTTTTCTACATCAAATTCATTTAGACACACTAGGATTAGTTTTCTTTATTATTCAACTTATATACATTTCTCCTATTGAAATATTTTAATATATTTTTTTAATTTATTAATGTTTCTTATTAATATTTAAGTGTTATAATATTCAGAGGTGATAAACAATGAGTATTATTTTTAAAAATGATTGGAACGACTTATTACAAGAAGAATTTAATAAGGATTATTATCTAAGATTAAGAGAAAATCTTATAAATGAATACAGAGGAAATCAAATATATCCTGATATGCATGATATATTTAATGCCCTTCATTATACATCATTTTCAGATGTCAAAGTTGTAATTTTGGGTCAAGATCCCTATCATGGTCCTAATCAAGCTCACGGATTGAGTTTTTCAGTAAATAAAGGAATAAAGATCCCACCTTCATTATTAAATATATATAAGGAACTAAATTCTGATTTAGGCTGTTATATTCCTAACAATGGTTATTTAAAAAAATGGAGTGATCAAGGAATTCTATTATTAAATACGTCTCTAACAGTTAGAGCTTCTCAACCTAACTCTCACAAATTCTTGGGATGGGATCTATTTACTGATAAAATTATTGAACTTCTTAACAAGCGTAACAACCCTGTCGTATTTATTCTATGGGGAAACAACGCCATATCAAAAGAAAAATTAATTACAAATTCTATACACTACATAATTAAATCTGTACATCCTAGTCCTTTATCTGCTAATAGAGGCTTTTTTGGTAGTAAACCATTTTCTAAAACTAATTCATTCTTAAAAAAAATAGGTAAGAAAGAGATTGATTGGCAAATAGATAATATTTAATATTTTAATAACTGTTCTATATGAAAGGAGATTTAAATGAATAATATTAATACTAATGGAGATTTAGGCCTTATCGCTTTAGAAAGCTGCTCTGATTTGGGTAAGAAAATAGATTCTTACATAAAAAATCGTAGGTGCGAAGGTAATTCATTTCTTATTTCTACAGAGGAAATAAGATTTTCTAACGGTGAAGGCAAAATTAAGTTATCTGAAACTATTAGAGGAAAAGATGTTTATATTCTATGCGATGTTGGTAACTATAGTTGCACTTATACTATGTTTGGAATGACAACTCATAAAGGACCTGATGAACACTTTCAAGATATTAAAAGAACTGTTTCTGCTATAAGAGGAAAAGCTAAAAGAATTACTGTTATAATGCCACTTTTATATGCTTCAAGACAACATAGACGTAAAGGAAGAGAATCTTTAGATTGTGCATTAGCTTTACAAGAGCTTGAAAGACTAGGTGTACAAGAAATTTTAACCTTTGATTGTCATGATCCAAATGTACAAAATGCAATACCTTTATTATCATTTGAAAATTTATATCCAACTTATGATATTGTTAAAACATTTATTACTGAAGAAAAAAATTTAGAAATAAACAAAGACAATATGCTTGTAATTAGTCCTGATACTGGTGCTATGGATAGAGCAATTTATTATGCTAGCGTACTAGGATTAGATGTAGGTTTATTTTATAAAAGAAGAGATCATGCAACTATAGTAAATGGTAAAAATCCAATAGTTAAACATGAATATATGGGGCGTGATGTTGCAGGGCAAGATGTTCTAATCGTTGATGATATGATAGCATCTGGTGAATCTGTCCTTGACATAGCAACAGAACTAAAAAAGAGAAATGCTAAAAATGTTTATGTAGCGGCTACATTTGCATTCTTCACCGAAGGGTTAGATAAATTCAATAAATATTTTAACGATGGTACTATAACAAGAGTATACTCTACTAATCTAACTTATATATCTAATGAATTAAAAAATTCACCTTGGTTTAGAGAAGTGGATATGTCTGAATTTGTAGGTAGAATTATTCATAGATTAAATCATGATAAATCAATAGCATCTTTTATGGACGCAACAAATGTTATACATGATTTATTAAAGAAATAATATAAAAAAAGCTCAGTTAAAACTGAGCTTTTATTTTTAAATCAAAAATAAAAACTCTTATAACAATAAGTTATAAGAGTTTCAACCTGGCAACCACTTACTCTCCCACACAGTCTCCCGTGCAGTACCATCAGCCGTAA
>NZ_FQZB01000044.1 GCF_900141845.1 Clostridium cavendishii DSM 21758 | reverse complement strand
GTTTGTAGCTCATTACTGTTGTATGTCTTATGATTTAAATCATAAAGAATTGCTGGTCATATATTTTCTTGCTCTGTTTAATTTTCAAAGACCTATGCAATCAATAACTTGACTGCTTAACTAGAATATCATCTAAATCATTAATTGTCAATGTGTTTTTTTATTTAAAAACTTTTTATCAACAATTTAATTGTTTTAGCGACATGACTTATATTATCATCTTTATTCTCTAATATTTTAATACAAAAACCTCTTTTTCATGCATTATATTAAAAATTCTTTTTATTTCTTTATTTTTCTTAATTTTAAATATACAGATACACAAGGATAAGTTTATATCTCATAGAACAAATTCTCTTTCTAATAATTTATTATTTAGAAAGAAAATTCATTTATATAATCAATCATAGCATTCTTATAGATAAATATCTAAATTAAAATTTTATTATTGCAAGATCAATATCATAAATATATATAAGTTTTCTTAAATAAGAATTCAAATTTAAATTTACTCAATTCTAACTTACTCATACAAATAAAATGAGTAAAAATTTCATTATACAAATATAAAAAGTGGATTCTTATCAAATCCACTTTTTATATATTTATATTATCTATTTTAAAAATGTTTTTATTATCACTTAGATACACTTTCTGAAGCACTTAAATTAGAATTTAATATAACTACATCAACTCTCCTGTTTTTACTTCTGTTAGCTTCAGTATCATTTGATGCAACGGGCCTATGTTCTCCATATCCAACAGATGATAATTTAGCCCCATTCATACCGTCTTTCACAACCAAATATTCTACAACATTAGCAGCTCTCATAGCAGAAAGTTGATAGTTCGATTGAAACATAGCAGTATTTATAGGCAAATTATCAGTATGCCCTTCTACCCTTACATAGTTATCTATTTTCTTTAATATAGTTGCTACTGAATCCAACTTTGTCCTTACTCCATCTTTTATATCAGCTTTTCCACTATCGAAGAAGATATTATCCTCAAAACTTATAACCAAGCCTCTTTCTTCTATTGAAGTTACAACACTCCCAGTAAGTTGATTAGTATTAATATATCCATCTACCTCTTTCTTGACTTGTTCCAATTTCTTTTCTTCTTTTTGTTCTTCTGTTTCTTCTGCAGGCTTAACCTCAGGTTTTGCCTCTTGTATATTAGCAGCCTCATTAGTTCCTACTACAGTTTTACCTCCACCCATAGCGACTCTAAGGGAATCTGACATTTGTTTATATTTAGTACTATCTATGTTACTCATAGCATACATAACAACAAAAAATATCATAAGCAATGTCATAAAATCTGCATAGGATACTAACCATCTCTCATGATTCGCTGGTTTATCCGGCTCTTTCTTCTTTTTCATGACTAGTTACCTTCCTCTTTAGAAAACTCAGCAATTTCACTTTCAGTTAAGAAACCTTCCAACTTACTAACTAGTGTATTAGGATTAGCCCCTTCTTGTATTAGAAGAATTGCTTCAATCATCATTTCTTTTTCGAGTATTTCTTCTTTATTTAAAGCCTTTAATCTACTAGCTAGTGGTAAGAATATTAAGTTAGCACTTGCAACACCGTATAGTGTAGCTATAAATCCAGCAGCTATCTTAGGACCTAAAGTATCTGGTTCACTAAGATTTCCAAGTACATGCACAAGTCCCATAACAGTACCAACTATACCTAAAGTAGGTGCAAATGCTCCTGCTGATTCAAATATTTCAGCACCTTCTTTATGTCTATGCTCTAAATTAGCCAATCTAGTTTCTAATACATCTCTTATAGTGGAAGGCTCAAGTCCATCAACTACCATTTGTAATCCCTTTTTAATAAAAGGATCCATATCATCGCCATTTAACTCTGCTTCCAAACTAAGCAATCCATTTTTTCTTGTTTTTACAGAAAGTTCTTTAAATAATAAAATTATTTCTTTTAAATTGGAATGTCTTCCTGCAATAGCAACTTTTAATATTTTACCAATATTTTTAAGTAACGACATAGGAAATGAAACACCTACAGCCCCGGCTGTTCCACCAAAAACAATCATTGCTGCTGTCCATGCACCTAGAGAACCTAAATGTCCACCTTCTCCAAGAAATGCTACAACAAGAGATGCAAATCCTACTACTAGCATTATAATAATTCCTAAATCCATATTTTCTCCTCCCTAAATGTCCTTTATAAATCTCTTCATAGATAAATATCGAACTTTGTATCTTAAAATGAATACTTTTTTTAATTTTAATATATAAAAAAATATAATTTTATTTTTATTCCTTACTTTTATGTCGAATTTATTGTTTAATTGTAAACGTATAAAAAAAATAGAGATTAAATATTAGCAATAAGTTAATACTTTTAACCTCTATTTTGGTACATCCAGTGAGATTCGAACTCACGACCTCCGGATTCGAAGTCCGTAACTCTATCCAACTGAGCTATGGATGCATAGATTAAATTTAATTATAAAAAAAGACAACTTATATTTTAAGTTGTCTCATCTTTGGAGCGGGTGATGGGAATCGAACCCACGTAACTAGCTTGGAAGGCTAGGGCTCTACCATTGAGCTACACCCGCTTAAGTGGTCGGGGTGACAGG
>NZ_FQZB01000006.1 GCF_900141845.1 Clostridium cavendishii DSM 21758 | reverse complement strand
TGCGTTTCGCTTCGATGGTTCGAATCCGTC
The DNA here is from genome assembly GCF_900141845.1 of Clostridium cavendishii DSM 21758. GTDB lineage: Bacteria > Bacillota > Clostridia > Clostridiales > Clostridiaceae > Clostridium_AG > Clostridium_AG cavendishii. Next base: position 348,242 of record NZ_FQZB01000006.1, on the reverse strand, counting down.
CTCCTCCACCATTAAAATGGAAGCATAGCTCAGCTGGGAGAGCATCTGCCTTACAAGCAGAGGGTCACAGGTTCGATCCCTGTTGTTTCCACCATTTAATTTTTTAATCAAAAGTGAATAATATGCTGGCATGGCTCAACGGTAGAGCAGCTGACTTGTAATCAGCAGGTTGTAGGTTCGATTCCTATTGCCAGCTCCATGATGTGGAGGAGTTCCCGAGTGGCCAAAGGGGGCAGACTGTAAATCTGTTGCGTTTCGCTTCGATGGTTCGAATCCGTCCTCCTCCACCAAAAGAGACACTAGAATTTAGTGTCTCTTTTATGAAACTTAGAAAATAATAGTTAAAAAAGAATAAAATTTAATAATAAACTCTTATCAAGAGAGGTGGAGGGATAGGGCCCTACGAAACCCGGCAACCGGTGAGAAATCACTATGGTGCCAATTCCTGCAAGTATATAGCTGTTTAGTAGTATATATGTTGCAAGATAAGAGAGAGATGTATAGAAAAAATCTCTTCTTATTTTGTATGAAATAAGAAGAGATTTTTTGTTTATGTAGAAGTATAAATATAAATTTTAAGTTATAATATATACACTAAATTAATAATATATATATTGCAATTTTAAATCTACATTTATTTAAATAAAGTTTTTATAGCTTATTTAAAGGTAATATTAAATTTAATTTGTAGAAATCATATTACAACATATATACTAAAAATAATTTTGTTAAATTTAAGTATTATATAATTATTAAAAATGAAAATAATAATTATGGATACTTGTAAAAATAAATAAAAATAAGAAGGGAGCGAAGACTGTTATAAATTTTAAGCAGTCGAATAAAATATGAGAAGATTATTTACTTCAGAATCAGTTACAGAAGGACATCCGGATAAAATGTGTGATCAAATATCTGATGCCGTTTTAGATGCTATACTAGAAAAAGACCCAAATGCGAGAGTTGCATGTGAAACTTGTACAACTACAGGAATGGTTATGGTTATGGGAGAAATATCAACTAATTGCTACGTTGATATTCCAAAGGTAGTAAGAGAAACAGTTAAAGAAATAGGTTATGATAGAGCTAAAATAGGTTTTGACTACAAAACTTGTGCTGTTATGACGACTATAGATGAACAATCTGCTGATATAGCTATGGGTGTAGATGAAGCTTTAGAATCAAAAAAAGGTGAAATGGATAAATTAGAAGCAGTAGGAGCTGGAGATCAAGGTATGATGTTTGGTTTTGCAACTAATGAAACACCAGAATTTATGCCACTTCCAATAGCTATGGCTCACAGATTATCAAGAAGACTTACAGAAGTTAGAAAAAACAAAATTGTTGATTATTTAAGACCAGATGGAAAGACTCAAGTTACAGTTGAATATGAAGATAATAAACCTATTAGAATTGATGCTATAGTTGTATCAACTCAACATGGTCCAGAAGCTACTCAAGAACAAATAGAAAAAGATATAAAGGAACATGTTATAAATGAAGTGGTTCCAGCTAATCTTTTAGATGAAAATACTAAATATTATATAAATCCAACTGGAAGATTTGTTATTGGAGGACCTCAAGGAGATAGTGGACTTACAGGAAGAAAGATAATAGTAGATACTTATGGTGGATATGGAAGACACGGCGGTGGAGCTTTCTCAGGAAAGGATTCAACAAAAGTTGATAGATCAGCTGCTTATGCTGCAAGATGGGTTGCTAAAAACCTTGTAGCGGCAGGTGTTGCAGATAAACTAGAAATACAATTAGCTTATGCTATAGGAGTTGCTAAACCAGTTTCTATAGAAGTTGAAACTTTTGGTACAGGTAAAATTTCAGAAGAAAAAATAGTAGAAATAATAGAAAAAGAATTTGACTTAAGACCAGGAGCTATAATAAGAGATTTAGATCTAAGAAAGCCTATATTCAGACAAACAGCTGCGTATGGTCATTTTGGAAGAATGGATGTAAATCTTCCATGGGAACAATTAAATAAAGTTGAAATTATAAAGAAATATTTATAAAAAAATTCAAATTTTTGCTTTACTAAACTGCCTATCTTGTATAAATAATATAGGATAGTTGTTTTATTAAATTTGAATATAATAGATAAACTTTTCAGCATTGATATCAGTTGATAATTTTTTATTAACTGATATCTTTTTTTATAAGCTTGTTAAAAAGTATATGAGGATATAATTGTAGAAGTCTACAAATTGACATAAGAGTTGCCTTGTTTTTAGATTAAGCACAAAAAGGTTGTGAAATGAATAGTATAGTATATATTTAATTTGGAGGCTTGGATATGGAAAGAGTTAAATTTTTTTATCCAGTAGAAGATGCTTATATACAAGATAATGCAAATTTGGGTTCAGTAGAAGCTGCAGTTAGGTATGAAGGAACTTCTTTATTAATGGTTGGTGTAGATAATGTTGGAAAGTCATATTCATCTATTGTAAGATTTGATATTTCTGAAATTCCAGTGAACTCAACCATAAAGTATGCGGAAGTCAGTCTCTTTCTATCTAATATAGCTTTAAAAGATAATAGCAAAAAACAATTAGTAACAGCAAGACTTACAGAACCTTTTAAGGAAACTACTTTAAATAGCTTAGAAGCACCAGCCTTTGAAAAAGATAGCGAAAAAATAATAAATGTAGGATATAAGGATGTTAAAAACTATATAGGTATGGATATAACAGAATATGTTAAGAAATGGAGCAAAAGAGAACCTAATTATGGTGAAATATTCACACCTTGTTTTCTATTAAAAAGTCATGATTCTGGGCTTTTGACCTTTAATAGTAAAGAAAACGATATTAATAAGCCTATACTTGCTATATTTTATGAAGATGAAGAAGAAATAATATATGTAGAGGAAAAAGCAACTGAGCCTATCTATATACAGGACTTAAAAAGCTATAGTTATTATTTGAAAAATCTTGGAACTAATAATCTTCAGGCGACTCTTCAGATAAGTTCCAATGGTTACGATTTCATAGATGTTAGTGATAGTATAATTCATTTAATTATGAATGAAACTAAGGTTATGGGAGGGAATAATGAAAAACTTCATGCTAAATACTCAAGAATAGCTTTAAAATCAATAGGAACAAAATGTACTGTTAGTTTTCAATATTAATATAAGGAATATTATTTTCACATATAAATTAAGGTCTAGTAATTGATATTAGTATAGTTTTAAAATTTGAATTTGTTGTGAAGATTAATTATAAAATAATTGTTAATAGTATTCCTTGAAATATACTACCTAAATATCGGAAAACCGAATTTAAATTTGGATTCCCGCTTAAATTAGGTAGTATTTTTTTAAGTAGGCTTGAATAATTTTAATGTTATATGTATGATAGTAAAATAAAGTTTTAATGAAATTGAGGTTTTAAAAATGAGTGAATTTAAAAAATTCTATATAGAAATAACAAATATATGTAATTTAGCTTGTGAGTTTTGTCCACAGACTAAAAGAAAACCTGAAATTATGGATGAGCAAACCTTTATCAATATATTAGATAAGATAAAGCCATATACTGAATATATATACTTTCATGTAAAGGGAGAACCGTTGCTTCACAAAAGTATTGATAGATTTTTAGATATAAGCTATGAAAAAGGCTTTAAAGTTAATATAACCACAAATGGGACACTTATAAAAAAAGCATCATCTAAGTTATTAGGTAAGAAGGCTCTAAGACAGATAAATTTTTCACTACATAGTTTTGATGGAAATAAGGAAAATGGAAGTAAAGATGAATATATAGATGATATATTGGCTTTTGCAAAGGAAGCTAGGAAAGATTCTGATGTAATAATAGCTTATAGACTTTGGAATTTAGAAAAAGAGAATAAGTTAAATTTTGAAAAGAAAAAGAATAATCATATAATAAGAAGACTTGAAGAGGAATATAAATTAGATTTTAAAATTGAAGAAGAAATACCTAAATGTAGAGGTATAAAAATAGCAGAAAAAGTTTATTTAAATCAAGATCATGAATTTGTATGGCCAGCGCTTACCAACGAAGAATATATAGGGGAAAGCTTCTGCTATGGGTTGAGAACTCAAATAGCTGTATTAGTAGATGGTACAGTTGTACCATGTTGTCTTGATGGAGAAGGTGTTATAAACTTAGGAAATATAAAATCAGAAGACTTTAAAGATATAATTGAAAGTGATAGGGCTAGGGATATAATAGAGGGATTTTCAAGAAGGGAAGCTGTAGAAGAACTGTGTAAAAAGTGTGGATATAGAACGCGATTTTAAGTGAGAATTCAAATTTTAATTTATTCATTAGAGATATTATTTCTTTGATATATTTTTTGATAATATATTCACAGATATTTCAGTAGAAAAGAAAATTGAAAGTGGAGTAAAAAAATCAAAAAATGTAGATTAGAATTAAAGGCTTTAGAAATGTTATTGATAGATAAAAAAGTAATATTGATATGAAGTTACAAAAAAAGAAAGAGCAGTTTAATAATATTATTGAATAATTTAAAATTTAAAATGGAAAATTTTAAATTAAAAATGAGTTATTGGATTACGTGATTAGAAATCCGTTCGCAATAGCTCATTATTTTTTTGCAAAAATTGAATTATACACTAGCTATTTAATGAAATAGGCTTTTATTACATATTTGCAACAAAATAGTGGTACTTACCACTATACCACTATATAGCATAAAAAGTATAAAAAATATCAATAAAAAGATAAAAAAACGTATTGACAACATTTACATTGGGGTGTATTATAAAAGTGTGGTACGAACCAGTTGGTTTTGGTACAAGACGTAATAACAAGTTTGATGGAGGAGATAGATTATGCCAAATATTTTAATGACAAGAATTGATAACAGATTAATACATGGACAAGTAGGAGTTACTTGGGTAAATGCACTAGGAGCTAATCTTATATTAGTAGCAAATGATGAAGTAGCAAATGATCCTATTCAGCAAAATTTAATGGAAATGGTTGTTCCAGATGTCATTGCAACTAGATTCTTCACTTTAGATAAAACAATTAATGTTATAGGAAAGGCTGCAGCTAGACAACTTATATTTTTAGTTTGTAGATCACCAAAGGATGTAGTAAAGCTAGTAGAGGGTGGAGTTCCTGTAAAGAAGGTTAATATAGGAAATATGCACTTTAGCGAAGGAAAAAAACAAATATCATCAACTGTTTCAGTAGACGAAGAAGATTTAAAGGCATTCAGAAGATTAAAGGAACTAGGAGTAGAACTTGAAATAAGAAGAGTTCCAGAAGAAAGAATAGAAGAAGATATTTATAAATACTTATAAGATTTAAACCTGATTTTAAGTAAGCTAAGCTTATTTAAAGATAAAAATAAACAGAAAAGGGGAGAGGAAAAATGCACGTATCGTTTTTACAAGTAATTTTAATAGCTATTTGGGCTGGAATAGCTGGTGTCGATCATTTCGACGGGTTAACTCATATTCATAGACCTTTAGTTACAGGTTTAGTTATCGGACTTATATTAGGAGATGTTAAGCAAGGAATTATTATAGGAGCAGCCTTAGAATTAGTTTGGATGGGACTAGTACCATTAGCTGGAGCACAACCACCAAACATAGTAATGGGAGGAGTTATTGGAGTAAGTGCAGGACTTATTTTAGATCTTAAACCAGAACAAGCAATTGCAGTAGCTTTCCCATTTGCAGTAGCAGTTGAGTTGTTAGTTTCAGGTGTATACTTCACAGTAAATTCATTATTTATGCCTAAAGTTGATAAGATGTGTGAAAATGCAGATTATAAAGGTGTAGAAAGATTAAATTATTTAACAATGTTATTCTTATTTGTATTATTCTTTGTAGTAGCATTTATACCAGTTTATCTTGGAGCAGACAAAGGAGCAGAATTATTAGCTAAGATACCATCGTGGTTTATGGAAGGTCTACAAGTTGGTGGTGGTATGTGTATAGCTGTTGGTATAGCAGTATTACTTAAAATTATGCTTAAGAAAGAATATATTGTATTCTTCATACTAGGATATGTATTAGTATCTTATGCACATTTCGATATAGTACCAGTAACATTAAGTGCATTAATAGTAGCATTATATGACTATTATAAAGGTGGAAGCTCTAGTAGCGAAACTGTAGCTGTAAAGGAGGAATTTGAAGATGGAATCTAAAAATGTTTCAAGCAATGAAATAACTAAAAAAGATTTGAACAAAATGGTATGGCGTTCAACATTATTGCAAGCTTCTTTTAACTATGAAAGATATCAAGGAGCAGGTTGGTTATATGGAATGCTACCAGCTTTAAGAAAGATTCATACTAATAAAGATGATTTAGCAGTAGCTATGAAAGATCATGCTGAATTCTTTAATACTCATCCAGTATTAGTAACCTTTATTATGGGTATCATAACAGCTATGGAAAAAGGAAAAATAGATAGAGATTCTATAAGAAGTATTAAGGTATCTTTAATGGGACCTTTAGGTGGAATAGGAGATTCTTTAATATGGATGACTGCATTATCTATATGTGCAAGTATAGGTGTATCCTTATCAGCTAAAACAGGTAGTATAGCAGGACCAATATTATTCTTAGTATTATTTAATGCAATACACTTTGGTTTAAGATTTGGATTAATGAAATATGGATACAAAAAAGGTATAGAAGCAGTTGGTCAGTTTAAAGACCAAATTAAGAAAATAACACATGCAGCTTCAATAGTTGGTATAACTATACTTGGAGCAATGGCAAGTACATTTGTTAAATTGAAAATAATTGCTGAGCCACAAATAGGTGATGGAAGTAAAATTCTAATTCAAAAAGATATATTAGATAAGGTATTAGCTAATGCTTTACCAGTAGCTTATGTATTCTTTATGCTTTATTTATTAAAGAAAGGTAAATCACCATTATTCTTAATTATATTAACATTCGTGCTAGCTGTTTTAGGACATGCAGCAATGATAATATAGGGTATTTTGAATTAAAAGTAATTAAAGTGTTACCCTGTAGTAAGATATTACAGGGTAACACAAAATAAAGTGTAAAATTTATAGTAATATATAAAAAATATATGATATAATTTCTTAGATAATATATTTTAAGAAAGGTTAAGGAAATGAGTACAATAAATAAAAAATCAAGAACACCGTTATATTTACAACTTATGAATGTACTTATAGATAAAATACAAAGTTCAATGGATGAGAATGAACAGTTGCCATCAGAAAGAGAAATTTGTGACTTTTATGATGTTAGTAGATCAACTGTGAGGCAAGCGTTAGATGAATTGGAAAAAGAAGGGTATATATATAAAGTTCAGGGAAAAGGAACCTTTGTTTCGCCAAAAAGATTAGACCAAGATTTGGCACAATTTTATTCATTTACAGAAGAGATGAAGAAATTAGGTAAAAATCCTATTTCAGAAGTTATTGGATTTGAAATAATAGAGGCAGTTGGAAAGATTAAAGAAAATTTAAATGTAAATACTAATGATTTGATTTTTAAGATAACAAGAATAAGAAAAGCTAATGATATACCTATGTTATATGAAATATCATATTTGCCTTATGAAAGGTTTGATGGGCTTAATAAGCTGGATTTAGAAACAAAGGCTATGTATGATATATTCAAGAATAAATTTAATGTATCAATTGCTATGGCTGAAGAAAGTTTTGAGCCTATAATAACAAGTAAATTAGAAAGCTATTACTTAGGAGTAACTGAAGGAACTCCAAGTTTAAAAATAGAAAGATTAACCTATGAAAGAGATAAAGTAATTGAATATACTGTATCTGTTGCAAGAGGGGATAAATTTAAATATAAAGTAACATTAAATAATAAAAAATAATTTTTTTTAAAACAACTGGTAATGACAACATAACCACATAAATTTTATTATAGAGGAGGATTATTATGATATCAGGAATAGATAATAATTTAATTGAAGCATTAAAATGTGAGTATACAGCTACAGAAATAAATCAACAACCTAGATTGTGGCTAGAAACTTACAAAATAATAAAGGAGAATAAGGAAAAAATACAAAACTTTTTTAAAGATAAGTTGAATAAAGAAAACATAAGAATAGTGCTTTGTGGTGCTGGAACATCAGCATTTGTAGGGGATACTGCAGCTCCATATTTGTCAAAGCTTTTAAATAAAAGGGTTGAAGCTGTTGCAACTACTAATGTAGTATCAAACCCAGAACAATATATAGAAAAAGCAACACCAACTATAGTTGTATCATTTGCTCGTTCAGGAAATTCACCTGAAAGTGTAGGAACCTATGATTTATTTGAACAACTTTCTGATGACTTATACCAAGTAATTATAACTTGTAATTCAGAAGGAGAATTAGCTAAAAGAGCAAGAACAAAGGAATCAAATCTTTTACTTCTAATGCCAGAGGAATCAAATGATAAGAGTTTTGCGATGACAAGTTCATTCTCTTGCATGCTATTAACAACATTACTTGCATTTGATATCGAAAATATAGAAAAAAATTATAAAAAGGTAGAAGAAGTTGCAAAACAAGGTGAAAAAATATTAAGTGAACAATTTAATGAGATGAGAGATGTAATGAATTTTAAATCTAAGAGAGTTGTATTTTTAGGTTCAGGTTCATTAATGGGACTAGCTAGAGAAATGGCACTTAAGAATTTAGAGTTAACATCAGGAAATGTTATTTCAGTACATGAATCAGTATTAGGGTTTAGACATGGTCCAAAATCAATAATAAATAATGATACTACAGTATTTATATTAGTATCAAATGATGAGTATACTTACAATTATGATAAAGATTTAATTAAAGAAATATTTACAGATGAAGGAGAACAAAAATTAGTTGTCCTTAGCTATAAAGATAGGGAAGAATTAAAGTATCTTTCACATAAATATGTAACATTAAATGGAGCAGAAGATTTAGATGATGCATATTTAGCTTTAAATTATGTACTTTATGCACAACTTTATGCTCTATATTCATCAATAGATTTAGGAATATCACCAGATAATCCTAGACCAGACGGAACTGTTAATAGAGTAGTTAAGGGCGTTACTATTCATAAATTTAATTAGTTTTTTTGGAAGGAGATTTTAACATATGGTAGGAATAATTGTTACAGGTCATGGAAATTTTGCAACTGGTCTTTTAAGCTCAATGAAGCTTATAGCAGGTGAACAACAAAACGTAGTAGGTATAGATTTTACAGAACAAGATACTACTGAAACATTAGAAGAAAAATTAGTAACTGCAGTTAGTAATTTTGAATCAGATGTATTAATGCTTTGTGATTTGGCCGGAGGTTCACCTTTTAGAGTAGCTGCATTACTTAAAAATAGTACTACAAATAAAAATATAGAAGTCATTTCAGGAACTAACTTACCAATGCTTTTAGAAACTGCACTTATGAGCAATGGTATGAAATTATATGAACTTGCAAGTTTTGCTATTAATTCAGGAAATGAAGGAATAGCTAAATTTGAAAATAAGAAAAGAGAAGTAATTGAAGACGAATCTGATGGTATTTAAATAAAAGGAGATGTAGTAATATGAGAAATATATTATCAACTAAGGAAATGTTATTAAAGGCTCAAAAAGAAGGCTATGCTGTACCAGCTTTTAACATCCATAACCTAGAAACATTCCAAGTAGTAGTAGAAACAGCAGCAGAAATGAAATCACCTGTAATTATAGCAGGAACACCATCTACAATTGAATATGCAGGTGGCGATTATATAGTAAATATGGCTCAAGTTGCAGCTCGTAAATATGATATTCCTATAGCTATACATTTAGATCATTTCGAAAAGGTAGATGAAATTAAACATTATATAGATGAAGGATTTAGATCATCTATGATAGATGCATCTCATGAAGGCTATGAAGAAAATATAGAGATTGTTAAGGAAGTTGTAGCTTATGCACATAAATATGATGCTACAGTTGAAGCTGAACTTGGAAGATTAGGTGGACAAGAAGATGATTTAGTTGTAGATGAAAAAGATGCAATGTATACAAATCCTAAGCAAGCAAAAGATTTCGTTGAAAAGACAGGTATAGATTCATTAGCAATAGCAATAGGAACAGCTCATGGTCTTTATAAAGGTGAAGCAAAGCTTGATTTTGATAGACTTGCTGAAATAAGAAAAGAAGTTTCAGTACCATTAGTTTTACATGGAGCTTCAGATGTTCCAGATGAATTAGTTAAAAAGGCTATAAGTCTTGGAATTTGTAAAGTAAATGTTGCAACTGATTTGAAAATACCATTTTCAGATGCGGTAAAAAAATATTTCAATGAAAATCCAAAGGCAAATGACCCTAGAAAATATATGACTCCAGGTAAAAAAGCAATGAAAGAAATAGTAAAACACAAAATTTTAGTTTGTGGAAGTAATGACAGATATTAATAATTGACTTTATAAGATAATGGATAGACTAAGTTTTGGTTTATCCATTATTTAATATATAAGGTTTTTCTCAAAGTAAGGATTTTAAAAACTAATAAGAAAAATTACCTTTATAAGAAGTTATGATGTAAAGGTTAGGAGGATTTTAGATATGCAAAGAAATTATTTATTAGATATTGTAGAAGCTCAAAACAATGGTATTCATAAGGGAATATATTCAGCTTGTAGCGCTAATGAATATGTTATAGAAGCTGCTATGGAAAGAGCTAAAAATACTAATGAGTATGTACTTATAGAAGCTACAGCAAATCAAGTTAATCAATATGGTGGGTATACTGGCATGAAACCTATTGATTTTAAGAATTTTGTATATGATATTGCTGACAAGATAAATTTTGATAAGGATAAGATAATACTTGGTGGAGATCATTTAGGACCTTTAACCTGGTCTAAAGAAACAGAAAAGGAAGCTATGGCAAAATCTCATGAACTTGTGAAAGAATATGTTATGGCTGGTTTTACTAAGATACATTTAGATACAAGCATGTATTTAGCAGATGATGATAGAAGTAAAAAGTTAGCTACAGAAGTTATCGCGAGAAGAGGTGCAGAACTTTGTAAAACTGCTGAGGAAAGTTTTAAAGCATTAAAAGAAAGAAACAGCATGGCAGTAGCACCTGTATATATAGTTGGAAGTGAAGTTCCTATACCTGGTGGTATTCAAGATGAAGAGGAAGGAATACAAGTTACTAAGCCAGAAGACTTTTTGGAAACTGTTAAAGTTTATAAGGCTGAGTTTAAAGATAAAGGAATAGATGAAGTTTGGAATAGGGTAATAGGAGTAGTTGTTCAACCAGGGGTTGAGTTTGGTGATGAAAGCGTCCATGAATATAATAGAGAAAAGGCTGAAAAATTGGTAAATTCATTAAGAGGCGTAAAGGGAATTGTATTCGAAGGACATTCTACTGATTATCAAACTAAGACTAAACTTAAGGAAATGGTAGAGGATGGAATAGCGATTTTAAAAGTTGGACCTGCGCTTACTTATGGTTTAAGAGAAGCTTTATTTGCTTTAAATCATATAGAAAACGAAATTTTTAAATATAGAGCAGATATCAAGTTATCAAACTTTATAAATGTATTAGAAACATCTATGGTAGAAGAACCAACTCATTGGAAGCAACATTATCATGGTGATGCTGAAGATATAAAATATGCAATGAGATATAGTTATTCGGATAGATGTAGATATTATATGCCAACAGAAGCTGTTAATAAGGCTATGAATATACTTATTGAAAATTTAGAAAGTGTGGAAATTCCGTTAACTATAATAGATCAATATATGCCTATGCAATATAAAAAAATTAGGGAAGGTTTAATTCAGAATAAACCTAAAGAGTTAATAAAAGATAGGATAGGTGACTATATAGATGATTATCTTTATGCTTTAAGGTGAAGATTATTTTAGTATAAAAATTTTGCTATTAAGAATATGCTTAATTATTAAATATTAAGCATATTCTGTTTAAGGATAATATGAGATATGAGGAAATTTACTAAATAATATGAATAATCAAAAAAGTTTAGTTTACCATTAATCTCATATTAATTAAGTCATATAGTACCCCGTTGCACATCATTTCATTTTTTAGAATACCTTCTTCTTTAAAACCTAATTTCTTATATAAATGTAGTGCATTTTCATTATCCGATCTTACTCTTAAATTTAACTTGTATATAGATTTGTTTTCTTTTGCCCAATTTATTAAAAGTTTTATGAGTTCTGTTGCTACTCCAAGATTCCAATAATCTTTTAACACATCTACTCCAAATTCACCAACGTGTTGAAATTTTTTTGAAGGACCAACTCCAAATGATAAAGCTCCTATAATTTTATTATTTAAAGTTGCTATAAGTAAAAGTGCATTATCAGCTTGCGAAAATTTATTTATTATAAGCTCTTGTTGTTTATTAGTGAAAGTAACTTCATCTGGTTCTAAACCAAAATGACTAGTTTCTAAACTTACACTTTTAAAAAAATTGTTTAAGTTTATAGCATCCTCAGCACAAGCTTTTCGTAATATTATTTCATTATTATGGCTTAAAAATTTTTTCATATTATCTCCTAAGATATATCATTAATAACAAAAAAGTGAAGTCCAATTTAATAGAATCTTCACTTTCTATGTTCAGTGTTAAAAAAGAAATTATTTACAGATACTACAAACAGTGATAAATGAAGCTGTTCCGATACGTTCAGAATTCTTCTTTGTTTTATCAACTTTGACTTTTTGCAAATCTAGATTGAAATCGTTATTTTTTGACATTGTTCCCCCTCCTTTTTCGGAATATTTTTAATATTCTTACAATTAAATATTAACATATTTTGCTTAATAAGTATAGTTCAGAATATGTCAAAAAAGTTTTAAAATTTACAAAAAATGAGTTTTAAATATAAAATACTTCATTTTAATCCAAAATACTTTAAATATCACTAATATTTGACATAGGTAAAACTAAATGATAAATTTTCTATATGTAAACAAATGATATTTTGTAAATATAATTTTAATATTATAAAAAAATTAAGTTTTGGATAGTTGGGATGGATTAAAGTATTATAAATATAGAATAATTAATTTAAATTAATTAGATTATATGCAGAGGTGAATATGAGAAATAATATTGATATAAATTTTCATTGTGAGGAAAATCTAATATTTAAAAATAATAATAAGAAAATAATTGAAGCTATTTCAAAAATAATTAAAGTTATTAAAAATCCTGATAATTTAGATGACATTACAAAAGAAGTAATAGAAAATCAATATTCTTCAATGCACATATATTCTAACGTTTGTGTGGTACTAGCTGAATGTTTTGAGATTATAAAAGATAAAAAATTATTAGATGAAATACATTATAATTATATGGTGAAAATACGTGAAGAATTATATAGTACATCTTCTTTAAATTCCTCACTTTTTTCAGGAATTGTAGGTGTTGGGTTTGGAGTATATTTTTTATATGAAAAAACATTAAATTATAAAAAATTTATTGATAGTTTAAATGAATTGATTGTTGAGTTGGTACAAAATGAAATAGAAAATAATATATCTACTTTAGAAAATGTAAAAGTTACTGATTATGATACTATAGTAGGATTGGCTGGAGTAACTGGATATTTACTTTTGTTCAAAAATGAGGATTACATTAGAATATGCATTGAAAAAATTTTAAAATATATTGTTAAATTATCAGATGATATAGAAGTACATGGGCATAAAGTTCCAGGTTGGTATGTGTCTTCTGAAAATCAAATATTAGATGCAGATAAAAAATATTATAAACGAGGGAATTTTAACTTAGGTTTAGCTCATGGAATTACAGGACCATTGACTATACTAGCCTTAGCCCTAAAAGAAGGAATTGAAGTTAGTGGGCAGAAAGAAAGTATTAGTAAGATATTATATGATTTAAAGAGATTCAGATATAGGGATGAAAATGGTGATACATATTGGCCAGGAATATTAAGCTTTGAAGAATATATTGATGGTGAAGTAAGACAAAAGAAAACAAATAGAGCTAGTTGGTGCTATGGAACACCTGGAATAGCTAGAGCTATGTATATATCTAGTAGCGTAGTAGGGGACGAAGAGGGAATGGAGATATCTATCAATGCAATAGAATGTTTGTGTAAGATGAATGAAAAAGAGTGGGGATTCAATTCACCAACTTTTTGTCATGGGTATGCGGGATTGTTAGCAGTTGTACAAGCTATGTATATGGATACTGGAAATATAAAATTTGATGTTGGTAGGGAAAAAATACTTGAGAAACTTTTGGGATTTTTTGATGAAGAATCTCTTTTAGGATTTTATGATATAGATTTAAAAGACGCTATTAATGGCAATTTAGAATTAGTGAAAAGAAATAGTATGGGATTATTAGATGGAGTTGTTGGTATCGCATTAATATTGTTATCCTTTATTAAACCTATTAAAACAAATTGGATGAGAATTTTTATGATAAATTAAGATATATTAATTTAAGATACGATTGCAAAATAAAGCATAAAATTTAAAATGAAAAGTAATATGGTTATATGGGTGGTGTAAAATGAGTTGTTTAGAAACTAAAAGCTATTATAAAACTTTAGGATTTTTTATGATGAGGAGTGCTATATTATCTTTTGAAAATTATAAAGAAATTTTTGATAATGAACTTTCAATAGATGAAATTAAATACAAGTTAATTTCTAAAGTTAATATTCCAGAGATTAAGGAAGCAATTCTCATATCTAGTTCATCATTAGATCAAGCGATAGATAGAATGAATAATGAAAAGGATATGAATAAAAAGGATCAAGTGTTAAGTTCTATATTAAAATATATTATAAGGATGTCATCAAGAACTACTCCTTATGGGCTTTTCTCAGGAGTAACTATTGGAGAATTTGGACAAAGTACTGAACTAACAATAAATGATATAAAGTTGCACAAAAAAAGGGCTAGACCTGATATGGAATGGCTTTATGGAGTAATGAGAATATTAGAAGAAGATGAAAAGATTTTAAATAAATTGATGATTAAGGCTAATCCTATTGTAATTAATAATGGGAATAGATTAGATATTCCGTATATAAGTAATTATGGACAAATAAATAATGATGTAGAGAATAGTAGTTTAAATGCATCAATAAGATTGACACCTGCAGTTAAACTAATAATGAAAGAATTAAAAGAACCTAGAAGGTTTAATGAAATTTTAAAGAAAATGATTAAGAAAAATCCAGGAGTACCTGATAGCGTAATAAAAGAATTTATGTATCAACTTTTAGAAAATGAATATATTATAACGAATATAAGAACGCCTCTTATAAATAGTGATATATTTAATTATCTAATAGACGTAATAAAGAATATAGATGAGGCTAAAGATATATATATAAAATTATGTAAAGTTAAACAATTGATAGATGAGTATAATGATTTATCAATAGGAGATGGGGTAGACAAATATAAAGAATTAGTAAAAAGAATGAAAGATATTTATGAAAGTAGTAATTACATCCAAGTTGATTTAAATATAAATAAGAATAAAATAGTTTTAAGCAATGAAATAGAGGAAGAAGTTATAGATGTTATTGAATTTTTAATAAAAATAGCAAAGAAAACTGGAGAAGCACAGCATATAGAAGATTATAGAAAAGAATTTATAGAATTTTATGGAATGAATAGAGAAGTTTCTGTTATAGAATTATTAGATGAGGATAAAGGTTTGGGAGCACCTGCAGGATATACTACACCTTATAGTAGAAAGGAATTAAATTTTAGAGAGCTAACTAAGGAACAAAAGCAGTTCAACTCATACATGGTTAGAAAGGTAGAAGAATGTATTTTTAAAAAGGATGCTCAAATTATATTATGCGAAGAAGATTTAGAAATAATGGGAGGAGAAAATTTAGAAAACATAACTTTTGATAAAATGCCTAAGTCGATGGATATGTATGTATTTTTGACAGCTAAAAACGCACAAGCTTTAGATGATGGTGATTTTAAGATGTATATAGGTCCTAATCCAGGAATTACAGGGGCTGGCAGGACATTTGGAAGGTTTATAGATATACTTCCAAATGATATATATGAAAAAATGAATGAAATAAATAAAGTAGAGAATGAAATATATGGTGATAGGTATCTATTAGCAGAAATAGTTGAATTACCTCAAGAAGGACGTGTCTCTAATGTAACATTGAATTGGAACTCAAGAGAATATGAAATAGCTATAGCTGACAATTATAGTGGTGAAAAGAAAAAAATAGAGATAAGTGATTTATATATAGGAATAGATAGCTATAATCAAAGATTTTATATAAAAAGCAAAAGCCTTAATAAAAGAATTATAACTACTTCTAGTCATATGTTAAATATATTAGCAGGAAGTAATATATTTAGATTTCTTAGAGAGATTTCACAAGATAATACAATAGAGACTTTTGAAAAAATTTATAGAAATGGGCTTGAGTTTTTTAGTTATATACCTAGGATAGTTTACAAAAGGACAGTGCTTATTCCTGCAACGTGGAAATTTTCAATGATTTCTTTAAAGTTAGATAAAAAAAGTAAGTTTGAAGATTTTAGAAAGAAGTTTGAGATTCTTAGAAAGGATTATAGTATTCCTAAATATGTATATCAAACTGAGGGAGATAATAGATTGTTATTAAATTTAGATAACTTTCTTCATGTTAATGAATTATTTAAAATACTAAAATCAAAAGGTGATAAAGAGATAGTTTTAAATGAAGTTGAGGATGGAATTGACAACCTTTTATTAAAAGGCTTAGATGGAGGATATTTTTCAGAATTTGTAATACCGTTAGTTTTAAATAAAGAAAACTATATTAAAGAGAAAAAAGAGATAGATATATTTAGTACAAACTATGACTATTCAAAAAATCAGAGTAAATTAGAGACACAAAGTGAAAAAAGACAAATGCTTTTAGGGGATGAATGGATATATATAAAGTTATATGGAAATTCTAATAGGGTAGAAGAATTTTTGGGATTCGAATTATTAGATTTTTATAATTATTTAAAGGAATATGGAATTATAGAAAAATTGTTTTTTATAAGATATTCAGATCCAGAAAAACATATAAGATTAAGATTAAAGTGTAAAAAAATTGATAGAAAAACAATATACATTATTAATAATTGGTTTAAACATTTAAGGGAAGAAGGTCTTCTTAAAAAAGTAGTATTCGATACTTATTATAGAGAAACAGAAAGGTATGGAGGAGAAGAACTTATAGAACTTGCAGAGGATATTTTCCATGCAGATAGTTTATTAGTTCTTAATTTAATAAATTTAAAAAGAAGTGGTCAAATACAATTAGATTCTAAGTATATAGCGGTTTCAAATATTATAAATATATTAGAGGAATTAGGATTATCTTATGAAAATCAAAAATTATTGTTTGAAAGTACATTTGATAAAGATAAACATAGAGGAATATTTAAAAAGGATAGAAAACTTTTGATGGATATTTCGAACTCGGCAGATGAATGGAGGAGCTTAAGAAGTATAGAAGATGGAGAACTTATACATAATCTATTTGAAATAAGAAAAGAGGCTTTGAATAAATATAGGGAAAAGTTAAAAGAAGTAGATAAAAGAGAAGGACTATGGAATTCTAAAACAAATATTTTGTTTAGTTTGACTCATATGTATTGCAATAGATTTATAGGAGATAATGAGACAGAAGATATAATAATGCATCTTATAAGACATTCGTTACATTCTCTAGAATACTTAAGAAATAAAGGTAAGTAATCGTTAAAAAGGCCAGTAGATAGGTTATCTACTGGCCTAAGTTATTAAGCTTTATGAACTAATTTTCCATTAACTATAACGTATTTTACATTAATATCTTCATCAAATAAAACTAAATCAGCATCATAGCCTTCTTTGATAAGACCTTTTTTATCTTCAATTTTACAGTGTCTAGCACCGTTATAAGTAGCCATTTTTACTACTTCATGTATATGATAGTCAGAATTTTTATAAACATTTCTTATAGCTTTGTCTAAGGTTAACACTGAACCAGCTAAAGAGCCTGTTCTAAGTCTTGCAGCACCATTAGCTACCACAACATCTTGACCACCTAAACTATAATCACCATCTGGCATACCACAAGCCATCATAGCATCTGTTATAAGTAGTACTTTATCAGTAGTTTTTTGTTTGTAAGCAACTCTTAAAGATGGGTAGGATATATGGATACCATCTGAAATAGTTTCAGTAGTTATTTCACTATCAAAAATAGCACCAACTACACCAGCTTCTCTATGTGCAAAAGGAGTCATAGCATTAAATAGGTGAGTAGAATGACATGCTCCACACTTGATAGCTTGCTTAGCTTCTTCGTAAGTAGCTTTAGTGTGTCCCATAGAAACAACTATTCCTTTCTCACTTAAATATTTGGTAAGCTCTTTAGCACCATCTACTTCAGGTGCTAGGGTTATAGAAACTACATAATCTTCAAATTCACCAACTATTTCATTAAAGTTTTCAATAGATGGAGCCATTAAGAAGTTTGGATTTTGAGCACCTATAGCCTTAGGACTTATGAATGGTCCTTCAAGATGAGCTCCTAGAACATTAGCACCATCAGTACCTTCGTTTTTTGCTTTTGCAATTACTGACATAGATTGTCTTATATCACTAGCTGCAACAGTCATAGTTGTAGGAGTAAATGAAGTTGTACCATGTTTTACTATGGTTTTTGAGATTTCATTTATTGCTTCAAAAGTTCCATCCATAGTATCATAGCCACCAGCCCCATGAATGTGGACATCTATAAATCCTGGTGAAAGATATAATCCTTCGCCATCGATAATTTCACCAGAGTAATTTTCGGTAGGGTTTATAGCTTTGATTTTTCCATTTTCAATAAGAACGTTTCCTTTTTCAGTTGAATTTAAGAATATAATATTACAATTTTTAATTAACATAAAAATCAACACCTCCTATTAATATTTTAAGGTTTTATGGAGATGTAGTCAATTTCAAAATGCATTTATTTTTCTTAATTTGAGCCTAATTTGTAGCATAAATTAATGATTTGTGAAAACGGTTGCTCTGATATTTATAGAAAAGCGTAAGATATAACTGAAAAACAGAGAAAATATAAAATAATTTAATAAATTAAGCTTATAATCTAATTGTTAATAGTAAATTATAATGATATAATCATAAATGAAAAGGGCTTCAATTTTAATAAATTCAAATTTATTAAGCTATTTGTAAGTAATTTTTATAAAATATATGAAAATAATAAAAAAGAAATTTTTTTTGCCTAAATTTGCAAACGGTTGCACGGTAAAAAGATGTTGAGTAATGGTTAGAATGCAATTAATTTTAAATTCAATATTAATTAACAATAGAAAGTAGGAGGGAAAAAATGAAAAGTGATAAAAAATTACTATCTTTTGATTTTTGGCAAAAATTTGGTAAGGCATTGCTTGTAGTAGTTGCTGTTATGCCAGCAGCAGGTCTTATGATATCATTAGGTAAATTAATAGGAATGACTGTTGATTCAAATTTTATACATACTATTGCAAGAGTTATGGAAGATATAGGGTGGGCTATAATAGGTAATATGAATATACTTTTTGCAGTAGCAATAGGAGGTTCTTGGGCTAAGGAACGTGCAGGTGGAGCATTTGCTGGACTTCTAGCGTTTGTACTTACAAATCGCATAACAGGAGCAATATTTGGGATTTCAGGAGACATGCTTTCAAATCCAGATGCAACTGTAAATTCAGTTTTGGGAAGTAGCCTAGTAGTAAAAAATTATTTCATATCAGTACTTGGAGCCCCTGCATTAAATATGGGTGTGTTTATAGGTATTATATCAGGATTTTTAGGTGCTAGTTTATATAATAAGTATTATAATTATGACAAACTACCAAATGCATTATCATTCTTTAATGGAAAACGTTTTGTACCATTCGTGGTTATATTAGGTTCTACAATAGTAGCTATTTTATTATCAATAATTTGGCCATTTTTCCAAGGTGCATTAAATTCTTTTGGTAAATGGATAGCAACATCTAAGGATACAGCACCAATAGTTGCACCATTTATATATGGAACATTAGAACGTCTATTATTACCATTTGGGTTACATCATATGATAACAGTTCCGATAAATTATACAGAGCTTGGTGGAGTTTATCATATGTTAACAGGAGCTAATGCAGGTAAGACTGTTGCAGGACAAGATCCATTATGGTTTGCTTGGATTACAGATTTAATAAATTTGAAAGATGCAGGTAAGACAGCGGACTATAATAGCTTATTAAGTTCAGTAGTACCAGCCCGTTTTAAAGTTGGACAAGTAATAACATCAACAGCTTCATTAATAGGTGTAGCCTTTGCAATGTATCATAATGTAGACAAAGAGAAAAAAGCAAAATATAAATCAATGTTTTTCTCAGCAGCATTAGCAGTTTTCTTAACAGGGGTTACAGAACCAATAGAATTTATGTTTATGTTTGTATCACCAATTCTTTATGGGGCTTATGCGATACTTACAGGATTAGCTTTTGCTTTAGCAGACATAATAAATCTTAGAATTCATTCATTTGGATTTATAGAATTTTTAACTCGTACACCTATGCTTGTAAAAGGTGGATTAACAAGAGATATACTAAATTTCGTAATAACAAGTGGTGTTTTCTTTGGTTTAAATTTTGCTGTATTTAATTTGTTAATAAAGAAATTTAATATTGCAACACCAGGTCGTGCTGGAAACTATATAGAATCAGAGAATGAAGAAGTAAAAGAAACTAAAAAAGAAGCAGTAGAAAATACTGATTTATTAGCAGTAAAGATAATCTCATTATTAGGAGAAAAAGAAAATATAGAGGATGTAGATGCTTGTATGACAAGACTTCGTGTAACAGTTAAGGATTTAAATTTAGTTGCAGATGAGAAGGCTTGGAAGGAAGCTAAAGCTTTAGGGCTTATAGTTAAGGATAAAGGTGTTCAAGCTATATATGGGCCAAAGGCAGATGTGTTAAAATCAAATATACAAGATATCTTAGGTATGTAAAATGAAACTATTAACATTAAATTGTCATTCATGGATGGAAGAAAATCAATATGAAAAGTTAAAACATATAGCAAAAACCATAGTAGAAAATGAGTATGATGTAATAGCACTTCAGGAAGTAAGTCAACTTATAAAATCAGATGTAAAATTTGAAAATATAAAAGAAAAGAATTTTGTGATTAAACTTTTAGAGGAGATTCAAAATTTAGGTAATACTGAATATAGTTTTGTGTGGGATTATTCACATATAGGTTATGAGAATTATGAAGAAGGGGTAGCGATACTTACAAAGCATAGAATAACTAAAAAAGAAAGTTTCTTTATTTCAAAAGGGAAAGATCAAACCTATTGGAAGACTAGAAAAATAGTGAAGTGTGAAATAAGTTATAATGGAGATTTTATAGATATATACTCTTGCCATTTAGGATGGTGGAAAGATAGTGAAGAACCATTTGAATATCAGTGTGATAGGCTTATAGAAACTATGGATAATAAAAAGTTAAATATATTTATGGGGGATTTCAATAACAGTGCTTTTGTAAAAGATGAAGGTTATGATTATATAATTAAAAATGGTTTATATGATAGTTATAATATGGCTAAAAATAAAGATAGGGGTGTAACCCTAATTGGAGAAGCAGCTGGTTGGGATGAAAATAAGGATGAACTTAGAATAGATTTAATACTTGTAAACAAAGAGCTAAAGGTAAAATCATCCTATACTATATTTAATGGATCAAATAAAGATGTAGTATCAGATCATTATGGGGTAGAAGTAGAACTAGATTTATAGTGATAAGCAAACTCCTACTCATTTTATTGGTATGAGTAAGCTGGAATTAATCAAATTTAAATTTTGATTTGTATTTATGAAATAAATCTGTACTAAAGAATAATGTTGATTATGAGATAAAAGGAAGTACGCAAGTACTTCTTTTTTTGTATGCATTTTTTGTATACATTTAAGATAAAAGAAATTTATTCGATACAATATATGGTATGGTTAAACGGTTTTTGTATATATTTGAAAAATATTAAAATAGTATTTTAATAACAATTAGAGGGAGAGTTGAAATGAAAAAGAAATTTAAATTTTATATTATTAGCATCCTGGCTATATGTTTATTAGCTGGTTGTGGAACGAAATCAAAAAAGCCTACAGAAAGTAGGGTTGATGGTGAAAATTATAAATTCACAGGCGAAGAGTTTAAGAATTATTTTAACGAAACAATTGAAGATGGCACAAAAATTAAGGAGTTCAAAGGCAAAAAATTAGAAACTAAGACTAAGAAGAGTACAGGTATAGTAAAATCAAAGCAAACCAAAGAAGATGATGTGTATTTTTATATAGAATCTTTAGATAAATGTATGGTTAGTGCTAAATCTAATGAAGAAAATGGTAAGCTTAGTGAAGTTTCAATTCAATTTCAAGGTGGAACAGAAGAAAATAATGGATCTTATACAAAAGTTAAATTTAGTAGTAGTGAAATTAAAAAATTTAAAAAGTATGCAGATGCAGTATTTGATGTATGTGAACCAAATATAGAAACAAAAAAATTTGAAGAGTTTTTTGATAAGTGTTTTTCAGGAAATATTTCTCCAACTACAAAAGAAGAAATTGGAGATTTAAAAATAACATTAGATTCAAGGACTAGCTTAGAAATGACTTTTAAACCTAAAGCACAAAAATAAAATTTATAGGGAGAAAAGCACATATGGTGCTTTTCTCTTTTTATTTTTTCAAAGTTGCAGTATAGTATAAGTGTAATAAAAATTTAATATTTATTTGTAGAAAAATAATATAAGAATTATATTGGAAAAAATAAAATGTGATATAATTATAAATGGGATTTTATTCAAATCATACAATGGAGTAAGATAAAATGGAGACGATAGAAGGAATTGTAGATGCCATAGTTTTTAAAAATGATGAAAATGGGTATGTTGTAGCAAAGATTAGAGTTTTAAATAATCTTGTAACAATAGTAGGTATTATACCGTATATAAGTGAGGGGCAGCAATTAAAGTTAAAAGGTGAATGGATAGTTCATAAAAGCTTTGGAAAGCAGCTTAAGGTTATAGAATGTGAAGAGATTATGCCAGATACAATTCAAGGAATTGAAAGGTATCTATCATCAGGTTTAATTTATGGTATAGGACCTATAACTGCAAAAAAAATAATTAAAAAATTTGGAGAAAATACATTAGAAATATTGGACAATGATATAGGGAGACTAAAAGAAGTTGAAGGAATAGGACAAAAGAAGCTTGATTTAATAATTGAATCATATATGTCACAAAGAGAGCTCAAAAGCATAATGATGTTTTTCCAAGCTCATGGAGTCACGCCTAATCAGTGTTTAAAAATATATAAGAGATTTGGTTCAGTTTCTGTAGATGCTGTTAAAGAAAATCCATATGTACTTTGTGAAGAAATTTCAGGAATTGGTTTTAAAACTTCTGATAAAATAGCAAGATCCATAGGAGTAGAAGCAGATTCACCTTTTAGGGTAGAAAGTGGAATCAAGTATGTTATAAATGATTTTTGTGCAAATGGAAATACTTTTATGCCAAAAGATTTACTTATTGAAGAGGCGGCAGAAGTATTAACCGTAGCACCAAGTATAGTTGAGAGTAATATAATGAATGCAGCTATGCAAAATAAGATAAAGTTAGAAAGAGTTGATGACATAGAAGCAGTTTTTACTATGCCGTATTATTACTCGGAGCTTGGAATAACAAAGAGAATATTAACTTTAGCTATTCATAACTTTCAAAATGCTAATATAGATATTGAGTATGAAATAACTCAATTTGAGAAGAGGAACTTAATAACTTTTGCACCATCTCAAAAGGAAGCTATAATAGGTGCATTTACTTATGGAATAGAAATTATCACTGGAGGTCCTGGAACAGGAAAAACAACAATAATTAAGTGTATAATAGATATATTTGAAAAGTGCGGCATGAGAGTTATGCTTGCAGCACCTACTGGAAGAGCTGCAAAAAGGATGACAGAATCAACAGGAAAAGAAGCAAAAACTATTCATAGAACACTTGATATGACTGTAACTGATGAGGAAGAATCGGTATTTGCTAAAAATGAAAGTACGCCACTAGAAGCTGATGTAGTAATTATAGATGAAGCATCCATGATAGATATAAATCTTATGAATACATTGCTTAAAGCTATAAAGGTAGGAACAAGGCTTATATTAGTTGGGGATGTTGATCAGTTGCCTTCAGTAGGGCCGGGAAATGTTTTAAATGACTTAATAGCTTCTGAGTTTACAAAGGTAGTAAGGCTTAAGGAAATATTTAGACAAGGCAAAGAGAGCATGATAACAGTTAATGCGCATAAAATAAATCAAGGTGAGATGCCATTTTTGAACGAAAAGGGTAAAGATTTTTATTTTATTAATGAAGATAATTTGGATAATATATTGACTACAATAATAGAGCTTATAAATACGAGATTGCCTAAGTTTAATTCTAATTGGAATAAATTAAAGAGTATACAAATACTAGCACCCATGAAAAAAGGAAGTTTAGGAGTAGTTAATTTAAATCAAAGACTTCAAGAAATTTTAAATCCAAAGGAACCTTGGAAAAAAGAAAGACAGTGTAGAGATATAACCTTTAGAGTTGGAGATAAGGTTATGCAAATAAAAAATAACTATAATTTAAATTGGTTTAGAGTTGCTGGAATTGGGGATAATGAAGGTATAGGTGTATTTAATGGTGACATGGGATTTATTGAAGCTATAGATGAAGAAGAAAAAACGTTAACTGTAATTTTTGATGAAGAACGTAAGGTTTTATATGATTTTAATTATATAGAAGAGTTGGAATTAGCGTATGCCATAACTATTCATAAAAGTCAGGGAAGTGAATTTCCTGTAGTTATTATGCCGAGTTATATGGGATCGCCGTTATTAATGAATAGAAATTTATTATATACAGGAATAACAAGGGCTAAAGAGCTTGTAGTTATAGTTGGTATGGTTAGGGCACTAAAATATATGGTAGATAATACAAAAAGTACTGAAAGATATTCATCTTTGAGGTGGAGAATAGAGCAAATAATATCAAATGAAGTTTTTAAGTGAGAATCCAAGTGTTAATTTGGCTATTCACATTTACTTCTATAAACATATTGAATTAGAATTTTTATAATAATTATATATAGTGAGGAGATTTTTATGCTTGAGAAAGTAGAGTTAGAATCAAGAGGATATAATGATATTTCAAATTCTATTGAAGAATGGTATTTTAAAGATAAGGATAAAATCTTAAATGTAATAGCTCCACCATATGGATCTATAAGAGCTCTTTGGAGCTTAGCGACTGAGCTTTGTGAGTCAAATAAAAAGGTCCTTTATATAAACTCAGATGGAGAAGCTTGCAATAAACTTATAAAACTTATGAAAAGTAGATATGGCACAAAGAAATACTCTATGATGAGAGATGAAGTATTTGTTATAACTGAGAATTTTGAATTAGTAGATTGTGAAAAAGTATGCAGGGTAAAGGAAGAATATGATTTAGTTATATATGATGATATAAGTAATTATTCTTATATGTCTAAAATAGAAATAAGAAACTATTTATATTATATATATAAAAGAACCAAAAAACTTCTAATCTATTCTATAGAACCATTATTTGATAATATAAAGGTTATAGAAGCGCCAGATTTTGAAACTAGTAACCCTTTTGTAGAACCTAGATTTTTAACAACTAGAATAGACTTAAATAATGATATACCTTATTTACTTTATGATTATCTTAATTTTTTTAAGAGAAATAATAGAAAAGTTGTGATATATACACCAGATGTTATTAAGAATAGAATGGTATTTGATTATTTTGAAAAAAAATTAAAGGTTTCTAATAATATAAAGGTAATTAGTATAGAAAATGAAGCAGAATTACATGCCATTAAAAAACTAGAACAAATAAAAGATAAACCAGTTATGATTATAACTTGTTTAGATAGTGATAATTTTGTGAGTATTAAGAATATGGATGCAATACTTTATTTTGCAGATAATAAAAAGTTTAATTATAAAACTATAGTATATATTTGTGGAATAGTAACAAAGGGAGGAGCAAAACCAGGTGAAGTTTTATTAGTTTCAAATGAAGTATCCGAGCAGATGGAAACTTCAAAAGATATAGCTAGAAACTTCAATAAAATAGCATGGGATTTCGGATTATTAAAATAGTAGAATATTTTTTTAAATGTTTAAAAGAAGTAATATATCCAAGTTTAAATAAATGTTTAACTTGCAAAAGTGAAATTGAAGATGATTTTTTATGTACCTCATGTAAAAAAAATATAATAAGGGTAGAAGGAGCGTACTTTATAGATGGTATAAAGTCATATAGTGTTGGGTACTATTCAAAAACTATAAAAAAGCTTATAAAAAGTTTTAAATACGATAAAAATTTTGAGTCTGGTGAATATTTAGCTAATTTGCTTATAGAGAAAATAAATAGTGAGAAACTTAATATAGACTTAATAACATATGTACCATCCTCAAAATTAGCACTTAAAAAAAGAGGATTTAATCAGTGCGAACTACTAGCAAAGATTGTTGCAAGTAGTGCTAAAGTACCTTGTTTAGAACTTTTAGACAGAGTTGAGGATGTAAAAGAGCAGAAAAGATTAACTAAAGAAGAGCGTTTCATAAATATGAAAAAAGCTTTTAAGATTAAATCTAATATAGATATAAAAGTTAATAATATATTATTAATAGATGATGTAGTAACAACTGGTGCAACGCTTACTGCATGTGTTTTTGAAATTAAAAAATATAAAAAATTTAATATAATAATATTGACAGTTGCGAAAAGTTATATATAATATTATATGAGCTAGGTCTGTGGTTGAAAGTCGATGCCAGTCGCAGGCGAAACGATCCACGTAAGGTAAACAAAGTTTTAACGAGCATGGTGCGGCTTAGAAGTAAGTCCTACCAGGAAAACTGAGAGGGTTAGTAGTGAGAGGTTGAGTCCGGGTAGCAAAAGCTCCAGTAGGCGAGTGTGGGGTCAAAGACCAGGTCAGCTAGTTCAAAAAAGCTATTAGGTAAATCCTAATAGCTTTTTTGATGTGTGAAAAATATAAATTTGGAGTGCAAGTATATGTATCAGTAGTATTACTTTTACAAATAAACTCGCGTATGTATATAATTATAATACATATATTATTACTATAGCAAAAATGAGAATAGGATATGTAAAGAGAAAATAGGAGATAAATAAAGAAAAGTTTATTAAATTTTCAGTCAATTCAAAATATTCAACTTGTTATTTAAACGTTTAAAGTGTAAAATATAATCAACAACAAACAATAAAAAAATCTAAAAACTCAATAAAGGTTTCTTAGATTCAAGAGAGGGGCTGTCGTTATGCAAGTAACAGTATATGGCAAAAATATTGAAGTAACTCCAACTTTAAGGGAAACAGTAGAAAGAAAGATATCTAAATTTGGGAAATACTTTACCCCTAATGTACAAGCTAAAGCAACTTTAAGTGTACAGAAGAATAGACAGACTATAGAAGTGACAATTCCATTTAATGGAGTAGTACTTAGAGGTGAAGAAACTACTGATGATATGTATAAATCTATTGATTTAGTTGAAAATAAATTAGAAAGACAAATAAGAAAGCAAAAAACAAAATTAGCAAAAAGAAATAATTATGATTCATTAAGATTTCCAAGTGTAACGGAAGCTCAAGTAGTTGATGAAGAAGTTAATGAAGGAAAAATAGTTAAGACAAAGAGATTTGATGTTAAGCCAATGTCAGCAGATGAAGCAGTACTTCAAATGGAGCTTGTAGGACATAATTTCTTTGTATTCCAAGATTCGGAAACAAATCAAATGAATGTGGTGTATAAAAGAAAAGATGGTCACTATGGATTAATAGAGCCAGAAATGAAATAAATTTAAGCCTCCTAATTTTAGGAGGCTTTTTTGATGTGGTATAAAATAATTTATAAATTTAAAGTTAATTACAAACATCTTTAAAAATATTGTAAATAGAGTAAATTTCATAAATTCCTTATCTTTTTCATATTTTTATACAAAAATTAACATAAATAACATACAATAATGTAAAAGTTTTATTATGTTAGTGTTTGTTTATTGAAATTAGGCAATAATAAATGGTATAATTTATAGATAATTAAAGAAACAAAACAGAATTGAGAGGAAGAAAAATGGGATTATTAAATAAGATATTTGGAACCTATAGCGAAAGAGAAGTAAAAAGAGTAATACCAATAGTAGATAAGATTGAAGCACTTGATGAAACAATGCAAAAATTAAGTGATGATGAACTAAAAGCAAAAACTATTGAGTTTAAAGAAAGACTTCAAAAGGGTGAAACTTTAGATGATATATTACCAGAAGCTTTTGCAGTATGTAGAGAAGCTTCGGTTAGAGTTCTTGGTATGAAACATTATAAAGAACAACTTATTGGTGGTGTTGTACTTCACCAAGGAAGAATATCAGAAATGAAAACTGGTGAAGGTAAAACTTTAGTTGCTACATTACCTGCTTATTTAAATGGACTTTCAGGGAATGGGGTTCATGTTGTAACAGTAAATGATTACTTAGCAAAAAGAGATATGGAATGGATGGGACAGCTGTATAGTTTCTTAGGTTTAACAACAGGTGTCATAGTTCATGAATTAAACAATGACCAAAGAAGAGAATCATATAATTCAGATATAACTTATGGAACAAATAATGAATTTGGTTTTGATTATTTAAGAGACAATATGGTAGTTTACAAAGAAGAAAGAGTTCAAAGACCTCTTAATTTTGCAATAGTCGATGAAGTTGACTCCATCCTTATAGATGAGGCTAGAACTCCTCTTATAATATCAGGAGCTGGAGAAAAATCAACTGACTTTTATAAGATAGCTGATTTTTTTGTAAAGAGATTATCAGTAGAAACTCATTTTACAATAGATGAAAAAGCTCACGCAGTAATGCTTACAGATGAAGGTGTAGAAGAAGCAGAAAAGGCATTCCATTTAGATAACTATGCAGATGCAGAAAATATGGAATTACAACATTATATAACTCAAGCATTAAAAGCTAACTATATAATGAGATTAGATAAAGATTATATGGTTAAAGATGGCGAGGTTATAATAGTTGATGAATTTACAGGAAGACTTATGGAAGGTAGAAGATACTCAGATGGTCTTCACCAAGCTATTGAAGCTAAAGAAGGTGTTAAAGTAGAAAGAGAATCAAAAACTTTAGCTACTATAACATTCCAAAACTATTTCAGAATGTACAGAAAGCTTTCAGGTATGACAGGTACTGCTCAAACTGAAGAACTTGAATTTAGAGAAATATATGGATTAGATGTTATTCAAATACCTACTCACAAACCAGTAGCTAGAATAGATAAGCCAGATTTAGTGTATAAGACTGAAAAAGGAAAGTTTAATGCTATAGTTGAAGAAATAGTAGAAACTCATAAAACAGGTCAACCAGTTCTTGTTGGTACAACAAGTATTGAAAAGTCAGAGCTTGTTTCTAGTCTTTTAAAGAAAAAAGGAGTTAAGCATCAAGTACTTAATGCTAAATATCATGAACAAGAAGCTGAAATAATAGAACATTCAGGTGAACTTGGAATGGTTACTATAGCTACAAACATGGCTGGTAGAGGTACTGATATTAAGCTTGGAGAAGGTGTTGTAGAAGTTGGTGGTCTAAAGATTATAGGTACTGAAAGACATGAGTCTAGAAGAATAGATAATCAGCTTAGAGGTCGTTCTGGTCGTCAAGGTGACCCAGGTTCATCAATATTCTATATATCTTTTGAAG
This sequence comes from Clostridium cavendishii DSM 21758, assembly GCF_900141845.1. GTDB lineage: Bacteria > Bacillota > Clostridia > Clostridiales > Clostridiaceae > Clostridium_AG > Clostridium_AG cavendishii. Next base: position 318,357 of record NZ_FQZB01000006.1, on the reverse strand, counting down.
ACGACTTAATGAGAATATTCGGTGGAGAAAAGCTTCAGGGGTTAGTAGAAAAAATAGGACTTTCAGAAGATGAAGCTATAGAAAGCGGAATGGTAACAAAATCGATAGAAAATGCTCAAAAGAAAGTTGAAGGTAATAACTTTGATATAAGAAAAACTTTACTTGGATATGACGATGTTATGAATAAGCAAAGAGAAATTATATATAACCAAAGAGCAGAAGTTCTAGAAGGGGAAAATTTAAAATCTCAAGTTCAAGATATGATAAGAGATTTAATACTTACAGCTGTTAACTCACATATATCAGGTGTAGAAGACAATTTATTAGATGAATTAAAATCATTAATAGGATACTTGGAAGATATCTACTTACCTCACAATACATTTACAATAGATGATTTAAAAGTATTAACTAATGAAGAAATTCAAGATAAATTATTAGAAGTAGCTCAAAAAATGTATGCTGAAAAGGAAGAAAACTTCGGCGAAGAACAAATGAGAGAAATTGAAAGAGTTATCCTACTTAGAGTTGTTGATACTAAGTGGATGGATCATATAGATAGTATGGATCACTTAAAACAAGGTATAGGTCTTAGAGCTTATAGACAACAAGATCCAACTCAAGCATACCAATTTGAAGGAAGTAATATGTTTGATGAAATGATTTATAACATCAAAGTTGACACTGTTAAATTCTTATTCCATGTTCAAGTTGAGCATAAGCCAGAAAGAGAGCAAGTGGTTAAGAATGAAGAAATAGTAACCAATCATTCAGATGACTCAGTTAAAAAGGCTCCAGTTAAAAAGAAACAAGAGCCAGGTAGAAATGATCCATGTCCATGTGGAAGCGGAAGAAAATATAAGAACTGCTGTGGAAGAGAAGTAGTGTAATAATATAATTTTTAAAATTCTGTAAATAAATTTGTAAAAATGAAAAAAGAACTCTTTCTTAAAAATAAATTCAATAGAATATTATTTTTAAGGAGGAGTTTTTTATTTAAAATATGAATAAATAGTTATTAAGGATAGTCATTTAAATTATTAAAGCTTTATTGATATAAAAATCTTATAAAAACTTAATTGATTATAAAAAATACATTAGCAAAAACTAATTTAAAGATAAATCTAATGAATAATTTTGCTAAAGGTATAACAGCATATAATCATAGAAAGTATTATTAAATATATCATAGATAACTTAGTATATGAATAAGACTGAAAGGTTAATTATTATTTTTTATACTTAAAATAATAATACAATTGGGTTTTTTAGGAGGATTTTGTATGAATAGAAGAATATTTATAGCTACAATAACTTCGGTGGCAATAGCAGTTAACTTGTTTACTAATTATTCTAATACTGCGAAAGCTCAACCTACAAATGGAGAAAAGATTAAAGTTGGTATGGTTACAGACACAGGAACTATTTATGATAAATCATTTAATCAAAGTACTTGGGAAGGGATACAAAGGGCAGCTAAGGAATTTAATTTAGATAGTACTTATTTAAAACCAAGAGAAGCAACAGAAGAACAATTTACTTTGCAAATAAATAACTTAATTGATTCTGGATATAATCTTATAGTAACTCCTGGAATTAGATTTGCAACTAGTGTATTTAAAGAACAAGAAAAAAATAAAAATATAAAATTTATTATAGTAAATGCAACTCCTAAATCAGAAAGTGGCAAAGAGAATGTTGCTAGTAATACAGTTTCAATATTATTTGCAGAACAGGAGGCTGGCTTTTTAGCAGCTATAGCAACTTCACTTCAACTAAAAGAAGGAGACATAGGATTTATAGGGGGATTAGAAATACCAGCAATACAAAGATATAATTGGGGGTTTCAGCAGGGCATAAAATATGCAAATGATAATTTAGGAACTAAAATGGAGTTAAAACCAGAGAATATCACATATGAGGGTGCATTTAATAACGTTGATTTAGGACAAAAATTAGCTGCTGAAATGTATAATAGAGGTGTTAAAGTTATATTTGCTGCTGCTGGTGAATCAGGGCTTGGAGCTATGAATGAAGCTAAAAAGAGAGCTTTTTCAGGTAAAGAAGCTTGGGTAGTTGGTTCAGATATAGATCAATATGATTTTGGTAAATACTTAGGGAATAAGTCAATTGTTCTAACTTCAGCTATTAGAAATATAAGTAATGCAACATATGATGCTATTAAAGATGCAATTCAAGGAAATTTTCAAGGCGGAAAAACATTAATGTATAGTATTAAAAATGATGGTGTAGGTATACCGAAAGAAAATCCAAATCTGAGTGCTGATACCATAAAAAAGGTCAATGAAATATACGCAAAAATAAAGTCTGGAGAGATAAAAATATCTCCAGAAAAAAATGGTTCAATAAAATAAAATACATAATTATTAAGCTACATATAAAAATAATAATAAATTAGAATAAGAAAAGTATTATATTTTACAATGATTTTTTATAGCTAATAATAAATAAGGTTTTGAAAAGGTTCATACAATTTTATAATAAATAATCTCCTAGATGAATTTATCTAGGAGATTATTTATTATAAAACAAGATTTTTAGAATTTTATACAATTCCATTCGCATATTATAGAAAGTTTATTTTCTTTAAGTTCTGATGTAATTGTACCATCTAATTTATCTATTAGACTTTTTACGATAGATAAACCAAGACCTACACCCTCGCCCTTTCGAACTTTATCTGCCATATAAAATCTGTCAAACATATGTAGTACATCTTCTTCAACAATATTTTTACATATATTTGAAATTTCTAAAATAGCTTTATTATTAGAAGTTTTTAGAGTTATAGATACCTCTTTTTCTGCATATTTTAAGGCATTAGAAAGTAAATTGCCTATTATTCTCTCTAAGCTTTCTATATCACCCATTATAAAAAGTGGTTTATCTAAAATATTTATAATTGGGTTTATTTCTTTTGCATTAAAAGCTTCATAAAGTGATAAGGTTTCGTCTCTAACTATATTAGTTAAGTTTAACTTTTTTATATCTAATTCATAATCGTCGCTTTCTATTGAAGCTAATTCAAAAAAATCATCTATAAGTATTTTTAATTTGTTTGATTTAGTAGTAAGTATTTCTAAAGCTTCTTCTTTATCTATTTCATTATTTTTAAGTAATCTTAAATAACCTATTATTGAAGTTAAAGGTGTTCTTAAATCGTGAGATATATTAGCTGTTCCTTGTTTTAATGTATTTTCAAAAATTATTTTTTCTTGCTCATTCTTTTTGTAAAGTAATAAATATTCGTTAATTTCAGAACACAGTTCATCTATATCTTTATCATATATTTCAGTACTAATTATTTTGTTAGTTTTTCTTTCTTTAAATTCTTTAATTTGAGTTGTAATATTTCGTATCTGTTTTTTATAAGAAAATAATTTTAAAATCATTATTATATAAAATATAATAATCAAGATAATTGTTAAGATAATAGCTAATAAATTCATGTATTCACCTACTTCAATATAAAGTTATAAAATAAAGATTAATAGTATAAATTTTATTGTATACAATTTACCTATTACCTAATATCGCTACGTTTTATATATAATAGGCTTCCACCTATTGCTAATATGCAAGTTAAAATTGAAAAGCTTATACTTGTTATAACTTGGCCTTGAGATGCTAAAGGTTCTAGAGCATTCATTGCAGCAAGATGAGGTAGTATACAATCTAAAAATGTATCCTGAAATCTACAAGTAATTAAAAATATACTTGTTAATGCAATAGTATAATAATTATTTTTTGTTATTAATGCAAACATTGTAACAATAGAAATTACTGCAAGGTTAGATAATAATCCAACAACGATTAATCGAACTAAATATAATATAGTGTTATAATCTAATATTTCACAGAAGCCATTGGTTTTCGAAGCATAGGTAATCAATATAATTCCATGTACCAATTGCAAAATTAAAAAGAATGGTATAAGGACTACTAATTTGCTCATAATAACAGTACTTCTTTTATAACCGTAAGTAAAGGTTTTGGTTATATTACTATTATTAAAGTCTTTAGCAATAAATTCACCAGCTAATAATGCAAAAATAAAAATAGTATAATTGATTCGATTAAATATAAATGATATAGAATCTATTCCGTATATAGGCGCATATTTTCTATATAAAGTTAGTTTTAATACATGAAAGTCTAAACCACTTTTTGAGTAAATTGCAAAACCTAGTGTTAAAAGGATTGTTATTATAATATATCTACTTTTTTTGAATTTATAGAGTTCTCCTCTAATTAAATTATTCATTATCTTGTCCTCCAACTAATTTAGTAAAATAATCTTCAAGAGATTCATCTATCGGCATTATTTCCTTAACTCCTATATTATGTTTGGAGAGAGTCAGAGTAACTTTTTCACCATCAAACTCATCATATATTTTTATGATGTTATTTGGTAAAACTTCATAATCTTTTATTTTAAGTTCATTTTCTAGAATAACTGAAACTTCAGAAGCACTTCCTATTTTTAAATGAAGATATTTTCTACATATATTAGAAAATTCACTTGATGTAAGTTCTTTAATTAGCTTTCCGTTATTTATAAAACCGTATCTATTAGACACTTGAGTAAGCTCAGATAAGATATGACTCGATATTATGATTGTTATCCCTAGTTCTTTATTTAGTTTAAGTAAAAGTTCACGCATTTCTTTTATCCCAATTGGGTCTAGTCCATTCATAGGTTCATCTAGAATTAGAAGTTCAGGATCATTTAGTAATGCCATAGCAATTCCAAGCCTTTGTTTCATTCCCAATGAAAAATTTTTAGTTTTTTTCTTTTCAATATTTTTTAATCCTACTAAGTTTAAAGTGTCTTCAATACATTTAATTCCTGGTAGGCCTCTTTGAATTTTTATTAACTCAAGATTTTCCTTTGCAGTCATGTTAAGGTATATAGCAGGGGCTTCTATTAATGTGCCAATTCTTTTTCTTTCATTTCTAATTTTAGATTGTTCTGTATGCCCAAATAATTCAACGTTCCCTTCATTAGGTATTGAAAGACCTGTAAGTACTCTAAGCATAGTTGATTTACCAGCACCATTTTTACCTACTAATCCATATATATCGCCTTTCTTTATATTTATGGATAGGTTATCTAAAACCTTACGGTTACCGTATATTTTAGTAATATTTTTAGCTGAAATTACATATTCATTCAATTTCATTACCTCCTTATAAGTTATAACCTTATAATAAATAATGATTCATAACAAAACTTTACTAAAGTCTTTCAAAAGTATTAAGTTTTTAATATAAGTTTAATTATTTTTTTAATTTGTAGCCCATTGCCCAAACTGTTTCTATATAATCTTCATTATTATTTACACTAGATAATTTGGCTCTTAATCTGCTTATATGTACATTAACAGTATTATCAGCATCTAAAAATTCTTCTTTCCAGACACTTTCAAAGATATTAGATTTACTAAATACCTTATTAGGATTAGTTAAGAATAATTTTAGAATTTCAAATTCTCTTGCAGTGAGAGGAATAATAGTTTGCCCTACTTTTACTTCTTTACTTTCTATATCGAGAGTAATGTTTTTATAACTTAAGATATTTTTTTGTTTTTCTTTATCTATAGAAAATTCTAAATATCTTCTTAAATTGGAATTAACTCTAGCAATTAATTCATCTGGATCAAAGGGTTTACAAATAAAATCATCAGCACCTTTGTTTAATAGTTCTAATTTTGTCTTTTTAGATATCTTAGCGCTTACTACTATTATTGGAGCATTTGTAATTTCTCTAATTTTTAATATAACATCTTCACCACTAAGACCAGGAATCATTAAATCTAATAAAATAGCATGCCATATTTCATTTTGTACATACATTAAAGCTTCTGTTCCTGAAAAAGCTGATTTTGTTTCATGGCCATTATTTTTTAGTAAATTACAAAGTAGCTTATTTATATCATTTTCATCTTCAACAACTAAAATTTTAGCTCTTTTATCCATAATTCCTCCTGTTAATATTTAATTATTTTTAGTTCTATATATAACCTATCATAATTTATTTTTGTAAGTTTGTAAAATTATGAATATATTTAAATAGAAACCTTGAAGAAATTTTAAATTTTAAAGTATAAAGTATTGCTAATCAAGATTTATATGATAAATTTAGGTATATTGAACTATAAAGAAACAATATGTAAAGAAAATTTAAATTTATAATTAATTGAGAATGAATATTTAAAATTAAATAAAAATTAGGGAAGCTGAGTAACTTCCCTAATTTTTTCTATATTATAGATATTTGAAAACTTTTATTATTGGTTGTTTTTAAGTTTATTAGAGGACATAGCCAGAAGTATTAAAGTTAATCCTAATAATAAGGCTATATTTGTGCTTACATCAACTAAATTAGAACCAAACAACACATCACTATTGGCTGTATTTATCCACGTTGTAGGTATGAAGTTAGATATATTTTTCAGAATATCTGGCATTATATCTCTTGGCCAGAAGCAACCACCAAGCATAGCAAATGGTAAGCTAATAAGAGTACTCATAGAGCCTGATTGTCTTAAATTTTTAGAATGAGTTGCTATAAATACACCCATAGATACTGTAAATATACCAAAGATTAAAAATAACAAATAAATATTTAAAGGTGTATCTCCTAAATTGAACTTAAACACATATTTAAACATTAAAAAATATAAAGTAACTTGAGTCACAGTAATTGTAAAAAATGCAAGCAAGCTTTCTAAAACATATCTAAATCTACTTAAAGGAGTAGTGAAAAGTCTTGTGAAGACATTTTTTTCTTTATCTTTTAGAATAATGTTAGTTGCAGAGCTAGCTGAAAATAACATATTCATAACTATGAAACCCATAGCAGCTAAAGTTTTAGCTTTATTTCCTTCTCCTTTATCAACACTTAAATAAGAGACTTTATAACTACCATTTTCATAATATTTTAAAGCCTTGTAAAAGGTTTCTTCATTTCCTTTAGAGTTTTTAACAAAAGATTTTAAGTTATTCATATATGAATCTAAAGAAAGTTTAACAGCTTGTGAGGTATTTCCTTCTTTAGCTTCAAAGCCTTGAAGAGTTATAGAATCTCCATTTATAAATGATTTTGAAAAATCCTCAGGAATTACTATAGCATAATCTATATCATTATTTATAAGTTTATTTTGTATATTATTTTCATCTTCAAGAGTTACTGAACTTTTTGCTTCTATATTTTTAATAATACTTTGACTAAGTTCGCTCTTATCCTTATCTACAACAGCTATCTTAAGCGGAGGAGTTCCATTCGAGCCAGAAAAAGCTATTAGCATAAAGACAAGAGGTAAAACTACTAAAAAGATAAGATTGCTTTTAGAACGAATAAGTCTTTTTAAGGTAGTTTGAAATATTGTCATATTATATCCCTCCTTCCAACGATTTTAGCTCCTATAAAGAATATGAAAGTAAAAATCCAAAGCCCTAAAATACTTAGATATATTTCACTAGTAGAGCCACCATAAATGTTTTTAAATATAGCATTTTGAGCTAAATAGTTAGGTGTCAAACGGGATAGCGTTCCTAAAAAACCTGTAAAGTTCACTTTAACAAACCCACCACCTAAGAAAGTTAATATAGGGACTAATATATTTAAGAAAATAAGTCCAGACATACCTTTTTTTGTTGCCATACAAGCTAATATTCCAAGCATAGTAGACATAATTGCTAATGAAAAAACTGTTAATAGCAGTACGAAAATTGAATCTCCGAAGTTAACATTAAATGCAAAACGTGATACTAATAGAAGAATAATTGCTTGCCACATAAGAGTAAATAAGGAGCCTATACCTTCACCAACAAATATCTCCCAAAGCTTCACAGGAGCTGTTTTCATTCTTCCACCAACTACACTATAATAATCTATATCTATAGCAAAGTTTGCATAAATTGATCCAAATAAAATAATCATAACAAGCATAGTTATAGAATAATAATCAACAGCGGCAGGCTTTTTGCCTGAAACAGCTACAGGATTATCAGAAATATTAGAAGTTTTACTAAAATTAAAATCTCTTGCTTTAATCTTTTGAAGAGCTTCAAAAGTATTACCAGTAGAAGCATAGCTATCAGCTATATTTTGTACTATAGATACTCCAAGAGCATTGTAATCACTACCAACTACTTGAAGCTTTCCAGTTATATTTTCATCATATATTATAAAAGCATCGTATTTTCTTTTTAATATTAAATCCTTACCTTCATCAAAGTTGCTTATTTCAGTTGGATTTATAATATTATTTAAATAATCTGCTTTAATGAAGTTATTAAAATTATCTCTGTTTTTACCTTCTCCTCTATTAAGATAAATAACATTAATCTTATCTATTTTACGAGCTGAGAAATCAGAACTATTTTTTAGCGCGTTACCAAGTATTAAAATTAAGATTATAGGAATTAAAAGCATAGATATTAAAGACTGCTTATCCCTTAAATATTGCAAAATTCTATACCGAGCTATGGTAAAAAAATTCATAAAATCAACTCCTTTATTAATCTCTAAGTGTTCTACCTGTTAAATGTAAAAACACTTCTTCAAGTGTAGCCTTTTCACCATTTTCTTTTGGAACTAAAGCTTTTACTTCATCTTTACTTCCCTTAGCTATAACTTTACCATGATCCATTATACAGATATCAGTACAAATAGCTTCAACTTCTTCCATGTAGTGAGAAGTATATATAATGGTTGAGCCTTGTTTATTTAATTCTTTAATAGTATCTAAAATATTATTTCTTGATTGTGGGTCTATACCTACAGTTGGCTCATCAAAGATTATAAGTCTAGGTTTATGAACAATAGCACAAGCTATATTAAGTCTTCTTTTCATACCACCAGAGAACTTATTAGGAAAATCTTTTCTTCTATCCCAAAGCCCGACAAACTCTAAAGTTTCTTTAACAGCTTCCTTAAGTTTTGCTCCTTTTAATCCATAAAGTTTAGCAAAGAAAGTAACATTTTCTTCAGCAGTAAGATCCTCTAAAAGTGCTAAGTCTTGAGGAACTACACCCATATCCTTTTTTATATCAAAAGAATATTTTCGTATGTCTTTGTTAAAAATACTTACTGAACCATTAAACTTAGTATATAAACCGCTAAGTATGCTAATGGTAGTAGTTTTACCAGCACCATTAGGACCTAAAAAACCAAATACCTCTCCTTCTTTAATTTCTAAAACATCAAGGTCAACAGCTTTAAAATCTTTATATTCTTTTACTAAATTATTAATCTGAACTAACATATTAATCCTCCTCTGAACGATGTTCATTTAAAAGTTAAAAAACTATAATTAAATTATTTATTATAAGATAAAAAAACACAAACTTTAAATATAGTCAAAAAAGTTAATTTAAATTAAATATATTAGTTAATATTAATGTTTTCTTATTCTAATACAAAATATCTGATAATGAATATTAATTAACATTAAATATTAGATATTAGGAGATTTTTAATAGAATTATATGAAATTTTATGCTCTATCATATTAGGGATGAGTAAAATTTTAAAATTATATTTTTAAATAGTATAATATAAAAACTAAAAAAATAATTTATTATATACATTTTCAAGAATATAGTATATAATATTTAAAAATCAAAGGGATTTTTAGTTAATTATAATTGGAGGGCGGACAGTTATGAAACAATACAAAAAAGACTTTATTGAATTTATGGTGGAGTGTAGCGTACTTACATTTGGTGACTTTGTTACTAAAAGTGGTAGGAACACTCCTTTTTTTGTGAACACAGGTAATTATAAAACAGGAAGTCAGTTAAGAAGACTTGGTGAATTTTATGCTGAAGCAATAAAGGAGAACTTCGGTGGGGATTTTAATGTTTTATTTGGACCAGCATATAAAGGAATACCTTTAAGTGTAACTACAGTAATGGCGTTAAGTAGTAAATATGGTATAGAGGTTGAGTACTGTTCTAATAGAAAAGAAATAAAAGATCATGGCGATAAGGGAATACTTCTTGGAAGTAAACTTAAAACAGGGGATAGGGTTCTTATAATAGAAGATGTGACAACAGCTGGAACATCAATAGGTGAGACAATGCCTATATTAAAGGAACAAGGTGATTTAGAAGTAGTAGGTCTTATAATATCAGTAGATAGAATGGAAAGAGGAACTGGTGAGAAGACGGCTCTTTGTGAAATAAATGAAAAGTATGGTTTTAAAACATCAGCTATAGTAACTATGAAAGAAGTACTTGAGTATTTATATAATAGAGAAGTAAATGGACAAGTGTTAATAGATGATGAGATGAAAGCTAAGATTGAAGCTTATTATGAAATATATGGGGTTAAATAGTGAATTATAATAGGTAATTGATAATGGACAGTTGATTGAAAGATAGTAGATAATTAAAAGTTGAGAGTTGAGTGATAATTGAACTTTCAATTTTGAAATAAAACTCAAAATGCATATAAGCATTTTGAGTTTATTTTTTAAATAAATATTTATACTATTATTAAAAAGTGCTATACTTATCTAGATATTTATTTAACGCGATAGAGGTGAGATAATATATGATAATGGAGCTAGAAAATCAGCTTTCGAAATTAGCAGGATTAAGAAATATATTAAAGGAAATGGGGGCTTCACTTTGACTTAGCAAGTCTTAGTAAAAAGCTTCAAGAACTAGAATTAAATATGCAGGAAAATGGCTTTTGGGATGATATAAATAAGGCACAAGAGATAACCCAAGAAGCCAAAAGGTTAAAAGACAAAATAGAGAGATATAATTCCTTAGTAACTAAGCTTGATGATGTAGAGGTATTAAAAGAGCTTATGGAAGAGGATGATAAAGAAACAGTCTCAGAAATAATAAGTGAAATTAAGGAAGCTGAAAAATTAATAGAAGCTTTTAGGATAGAAATAATGCTTTCAGGTGAGTATGATACAAATACAGCTATACTTACTCTACATACAGGAGTAGGTGGAGATGATGCGAATGATTGGACTGGAATGCTACTTAGAATGTACACACGATGGTGTGAGAAAAAAGGGTATAAGTTAGAAACTTTGGATTATTTACCAGGTGATGAAGCTGGAGTTAAAAGTGTGACCTTAAAGGTAGCAGGGGAATTTGCATATGGTTATTTAAAGGCTGAAAAGGGAATTCATAGACTTGTTAGAATATCACCATTTAATGCAAATGGTAAAAGACAAACTTCTTTTGCATCAGTTGAAGTTGTACCAGAGCTTACAGAAAATCAGGATATAGAAATAAATCCAGTGGATTTAAGAATAGATACTTATAGGTCTAGTGGTTCAGGTGGACAGCACGTAAATACAACAGACTCAGCAGTAAGAATAACACATTTACCTACAGGAATAGTAGTTCAATGTCAAAATGAAAGAAGTCAGCTTTCAAACAAAGAGACTGCTATGAAGATGTTAAAATCAAAGCTTGTAGAACTTAAGGAAAGAGCTCATAAAGAAAAAATAGAAGATCTTACAGGAGAGCTTAAGGATATGGGTTGGGGAAGCCAGATAAGAAGTTATGTATTTCATCCTTATTCTATGGTGAAGGATCATAGAACTGGAGTTGAAACAGCAAATGTATCAGGGGTTATGGACGGAGAAATAGATGAGTTTATAACAGCATATTTAAATAGTGATAGTAAGTAAAAAATAAGCACTAGATTTTTTCTAGTGCTCTTTTTATGGTTAAAATCAAAAAAAATGTAAGAATAATGTAAATATGCATAGATATTGAAAATGGTAAATTAAAGTAGTAAGATTATGTAAAGGATATCTTTAATTTTTATTAAAAGGGGGAGGATAAAATGGAAGTTAATTCAATCAGTAGATTAAAATTATATAATAAACAAAAGATTTTAATATTCATGATGACTATAATATTCTTACTAGTATCTATCCCTAAAGTAAATGTTTTTGCAGAAGATAAGGAATTTGATAATGGATCAAATATAAAAATTGAGAAGTTAGATAATAGGGAAACAAAAAATCTATATAAGCTTTGTAAGGTTTGGGGATTTGTGAAATATTATCACCCTAAAATAGCAAGTGGAGAAGTAAATTGGGATTATGAACTTTTTAGAGAGTTACCAAAAGTTTTAAATGCTAAAAATGATAAAGAGCTGAATAATAATATTTATGAATGGATAAATAAGTTAGGAGAAGTGAAAATATCACAAAATACTAATTTATCAGAAGAAAATGTTTTGCTAAAAGCAGATATAGATTGGATAAAGAATAATAAGGATTTAGGGGATCAACTAAGCAATTTATTAGTTAAGATAAGTAGAGCTGATAGAAGTTATAATTGGCATAACTATGTTTGGTTTTCACAAATAGGTATAGCAACTTTTGGACATGAACAACTTTATGAAAATATGAGTTATAGTGATGACGGATATAAACTTTTAAGTTTATTTAGATGTTGGAACATTGTAGAATATTTTTATCCTTATAAAAATTTGGTTGATAAGGATTGGGATAAAGTATTAAAAAAATTCATACCTAAGTTTATAGAATGTAAAGATCAATTATCTTATAAGCTTACAGTTTTGGAATTAGGAAAGTGCATACACGATTCCCATACCTATGTTGAAGATATGGACGGTGCTATAAATAATTACTTTGGAAGATATTATGCGCCACTAAAGTTTGATTTTGTACAAGGTAAATTAGTTGTAACAAGTATAATTAAAGGGTATGAGGATAAAATGCAAATAAAACCAGGGGATATAATATCGATGGTTGATAATAAAGATGTATTTAAATTGATAAAAGAAAAAGAGAAGTATATAAGTTTTTCTAATGAAAAGACCAAGTATTTTAAGTTAAATAGATTCTTACTGAGAAGTAATAATGAAGAAATGCAAATAGAGATAAAAAGAGGAGATAGAACATTTATAGATAAAGTTAAATGCATAGATGATGTTCAAAAAATTTATGAAATACAAGAAAAATCCCATAAATTTATTAATAATAATATAGGATATATTTGCCCTGGAGCATTAGAAGAAGATGAAATACATGATATTATGAAAAAATTTAAAGATACAAAAGGGTTAATAGTAGATTTGAGATATTATCCATCAGATTTCATAGTTTATAGTTTAGGGGAATATCTTCTTCCTAAGGAAAGCACTTTTTGTAAATATACAAAGACAGGTTATAAATCACCAGGTACATTTAAGAGTGTAGATTTTAAAGTTGGTAAAGATAATCCAGATTATTATAAAGGAAAAGTTACAATACTACTTAATGGGAATAGTATAAGTCAATCTGAATTTACGGCTATGGCATTAAGATGTGCTCCTAATTCAGTAATTATAGGTAGTGACTCCATAGGAGCTGATGGAGATGTGACTAGTATTTTTTTACCTGGAGGAATGAGTTTATCAATAAGTGGAGGGGGAGTATATTATCCTGATGGAGGACAAACCCAAAGAATAGGAATAAAGCCTGATATTAAAGTTAAACCAACAATAAGGGGAATTAAGGAAGGTAGGGATGAATTAGTAGAACAGGCTATAAAAGTTATAAATAATTAAGCTTAAATAATATAAATTTAAGCTTTAAAATTTGAGAAAATAGAAAAATGTATATTTACATTAAGGAAAGAAAAAAATCATTAAAAAAAATATAATTGCTAAATTTTATTTTTTAATTATATAAGGTTAAAAATTAATAATATGTTATGAAACTATATTTATAATTAGAATTTTTAATTGATTACAAAAATAGCCATTAAGTTAAGTGTAAATCTTAGTAGTCCTTAACTTAATGGCTATTAAATTATATAGGAAAGGTTTTATGATACATTCCCAAAAATACTTTAGTTAATACTGTGAAAACTACGTTACCACCAACAGTAGCACAAGATAATTAAAAAAAAGCGTTAGTAGGAGTAAATAATGTATCAGATCCTAATGAAGATTATTATAAATTTATTTAAATATTAAGTATAATAAAAAAAATTCGAAAATATAAACACTATAATAAATTTATGAGTATCTAAAATTTTCATACAATATACGAAAGGAGTTATGCTATAAATTTTATCTAAAGTAAGCGCTTTCGCATAAAAATATATAAGCTTTGGGAGAAATAAGAAATAAATTAATAAAAATAAGGGAGATAAAAATGAAAAGGCTGAAATTTAAAAGTATTAAAAATCAACTTCTAGTAAGCTTTGTGGCACTAATAGCTGTAATATGTATAGGGGTATCTTTAATGGCTTCATATATTTCAAAAAAAGCATTAGTTAAAACAGTGCAAACAACAGTACCAGCAGTAGCAGAACAAGCTTCACAAGTGGTGGAAAATGGAATGAATACTCAATTACAAGTTCTTAAATTAGTAGCAGAAAATGAAAAGTTAAAAGATCCAAATGTTCCAATTAAAGATAAGATATCAGTCCTTATTCCAGAAAATGAAAGAGGAAAGCATTTAGGAATGAGCTTTGTTGATGCTAAGGGTAACTTATATTCTACAGATGGAGCAACATTTAGTGTAGCTGAACAAGATAGTTTTAAAAAAGCTATAGCGGGAACTCCAAATGCATCAGATCCTATAATAAGTAAAACTGATGGCAAAATTATAGTTTTATATTCTGTTCCTATTAAATATAATAATCAAATAGTCGGTGTACTTATGTCTGGAGAAGATGGAAATCAATTAAGCGATTACACTAAGAATATTAAATTTGGTATTACTGGTCAAGGTTTTATGATTAATAAATCAGGGACAACAATAGCACACATTAATAAAGATTTAGTATTATCTCAAGATAATGATTTTGAAAATGTTAAAAAAGATCCAGAACTTAAATCAATAGTTGAAATAGAAAAGAAAATGGTAGCAGGAGAATCCGGTGTTGGCGAATATACGTATAAAGGAAAATCTAAATATGTAGGTTATGCACCAGTAAAAAGTACAGGATGGTCAGTTGCAATATCAATTGAAACAACTGAAATATTAAGTGAGTTAAAGGGTTTACAAATAGGAATTGCTATAGCTGCAATAGTATTCATAGCATTAGGTATTATTATAGTTTCGCTTATATCAAAGGCTATAGCTAGTCCAATTAAAATATCAATGAATCATTTAAAAACAATAGCGGAGGGCGATTTAACTGAAGAAACTTCAAAAGAAATATTAGAGAGACAAGATGAAATAGGAAAAATGGCAAATGCTTTAGATGTTATGAAAGAATCAGTGATAGTTATGCTTAATGACATAAAAGTAAGTTCATCAAATATTGATGCACAATCAGATAATCTTTCAGCAGTTGCAGAAGAATTAAGTTCATCAAGTCAAAATATATCAGTAGCAACAAATGATGTTGCAAAAGGAACTATAGAACAAGCATCAGACTTAGTAGACATAACAGGAATACTACAAGAATTTAGTGCAAAATTAGATGGTGTAGTTAATGTAATAAAAGAAGTTGATGTAAATACCAACAATATAAAAACTATGGCTGATAATAGTAACAAAGATATGGGAAATGTTATACAATCAGTTAAAAATGTTAATGAATCGTTTAATGATTTAATAGTAAAAATTCAGAATGTTGGACAAAATGTAACAAAGATAAATGAAATAACTAATCTTATAAACAGTATATCAGAACAAACAAATTTATTAGCTTTAAATGCAGCAATCGAAGCTGCTAGGGCAGGGGAAGCAGGAAAAGGATTTTCAGTAGTAGCTGATGAGATAAGAAAACTTGCAGAACAAAGTAGAGATTCATCTGTAAATATTTCAAATCTTATATCTGAGATATCAAAAGAAACTGGGGTTATGGTCGGTACAACAGATACTGTTAAAGATGAATTAAAGAATCAAGAAGGAAATATTTATACAGCTATAAAATCCTTTGAAACAATAACTGCAGCAGTAGATGCGATAACTCCAAAGATGAACCTTGCAAATGAGTCAGTTGAGATGCTGAATGAAAATAAGGATGTTATATTAGGAAAGATAGAAGGTGCTTCATCAATAGCAGAAGAAGTATCAGCATCCTCAGAAGAAATAGCAGCATCAACACAAGAAATGAGTAAATCAACAGAAGAAATATCAGTTTCATTAGACTCATTAACAAGTATGAGCAAAAAATTAACGGAAAATGTTAATAAATTTAAAATTTAATAATTAATATTGAAAAGGATTTTTACATACAGAAAATGTAAAAATCCTTCTTTGTTGCAGTTCTAAGTGTTTTTAAAGATCATATATTCAATAATATTAAGTTCATGTATAAAATTACATAAATTTTTTGGATTAAGTAAAAAATTAATATCACGAAAATTAAATATTAGAAGGAAATTTTAATAAAAAAGATTTTTATTAGAAGGGAGGATTTTTTATTATAGATAAAATTTATTTTTTTGAGGTGAATAATTATTATAAAAAATTAATTAGAAATAAAGTTGAACAAAGGATAAACATAGGGAGGATTAAAAATGAAAAAAGTTAAATTCAAAAGTTTGAAGAGCCAGTTACTGGTAAGCTTCATAGCGCTAATAGTAACAATTTGTGTAGGCGTTGCTCTAATTGCATTATATATTTCTCAGAAATCGTTAGTAAATACTGTAAACACTACATTACCAGAAGTAGCAAAGGAAGCAGCAAGTTCTGTTGAAAATTCATTAAATGTACAGATTGGTATGTTAGAGACTTTAGCCGAAAATGAAAAAATAATAAGTAAAGATGTTCCTATAAGTGAAAAGTTAGCATTACTTACAAAGGAAGCTAAAAGAACAGGATTTATAGATATGAGCCTTGAAGAACTTAATGGAAATGGAAATACTATTGAGGGGAAACAAGAGAACAGTGCTGAAAGAGATTTCTTTAAAAAAGCTGCAAGTGGAAAAAGTGCTATATCAGATCCAATAGTATCTAAGGTAGATGGTAAGGTAATAGTTGTTTATAGTGTTCCAATTAAAGAAAATGGTACTGTTATAGGAGTTCTTACTGCTGTAAGAGATGGTAATGAATTAAGTACTCACACTAATGATATTAAAGTTGGAAAAACTGGACAAGCATTTATGCTTAATAAATCAGGAACAACTATAGCACACAACAATAAAGATTTAGTCTTATCACAAGATAATGATATCGAGAATTTAAAAAAGGATTCTGCACTTCAATCTATAGTTAATATAGAAAAGAAAATGATAGCAGGAGAAACTGGATCAGGGGAATATAACTATAGTGGTAAATCAAAGTATGTAGGCTATGCTCCAATAAAAAGTACAGGATGGTCAATAGCTATAGCTATTGAAACAAATGAAATATTAAGTGAATTAACTACTTTAAAAATAAGTATTGCAATAGTGGCATTAATTTTTATAGTAATTGGTAGCTTTATAGTTTCACTTATATCAAGAACTATAACAAAGCCAATAAATATGTCAGTTAAACAATTAAAGACAATTTCAGAAGGAGATTTAAGTGAAGAAACTTCAAAAGAAATATTAGATAGACAAGATGAAATAGGTCAAATGGCACACGCTTTAGATGTTATGAAAGAATCAGTGGTTTCTATGCTTAATGATATAAAAGTAAGTTCAGGTAACATCGATGCACAATCAGACAATCTTTCAGCTGTTGCAGAAGAATTAAGTTCATCAAGCCAAAATATATCAGTAGCAACAAATGATGTTGCAAAAGGAACTGTAGAACAAGCATCAGACTTAGTAGATATAACAGGAATATTACAAGAATTTAGTGCAAAATTAGATGGTGTAGTTAATATAATAAAAGAAGTTGATGTAAATACTAACAATATAAAAACTATGGCTGATAATAGTAACAGAGATATGGGAAATGTTATACAATCAGTTAAAAATGTTAACGAATCATTTAATGATTTAATATTAAAAACTCAGAATGTTGGAGAAAATGTTACAAAGATAAATGAAATAACTAATCTTATAAACAGTATATCAGAACAAACAAATTTATTAGCTTTAAATGCAGCAATTGAAGCAGCTAGAGCAGGAGAAGCAGGTAAGGGATTCTCAGTAGTAGCTGATGAAATAAGAAAGCTTGCGGAGCAAAGTAGAGATTCCTCTGTAAATATTTCAAATCTTATATCTGAGATATCAAAGGAAACTCAAGTAATGGTCGGAACAACAGATACTGTTAAGGAAGAGTTAAAGAATCAAGAAGGAAATATTTATACAGCTATAAAATCCTTTGAAACAATAACTGTGGCAGTAGATGAAATAACTCCAAAAATGAACATTGCAAATGAGTCAGTTGAGATATTAAATGAAAGTAAAGATGTTATCTTAGGTAAGGTAGAAGGTGCTTCAGCAATAGCAGAAGAAGTATCAGCATCCTCAGAAGAAATAGCAGCATCAACACAAGAAATGAGTAAATCAACAGAAGAAATATCATCTTCGTTAGATTCATTAACAGGTATGAGTAAAAGATTAATGGAAAATGTTAATAGATTTAAAATTTAGAACGAAGAAAGACATTAGCCTATGCTAATGTCTTTCTTTATTGATTTAAGAATTTGTTTGTAAATATAATAAATTGTTAAATTATTATAAATAAAATATTAAAATTAATGATAAATTTTAAGTTTTTTTGAATTTTTGCCTATAAATTTATTTGTATAAAGTTAGAAAAATATGAAATATGATGATAGTATAAAAGCGTCAAGATAATAAGAAAACGTAAGGGGATAAAATAAATTATAAGAGGAGAGAACTAAATTGAAAAAATTAAAATTTAGAAGTATTAAAAGTCAATTAATAACGAGTTTTATAGCTTTAATAGTTATAATTTGCACAGGAGTTTCATTAATAGCTTTATATATTTCAAAGAAATCTTTAGTAGCTACTGTGAAAACTACATTACCAGTGATGTCTGAACAATTAGCTGGTAACATAGAGAAAGAAATTAATATACAAATAAAAGTTTCAGAGTTATTAGCTGAGAATCCAAAGTTAAAAGATGAAAATATACCTATAAAGGAAAAATTAGATGTGCTTTTAGCTGAAAAGGAAAGAGCTGGACATGTTTCTATGACAATAGAAGACATTGAAGGAAAAGCAATAGATACAGAAGGTAAAGAATTTAATGTTAAGGAGGAAGAAAGTTTTAAAAAGGCTTTATCGGGAACAAGTAATGTATCTGATCCTATAGTTAGTAAAAGTGATGGTAAAGTTATAGTGCTTTATAATGTACCAATTAAAAATAATGGTAAGGTAATAGGTGTATTAACGGCTGTTAGAGAAGGAAATGAATTAAGTAAATATACTGATGAATTTAAGTTTGGAAAAACCGGTGAAGCATTTATGATTAATAAATCAGGAGTTACAATAGCTGATAAGGATAAAGATTTAGTAACATCCAAATCAAATGATTTAGAAGATGTGAAAAAAGATCCAGAGCTTAAATCAATAGTTGAAATAGAAAAGAAAATGGTAGAAGGACAAACTGGTGTAGGAGAATATACATATAAAGGTGTATCAGATTATGTTGGTTATGCTCCAGTAAAAAATACTGGTTGGTCAGTTGCATTAGATATTGAAACTGACGAAATATTAAAGGAAGTAACGGGATTAAAAATAGGAATTGCCATAGTTTCAGTACTATTCATAATATCAGGAGGAATTATAGTTTCACTTATATCAAAAACTATAATAAAACCAATAAAAATGTCAATGGAACAATTAAAAACAATGTCAGAAGGAGATTTATCCAAAGAAACTTCGGAGGAAATATTAAGTAGGAAAGATGAAATAGGGCAGATGGCTAAGTCTCTAAATGTTATGAAAAAATCGATGGTTGATATGATTAATGATATAAAGGAAAGTTCATCCAGTATTGATGTTCAGTCAGAAAATCTTTCAACAGTTGCACAGGAGCTTCATTCATCAAGCCAAAATATATCAGTAGCAACAAATGATGTGGCAAAAGGAACTGTAGAACAAGCATCAGATTTAGTGGATATAACAGGAATATTGCAAGAATTTAGTGCAAAGCTAGATGGTGTAGTTAATGTAATAAAGGAAGTTGATGTAAATACTAACAATATAAAAACTATGGCTGATAATAGTAACAAGGATATGGGAAATGTTATACAATCAGTTAAAAATGTTAATGAATCCTTTAATGATTTAATAGTGAAAATTCAGAATGTTGGACAAAATGTAACAAAGATAAATGAAATAACTAATCTTATAAACAGTATATCAGAACAAACAAATTTACTAGCGTTAAATGCAGCAATTGAAGCAGCCAGGGCAGGAGAATCAGGTAAAGGATTCTCAGTAGTAGCTGATGAGATAAGAAAACTTGCAGAACAAAGTAGAGATTCTTCTGTGAATATTTCAAATCTTATATCTGAGATATCAAAAGAAACTGGGGTTATGGTTGGTACAACAGATACTGTTAAAGATGAACTAAAGAATCAAGAAGGAAATATATATACAGCAATAAAATCCTTTGAAACAATAACAGTTGCAGTAGATGAGATAACCCCTAAAATGAGTGTTGCAACTGATTCAGTAGAAAATTTGAATAATAGTAAAGAAGTCATTTTAGGAAAACTAGAAAGTGCTTCATCAATAGCAGAAGAAGTGTCTGCATCTTCAGAAGAAATATCAGCTTCAACACAAGAAATGAGTGAATCAACGGAAGAAATATCAGGTTCGTTAAATTTATTAACAGATATGAGTAAAAAACTTATGGGAAATGTTGATAGATTTAAAATTTAGCAAACAAAGGGGCAGTTCATAGTGAACTGCCCCTAAAAAATTTATATTGCTTTTTAAATATCTTGCTTATCGTTACAATCAATTGTTATAACTTCAACATTTTTTGAATTAAATGCTGCAATTTGGTCATTAGAGACATTGTCATCAGTTATAAGATGTGAAATATCAGTTATATCTCCACTTGAAAAGTTATGATGCTTTTCGACTTTAGAACTATCAGCAAGAATATAAATAGGACCATTACAACGCTCAATCATTTTTTTGTTTATAAGAGTTTCTTTAAGAACAGAAGTACTTATTCCTGAGTCAGAACTTATTCCGCTCACACCTAAGAAACATTTATCAGCAGTAACCATTGAAAGAATAAGTGTAGCAAAATCGCCAACCATTGAACGTTTTCTGCCATGAAGTTCTCCGCCAGTTAAGACAAGTTCTACATTAGGTCCTACTTTACTTTTTAATGCATTACCATTGTTAGTTACAACAACAACTTGTTTTTTATCTAAGTATTCTAGTAATAGAAGAGCTGTAGAGCTTGAATTTATAAATATTGTATCACCATCATTTACAAGAGAAGCCGCATATTTAGCTAAAGCTTTTTTTGTTAAAGATACTGTTGGTGGATTAGATATACTTGAAGTAACAATAGGATTCTCTATTAATGAAACCCCACCATAAAATCTTTTAACTAGACCTTCTTCTTCTAAAGATTGAAGATCACGACGTACAGTAAGTGGTGATATTGATAGTAATTCTGAAAGCTCGTTTGTTTTAGCTACTTTGTGTTCTTGTAAGTAAGATAAAATATCATTTCGTCTATTGGAAACAATACCTTTAGTTTGAGTTATTTCTTCATTTTTGTTCATAGTTAACCTCCCGTATTTAGAAAAGTTATATAAAATGTACTTATAATTAATTATTTTAAAATAGGTTAATATATTAATCTATTCTATTTAGAGTCTTATAAGGTCTATAAAACTTTTATTTTCAAGTAAATTGTAGAAAATATTGAAATTAAATATAGTATTGTTTATATTTTCTATTTATTAATAGTGCAAATTTATTATAATATAATAATTCAAAAAGTTCAATGGTAATCGAGTTTTATTGAACTTTTATAATTAAACTTTCTTGTTTTTATAAAGAGAGTTTAATATACTTTGAGCTTCACAATTTATTGAAAGATCATTTTCGATTGAAGTAATATTGTTTAAATATTTTAAAGAATAATCATATTCTTTTTGAGCAATGCAAAGCTTTGATAAGTTAAAAAAGAAATGAAGTCTTTCTCTTGTATTCATTTCATTAGTTTTAACTTTGTTAAAGTGTTTCTTGGATTCAATCAAATTATTATTATAAAGATGATAAATTCCATTTAGTTCACTCCAAGAAAATAAATTAGGACAATTATTTTCTTTTTTTATGGAAATTAGATTTTTATAATAAGTTAGTACTTTATCATCATTTTTTATATCTATATATGACATAAAAAGAGTATAGTTATATATTAAAATAATATCTTTATTAAAATGTAAATGGTCTATATCTAGTGAATTTGCATATTTTAATAATTCATCAATGTTTCCTAAGTCTCTTAAAGCAAGTAATTTGAAAATTATTATAGAATTTTTATATGATTTAAAAAGATCTAAACGTTCAATTAATTTAATAAGTTTTAAGCCTTCTTTTGGATTACAACTATCAGTTAGTAAAAGAATACTTTTAGTATATAGACTTTTTAAGTATTCATTTAAAAAAGTTAAAGTTCCAAATATAAGTAAAATTAAAAAATAGGGTATTTTACCTAAAACATTAGGTTCTTTCAAAATAAGATAAATTATATAAACAAAGAACATGGTATAAAGACTATAGTTTATTAGATTTTTATATTTTTTCAATTTAGATGATGACCATGCGGTGAACATTTTATCACATCTCCTATTTATTTTAATATTTTTTGTAGTTTATATTTAAATGTTAACACAAAAGTTCAAAAAGTTCAAATAAAAACTAATGTAAACGATAAAAATAAAAAAATGATTAAAAAAGCTTGAATTATTTGAATGAGTATTGTAATATATAAATATAAACAAACGAAAAGTTCAAAAAGAACAAAAAGACAGAAGAATAAATATAAAACCTTAGGAGGCGTAAATAATGGCAAAAGTAAATGATATTACAAGAGAATCATGGATACTTAATACATTTCCAGAATGGGGAACTTGGTTAAATGAAGAGATAGAAAGAGAAGTTGTTAAACCAGGTACATTTTCAATGTGGTGGTTAGGATGCACAGGAATATGGGTAAAGAGTGAAGGAAATACTAATATATGTATAGATTTTTGGTGTGGAAGTGGAAAGAGGACAATGAAAAATCCGTATATCGATCCAGAACATCAAATGGCTAGAATGTGTGGAGGTAAAAAACTTCAACCTAATTTAAGAGTAGCACCTTTTGTATTAGATCCATTTGGAATAAAGCAAATAGATGCAGTAGTTTCTACACATGATCACAATGATCATATAGATGTTAATGTAGCAGCAGCAGTTATTAAAAATTGTGATGAAACAGTTCCTTTTATAGGACCACAAGCTTGCGTAGACAAGTGGATTGGATGGGGAGTACCAAAGGAAAGATGTATAGTAGTAAAACCAGGAGATATTATAAAAGTTAAAGATATAGAAATAATAGCATTAGAAGCGTTTGATAGAACAGCATTAATAACAAGTCCACCAAATGGAGACTTAAGAGGAACAATGCCAATCAATATGGATATAAAGGCGGTTAACTATCTAATAAAAACACCAGGTGGTAATCTTTATCATAGTGGAGATTCACATTACTCAAATTATTATGCTAAACATGGAAATGATCATCAAATAGATGTAGCGTTAGGTTCTTATGGTGAAAATCCAAGAGGTATAACAGACAAAATGACATCTGTTGATATTTTAAGAATGGCAGAAGCTTTAAATACTAAAGTAGTAATACCATTCCATCATGATATATGGTCAAACTTCCAAGCAGATACAAATGAAATATTAGCTTTATATGATATGAAGAAAAATAGATTACAATATAAATTTAAACCATTCATATGGCAAGTTGGAGGTAAGTTTACATTCCCAACAGATAAGGATAATATAGAATATCACTATCCAAGAGGATTTGATGATTGTTTCACAAATGAAATAAATTTACCATATAACTCATTCTTATAAAAATTTAATAGAGGGCAAAGTAGTTGCCCTCTATTAATACAAGGGGGAAACAATATGTTAAAAGAGTTAATAGAAAAGAAAAGATATTCATTTCATGAGGGATTTGACAACTGGGAGGAAGCTGTACATGCAGCATGTATGCCACTAATTGAACAAAATGCAGTTGATAAACTTTATGTAGATGAAATTATAGCTAGTATAAAGAAACATGGTCCATATATAGTTATTGCACCTAATATATGTATACCACATGCTCAAGAGGGAAAAGGTGTTAATGAAACAGCAATTTGTTTTATGAAAACAGAAAGACCAGTTCATTTTAGTGATGATCCAGAGCACGATGCACAGTTATTCTTTGTTCTAGCATCAACTAACAATGAATTACACATGCAGAATCTAGTCAATATGGTTGGATTTATAGAAAATGAAGAAAAAGTTGAAAAATTATTAAAAGCAAAACAAGTAGAAGATTTAATGGCATTATTGTAAACGTTAAGAATAAAAACAGAGGAGGAAATCAAGATGAACTTTTTAATGGATGTATGGAGTTTTTTTCAAATTAACATTTTAACCAAACCAGCATTTTTTATAGGATTCATAGTATTAATTGGATATCTATTATTAAAGAGGCCTATATATGAAGCTTTTGCAGGATTTATAAAAGCAACGGTTGGTTATTTAATTCTTAATGTAGCAGCCTCAGGATTAGTAAGTAATTTCCGACCAATATTAGCAGGTCTTAAAGATCGTTTTAATCTCTCCGCAGCAGTTATTGATCCTTATTTTGGGCAAACAGCAGCTCAATCAGCTATAGAAAATACAGGCAGATCTTTTTCTATGATGATGGTAGTTTTATTAGTAGCATTTATGTGTAATATTTTATTAGTTCTATTTAGAAAGTACACTAAAGTTAGAACAGTATTTATTACAGGTCACATAATGGTTCAACAATCATCAACAGCTTTATGGTTAGTATTATTCGCATTTCCAGCATTACAAGATATAAAAATAGTTATTATGTTAGGTTTATTATTAGGTACTTATTGGGCAGTTTCAGCTAATCTTACAGTAGAGGCTTGTCAAGAGTTAACAGAAGGTGGCGGATTTGCTATAGGACATCAACAAATGTTTGGTGTATGGTTAACAGATAAAATAGCAGAAAAAGTAGGAAACAAAGAAAAATCTATTGAAGATTTAGAATTCCCAGGTTTTTTATCAATATTCAGTGATAACGTTGTAGCAACAGGAATATTAATGATGGCATTCTTTGGAGCAATAATGGTAGTTCTAGGACCAGATCTATTGCATAAGATAGATACAGGATTTGCTAAAAATCAAAACTTTATGTTTTATATAATGGAAAAATCATTAAACTTTGCAGTTTATTTAAGTATATTACAACTTGGAGTTAGAATGTTCGTTGCAGAATTAACAGAATCATTCCAAGGGATTTCAAATAAAATATTACCAGGTTCAATGCCAGCAGTAGACTGTGCTGCAGTTTATGGATTCGGACATCCAAATGCAGTAACAATAGGATTCTTATTTGGGGCAGTAGGACAATTTATAGCAATAATAGGATTAGTAGTATTTAAGAGTCCAGTTTTAATAATAACAGGTTTCGTTCCAGTATTTTTTGATAATGCAACATTTGCAGTATTTGCTAATAAAAAAGGTGGATTAAGGGCAGCAATGATAATTCCTTTTGTATCAGGTTTAATACAAGTTTTAGGAGGAGCTTTTGCAGCATATTATTTTGGATTAGCTAAATATGGTGGATGGCATGGAAACTTTGATTTTGCAACAGTATGGCCAGTTGTAGGAGTTCTTATGAAAAATATGCAATATGTAGGTGTTGCAATATCAATAATAGTATTACTAGCTATACCACAAATTCAATATATGAAGAATAAAAAAGGATATTTCAAAATAGCAGAAGACTATGATGCATATATGTCAGAAATAAGTGAAGCATAATAAAGTAAGTTGAAAGTAGAAATATAAAAATTATGGGGAAATTAGAGGAGGAATTTAAAATGTTAAAGGTAATAGCAGCGTGTGGAAATGGAATGGGGTCAAGTCAAATAATAAAGATGAAGATAGAAAAGGTATTTAAAAAATTAGGAGTTCAAGTTTCAATTCACCATAGCAGTATTGGAGAAGCAAAAACTCAAGCTTCAGGGTACGATGTAGTATTTTGTTCAGAAGCATTAAAGAAAAACTTTGCTAGGGCAGAAGAAGGTGGAACAATAGTTGTTGGGTTAAAGAATCTTTTATCAGAACAAGAAATTGAAACAAAAATAAAAGAACTTGTAATAGATAAAAAATAACTTATAGGAGACGATAGTATGAAATTTGAAAAGAAGTTTTTAACAGATTTACACAGGTGCTACGCAACAAGTAGCACTGTAGTAAATGGTGAAAGATATATATTATTAGCAACAGAAGGTGAAGGAGCTTGCTATAGCTACAAAGAATCAGCAGATTTTGAGCAAAGCACTGTTTGGGATGGACCAGGAGGAACCATGTCTATGATCCCTGTACCTGGAAAGAATGGAGACTTTTTATCAGTTCAAAACTTCTTCCCAACATTTCAATCAGAGAATGCAACTATAGTTTGGACAAGATATACAGAAGAAGAAAAATGGGAAACTAAAGAATTATTTAAATTACCTTATGTTCATAGATTTGATATATTACAAGCTAATGGTAAGAATTATTTTTTAGGAGCAACACTGTGTACAACTAAGGCTTTTAAAGATGATTGGTCAGATCCAGGAAAAATATATATAGGAGAAATACCAGAAGATTTAAATAAGCCATTTGAATTAAAAGTTATAAAAGAAGGTTTAACCAAAAACCATGGATATTGCAGAACTACTTGGAATGGAGTTATGGCAGGTCTTGTAACTTCTGCAGAGGGAGTATTTGTTGTAACACCACCACAAGAAGATAATGAAGAGTGGAAGGTAGAGCAAATATTAAACAGACCAACAAGTGATATTGCAGTTGTAGATATAGATGGTGATGGTGAAGTGGAACTTATTACAATAGAAGAGTTTCATGGCAGCAATTTTTTAATAAATAAAAAAATTGATGGGGAATATAAAGTTATATATAAATATCCCAAAGAAATGGATTTTGGACATGTTGTTTGGGGTGGAGAACTTAGAGGGATTCCAACAATAATAGGTGGATATAGAAGAAATGAAAAAGAATTATTTATTATTCAATGTGATGATAAAGAAAAGCTAACATTCAAGACAGAAGTAATAGAAGCTGGAGTTGGACCAAGTAATGTTGCAGTTATAAATGATAAAGACAAGGATATTATAATATCAGCAAATAGAGAAATAGGACAGGCAGCCCTATATCTTGTAACAGATTAATAATTAATTAAAGGAGTATGGGGGAAATAGTTAAATTACTCCATACTCTTAATTATTAAGTAAAAATTCAAAAACTAAAGATATATTAAAGGAGATGAAAAAAATGCTGGAGAATTTAAAAAAAGAAGTGTATGAAGCAAATATGTTATTACCAAAATATAATTTAGTAACTTTTACATGGGGAAATGTTTCAGGAATAGATAGAGAAAAAGGATTAATAGTTATAAAGCCATCTGGTGTAGAATATGAAAAAATGAAAGCTGAAGATATGGTTGTAGTTGATTTAGAAGGAAATGTTGTGGAAGGGAAATATAAACCTTCTTCAGATACACCAACTCATATAAGACTTTATAAGGAGTTTAATGAAATAGGTGGAGTAGTACACACGCATTCAAGATGGGCAACAATATTTTCTCAATCAGGAAGAGGAATTAAGCCATATGGAACAACTCAAGCAGATTATTTTTATGGTGAAATTCCATGTACAAGAGATATGACAAAAGAAGAAATTGAAACAAATTATGAATATAACACAGGTGAAGTTATAGTAGATAGTTTTAAAGAGTTAAATCCAGGGTATGTACCAGGAGTATTAGTTAAGAATCATGGACCTTTTACATGGGGAAAAGATCCTCATGATGCAGTGCATAATGCAGTGGTTTTAGAAGAGATAGCAATGATGGCTTGGAATACAGAAATACTAACAAGATATGAAGTAAATCCTATGCCAGATGTATTAAAGAATAAACACTTTATGAGAAAACATGGGCCAAATGCTTATTATGGACAATAGATAAAGAGAGGTGCAGCTATGAATGGATATATGCTAGGATTATATGAAAAATCTATGCCAAACCATCTTACTTGGAGAGAAAAATTATTATGTGCTAAGGAATGTGGTTTTGCTTATGTTGAAATGAGTATAGATGAGACAGAAGAAAAACTATCGAGATTATATATGTCTAAAGAAGAAAGATTAGAACTAATTAAAACCATGTTTGAAAGTGGAGTTCATATAAGAACTATGTGTTTAAGTGGACATAGAAAATATCCTTTAGGTAGTAAAAATGAAACAGTAAGAGCAAGAGGCATAGAAATAATGGAAAAAGCTATAGATCTTGCGTATGATTTGGGCATTAGAATAATCCAAATTGCAGGATACGATGTTTACTATGAAGAGGGCGATGAAAAAACAAAGCAATATTTCATAGAAAATCTTAAAAAATCTACTGAAATGGCAGCAAAAAAAGGTGTGATTTTAGCATTCGAAACGATGGAAACAGAGTTTTTGAATACAGTAAAAAAGGCTATGGAATACGTTGATATGATAGATTCACCTTATCTACAAGTGTATCCTGATAGTGGAAATGTAACTAATGCAACCTTAACATATAATACAAGTACAGTAGAAGACTTTAAAGCAGGAAAAGGACATACTGCAGCTGTACATTTAAAAGAAACAGTTCCAGGGAAGTTTCGTGAAATACCTTTTGGTACAGGCCATGTAGATTTTGAGAATATAATAAAAACTTCATGGGATATTGGAGTTAGAAAGTATACATTAGAATTTTGGTATGTAGGAAATGATGATTGGAAAGAAGTAATAAAAGAATCTAAGAGATTTATAGATGAAAAATTTAAAAAAGCTTTAAAATAGGAGTTAATAAATTTATTTTTACAAAAAATATATTAGTAAAGGAATGAATATAATTATGAAAATTTTTGTGGATACTGCAAATATAGAAGAAATAAAAAAAGCTAATGAATTAGGTGTTATATGTGGAGTTACAACCAATCCATCATTAATAGCGAAAGAGGGAAGAGATTTACAAGAAGTTATTAATGAAATATGTTCGATTGTAGATGGTCCTATAAGTGCTGAAGTTATGAGTTTAGATGCTGATGGTATGGTTAAAGAAGGAAGAGAATTAGCTAAACTTCATAAAAATATAGTTATAAAAATTCCAATGTGTGAAGAAGGATTGAAGGCAACCAAAAGGTTATCACAAGAAGGAATAAAAACAAATATTACATTAATATTTTCACCAACTCAAGCTTTATTAGCAGCTAGATCCGGAGCTACTTATGTAAGTCCGTTCTTAGGAAGATTAGATGATATAGGAAATCCAGGAATAAATTTAGTTGAGCAAATAGTTACAATATTTAAAGTACATGGAATAGAGACTGAAATAATATCAGCTAGTGTTAGAAATCCTATGCATGTATTAGATGTTGCTACAGCAGGCTGTCATATAGCTACAATTCCTTATTCAGTAATAATTCAAATGATAAAGCATCCATTAACTGATGCAGGGATAAAAAAGTTTGTTGAAGACTATGAAAAGGCTTTTCTGAAATAAGGAGAATAAATTTGTATTCAGCATAACTATTTGTAAAGTAATTAATTTAATATTGAAACGAGCTTTTTTTATAGATAATATTAACTATATAAGCTTAACTTTGAGTTCAATCTAGGCAATATTTAGATGGAAATATAATAAAGAATAAGGTTAATTGCTTCCTACGAATTCGTAGGAAGCTTTTTTGTGGTATAAAAAAATATAGAGTAAGTATTAATGTACTTTACTCTATATCATCTACATTTTCTAAAAATTAATTTGCTACGCAATGTTTAATTAGTTTATCGTAATTATTTCTAATCACTCTAGCTACTTGACTATTACAAGTGATGTGATTATGAAATGCGTATCTTTTAAATGTTCCTAATACTTGCATGATATCACTTTCTTCAACAGGTTCGCAAACTTCTACATTGTTGTCTACTACTGTGAAAAACATTCTTTGTGTTTCTGAATTCTCAACTTTAAGAATTACATTATCCTTTGTCCTAACTAAACTACCTTGTGCCCAAAACTTTGTCATTTTAAACACCCTCCTATTAAATATTTATTTAATAATAAATACCTTGTTTAAATACCTACAATACTACTTTGCTTCTTTGTCTAACTCTTCAAAAGTCATTATCTTAAACAAGTTATTTAATATTTTCGATTGAATAAACAAACATTTTTTAACTACCTAATGTTAGGTCTATAATATATTATGTTTTTATTGAAATTTCTATACTAATAATTAAAATTTCGTTACAATATAATCTAAAGGGTTTTTGTAAACCAATTTTATCCCTTTAATATATTCTATAACATTTATTGTAAAAGTCAATAGTATTTTGTACAAAATACTCGAATTGGAAGATGGATATATATAATTCAAATAAATTTATAAATTGTTAATTTATTTGAATTATTTGCATTATTTTAATAATTATAAAATTAAAAGAATTGAATTTTCTTATATAATAATTTAATTAGTTTAAAAAGCTAATGTATATGTTGTAATTTAAAATCTAAATTTATTTTAATAAGATTATTAGAAACAAAATAAAGGTAATCATTCAGAATTAATTCTTGTATAAGTTTTTTTTATTTTGAAGTTAGATTTTCCTAATAAAAATGATGATAGTCCACATAGTATAAGTAGTATACCGATTCCTTGCCTAGAAGTAATAGTTTCATTAAATATAATAAATGCAAGAAATAAGGTACCAATAGGTTCGCCCAAAATACTCATGGATATAATTGAAGTAGATAACCATTTTAGTAACCAATTAAATATTGATTGACCAAGAATTGTTGCAAAAATACTTAATCCTAATAATGCAAGCCATGTATTTAATGAATATCCTAAAAATGCTTTTTTACTTTGATAACTTATAATTCCTAAAAAAATAGAACTGCTCAAATAACTTATAACAGAGTATGGTATTAAGGATAAATCTTTTCTAATCGATTGACTAATAAAAAAGTATACAGTAATAATTCCAGCAGCAATAAAAGCTAGTAAATCTCCATATAAAGCTATTCCTCCAGCCTGAAAATCATTAAATCCAACAATTATACTTCCTAAAACAGCAATAAAGCATCCAATTATTGATTTACGATTAAAATTTTCTTTGAAAAAAATAAAACCTCCTAAAACTGCAAAAAGTGGTTGGAGAGTAACTATAACAGTAGAACTTCCGATTGAAGTATAATTAAGTGATTCAAACCATAGATAATAGTGTATTGAAAGTATAATTCCTGATAATATTGATGCAATCCAATTTTTTTTTGAAAGTTCTTTTAATTCTTTTATATATTTTTTATTTAGTATTAGAAAAGGTAAAAATATCAATGTAGTAAAAAATAATCGATAAAAAGCTATAATTATAGAAGGGGCTTGGGCTAGCTTAACAAATATAGCTGAACTTGATACTGCAAAAACTGCGATGATTAAAATAAGATATTTTTTAAAATTATAAATTTTTCTCACCTCTATTATAAAATATTTTAATATTGTACAATATAATAAAATTTGTACAATATAATATATATTATAATCAGTATTTATATGGTGTCTATAAAGTTTAGTGGATTAAATATTTTATTTATAAATGATTATTTTAATAAACAGAAAGGATTTAAAAGAATGAAGTTAAGATTAATAGGACGAACAATACGAAATTATAGAAAAAATACTAATATGACAATAAGAGAATTTGCTGAGTATTCAGGTATTAGTACTTCTTTAATTAGTCAATTAGAGCGTGGGCATGGGAATCCATCATTAACAGTTTTAGAATTGCTAGCTACAGCTTTGAATGTTCCATTATATACTCTGTTTGTGAATGATATTGATTCTAATACATTAATTTCCCATAAAAATGATAGAAAAAAGATATTTAGGAAAGATAAATCCCATATTGTTCAAGATATACTCACTCCTGATTTTATGAAAAGTCATATTCAATTATTGACTATGGAGCTCAATGGAAATTCAGCAACTACCGATAATCATTATGAACACGAGGATAAGGAAGAAATTGCTGTGGTTATTTATGGAAAAGTATCTGTTCAATTAGAAAATGAAATTTATCCACTTGAAGAAGGAGATGTTGTTAGAATACCAGCCAGAATTAATCATAGATTTATTAATAATAATGATACTAAAGTAACAGTTTTATTTGTTCTAGTTCCATCACTTATTTGAATCTTTTATTTATAGTGAAAACATTATTATTACCATTTATTTGTTAGTAATAAATCTCATAATATACATACTAAGTTTTATCAAAAGTTTATTTATTTTATAAATTAAATAAACTTTTGATATTTTGTAGCCTGTGATACAGATAAAAAGATAAAAAATTGATATATTATTTAAAAAGTATATTTTAAGGGGGTAGTTTTATGATAAAACTAATTGGAATAGCTATTATAGTTATAGGGTTTATACTTAAACTTGATACAATTGCAGTTGTTGTTTTTGCAGGTATCACAACTGGACTTGTATCAGGAATGTCTTTTAATGAGATTATGACAATACTAGGGAAATCTTTTGTAACCAATAGATATATGTCTTTGTTTATAATTTCTCTTCCTGTAATTGGACTTTTAGAGAGATATGGTCTTCGTGAAAGGGCTGCATATCTTATTGGTAAAATCAAATCTGCAACAGTAGGAAAATTAACTTCTGCTTATTTAGTAATAAGAACTTTAGCTGCTATGGCTAGTATTAGAATAGGTGGACATGTTCAATTTATTAGACCACTTATACTTCCTATGGCACAGGGTGCTGCAAAGAATCAATATGGAGAAATTGATGAAGAGGATGATGAAACTATAAAAGGTTTAGAAGGTGCTGTTGAGAACTATGGTAACTTCTTTGGACAAAATTTCTTTTTTGGTTCAGGTGGTGTACTTTTAATAGTTGGAGTTATGAAGGAGCAAGGTTATAATGTTGACGCTCTTAGTGTTGCTAAGGCATCATTACCTGTGGCAATACTTATAATGGTAATAGGTACAATACAATTTCTTTATTATGATAAAAAGTTTAATAAAAAATATAAAAGGGCTAAAGAAAATAAATAAAGGAGGGTTTTTATGTTTAAGGATTCAATGACAGAATTATTATATGTTGCATGTGGGCTTGTTTGTTTTTATTCAATGTACATAACTTTAAAGGATAAAAATCATCCTTCAAGGATACCAACAGCTTTATTCTGGGGAATAGTAGGTTTTATTTTTAGTTTTAGTAGAATTGGAATGGTATGGGGTAATAAAAATATTTTTGTAAATGATACTGTTATAGGATATTTAGTTTTAATAATGGCAATACTTTCTGCCTTTAAACTAGTAAAATTCAATAAGTTTAAAGAATCAACTAGTGAATTTAAAGAAAAAATGTCACAAAAGATAGGAAATAAAATATTTATACCAGCTTTATTATTGGGCTTTGTAGCATTTATTGTAGCTCAATTTTGGTCACAGGAACTTGGACCATTCGTAGCTCTTGGAATAGCCACAATTGTATCAACTGTCGCAGGGCTTTGGGCAACCAAAGGAAAAACTACTGAAATGGCAGAAGATGGAAGAAGATTCCTTGAATTAATGGGTCCAGCTAGTATCCTACCACAAATTCTAGCAGCTTTAGGTTCGTTATTTACAGCTGCTGGAGTTGGGAACATAATTGCAAATGGAATTTCTAGCACAATACCAAAAGGCAATATATTCCTTGGAGTAGTAGCATATTGTGTTGGTATGGCTATATTTACTATGATTATGGGGAATGCTTTTGCAGCGTTTGCGGTAATCACTGCTGGAGTAGGGGTACCTTTCGTATTTGCACAAGGAGGAAATCCAGTAATTGCATCTGCACTTGCTCTTACAGCTGGTTTCTGTGGAACATTAATTACGCCAATGGCAGCTAACTTTAATATCGTTCCAACAGCTATTTTGGAAATGAAGGATAAAAAGAATGGTATTATTAAATATCAATTGCCAGTAGCTTTAGTAATGCTTGTAGCTCATATTGCTTTAATGTATTTCTGGGCGTTTTAATAAAAAAATTTGAAAATAATAAATATAATGAGGTGATTAACGTGAAAGTATTAATAACAGGATTCAATCCATTTGGAGGAGAAGCAATTAATCCTTCCTTTGAGGCAGTAAAGAGATTAGATGATGTAATTTCAGGTGCTGAAATAGTAAAAGTTGAAATACCAACAGTATTTAATAAATCTATTATAGAATTAGAAAAAGCAATAGTTAAAGAAAATCCAGATGTAGTAATTTGTGTAGGTCAAGCTGGCGGTAGATTTGATATAACAATAGAAAGAGTTGCAATAAATGTTGATGATGCAAGGATTGCAGATAACGAAGGAAATAGTCCTATTGATAAACCTGTTTTTGAAGATGGAGAAAATGCTTATTTTGCAAATCTTCCTATTAAAGCAATGGTTGAAGAAATTAAAAAAGTAGATATACCAGCATCTGTTTCAAATACAGCAGGAACTTTTGTATGCAATCATTTAATGTATGGGTTACTTTACTTAATTAATACAAAATATAAGAATATAAGGGGAACTTTTATACATGTACCTTTCATACCAATGCAAGTAATGAATAAACCTAATACTCCATTTATGGAATTAGAAAAAATTACAGAAGCGCTTACAATGGCAATAAAGGCAGCAGTTACAAATAAAGACGATTTAAAAGTTGCTATGGGAAAGATATTCTAATTTAAAAGAATTTTAAGTTAAAATATAAATGAATCATTTCTATAATAAATATTATAGAAGTGATTCATTTTTTTTAGGAAATGATTATAAGGAAGAAAAATAAGTTTGTTGTATATGAGGAGTATTGAATTTTTGTGATATAATTAGACTATAATTTAAAATTTACATTAAGATAAAATAGGGTGGGAGGAAATCTATGTATCAGCAGTTCTTTAATTGTGAAAGACAAGAAATGATGAGAGATTACTTTTTAAATACACTTAGTAAACTTGGGCAAGTAAAGGAATACAAAAGAAATGAGATAATAGATATAAACTATGAAAAGTATTTAGGAATTGTAGTAAGTGGTATGGTTTCACAAAGTATTATTAGTTTAAAGGGTCATGAAAAGTTTTTATATTATATTAGAAGTGGAGAAATATTAAATGAAATGATTCATTTCTGTGGTGGTGTAGATTCAATAATTTCAAAGGCTAAAGAATCTGTGGAAATTTCAATTATAAGTAAAGAAGTTTTAGAAAGAGAATTGAGCTTAGAGCCAGAAATATATAGATATTTCATGCATAGTATGACAAGAAAGTTTAGAATAGTTATGCTACAACTTACAAATTCAGTCTTTAATGACTCAAGAGGTCAAATTTCAGATGCATTATTGAGATTAGCTTCTATGACAGAGCCTAATAGTGAGGGAGTTATTATATTAAAATATATATATACTCATGAGGAATTAGCAAATAACATAGGATGTTCAAGAATAACGGTTACTAGATGTTTAAACGAATTCTTAAAAGAAGGTATTATAGAATATAGGAATAAGAAGATTGCAATTAATAAGCCGGATGTATTAAAATCATATGTGGATTTGGTTATTAAAGAGTAGAAAATTTAATTAAGTATAAGAAAATAGTGGGTAATTAGTTACTCACTATTTTTTATGCTTTTTATATGAACAAATATATTATGATAATTAAAAACTAATCTAATTATTTGAACTTTTTAGTATAATATATAAGCAATTTTATTATTAAAATAAACTTATTTTATATTTTAAAAAAATAAATTGCCTTATTAATATCCATAAACATACATAAATGTAATATATATTGTAATTGAGGTTTGTTAGTGTTAACCTTAAAGAAGGAAATATAATTTTTATAATAAGGAGGTAATCTTTATGGATAAAAAAATAAGATTCAATAAAGGACAAAGGATAATAGCATTTATTATAAGTTTAGTATTTCTGTTTCTATCAATACCTAATTTAAATGTTTTAGCGACAGATAAAGAGTTTGATAATGGTTCAAATGTAAAAATTGAAAAAATCACAAATATTCAATCTCACAATTTGTACAAGCTTTGTAAGGTTTGGGGATTTGTGAAATATTATCATCCTAAGATAGCAACTGAAGATATAAATTGGGATTATGAATTATTTAGAATAATGCCAATAGTATTGAATACAAAGGATGATAAAGAATTAAATAAAGTTCTTTATGAGTGGATAAATAAGTTTGGTGATGTAAAGATTTTTGCCCAAAATGAATCTACAGAAGGGGAGATTTACTTAAGTCCAGATACCTCTTGGATAGAGAGTAGAGAATTTTTGGGTGATGATTTAAGTAATCTGTTAGTCAAAATATCTAAATGCGATAGAAATTATGAAAAACATAGATATGTGGAGATTAATCCGAATTTAGGAAATGCTAATTTTAAATCGGAGAACAGTTACTCTAATATGAATTATGCAGATTCAGGATATAGATTATTAGCTCTATTCAGATTCTGGAATATGGTGGATTATTTTTTCCCATATAGAGACATAATGGATGAAGATTGGGATGAGGTTTTGAAAAAATTTATACCTCGAATATTAGAAGGAAATGATGAAAAGAGTTACAAGTTAAGCATGGTTAAGGTTTCTAAATATATTCAAGATTCTCATGTATTTCATGGAGATCAAAAGGGAATGTTGTATAAATATTTTGGTGAATATATATCTCCAATAAAAATTGATTTAATAGAAAATAAAGTGGTTATAACAAATGTAAATAAAGATATAGATAGCAATACAAAAGTAAAAAATGGAGATATAGTACTTAAAATAGATAATAAAGATATATTTCAATTGATGAAAGAGAAGGAGGAATATATAAGTTTTTCAAATAGTAAGAATAATTTTTCAAAATTATCAAGTTACCTATTAAGAAGTAACAAAAAGGAAGTTGAATTCGAAATAGAAAGAAATGGCGAGATTTTCAAAGAAAAACTTCAATATACTGATGATTATAGTAAAACTGAAGTTAAAGAAAAATCTCATAAATTTATAGACAATAATATAGGTTATATTTGTCCTGGTTCATTAAAAATAAATGAAATTCATGATGTTATGAAAAAATTTAAAGATACAAAAGGATTAATAATAGATTTAAGATATTATCCTTTAGATTTTATAGTATATACCTTAGGCGCATATCTTATGCCAAAAGCAGAACCTTTTACCAATATAACTGTAGCTAGTTTGAAAAATCCAGGAGAATTTAGAGCATTACCAGAAAGCCTTACTGTAGGATATAATAATCCTGATTATTATAAAGGAAAAGTTACAATACTACTTAATGGAGAAAGTCAAAGCAGGCCAGAGTTTACAGCTATGGCATTAAGGTGTGCACCCAATTCTGTAATCATAGGTAGTGATTCTGTAGGAGCAGATGGAGATATTATTTGGATGAGATTACCTGGAGGACTTAATATTAGTATGACAGGAATAGGGATATATTATCCTGATGGCAGACAAACTCAAAAGATAGGAATAAAACCTGATATTAGAGTTACACCTACAATAAATGGAATAAAAGAAGGTAGGGATGAACTTTTAGAAAAGGCCATTGAAGTAATAAGTCAGTCAAAAAAATAACTATTTTAATAGTGAAATATAAATTAAGAAATGCCTTTCTATTAATATGTAGAGGGGCATTTTCACTTATTTATTGATGAATTTGGAGGTTGTTAATATTAAATATTAGAACTTGTTTAACTTAAAAAATATAAAGAATTTATAGAAGTTTTTATTTGCTTATTAATATAATATAAGGGTTAGTCTAAATTAAAATATTATTGAAGGAATTTACATATTTATAAAGAATAGTACATTATGTAGCGATAATATATATAATACAATCAGGAGGTAGAATATATTTAAGTTGGGATTTTATATAAGAAATAAATTAAGAGGTACTTTAAAGAGTACCTCTTATGCCAAGAATACATCTGCATTACCTATTATCACAATTCTGTAGTTTGCTTTTATAGGTAATAAGTTTTGTTTTTCTGAATTAGGTAATAATTTCATATATTGTATTATTTCTTGATGGTCGTTAAAAAGTATTATATGAGCATTTTGATCTTTTGAAACGTTTTGAACAGTATAAATTTTATCCTGTATAAGATTTAAGTTTGAGGTATTATAAATACCTTCTTTAATCGTGTTTGTAGCAGGTTGAGCTAAAGGAGCTACGTTATAAATATTAAATGATAAGCATAAACAAGTAAGGAAAATAACTAACTTTTTCATTATATCACGACCTTTCAATTTTATGATATGTGAAAAGTGTTATTTTATACATGGGTTATCTAATAAGAAATGAAATTATGAGTGTTCTTGAATTATATATAAACTATATAGAATATATATAATAATTAAAATAAATCGGTGCATTTATATCAGCACTAGATATTAAAGGGTGGGTTGTGAATATGCCAAATTCAACAGGAAAAAACTTTTTTAAATTTATTTCTTCATTAATAAAATTTCGAAAAGAAGCAGAAATAGATGTAACTTCAGATGAACATAAAGAGTATTCATATAAAATGCCTAAGTCTATAAAAAGAATATGGAAAAAAGAGTATAGACCATTTAGAAAAAAACTTTTGTGGGGTGTTGATAAGAATAATAATCCTAGCGTAATTATTTTTTATGGATTGCATGCATTTAAAGATATGAATAGTAAAGGAATAGCGAAGAATAACTTACTTGAAGAAGAGATTAGATATGTAAGCTATGCTATATTTAGAGGAAAAAATGGACATTTTACTTCCTTTCAAGCTGTAAAAATACTATGGGATGAAGATGCGGATTTGAATTCAGATGAATCATATAACAATGGTGCAGAGATGTATCTTAAAAAGGGTTTAAAGTTTTGTTATTATTATTGGAAAAGAGATGAAGCTTATAAGGTTAAGGAATTTGTTAATTTACCTGAGGAAAAGCAAATTGTTTTGCCTTATTATGAAAAGCTATCTTATTATGAAATTGTACAAAGGGTTAAAGAAAAGAATATAAATTTTTCTGATTTTAGATTAGTAGGTAATCCTGATGATATTTTAAAACTTGCTGGAGAGTTAGAAACTTATTCACAATTTATAATAAATATTTTAAGTAATACAAGCCTCTATCTTAGAAAGAAATCTTTAAAAGCGCTTTTGGATATGAATCCATCAAAGGAGGTATATAATAAGATTTTAGAGATAGGAAGTTCTGAAGTCATAGCAGGGTTGTTTCTCGAATTTGCAAAAAGAAGAGATGATTCCTTAATGGAAGAGGCTAGAAATTTTGCTGTGTATGATTCAGAAAGTTATGCACAGGGAGTGAAACGATGTGTAGATATATATATAACTTCTGTGGATGATAATTTAAGAACTGAAAGAATAAAATGGATACATGATAATATGTCAAAAATGGATTTTCATCTTATGAAAGTAAATGGTACTGAAGTGCCAGATGGGAAGATACTTAATGGAGCGACATATAGAAAGTATGCTTCTAGTGGGATATTACAAGATTATTATTACAACTATGATTATGAAAAGAGGAAGTATATTTGGTCGGATGCTCCTCAAAGATATAAAAAAAGTCAATATAATGATGGTGTAAAAGTGAAGCTTATAGAGTTTAAAGATACCATACAAGAGGCAGATATTTATGGACTAGCTGATGTAATGGGTAAAATAGCTTATTTTCTAGATGCTCCAAGGCTTAACTATTATTTTAAAGGCAGTGAAAAAGGGAAAGCTTTAAGATACTTTAAGAGATATGTAAGAAGAGCAATTGATGATTATAGCATAAATGATCCTCAAAAGTTTATGGAAGCAATGAAGTTACTTTTATGTAGTTATAATAATTATGATTATCTTTGTAAGTTTCCAAAGAATTTTCAATTTAACGAGTTTATAAAACATTATTTATATGATGATTTTAAGGAAAAGGCACCTACAGGTTGGAATAATTGGTCAGAAAGATATGAATTTATTCATAATGATCAATTAATGAAACTTAAAGGAAGATATGAGTTTAAGAAAGAAATATGGGATGATAATTTAGAAGTGGTAGCTGAGATTGCTACAATTTCAAAGTTAGATGTAATAGTTAAAGCTTGCTATTATATTTTAAAGGATTCTCCTAAAGCGCCAGAATTCATAGAAAATATGGGGTATAAAAATTTAATAGAGTTAAGTTTAGTTTATTATAAGCCTCTTGCAAATATGTTTAATAAAATTTTAAAAGATAAATTAAATAAAGTTGAAAGTTTTGATTCAAGTTTGATGATTGCTTTAATTGGAGCATCAAATGAAGAACTTAACAAGGTTGCAATGGAGTATTTTAAAAATACAAATGGAGCTTTTTCAGCAAAGGATACAGCGGATTTATTATTTTTAGATAATCTTGATAATTGGCTAGAGATATTTGAAAGTAGTATAAATTATTTAGAAGGAGCTACTTATTTGGAATTT
Source organism: Clostridium cavendishii DSM 21758 (assembly GCF_900141845.1). GTDB lineage: Bacteria > Bacillota > Clostridia > Clostridiales > Clostridiaceae > Clostridium_AG > Clostridium_AG cavendishii. The sequence continues at coordinate 277,601 of NZ_FQZB01000006.1, read as the reverse complement.
GTGGATTACGTTATAAGTAGTATAGATAAGTATAGAAAAGCTAAAGTAGAGATTTCAAAAGGGGCTATGGATATACTCTTAAGTTCAAGTTATAAAGTAAAGGAATTAGGAAAAGAACAACAAATAAAAGTATTATCAAACTTAGTAGATATATTAGCAAATGGGGTGAAAATGACAAAGTGGATAAGCTCATTTATAGAAGCTATTATATTTGCAGTAGATTATGATATGTTAAAGCAAAATATTGAAGAAATAAGTATTACTTTTTTTAATAAAACTATCCCATCAAGAAGTAAGGAAGTACTTTCTCTTTTAAATGCTATAAAGAATAACAAAATACCTACTGATGCAGAGATAATAAGTATTTTGGAAAGAGGTACAGCATCAACTATTAATATTTTATTTAACATTATAAATAGGAATATTAATACATTAAAAGATAGGGAGAAGACTCTACTAATAATGTTTGAATCAGAAGTAGCTTACCTTAATGATGTAGCTTATAAGGTATTCGACAGAATAGAAGGGGAAGATAAGAAGAAGCTACATCTGCTAATTATTGATTCTCCAGTTAAAAGAGCTTATTCTTTTGGACTTAGAAAGTTAGAAGAAATATATGGAGAAGTTATACCAGAGGAATTTATAGTTCAAATGCTTGAAAGTAACTCTACAGAAGTTAAAGAATATATATCAGACAAGGTCAACAAGGTTTTAAAGAATTTAGGAGATAAGAATCAAAAACTTTTTATATATTATGTAAAGACAATGTTACTATTGCCTAACAAAGTTTCAAAAGGTAAGGATAATATATATAATATACTTCCTAAATTTGTTATAAGCCATAGAGAAAATTCAGGCGAGATTAAAGCTATGCTTATGGATATTGGAGGCTCGAATATTATAAAGGATTCTGAAAAAGCATTAGTTACCTTAGCTAAGATTAGAAAGGAGGAAGCTTTAATTGAAGGTTAATTATAAATATGCAAGTCCATCAATGTGTGTACCAAAAGAGAATGGAATGGTTTTGGGCTTTAGTTCAGATCTATCTAGAGAAGAGCAAGTATCTTTTGTAGGTAAACTAAAGAATCCTCTAATTTTTAGAGATGCAATGCTTATGCTTAGGGAAATAGTAGTTTCAGATTCAAGACAGCAGAAAAAAGAACGGGTTGAATTTTTTGCATGGCTTGATCAAGAAATTGAAAGAAGGGTTCTTTTGCATCAAGAGTATTTACCAGAAGTAAGAAAAAATTTGGAGCAGAGCATTAATGAAATTATGCAAGAAATAGAAGAAAAGGATAGTGAAATTCGAAAGCTTATAGATGTAAAAAGTAAGCTTAAAAAAGAGATTGATGAGCATGATGTTTGGAGGAATTATTACAAGTTAGAAAGAGATTTTTGGAAATTTATAAGAGATAGGGATACTTCACTTTGGTTTGTACTAGACCCAGTCATAACAGTGCATAAAGACCAGGTTTCCTTTGAAGCTTTTTCATTAGATGAATCTACTTATGGATGTTTGTCTATTGATATGGATGAGTTTGATCTGGTCGGTGAGCCAAAGCTTGGAACAACCAATATAGATTTTTCAGCTAAATTAGCTAAAGAAATGGAAAGGTTTCGTACTTATACAAATGTTGAGCTTGCTATAAATCCAGGAGGTTTTACAGTAGATACAGGGGTAATGCCAGAGTATGTAGAGAAAAAAATAGAATTACCTGAGACTTGGATAAAAGGCTTTAATCAGGTTTCATCAGCTTCAAGTTTAGAAGGAATAGATATTGAAATATCACCTACAGATATGTATGATATATGCTCATTCTTGAGAAGAAATAAGGAAAAATCAAGCCCTAGATATATGAAGTGGATATTAGAACCAGGGAAGCAAGTTAGGATTCTTTTTGAACCCTTTGGCAAAGAAATCATCCTTGGAGCTGTATATAATGGTAAGAAGAAAAGAGAAGAAAAGATTTGGGGAAGAAGACGATGGCTTGTTATTGAGAAAATAATACCTATTGCGAAGGTTTTTACTATTAGATTATTAGGATTTGGTATGCCTCAATTTATTATAGGGGATTTAGGAAGTATGCAAATGACCATTGGTTTTTCTTCATGGTCTGCAAATGACTGGGTAAAAGGAACAGCTTTTAATATATTAGCTGGCTTTGTTGGTAATGGAAGCTATGGTGAAGTTTATAAGCTAATGAAAACTGAGAGAGCATTAACAATAGAATCTATAAATGAGAAATTACAGTCTAATTCAAAGGTAAATAATAAAGCTGGTATAGGTATGTTATTTAAGCGTGGAGAAGGATATTTTGATGCAGCTAATAATCTTGTTAGATTTAGAAAGTTATGCAATATTCCTATTAATGAGGAATTATATGAAACAACATCTATGGAGTTAGAAGTTGATGAGAAGTTAAAGCAAGGAATGAGAAACTTAGTCATAAGTGTTACAGAAAATAAAGAATTTATAATTAAGCAATCTTTTAATATTCCAAATAGCAAGTATCAAAATTGGCGTTATCAGGGGACGCCTGAATATAATAAAAGATATGAGCTTTCCAATACAGAAATAATTATTGATTTAGATGGTCAGATAAATAGTTTAAAGTGTAAATGTAGTGAGTTTAATAGAGGACCTAGAAATATATCAGCACCATGTTCACATATATTAGCGTTATATTTAACAGCTTCAAAAATCCTGAAATTAGAGTTAGAACCAAATAAAGATTATAGAATTGAGGATATTATGGAGATGTTGTTATGATGGATAGTAGTAGTGCTAAGAGAGAAAATTATAGAGACATGGTAGGGAAATTAGGTAAAAAGGAATTTACACTTTTAAAAATGCAGGAATATGGTTTTTGGCCCAAGGATTTACCAACACCTTATGAAATACAGAAAAATGAATCGCCAGAATCTTATGCTAAAAGAAAAAAGCTTTTAAAGGAATATGAAAAAATAATAGATAATATAGCAAAGGTTTATGAAGAAAAAGATACTATTAATGATAAGCTTAAAGAGCTAAAGAAAAAATATGATGAAACTTGGGATTATGAAAAAATTCGTTTAGATGTTGCACAGCAAATTTTTAAGGAATCTATTGAAAGAAGAGAAAATAGAAAGAGGTTAAAAGAAGAAGAAAGAATTAAAAGAAGTAATATATGGAAACAAAAAAAGAGTGAAAATATTGTATTTATAGGTAAGGGATATTCTAATCTTCTTAAAGATAAAGAAAGCAATAAGGATAAATTATTAAAGAATGGATTGCCTATAATAGAAGATGATAAAGCGTTGGCAGAGTTTTTAAGGCTTGATTATAGTCAATTAAGATTTTTAGCATATCACAGGGATGTAACTACTTGTGATAATTATTATAGATACATTGTTCCAAAAAGAAATGGTAAACTTCGTAATATTGCAGCTCCAAAGAGTGTATTAAAATTTTCTCAAAAGAGAATTTTAGAAGATATTTTAGGTAAATTAGAAGTATCCAAAAATGCTCATGGATTTCTAAAAGAGAAATCCGTTATTACTGGAGCTTTAGCTCATGGTACAGGAATAGATTTATTGATAAATATGGATCTTGAGGATTTTTTCCAAACTATAACCTTTGAGAGGGTTAGAGGAATGTTTAAGAGTTTTGGTTATTCAGGTTATATTTCATCATTATTAGCAATTCTTTGTACTTATTGTGAGCGTATGGAGATAGAAGTAAAAGGTGAAAAGAAATATGTTGCTACTTCAAGAAGGGTACTGCCGCAAGGATCTCCTGCAAGCCCTATGATAACTAATATTCTTTGTTTGAGATTAGATAAGAGGCTAGAGGGTTTAGCTTCTAAATATGGATTTTTATATACTAGATATGCTGATGATATGAGTTTTAGTTTAGAGGATAAGAGTAAATTATTATTATTTAAGGAAGAAAAAGTAGATAAAGAGAGTGAAAATAAAGAAATTAATAAGTTTTTAGGCTTAGCCTCAAAAATAATAATTGAAGAAGGCTTTAAAATAAATAAATCAAAAACAAAGTTTTTACGGAAAAATAATAGACAATATATAACTGGTATTGTTATAAATAATAAGGAAATTGGTGTACCTAAAAAATGGGTTAGAAACTTAAGAGCTACTATTCATAATGCAAGTAAACTTAAGATTAATGGAGACATACCAGATGAATTGGTAAATGAAATATCAGGTAAGGTAGCGTGGTTAAGATCAGTTAATGGCGAAAGGTATAAAGCTATTATTGAAAAAGCTATGGAGGTAATAAAATAAAGAAATTTGTATAAATTTTTGTATTGGAAATTATTGAAATAGAGTATTGGATTATATATAATATATATATAATAGAATATTAGTAGTAAACTTCCTGGCCTTTATGCTTCGATGTTTCGTCGAGGTCGAGATTTATATGCCATACATCACCAGGTTACGCGCAATTCGCTACGCTACCACTACTGTGCGACTTTAAAATCTATCCTACGGTTTGTCGACAGTAGTGGTGCTACGCTGAAGTGTCATAACCAGATATAAGATTGTTAGCAGGAAGTTTATTATTTATTCAAAAAAGCACTAATCTTTTCTGAAGATTAGTGCTTTTTTAGCTTAGTTTTTATAACTAGTTTTGAAATAAATGCTACTAATATAAGAAATACTAATATTATTGTGCTAATGAAAATGTTAAAATCCATATTAACATTTTTCCACCATTTACTATATTTTATAGATATGTAGCCGCTATTTGGAAACCATTCTTTTACGTCAAAAATGACAGTCTCATGATTTGGAGCATTATCCGTAAAATTACCATAAACAATAAATGTAGTATCAAGAGGAACACCATTTTTAGAAAAAGATAAATCATTATAAGGCGTGTTGCCAGTTAAGTAAATCCTATTATTAGTAGGTGAAAGATTTTGAGTTTTTACATAAGCTTGTATTTTATCATTACCTTCAATAACACTTAGACCACCAATAGCTTGATTATGTTGTAATTTTAGCTTAGTTTGATCTGGATTAGTATTATGTATTTGCTGAAACTTATATGGAAGAAATGGTACCAAGATTATTAAAAATAATAGAAGAAATAATGATTTCAAAAGTAGGTCTATTATTCTAAAAGATTTCATATAACCCCCAAATATGTAAATATATACTTCTCTCAAGTTAAATTATACAATATATTTTATGATAATTCTAGAGAGAGTTTGATATTTAATTATAAAAAAAGAGGTTTTTAAGAGAACATTCTGACATTTAGATAAAAAACTATAGAATAAAAATACTTATATGGTAAAATAGTGATTAAGATATAATCCAAATATTTATAGATTAAGGGGGAATTCTAATGAATAGGAAATTAATTAAAAACTCTAAATCTCATAATAAACAAAAGATTATAGCATTCATTATGACAATGGTATTGTTATTTACATGTATACCAACTATTAATGTTTTTGCGGATGATAAAAATTATGACAATGGATCTAATATCAAAATTGAAAAGGTTACCAAGCAGCAAGAAAATGATTTGTACAAGCTTTGCAAGGTATGGGGATTTGTAAAGTATTATCATCCGAAAATAGCAACAGGGGATGTGGATTGGGATGATGAATTATTTAGAATAATGCCAAAAGCTTTAACTTCAAAGAATGATAAAGAATTTAATGATATTATTTATGAATGGATAAATAAATTAGGTGATGTAAAAATATCAGAAGGACAAACTCCATTAGATGGAAAAATTGTATTAAAACCAGATATAAAATGGATAGAAAATAAAGAATTATTAGGTGATAAATTAAGTGATTTGTTAGTTAAGGTATCTAAAAGCGAAAGAAATTATAAAACACACAAATATATTGATGGCAATATAGAAAAAGGTCTGTTTCAAGGCGAAAAAAATTATCCTAATATGAAATATACAGATGATGGATATAAGTTAATGTCTTTATTTAGATGTTGGAATATAGTAGAGTATTTTTTTGCTTATAGAGATATAATGGATAGAAATTGGGATGATGTTCTTAAGGAATATATACCTAAATTTATAAAATGTAATAATGAAGAAAGTTATAAATTAAATGTTCTAGAACTAATGCACAATATTAATGATACACATGTAATGTTTAATGACGATAATAATTTTTTATATAATTATTTTGGTAAATATATGCTTCCATTAAAGCTTGATTTTATTGAAAATAAAGTAGTTGTAACAGAAGTGGTAAAATGTATAGATAGTAACCCAGTAGTAAAACAAGGGGATATAATAACAAAAATAGATAATAAGGATATAAGTGCATTAATAAAAGAAAAAGAAAAATATTTATCTTATTCAAGAACAAAAGATAATTTTTCTGTAGTATCAGAATATATATTAAGATCACCTAAAAATAAAGTGCAGATAGAATTTAAAAGAGGGAATGAAACTTTAAAAGATAAGCTTAATTGCACTGAAGACTTTAGGGCTGTAAAGGCTCCTAAAGATAAATTTTACAAATTGAACAATGACAGTATAGCTTATATTTGTCCATTTTCATTAGAAGAGAATGAAGTTGATAAAATGATGCAAGATGTTAAAAATACAAAAGGGTTAATAATAGACTTAAGATATTATCCAGCATTTCCTGTGTTTATGCTTTATGAATATCTTTTACCGAAATTTGATTTTCCTTGTAATATGATTTCTCCTAATTTTAAGAATCCAGGAGAATTTATTGAGTATAAGACTCCTCCTATGAATGGAAAAGAAAATCCTAATTATTATAAAGGCAAGGTTACAATCTTAGTGAATAAAGGTTGTGAAAGTAAAGGAGAATTCACAGCTATGACATTAAGAACTGCACCAAATTCAGTAATAATAGGCAGTAACTCAGGTGGAGTAACTGGACAATTTGTATATATACCACTTCCTGGCGTTTCTATTTCAATGTCACTTATGGGGGCTTGTAAAGCTGATGGAACACAGACTCAAAGGGTTGGAGTAAAGCCTGATATTGGAGTTAATCCTACAATAAAGGGTATAAAAGAAGGCAGAGATGAAGTTTTAGAAAAGGCTATTCAAGTTATAAACGAGTCAAAATAGGAACTTAAATTAAATATAATATTTTAAAGTTATAGAATATTTTTTTATTAATAAAAAAGAGTTAAAAAATATTATATAATTTATTTTTACTAGAAAATTTATAATAACAAAAGGACTTATTTTGTAAAGGAGAATCTTACCTATTATTATTGATAAGAGGTATCCTTACAAAATAAGCCCTTTTAGGATATTAATAATAAGTATTTAAAATTGAATTGTAGGAGGTTCTCCCCACATTGGTAATAAAAATATAGTAATTACACCTACTATCTCTATGATATTTATTATAAGCAATACTATTTTGAAATCTGATTCACAATTAGAGGAAGGAAGAAGTAACCATATATTTAAGATAAGGCATACTATAGAAATAGCAGATTGAGTTCCAAAATTTGAATAATCCAACCATTTACCAGTATTAGGGTTGCCCATTGAACCAAGAACTATAAATATAGCAATATGAATAACATACAAAATTGGAATAATTACCATTATAATATTACTCTTGTTTTCAGTTCTAAGTATAATTTATCACATCTTTATTTTTCTTTTGGCCATCATAACATCTAAATTTACAATAATCATAATCTCTCCTAAATAGCTAAATTACTATCTTCATAATACTTTTGTCCATCGACTAGTATTTCTTTAATTAATGCAGAGAGAAGATATATAATAATAGTTCCGCAAAGAATAATAAACGGTAATATATTCTTATATCTAATACAAGCATAAATATATAGGATAAATTCGATAGCAGAAGCAATTTTTACAATTTGAATTTGTTTAATAGTGCTATTTTCAAAACCTTTCATTGTTAATAGTAGTATGCTTATTCTGTAAAAACTAATTAAAATAGCATATAGAGGAACTATAGTAATCCAAATAAAAATGATTATATCCATAGTTATTTGAGTGTTAAATATTTTACTATACATTCCACTTAAAACTGGTAGCAACAACGTAACTATTCCACTAGCTACCATAGAAATAATTGATAAAATACATAAAAAATATTTAAAACCAGTTTTTTTCAATATATTGACCCCTTTTAAAAATTTATCTTTATTCATTATAAAATTTACTTTAAAAGTAAAATAGTGTAAAGTGTTTAATATAATATAAAGTTATTAATTACTTTATAAAAAAATAAAATATTATATGTAATGATAAATTCTAAATCTTAAAAATGACATCTTAAGAATTTTGTAGAAAGATATTTTAATTTTTGGTACTAACATCATTTACTAATTGAGGTAATATAGATAATAGGTATTAATTTATTAAAAAAGGGATATTATTTTATAATTGTATAACAATAAATGATGTTATATTAAATTTTATAATTTAGAAAAAAATTATTGTATTAAGCTTACATTAGCATAAAATACAATTTTTAAATTAGAAAGGATGATTAAGTAGAGATGACTTCATTTTTTAAAGATAAATATGAAAGATTTTGGAGTTGGTTTTATGAGAATGAAGATAGGTTATTCAATTTTGAGAAGCATCAGGAGGAATTATTTGATGAATTGTCTTATGAATTGGAAGAGATAGATCCTAATTTAACTTTTGAAATTAGTTGTATTAAAGAGAATGGTAAGAGAGAGTTAGTAATAAGTGCTGGAGGAATAAAATCGGCTTTTGATGAGGTAGAAAACTTGGTTGATGTAGCTCCAAAGCTTAGAAGCTGGGAATTTATAAAATATCGTCCTAGAAGGGATACTTTAAGTGAGCTAGATTTTCAAGGGAAAAAAGTAAAACCTGAAGATGTTTATTATGCTATTTTTTATGAGGATAATCCGAGTAAAGTAGGTATAATATTATTTTTTAAGGAATATAAAGAGGAAGAATTAGATCTTTGGGGACAAATAACATATTTATTTTTAGATGAAGCTTTAGGTGAGTATGATGTAGAAACTAAAGTTGGTGGAATAATGGCTACGTCAATTAACTCAAAGTATTTTAAACATGCACATCCAATTAATGAATTACAAAAAGCTTTTGATAGCTGTTTTTAGTTTAAATTTGAAAAATATAAAAATTCCTCTATTTTAAACAATAGGGGAGTTTTTTTATAAAGGATTAAAATTAAAAAAAAATATATTTTATTTTTAATTTTAAGTTTTTGATAAGTTACAAAAAAGAAACGAATAAATTACAAAATGTTTACAGAATAGATAAAATATTGAATAGAGTTTCCTTTTATTATATTATTTTATTATCTAGAAAAAATATATAAATTGGAGGAAGATAATGAAAAATTTATTAGGAAAAATGTCTATTTTGGTTTTATCATTTGTAGCTATTTTATTCTTGCAAGGATGTTCAAAAGATTCAAGTAAAGATATACTGTGGAGTTTTAAAACAGATGCAGCTATTATGTCATCACCAGTTATTTTAGATAATAATATTATATTTGGGAATAATGCTAAGACAGTCTATTCTGTTGATTTAAAAACACATGAAGAAAAGTGGAAGTTTAAAACTGACAATATAATAAATTCAGATATTGTTATTAGTGAGAAAAATGTTATAGTTTCAACACCTAATACTTGCTATTTGTTAGATGCATCAACTGGAAAAGAAATTTGGCATTATACAAGTAAGCTTGATGTTAAAGAGCGTATAGATACTTATGATTATCATTCACCCGCTGCTGTTAATTACAAGGATTTAATTATATTTACTAGTAAGGCAGGAACTATTTATGGTATTAATAAGACAGATGGGAAGCTAGTGTGGGAATACAAAGAAAGCAATTGTTCAGAAATAACAACAACACCATCGCTTCAAGGAGATGTGTTATGTTTTGGAGATTCTAAAGGAAATTGCTTTGCTATGGATTTAAATACACAAAAAACCATATTGAATAAAAGTATGGGTTCAAAGATGGTTCATGCATCATTTATTTACAAGGATTATGTTTATTTTTCAGGAAGAGATGCAAAGATGGTTGCATATAGTCTAAAGGACGGTAGTGAAAAATGGAGTTTTTCAGATGAAGAAGGCTCTTGGTTAACCGCAGATATGATAGTTAAAGATGATATAATTTATGTTGGAGGCTCTGATAATCATAAAGTTTATTCATTTAAATATGATAGTGGTGATAAGGTTTCTAAGTTTATAGGAACTGTAAGTATATTTTCAAAGCCAGTTATAAAGGATAACATTTTATATTTTGCAGATGGAGATGTTTATAGTTCCTCATCGGGTCATATATTTGGATATGATATAAATAATGATAAAAAGAAAGTATTTGAATTTGAAGTGAAAAAACCAATATATACTACACCTATAATTGTTGATGATACTATTTATTTTGGAAGTACAGATGGAAGTCTTTATGCAATAAAAGCTACAACTAAATAAGATTAGATTAATATATTTTTAGTGTCTTCCTACTGATTTTTTAGGAAGGCACTTTTATAGTTTAGAATTTCTTATTAAATATATAATAAGTCGTTAAAGTAATCTGTAAAAGTAATAAAAACACCTATACATATGTATAGGTGTTTTATGGTTGCGGGAGCAGGACTTGAACCTACGACCTTCGGGTTATGAGCCCGACGAGCTACCAACTGCTCCATCCCGCGATATTATATTAATTTTGTCTAGGGGTTAACTATAACGTAATAAAGGTAGGAAGTCAAGAAATATATTTTTACTACATAATATTAATTTCAAAATTAGTTTAACAATAGATACAAAAGCGGTTAAATAGTTTTGTTCGGTTTTAGTAAATGTTGTATAATTATGGTGTATTAAAGAGTGATTATATAGTGAAAGTATAGGATAAAAAAGAAAGATTAAAATATTATAGCAGTAAATTAAGGGGGAAAGTATGACGAATTCTATTATTAGGGTGGAAAACTTAAGTAAGAAGTTTGGAAGCAAAGTAATTTTAAATAATGTTAATGTTGAATTCAAACAAGGAGAAAGTGTAGCTATTTTAGGTAATAATGGAATGGGGAAAAGCACTTTTCTTCGTATGCTATGTGGACTTACAACTATAAGTGGTGGAAAAATAATTGCAGATAGATATATAAAATTTAATTACATACCTGAAAATTATTCCAAGCTTGATTTAACAATAGAAGAGTATATGAGATCTATGGGAGAAATAGATAAAGTAAGTAAAGAGGAATATGATACAAAGGTTAAAGATCTTTATGCAAAGTTTTATTTAGAAACAATGAAGGATATTCCTATGAAGCATTTATCTAAGGGAACATTACAAAAAGTAGATGTGCTTCAAGCATTAATTACAAAACCTGATGTATTATTGCTGGACGAGCCTTTATCTGGGCAAGATATCAATTCACAAAAAAACTTCATTCGTATTGTTAAAGATTTAATAGAACAAGGTGTTACAGTTATTATGTCATGTCATGAAATGTTTTTAGTAGAACAATTAGCTACTAGAATACTTAGAATTGAAAATCAAACAATAGTTGAAGACAAAAATATTAAATTAGAAGCTTGTAAATATAATTTGATGATATTTGACAAAAAGCAAAGTATCAATATTAACCTTCAATCAGAGCTTAAGGATATTGGAAAGTGTTATGAAGAAGATGATGCTTTAAAATTAGAAGTAAAAGAAGGTAAAAGTAATGAAATACTTTTAAAGATGCTAAAAGACGGGTACACACTTAAATATTTTAAATAGTTGAAGGAGGGGTATTTTGATAGCTTTATTAAAATATAATTATAAGCTTAATAAAAAATGTAATAAATTAATGGTTCCAATCGCAACTTTTCTTTTAATTCATGTAATTTTTTATAGTACAGATTCAGTATATTTTGTAGCAGGGATAGGTTTAAGTGCTAATTTAGTATTTTGTACAATGGCTTGGATAGGATTTGTTTACTGTGAGATGCAAGATACTATTACAGAACAAGTAGTATTTCTTAAAGTAAAAAACAACAATATATATTGGTTTTCAAAAATTTTATTTATGTGGATTATAGGAATTATATTATCTTTAGTAGGTACTATTTGGCCAATAATTATTAATATATCAAAGGGTGGAACTGAATTTCAAAATGGTATTATAGCAAGTGATGTTATTTTAGGTTTCATAATTCAAACATTAGTAGCGCTTATGGGAGTATTATTAGCTATGATAATACAAACAAAAGTTATTGGGAATAGAAATAAAGCAATACTTATTTTGTCTTTTCTTTCATTTATAGCAGTTATTAAAGGGCCATTAATAAAAGAATATTCTATTTTTAAAGTAATTACTTGGATGCTACCTCCTGCATATAACATAATAAATTCTAATATAGGTCTTAAATATTTTTCATTAAATGCACTTATTATTCCTATAATTTATAGTGTAGTCTATATATTGATAGAAATTTATATATATATAAAGTTGATGAAAAAAATATTATTTTAAACAAATGTCTTCCTTGATGGAAAGGTTAAAAAATTATATTTAAGTAGCTAAGTTAAGAAAGGTGATATTTTATGAGTATATTAGAAAGTATTGATTATGATGAATTTGGATTCTTTTGCTTAAGTACAAGAAGTAGAGCAGAATTATCTTGTACTCCAGTTAAAATAGGAATTATATTGTATTTTATAGAAGCAATAAAATATTATGGTAATAGTAGTTTTAAAGCTTCAGATATAAAAAGTATTTTTAAAATTTTAAAGCTAGAAACACCTAGCGGAAATAGTATTATTAATCCATCTGAAAATAAGATAAAAGAAATGCTTGATAAATATATTTTAGATTCTAAAAAGGACAAGGTATTTCATATTAAAGTAGATCTTACTAAAAAAGAAGATGAGTATATTATAAATAGTATTGAAGATTCAATTTATGGTGAAATATTATTTTATGAGCAAGAGATAAAAAGAGCTTATAAAGAAAATGAAATAGAAGAATATGTTGAATATGCTTCCAAAAAGGAAATGGTTTGTACAAAAAATACTAAAACTAGGTAGAAATCATATAAATATATAATTAGTACTTATATTTGGGGTGGAGAGTTTGGTAAAGAGATTTGGTAAGTTTTTTAGAAGAGGGGACATAGATAAGGTTAAGTATGATACAACTTGGGATATGGCTCAAAGGATTAAAAATAAAATAATTAAGGCTTCAAAAAATCCATATAATATAGATATTTTTGGAGCTGAGGCGCATAAATTCAAACTAAAAGAAGTAGCTTCATTAGAAGAAGTTGAAAGGTTTGAAAAAAATAATAACATTATATTACCAAAAGATTATAGAAACTTTATACTTAAGGTTGGTAATGGTGGGGTAGGACCTTATTATGGTATAAAGAAATTGGATGTTTCTAAGATTGATAAAAATCTTTCTAAAGAATGTATTTTAAGACCTGATATGACAACTGAGGAATGGAAAGAAATAACTAATATTATTTATGGTGAAGATGTATCAGATGAAGATTATGATGAATTTTCAGATGAATGTTATGATAAAGTTTATGGAGGACTTCTTTATTTAGGAACTCAAGGTTGTACTTATAATATGATGTTAGTTTTAAATGGGCCATATAAGGGTAAAGTAATATATACAGATGATGATGGAAATAAACCGTTTTTTACCTATGAAAGTAATTTTATAGACTGGTATGAAAGATGGTTAGATGAAATAATAAATGGCTATGAAATTTTTTGGTTTGGAACGAACATGGGTGGCAATGAGAAAGAATTAATAGGTATTTATAATAGTACTAAAGATAAAAGTACAAGAGTATCAGCTATTTATGGCATGGGAAAGTTAAGAGAAATAACTGATGAGACTGTAACATTTTTAGAAAATATATATTTAAATGAAGATAATGCTGAAGCAAAGTCTGCACTTCAAATGTTAGCAAAGCATAAAAAGGGGAAGGCTAAGAAATATATAATAAGAGATTTAGAAGGAGATTATGGTGATGTATTAATAGCTTTAAAATTAATCAACTGGTATTATAAAGAAGATAGTTCGAGCTTTATAGAGGCAGTAGAAAATTGCTTCTTAAAACAAGATATTATAGATAAAGAACTTTTGAAGTATATGAATTATGTTTTAAGTAGAGTAGAAAAGGATTATTCAGAAGAATATAAAAAATTGGTATATAGTGATAATGATGAGCTTAGTGGCTTGGCTATTTATTTCCTAGGAAAAGCAAAAGACAGATATAAATACTTAGAAGAATTTAAATTTGTTTTAAAATCTGAAAATATAAAATTAGTAAATAGTTCTTTGCAAGGATTAAAAGGTATAAAAGATGAAAGTTTAATTCCATATTATAAACATATATTAGATAAATATGAAGAAAATATAGATTCAGTATTAACAAATGTTATAAAAAGATTAGGTGAGCAAGGCGGTTCTGTTATATACATTTTAGAAGATTTAAAAAAACACAAAATCAAAGAGGTAAAAGCCGAGGCTTATAGAACATTAAATATATTAGAAGAGACATATATCAAGTAAATATGTTATATAATAAATAATTAAAATAAACACCTATACATAATGTATAGGTGTTTTATGGTTGCGGGGATAGGACTTGAACCTACGACCTTCGGGTTATGAGCCCGACGAGCTACCAACTGCTCCACCCCGCGTCGATATACTATTTCTCTCTAGGGCTAACTATAACTCTATAAAGATAAAAAGTCAAGAGTTTTTTATTTTAAATAGAAAAATTATAGTTTTTTAGCCTTATATTATATTGTATTAATTAAACATTGAACTTATGAATATTTAATTAATACAATATAATTAAAAATATGTTTTAAATTTAATTGGTAAGTTGATAGTAAAGGTGAATAAATTATGGTATTATATTAAATGTTTGAAAAAAACTTAAAAATAGTATAAAAAGGTTTAGATTGTAAAAAAGATAACGAAAATACTACTATAATAAAGAATCATATCAATTTCTAAGGAGCGCTTATAGTGAGAAACACAATAAAAAGAGGGGTATTAGTATCAATAATTGGTTGCTTTGGATTAATAACTTCTATCTCTATTATATTAGAAGTAATACCAGCAGAAAAATCACGTATAGCATTAATAGTATTAGTTTTTTTATCAATTCTATTGTTTATTTGGTTTGCGTTTAGTATAATAAGAAAAATAAAGCAGCAATATATGATATTAAAAGATGAATATTCAGATGAAAATTTAATAGATAGGTAGTAAAAATTAATATAATGTCCTAATTAATATAAATTTCCTTATGCAAATGAGGTTATAGAAGCTTTAACGATGAATAATATGCCTTGAAAACAAGAAATTTTTATAGGCTTATTTTTTAAAGAATTAAAAATAATTATAATGGAGACTCTAATAGTAAATATATTAAGAAAAGGTACGAAAATATAAGTACATATTTAAAAGTAAAAAAGCATAAGGAGAATTAGATTGATATGGAAGAACAAGTAATACAAGCGGTTAAAAATGTATTAAACAATTTGCAAGAAATAGGTTTAGGAGCTCAAGATCTAAGTGCAAAAATTTTAGATATTTCAAAGGCTGCAGAAGACTCACAAATGAAGCTTTCTGAAATAGATTCAATAATAGGTGATATAAAAAATATATCAGCACAATCAAATATGCTTGGACTTAATGCATCTATTGAAGCTGCTAGAGTTGGGGATGCTGGAAAAGGCTTTTCAGTAGTTGCAAGTGAAATTAGAAAATTATCTAGAAATAGTGAAATACTTGCGGAGAGAATTCCATCAGTTTTAGCGGATATAAAAAATGAAATTAGTAGTATAAATTATAAAACAGCTGAAGTAAATGAATTTACTAAAACACAGATAGCAAATATAGAAAAGATAGCTAAGGATTTAGAAAAGATAAATTCAAAATAAATGTAAATATGAATAAAAACATACTTTACATAATGAAAAATATGCCTTCCTACGAAGTTCGTAGGAAGGCATATTTTTTTGAAGTACAGATTTTACAAGAAAAGAAAAAATATTATAAGAAATTTATTATATGTTTTATATAAAAAAGTACATTGGTTAAATAAGCAAAATTAATACAACAACAGGTATGGATTTTACATTCAAACAAAAAATTAAAAGGTTTACAATAAGTTTGAAGATAATTATAAGAGGAGTGGTTTTATGAAGAACAACAAGAAATGGATAGCAGCATTCTTACTTCCTGCAACACTTATATTCATATTTGTATACGCCTTTTCAATAGGAGTACTAGCAGTAACTTCTTTCACAGATTGGAGTATAGGATCTAAGCTTAACTTTGTAGGCCTTAAGAATTATATAGAACTATTTAAAAATGAGGATTTTATTAAGAGTCTTATAAATACAGTAATATGGATTCTATTACAATCAACAGTTCATGTGGCTATAGGGGTTATATTTGCCCTAATACTAGCAAGAAAGAAATGGTACTTTAAATTTGCAAGAACAGCCTTTATGATACCTAATATAATATCTAGTGCAGCGTTAGGTTTACTTTTTTTATGTATATTTAACCCACAATTTGGAGCTGTAAATAGTCTTATAAAAGCTTTAGGGTTTACGGATTTCTCTCAAAATTGGTTTATGGATCCTAAGACATCTTTTTTTACAGTAACTATAACTTGGCTACCTTTTGCAGCAGTTGTTGCAATACTTGTATTAGCTGAAATGGCAGCCATACCAGAAGATATTTATGAGGCAGCTAGAGTAGATGGTGCGACAGAATTTGAGATAATTAAAATGATAACTCTACCATTACTTAAAAATATTATAGGAACAGCAACTATACTTTCAGCAACAAGTATGCTTCAGAAGCTAGATATAATAATGATGACTACTTCAGGCGGGCCTGGAAATAAAACATTAAATATGCCTATGTTTATTTATCAAACAGCTCTTAAAGAGAATAATTTTGGTCTTGCAAATACTGGTGGTGTATACCTTATAATATTAGGTTTAATCGCAGTAGGAATAATAAGCAAGATATACAAAACAGACGAAGCAGTCTAATAAGGTGGTGGATATAATGAAACATTTAAAGAAAACACTTATAGGGATATTTTTAGTTACAATTATAGCGATGTCTATAGGACCTTTTATATGGGTATTAATATCTTCATTTAAAGGAAATGCAGATATTTTATCTTCAACTAGTGGATTTAAAAATGGTTTAAAGTTGTCTAACTATATAACAGCTTTTAAGATAGCTCCACTTGGCAGATTCTATATTAATAGTATCGTAGTAGCAATAGGAAGCACTATTTTAAACCTTGTTACTGTTAGTATGGCAGCATATGTTATAGCAAGACATAATTTCAAAGGAAAGAAATTTTTCAAGATTATGTTCTCTCTAGCATTATTAATACCAAGTGCAGCACTTTTACAACCTCTTTATTTAACAGTAAATAAGACAGGACTATATGATACATTAACTGGATTAATTATTGTATATGCAGGATTTGGATTACCAACTACATTATTTATAATGATGAGTTATTTCCGTACAATACCAAAGGAATTAGAAGAATCAGCATATTTAGATGGAGCAGGTTTCTTTAAAACTTTTTCAAGTGTTATTTTACCAGTAGCTAAACCAGCATTTGCTACAGCAGGAGTATTACAATTTTTATTAGCATGGAATGAATTCCAATTTGCATTGACATTAACTACAGGTAATGAAAATAGAACACTTCCATTAGCACTATATTACTTTAAGAGCGCTTTTGCTAGTGATTATGGTGCAATGTTTGCAGCAGTAGTATTGGTAACCATACCAAGTATATTAGTATATATTACGCTACAAGAACAAGTTGTATCAGGTTTATCAGCTGGAGCAGTAAAGGGTTAAAGTGGGAGGTAGATTATGAATAGTAATTGGATTATAAATGAAAAGAGCTTTAATATAGACAAAAACAAATATTATGAAGGAGCTTTTTGTCAAGGAAATGGATACCTTAATCTTAGAGCAAGTTTTGAAGAGGGCTTAAGTAAAGCCACACAAGATGAGCTATACGAAAGAAGTTTTAAAAGCGTAACTACAGAGATACAAAAAAATCCAATATCTAAATGGGGGACTTATATACCTACTATAATGGGAAATCATCCAGCGCTTAATGAAGTTATAATAAATCTACCATATTTTATGGAGTTTTCTTTTAGAATGGATGGAGAAAAGCTTGATATGGATTTATCTAATATAAGTGAATACGAAAGAATACTTGATTTACAAGATGGGGTACTTACAAGAGAATTTATTTGGACTAATAAAGCTGATAGTTGTAAGTTGAAATTCAGATATAATAGATTTCCTAGTATGGAGCAAAAACATCTATTTGTTCAAAAGATAGAGGTTGAGGTATTAGAGGGAACTTCTAATTTAGAGATTTTATCTGGAATAGATGGTAAGGTAACTACTAATGGATATAATCACTTTGTAGATATGAATACCAAAATAATATCAGATATGATTTCTTTAAGGTGTAAGACAGATGTGGAAAATTATGTTATGGAACTTTGCAAATTAAGTAGTGATAATGTGAATTTTTCTATAGTAAAAGGTGAAAAAGATATTAGATATAAAGGAATAAAACAAATAAAAAAAGGTGAGAGATATAGTTTTGAAAA
The DNA here is from genome assembly GCF_900141845.1 of Clostridium cavendishii DSM 21758. GTDB lineage: Bacteria > Bacillota > Clostridia > Clostridiales > Clostridiaceae > Clostridium_AG > Clostridium_AG cavendishii. The sequence goes on along the minus strand of NZ_FQZB01000006.1, from coordinate 258,915 downwards.
ACGTTCAATAATAGTAACAAGTAGAGATTTAGAAGAAGGTGATTTAGAAAAAAGGGCTTTAATTTTAATAGATGCAGCAGATATTTCTTATGAATCTTTATATAGGGAAAATAAAGAGATTTGGAATAAAAAATGGAATGAAAGTGATGTCAAGATAGAAGGAAATATAAAAGATCAATTAGCTATAAGATTTTCAATATATCATCTTTTAAGAAGTAATAACGAAGAGGATCCTAGGATGGCAATATGTGCAAAGGGCTTTGCAGGAGAAGCATATTATGGAAGATACTTTTGGGATACAGAAATATTCTTGCTTCCATTTTATATATATACAAATCCTAAGGCTGCAAAAAATCTGCTTATGTATAGATATAATACCTTACAAGGAGCAAAAGAAAATGCTAAAAAATATAATAGCCCAGGGGCTAGGTATCCATGGCAATCAGCTATAAGAGGAGATGAGCAATGCTCTTTATGGGAATATGCAGATAATGAAATTCATATAACTGCTGATATAGCTTATGGAATATGGCATTACTTCAAAGCAACGAATGATTATGAATTTTTAATAAACTACGGAACGGAAATACTTTTTGAAACGGCAAGATTCTGGTGTAGTAGAGTTGATAAAAATAAATTTGGGGGATATGATTTGTTAAATGTCATGGGACCAGATGAATATTCAGCTATGACAAGAAATAATTCTTTTACTAATAGAATGGTAAAATTAAATCTAGAAAAAGCTATTGAAGCTTTAGAAATAGTAAAGGAAAAGGATAAATTGGCTTATGAAAAGCTTAATTGTAAGTTAAATATATCAAAAGATGAAATAGAGGTTATGAATATTATAGCTAGTAAACTGAAAGTTATAGTGGATAAAGAAGAAAATTATATAGTACAAAGTGAAGATTTTGAAGATTATGCGGAGATAGATATAGATGGTTTATGGAAGGATAAGAATAAGCCATTTGGATTTTTTGTAACACAAGAAAAATTATATCGTTCTAAATGTTTAAAGCAAGCAGATGCATTGGCTTTAGCTATGTTATTCAAAAGGGAATTTACAGAGGAACAAATTCTAAATACTTATAGAAAATATGAGCCGATAACAACGCACGATTCTTCATTATCACCAGTAAACCATGCAATAGTAGCGGCTTGGATAGAGGATAAGGAACATTTAGATAAATTTACTGAATATGCCTTAAATCTTGATTTTAATTCAGATCTTAAAGGGGCAGAAGAAGGAATTCATATTGCAAATTGTGGTTGCTTATGGCAACTTATAATGAATGGAATAGCTGGGATAGATACAGCTATAAATGAAGGAACTGTAAAAAGTTCAAGGGTTAAATTACCAAAGGATTGGACAAAAGTAGAATTTAAATTAAGATGGCAAGAAAAAACTTATAAAGTTGAAGCTTTAAAAGATAATGTATTTATAAAAGAAGCATAATACTCCATAAAACTATTTATATAGATATAAAAAAGTGGACTCCTATAGTATAATATTTGCTATAGGAGGTTTTGCTATCAAACGATTCTAAATTCAGATAGTTTTATGCAAAGGAGGAATGTAAATGTTTAAAGTGCTAGTAGTAGATGATGAAAGACATATAAGAAATGGAATAATATCAGTTATTGATTGGGAGTTAATAGGGTGTAGGATTGTAAAAGATTGTGCTAATGGAGTAGAGGCTGTAGACTATTTAGAAAATAATGAGGTAGATATAGTAATATCAGACATAAAAATGCCAGGTATGAATGGAATAGAATTAGCGGAGTATATTAATTTAAACAAAGATAAAACAAAGGTTATACTTCTTACAGCTTATTCTGATTTTACGAATGCTCATTTAGCTATTAAGCACAATGTCTCAGAATATGTGGTTAAAACTGATTTTATAGAGGAACTGCCAAGAGCTATAGAAAAAGTAAAAAAGCTTCTTATAGAGGAGATAAGAAAGGAAAGTAATATAGAAGCGTTAAAAAGCATAGTTAATGAGAATGAAGAAAATCTTAGATATAAATTTTTAGCGGATTTAGCTAAAGATATTATTCATGATGCAAAAGAAATAGAAGAAAAATTAGTAGAGTATAACCTTAATAATAAGAGCTATTATGCAATAGCATATGAATTTACTAGTTTAACTAGTTTTTTTTATAAGGATAATGAAAAGGAATACAAAGAAATTAGGGGAATACAAAACTTTATTAATATGGTTTTTAAGGATTATGAATATGAAAACATAATTTTTAAAAAGAATTTAGGTTTAATAGTTTTATATTATAATGATGAGTTCACTAGGCAAAATTATATAGAAAATCTATGTAAAGAAGTAAATAACATGGTGGAACAATTCACTAATTACAGTATAAAATTTGCATTAAGTAAAAAATATGTTCAAATTAATAAACTTTCAGAAGCCTATAAAGAAGCTTTAGAGTTCCTTTCTAAAGTTTATGAAAATAAAATTTATAAGGGAAGTAAGAAAGCTTCTTTTGCGGTTAAAGATATTAATGATATTGAATATATAAAAGATATTATTATATCTGGGGATTTAGAAAAAATAAAGAAGGAACTAAGTAGTATCTTTGATAGTTTTAATAAAGCCAATTTATCTTTAGAGCAGGCTAAAACAAAAATTATAGTGCAGTTCTCTTCTTACCTAAGTACTTTCCAAAATAATAATATTGCAAATAAAGATTTAAAAGAGCAAGAAACTATAATGTACAAAAAAGTAAATGAAAGTAAATCAATGCAAACTTTATTTGAGACAAGCTATTTTATAGTTGAGTATATTTTAGATATAGTAAAAAATAGTGAAAGTAATAAAAGCTTATTAGTAAGAGAAGCAAATAAATATATAAGAGAAAATTATAATAATAATATAAATCTAAATATAATAGCTAATCATCTTCATGTTAACAGTAGCTATTTAAGTAGACTTTATAAAAAGGAAACTGGTGACACTTTAATAGATGCATTAAATAGATATAGGATTGAAATAGCTAAGAAACTTCTAAAACGTCCTTCAGTAAAAATATTTGAAGTAGGGAGCCAGGTTGGTATAGATGACCCAGCCTATTTTACGCATGTATTTACAAAATATTGTGGTTGTAGTCCAAAGGAATATAAGTTAAAGCAATAGTATTTTAAAATTCAGAATAAGTTTGGATGTGATTACATGAGAAGAGTATCTAAAATTAAAAATAAGATAAAAAGAAATATACCTTACTTAAAAGAAATGTCTGTAAGAAATAAAATAATAATATATATATTTGCTAGTATGCTAATGTCTTTAACTATATTTGGAAGTTTTATGTACGTTAGGATGTACAATAAAATGCTAGAAAATACTTATTCCAATATATCTCTAATGATTAACAATACATCAAAAAATTTAAATGATTCTTTTAATATAATCAATTACACAACGTTAGGTTTAACTTCTAGCAATACAGTAAAAGAATGGATTACAGATCCAGAATATTTTCATGAGAATAGTGAAGAAGCTTACCTAAAAGATAATATGTTTGATAGTGAACTTAGAAGGAGTCTTTTGTTTAATAATGCGTGGAATTTAAAGCTAATATCTACAGTATCTACATATGTAAATGAAAAGGGTGTAAGTTATATATTTACAAAAGAAATGCCTATTGAAAAGTTTAAAATAACTTCAGATAAGATTTTTGAAAATATAAAAGATAAAGCAGGTGAATATATATTTGATGTACCACCTACGATATGTGATAACAATATATATCATATAAGAAGACTTAAAAATCCACATAATAAAAAGGAAAGTATAACCTTTATTGTGGCTACAAGTGAAGATTTAATTGCAGATAAATTTGAAGATCTTAAAGCTTATAATAATTCTAATATATATATTTACGACAAAAGTGGTATAGTTTTATCTAGTACGGATAAGAGTATTTTAGGTAAAAGGATAAATGATAATATTATAAAAAATGCTGATTTTAAGGAAATAAAAGAAGTAAATATAGAAAAGAAAAACTATATAGTAGGATATAAAACTATTGAAAGTAATGGCCTAACTCTTGTGATGGCAGTACCTAGGGAAAAAGTAGTTAGTAATATCTTTGAAAGTATGAATTATTTTATTACTTTTTCATTATTTTTAATAATAATTTTAACAACAATAGTAGTTATGTTTATGTTGAGGTCTACAAAATTTATTAAAGATTTATTAGTTTGTATAAATAACATAAAAAATAAGAAATATAATACAAAAATGCCTACATATAAAGATGATTCATTAAATGAACTTAGTAGCGCAGTTAATTCAATGACTGATGAGCTTAATTATCTTATTAAAGAAACTTATGAAAAGCAGCTATTAATAAAAGAAATGAACATAAAGTTTTTACAATATCAGATGAATCCTCATTTTCTTTTCAACGTGTTAATTACAATACAAATGAAGGCAAAAATGTGCAAGGATGAAAGTATATATAAGATGGTAAATGCATTAACTATTCTCTTAAGAGCAGGTATATACACAGATTCAACAGCTAAGGTAAAATTAAAGCAAGAACTAGAGTATGTAGAGTTTTATCTTTATCTTCAACAAGTAAGATTTGAAGAAAGATTGGAATATAAAATAAATATTGAAGAAGAGGATATGTTAGAATTAAGTATTCCAAAGCTCACAATAGAGCCAATAGTTGAAAATGCTATAATACATGGCTTAGAGGAGACAATAGGTACACTTATAGTAGAAGTTAATGTATTCAGGGTTAAGGATAGTATATGCATTGAAATCAAAGATAATGGAATTGGTTTTGATGTAAATAAAGTTATAAATGAAACAGAAGATGATGTTACTAAAAGAAACACACAAAGAGATAAAGTAGGACTTAAAAATACTGATCAAAGATTAAAACTCATATATGGTCAAGATTACGGGTTAAAGATTGATAGTGTTATAAATAAAGGAACTAATATTAAAGTAATAATACCTTTAGATTATAATAAGTAGGATAAAGATTTAGATTAAAGTATGTGGAGTTTTTTATAATCTAATATGTTCTTTGAATAAAATTTATATATCATAATAAAAATCAAAGAAGTACAAGAAAAGAAAAAATATTAAAAGAAATTAAGTATTTTAGGAAATTTTAAAGAAAGCACCTTGTAAAAAGGCAAAATTAATACAATAACAGGTACGGATTTTACATTCAAGCTATTTATTAAAAGGTTTACAATAGGATTGTGCTTAATAAAACATTTAAGGAGGAATCTTAAAATGAAGGGAAAAGGATACAGAAAAATATTATCTTTAGTACTTGTTGGTATTATATCATCTGGCTTTATAGCATGTTCTAAAACAGAACAAGCTTCAGGAAAAAAGGACAAAGTAAAAATAACTTACCCAACATATAGAGTTGGTGCACATGCTTCAGCAGCTGCGGAAAAAGAAATAATAGACGAATTTAACAAAAAGTATGGTGATGAAATTGAAGTGGTAGTAGAAGAACTGCCAAGTGACCAAGCTTATGTGGAAAAAATGAAAGTCTTAGCAGCTTCAAAACAATTACCAGACATAGTAGAAGGTAAAAATGGAATAATTGATTTGGCTATTAAAAATGGTCAAGCAGTAGATTTACTTTCAACTGTAAATGGAGATGAAGCTTATAAAGCTGAAATCGGAGAAGAAGCTATTAAAGCAAATATGAGAGATGGAAAACTTTATTCAATAGCTAATGCTCGCCAACTTATAGGATATTTCTATAACAAAGAAATGTTTAAAAAGGCGGGAATTAATCCAGCAAAAACTTGGGATGAATTCATGTCAAACAATCAAAAACTTAAAGATAGTGGCGTAGCACCACTTGCATTAATGACAGGTGAAAATGCTTGGACATCAAATCTTATATTAGGTTCTATAATAGGTACTGATGGAGAATCTGGAAATAAATTTATGAATACAATGAAACCAGCTGACTATAGTAATCCATCTGTAATCAAAGGTCTTACAATGATGCAAAAAATGTTAAAAGAATACACTACAAAAGATGCTATAGGAGCTATGTATGCAAATGCTGCAAATAACTTCTCTCAAGAAAAGGCAGCAATAATAGCAAATGGACCATGGATGACTCCAGATTTTTCAGATAAAGATAAATCAAAAGAAGGATTAGCTGATAGAGTAGGAGTTGCTCTTTACCCAGAAGACGGAATCGTTTCACAATATGAAATAGGTTATATGGTATGTACAAGCGATAAAGCTAAATCTGATGCAGCTATGAAGTTCTTAAAGTTCAAAACTGGAGCTTATGCACAAAAGGTTATGCTTGAAAAAGCAGGTGCTCTTCCACTTACTGATAAGGTAGAAATGAGTGAAGATTACAAAAAGAAAAATCCTCTAATAGTAGATTTAATAAAACTTAGCTCAGAAGCTAAACACAAATACTCAAACTTAGATAATACTGCAAATCCAACTGTAATGGATGTATTTGCAAAATTATATCCAGACCTAGCATTAGGTAACATAACACCAGAAAAAATGGCTGAAAAAATGACAGAAGCAGCAGCAAAAAGCAAATAAAATCAATTCATCAAACTAACACAATTATCCTTTTGTTTTACTACAGCATGTTGATTTAGAATTAAATAATTAATCAATATGTTGTAGTATTTTTTGCAAAAAAATTCATTTAAGGGAGTGATCCAATGAAGAAAAATATTAAAACTTTTTTATCATTAATTATGGGAGTTATATTTTTAATAACTCAAGTGCCACCTGTTTTAGCGATGGCAGCGGAAACAACTACTGGAGATTATACAGATAAAAAATATCCAGGACTTGTATCAAGCTTTGGATGGGAAGGTGACAAGCACGCACCAATAGCTTTTATAGATGGAAGTTATAAACTAAGAGATAAAAATAACCTAATAGTAAGATTTGGTCTTACAGATATAACAAGTAAAATTAAATGGTACAATCATTCAGAATATCTTCCTTGCTTTGTAAGTGAATATTCTAATGACTCTTTCAAAGTAAAGGTTGAAAATTTTGCTGATAAGGTAAACATTAAAAGTAATGATTACGAAATAGCTTATTCAAGATATACAGTTACAAATATTTCAAATCAAACAAGACCTCTACCAGAAGTATCTAAAGAATTGATACCTTTAAATGATGATGCAAAAAACAAAGTAGAAATCAAAGTTGGAGAAACTATAGTAAGAGACTATGCAATAGGTGCAGATAGATTTGGAAAAACTTATGAATGGCCACAGGATTCTGAAATAGCAAGTGCAGGCTCATATGATAGTCACTTTGACAATATGAAAAATTATTGGAATGGAAAGTTAGACAAGATAGCTAAAATAGAAAGCTTACCAAATAAAGACTTAATAAATGCATATAAAGCAGGGTATATTTATACACAAATAATAAAGGATGGTAAGGCTGTTCATGTCGGAGAAAACGGTTACGATAAAGTATATGACCATGATACCATAGGAATAGTATCTACATTATTTACATTAGGAGATTTTAGTGAAGCAAAAGATTTATTAGAAACATTACCAGCTCAACTACAATTTGATGATGCAAAATGGAAATATAGTTGGCCATTTGCAATTTACCTTAGAAAAACAGGTGACAAAGATTATATAAAGAGTAAATTCAATGAAATAAAAACTAATACACATAAGATAGAAACAGATAGAATAGACAATGGAAAAGGTATAATAAAGCAAACTTATGCAATAGACTCTACAGGTCATTGGACTATAGATAACTGGGCAGCACTTTTTGGTCTATTATCTTATAGATATGTTTGTGAACAGTTAGACGAAAAAGAAGAATTAAAATGGGCAACAGAACAATATGATGACCTATTAAATGTAGTAAACAAAACATTATCAGAAACTATAAATAAATATTCACTAAACTATATTCCAGTATCTATGGTAGAACCAAACGACTACAACCGTTGTGATGATCCTAGAGATGCTAACTGGGCTTCAATGTTCTTATTTGGAAGATGGGCTTGGGATGGCTATCTATTTAATGGACATCAAGAAGGTGTAAGTTTTGAAAAAATAGATGACACTTATACTTACGGATTTAATAGAACTAAAGGTTTATTAGAAAAATATAACTTCGGGGGTTACCCTCATGGAATCTATAGTAGTGCTTATAATGCAGGTTACGGAAGTGCAGGATTGGCTGGTGAAAAATATAGAGACCTAGGGATAAAAGCTTATGAGTTTATGATAAATAACACAATGAGTGGTCCTTTTGGTTGGTGGGAAGGAATAAACTACAAAAAAGATTCTTCTCCTTGGGATAGATCGCATGCACCAGGTGGTGGTGGTTCTTGCCAACATATGTGGGGACAAGCTGTAAATACTAAAGTATTATTTGATTCACTAATAGCAGAAAAAGTAGATGGAAAAGTAATAATCGGAAGAGGAGTTCCTACAGAATGGTTAGAAAAAGGTCAAAACATAAAAATATCTAACTATGGTCTAGGAAACAATAAGCATATTGGTTTCAATATGACTTCACAAGGAAAAGAAATAAAAGTTTCTATTTCAGGAGATAATCCAGAAAATAATATAAGTCTAGAAATGCCATTTTTAAAGAGAAATATAGAAAGTGTTAGTACAGGTAAATTAGATAACGAAAAAGGAACTGTAGAAGTATCAAAAGATACAAAAGAAGTAACAATAAAGCTAAAGAATGAAGCTACAAAAGATGCTGCATCACAAGAATTATCAAAACCTACATTAAAAGAAGTTACTCAAAAAGATAATGGGGTAGAAGTAGTTTGGGATGAAGTTAAAGATGCAGAAGGATATGTAATAGAATACAAAACTAATAACTACAAAACTAATAGAATAGATGCTAAAAAATCAAATAAATATACTATAGGTCTTGATAAGCTATATCCAAATGTAAATTATGAATTTAAGGTATATGCTTATGCAGGTAACAAAGAAAGTGAAAAATCAAATCCTATAAACTTAAAAATAGAATTACCAAAGAGTATAACTGGTGGAGATATAGAGATGAAGGTTGACGCTCCAGAACCTGTAGTAGATCTTACAAAAGAGGGAACTTTAGATTGGATAAGAGCAGGTAAGGTACAAAATATTAGAGTAGAAAGAAAAGCAAATACTAAAAATTACATTACCTTAGACTCTTTGCAAAAGAATGCTATATCAATATTTAAAGATTCTCCGATAAACTTTATATGGTCAGATGGAACTAATGAAACTAAATGTGATGAATCACGATATGGACTAGTATTTAATGGAGAAGATAAATCTTTAGAAGGAAAAGGTGATGGTTATCTTTTAACAGTACCAGCCGATACTAAAGAAAGGGTATTAAGAATATACACAAGTGTATATAAAGCTAAAGCATCTATAAGTGCTTATTTAAGTGATAATAGTGCAGAGATAAAAATAGATTCACTTGAAAATAAAGCTAAATCAGAATACAAAGTATTTGAAATAAGATATAAGGCTAAAAATGATGGACAAAAGCTATATGTTAAGAGTACTATAGATGAAAAATATATATCAAGTGGAAACAACACCTTTATAGCAGCTACACTACAAGGAGAACCTCCTGTAGAAGTTATAAGTAATGAAAATAGCAATAATAATCAGGGCGAACAAAAACCTGGAGAAGAAAGTAAGCCAAATGAAAATCAAAATGGTGGACAAAATAAACCAAATGAGCAAAATCCAAATACAGAGAATAATGGAGCAAATAGTGAACAAAATGACAAAAATAAAAATGAGGTAAAGAATCAAACAGACACTAAAACTGAAGGAACTCAAAAACAAAATACAGGAGATAAATCAAAAAATATAAATAAATTACCTCAAACAGGGACTGCAAAAGGAGCAATAGGTTTTATAATTTTAGCCTCAATAATTTCGGGAGCAGTTATATTAAGAAAAAATCGTAGAGGTTAAAATTTTCATTATTTAAAGTAATTTAAATGAGCTGTATCTAAAGATACAGCTCATTTTGTAATCGTAGGCATAGGGAGGAACCCTACAGGTTTATGCTAATAACAAATGCAATTATTAAAATATGTTCAACATATAATATACTTTATTTCTATCTTTATCTAAAATTAAAAAAATATAATTGTCAGGCTTGTTTTTTTGAGATTTATATAAGAAGTATTGTCCAGTCTTAACATTTAGAACATCCATACCAACAGCACTTTTATATTTTTCTTGTTCTTTTTCATCTAGTAGATTTGAAAATTTCAAACATTTATTATTAATATCTTTTATATTAGAATTATTAATCTCATTCCATAAAGGGTTTTTTATAATTTTCTTAATAGATTTTTCATTTAGAGTCCAAATCTTAAAATCTTGACCTTCTTTAAAATCAAAAGCAAAAATGGTAGTAGAATTTTGAGGCATAGGTATATTAATACTCCAATTTATTGCTAAGTCTAATTTATCGAAGAATTGTTTACCATAGCATATACAGAAGTTTGTAAATGTAGTTATTATAACTGCGATAACTATAATAATTCTTATGCGTCTTTTTACCTTCACTTTAACAACCACTCCTTTACTTTTTACTATATAGTATCATTTATAACAATGAAAAACAATATATAATTATTAAATAACAATAAAAATATTATGAAAAGATAATATGATTTTTTTGTGTTATAATTAATGCTTTTATAATTGAGAATTAAAAAATATAGATATATGTATCTTAAGCATAAAAAACTGTACCTTATACAAATGGGATTGTTATAATTTGGTAATAGAAAAATATGAAGGAACTTTAAGAATAGATTTTAATGAGAAAAGCTTCAAAGTAAATATAGTAATTCCCAATAATTAAGATTTACTTTTAGGTTAGTATGGTGATTTTTTTGAGAAGCATCTATATTATAGTGAGAATATGTCAATATAGTACCAAAATGGGTTAATAATATTTTATGAATACAAAATAAGACACTAGAGTTTTTAGTGTCTATTTTTTTGTTTTTATGGAGATAAATTCCATGTAATTATACATTTTCTAACTTGTATTGCGTTAAAAATAATTTTAACAATAAAATAAAAATAACAATAAAATTTTGATAATATTACAAAAAAATATAACAAGTATAAATAAAAACAAAATATGAAATACATATTGATAAAAAAACAATAATAGTATAATATAGGTTTAATATCCAAAAAATGTATAAGGGGGAGAGTTATGAAAAAACAAAAATTAAAAATCGTAACGTTAATGACTGCTTTCAGTTTTTGTTCTTCAGTAGCAGCGGGGGCTGTAACTACAACTGAAAAAACAATATCTGATGAAGAAATCAGACAAGCTTTTACTAAGAATTTAAGTGAACAAGTGAAAGCAGAAGAGAGGGAAAATTATAATAAGGTGCTTGAAAGTTTGGGGGTAAAAGCACCTACTGACATTAATGAAACAAAGTTAAATGTTTCAGAAAAGATAAAGGCTATAGTTCAATTGGAAGATGCTCCTGCTATAAAATCTGGACAATCAGAAGAAGCTGTCAAAGCAGCTCAGGCTAATATAATAGCTCAGGTTGAATTGATAACTGGAACTAAAGTCAGAAAGAACTTTGGTTATTTAGTAAATGGATTTTCTATAGAAGCAACTAGGGGAGATTTAGAAAAAATAGGGCTACTTTCAGGTGTTAAAAATGTAAAAGAAGCTAGAGTTTATTATCCAGATATGACTTCTGCAGATCAAATAACTAAAGCCGTAAATGTGTGGAAGAATAATAACTATAAAGGTGAAGGTTTAGTAGTATCAATAATAGACACAGGTATAGATTATACTCACAAAGATTTTAAGAATATTAATACAAATACTATTAAACTTCATAAAGAAGATACAGAAAAATTAGCTAAGCAAATTAAAAAGGGAAAGTATTTTACAGATAAAATCCCTTTTGGATATAATTATGCGGATGGAAATAATGAGGTTTCAGATAGTGGTAATCAACACGGCATGCATGTTGCAGGTATAGTTGGGGCTAATGGAAATGATGAAGATATAGATGCTTTTAATGCTATAAAAGGAGTAGCACCAGAAGCACAACTTTTAGCTATGAAGGTATTTTCAAGTAATCCTGAAAATCATGGAGCTAATGATGAAGATACGATTACTGCAATAGAGGATTCTGTTAAACTCGGAGCTGATATTGTAAATATGAGTTTAGGTTCATCTGGTGGTTTTATGGACAAAGATGAGCCAGTACAAGTAGCAGTAAAAAATGCTACTGATAATGGAGTGCTTTGTGTTATATCAGCAGGAAATGCACAAACTGCAGCTACTAGCGATGGATGGGGACAGCCTGCAAATTTACTAGGACTGAAAGATACAGGTATTGTTGGGACTCCTGGTACAAGTGAAGATGCACTTACAGTAGCATCTATGGAAAATTCAAAGGTTATATTTAATTCTATAAAATATACCACAGCAGAAGGAGATACCAAAGTTGTACGTGCTGCAAAAGGTTTAATGACTTCATTAGATGTATTTAAAAATTATAATGAACTTGTTGATTGTGGAATAGGTGATAGCAAAGGCTTTGAAGGTAAGGATTTAAAAGGAAAGATTGCCCTTATAAAAAGAGGTGGTGGAATAACCTTTGACGATAAATCAAAAACCGCAGAAAAATGTGGTGCTATAGGAATTGTATTTTATAATCATGAAACAGGGGGTGATGTGCCTGTAGCAGGTACATTTGGAACTGAAAAAGTACCTGGATTTATGGTAGGGTTGAGTGATGGAAATGAAATATTTAAGCTTGTGAAATCAGGAAAAAATAAAATCAAGTTTGAATTAGAAGGAGGACTTTCTAGTTTTGACAATGCAGATATAAATGATATGTCTCAATATAGTTCATGGGGATTAACACCTAGTTTAGACATAAAACCAGAAATTACAGCTCCAGGTGGAGATATATATTCTCTTGCATATAATAATGGCTACCAATATATGAGTGGTACTTCCATGGCATCGCCACATACAGCAGGTGGAGAAGCGTTAATAATACAGTCTATCAAAAAGAGAGGTCTTAAGGTTGATAAGAGAAATCTTGTAACTTTTGCAAAAAATACTGCTATAAATACAGCAGTTCCAATGAAGGATAAATTTAATAATACAATACCTTATTCGCCAAGAAGACAAGGAGCGGGGTTATTACAGCTCGATAAGGCTGTTACCAACAATGTTATATTAACAAATTCAGATGGAAAGCCTACGGCGGCCCTTAGGGAAATAGGTAAGAATAGTACCTTTACTTTAACTCTTAGAAATTATGGCAGTACAGATGCAAGCTATGTATTAGATAAAGAACCTATTTTAAGTGAAATTACAAATGAAAAAGGAGCTATAAAGGGTATAACAGTTGATGGAGCAGATCTAGATTTTAGTAACAAAGAAGTTACAGTTAAGGCAGGAGAAGAAGCTAAAGTTACAGTTAAATTAAATCTTTCTGATAATGTTAAGATTGATAATTTCATAGAAGGGTTTGTAAAATTTAATTCAAAGGATGATAAGAATCCAAATTTATCAATACCATTTGTGGGGTATTATGGAGACTGGTCAAAAGAACAAATAGTAGATGCACCAGCATATGATATTAATTCTAAGGTTAGACAAACATTATTGCTTACAACTTATCCTGACAATGTAGTACCATTCTTTAATTCAGGTATAGCAGCTATATCTCCAAATGGTGATGATTATTTTGATAAAATTGTACCATCGTTATATTTTTTAAGAAATGCTAAAGAATTAGATGTAGATATAGTAGATGCTAATGGAAATTCTATAAGGGATCTTTATAAAGAAAATAATATAAAGAAGAATGCATTTGAAGAATTTATTAAGGGAACTAAGCGGAATAAAATACTTAGCTTAGCATCTTGGAATGGAACTATATACAACAAGGCTACTGGTAATTATGAACCTGTTAAAGATGGTCAATATTATTACACAATAAAAACAAAGGTAGACTTACCAAATGCAAAAGAACAGACAATAAAGTTACCAATAAAAATAGATACGGTAGCTCCAAAAGTGGAAATAGTAAGTCTTAATAAAGATGCTAATAATAAGTATATTTTAAAATGGAAATCTAATGATGATTTTAGTGGAGTAAACTCAAATGTAGTATTTATAAATGGAAAGGTTATAAAAGGAAAACCTGTGGCAGAAGCAGAAGATCTTTACAGTCAAGAGGTTACAAATGTTGTTGAAAATGGAGTAAATAATGTATTGGTATCAACTTTAGATAATGCTTTCAATATAGGAAAGGATTCTAAAGATTTAAAAGTAGGTACTATAGAAAATGTCTTTATAAATAATTTAAAGGATGGTCAATTCATAAGCTCAAAAGCTTTAATAGATAATAAGCTAAATATATTTGGTGGTGTAGCTGATTCAGTAGAAAAGCTATATATAAACAGCGAAGCTATAAGTCTAGAAGGGAAATATTTTAATTATTCTTGCGAACCAAAGGTTGGAGAAAATACTTTGGAAGTTAAGGCTTTAGGTAAGGATGATAAGGAAATTTATAAAAAGGATTATAAATTCACTTATGATAATGTAAGCCCAGAACTTACAATAAATGAGCCTAAACTTGTAGAAAACGAATATAACTATTTAAAGGAAAAAACCTTAACTTTTAAAGGTACAGCTAAGGATACAAATTTATTAGCAGTTCAGATAGTTAATGCTGCAGGAAAAGTTTTAAGTCAGCCACAAGTAAAAGAGGATGGAAGTTTTGAAGCAACTATAAATCTTACTAATGATTTAGATACTATAACTGTACTAGCTGCAGATAAAGCCATAAATATTACAAAGAAAAGCTATATAATAACTACTAAAGAAAAGGTACAAGAACCTTTTGCTATAAAATTTAGTAACTTATCAGCATTTCAAGTAGTACCTGCTACAGATACTAGAAATGATATTTATACAGTAAAAGGAACTGTTAATAAAAAGGTAGTGGAATTAAAGATAGCAGGTGAGAATGTAACTGTAAATGATGATTTAACATTCTCAAAGGACATTAAATTAGTACAAGGTTCAAATAGAATAACTATATATGCAAAAGCTGAAACAGGTGAAGTTTATGAAAGCTTAAGTAGAGTAATGTTTGACTCTAAATTACCGAATATAAAATTGAATAATGTAAATATAAGGAAGGATGGAAACATCTATACTAATAATGATTCAATAACTATAAAAGGTGAAGCTAGTGATAATCTTTATGGATTTACTTTAAAAATAAATGGAGATATTATTTTTAATTATAATAGATATCCATCACAAGATCCTAGCGTATTAAAGAAAGACTTTGAAAAGACAATAAACTTAAGTGGAGAGCAGACAAAGGTTAAGATAGAACTTACAGATTTTTTTGGAAATACTAATGTAGAAGATTTAAATGTAATTCTTGATAAGGTAGTACCTAATAAACCAACTATAAAGTTAAATCCAGAGACAGTAACTAACAGGGAAGTAATAGCTACTATAGCCTCTGATGAAACTAAATTAGATTCAATAGAATATAGCTTTGATGGAAAGAACTACTTTAAATATACTGAACCATTAAAAGTAGCGGCTTCAACAGATATTCATGCAAGGGCTATAGATTATGCTGGAAATGTGAGTGAAGAAGCAATTTCTAAGGTAGAAATAGATACAGTAGCACCAGAAATAAAGATTTCAGGAGTTGAAGATGGTGGAATATATAAAGCTAAAGTAACACCAATAGTAACTACTGATGACAAGGACGCAACTATAGAAATGAAGTTGAATGGTCAAAAATATGATGGTTCTGCTATAGATGTAGCCAATAAATATAAATTGGAAATAACAGTTAAGGATAAAGCTGAGAATGTATCAACTAAGACAGTCAATTTTGAGGTAAAACAACTAATAGTAGTAAACACTAATGGACAAGATGCAGAAGCTAAAATAGATGGAATAAAAAGTGTTTATGAAAATATATTAATTGAAGCACAAGATGCTACAAATTCTAAAGTTATTATAAATTCTGAAAGCTTAAGTAAAGATAATAAAAATCTAATTTTAAATTCAAAGAATGTAGGAGTAGTATTGCCTATTTCAATAATAAATGATCAGAATATAAAGGCTACAACTTTAGAGGTTAAAGAAGTTACAGACTTAAAAGATGCAAATAAAGGATTTAAATTCTTAGGAAAAGTATACAACTTTGATTTAACAGCTAATATGAAAGACGGCTCAACAAAGAATATAAAAACTTTTGGAGATACACCAGTTAGACTTAGCTTTAAATTAACACCAGAAGAAGCTAAGAATTTAGATGTGTCTAAGCTAAATGCATTTTATTACGATGAGTCAAATAAAACATGGGTTGCTTTAAATAATGGAAACTTTGATAAAGATACCTTAATTTATAGCTTTGATGTAGTTCATTTTAGTAAGTATACAATAGGTGTTAAGGAATCTACAAGTAATGGTGGAAATGGTACTTCTAATGGTAATGTGGCTGGAGCAAGTACAGCTAATACATCAAATAGTGGAAATATAATTAAAACAGGAAGTCCTGTAGCTACAAAAGTTATAGTTGTAACAGGTCTTGGACTAATGGCTATAGGTACTTTAGCTGTAGTTTATGGAAAAAGAAAAAGGGTTAAATAATTTAAGATAAGGGTAATAAGAAAGATGCCTTCCTACGAATTGTGTAGGAAGGCAAATTTAATTTTTTATATACTTTCTAAATTATTAATTGATTTATAATAATATTGTGCAATAGTATTTTAAAAGACAAGTACTCTAATCACATAAAATATCATTTGCAAGGAAAATAGCTTAATTATTAATAATTAGACACTATAATGTTACTATACCTTGGTATAATCTATCTAAAACACCTTTAGCAAATTCATAATAGTTCATATTATGGTTGACTCTTTCAATGTCCATTCCTTCATGAATTAGTGCCCATGCTACTTCCCTCAACATACAAATAAACTTCATATCATTTAGTATACTAAGTTGCTCTTTGTCAAAAACACCAAAATAACTCTTCAATAAAATTTTATCCTCTTCAATACTAAATCTATTATCTGAAGAAATAGTTGCTAAGTCAAAAAATACATCTCCAATACCAGATAGCTCCCAGTCAATGACGGTAAGTTTTTCTTTGTTTAATAACATGTTATATCCTGTATGATAATCATTATGGCAATACTTGTTTATATTCTCTTTATCTTTACTTCTTTGAAGCTCTATTTTTTCCATGCGTTTTAAATGTGTATATAAGTTATCTGGAAAAGTTACTTTTAAATCTTGTGCACCACTTAAATATTTTCTGATTAAGTCAAAAGGAGAACATTTTCTTTCAATACCTTTTAACGAGTGTATTTTTTGAAGAGTTGACGTAACTTTTTCTATTAGGCACGTATTGTGTATTTCTTCTGATTTCAAAGGTTTTCCTTCAATAAACTCAGTAATCAAAAAGTTCTTTTTGTCTATTGTTGAAAGAACACTAGGAGCTATTCCTAATCTTGATGCTTTAATAATTGCATTTTGTTCTTCTTCTCTGCTTAAATCTAGATATTCATTTTGATTACCATTAATTCTTAATACATAAAATTTATTGTTTACTTTTACTTTATAGGTAACATTTGATAAACCACCATTTAAAGGTTCATATGTGATTCCATCAATATCCCTCCATTCAGGAATGTTTTTTAATGCTGCATTAATATTATTCATTATCTATCTTTAATGAGGGTGAATTACAATCATCAATCTCTCATTAAATCTATCCCCCTTTCTAACATTAAAAGTAATATCTAAAATACCAATTTTCACACAAATATTAGCATTTATAGTAAAGCATTTCAATGGAGTTTTTATAGAAATAGGATGTATTTAATATGGAATTATATAAAATTTAGTTAGAAAATATTATTAAGTTTATAAGGTATAGTAATTTTGATTTTATAAAGATATTGTAGTTCCTACATAGATACTTTTTACATATATTATTTAGTTATAATAAACTAATAAAAAAACAAAAAATGAAAAAAATATTTAGTGATAATTACATGAAATTATTTATAAAAAATAATTAAAAATATGCTATATTAACATGGATCGAAAAGTTATAAATAGCAAAAAATGTTTTTATTATATAAAAATCTGTAAATATTTACAATGGCTCAGTGGACTTGTAGAATAAATAAAGTAAGTTGTCTTAGAAACTATAGACTTTGAATTTTTGGCATAGTATAATTGGTTATAACGATTTTGTCGAAACATAAGTTTTTTTGTAAAAAACAAAAAATCGACTTTTAAATTTGAATTTTAAACTTATATTGTTTAAAAAATATTTTATATTAACAAGGGGGCATTAAATGAAGAAAAATGTGTTTAAAAAGATTATGGCATTTTTATTGACATTTAATATGTGTATTGGAATTATACCAGGATTTAATCTTGAAGCTAGCAAAGTGTATGCTGTAGCAGATCCTAATGATAGTAGAACTAAATTTGATAAAACATTTTTTGGGAAAAGTGACTATGACCATAACTCAACAAAAGCACCAGGGGATGATTATATTGTTTCTCCTCATGGACTTGCTAAGGATTCATTAGGAAATCTCTATACTGTGGAGCAGTGGGATTCAAGTAGTAGAGTACATAAAATAAGTCCTACAGGAACTCATATTGCAGTATGGGGCTCCAAGGGAACTAATAATGGACAATTTATTTCTCCAAGTGGAATCGCAGTAGATGATTCAGATAATATTTATGTTACAGAGCTTAATGGGCATAGAATACAGAAGTTCAAAAGTGATGGTACATTTTTAGCATCTTTTAATTCATGGGGTTCATTTCCAAACCAATTATCAAGTCCTAATAGCGTAGCTGTTGATTCATCAGGAGCTGTATATATTGCTAATACAGGTGGAAAATCTGTTGTAAAGTTAACTTCAGATTTAAACTATAATAAATCATGGCAGTGTGGTGATAATCCTGCTACAATTTTTGTGGACAAGAGTGATAACAAAATATATGTAGGTGAGCAATATTTAAAGAAAGTATATATGTATGATACTAATGGGGTTGCTCAAGGTAGTATTGATACAGTGGATGGTGTAACGGCTATATATGTAGATTCTTCTAAAAATATATATATTGGTTGTAGAGATAATAAAATATATAAATATGGGCCAGATCTTTCACTTAAATATTCATGGAGTCCTATGCAAGGTATACCTTATGGTTTTTATATGGATAGTAATGGAGATATGTATGTTACTATGGGAGATAAAATTGTTAAGTCTAGACTTGCAAGTATAAATAATAATTTAAGTTCACTTACAATAGATGGTCAAGCTTTAAATCCTGTATTTAATAAAGCTACAACTGATTATACAGTTAATGTAAGTGAAGACACTAAAAGTATAAATTTAACGCCAACAGTTGAGGACTCAACTGCTACAATTAAAATAAATGATATCCCTCATACAAGTGGTACAGCTAAGGCTTTTACAGTTGGTTTAGGTGATAATCCGATTAAAATAACAGTAACATCAGAAAATGGAGAGGAAAAGTTTTATAATGTAATAGTTAGAACAACTATACCACCGGACAGGAGGATAGTTAAACTTAGTGATGGAGGATTTTATTTAGATGGTCCACAAAATAATGAATTATATGTGGGTGATGGTGCAGAAAGTTCTTTGAAGTTTAACCTTAATGTAATTCCATACGAAATACTTGATGCATCATTAAATATAAAAACAAATATGTCATGGAGTGCTATAACACCAGGAGTAGCATTTAATTATAATTTATATGGTTCAAGGGATAATTCATGGACGGTTGGATATACAAAGCCAATAAATAGAGACTTTCCTATCTTTGGGAATTACTTTGACGATAGAACATCAGATTACTGGAAAAGTTTTGATGTAAAGGACTTTGTGAGAATGCAAAGTTATACGCCTGATAGGCTATGTAGTTTTGTTATGAGTTCATCTTTAGTAGGGCAGTATATGTGCATATATGGAATGTCAAATGATGTATCGGATAGACCATATCTTTATATACGAATTCCTGCAATTGATAAAACAACGATAAATTTTGATAAAAATGTTGCAAATGCGATTGATATTCCAACTCAAATTATAGTAGATGATGTGTTAAGTAATATAAAAAATGGAGATATATCATTAAAAGAAAATACTGATTATATTGTTAGTGGAAATACAATTACATTTAAAAAAGAATATTTAAAAACACTACCTACTGGACAAACTAATTTTACAGTGAATTTAAGTAAATGTACGCCTCAGACAATTTCAGTTAATATTAATGATACAACACCAGCAGCATTAAATAGTACAATAAGTCCAAATACTGCTAGTTTTGATAAGAAGCTTTCAGCACAAGAAGATGTAGAAACAGTAATGACTTTAAATGGAAATGATTTAAGTGATATACAAAATGGACAAACTAAATTAATAAGCGGTATAGATTACGAACTAAGTGGAAATAAAGTAATTATAAAGAAAGAATATCTTGCAAAACAAGAAGTAGGAACAACTAATTTAACATTTAATTTTAGTGCAGGAGTTAGTCAAAATCTGGCAATAAAGGTTGAAAAACATTGTATAGTGACATTTAAAGATTTTGATGGGAGAATAATTAGTACCCAAGAAAATATAGAATACGAAAAATCAGCAACTGCACCGACAAATCCAGTAAGGGAAGGCTATACTTTTACAGGCTGGGATAAGGCTTTTGATAGTGTAAAAGAAGATTTAGTAATAAATGCTCAATATGAAATTAATCACTATAAGGTAATTTTTAAAGATTATGATGGAAGGCAGTTAGGTACTGAGCAAAGTATAGATTACGGCAAAGGGGCAGTTGCACCGACATCAATAGCAAGAGAGGGATATACTTTTGTAGGCTGGGATAGGAATTTTAGCAATGTATCAGAAGATTTAGTAGTTACTGCTAAATATGAAATTAATCATTATAAAGTAACATTTAAAGATTTTGATGGAAAAACAATTAGTACCCAAGAGAATATAGAATACGGAAAAGAAGCAGTTGCACCAACAAATCCAATAAGGGAAGGATATACTTTTGTAGGCTGGGATAAGGATTTTAAAGATATAAAGGAAAACTTAGAGGTAACAGCTAAATATGATATCAACCATTATAAAGTAACTTTTAAGGATGATGCTGGGAATATAATAGATACACCTCAAACAGTAGATTATAAAAAAGCAGCTGTAGCACCTACAGTACCAATAAAAATAAATTATAGTTTTATTGGATGGGATAAAGAATTTAATGAGGTAAAAGAAGATTTAGAAGTAAAAGCTATGTATGCCATAAATAAATATACAGTAACGTTTAAAGATTTTGATGGAAATGTAATAGGTAAAGAGCAAACAGTGGAATATGGTAAAAATGTTACTGCACCTACGGCACCAACTAAAGAAGGATATACTTTTATAGGTTGGGATAAAGAATTAAATGTAATAACAGAAAATTTAGAAGTAAAAGCTAAATATGAAATAAACCATTATAAAGTAATATTTAAAGATTATGATGGAAGACAAATAGGTAAAGAGCAAACAGTAGATTACGGAAAATCAGCAGCTGCGATTACAGCACCAATTAAAGAAGGATATAGTTTTATTATGTGGGATAAAGCTTTTAATGTTGTCAAAGAAGACCTAATAGTAAATGCTATATACGGAATTAATTATTATACAGTAAAGTTTAAAGATGATAAGGGTAATTTAATAGGCGAAGAGCAAAGGGTAGAGTATGGTAAATCGGTAGTTGTACCTGAAGCTCCAAAAAGAGAAGGCTATACTTTTATAGGTTGGGATAAGGATTCTAGTAATGTAACAGAAGATTTGGTGATTAATGCGAAATATCAAATTAATCATTATAAAGTGACATTTAAAGATTTTGATGGAAGAATAATCAGTGATCAAGATAATATAGAATATGGAAAACCAGCAGTAGCTCCAGAAAATCCTAAGAGAATAGGCTATAAATTCTCAGCATGGGATAAAAAGTTTGATAATATTACAAGTGATTTAGTAGTCACTGCAAAATACGATACCGGATATACTTATGATATTCCAGTAGCTACAGAGGCTAAAGGTAAAAAAGAAACTAAATGTGATATTGGATATTTTACTAGTGGAAAAAATACAATAGTAATAAAAAATGAAATAGCTAATTTAGTAGTTCCAACTAATATAATAACTCCACAAGATATGCAAGGAGTAGATTCTGTTAAGATATTACAAAGTAATATAGATGAAAAAACTAAAAAAGTATTGCTTCAAAAATTACCAAATGATATAGGTAACATATTAAGAGTACTTGAACTAAATGTAAAACTATTTGATAATAAAGATAATTTTATTAAAGACATACACACATTTGCCAACAATCAAAAAGTAAAGATAGGTATAAAATTAACAAGTGAAGAGCTTAAAAACTTAGATACTGGCAAACTTTCTATGTACTATTATGATGAAGAGAAAAGAGAATGGGTAGAATTAGGTGGAAGTTTTGATAAAAATTCAATGGAATTTGTTTACTACACACCACATTTTACTAAGTTTGCTATAATGGAAAAACAAACAGTTGCTTCATCAGATAATAAAGATAAAATAAACAATTTATTACAAACAGGATCACGTATAGATACAAATGTATTACTAGGTACAGGATTAATCCTAATATTAGCAGGACTTTTTGTAGTTAGAAAGAGAAAATCATAATAAATAAAAATATTAAAAATTTGCCTTCCTACTTTTTGTTTAGGAAGGCAAATTCCGTTTGTTTTTATATACTTCTTATTGTTTATTAAGTGTTTTATACTGATATGCAGTAGTATTTTAAGAGATAAGCTTTCTGAAAATATAAAATAAGACATAATTTTATTTTAAATATAGTTCTGGATTTGATACTATTTTTGCTATATCTGAAAAGAATAAGGAACAATGATATCCATCAGCAACTGCATGATGAACTTGAATAGTTAATGGGATAATAACCTTATCATCTTCTTCAAAGAATTTTCCCCATGTTACCATCGGAAATAAAAATGGAGTACTACCTTCATTATTTACATTAAAAGATGTATAACTAAACCAAGGTAAGCAAGAAACAATGAAAAAGTTATTTTGAAATTGTGTAGTAAAATTAGTATTTTTTTTATAGGTATCTAAGGAATTTGATATATCTTCATAGAAGTTTAAAAATATATTATTAAAGGATGTATACAAATCAGCCATTACTTTAGTTTTATCATTTAATACAGAATAGCTCGGTCCAATTTCATCAAAAAAGCCTAATCTTCCATCTTCATCAAAGGCCATTTTAAATTCTTGATGATTATTTATAGCTCTTGAAACAATCCATGTAAAGGTAGGATAAAATCTTAATTTATTAGTTTTTATGTAATTATAAAGATTTGTGATATCAACATTAGCAGTTATACTGTATGTACATTTTGCATTATTAAAAAAGTGATTAAAGCAATCCTTTCTTTCCCAAGTATTCATATCAATTATATTAAAACACATGTTATAAATCCTCCATATATGCAATTTTTGTATACTATAGTTTATTTTTACTAAAGTTTTATTATATAAGTATACTATTACATTTTACATTAGAAACATATTATGGTTCAATTGTAGTTATTCACAAATTTGCGTATAATAAAGCAGATAGGCTAACTTACTATGAATTTCATATTAAGTTAGCCTTTTATAACTGTATTAGAATGTTATAGTAAAGAAAATATGATATAAATTAATTATTAAAAATTTAATCTTTAATATGATTTTAAATTTTTATTACATTCCTCACAAATATAAATTTCTTTAAACAAAGTAAGGTTTTTCATATTTCCACAAAAATTACATCCAGGAGAATACTTTTTTAAGAATAAAGTATTTTCGTCCTTAAAAATTTCTAAAGAATCACCTTCATTAATAAAAAGTAATTTTCTTGTTTCTTTAGGGATTACTATTCTCCCTAATTCATCAACTTTTCTTACAATTCCTGTTGATTTCATTTTATCATCCCTTTCGTTTTTTATTAAAACATCATATGACAATATTAATATATAAACTTTCAAAGGGAGTTACAAGGATGATATTTTCAAGTTTTGTTAAATATCTACCAGAAAGTTCAATAAAATTTTTAAAAACTTTATTCTAAATGGTATCAAAATCTTAAAGTGGAAAAATAATCATCTGGTGTTTCTGAACGGCGAATCATTTTTACTGAACCGTTTGTACAAAGCAAAAGTTCGGCAGGTCGAAGTTTTCCATTGAAATTATGGCTATGAGAATAATTGTATGCACCAGTATCATGAAATACTAATATGTCACCTTTTTCAATATAAGGAAGAGGTCTATCAGTAGCAAATCTATCTCTGTCTTCACATAATGCGCCTGTTAAATCATATATATGATTACATTCGTTATTTTCTTTGCCCATTACAGAAATATGATAATAATTATTATATCTTAAAGGACTCATGAAACTATTAGTAGAAGCATCAAGGCCTATAAAGGTTTTATAGGTGTTTTTTATATGCAAAACCGAGGAAACAAAATATCCATAAGGGCCTGTCATATATATTCCAAGTTCAGTGACTAATGAAATTGGATCGAGTCCAGCTCTTACAATAGTTTCATCATAGGACTTTTTTATGGAATAACTTATTTCTTCAATATCAGCAGGAGAATCTTCTTCTAGAAATGGAATACCAAGGCCACCAGCTAAGTTTATAAAATCAACTTTTATTCCAGTGTTTTTGTACAATTCTACTACATATTCAAAAAACTTATGAGTGTTAATTTCAAAATATTTAGGATCCTTCTTATGACAGCCAAATTGATAATGTATTCCAAAATGTTTTACTCCTAATTTTTGAAGAGATTTAAAGCCTTCATAAATTTGTTCTTTTGTAGAGCCAAATTTGCTATCTTTAAGATTCAAAATAACTTTATCTTGATATTTTATGGACTCACCAAGGTTAACTCTACAACATATAGTTTCAGGTATACCTGCACAATTATTTAAAAAGTCAATATGCGAGGTATCATCTAAATTAATGACAGCACCTAGATTTTTAGCTAACTTATATTCCTCAGAGGTTGTTACATTAGAGGTAAACATTATATCCTCATTTGAAAATTTGCATAAATCAGCTAACATTAGTTCTGCTAGGGATGCACAATCCACTCCACATCCTTCTTCTTTAAAAATCTTTAAGAGAGATGGGTTTGGGTTAGTTTTAACTGAAAAATATTCATGATAACCCTTATTCCAAGAAAAAGCCTTTTTTAAATTTCTAACGTTTTTACGAATTGCCTTTTCATCATAAATATAAAAGGGGGTTGGAAATTTTGATATAATATTTTTAAGTTCATCATATGAAAATGGAATTTTGTTCATTTTATATTACTCCTTTTTGTTTGTGATATAATAATTTTAATGGAAACAAAATGAAGAAACTATTATAGAAATTTGAATGTATACCGGTATAGGTGGGGGAAGACATGAGATATAAATATGAAGAGGTTATTGATTTAATAAAAGAAAATATTTATTCTGGAAATTATAAACCGGGAGAAAAATTGCCATCAATCCAAAAATTATCGAAAGAATTAAATTATAATACTGATACGATAGTAAAAGCTTATAAGCAGCTAGAAGAAGAGCACTTAATTTATGTAGTTTCCAAAAGTGGTTATTATGTAATGAAAAATGAAGATAAGATAGATAAAGATAAAAAGATTATAGATATGTTAAATATATACCTACCTGATAAAATTAATCCATATAAGGATTTTTATCATTGTATGGATAAAGCAATCTCAATCTATGGAAAGAAACTTTTTGAATATTCTTCACCAAAAGGCATGCCTGAGCTTATTAATGTTTTAGTTAAACACTTAATGGACTTTCAAATATTTACTAACTCAGAAAATATATTCATAACAAATGGCTCTCAGCAGGCTTTATATATTCTTGGTGCCATGTCTTTTCCAGGAGGCAAATCAAAGGTTCTACTTGAACAACCTACTTACTCTGTAATGCTAAAAATATTAGAAAATGCTAAAATACCTGCTATTGGCATTAAGAGAACTCAGGAAGGTATAGACTTAAATGAACTAGAAACAATATTTAAGCAAGGTGATATAAAGTTTTTTTATATAATGCCAAGATATCAAAATCCTACTGGCTTTTCTTACAGTAATGTACAGAAAAAAGAGATTATTAGGTTAGCAGAAAAATATGATGTATATATTTTAGAAGATGATTATCTGCTAGATCTTGAACTAAATAAAAAATCAGATTCAGTGTATGCAATGGCAAATGGTGGAAGATGTATATATATTAGAAGTTTTTCTAAAACCTTGCTTCCAGGCTTGAGATTAGGAATGATAATACTTCCGAAGGAATTACAACAAAAATTTATAGATTTTAAATACAGTATAGATTTAAATACATCTATACTTACACAAGGGGCACTTGAAATCTATTTAAAAAGTAATATGTATAAGTTTCATGTAAGAAGGACAAGAGAATTTTATAGAAATAAAATGGAAGTTTTAAAAAAGTTATGTGATAAAGAGTTGAGGGATAAAGTAAGTTGTTATATACCTGAAACTGGTCTATATGCGTATATAGAGACAAAAGAAGTAGCCTCAGAAATTCTTGAAAAAAGTCTTTTAAATAAAAGGGTATTAGTAAGTAGTACAAGAAATTGCTATCTTAAGGATTTTAAATATAATGAAGGCATAAGATTATGTGTATCTAATGCAAGTGATGAAGACATAAGGAAAGCAGTTAATATCATAAAATTATTAGTCTAGGACCATAGAACAGTTTGCAAAAGATAATCTTAGTCTATGAAGAGTTATTTATAGGGATGATTATTAATGAATATAAATAAAATTATAGAAAACCTTCCTACTGGTTTTGTAGGAGGGTTTCTTTTGATGAAATTTAAATAAATATAAATTATTTCTAGATATATAATCTATTGAATATAACTTAACATTTAGAAGAAATTGAAAGAAAATGTAAGATAGATATTGTAAACGATTAATTATTTAGTTGTTTTTGATAAACGTATGTAATATTCTATTAACATAGGAAGATTTTGTTAATACGATTTGAAAGAGAGGACTTATATTATGAATATTCCTGTTTGGCATTATGTAGTTTCAATGTTTGTTTATTTTATTTTTCTATTAGTTATGATTGAATTTATGAAGGAACATTATAAGTTTTCGGCTGTCTTCTGGGTTGCAGCATTATTTACTTTCCCAATCTGGCTTATGGGAGGGGTTACAGGATGGTTTCGATGGGCAAAAACCTTTAGTGCTATACTTCCACTTGCAATAGGTGGATTCTTCCGTTTAGCAAATCAAGAGCAGTATCAAGGAAAGTTTTGGGACTTTATGAGGAAGGACTGGATAGTTTGGTTTGTATATTGTGTATTATTTTTAAATATTGTTGAAGCTACATTAAAAGATGTTGTTTTAGGAAATTATGCAAATGCACTTTGTGGCTTATTATTATGTGTTACTATTCCATTTCCAAATGGAAGAAAGTTCTTTAAGTTAAGCTCAGAAGATAAGAGTATGTATATAGCTTATACCACTGCAGCGTGGAATTTCTTATATACAACTTGGAACCTATGCTTTGTATATGGTGAAACTGGTAAATACTTTGCAAGTTCTATATGTATACTAATGGCAGCAGAAATATATCCAATTATTAAGAGAAAGCCTGAATTATATATATCAGCTCGTATTTATACATTATCAGCTCATGTATTAATTAGAGCTTGTTTTCCTAACTTATTCCCAGCCGTAATGGATGCATCAACATGGATGAATCAAGATGTATTATATGTATGGGGAATAGTTAATGCTATACTAATAATTCCTTATACTTTCTGGTATATTTGGCAATTACACACTGGTAGGGCTGAACAAAGTTTCAGTAGAGGTAAAATCAAAGCAATGTAGGTATTATTTTAAATTATATATAAAATTAATAAGTATAAAAAAACAAATCTTCCTATAAAAATATATAAGATTACAGATAATAAACAATGTTAAATGATATAAGACAGTTAGGGGAATGAAATGTGAGAAGGTATTAGAATAATAACTTTACTTGAGGGGGAATAAATATGGCAAAAGAAAGAGTACTGGAACTTGCAAATAAGATTAGTAAGACAAAACGTGGTTCAAAGTCAGAAATTACTGAGAACCATCCGGAATATAAAGTGCTAGAACCTGTTGTGACAGAAGAAATGGCAGAAGTAGCACTTTGTCTTGAATTTCGTAAACCACAAAGCGCAGAGGAAATAGCAGCTCTTTGCGGTAAGTCTTTAGAAGAAACATCAAAAATTCTATGGGATTTATCTATTGCAGGTGCTTGCCTAGTAGGTAACAAAGATGGTGTTGATAAATATTGGCTTGAAATTTGGGTTCCAGGCCATATGGAACTTATAGTTAATCATCCACACAAAGAAAATATTGAGAATTTCACTCAAATAGGCAAGGCTTTTGATGAATATGGAAGAAGAAAAGCACCTATGGCTGCAGGTATTTTTCCTGTAGGAAAAGGTCCTATGCGTGTAATTCCTATAGAAACAGCTATTGAGGGAGAAACAAGAAGGGCATCTTATGAAGAGATATCTAAATACTTAAATGAAAATACAGTTTTTTCAGTTTCAGATTGTTCTTGTCGTACAGCAAGAGAAGCCATGGGAGAAGGTTGTGGACATTTAAAAGAAGATATGTGTATACAACTTGGAGATGCTGCTGAATATTATATACGTACAGAGAGAGGTCGCAAGATTACAAGAGAAGAGGCTTTTGAAATTATAAGAAGGGCTGAAGAAAATGGACTTATGCATCAAATACCAAACACAGATGGTTCAGGAAAAACTCATGCAATTTGTAACTGTTGTGGTTGTTCTTGCCTAGCTACTAGAAATGCAGGAATGTTCTTACACAATGATTTTGTACGTTCAAATTATATCTCACAAATAGATACAGAAAAATGTGTTGCCTGTGGAGAATGTGTTGAAGTATGTCCTGTTAATGCCTTAAAATTAGGTCAAAAGTTATGTACTAAAACGCCAATTATAGAAGAGAAAAGAGAAGACTTTCCATACAATATTGAATGGGGCCCAGATAAATGGAATGTTGATTATAGAACTAACAGAGAGAATGTTGTTAAGACTGGTACAAGTCCTTGCAAAACTAATTGTCCAGCTCATATAGCTGTTCAAGGATATATTAAGCTTGCTTCTCAAGGAAGATACAAAGAAGCACTTGAGCTAATAAAGCATGAAAACCCATTTCCAGCAGTATGTGGTCGTATTTGTCCAAGAAAATGTGAATCAGCTTGCACAAGAGGTGATATTGATGAACCGGTTGCTGTAGATGAAATTAAAAAGTTTATAGCAGAGCAGGATTTAAAAATTGAACATCGTTATATTCCAAAGAAGCGACATGAATATGGTAAAAAGATAGCTATTGTTGGAGCAGGACCGTCAGGGTTATCTTGTGCTTATTATTTAGCTATTGATGGATATAAGGTAACTGTATTTGAAAAACAAAAAGTGCTTGGTGGCATGTTAACATTAGGCATTCCATCTTATAGATTAGAGAAGAATGTAATAAATGCTGAAATAGATATATTAAGAGAACTAGGTGTAGAATTCAAAACTGGTATAGAAGTAGGTGAAGATATAAGTATAAATGATTTAAGAGTTCAGGGTTTTAAAGCCTTCTATTTTGCAATAGGTGCACAAGTTGGAAGAATGCTTGGTATAGAAGGAGAGAATGGAGAAGGTGCTATGACTGGAGTTGATTTCTTACGTGAAGTTAATTTAGGAAATAACATTAAGTTAGATGGACAAGTAGTTGTAATAGGTGGAGGTAACGTAGCTATAGACGTTGCAAGAACTGCTACAAGGGTTGGAGCATCTAAAACATCTATGTTCTGCCTTGAATCAAGAGAAGAAATGCCTGCTTTAGGAGAAGAAATAGAAGAAGCTTTAGTTGAAGATATAGAAATAAATAATTCTTGGGGACCAAAGAGAATTCTAACTGAAAATGGTAAAGTAGTTGGAATTGAATTTAAGAAATGTATCGCTGTTTTTGATGAAAACAAGCGATTCAGTCCAAAGTTTGATGAAAATGAAGTTAAGGTTGTTAAAGCAAGCTATATATTAATTTCTGTTGGACAAGGAATAGACTGGGGCAAGCTTTTAGAAGGAAGTCAGGCAGAATTAAATCCAAATAAAACGATTAAAGCAGATTCATTTACTCTGCAAACAGGAGAAAAAGATGTATTTGCAGGTGGAGATGCTATGACGGGGCCAAGATTTGCAATAGATGCAATTGCCATGGGTAAGGAAGCAGCAGTTTCAATACATCGTTATGTTCAACCAGGACAAAGCTTGGTAAATGGCCGTGACAGAAGAGCTTATCATGAATTAGACAAAGAAAACTTAAAACTTGAAATTTGTAATAATATGCCGCGACAAAGATTGCTTAATGTAGATGGAAAGAAATCAAAAAAAACCTTCAAAGATTTAAGACCTACTTTCACAGAAGAGCAAATGAAAAAAGAAACAGAACGTTGTTTGGGTTGTGGAGCTACTATTAGAGATGAATATATGTGCATAGGTTGTGGGGCATGCACAACTAGATGTAAATTTGGTGCTATATCACTTGTTAGAAAATATGACGAAGAGGGTGTAGAGCTAGAAAAACTTAAGCCCATAATAATTAAAAGTATGCTTAAACGTAAAGGTAGAATCACAGCTAGAAAAGTAAGTAAATTTTTTAAGCCTGATAAGTGTAGATAGAAGATAGGTCCACCTTCCTAGGAAATTCGTAGGAAGGTGTGATATTTTATTTACCAAAATATTAATTTATGGATTTTATATTGACAAATAGAGGACTAAGAAAATTAATGAAGAATATATCTAATAAGGGTAATATTTCCAAAATGGATATATACGCTTCTGATTTTCAAACTAAATTGAGGACACCATTACTAGGTGACACAATTAATCGTGAAAGAATATAGGGGGCATAGCTATGTATATAGACGATTTTTTTAATTATGCATGCGAGGCAATAAAAGAGGAAGAGGATATCCTAAATCAGCTTTTTGAAAAGAATCAAAAGTTATATAAAAAAGAACATAACGGCATATGCATAATGTACGAAACTACATATGTATATATAATATTTAAAAAATTGCTTTCAAAGAGCTTTGATTTGAGAGTGTCCTGGGAAGAACCGTATCCTAATGCTAGATATCTACATTCAGATATAGGTTTATTTAGAGACAATGATTTAGTGGCTTTAATTGAATTCAAAATATGGGTTCAAAATAATGATAACAACATAAAAGCAGATATAGCTAAGCTTAAAGGAGTTAAAGGAATAGATAAATATATCTTCATTATAACTTACGGAGGAGAACATAAGGCTAATATAAAATATTTAATGGAAAGTAATAAGAATGAAGTAACTATAATAAGAACAAATACGGATATAAAGACTAAATTTTTCTATTGTAAAGAGCAAAGATTTATAGATAATAATATAACAATATTATTAATGAAAGTTAAAGAGCAGGAAGATGTATAGGTATATCGAGTTAAAAAGTAATAGTGTTTTTGAATATTACAAACTAATATATATATTAGTAAAAGAATATATTATAAATGATGAATAAACATTTATTCGGAGGAGATTAATATAAACAATAAAAAAGATTTTAATATTAATAATAGAGGAGAAATAAATCTACAAAGTTTATCAGATGAGCAATTTTTCGCATTGTTAGATGTAGTTTACACAATAGTTGATTATAAAGGAGATATAGTTAGCGAAGTAAAGAAAATTCCTAATGCGAGAGTAGCTATTATAGACAAAAATCATGCAATATTAGCAGTATTAGGAGATAGAGATGAAGTAACTGATAAACTTTTTGATGTAATAGTTTATGTAAATCCTAATTCGCTTTATACATTATGTGATATCTCACCAATAGATGCATCAGGGGCATCTATTTTTCATAACAGTTTTTACCTGCCTTTAGATGGTTCAGGGGTTATTGTAGGTATAATAGATGTTGGAATAGATTATTTAAATGAAGAGTTTATTAATGAGGATGGGACTTCAAAGATTATATCCATATGGGATCAAAATATTGTAAGTAATAAGAAACCAGCGGGTCAATTTGTAGGAACGGAATATACTAGGGAGGAAATAAATGCTGCAATTAAAGCTAAAAGTGAAGGAAAAAATCCTTATGATATAGTTCCTTCAAGAGATCAAATAGGTCATGGCACTAGTATGGCATCAATAATAGGAGCAAGAGGGGTAAATCCAGAACTTACAGGAGTAGCACCAAGATGTGATTTAGCTATGGTAAAGCTTGGGCCTAGTCCAGAAGCATTAAGGAATAGCTATGGGGTATATGGTGATGTGCCTACTTACTCGAATACTGTTATATTTCTAGCAATAAAATATTTGTATGATCTTTCAGTTAGAGTAAAGAAACCTATAGTAATACTCATACCTTTATCCGGAAATGAAGGTGGACACGATGGATTAACAGTCAATGAAAGATACATAGATGAAATTTCAAAATTTAAGGGAATAACAGTAGTTGTACCAACTGGTAATCAGGGAAATACAGATATACATGTATCAGGGCGAATATTAAAAAAGGGTGATACTAAAAATATTGAATTAAAGATATCTAAAGATCAAAAAAATATAAATTTTCAAATTTGGGTTAACAAGCCAGATAAATTTTCCTTATCAATTATTTCACCATCAGGAGAAATAATTGAGAGAATACCACCTAGTTTAAATAAAGTAAATCCAATTAAGTTCCTATATGAAGAGACTGTAATTAATATAAAATATGATATTCCAGAAGTATTAAATGGTGATGAAAAAATTACCATTGATGCTAGAAATATAAAAGAGGGGATTTGGATTTTTAAGCTTATAGGGGAACTTGTTGTAACAGGAGAATATAATGCTTATCTGCTTCAAAGAGAGCTTTTAGCTCCAGATACTAAATTTCTAAATCCAGATCCATATAGAACATTGACCATACCATCAACTTCATCTTATGCTATATCAGTTGGATTTTATAATCAAAACAATAATTCTGTTGTACCTGAGTCTGGAAAAGGATACACAAGGGATAATAAGGTTAAGCCAGATTTAGTTGCAGGAGGAATAAATGCTGTTACAGCTTCTATATATAGTAAAAGTAGAGTTATAAGTGGTTCAAGTGTGGCTGCTGCTGTTGTGGCTGGTTGTACAGCACTTCTATTTCAATGGGGAATAGTTAATGGAAATGACACAGCTTTATATGCAACAAAAGTAAAAACTTATTTAATATCTGGAACAATAAAACTTGAGGAAACCGAATATCCCAATCCTAATTGGGGATATGGTTTTATTAATATGAAACAACTCTTTGATAATATTAGATTTATATTTGAGGAAAGTAGAGAAGAGTTTTTCATAGGTGAGTTATTTATAAGATTACCTGTATAAGACAATAAACATATTTAATATTAAATATGTTTATTGTTTTTCATTAAATTCTTTTACAAAGCCCTCTAAAAGCATTTCTCTTGCTTTAAAAACAACTTCGCTTTTTGATAATTCATCCCAAGAACAATAATTAATTTCTATATTTGATAATTCACCTATAATGTTATAAATTTCATCTAATAGTTCCTTTTCTGATTTTTCATCTTTTTTTTGAATAGACACTTATATCACCTCAAATTATAGTTTAACACAATTAAATGTCCAATATACAGTTTCCTTATATATTAAATTACAATAAAAAGTACTGAATATTTAAATGTATCAATACCTAAAAACTCTACAGTTATTGATATATCTAAATAGTTTTGCGATGAAGTTTTATAATAACTTATAGCATTTTTATGAGAAATATAATATATTAGGTGCAAAACATATAAGAAATCATTCAAATTAATATACTCTTTTTACAGTAGGTTTTTAAAATAATAAAATTGTTTTTAGTGAAAGAGTATATAAATTTGAAAAAATGATTTCTTTTTGAGTATATATAACCATTTACTACAAAATGTGTTAGATAACGTTAAATTAATTTTTCACTAAGTATTATTAGTAGTAAAAGAAGTGTACCAATCAATAAACCTAATATAGATGTGATTATTCCAGCAATAGCAAGATTTGAACCATCACGTTTTTTTACAAGGCTAATAATTCCTATAATTATACCTATAATTCCAGTAATTATAGGACATATAACTGCCCAGCAAAATAGCAAAGAAAGAATGCCAAAGACTAGGGAGGTTATTGATAAACCATTCCCTTTCCTTGGAAATTGATTAGTTACTACTGCTTTATTTGATTTAGTAATATTATTTGAATCCATAATTCTATACTCCCAAAACTAACTTCTTAAAATAACTAAAGCAAATAAAAGTATTATTTGTAGAATGGAACAAGCAATAAAGCTTGCAATTACAGCACCTTTCTTTTTACTTAAATCAAATTGAATATAAAGTGTACTCATTAAAAGTCCTATGAGAAGGCTAATTATTCCAGAAAGTATCATACCACCTAATGTACTGATTCCTACAAGTATCCAAATCCAAGATGATACACCATTTAGTGGCTTATATTCTTCATGGCTTCCAAGAAATGAACCATTTACTGCTAGGTCAATTTTAGTACCAACTACAACTAAATTACAATTTGTACTACCAAAAGAAATTTCATAATCAATTACATTAAGAAACATATTTGAAGATTTTACTTTGTGAGTTTCTCCATCTACAATAATTTTATTAGTAAAACCTTTCTTATATTTTATTTCATGTTTTATTCCATCTGCTTCAATTTCCCACGTTTTCATTATAACATCCCCCTTAAAAATAAGTATATTCTGTGGAATTATATCATAAAGTTGCAATATATCTAATACTTTACAAATTTTATTATGATACATAGGTTATATCGTTGGCTTTTTTGTAAAGTTAAGCATAATTAGTTGAAACAAGGGTGGGGATGATGGTGTATTGTACTGATGAACTCTTATCTATTTAATAATATTTTGAATAAATTAAAAAGAATTAATAAAATAAGAGGTCAGATTATGCCCTTTTATTTGCAAGCTACTTATAGTTGTCAACTTTGCTACATTCAGTTGGTAGAAGTATACTAATAATGATAGTATACTGATTTTAGAGGTGAGTGAGAATGAGTTTTCAGGAACAATTGCAAGTATTAAGAAAATCAAGGGGATTATCACAAGAGAAATTAGCTGAAATCATGGGGATTTCAAGGCAGGCAGTTGCAAAGTGGGAAATTGGACAATCATATCCGGATATTGCAAAACTAATTACATTGAGTGATTTTTTTAGTGTTAGTATTGATAAATTAGTTAATGATTATGAAGAAAATTGCCATTTGTGTATAGAATCTAGTAAGGTCAATATTATAAATGAAGAATTGATAGATTTTTTGTGCAGGGCTAAGAAATCCACATATGCTGGAAATGGTTCAGAATGTAAAGCTTCAAGGCCTAGTTCACATGATCTTGAATATGTAGAAGATGAGTTTAAGTATATTGACACATATTTAGGGGGAGAACAATTTTCAGGAGAAGAGGCTGTGTGGAAAAATGATATTCCATTATGGTCAATGAATTATGTAGGTAGAATCTTAGATGATGCATTCTCAGGGAAATTTTTAAAGGAAGTTTTAAGTTTAGTACCTAAAGAGAATCCTTATCGTGGACCAATTATGTATGAAAAAGGTCAATATAAATATCATTGCATTATTAATGGAGAATTTGAGTGGTTCCAAGGGTATGAGGAAATTTATTTTAATAATATCAAAGTTTATGAATGCTTTTTTCATGGTGGAGCAGTCAAATCATAGATGAATGGAGAAGCTATTATGATGTTAAGTAGAAATGATATTTGTTGGTGTGGAAGTGGTTTAAAATATAAGAAATGCCATTTAGAATTTGATGAAAAGTTAATAAGTTTAAGGAACAAAGGATATATTACACCAAACAGAAAACTCATAAAATCTAAGAAACAAATTGAAGGAATAAGGGAAAGTGCAAAGATTAATAATGGCCTTCTAGATTTAATTAGCGAGAACATTAGAGAGGGTATGACAACACAGGAAATAGATGATTTAGCATATAATTATACAGTATCTAATGGAGGAATACCAGCGACTCTCAATTATGATGGATTTCCTAAAAGTATTTGTACATCAATAAATAATGAGGTATGTCATGGAATACCAAGTAAAGATGTAATACTTAAAAGCGGAGATATTATAAATGTAGATGCAACAACAATATTTAATGGATATTACTCAGATGCATCAAGAATGTTTATGATTGGGGAGGTAAGTGAAGAGGCTAAAAAATTGGTTAATGTAGCTAAGGAATGCTTAGAAATAGGATTGGAAGCAGTTAAACCTTGGGGATTTTTAGGAGATATAGGGGCTTCAATTCAAGAATATGCAGAGAGTAAAGGATATTCAGTAGTTAGAGATTTTGGAGGTCATGGGGTTGGATTAGATATTCACGAGGAGCCATTTGTAAATCACTTTGGGAAAAGAGGAACCGATATGATTTTAGTTCCAGGGATGGTATTTACAATTGAACCTATGATAAATGCAGGAAGTTATGAGGTATTTATAGATGAAGATAATGGATGGACTGCTATTACAGAAGATGGCTCTCTTTCAGCACAATGGGAGCATACAGTTCTTGTAACTGAAGAAGGTGTAGAGGTGATTTCAAGATAAAGATTATATAATATATTTTGTATATTACTATATTATATATAGCTTAATGGAAGAATAATATAAAACTTTTGTATTTGTAAGTGATAGTGTGAAGTGTATCATAAATAAATGAATTTTATAGTCTTAACCATTTATATTACTTGGTTAAGATTATTTTTATATATAAAAATAACTTATCATAAATGATAAAAAATTTACAAAATATGTTATAATGGAATGGGAAACTAATTTTAAATTAATAGGTGAAGGGGAATTTTTATGGGAGATTTGAGTTAAGATGAAGAACTTTTTTAGAAATGATAAAACTTATAAAAATAATTTAAATCAGTATGATATAAAAGATGGTTTACTTGCTTTGTGCCTTTTTGGAATTTTTATATTTATGTATTCTATACTTGCTGTAGTAGATATGAAAGTGAAATATATAAAAGATAATTTTGTGATAGTAGGATGCATACTCAATTGTTTGTTAGTACTTATAACAATACTTTTTGTAAAGCTAAGAAAGCAAAGTTTAGATACCATAGGGCTTTATAACGGCAAGTGGAAAAAGAGTTTTTGTATAGGTACATTATTTGCTGGTATTCTTTTTTTTAATAACTGTGGTTCATATTTACTACAGGGGAAAGAATTAATTAATATAAACAGAATTTTTACTTATGTTATTGAGTTTTTTTTTGTAGCATTGTGTGAGGAGGTTGTTTTTAGGGGATATATTAGTACTAGGATTTATGGAATTATGAAAAGGCAATGGCTTTCTATTGTGGTAACAGGTTTATTATTTGTAATTATGCACTTTCCTTATAGGATGATAGTTTCGGGAATGTCATTAAAAGAATTTACAGCGAATAATATTTTTTGGTTTATAGACCTTTTTGTTACACATACCATATTAAATTTTATCTATGCTAAAACAAATTCATTATATGGAGCAATAATTCCACATTGGGTTTCAAATCTTGCGTTCAATATAGTTATCAAATAATTAATAATATAGGCTATGCTAAAGAACAGCATTGATAATTTGATATATTTTAAGGGGACTTCATTATGAAGTGCCCTTAATTTTCACTTTTAAAATGTTGTGAAATATATAATATTAAAAAAACATTTTGAAAAAAGTAGCTTTTTATTAAAATAAAACTCAAAATAAAGGAATTTCATGGAGGAGATTATGTTCTATAGAGAAATAAAAGATTTATTAAATAAACTAAATAGTGAAAATATTGAAGAGCTAAAACCAAATTTAATAAGAAAAGTTAATGAACTTGTGTTAAATATAAATGATGATAATATATCTGATGATGAATTAGATATGTTATACAATTTTTTTATAATGAGAGAGGAGTTAAGAAGAGAGGTAAGTGAAAATATAAGTGAAGAGGATTCATTAATGGAAGGTTTACTTATAGAAAATTTTATCAAAGAATTTGAGGAATTTATAAGTGAATTTGAGAATAAAGATTATATTTCAGATGCTATTGAATTAATCAATACTTCTATAAGAAGCATTGGAGGGATTGCGAGGGGCTATAGGTTAGTGAAAAAATATGCGCCATCTGAAGACATAGATAGGGTTCAGTATCTGATGGAATTAAAAAGTGAATTTTATAAACAGTTAAGGGCATATAGTAGCAAAGGAATTTATGAAGAGCATTTTGTAATATGTGGGCTCATTAATGTTATAAGATTTGAATTAGAAGAAAAGTCGCAAGAACATGGAAGGCACGTTATTTCTATGTTGACAGATTATAGAACGAAAAAGATGAAAAGTCTTGAAGAATTTGAAAGAGAAAACCATCTAGGTGAATTAAAAACTAAAATGACAGTAGAGTTTGGAAAAGAACTTCAGAGAAGGATATACTTATGGGATAGTTTAACAAGAAAGTTACAGGATCATTATTATTTAGAAAATCTATATGAAGAAGAAAGTAACAGAATTAAATAAGAATTTGTAATAGATTATATGAGCATTATATAAGACTAACTTATTGAAAAAGTGTGTACTTGTATATGGAAGCAAACAAAACTATAATTAATTATACAATAGCTGGATGCCAATCAATAAAAACTAATGAAATGAATGGTAATCTATAAATTTACAATATATCTAGGGGGCAGATTATGACAAGAAAATATATGTTATATCAAGTTGATTCATTTACAAAAGAAAAATTCGAAGGAAATCCAGCAGGGGTTATAACAAATGCTGATGGGTTAACAGATTATGAAATGCAGAAAATAGCTAGAGAACTCAATAATTCTGAGACAGCTTTTATTTTTTCTTCAGATAATAATGAGTATGAGATTCAAACACGTTTTTTTACTCCAACAACTGAAGTACCAATCTGTGGACATGCTACTGTTGCCGCACATTATGCACGTGCTATTGAAAATAATTTGGATTCTTCAAGGGTTTACCATAAGACAGGTGCCGGAATTTTGCCTGTTGATATAGTAAAAGAGAATAATGATTATAAAATTATTATGACACAGGGCAAAATTGAGTTTGGAACTATTATTGAGGGTGAAAATAAAACAGAACTTCTAGCAGCACTTAATATAAAAGATGATGATTTGCTTGAAAATTATAAAATACAAATTGTTTCAACAGGTCATTCTAAGGTTATGGTTGGTATAAGAAGCATTAAAACTTTAAATGAGTTACAACCAAATTATGATGCACTTTCTAATTTGAGCAAAATTATTAAATGTAATGGATATTATATTTTTACTGTTAACTCACAGGATAGTGATATTTTAATAGATGGCAGAATGTTTGCACCTGCAATAGGTATTAATGAAGATCCTGTAACTGGTAATGCTAATGGTCCTTTAGGGGCATATCTTGTTCATCATAATTATGTTAAGCATAATAATTCTTTATTTAAATTTAAGGCAAAACAAGGTGAAGCTATAGAACGATCAGGTATTATTGAAGTTGAAGTAAAGATAGAGGATAAAGAACCTGTAGAAATTAAGATCTCTGGAAATGCTATGATAGTATTTAAAACTGAATTATCATTAAATTATTAAAGACATTAAATTGGAAAGCAAGTTGTAATAAAAACAAAGATATACGAAATTATAGATAAAATTTATATATAAATTATTTTGAGGAGAAAGTAGTATGGAGTTTAAAGTAAGGGCACCTTTGTGGTTAAAATATCCCAATATACCACAGGGAAGTATTGGTTGGAGAATGGGGTATGGAGAAGAATATGGAAGTTTGAGAATGAAGTTAATTTTTAATAATTTTAGATAATAGTTATTAGGGAGTGTCGCAAAAATTTTCCACTTATTTTTCAAAACAGTTCTTTACAACAAGAGAATTAATCCTTTCGTTCATATAAGAGTCCTCCCTATATTGTATAAATTATCAGTACATTGTAATTGATTACAATGTAGATATATGCTATTATAACATTTATTTTAATAATATGTACATAATTACATATAATAATTGATTTATATTCTTTAAGGTTGATTAAATTAACTAATGGTTAATTTTTATATATTTATAGAGAGATTATTTATACATATAAATTACTAATAGCAGAAAATATCAAGAATACATTTTCCAAAAATGATAACTTTATATTACAAAATAAGGTTAAGGAGAAATGTAGTTATGAAAAACTTAAAAGCTTGTTATTATGAATTAGAAGGTACAAATTGTAAAGATGTTTGATGAATATTGTCCAGGAATTAATGAAGAAATTGAAGGTTTTACAGATGTATTAGGATTAGATAAATTTCAGGCAATATATTATGTAATGTCATATCTTAAACCAGGTTGTAGTCAGATGGCCATATTATATAGCCTTAGGGAGTGATATGTTTTTAGAGTAACAGGCTAATCATAAAAGAATATAATATGATTAGAGTAATAAAATGTGAGAAAAAAATGGGAACAGGATATTTATTAATTCAACTTTCAACTGCTCAGCAAGCATTACCTGTAACAAATGCAAGATTAGTTGTTACTGATACTAGTACAGATGAAATTGTATTTGAAAGCAAGAGTGGTGTAGATCAAAGTGGAAGAAGTCCAATTGTTAAATTATGGGCGCCAGATATAGAGTTATCATTAGAACCCATGCCTAAAGATAAAATACCTTATGCAAGATATAATGTATCAGTACAGGCAGATGGGTTTAATGATGTTCAAATAGTTGGCGTAAATATATTTGATGAAACTACTTCTATTCAAAATATTTCTTTAAATGAAAGGACTCCAGATGAGGTGCAGGCATTTTTTAATCCCTCAGAAGAAAAAATAGTAATACCACCACATCAATTATTATTAGATGTAAATAGGGATCAAAAAACTGGTGTTATAGTTCAACCTTTTGTGTTAAGAGAGGTTTATATACCAGAGTATATTACAGTTCATTTAGGACCACCAACTTCATCAGCACAAAATGTTACTGTTAGATTTGTGGATTATATTAAAAATGTTGCATCTAGTGAGATTTATCCAACATGGCCAGAGCAATCTTTAAGAGCAAATATCTACGCTCAAATAACTTTTGCATTGAATAGAGTATATACCGAATGGTATAGAAGTAAGGGGTACTCCTTCCAAATAACAAATTCAACAGCTTATGATCAATATTTTGTTAATGGAAGAAATATATTTGAAAACATAAGTAAAATTGTGGATACTATGTTCACAGAGTATTTTTCTATAGTAAATAGTACAGCTCCTTATTTTACTCAATATTGTAATGGAACAACAGTAAAATGTCCTGGATTATCTCAATGGGGTACCGTAGATTTAGCAAATGCAGGTAAATCAGCATTTGAAATATTACAATATTATTATGGAAATGATAAGATACTGAAGACAGCTACAATTGTTGCAGGTATGGTAGAATCTTATCCAGGAACAGCAGTAAGGCTATATGATATAAATTCAAATGTAACAATTGTTCAGCAGCAATTAAATAGAATATCTAGAAATTATCCAGCAATACCTAAAGTTAATCCTGTTGATGGAATCTTTGGAAGGCAAACTGAAGCTTCAGTCAAAACATTTCAAAGGGTATTTAATTTAGTTCAAGATGGAATAGTTGGTAGAGCAACTTGGTACAAATTATCAGCAATATATACAGCAGTGAAAAATCTGGCAGAATTAGATCAAGAAGTAGAAGAAAAGGCATTTATAGGTGATGTATTAGAAACCTTATATGATGGAAGATATCCTTCAGAAGTATTAATGTATGGATCTAAAGGTAGCAAGGTAAAGGAATTCCAAGTGTATTTAAGGGAAGTAGGAAATGCATATGGATTAAAATATAATCCTACCAATGGTGTATTCGATGAAAAAACAATAGATGCTTTATTAGAGTTTGAAAAAGAATTTAATTTAGAACCTAAAGAAATAGTAGACGAAAAAGTTTGGAATGCTTTATATGAGGCTTATCAGGATTTGACTAAGCTCTATACAGTAGAGGATTTAACTAAATATCCAGGCTATGTTTTAAGAAAAGGAATGTCTAATAAGGATGTTAAAAGGCTGCAAAGTATGATAATGAAAATAGCACAAGCAT
Organism: Clostridium cavendishii DSM 21758; assembly: GCF_900141845.1. Taxonomy (GTDB): domain Bacteria; phylum Bacillota; class Clostridia; order Clostridiales; family Clostridiaceae; genus Clostridium_AG; species Clostridium_AG cavendishii. The sequence continues at coordinate 216,366 of NZ_FQZB01000006.1, read as the reverse complement.
ATAAGCAGATACCAGAAATAAATGTTGATGGCAACTATGATGGAAGAACTCAAAATGTAGTTTTGATATTTCAAAAGAACTTTAGATTAGCTCAAACCGGGAGAGTAGATATAAATACATGGAGAAATATTGTATTTGTATATCTAAATTTAAATTCAGGAAGAGATATAAACACATCAGATATATTATTACCATTCCCATTTGAATTAAGGCTTGGGGATAATAACGGTTATGTAGGTGTATTAAAAGAATATATGAATGTATTAGCTAAAAATAATTATAATATAAATATACTTCCTATAGATAATATTTTTGATAAAGCAACAGAAATAAATGTTAGAAGACTTCAAAAGATTTTTGCTTTAAGAAAGACAGGTATAGTAAATAGAGAAACTTGGGAAAAAATAGCGTCAACTTATAATGACTTGTTTACAGGAAGATGGGTTAGATAAAATTTTATAACTATAGTTAAGGTCATAAATTATTGTAAACTCAAATTAATTGATGTTTAGATATTATAGGTTCTCTTTTAGTAAAATTGTAAATACTCAATTTTATAAGAGGGAACCTTAAATAATATAAGAAGTTAGTTCTTATATTATAATTAATGAAGTTATACATTTAAATTAGTGTACATATAGAATATATAAGAATATCTCTATAGTAAATAAAACATTTAGGTTATCTAATATATTAAAGAACAGGTATTAGAAATGTAGAGATAAAATATAAAAATAATAATTAAATTTTTCTAAAAAGATATTGTATTAGTAAGAATGATATGATAATATGAAAGTACAAATAAATGTACATTAAGGTGGTAAGATGATAAATAAAGAAGATTTGATGCAAAAACAGGGTATTATGCTTATGCTAATTTCAAAAGATTTTTTGGAGAAAGATGTTGGCGACAGAATAGAGACTGTAAAGAATATGTCTGAAAAGTATAATATGGCTAGAGGGACAGTGCAAACAGCTTTAAAGACATTGCAAGAAAATGGAGCTATTACATTAGAACCTAGGGGACATTTAGGTACATTTATTAGATTCATAGATCATAAAAAGCTTTTAAAGATTTCAGGAATAGAAAATATTGTTTGTGTAATGCCACTTCCATATACAAAGAAGTATGAAGGTATGGCAACTGGACTTTATAATGTTATAAATAAGCATGTATCATTTAGTTTAGCTTTTATGAGGGGCTCAGATAATAGATTAAAGTTCCTTAAAGAAGGTAGGTATGATTTATCTATAACATCAAAACTTACTGCAAATCATTATATAAATCAAGGCGAAGAAATTGAAATCGTAGCTTGTTTAGGAAAAGAATCCTATGTTGATAGTCATGCGTTAATTGTGAAAAACGATTTTCAGGGATTCACTAAGGGAATGAGGGTTGGTTTAGATAGTACCTCATATGACCAGAAATATTTAACTAAAGAGTTCTTTAAGGATAAAGATGTAGAGTTTGTAGAAGTAAAGTATAGTCATATAGTTGAACATATAAAAAATAATTATATAGATGCAGCTATTTGGAGTGTTGATGAAGTTATAAATAAAGAAGATGACTTAAAGACTGTAGAATTAGATTTACATGAGAGAAACCTTTTAGATAGAGAAGCAGTAATAATTTCGAGGAAAGAAAATAAGGCTATGATTAAATTTATATCTAAGTTTTTAGATGTTGAGGAAGTATTAAGTATACAAAGTAAAGTTATTAATAAGAAAATTGTCCCTAGCTATTAGGGTTAATTTTTTAAAATCAATATACAAAATAATGTACAATGGGAGGAAGATATGGAAATTAGTCAAAGACTAGATATTCTTTTAGAAAGTGGAGTAATAACAAAGGAGGTGTATTATAAGTTAATAAGGACAGTGGATGAACTAAAAGCTAAGCATGGAATAGAGATTAATGAAGAAAATGGGGGGATGTTTATTACACATTTATCAGCAGCTATTACAAGAATGGATAAAGGTGAACCAATTGAATCTTTAGACGAAATTATAATAGAACAAGTTAAACAAGATAAAAATTATGGTGAAGCTATGAAAATAATGAAAACGTTAAACAGTGTTATAGATATAGAATTTCCTTTAGAGGAGGAGACATTTATAGTAACACATTTATGTTCAATACTAAATTAATAATGGAGGGTTAAAAAAATGATTAAAATTGCTGTAGGTGGATTAAACAAAAATGAAATGGAAAGAGCTATAAAAGCTGCTGGGGGAGATAAGGTACAAGTAATTGTAACAAATGATATGGCTGGGGCTAAGATGCTAAAATCAGGGGAAGCAGACTATTATTTTGGAGCATGCAATAGTGGAGGAGGAGCTGCAATATCAATTTTAATTGGAATGATAGGATTTTCAAAGTGTGTAACTATTGCAAAAAATGGTCAGCAACCAAAGAAAGAAGAGATAGAAAAGCATGTTAAGGCAGGAAAAATTGTATTTGGGATGGCAATTGAGGCTATAGACATAGGAGCACCTATGTTAGTAGATATATTATTAAATAATAAATAAAAAAAGGGGAGGAATTCTAAATGGGTATTAATTTTACACAACTTTTAGTAATTTCAATTTTGTGTGGAGTGACAGCATTTGTATCGCATATGGGGATGGCCGTGTTCCATGATGGAGTTAGGCCTATTATTCCAGAATATATAGAAGGGAGGATGAAAAGGTCAGAATTATCATCAATAGCTTTTGGATTGAGTGTAGGATTTATAACTTCTGTAGGTATTGCACATACTATAGCAACTGGAATTTTAAATCCGTGGTTATTATTCTTACCAACTGACATTTTAGGAATAATGGCACCTAAAAAGTGGCTTGCACCATTATTTGGAGCTGCTTGGGGAGCTCTTGTGGTTACTAGTTTAGGTGGTGTAAATACATTACTTACATCATTACCAGTTGATTTTATAGGAGCAATGGGAGAATTGTCTACTCCAGTTGTTTCAGGTTTTGCTTTATTTCCTGTACTAGCAATATTTACTCAATTTGGGAAGAAAAAAGGTATAATATCTTTAATTATTACTTTAGTTATAAGACAATTAATTGCAGTTAATACAAAAATATTTCCAGAATCAATTGAATTATTTGTTGGTATAGTGTTACTTTTAGGTTTTGCAATAGCAAAGGATAGAAAAAATAAAACAGATGAAGAGATGATGGATAATATATTCTCTGAAAGAATTTTAAGGATTAAAAAGAATGTTATATGGTTAGCTCTTAGTGGTGCTGTAATTTCTATAGCTTGTAACCTACATTTTCTTGCAGGTTCAGAGGTATCGATATATACAATGGCTGATGCATTAAAAGCGACAGACCCATCAGTTGCAAATACATTAATAAAGCAAGCATCTTTTGCAGAGTTTATGAGAGGATTAAGTTTTATTCCACTTATAGCAACAACTGCAATAGCTACAGGAGTATATGGAGTAGCTGGTTTAACATTTGTTTATCCAGTAGCATATCTTTCTCCAAACTGGATTGTAGCAGGTATACTTGGAGCATTGATAATTTTTGTAGAAGTATATGCATTAGGTATCATAGGAAAGCAACTAGAAAAATTCCCATCAATAAGAGATGCATCTGATAATATAAGGTCATCAATGACTACAGTTATGGAATTTGCACTGTTAATTGGATCAATAATGGCAGTTATGAAAATGGGAGGAACAACAGGATTCTTTATAGGAGCTGCAGTATATTTTGCAAATGAGGCAATGGGAAGACCAATTATGAAATTAGCAATTGGACCAACAGCCGCAATTGGTGCAGGGGTACTATTAAATTTATTATATTATGTAGGGTTATTTGTTCCACCAGTAGCATAGGAGGAGAATATGATTAATACAGTTTTAGGGAAAATAGATAAATTTGAATTAGGTAATGTACTTTGTCATGAACATGTAATTATTGATTTGACAGGTGTTAGAGGTGATATTGATTCAGCTTTAACAGATACTTGCACTATGGCTTCTGAATTAGCTTTAGCTAAGGATTCTGGTATAGATTCAATAATAGAAGTTACTAATATTGGAATGGGTAGAGATGTTAAAAAGTTAGAAGAAGTGTCTAAAAAAACTGGAATAAATATTATAGCAAGTACAGGTTTTTATACGATTCCTTATTATCCAGAATACGTGTTTACAAAAACAGCTGAAGAATTATCTCAAATTATGATTAAGGAAATAGTAGAGGGAATCGATGATACATCAATTAAAGCTGGTGTTATTGGAGAAATTGGTACAAGTTTAAATGAGATAAGCCCTGTATCTTTAAAAGTCTATGAAGCTGCTTTTTTAGCACATAAAGAGACAGGTGTTCCTATATTTACTCATTGTGAAATGGGAACAATGGGATATGAGCAAGCTATGTATTTTAAGAATTTAAAGATGGACATGGACAAATTACTTATAGGACACGTAGACTTAGTAAAAGATCTTGATTATATAGTTAAAATACTAGAAACAGGGGCTAATATTGGATTTGATACAATAGGAAAAGAAAGTTATGTATCAAATCAATCAAAGGCAAAGTTATTATTTGAATTAGTTAAATTAGGATATGAGGATAAAATAATGTTATCTCAAGATGTGACGAGGGTATCATATTTAAAGAGAAATAATGGATTTGGTTATGTTGAGGTTATGAATAAATTTATACCATTATTAAGAGAAGGAGGACTTAGTGAAAAATTAATAAATAAATTCATGGTAGATAATCCTAAACGAATATTAGGATAAAAAAATTTATAGTCAATGTACAAAAAAATGTATGTTGAATATGATTTATTTGTAACTGTTATTTGAGAGGAAGTGATTAGAATTTTTATAGAAAGTATAAGAAAAAGAAACGCAGAATTAATTAAAGCAGGCTTTTATTATCACAGAGAAGGTCTCATTCTTCCAAACACATATTTAATTGATTTAGATACTTTGTTAGATAATGCTAAGAAAATTAAAGAGAAGGCTGATGAAAATGGGTTAGATATATTTTTTATGACAAAGCAGTTTGGAAGAAATCCATATATCGCAAAAAAATTATTAGAGATTGGATATAAGGGAGCAGTTGTTGTAGATTTTGAAGAAGCAGAAGTTATGATGAAGAATAATATACCTATAAATAATATAGGACATTTAGTTCAAATACCAAAATCCTTAGTAAGAAAGGTTTTAAGCTACGGAGTTGAATTTGTTACAGTATATTCTTTAGAAAAAATTAAAGAAATAAATGAAGTAGCAAAAAATTTGGGGAAGGTACAGAAAATATTAATAAAGGTTGTTGGGGAAAATGATGTTTTATATTCAGGTCAATTAGGTGGTTTTAAAATCAATTCTATAAATGAATTAATAGAAGAAACAAAGGATTTGTCCAATATAGATATTGCTGGAATAACTAGTTTTCCATGTTTCTTATTTAATGAAAATGAGAAAAAGGTAAAACCAACAAGTAATATAGAAACTTTGTTAAAGAGTAAGGAGATTTTTAGAGCTAAAAATATAGATATAAGAGAAATAAATATGCCATCAGCTACATCAATTGAAACTATGGAAAGTATTAAAAAATATGGTGGAACACAGGGGGAGCCAGGGCATGCTTTAACTGGAACAACACCAAATATTAATTCTGAAGAGGTTCCTTCTATAATATATGTAAGTGAAATATCTCATAATTTTGAAGGATTAGCTTATTGCTATGGAGGAGGATGTTATAGAAGAGGACATCTACAGAAGGCATTAGTTGGAACTAGTGCTGAAAACTATGAAGTTTGTGGTGCAAGCTTACCATCTCTCGAAAGTATTGATTATCACATTGGATTGAGTAAAGAGTGTAATATAGGTGATACTGTCATTATGGCTTTTAGAACCCAAATTTTTGTAACTAGAAGCAAGGTTGCAATTATAGAGGGGCTTTCAAAGAATAACCCTACTATTACAGGTATTTATAATTCATTAGGAGAGAGTGTGGTGTAATTATGAATAAAAAATTTATAGTATTGATCTTAGATGGGTTTGGTGTAGGATATATGGAGGATTGTAAAGAGGTTAGACCTAATGATGTTGGTTCAAATACTTTCCTGCATATATTAGAAAATAAGAAAGAACTAAAACTTCAAAATTTAGAAAAGTTAGGTTTGATGAATATTATAAATAAAGATTCATTAAAAATGAAGAGGAATAGTGAAGCTAACTATGGAACTTCAAATTTAACTCATTTTGGAGCAGATACTTTTTGGGGACATCAAGAGATAATGGGAAGTAAACCTGTGAAACCAAAGATGGAGCCAATATGTGAAAAAATAGATGAGATTAAGAGGACACTTTTAGAAAATATGTATAAGGTTGAGGATATAGTTATAGAAGGAAGAAAACTATTATTAGTAAATGGTGCTGTAACTATAGCTGATAATATTGAAACGGATTTAGGACAGGCTTATAATGTTACATCAGCATTAGATTTAATTACATTTGAAGAAGTAGTTGAAATCGGGAAGATAGTAAGAAGCCTTGTAGATGTTTCAAGAGTTATAGTATTTGGTGGACATAATGTGAGTAGGCAAGATTTAATTGATGCAATAGAAATAAAGGGTGATAAATATATTGGAGTAAATGCACCAAAGTCAGGGGTATACAAGAAAGAGTATAGCTGTGTACATTTAGGATACAAGGTAAATTATGAGGAGCAAATACCTTATATCTTAGGAAAAAATAATATAGAGGTTTGCTTAATAGGAAAGGTTGCAGACATAGTAATGAATCCGTTGGGCAAAAGTATTCCAATAGTAGATACAAAGGAAGCTATGGAAATTACTTTAAATAGAGTAAAACAGCAAAGCGGAGGATTTATTTGTACAAATATCCAAGAAACTGATTTGTCAGGACATGAAGAAAATGTAGAGAAGTATGCATCTAAACTTGAGATTGTAGATAGTTATTTAGAAAAGATAATTGAAGAACTTAAGGAAGAGGAAATTTTATTAGTTATGGCTGATCACGGAAATGATCCAACAATAGGACATAGTAAGCATACTAGAGAAAGGGTGCCACTTTTAATATATAGTAAAGGTGTTGAAGGCTGCAATGTAGGCACTAGGGAAACATTATCAGATGTTTCTCAAACTATAGCTGAATATTTTAATGTTGATAAGCCTCAGAATGGGGCAAGTTTTTTAGGAGAACTAAAGAGAGTAGGATTAAATAATTAAAAAGAGAATATTTAATTATAGGGGATGTCCAACTAAATTTATTACTATTAGATAAAAAAATAGAAATCACTAGTATAAAAGGGTTTCGTTTTAGGGCGAAAAATAATAAAAAATCATAAATAATAGGTGAAAACAGCATTAATAAGTATTAATGCTGTTTTTTGTTTACAGTTTTAGGTAATATTTGTATTTGAAATATAGTTGAAATATAATACAAGTATATATTTGGATTTTTATTCAGTAAAATATATTTAATAAATTAAACGAAATTTGGGGTAGGGGTGTCATATGAAGATAACAATAGTGCAGGGAAGTATAGAATATATAAATGATTGTGAAGATGCATTAGTAAATTCTGAACTAGGGATAAGGTATTTTTCTGAAAAAGAAAGTGCTAGAAATGCATTAAAAGAAGGATTTGCTAAGAAAGAAATATATATTGCTATGGATGGTGATCAGAATTGTAAAGGATTCATATGGTTCATTTTAGATGGAATCTTTCATTCATTCCCCTATCTTCATATCATTGCAGTAAATAAGGAAAGTCGCAATCAAGGAATAGGTAAAGAATTATTAAAATTCTTTGAGGATAGGTGTTTTAAAGATTATAGTAAACTATTTTTAGTAGTTGCAGACTTTAATCCAGAAGCAAAAATATTGTATGAAAAGATTGGATACGTTCAAGTAGGGGAGATACCTAGTTTATATAGGCATGGAATAACAGAGTATTTGATGATGAAATCAAGGAAAGAGAACTGATAGCAATGTTTTTCAGCTTTTATAAGGAGAACGTAATATTTTTAATTAATGTTTTTTTTATCTAAGGGTATTATAAAAGATAATAACAAAATAAATGTAAAAAATAAAATCTTACATTAATAATTTAGAATGTAAGATTTTTTTGTGAATTTTATTTTTCATTTGAACGTATTAAATGTGATAATTGCATTTTACTATTAACATTTAATTTTTTATAAATATTTTGTATATGATTATCAACAGTTTTTGGTGATATAAAAAGTTTTTCGGCAATTTGTTTATAGGTTACTCCTTCAAGTATAAGCTCTATGATTTCACTTTGTTTTTCTGTAATATTATATTTATTTTTAAAGTAATCAGTAAGCGTATTATTTTCTATAAACACTGGAGTATTAAAGTATCTTAATACAAATATAAGGGTGAAAATATTAATTACTAAAAAATAAGAAGGAAGAGCTAGTATCTTTAAAAAATCTATATTTTGAGCAATTTTAATATATGGCTTATATGATTCAAATATTATAAAAGGTAAAAATATTAGAGTTATTAGGATAAAGGATTTTATAGCATGCTTTAAATCTTTATTTGTAATATACTCATAATTTTTTATGCCAATAAATATCTCATAGATGATTGTTAAAGTAATTAAAATTCGTATTAGGAATATAAAAATGTAGTGTATGGTAAATAAAAAATATATAGAGATTCCTATAAATTGCAATAAAAAAATAGAAATAAATATTTTCTTTTTAAAATCTGTTATTTTTAGACCAAAGAGATAGTGTATAAAAAATAAACCTAATAAAGAGCTAAAGGATGTACCAATTAAATCTAAAATTTTATATAGGAAAGTTACAGAAGGACGTACTTCCTCTACACATTTTGAATATAAACCTAATGTTATTGCAGCCTGAATAGCAAAAAAAGAAATATTTAATGCTATAAAAAATTTTAGGGATTTCTTTTTATTGGTGCTATATATAAAGCTAGAAATTGAAATAGATGATACACCTGCAAATAATGAAATAACACAAAATATTAAATAAATATCTTTCATTAGTAAACATCCTTTCATATTTATTGCTTTTATAAAATGATTCATCAGAGTTATAAAATGAATTTCAATATATACAATATTTAGTATAAAGTAGAAAAGATTGTAATGCAATATTTTAAATTTAGTAATTATTATATATAAAATAGGGTTTTAGTAGATGTTAAAACTAAAAGTTATGCAATTGAGAGTTTAACAAGGATAGGGGATATTCCCTATCCTTAATTTTTCGAAAATTAAGGGAGTTTTACCTATATTAATTCATCATTCTTAATGATTTAATGTTTTTGAGAGCACGTGCTGATATGATTAAAAAGTAAAATAGTAGGAGATGGGGTTAGATGAAATTAAGAAAGAGTATTAATTTTTTATCTTTTATTTTATTACCAATTACATTAAATTATTTTGCACCAGTTTTAATAGTACAATCAAGTTTGGAAAATACATTTACAAGTATGCACATTATTTATGGAGTAATGTTTTTGATTGCAATATTTTTTGGAGGAGTATGGTGCAGTTATATATGTCCATTTGGAGCACTCCAAGAATTGATTCCTAATACTACTAGGCTAAAGCGTAAATTACCTAATTTAAAATGGGTGACAGGAAGTATTTTTTTAATTTTAATATTTGCACCACTAATAATGTATGGGTTTCAAAAAATATCAATATTTTATCATATGGTAGATACTAAAGTCTCAGTATCTAGCTTTCATGATTTAGTTAGATATTATATAATAGTTGGATTCATTAGTTTAATAACAATAGGATTAGGCAAGAGAACTTGGTGTAGATACATTTGTCCAATGTATATATTTAATTATCTAGGAATAAAGTTAAGAAGCCTTCTTAAATTACCTTCTTTTAAAATAGAGTGTAAAAGTGAAAAATGTACTCAATGTAAGAGGTGTAATAAGAGCTGTTTAATGGGTCTTGATGTAGCTGACATGGTAAAGCATAATAAGTGGAATACAAATGAGTGTATTGAATGTGGTGAATGTTTAAATACATGTAAAAATGATGTATTTAAAATAAAGTTCAAAAAATAATAGTAACATATAATAAGTGGTTTTATTGCTTGCATTAAAAAAATGTATGGAGAAATTAGTAGAAGTTTATAAAAAATTTAATTTTTAAAGGCTTAAAATATGAGAATATTAAAATACATCAAGAAAAATGATTAAATATAATCATTGTAAGTATTTTGAATAATTGTTATAATAATCATAGGTTAGAAAATGCGTTGAAAAGGGGTAGTAGCTGCATGGCAGAATTCAGAGAGCTATTGGATGGTGTGAAATAGTGGATGGTAAGCAGTGAACTAGCCTTGGAGCATCTTAATCGAAGGCAGAAATGTTGTGTAGGTGAAGACGGAGGCCCTCCGTTACAAGGGATAGGCATGTTAGTGCTGATGAGTGCATGACGGTTGTCATGAAGTAGAGTGGTACCGCGTAAGAAATTTACGTCTCTATATGAAACATGGAAGGTTTCATATAGGGGCGTTTTTTTTGTGGTTATCTAGGTATTTTTTAGTTCCTTAAGTGAAATTATTTTTTTCATGTTAAAAGATTATTTAATATTAGGGGGAAAGAAATTATGAAAAATGCAGAGAAGTATCAAAGACAATATTTTATGCCACTTGAAGCAACTTATGATTGGGTACAAAAAGATTATATAAATGAGGCTCCACAATGGTGTAGTGTAGATTTGAGAGATGGAAATCAAGCATTATGTGAGCCGATGAGTTTAGAGGAAAAGTTAGAATTTTTTAATATGTTAGTGGATATAGGTATGAAAGAGATTGAAGTTGGTTTTCCAGCTGCATCAGATACTGAATATAATTTTCTTAGAGCATTAATTGAGAAAAATATGATTCCAGAAGATGTAACAGTGCAGGTATTAACACAAGCAAGGGAGCACATAATTAAAAAGACATTTGAAGCATTAGAAGGTGTACCTCATGCAATTGTGCATTTGTATAATTCAACCTCAGTAGCTCAAAGAGAACAAGTCTTTAAAAAGAGTAAGGAAGAAATCTTGAACTTAGCTGTAGATGGAGCAAAATTACTAAATAAACTTGCTAAAGAAACAGAAGGAGATTTTACGTTTGAATATAGTCCTGAGAGTTTTCATGGTACAGAAATTGATTATACACTTGAGGTATGTAATGCAATATTAGATGTATGGAAACCTACAAAAAACCATAAGGCAATTATTAATATTCCAACAACAGTTCAAGTAGCAATGCCTCATGTTTTTGCTACACAAGTAGAATATATTCATAAGCATTTAAAATATAGAGATTCTGTAATTTTAAGCGTACACCCTCATAACGATAGAGGAAGTGGAGTTAGTGATGCAGAATTAAGTATGCTTGCAGGTGCCCAAAGGGTTGAGGGAACATTATTTGGAAATGGAGAAAGAACTGGAAATGTTGATTTGGTAACAGTAGCAATGAATTTATATACACATGGAGTAGATCCAGAACTTGATTTTAGCAATATTAGAGAAATACGTGATAAGTATGAAAAGCTTACAGGTATGCAAGTACATGAGCGTACCCCATATGCAGGAGATTTGGTGTTTACTGCATTTTCTGGTTCTCACCAAGATGCTATTGCAAAAGGAATGGCATGGTGGGATGAAGGCAAGAGTAGTGGAAATTGGACAGTACCATATTTGCCAATAGATCCAAGGGATGTAGGAAGAGAATATGAGTCAGATGTAATAAGAATCAATAGTCAATCAGGAAAAGGTGGAGTTGCTTATATCTTAAAACAAAATTATGGGTTGTCTATTCCGTACAAAATGAGGGAAGATGTTGGCTATATGATGAAGGGAATTTCAGATAGGCAACATAAAGAGTTAAAGCCAAATTTTATATATCAAATATTTGAAGAGAACTATATAAATAAAGCTTCTGTATTTTCAATTCCAGAATTTCATTATAAACAAGTTGATGGAATTACAGCTACGGTTACCATTAGATATGGTGATGATGAGAAGAAAATTATAGCAAGTGGAAATGGACGTTTAGATGCCGTAAGTAATGCTATCAAACAGTATTTTGGTGCTTCTTATGAGGTATCTTCTTATGAGGAACATGCACTTTCAACAGGTTCTTCTTCAAAGGCAGTTGCTTATGTAGGAATTTGTTCAAATGATGTTATGTATTGGGGTGTAGGCATAGATGAAGATATTATAAAGGCTTCTGTAAATGCTCTTGTTTCAGCAACAAATAAACTTGTAGAAATTAGAAAGATGCCACAGGCAAAAGAACAACGAATAGTTGATATAATGAATTATATCCAAAAAAATTATAGTAGAGTGACAATGGATGATTTATCAAAGGTATTTTTCTTGTCAAAGCCTTATTTATCAAAATATATAAAGGATAATACGGGCATGACCTTTCAAGATGTTGTAATGAATGCTCGTATGAATAAAGCATGTTCTTTATTAAAAAATGATAACAGTAGCATAGAGCTTGTGGCAGAGAAAGTTGGTTATCAAAGTGTGGAACATTTTAATAGACTGTTTAAAAGGATATACGATATGACACCGATGGAATATCGAAAACAGAAAGCAGGTGCTATTGAATTAATTAATATTTCTATCTTATAAAAATTTATAAAGGTATTATTAATACAGAGATCATATGTTTCAAAGAATGAAGATGTAGATGGAAAATTGAAGAGATTTAATATTATAGATAGACTTTAAAGAGTCTATCTTATTTTTATGTGTATTTAAGTGAAAATACTATCTCTACACTTTAATTATATCATATATAACCCAATAATTATAGACTAGTAATTTCAGGTGTATATGCTAAAATAGCAATACTAATGCTCATTACAAGGAGGAGATATTTTGTCAATAAATAAATCTGAATGGCTAGTAGAAATAGAATGGTTAGATAAGATACTTAGGGAGGTAAAAAGACAATTAGAAGAAAAGAGAAATTCTAGGGATAATTTTAGAAAAGATGCTATTGAGGCACAAAGAGAATTATGGGAAGATGTTGGAGCTGTTTCGGTGGAAAATGGGTTACAACATGTTGTAGATTTCATGCAATTTATTAATACTATGAAAATTCAAAAAAGGAGCCATGAGTTTGAAAGAAAACTAGTTGACAAATATGAGAATATGATTTCATCTCCTTATTTTGCAAGGATGGATTTTAAGGAAGAGGGAGAAGAAAAAGTTGAAAAATGTTATATTGGAATTTCTAATTTAATTAATGAAGATTTTGATTTTCTTATATATGATTGGAGAGCTCCAATTTCTAGTATGTATTATGATTATGAAATTGGAGATGCTTATTATAAGTGTCCTGAAGGAATTATAAATGGAAAAATATCAATGAAAAGGCAATATAAAATTAGTAATGGCAAGATTGATTATATGTTTGACAGTAATATAAAAATAGATGATGAGGTGCTTCAAGATATATTAAGTAAAAGTAGTGACAATAAAATGAAGGCTATTATAACTACAATTCAAAAGGAGCAAAACAAGGCAATTCGTAATGAGAAATATAAAAATTTAATTGTTCAGGGACCAGCTGGAAGTGGGAAAACTTCTGTTGCTCTTCATAGGATTGCCTATTTATTATATAAGCATCGTGATATTATAACATCTAAAAACATCGTGATATTTTCTCCAAATAATATTTTTAATGATTATATTTCTAGCGTTTTACCTCAGCTTGGGGAAGATAATATGTTGCAAACTACATTTAAAGAATATATGCATAAAGTTCTAGAAGATGTAGATGGTAAGGAAGATTATTGTGAAATGATGGAGAATATTTTTGGTGATAAAAGTGAGATACTTTATGATGTTAGGATTAAAAGCTTAAAATTTAAGTCTTCTGTGGAATTTGTTGATTTATTAAAAGTATATATAGAACATTTAAAAAAAATGAGTAGGGATTTTGGGGATATTACTTTAAGAGGTGAAGTTATAATTTCGGAAGTGGAAATACAGGAATTATTTTATAACGACTATAAGAATTTACCTCTTAAGAGAAAATTAGAAAAGCTAAAGCAAAGGATTTTATATCTTATAGAACCTTATGAAAAAAGATTAGTTGATAAGACAGTGGAAGAAGTACAAAAATCTGGTGAATATTTAGAGAAGAATGAAATAATTAAAGTAAGTAAAGCTTTAGTAGGTGGTGAAATTAAAGCTATAGTTAATGAAGTGGAGGAAAAAACCAAATTTGATTTAATGGATTGTTATAAAACCTTTTATGAAAAATTAGAGGACTTCTTAAAGATAGCGAATATTAAATATGATAATGAAAGTATTAGGAAAATTAAAAGATATACCCTAGAGAATTTAAAGGCTAAAAAGATAAATTATGAAGATCAGATAGCTTTATTATTTATAAAAGGGGCTGTAGGTGGCATTCCAAAAACAGAAGAAGTAAAGTACGTAATTATTGATGAGGCTCAAGACTATTCACCATTACAGTATGAAATTTTCAACCAATTATTTAACAAAGCAAATAAAACAATTCTTGGTGATATATCTCAATCTATTAACCCTTATATGAATGTTGGAAGTTATAACAATGTTGTAAATATACTAAAGGCTGAGGATACTTCTATAATAAATTTAACTAAAAGTTATAGGTCAACAATGGAAATAACTAAATTTTCACGAAAAATATTAAGCGCGGAAATTCATGATGAATACGTGGAAAGAAGTGGTGAGTGTCCTAAACTAACTGGTTTTCTAGATGAAGAAGCTATAAATGAAAGAATAGTTGAAGAGGTAAAAATCCATAAGGATAATGGGCATAATTCCATAGGAATAATAACAAAAAATGCTTGCGAAGCACAGAGGGTCTACAATTATTTGAAAGATAGAATTAATGTTAAGATGATTGTAAGTGAGGATGATGAGTATACTTCTGATATTTTAGTTATTCCTGCATATCTTGCTAAGGGGTTAGAATTTGATGTGGTTATGATATATAATGCTAGTGACTTAAGGTATAAGAATGCAGAGGATAGATTGTTACTCTATACAGCCTGCACAAGAGCTCTTCATACTTTGGATATATTTTATTTAGGGAATGTATCACCATTATTGAAGTAAAATAAATTTTATATATTAAAATTAATTGGTGTACAAATATTACCTTGGCATTTTAGTGGTAAATATGTTGTTCTAGTAATAGTATAGATGTTATTATAACTAATAGTTAGTGTATAAATAGATTACCAAGGGGGATTAAATTTGAACAAAAGATTAAAGTTTAACAAAAAAACATCTATTTTAGGAATAATATTTTTTACAATTATAGTAGCTTTGGTTGGGCTATATAATTTATATCAACAAAATGATATAAAACAAAAGAAACTTTTTATTCAAAAACAGGAAGACATAAATAAAGAAAAATTAAGACAACAAGAGCTAGATAAGGTTGAAGAACAAAAGAAAGTGGCAGTAGTAGATGAAAAATCAGTAGTAGATACAAAACCAGTGGCGGATGAAAAACCAGTGGCGGATGAGAAACCAGTGGTAGATGAAAAAACAGTGACAAAAGAAAAACCAGTAGTAAAAGAAAAACCAGTGGTAAATAAAAAAACAGTAGCAGATGCAAATACAAAGCCAGCAGTAAATATAAAACCAGCTACAAATGCAAAACCAGCGACAAGTACAAAAGCGCCATCTAATAAAGTAACACAAGATCCGAACTATAAGTTACTTTATAAGACTAATAGTGAGGGAAATTTAGATGTAAGTGTTGCACCTTACCCTACTTGGACTGAACTAGTAGGATATCCAACCTGGGACTTAGAAATTTATATAAAAGATTCTAAAATATGTGTAGATGTAAAAAATTGTAATGTAATTTCCATTTATTCACTTGATAATTATGTAAAAGTTATAAATAGTAGTGGAAAGATTTTATACCAATATTCACCAATTAAGTAATAGGTTTCATTAGTAAACAAGTTGACTAAGTTGATAAGTGTAATTATATTAAAATCTAAAGTTTATTAAGCAGCTTTAGAGGATGGTAAGTGAGAAATATTGAGTGTGCTAAAAAAATTAAAAAAATTATTAAGGGTAAGATTCTTATTTATTTCTCCATTAAGCCATAAACTATGGCTTAATGGGGAGATTATTAATAATACATTTTATCCCACAGTTAAAGCAATTAAATTTATATCCACGAATTTATCATGGATATAAATTTAATTATTAATAACTGAATAGTTAATTCATTTATTAAAATTACATTATCTAACACAATCTAAAGAAGTTGTAAATTTTAAGCTACTAGAACCATTCATTTCATCAACCACAGCATTCCATTTTTCACTAAGATATTTAACTTCTCTTACTAAACTAACTTGATCTACTGGCCCTGTGGCTTTGATATAAGAAGTATTATTTTTTATGAAATTATCATATACTGATGATAATCCTTCTTTAAGTTTATCATCGTTTGTTATATCTACGTTTTTATAAATGTCATCATAGAATTTTTTAGATGTATGAAATGAATCCGTTCCATTCTTCAGTGCTTCTAAGGATTCTTTTGCTTTTTCCTTCCAACCACTCGCTATAAGACTTTGATCTGTTGTCTTCATAATGGCTGTATCAAAAGTTTCTAAGAGATTTGCATATCTGTCAGTTAACTCATCTGTATATTTATCCACCATTGAGTTAAACTGATCCTGGTATTTTTCAGGTACAAGTTTTTTAGATATATATTTTAGTTCCATATCAGTTTGACTAATACGCATACCAAAAGTAGTACTATCTTGTTGCTGGCCATCTACAGATTCTGTTGAAGTAATTATGGCATTTCTAAGTGTAGTTTTTTGTTCAGCATTAAGTTCCGTCATACTATTTATACAGTCTTTGAAGTTGTAATAATCAAGTGCTTTACCTGATTTATTCATAACCGTAGTTTCATATTCAGGACAGATTTTTTGAATGGCAGCTAAATCTATTTTGCCTACATTTTTCTTAGTAGCTTCTATTCTTTTAATTGTTTCATCTGATAACTGATTATTTGATTGTCCTCTATTTGAGCGTAAATCAATACATTTTGAACTATCTAAACGAGTACTTATATCATTTATACAATTAGAATCAGATTTAGAAAGTTTAGCATTTATGCTCTCCCAGCTCTCATCCTTCACCCGTTTAGAAACATCCGTATAATAATATGATGGAATATCTAATGACATATTACTGCCTCCTTGTTTAAAAGATTTTTGTTTTACAATTTGCTTAATTATATATTCGTACATTTTTGGTAAATAATTATAGTAATTTTATAAAAATATACTTATTATCCCAATATTATCAAAATATTAAATTGTTATAAAATGAGGGGACGATTAATAATTAATAGAATAATCGCCTTTATTTATATAAATAATATAAAACAAATGTTTTTTTTATTCATAAATGATAGAGGGTGATTTTGTGCTAAGCATGTTTGGAAATAACCCAAGAGAAGCTAAGGAAGCATATAAGGACTTCATGTCAAAATTTGATTTGCTGCTTCAAAAGGAGTAGCTTGAATCTTAAAATGATAAAACCAAATATAAGAATGGAAGAACAATCTTAGTATACAATATTAACCAAAAATGTTATAGTAAACAGTAGATTTTGTATAAGATATAATTATATACAATAATTATTAATTGATTTGTGTAAATATAGATTAATTAGTGGTAAAACTCACTGCTAAATAGAAATTTGACAGTAAGTTATTTTCGGTTAGAGATAGTTGTATTATAATACAAGCTATATAAATTATGAATTTGAGGTGAAATGTTATGGATAAATATACAAAAGAAGAATTGGAAGAAGCGCTACGAGTTGTATCCTCAACTATCAGTAAGTGTGAAAAAATACAGCCCAAGTTTGCAGAGGGGACCTCTCAGCACACACTTCTTAAGAACAGGATAAAATCTATGTATATTTCAAAATCATTAATTACAGATGAAAATGTTACGGATAAATATACAAAAGAAGAATTGATAGAAGCATTACGCCCTGTATCTTCAATTATTAGCAAATGTGAAAAAGCACAGCTAAAATTTGTGGAAGGCACCTCTCATTACAATCGTTTTAAGAATATAATACAAGCCATGTATATTTCAAAATCACTAATAACAGATGAAATCAGTAAAAGAGATATTTGAAAATAACCAGTATAGATATATGATGGACTTGAATGAATTGTAGTAAACTGAAATAAATTTAAAAAATCAAGTGATAAGAGTGGAGATTATAATGAATAAATTCTAGATTATAGAATGGGGATGTGAAATTCTATGGCCAAAATTGATAATATGATGGCAATTATTTGGATGCTTAAATCAGGAGAGAGAATTACTGCAAAGCAAATATCTGAAAAGTTAGAGATTAATATAAGAACTGTTTATCGTTATATTGATACACTTTCAGCTAGTGGAGTACCAATTATAGCAGATGCAGGTCATAATGGTGGATACACTTTGCTTAATAATTTTATTGAAGCACCTCTGTTTTTTGATGTTGAAGAGCAAATAGCACTACTTCAAGCTACTATTTTTGCAAAAGAGGCAGGATATTTTTTTGATGAGGCATTAGAAAGAGCAGCATCGAAGCTAAAAATGTATTCAAATGAAGAGCAGGAAATGATAGTCAAGCAGTATTTAGAAGGTGTTGAAGTAATAAGTTCAGTTGGGAAACCTAATATAGAGTCATTATTAAGAGAGCTAGAGGATAGCATAGTAAATGACTTGTCTATAGAAATTGAATATCATACAAAAAAGGAAGAACAATCAAAGGGTAGAACTATTGATCCATATGGACTAGTTTACTGGAGTAATAATTGGTATATAGTAGGTTTTTGCCATATGAGAAATGAAATCCGTAGTTTTAGAGTAGATCGAATTTATAATATAAATCAGACAAAGCTTAAGTTCAATAAATTACAAGATTTTTCAGCAAGTAAATTCTTTATGCAAAATCTGATGGGATCAGTAGAAGAGAAGAAAAAGTTTAGTTATTTAGTTATTGGTGGCAAAGCAAGTGCATTAGATAATTTATGTAGGCATTGGTTTTTAGGACATTATTTTAAAGAGCGAACTTTAAATCAAGTTACGTTTTTACTTGAAGATGAAATAATTTATAAATATGTACCGCAATTACTTTTACCATATGGCAAATCGATTCAGGTAATTGAACCTAGTAGTTTAAAGGGAAAAATTATTGAAGATTTGCTAGGATTAATTGAATATTATAAAGTTTAAAAACTTCACTGACTAAGACTGTCAGTGAAGTTTTTTTATAATAAGATATGAAATTAGTAAAGTTATTTTAAAAAATATATAAAAGGAGCGTATATTGATGAATACAAGAAAGGTTTATCTTTATGTTTTTGATACTATGGCAGACTGGGAGATAGGTTATTTAACTGCAGAATTAAATTCAGGAAGATATTTTAAAAAGGGGATACCACCTGTACAAGTAATTACGGTAGGAAATAATAAAAATTTTATCACCACAATGGGAGGACTAAAAGTATTACCGGAAATCTCTATTGATGAATGTAACCTTAAAGATGAGGATGTTTTAGTTCTACCAGGTGGATTTACATGGACAGAATCAATCCATGATAATATGCTTGAAAAAGTTAAAGTAGCCTTAATGCAAGGAAATCTAGTTGCAGCTATCTGTGGAGCAACATTAGGACTTGCAAAGAGAGGAATATTAAATTCTAGAAGCCATACAAGCAACGATTTAGAATATCTTAAAATGGTAGTACCTAATTATATTGGAGAAAAATATTATAGATTTGAATCAGTAGTTACAGATGAAAACTTAATTACTTCATCTGGACTAGCACCATTAGAATTTACTATGCAAGTATTGAGATTGTTAGATGTATTTAAAGAAGAAACATTACAGGCTTGGTTTAATGTTTATAAAACTCAAGACCCTAAATATTTCTTTGAATTAATGAATTCGATGAAATAAAGAATAGATATATTTTAAAACTAACTTAAAGGTGTAAATAACAATGAAAATTTTGGTAGGTAATCATTTTGGATGAAAAACTAGTATTTTAAATATAGAAGGAAAAGTGATGATGAAATAATTATTAAGTTAAGAGTTTAATTTGAAATGAAATTTTATTTGGAATAATTTTTATCTATTGGTAAGAGAAAATTTTCAAATAGTAAATAGAAAATACGATAATAGTAATAATTTTATTTATAAGTAAAAGAATAAAAATTTATTATTTTGTGGTGGGAGGAGAGATATGAAAAACAAAAGATTAAGGATGCTATCAGTAATTCTTGTTTTTATAAGCTTATTTTTAAGCTTTAATGTCATGCCTGCACTTGCAACGACAACAGGTACAGATGCAAAGGGTTTTACTTGGCAGTCTGATGATGGAATAACATATTCCATAACAGGTTACAATGGTAGTGATACAAATATTACCATACCTAGCTCAATAGATGGGCATACTGTCACGAGTATAGCAAATAATGCTTTTAAAAATAAGGCATTAACTAATGTAATTATACCAGATACTGTTACAAGTATAGGTGGTTTTGCATTTTATTATTGTTCGTCTCTTGTAAACATATCAATACCAAATAGTGTTACAAGTATAGGGGATAGTGCTTTTGCATATTGTACATCGCTTCCAAGCATAACACTTCCAACGAATCTTAGTAATATAGGAAATTGTACTTTTCAAGATTGCAAAGCATTCACAGGAATAACAATTCCTGATAGTGTAAAAAGTATTGGAATTTATGCATTTTTGGAGTGTAATTCTCTTGCAAGTATAACAATTCCAAGTGGTGTAACAAGCATCGGTGAAGGTGCATTTAAGGATTGTAAATCTCTTAAGTCTGTAATAATGCCTGATAGTGTAACAAGTGTAGGGAATTATTTGTTTTATAATTGTCAACTTTTATCAATTGTAAGATTGTCAAATAATCTTACTGATACAGGTACTTTTATATTTTACAATTGTTTTGCTCTTACAGGGGTTACACTTCCAAGTAATCTTAAAAATATTGGTAACAGTTCATTTGAAAATTGCACAGCTCTTACTAATATAACAATCCCAAATGGTGTAGTTAGAATTGGATATCGTGCCTTTATTATGTGCAAGGTTCTCCAAAATATAACAATCCCAAACACTGTTAAAACCATAGATTTTAATGCATTTGCTCATTGTTATTCTTTTACAAATATAACAATTCCAGATAGTGTTACTAGTATTGGTGATTATGCATTTTATTATTGTACATCCTTAACAGGAGTAACAATTCCTCAAAGTGTTACTAGTATTGGTTTTTTAACATTTAATAGTTGTAATTCAGATTTTAAGATAAAGGGAATACCAAGTTCTTATGCACAAGGTTATGCAGTTAGTAATTCTATACCATTTCAAGAATTGTATATAACGAAAAATACAGTAGCATTTAACAGCCAAGGTGGAAGTATTGTAGGAAATTTACAAGTTGATAATAATAATTTAATAACAGCACCAACATCACCTACAAAGACAGGTTATACTTTTGGAGGATGGTATAAGGAATTAGCTTGTATAACACCATGGAATTTTACAACTGATAAAGTTACAAATAATATGACTTTATTTGCAAAATGGATTACTAATCCAGCTATACCTACAAATATAAAGGCAATATCTACAGGATATGATGCTATTAGTACAAGCTGGAATCAAGTAACATTAGCAAGTGGATATGAGATTTGGAGATCAACATCTAGTACAGGAACTTATAATTTAATATCAAAAACAACATCAACAAATTATAGTGATACAGGGTTAGTTGTAGGAACTTCTTATTACTATAAGGTAAGAGCGTATACTATGGTTGGAAATGTTAAAGCATACAGTAACTTTACATCTATAGTAGGTGCAAAACCAATATTAGGAGTACCTAAAGTAGTTCCGGCAGTGTCATCATCATATAATAGTATTAATACAAGTTGGGGATTAGTACCAGGAGCAAGTGGATATGAAATTTGGAGATCAACATCAGATACAGGAATATATTCATTAGTAGGTACAGTGACAGGAACTGTATTAAGTTATAATAATGTAGGATTGGTAACAGGAACAACTTACTATTATAAAATAAGAGCATATAGATTAGTTGGACAAACAAAAATATATGGAAATTATGCAACTATAGTAAGTGCAAAGGTAGTCCCATTAATACCAGCAAATTGTAAAGCAGTAAGGACAAATTCAACTAGTATAACTACTTCATGGAATCCAGTAGTAGGAGCAACTGCATATGATGTATACAGAGCTACTTCAAGTAATGGAGTGTATAGTTTAGTGAAAGTTACAACATCTTTAAGCTTTGTAAATACGGGATTAATAAAGGGTAACACTTATTATTACAAAGTGAAAGCATATAGAGTAGTTGGCCAAACAAAAGTATGTAGTGACTTTACAAATGTAGTTTATGCTAAAACATACTAGATGAACTGAATAGCAGTAAATTAAGGAATTAGTGTTTTGGATAAGCTATAGAGAAAAGACTAGCTAAAAAAGGAAAAGATAAAATATATAAATATAAGTGTATTGATGTAGAAGGGTTATCATTTGATGATATAATCCTTCTCATTTTTTTTATATTTGTATATCTATCTAATATTATATAACCTTATATAAAAGTTAATAATATAAATATATTAGTGTGTTTTATCTCAAAAAATTATAACCATTAAAATTATATTAAAAAGAAAACAAATCATAAAATGATAAAAATTACTGATAAAATTTATTTTGACTCAACCCTTAGGGTTGGGTTTAAAATAAATTCATGGAGGTTATATAATGAATAATAAAATTTTAATAAGTGATTTTGTTAAATTAACGGGAAGTACATTAAAAACTGTTCTATATTATCATAAAATTGGTTTATTGAAAGAGCCTAAAAGATCTACAAGTGGTTATCGTTTATATGGTGCAGAAGAACTTGAACGTATGAGAGTCATAAAGCATTTAAAACATTTAGGACTAGATTTGAAGCAAATAAAAGAAATATTAGGAGATACACAAAATAGTAGAAGTATTGTTGAAGTGCTTAAATCATTACAATCTGAACTTCTAATTGAAAAAAGAAATATAGAGGAGCAGTTATCTAAGATAGAAACATTATTAAATCAAGAAGTTGAAGAGCTTAAAGAAACATCCTTTGCGTCTGAATCGTTTAAAGTAATTACAGAAACATTAAATACAAATCAAGTTAAAGAGTATAGAGAATCCTCTCCAGAACTATATAATCAGCAACGAAATGTTTTTGGTGTTATGGATGATTTTAAGTGGGAAAAAGATTATAAAGAAAATTTTAAAAAGATAGCAGAACATTTCAAAGAGCACCCAGAACAATATAAAATAGCGTTAGAGTTTGGCAAACGTCTTTCTAAATTAAAAGAAATGTCTGAAGATGATGAAGAAGTTGAAGCTTTAGCAAGAGAAGGTGCAGAATTTATAAAAAAGGAACCTCTTCTAAAAGAAATGTTATATGGTAAGAGTGGATTTGGAGAGACTAATGAGAATTTATTTAATGAAATGTCAAATAGATTTCTTTCACCTGCTCAAATAAAACATAAGAAGCTTATACAAAAATATCTTAATTATGAACCAGAAAATAATAAATAAAAGAAACTCCTACTCACTAAATCCATAGGGGTAAGTTCGTACTAATCAAACTAAAATTTATATACTTATTTACAGGAGGTAATATCATTGGAGAATAATAATGTATCAAAAAAGAAAATATTCACAGTTCCGATTATACTTACTATTATTATGTGGATTATTTTATTTCTTCCAGCAGGCACAATGAAATTTTGGCAAGCATGGATTTTTTGGTTAGGGTTTTCTATAATAACTTTTTTTATTACAGGCTATTTCATAAAAAGGAATCCTGAATTTCTAGCTAGGAGAACAAATACCAAGCAAGCAAAAGAAAGTAAAAAAACCCCTTTATTTTTTAAGGCATATTATCTTGGATTTATCTTACCTGGTATAGATTTTAGATTTCATTGGTCAAATGAGCCATTATGGCTTGTAATATTATCAAATATTATTGCTTTTTTAGCATATATTTTTATATTCTATGTCTTCAAAGAAAATAGTTATGCATCCACTGTTATACAAGTAGAAAATGAGCAGAAAGTTATCTCATCTGGTCCATACAAAGTAGTTAGACATCCTATGTATTTAGGAATGATAATAATGATGTTATTTATGCCACTTGCACTTGGTTCCTATTTTTCTATAATACCTATGGCTCTAATCATGCCTATAATTGTTATTAGAATAAAAAATGAAGAAGAAACTCTTTTAAAAGAGCTTAATGGATATAAAGAGTATAGCTCAAAAATACGTTATCGTTTGATTCCTTTAATTTGGTAATGTTGAAAGTTGAAATGATAATATAATAAGTCTCCAAGTGATTTATATAAGTTATGAATCATTTGGGGGCTTTTTCATATTAAAAAGTGCTAAGTACATTGATATAAATAGTTTTAATTGATATTAAGATGATGAGATAACCTATTCTATAATAGAATATTTAATAATCACGTAAGAATATAGAAAAAGATTCTAGAATTTAAATTAGGAGAATATTTTTTGTTATACATTTTATGGTAGTAGTAGTAAACTATATACATAACTAAATTATATAAATATGGAAGGAGAGAATATAATGAAGAATATTAAAGAGTTTAAACTTATTGAGTGTCAGGGTACTCCATATGAAATTGGCACACAATGGGGTGAGGGCTGTAAAGAGAGTATCCTAAAAGTTTCAGAAAACATTAGTAATTTTATGGAGTTTTACTACAAAGCTTCACAGGAAGAGATTGTCACAAGTGCTATGAAGTTTTTTCCTGCGGTTCAAAAGTTTGATCCTTATCTAGTTGAAATAATGAGGGGGCAGGCTGATGCTACTGGGCTTAGTTTTGAAGAAATATTTACTCAGAAGTGCTTTAATGAGCTTACCTTTGCTTATAATAATATTTCAGGGCTATGTACTTCATTTGCAGCAACAGGAAAGGCAACACAAGATGGAAAAACAATCTTAGGACAAAATATAGATTTTCTTCCCGAAGCACCAATAGATTTATTAAAAATTCATCATGAAAATGGTATTAAGCAATTTATATTAAGTTTTTCAAATTCTAGTGAATTCATATTTTCATCTGCCGGAATGGGTATGTGTGCAAATGCTACTATAGGCAAAAATTACTCATTTAATATTCCAGTAGGCTGTTACCTTCCAAAAGTAATGAGAGAGAGAAACATCAATGATGCCATGGAGATACTTAAACAAGTTGCCCGTGGTCTTGGCTACTATCATTTAGCTGATATAAATGGACATATGCTTGGGATTGAGAGTATTCATAATGATTTTGAACTTATGTATCCAGAAAGGGATATGATGGTGCACTCAAATCATTATATTACAGAACGTTTCAAGGAAGAGGATACTGCACCAGAATTACAGCCAGACAGTTACCATCGTTTAGATACGATTAGCAAATTAATGGATCAGAATTATGGACACATAAATATTGAAATAGTTAAGAAAATCCTAGAAAATCACGAGAAAAATCCAAAATCCATATGCCGTCACGTTGATCCTAAGGATCAAGTATCATCAGTCACATTAGCATCATTTATAATGATACCAGAGGATGGAGCTATATATATAGCTGCTGGTAATCCATGTGAATGTGAATATGTAAGGTATGAGTTTTAGAGAATAGCGGCAGGAAAATGTACAAGCACCATAGCTATCATCTACGGAATTTTTAGTTTTTTACTTGGTTATTATATTGTAATTATTTAGATTTAATTAGTATATTATTTTTGGCATCTACTTTGGTAGTTTGTACATTAATGGTTATTAAAAGCAAAAAATAGTTATTAAAATGAAAACAAACAATTTCTGTAGATGGTATTAGAAAATTTATTAAAGTTATAGACTTTTGATAAAAGTAGAATTTATTTATAGGAATACAAATAAGGGGGAAGAGTCTTGGAAGATATGGATTTTAACGAAATAAGGGCGTTTGAATTAATTCAGAAATATGGTTTACAACCACAAAAAATAGATAGGGATGACATTAGAAGATTACTACTAGAAGAAATTCAGAATTACCAAGAGGGAAGTAGTGAATATATAAGAGTATTATGTGGCATGTTATTTTGCATAGGAGATAGTGAAGATAGCAATTTAATAAAGGATGCTAAATATGGTATCAATATGGATGTAGGATGTATGGTTGATGTTGAATGGATACATAGTTTAAATGGAGAGATAAATGAGTATACAAGGGATAGAGAAGATATAATAAAAAGTTTTGTGGAGTATTATACAAATTACTTTAGTGAGTATATTTAAAAGTAGTACAAAAATAGAATAAAGAACTAGTTTATATTAGAAGGTGTATATGAGGTTTATTTTAGAATATAAAGATTACAAACAAAAGAATAATTTTTAGTGATATAAGGAGGAGTAAAATGGGTATTAAGGACTTATTTAGCAAGGAGAAAGTAGAACCTAAGGTTTTAATAGAATCAAATTCTCCCAATTGTAATATACAAGCTATTGTTGAAGAGGATAATAGATGTGTGTATTTTTATTTATTTGGACAATCTGATTCCAATGATAGGTTTATGAATCCTTGTTGGGTTAGAAACTATGAAAAGGCTCCAAAAGAAGTGGATGTTCAGGCTATGCAAAATGGCTATGCTCCTATGCTCCCAAGTGATTATTGTGCACATCCAAATGGAGCAGAAAAATTAGATGCATCTAAACTTGAGATAGTGTGGTTTGAAGAGGGAGATGGAGCTGCTTTATTGTATAATAATGAGATATTAAGTGTTATTCCAGGGTGGGCAGGACCGCAATTTTCAGGATATTCAAGAGATTGCGTTGAAGAATCACAATTTGCTTGGCCCCTTGGAAATTCTTCAGAAAATGTGTTATATGAGAGAGTTCGCAAGGCGAAAGAGTTTTGGGATAATTGGAATGATGAATCGTGGGGAGAAATTCAAACAGAGTACCTTGCCACTATAGAAAAAAGTATTGGAAAATATGAAAAGTATTATGCTATTGATGGAGGACATTGGCCACCAAAAGCTATGGTAACAATTGAAAAAGATGATCTAACATATATAATTACAATGGGTGTATCAGTAATACCACAACCTAAGGTTGAAATGTACTTTGAGGAACCAAAATATCATAGGCGCTTTGAACTTGGATTTGTTATAGAAACTGAACTTTTAAATAAAAATAGAAATGGTATTTTGAGTTATATAAGCGCACAAACAACGCTTCCTTGGACTTATCTAACTTGGTTAGGACATGGTCATACTATTCCATGTAATCAAATATCATCTGATTTAGCTGAATTTCCTTATGTTCTTTTAGTAAACAATAAGGGTTTTGAGTATGTACCTGATATTAAATTGCCTTTATATAGAGAAGATGAGGTTAATATTTTATGGATGGTTCCTTTAACAATTGAGGAAAAGAAATATGCAGAAGATAAAGGAAGTGAATGTTTGATAGAAGAGCATTTGAAGGATTCAGAGGAACTATGGATTTTTAGAGGAAAGAGTAAGTTTAATATTTGATATTAAAAAACTCCTATTAGGATAGATATATTAGTTGATAGTGTGAAATTTTGTTTGGAGTAGATTAGTAGCAATGAATATAAATAAAGAATCGTATGTAATAAATGGTGCATTAAAATCTTCAAATGAGTTCTCACACATCTCCTAATTTATTTTAGCTCATCATGAAAGAGGGATATGCAAAAGGATTAAAGAGAGAAGAAATATAAAAAATGCTGGTATTCAATTTGATGTTAACTTAGTAAATATATTTATTAATAAAGTAATAAAGGAAAAGAAATTTTAAAGTTAATCGTCTCATTGCATGGGAAAATTATATATATTATGCTTTAGTTAGGAGGTGTTAAATATGGCAAATGAAGATAAAAAAGATTTTAATGCAATGTTAAATGATAGTAAGGATATGCCTAAGTTTCAAATTATTTCTGATGTTAAAAGTATTGAAAAATATGGTGGGAACAAAATGTATTTTGCTCCACCTATTGAGTATGATAAGGTAATGAAATTAGTACCATATGGCAAAGTGATTACGGTAGGAAGTATTAGAGAATATTTCGCAAAGTTAAGTGGTGCTGACTTTACCGAACCTATAACAGCAGGTATATTTACTTCTATAGTAGCGTGGGCAAGTTACCAAAGAAGTGACGATGAGACACCATATTGGAGAACATTAAAAGCAAATGGAGAATTGAATCCAAAGTATCCTGGTGGTGTGGAAGAACAGAAGAAAAAATTGGAATCAGAGGGGCATACAGTTATTAAAAAGGGAAGGAAGAATATTAAATATTACGTTCAAAACTATGAAAATGCTCTTTTTGAATTGTAGGGATATATTCTAATTTTTAGGGCATTGTAATGAAAATGATATTTGAATTTTTTGGAAAAAATTCATATTTAAGTTGGGTTAAAAATAAGGAGGATTACAATGAAATTTTTAAGTCCAATGATAATTGTTTCTAATATGGAAAAGTCAAAGCAATTTTACTATGAAGTACTTGGATTAGAGGTTGTCGTTGATTTTGGTGCAAATGTAACTTTAACAGGTGGAATTGCATTACAAACAAAAGATACTTGGTTAGCTTTTATTCAAAAGCAAGATAGTGAAATTTCTTTTGGTGGAAATGTAACAGAGTTATATTTTGAAGAGGATGATTTTGATAATTTTATTAAAAAGATAAATAATATTGAGGGTATTAACTATGTGCATACTATGGTAGAACATTCTTGGGGACAGCGTGTTATTCGTTTCTATGACCCTGATAAGCATATTATTGAAGTTGGAGAAAATATTATAATGGTTGTCAAACGATTCTTAAATAGTGGTCTATCAATTGAAGAAACTGCTATAAGAATGGATGTATCAGTTGATTATGTGAAATCTTGTTTGGAGTAGATTATGAGAATAGCATATGTACAAATTTCTTAAAAAGGAACAAAATAGTGTTTCATTAACAGTAAAATCTTTAATAGAAGAATTGCAAAAGAATACTGGTTTAGGTGCTAAACTCCTCTCTACGGATTTGGTAGTAAGGAGTTTTACTATAAAAGAGTTTACTTAATGACTTATTTTAGAAAAACATAATGGTATAAGTTACCTTGACAATTAATATGAGAAAACCTTTGCAATTTAATTTTGTATATGATATCATAATAATATAAATAAATAGTAGATAGGATAGTAATTGTTTGAGCAAGCTAAACCTACGTAATATTAATCATAGTACAGGGGTACTATAATTAATAGTGCGTAGGTTTTTTTACATAGGAGGTGTTTTATGATAATTCACAAAATACTAAATAACAATGTTGTTGTAATATTAGATGAAAATAAAGAGGAGCAAGTTGTCATGGGAAGAGGTCTTGCATTCAAAAAGCGTGTTGGAGATGAAATAGATGAGGGGATTGTAGATAAGGTCTTTTCTTTATCCGATAAAAACATGACAAATAAGCTACAAGAATTATTAAAGGATATGCCTTTAGAGTATGTTGAATTAAGTGATGAAATTATTAAATATGCAAAGCTTAAATTAGAAAAAAGGTTAAGTGATAATTTGATTATTTCATTAAGTGATCATATACAGACTGCAGTAGAGAGACATCTAGAAGGTATCAACATGAAGAATGTTCTATTATGGGACATAAAAAGATTTTATAAAGATGAGTTTGCAGTTGGGTTAGAAGGACTAAAAATAATTTCAGACAAATTAAAGGTTGATTTGCCAGAAGATGAGGCTGGATTTATAGCTATCCATATTGCAAATAGTTTAATGGATGAAACTATAACAAATATGTATGACATAACAAAGGTTATTCAAGAGATACTAAACATTGTTAAGTATACTTTAAACATTACTTTTGATGAAGAGTCAGTATATTTTTATAGATTTGTAACTCATATAAAGTTCTTTGCACAAAGGCTTGTAACTGGCAAGACCTTTGATGAGGAAAGTGATGATAGTTTACTTAATATCATCAAGGAAAAATATCAAGAGTCATATAAATGTGTTAATAAAATTGGTGAGTTTATTTATAAAAAGTATAGCTATATAATTTCTGATGAAGAGAAATTATACTTAACTATTCACATTGCTAGAATTTTAAGTAAACAAACCAATTAATATAAATAAAAATACAAGAAGGAGGTATATTAAAGATAACTATTTAGTTTGGATGGTGACATTAGGTTGGCCAAACCTTCATATTTCATAATTACTAAAAATGAATTGATGGAGGTATTAATAATGGGAAAGTATGAACAATTAGCAAAAGAGATCGTTAAAAATGTTGGAGGAAAGGAAAATATTCAAAGCTTAACTCACTGCGTAACTAGATTGCGTTTTCAATTGGAAGATCAATCAAAGGCGAAAGATGATATCTTAAAAAGCATGGATGGTGTTGTTACAGTATTAAAATCAGCAGGACAATATCAGGTTGTTATTGGAAATCACGTAGCTAAGGTTTATGAAGATGTTTGTGAGATTGCAGGTATTTCTTCAGAAAGTGCAAGTAAGAATAGTGAAAATAAGAGTAATAAGCCACTAGATAAAATTATAGATGTTATTTCAGGAATTTTTCAACCAATTCTTGGAGTTTTAACAGCAGCAGGAATGATAAAAGGATTTTTAGCTCTATTTAGTGCATTAGGCTGGGTCAGCGCTGAGAGTGGAACTTATATGATTTTAAATGCCATTGGTGATGGAATTTTCATGTATTTACCTGTTATATTAGGTTATACATCTGCAAAGAAATTTGGCTTAAAGCCTTTTGTTGGATTATTAATAGGAATAGTATTGTGCTATCCAGCTATTCAACAAGGCACATTATCGGTAGCACTTAAACCTTTATATACATTATTTGAAGGCACAAATTTTGCTTCACCAGTATATTTAGAGTTTTTAGGATTACCTATTATTTCTATGAATTATACATCAACAGTAATACCTGTAATTTTAATATGTTTTGTTGCAAGTAAATTTGAAAAATTATTTGATAAACTTGTACCAGAGTTAGTTAAGTTTTTCTTTGTTCCAATGTTAACATTATTATTCTCATTAGTATTAGGATTTATTGTTATAGGACCAGTAGCTACTTATGCATCTACAATAGTAACTAATGGCATAATAGCTGTACGTGGTTTCTCACCATTAATAGCAGGAGCTATAGTAGGTCTTACATGGCAAATACTAGTTATCTTTGGTATACATTGGGGATTCCTTCCGGTTTATATAAACAATATATCAACTTTAGGTTATGACAATGTTATGATGCCGTTCTTTGGAACAACTTTTGCAACAACTGCTGTTGTTGTGGCAATAATGATTAAAACAAAGGACAAAAAATTAAAAAGATTATGTATTCCATCTGCTATTTCAGGAGTTTTCGGTGTTACAGAACCAGCTATCTACGGAATACTATTACCACTTAAAAAGCCTCTTATCATAAGCTGTATTGCTTCAGGTATAGCAGGTGCATACTATGGATATGCTGATTTAAAGGAATTTATAATTGGTGGTTTAGGAATATTTGAGTTTCCAGCAATGATAAACCCTGCAACTAAAAATATGGATAGTGTTATTGTAGGAGCAATTGGTGTAGTTATAGCTATGGTAATAGCATTTGTTTTAACATTAATATTCTATAAAGATAAAGAAGATGAAATAGAAAAAGTAGAAGATAAAAAAGAAGTAATAAAAGTAAACAAAGAAAAAGAAGCATTAAAAATGCCTATCGAGGGAGAAATTATTAAGCTAAGTGAAGTATCAGATGATGCATTTGCACAAGGAATAATCGGAAAAGGATTGGCTATTAAACCATCTAAAGGTTTAGTTAAATCACCTGTAAAAGGAATTGTCACAACTTTATTTCCAACTTATCATGCTATAGGAATAACTAGTGACATGGGAGTAGAAATCTTAATTCATGTTGGTATGGACACTGTTAACTTACAAGGTCAATATTTTAATCCTAAAATAAAACAAGGAGATAATATTAACATAGGTGATGAATTACTTGAGTTTGATATTAAAGCAATAGAGGAAGCAGGTTATTCAACTGTTACACCTGTAATAGTTACAAACCATGATCAATATTTTGATGTTATAGAAAGTGGATTAACTAAAGATAGCAAAGATTTACTTACGATTATATTTTAGAAGGTGGGGAAGTTAAATGAAGAATAATAGATTTCCAGAAAACTTTTTATGGGGTGGAGCTACTGCTGCCAATCAATGTGAAGGTGGATACAATGAAGGAGGCAGAGGTCTTGCAAATGTTGATGTAATTCCTTATGGAGAAGATCGTTTTTCTGTAATGAGTGGAGCTATAAAAATGTTAGAGTTTAATGATAAATATTATTATCCAGCAAAAGAAGGAATTGATATGTATCATAAATTTAAAGAGGATATTGCTTTATTTGCAGAAATGGGCTTTAAGGTTTATCGTATGAGCATAGGATGGAGCCGTATTTTCTCAAAAGGTGATGAAGATAAGCCAAATGAAGAAGGGCTAAAATTTTATGAAGATATATTTAAAGAATGTAAGAAATATGGCATAGAGCCATTAGTAACAATAACTCATTTTGATTGTCCAATACATTTAATAAAAGAATATGGTGGATGGAAAAATAGAAAGCTTATAGGTTTTTATGAAAATTTATGCAAGGTATTATTTACTCGTTATAAAGGGCTAGTAAAGCATTGGATAACCTTTAATGAAATTAATATGATCTTACATCTACCATTTATGGGAGCAGGGGTACTAGCAGAAGAAGGGGAAGACTTTGAAAAAGCTCAGTATCAAGCAATACACCATGAACTTGTGGCTAGTGCTATAGCAACTAAGATTGCCCATGAAATTGATCCAAACAACAAGGTTGGATGCATGATTGCAGCTGGAACTACCTATCCGAACACATGCAATCCAAATGATTTTTGGAAAGCTTATAAAAATGATAGAGAAGGGTATTTCTTTATAGATGTGCAAGCAAGAGGCTACTATCCTAATTACGCTTTAAAAGAAATGGAGCGCAAAGGAATAACTCCTAAGATGGAAGAGGGAGATAAAGAATTACTAAAAACACACACTGTTGATTTTATATCTTTATCTTACTACAATAGCCAATTAACAAGCGCAGATCCAGAAATAAGCAAGCTAACAGAAGGAAATGTATTCCCTACATTAAGAAATCCTTATTTAGAAGCAAGTGAATGGGGATGGCAGATAGACCCACTAGGCTTTAGAATCACATTAAATAATTTATATGATCGCTATCAAAAGCCATTATTTGTAGCAGAAAATGGACTAGGTGCACAAGATGTTATAGATGAAAACGGAAATATAAATGATGATTATCGTATAAGCTATTTAGACGAACACATAAAAGCTATGAGAGATGCCATCAATATAGATGGAGTAGAAGTTATTGGATACACAACTTGGGGATGTATAGATTTAATTAGTGCATCTACTGGAGAAATGAAAAAACGTTACGGATTTATCTATGTAGACAAAGATAATGAAGGAAAAGGCACTCTAAAAAGATACAAGAAAAAGTCTTTTTATTGGTACAAAAATGTTATAGAAACAAATGGAGAAAGTTTAGGTTAAAAAGTATATTTTTTTAAGATTCTTATGAAACTCCTTCCTGCGAATTTTTGTGGGAAGGAGTTTTATATTTAAAAAGTTTTATGATAATGAGTTGTTTAACCATCATAGAAGCCATTTGCATAACTACTAATGAAATTAACATAATTGTCAACCATTAAGCAATTTTATTATCTTCATTTAAATTTGAATGGATATAAAAATAAAAGTATTGAAAAAAAGTTAAATTTATATATAATGTAATTATACTAAAATATAAACATGAAAAATATAAATGTAAAGGTGTTGTAAATATGCAAAAAGAGGTAGTTTTAAATTAAACTAACTGAATAAGGATTATTTTAAAAAGTACGTTAGAGAATCTTGAGTTATTCAAGGTTTATTTATGGTAGAAGCAATTATTAAAAATATTGATATTACCATGTTTATTTGTGTACTTCAAAATAATCAGTATTATAATGAGCATGTTACATCTTTATTTGTATAATAGGAAAGCCGTGTTCTTAACACGGTATTTTTTTGCCTATTTTGCTTTACTTATAGATATGATATGAGAGCTTAATTTGAATAGTTTAATGACAAGCTATATAAATTAAAGTTCTATATTTCGTGTTTGTATTTAGGTTATATGATTATAAGGTTGTAAATGAATTATTATGTTCATTTATAGCCTTTTTTTACTTAAGGAGAGTATTATGATGATTTATATATTTGAAATTGAAAATTATGAGAAACAAAAAAATCTTTTAAGAAAATGGAGAGTGATGATTAATGGTTAATAAACTTTCAGCATATAAAATTTATTTATTATTTTCAGCAATTATAGCAATGTGTTTTTCGTTAGCAGCTACAGTTATGATAGTGTATCACATTGAAAAGGTTCATTTAAATCCACTTCAACTTATACTTGTTGGAACTACTTTAGAGGCAGCATGCTTTATATTTGAAATTCCTACAGGCATAGTTGCAGATGTATATAGCCGTAAACTATCTATTATTATTGGTGTAGTTTTAACAGGAGCAGGATTTATTTTAGAAGGTGCTATTTCTAGTTTCGTTTTCGTACTTGTAGCACAGATTGTATGGGGATTAGGTTCTACTTTTATCAGTGGGGCTGTTGAAGCTTGGATAGCGGAAGAAGAGAAAGCTAAAGATTTGGATGAAATTTATATAAAGGGAGCACAAATAGGGCAGATAGGGTCTGTTATTGGAATAGTACTAAGCACTTTAATAGCTAATTTTTCTGTAAGACTGCCTATTATAGTTAGTGGAGTTTTATTTATAATTTTTGCATTATTTTTAGTGTTATATATGCCAGAAAATAATTTTAAACCATCTGCGCCAGAGGATTTAAATACATTCAAAAAGATGGGATATACATTTAAATCTGGTCTTAAATTTATAAAAAGTAAATCTATAATTATGATTTTACTTTCTGTAACTTTATTTTATGGATTATCAAGTGAGGGTTACGATAGACTTTCTAATGCACATTTTTTGCAAGACACTACGCTTCCTAAACTTGGGAACCTTAAACCAGTGACTTGGTTCGGAATCTTTGGAATTGCAGGAATGATATTGAGTACTATAGTAATGCATTTTATGGCAAAGAGACTTAAGGATGATGATAAAAATCAAAATGGAAAGTTATTATTATGTATAAATATATTTTATATAGCATTTATGTTCATATTTGCTATTACAAAAAACTTTAGCTTAATGTTAACAGCTTATTTAGCCACAAATACCTTTAGAACTATAAATGAACCTATATTTAGTGCATGGCTTAATGGACATATAGATGATAAAGCCAGAGCTACTATACTTTCTATAAATGGACAAATAAATGCATTAGGTCAAATTTTAGGTGGACCCATTATAGGAGTCATAGCTACCAATATTTCAGTAAGTATTGGTATAGCATATACTTCGTTATTAGTAACACCAGTATTAGTGTTATATATTGTTTCTATGATAATGGATAAAAGGGTGATTGATAGAGTTGGAGATGGTAATTATGAGGATAGCAATTAATATAACAATCGTTGTACATGTGAATATTGGAAAAACAACTATAGCATTGAGAGAATAGATAAATTTAAAGGTTTTACATTTTCTATACGATGAACCATATCATAAATAAATGATGTTTTTAACCTTGGCTATTGATTTTCATTTAGCTAAGGTTATTTCTATAGGTTAAAGCTCCGTATAATTAAGTAATTCTATTAAAACTAAAAAATGTTAAGTTGAAAATGATTATAATTGTTTTAGACTAACTAAATTTGACCAAAGTAATATATAATATAGTCGTAGATTTATAAATTAGGAGGTGAATTGATGTTTGTAATATTTAGTTTCGTTTAAGTAAGCATACAAATTTTAATTTGGCTAATGCTAACATACTTATTCGAATTAATATGAGAAGGAGTTTCCTTAAATTGTAGTACTCTTTAAAAGAATAGCTATAAAAAGAAGTGACCTCATAAAGAGTTACTATAAATCTTGTTATGAGGAGAATTAAAATATGAAATATATAAATGCAGAAGAAGTATTACCTAAAGAGTTGGTATGCCAAATTCAACAATATGTACAAGGTAATTTAATATATATACCAAAGTATGATAATAGGGAAAAATGGGGAGAAAAGACTGGTGCAAAAAAAATTATCTTTGAAAGGAATAATCAAATAATTTCAATGTACCAAAATGGTTATAATATAAAATATATATCTAAAAAATATTATTTATCAGAACATACTATCAGAAAAATAATAAATAGTAGAAAATAAGGGGTTTTTATGTGTATAGTTAGAAAGTTAAAGAAAGAAGAAATAGATAAAGTCA
The DNA here is from genome assembly GCF_900141845.1 of Clostridium cavendishii DSM 21758. Lineage (GTDB taxonomy): Bacteria > Bacillota > Clostridia > Clostridiales > Clostridiaceae > Clostridium_AG > Clostridium_AG cavendishii. Next base: position 179,689 of record NZ_FQZB01000006.1, on the reverse strand, counting down.
TGGAAATATGGAAGTTAAGTACAATTAAAGCGCATGATTTTATTGATAAGAAATATTGGGAGAATAATTATAATGTCGTAAAAAATGTGTATATACCTATGGCTGATACCTTTGTATATGATGATGGAAAAGATATTAGGGGATTTATAAGTATAATAAATAATGAATTTATAGGTGCAGTATTTATAGATATTGATTATCAAGGTTTGGGAATAGGTAGTACATTAATTGATTATGTAAGTGATAAATATAAAAAAATAGAATTAGCGGTTTATAAAGAAAATGAAAGGGCTGTTAAGTTTTATAAAAAGAAAGGTTTTAAAGTCATTAGAGAAGAGCAAAATGAAGATTCTGGATTTGATGAATATATAATGGGAAAATAGCAGAATCAGAATATGTTAAGGTAAAAATAATAGGAAATTCTAATGTCTTTTAAAAAGCTGAGTATCAATTTTATTAAGAGCATTTTTTAAAAGGTGAATAATATATTGTGAAAGCAGCTAGTAAAATCATAAAAGTTTTACTAGCTATTTTCGCATAAAAATATATTCTTAAAACTTGAAATAAAAAATTCATAGGGGTGATGGAGTTGAAAATACAATATAGGAAATTGACACAGGATGATTTACCTAAATTTATTAAAATGAGAATGGCTCAACTACAAGAAGAGGGGGCAGAACCAACTATAGACTTAGAACCAAATTTAAAAGAGTATTATATAAGACACTTAGCAGATGGTACATTTGTTTCTTGGCTTGCAGTAGATGGTGACAAGATAATAGGAACAAGTGGAATGTCATTTGTTCAAAAACCACCATATTATAGTAATCCAACTGGAAAGATTGGACTTTTATCTAGTATGTATATATTAATGGACTATAGAAGAAAAGGTATTGCAAAAGAACTATTAAACAAGGTAGTTAATGAAGCTAAAGAATATGGTTGTGGAACAGTTCAAATCACTGCATCTGATATGGGAGTTTTTCTTTACACAGATTTTGGGTTTAAGAAGAATAATAACTTTATGCAATACACTTTTTAAATTTTATTTGTGTCAATCAATAATATTAATTCAAAACGAGTATTAGGTTATGTTATAATTTTTTTAAGTTAGAAATGTGTACAATAGTGAAGAAAGGGTTAATGTTAATAATATAAATAATACTTTCTTTAAAGTATTAAATCAAATTAGGGATAGAGTAGTTAATAGGGTAAGTTTTAAAATTATATCTTATTTTATGGAAATATAAGCAGAAAAGAGGAAAAATTATGATAAAACCGATTGTAAAAGATGTATTGTTTTTAAGACAAAAATCAGAAGAGGCAACTAAGGCTGATATAGGAGTAATTGACGATTTAATAGATACATTAAGAGCAAATTTAGAGCATTGTGTTGGGCTTGCTGGAAACATGATTGGAGTAAGAAAGCGTATATTGGTATTTGCTGTAGGTAGCCTTATTGTACCTATGGTGAATCCAGTTATATTAAAGAAGGAAAAGGCTTATGAAACAGAAGAGAGCTGTTTATCTTTAATTGGTTTTAGAAAAACAAAGAGATATGAAGTTATAGAAGTGGAGTATCTGGATAGAAATTTTAAAAAGCAGAAGCAAGTATTTACTGGATTTACAGCACAAATAATTCAACATGAAATGGATCATTTTGAAGGGACAATAATCTAATAGAATACTAGGACTATTTTGGGAGGAGAATAAATGCGAAAAGAATTAGAATTTCCAGGATTTGATGAAAGTAAAATAGCATATGTTAGTCAATTAATTGATTTTATTGCTGAAAATGGTGAAGCTGATTATCAAAATGAATTGTTAGAACTTAATCATATTACAGGAAAAAATTATAAGGGGATTGAGTTTGCTGAATATTGGGGCTGGACATCGTTAGATATTATTTCAAGAAAAGCACTGACTCCTAATCCTCCATTTATTAAAGATTTAAGTAAAAATGAAATTATAGAAATTATAAGTATTATAAAAAATCACCTTAAAAATTGTGAAGATGTAGAATTTGAATATTACACTGAACTTTTACATAGAAGTTTACCATTAAGTGATATTTTGCAGTATGTAATGATTAACGCTGAACCAGAAGAGATAGCTGATAAAATACTTGAAGATTCAAAGGAAAGTGTAATTTACTTATAGGATTAAATTATAATTTGAAAGGAAGATAAATATGGGATTTTTAGATAAGTTCACGAAAAAAGAAAAAGAGAAGGAACCTGAGGTTGATGAGATAGTAATGGATGGCTGGAAGGCTATTGAAGATGCGTGCCTAAAAATGTATCCAGGACAGACTAATCCTAAACATTATGGAACTGTTGTTTCATGGATGCTTGGAGGGAATGATCCTTTGGATGGTATAAGTATTTATGATGGTGGAGAATATTATCACTTTGTTACTTTTGGTTTATCAGAACTTTATGAGAAAGAAAGTGAAAATAAGGAATATAGTGGATATGGATTTGAATTAACTGTAAAGATTAAAAAAGACTGCTTAGAAGATGAAGAAGCAGGAATTAGAGGAATGTGTGGGATTTTACAAGCAATAGCAAGATTAACTTATAATGAGGGTGAAATTTTTAATCCAAATGAATACATATATACAGGACAAACTACTGGTATGGATCCAGAAGGGAAGTCATTGATTACAGGATTTATTACTAAGTTAGACAAGCTTGGAGAAATTGAAACACCAAACGGAAAGGTTCAGTTTGTAGAACTTATTGGTGTAACAGATTCAGAATTAAAAGCAATTATTGATAAAAAATTAAAAGTAATAGAATTATTTGAAAGACTGGGTACAGAATACACAGACTATAAACGTGAAAGCTTGTTTGTTGAATAATTTTTAAGTAGCAGAAGAACTTCAAAATTTTAGAGAAAAGATTAATGGGTTAGATAATTAATATTAAAAATATAAAAAACTCCTTACTACGAATTTCGTAGTAAGGAGTTTTGTTTTTTTTAATAAGTTTGTATAATTTTTACTTCTGTAAGAGTTAATAGATTTATATTAATGGAAATTCGTGGGATAATATTAGTAGGAATAAAATATTTTAAACACAAGTAATATAAATAAAGGCAGAAATAATACAGTTAAATATTGTGTTATATATAAGAAGGGGGAAGATTATGAGCGTGGAAAATAGAAAGTTTGATAATCCACAAAAGGCATTATTAGTAATTGATATACAAGAGGACTATACTGGATTGGAGGCAAAACCTCCGTTCCCTTATAAAGATTCAGAAAGACTTATTAAAATAGTCAATAATATGATAGATGAGGCTTCTAAAAAGGATATAGTTGTTGTATATATTAGTCAAGAATTTGATGGTTTTGTTGGTAAGACAATATCTAAACTTTTTGGTCATGGTACAGCAATCAAAGGAAATTCAGGAGCTGAGTTTGACAAGCGAATCAACATCATATCCAATCATTGTTTTACAAAGAATATGCCAGATGCATTTACTAATCATAAACTTGAAATGTTTTTGGATGAACATCAAATTAACGAACTATATCTTGTTGGACTAGATGCCGCAGCATGCGTTTACTTTACAGCAAAAGGTGCTTTAAAACGTGGATATAACGTCTCAATTATTAAAGATGGTATTGTGTTACTTGAAGAAAAGAAATGGGATAGCGTTTTGAAAAAATTCGAAGATAATGGAATCACACTAATAAATAGTCAAGAGTTTTAACAAGAAGTATTATTAAGGAGTTTTACGACAAAGACTTAAATATTTAATAAAAAAAGATGAAAAACTCCTTACTATGGATTTCGTAGTAAGGTATTTTCAGTATTTGGCTTGCTTTATAAAGGCTATGCAGAAAGACTAGCAAAGGTATTAAACAAAAACAAAAAAGTCTCAAATTTTGACTCAGAAAATTTAATGAATATAGTACTCATAAGATAGACTTCAAGTCTATCTTATTTTTTTATTATAGTTTTTTTCTTTTAACTTTACATAATATATGATAACATAAGATGTATAAAATGTATAAAAAAACCAAATATTTTATGAAAAGAGGGAGATTAAAATGAAAAGACGTATAGTTGCAGTAACGTTGACAATCTTAATGAGTATGTCATCAATGCAAGCTTTTGCTGTAAATCAAAAGCCATTGGGAACAGGACAAGCGAAACCATCAAACATATTAAACTTTCCACTTAAAACTGTAGATGGACAAGATATAATTATACCCGATGCGAATAAAATTAAACAATCAAATGTTAATGTACAAGGTGAAGAAAAAAATAAAAAATCAAATAAGAAAAGCATTAACGAATTTAAAAATGGTCTAGAATCTAATTATAATCAAACAAAAGCAGTTGCAGAACAAAAAGCTTCGCTTTTAACTAATGGTTATGGATGTACAAGCGTGCAATATGCTTTAATAGATAATGGCAAGATAGTATTGTCTGGTAATTCTGGTGTATATTCAAGGGAAGACAATAAGCCAGTAACGGCTGACAATATGTATTCTATAGCTTCGATAAGCAAAATGTTTGTAACAACAGCAATAATGAGACTTGTAGATGAGGGACAAGTTTTTCTTGATACTCCAGTTACAGAATATGTTGATGATTTTAAAATGGCAGATGACAGGTATAAAAAGATTACAGTTAGAATGTTATTAAATCATTCTTCAGGTTTAATGGGGTCTAGTTTTTCAAATACACTTCTTTTTGGCGACAATTCTTCATATGCCCATGATACTTTTATAAAGCAATTAAGAACACAACGTCTAAAGGCAGACCCAGGTGCACATTCAGTGTACTGTAATGATGGATTTACACTTGCTGAAATATTAGTAGAACGTGTAACAGGTATTAGTTATACAGATTATGTAGCTGAAAATATTACAAATACTTTGAAAATGAATAACACCAAGACACCTATTAATGAATTTGATAGAAATAAATTAGCTAAGGCATATCATAATGGAATATCTAATGCTTTACCTGCAGAAAACTTTAATGCTCTTGGTGCTGCTGGCCTTTATTCAACAGCAGAAGACTTATGTAATTTTGCAAAAACATTTACTAAAGATTCAAATGGAATTGTTTCAAAAAAATCTATAAAAGCAATGGAAAATAAGGAATATTTAAGAGGTATTTGGACAGAGGATAGCGACAATACTCTAGCTTATGGATTAGGCTGGGATAGTGTAAATCTTTATCCTTTTAACCAATATAATATTAAGGCAGTAGCAAAAGGTGGAGATTCTGTTTTTTATCATAGCAATTTAGTTGTTTTACCAGAAAAAAATATGGCAATGGCAGTAGTGAGTTCTGGAGGAAGTAGTTTCTACGATGAAGTAATGGCTAGCCAAGTTCTTCTTACTGCATTAAAAGAAAAAGGTGAGATTAAGGATATTTTACCAGATAAAACTTTTACAGCACCAGAAAAAGTAGCTGTTCCTTCAGAACTTAAAAACTATGAAGGTTTGTATGCATTGAGTACAGGATTCATTAATGCTAAAATTGATGAATCAGAAGGATTAATTATATCAAATCCTCAAGAGCCACAAAGCGGTACAAAAACTCTTGCTTATACAAAAGATGGAACTTTTAGAACTAGTGATGGTTCACAAGGCATAAAATTTGTAAAGCAATCAAATGGAAAAACTTATATGCAGCAGATTGCCTATTTAACATTACCTTATTTAGGTCAAGCAGCAATGAATTCATATGTAGGTCAAAAAGAAGAACTAAATAAATTAAAAGATAATATCGCTAAAGATTGGCAGAAAAGGGAAGGAAAAAGATATTACTTAGTAAATGAAAAGTACTCTTCAGTCATGTATATACTTGAAAGTCCAGTATTACAAAATACCTTTGCAAAAGGATTTGAAGGATACTTAGGTATGGATAAAATAGTAGACAAAGATTTAGCACTGTCTTTATTAGATGGGCCTGGTTCACTTTCAAGAGATCAACACGATTATAAATTTTATAATAAGGATAACTTTGAGTATATAAGCTCTAATAATCAAATTTATGTAGAAGAAGCTGCAATAAAAACTTTACCAAAAGATAATAAATTTACATGTCAAATCAACAAAGATGGATATGCTGAATGGTACAAAATTAGTGATGAGTCAGCAGGCAAAGAAATCACTGTAGATATTCCTAAAAATGCTGCATTTGTAGCTTACGATAGCAATGGTGCATTAATAAATGATTCTTTAGTAACAGGTAGCAATAAAGTTACATTACCTAAAGACGGAAAAATAGTATTCTTAGGTAGCAAAAAGGCTAAATTTACAGTTCAATATAAAGCAAGTTAAAATATATAAGTAAGATATCTCCTAGAGATAAAAGAGAGGATTCACAAATTAATGTGGATCCTTTTTTTGAGTGTAATATTTTTATTAAGAATAATTTTTATCGAAGCTTAATTATCGAACATTTTACCAAATGAGAATCTTACTAAAGGAGACACAATAAGTAAGTTAAGTGGTAATGCCATAATAAAGTTTCTAATAACACAAGATGGATAAATTTTTAATGCCATACTGCTAAAACCAACAGCTTTAATAGCACCATACATAGACATAAATAGTACCATACCTACTACCATACAGCCTGAAATTGATAATATAACCTTAATTGGCTTAGTATCTTTATTTGGGTTTACAATTTTAAATGCAATTGGTTTAGCAATTTTACCAACAATAAATATATCTAAAAAAAGAGCTACAATAAATCCAAGCCAAAAATCTTTTAGAAGATGAGCAAAAAACTGAGAGTGAAAGCCTTCATTCAAAAACATATTATAAATTGTCATACCAAGAACCATGCTAAAGCACATCATTAATGTAAAAATAAATCTTTGAAATTTTGTTTGTCCCATATTAAAAATTCCTCCTAAAGTAAAAATAAATTGTCAACTAAATTGACTTTGTGATTGTAACATTAACTTTAAAGCTTGTCAACTAAGTTGACAAATAGATGTGGGTTTATTAAAATAAAATATATAATAATTGAAAATAAGGTGAGAAGATGAATGAAAATTTAACTATAATAGATTTAATAAGTGAAAAGCATATTGTTCTTAGACGTGAAGTTGAAAATAGATGGGCAGATAGTGAGGAAGAAGATATTTCTCATACAGAGGCACTACTTTTAGCTAAAATTAGTATGGGTAAGATATCTCTTGCTGAAATAGCAAGACAAGCAAACATATCTCGTCAAGCAATGTTTAAATGTGCTAAAAAGTTAGAAGAACGAGGATATTTAGTATTTGTAACAAATGAACATGGAAATAAGTATACAGAACTTACCCTCAAGGGAAATGACTATTGTAAAAGGAGTCAGGAATTAAAAGAGGAATTAGAGAATAAGATAGCAGATGTTTTAGGAAAAGAGCAGGTGAAAATGCTTAAAGAATTATTAAATAAAAATTGGATTTAATAATTAACTAAAATAATAAGTGTCTGCTAGTTACTAGGAAGCATGCAATAAGTAAATATTATTTATAGTCTTAGGCACGTATATAACTTTCTATAGCGTGTTATTCGTTTCTATGACTCTGATAATCATATTATTGAAGTCGGAGAAAATATTATAATGGCTGTCAAGCGATTCTTAAATAGTGGTCTATCAAAGGATAGAAGCCCCTCCCTACAAATTTTGTAGGAAGGGGTCTATTGCAATTAAGCACCTTATAAAGAACAATTATAAGAGTAAAAACATATATGAATTTTAACTCTTAGTATTTTTAGTAGCTTATATCTAATTAATTCTCTTAAATTCTACCCCTGAATCACCAACGTTTAGCATTGCATTTTGGGCTTTACCATTTGATATATCTTTAAATTCTATATTAAGATTTTCAACTTTGTGAAAGAACCTAGTTTGAGAGCATGGATATATAGCATTAGTTTCATTAGGTGAAATCATAAAGTTATCTGTAACAAGAAATAAAGAAGAATCTTTTTTAACAATTTCAAAGCTAACGCCTGGTGAAAATTCATATTTTCCTGTGTAGCTATCTAAAATCTGTGGATCAATACTTACTTCTGTAAATTGCTTAGGTTTTTCATATTTTCCTTGATGTAGAATAGAATATAGATTACTTTGTATTTTATCAACATCTATTTGTGCAAGGTTTGATAATACTACGATACATGTATCTTCATCTATATATCTTGATATAATAGTATTAACTCCAGGCATAGTTCCCATATGAGCTATACATTTTTGCCCATTAATAACATCTAATCCAACTCCATAGCCATAATTAGAACCAGGTAAATATTCCTTATATACTTGAGCTAAAGATTCCTTGGTTAATATTTTTTCATCGCTTAAAGCTCTATGCCATAAATATAAATCATCTAATGTAGAGTACATGCCTCCAGCTGCATAGCCTAATGTATGATTTATATATCCTTTAGTTGTAATTACATTTTGTGCACCAGTATTACTTCTTAGATAAGCATTAGATTTTTTACTAGTATTTGATGTATCTAAATAAAAACCTGTATTTTTCATTTTTAGTGGTTTAAATATATTATTTGTTAAAAAGTCTTCGTATTTCATTCCAGAGACCTTCTCTATTATAGAACCCAATAATATATAATTTGAATTACAATATTTAAACTTTGTTCCAGTTTCAAAAACAGAAGGCTTGTCTTTAAATAAAGTTATTATTTCTTCAGGTGTATACTTGTTTTTAGAAGCATTAGAAGTAAGTAATTCATTAGTTAAATATTCTGCAAGTCCTGATGTATGAGTAAGTAAATTTTCTATTGTTATTTTATCTCCATTTGGATAATCAGGTAGATAATTTGATAGAGGATCCTTTACATTTAATTCACCTCTTTCCTGTAGTATCATAATTCCAACAGCGGTAAATTGCTTTGAAACAGATGCTATGGAAAATTTGGTATCAGGTGTATTAGGAATATTTTTCTCAAAATCAGCTTTACCATAGGCTTGTCTAAAAATTATTTTTCCTTTTTGAGAAACTAATACCGCTCCATTAAAAGGATACTGCTTCTTTAGTTCATTCATATATTCGTTCATCAGTTTCTTAGTATTGTTATCTTTTTGTGGAAGAGTCGTGCTAGCACTAACATTAATACCCAAACTAGTGGTTATTATAAGTGATGCTACAAATACAGAAATACATTTTTTTGAAAATCTCATTTATGTCATCTCCTTTAAATATTATATACACTTTTAATTGTACAACTTTAATAATAATATGGTAGAAAAGTGAAGTTATGTAACTATATTGTAATCATTTTGTAACCATATTTAATAATAGAATTAGGAATATTTCGAGTTATCATAGAAATGTATATAAAAACTAATAGTATTTTTATTTTAAAAACCTATCTGAAAATGAAAAGTTTATCTAAGGAATTAAACAGAACATTTGAATAGAAATTTCATAAATTATCAAAATTAATTTAAATATACATATAAAATACTGTAAAATATTAATATGAGAAAATTTATATTAACAAATGAAATGAAGTAATTAATTTTTAAAATAGAAATCTAGTATAGATAACTAAATAGTATTTATAGTATTTTATATACTACTTTTATTAAAAAATACAATTTAGATTACTATAGAAATAGAGGGGTGAATAAATGAATTTTGAAAAATTTAATTATGTATATGGAAAAGGTGAAGGGGCAACGTTTATAATGATAGAAACGCTTAAGAAAACTTGGAATAAAGAACTTTCAGAAGAAGAAAAAGAAGGTTTAAATAAGTGGATAAATCCAGAAAATTGGAGCTTTCCTCAAAGAGTTTTGCCAGAAGCATATTTAGAATTCTTAAAGTATGATAATGGGGCTATATTTGGAAATGGCGATAGATACTTTCAATTTTTCACTTGCCAAGATGATGGAAATGTTGGATTAAGAGAGATGAATATAAGTTATGAATTTCCGGAATATATGAAAGGTGGAGTATCATTTGCAATGGATGGTTGTGGTAATCACTATATTTTTGATATGAGAAAAGAAGCTGTAAATGGGGAATATCCTATATTAACTTGTTCATCAGGATGTCTATCGTTTGAAGATTCTAAACTAGTGGGACAAACATTCTTTGAAGTTTTGAATGGTAAAACAAGTATGGATAGTATATTATTTGATTAATTTTTAAAAAAATTTATGGGAGGGGAAAAATGTATAAATATAAGTATGTTAAAACAAGAGGGGATAGCTTTTTTGATGTTTCAGAAGACCATAGAGAAATTATAGATAAATACAGTAAAGAAGGCTGGAGATTTGTAAGTGCAATACCAGTAGATTTTAGTTTAAGTGGTGTTATAGAAACATTTGATTTGGTATTTGAAAAAGAGTGTGAAGAATAGGAAATAGCTGTGAGACAATAAAGAATATTAAGGATTAGTGGATAGTAATGGGAGGGGGAAGGTTAGTGAAAGAATGTAATTTTAAAATCAGAACAACCATTGATGATGCAAAAGAAAGATATTTAAAATTAATGTCACCTAAAGAAGAGTATGAATGGGATGATATTCAAAAAAGCTTCCATATTGGTGAAGTGTATATTTCTCAGAAGGATGGATATATTCTTTTTGAAGATATGAATGGAGAAGCCTTTTTTGGATGGGAAACATCTTTATGGATTGACTTTGCAGGAAAGGATGAAGTAGTTTATGCGTATTATGATGAAGATGGAAATGCAGAAGTTGTCTATATAAAAGATGAGATATGTATTAGAGATTTCAGGATATATGAATTTGAAATTGACACAGATGAATGTAAAATAAATTTTCAATATCATATTTCAAATTATAATGATGTTGCTTCATTTCTTGATGAAAATCTACATTAAAATTTTAATTTAATTTGCTTATTCTTAATCTTTTTAAATTTAATAGGTTAAAGAAACTTCAAAAATATATTACTACAGATTAGATTGCTTCCTTTATAGTAGAAAGTTAAAATAATAAAATCGGTTCTATAGATTGAGTATTTTATTATGAAAATAAAGGATAAATGAGTATTTATAATGAGAGGATGTATAATGAATTATACATCCTTTATTAATATACCTTAAAAGTCATTCTGATATTTTATAATCTAAACAATGCTATTATACTAACAGAAACATAATTTGCTTAAATTATATGCAAAGTAAAATAAATTGGTTAGGATATTTGATGGTCCAACACCAGCAGGATTTTGACCGTAAAATTCTTTTGTAATTGTATCGACAATTACAAATCCATTACCTAGACAATAGTAAGCTAAAACTGGTTTTTGAATTCCTCCAAAAATAGTTGTCATTAATATTTTTGATGATTTTGGTATAATTATACCATCTTGTAAATTTCCATGAGCTGACCATCTAGTATTTGGATCCATATCTATATTTTCATCTGTTAATGTTATTGTTGGTCCATTAACAAAAGTGCTACAGTAAGATTTAGGTGTTAGAAATAGTTTGTAGCCATCAGCGTAATCTGGGAAAATATAATCTGGTGTTCCATAAGAGCCAGGGGCAGTATAGCCTCCGTTTTTTAAATTATCAGCCATATCTACAATTAGAACTCCACCACGATTCACAAAACAGTACAGATTTCTCTGAACAATTGCATTATTCTCTTCTGTAGCAGCTGCTTCACTTCCGATACTATTTGAAGAAATTAATACTACAGTTGTATCTAGAGGAACTTCATTAATTAAATCACTAATTGGGTGTATAAAATAATCAACACCTAGTACTTTGCCTAAAGATAGTAGGGTTGCATTACTACGATTGTTCCATGGAATACTATTTTGATATACTCTTATAATACCTCTAAGCCTAGGGTCTAGTACCTTCGGTTCTGATACTTCAGTTTTTTCAGTTTCTACAGATTCTTCTACTGGTTTTGTTGAGTCATAAAGCATAGTTATCACTCCTTTTTTAATTTACTATATTACATAATTATTATATGTTTATTATAGGTAAAGTGTGAAAGTATGAAGGCGAGTATCTATATTTTATGGAATAAATTAGTATTAGATAAAATATATGGGGAATAAGAAGACAGTAGTAGAGGCTAGTGTCTTTAATTTTTGTGATAGTTATTTATTAAAAGAGATTTAGGAGAATATATGGGAATTGTAGGAACAATGATGTTATAATTAAAAAGGAATTTAAATAGAGAAATATATATAATTTTATATAGTTAACTAGGGAAATATTTAAATATATAACTATAAAACTATATAAATAGTTAAATAGTTATGCTGATCATGTAGGTTTGAGAGATTTAGGTGGTAAAAGGGGGAGAAAATGAGCAGGGAAATAATTGGACAAATGAGCTTGTTAAATAAAGAAATAGAATACAATTTGCCAAGTGCTGAAGAGATAAATACAAGAATGTTTTCAAAAGTTCTTGATGATAAGAACGTAGTAGCAAGCTATAAACTATATTGGTTACTTGGAATACTAGATGAAGTTAGCGCAGGAAATAATATAATAGAGTTTAAAAGAATAATCTCTAGGATGATAACTTATTCTTGGTATCCACTATTAAAATACAAATTAAGTTTTGGTTATTCAGATAACTTAAAAAAGCCAGTAAATTATATGGCAGAAAAATATAATTTACCATCAAATCATAACTCAGAAAAGCTATTAGACTTTATATACAAAAGCAATGATAAAGAGCTACTAAAAATGATAAAAGAGCTTGGGTTATATGTACCATATAGATTAATAACTCCATTCTATGCAGAAGAGTTAAAAGGGATAAAAGATAAATCAAAAAACAAATACATAGAATATCTATCACAAAATACTAGTTATGCAGTATATAAAATTATAAATGGAGATACCATCGTAATAAATGAAGGCTGGGATGACTACTTAAGAGATAATTACAAGATAATAAAATCATGGATTTATTATAAGCTTGTAATGTTTCTCCAAAAAAGAAATCCAAATGTTCCAGCTATAGCACTTAAACTAGAAGCTCCTATAAAGAGAGAACTAGAAACAGCAAAAAAACTATGGAAGGGAATCATATTCGAAAGAGACATAAAGGATATATATACAGGAAATGAATTTAATGATATGAACTATGAGAAATACGGGGTGCTTAGTATAGATCACTTCATACCTTGGAGTTTTGTTTTACACGATAAGATGTGGAACTTAACACCGACCTTTAAGAATATAAATAGCTCTAAAAGTGATAATCTATTAGACTGTGATGCTTATATAGATTTATTCTGTAATGTTCAATATGAGGCTTTTGCTTATATGTGTGATAAGAAGAAAAATAAGGACTTAGAAGAATATATGGATATATTACAATTAGAAAATCCTTATGAATATTATAAATACTCAAACAAAATAGACTTTAGCTCAAAGTTAAAGCAAAATATAGCTCCAGTGTATCAGATAGCAATAAATCAGGGATTTACTGTGATGGATAGATTATAGGTGAAGGGTTGAATGGTAAAACAAGTATGGATAGTATATTATTTGCTTAGGTTAAATTAAACGAGAATTTAGGGGAGGAATAGGCTATGTATAAATACAGGTATGTTAAATCAAGAGGAGAGGGAATTTTTGCAGTTTCAGATCATAGGTCTGTTATAGATAAATATAGTAAAGAAGGTTGGAGATTTGTGTAACTGCAATACCAATAGATTTTAGTTCACATGGTATTATAGAAGCATTTGATTTGGTATTTGAAAAAGAGTGTGAAGATTAAGAGTAGAAAAATAGATGTGAGATAATAAAAATATTAAGGTATTGTAGAAATGAGGTAAATATTAATGAAAGTTTATAATAAATTAGTTAGAGATAGAATACCAGAAATAATAAAGAATTCCGGTAGTGAATGTGAATGCTCAGTGGTAACTGGGGCTGAAAAAACTGAAATGCTTGAGAAAAAGCTTATGGAAGAGGTTGAAGAATTCTTGGAAGCTAAGAATTTGGAAGAATTAGCAGATGTAATGGAAGTGCTTTTTGGACTAGCTGATGTCTTGGGATATAGTGAAGAAGATTTAGTTAAGGCTAGGGAGAAGAAGAGAGATGAACGTGGGGAATTTAAGGAAGGAATAGTGCTTAATAAAACTTTTTAGTTATTAGGGCTTAGATAAAGTTTAATCAAAATACTTGTTATAAGTGTCTAAAATACGTTAAATAAAAATAATGGTTTTAGAATAAAGTTATATCAAAATATAAGTTTTTTAATAATATTAACTTTTATAATAAAGTTTGCTCAACAAATAGAAAAATTATGAATTAATAAATAAAAAATGGTCTTTACAAATTAAATAGTATGGTATTTGAAAATATATTATAATATGTATCAAAATAATGTGTTTAAATGATAATTGTTAGATGTGGCGAAACAAGGATAATTAATTATAAATGGGGGATAAAATGAATATTTATTTAAAAGAAATTGATAAATCAAACTGGGAAAAGTGTATTCTTTTAACTACGAATAAAGATAATATACATTATCTTGGTGAAGAATTTATTGCTTCCAATGCGTACTCTATTGTTCAATCGAATTTTGAAAATGGTTGGATTACTAAGGCGATATATGATGAAAATACCATGGTTGGATTTACAATGTATGGGTATTGCTATGAAGATAACCTTTATGAGATATCCAGAATTATGATAGACCATAAATATCAAGGAAAAGGATATGGAAAGGCAGCACTTGGAAAAGTTATTGAAGAAATGAAAAGCTTTAAAGATTGCAATGAAATTTTTTTATCCTTTGACCAAGAAAATCAAATAGGGAAAAAACTTTATGAAAGTTTTAACTTTAAAGATACAGGTAAGATTATTGATGGTGAATTATTATATAGTTTAAGTTTAAAATAGTTAATAACCTTCTATAATATGAAACAACTACAAAACCAAATAACCTCTCAAAATACCGTATTATTCAGAAGTGAATATACGGTATTTTTGTTTCCAGATTCAAAGATAGTTTAATACAACTTTATTTAAAATGATACTACTTTGTTATAAACAATATGACTTTATTATAAAGCTACAATTAACAATACTATAAAAACTTAATTGATATGTTAAATGCAAAAATAAAAAGCGGAAGGAATTCCTTTCGCTTTTTATTAATTTTATTTATATATCCAACCACTTCTTATTGAGGTGGATGACATTTAGAACATGGTTTATAACCTCTTTTAGCTTCTTCCAATGTAACTTGTCTAGCTTTTTTAGGATTCATTCTACCACAATGATCTATTGAATGATAATCATCTCCTGTTGCAGATAACCAAACCATTACTCCACTATTTGTTGTATGTTGTTCTTGTTTAGCTACTGCTGAGCTATTATTTGATTGTACAGAACTTGAACTAGTAGAACTTTCTGCGCTTGCTTTTTTAGCTTCTTCTTGTTGAGCTTTTAAAGCCTCTTCTTCAGCTTTTTTCTTGTTTTCCTCAGCTTTCACCTTGGCTCTTTCCTCAGTTTCTTTTTTTGCCTTTTCTTCTTCTAATTTCTTAGTTTGCTCTTCCTCAGCTAGCTTCTTTTCTTTTTTTTGCTGTTCTACATTTACCTTATCAGCCGCTACTTTTTGGTCATTTGATTGGTGAGTTTCAGATGACATTGGCCTAATTCCAAAGAATAGCATACCAAAAAATATTGCTATTCCTGTAGTAATCTTAACTACAATATTTCTTGATTTAAACTTAGAGCTTTTAAAATAAAAGTAATAAATAGCTACTGCACCTAACCCAAAAGCTAAAACACTTGCTAACTTAGGAGCATTCGTAACCAATATAATGTATAAAATAATTACTGCTGGTATTATAAATACCTTCTTTTTTAATAAGTTTTTCATTGTATCACTCCCCCGATGATATATTATACATTGTTTCCACAAAAAACATAGTGGATATATATACCACTCATTCTCTACGCTTATAAAAATCTCGGAGACATTGTCAGAAATTTAATAATAAGAATTACAAGTAATTCAATATAAAATGATAAGGATATTATTAAAATTCAAATAAGTGATAATGGAGCAATTTTAGTATCTAAGGAGAGTATTAGATTTATAAAGGATTTTTATACGATTGATTGGGAATATAAAATACCGCCTAAGTCACATATTAATAATATAACATTGGATAAAGAAAGGAAGTCATTTTTAATTGTAGTAGGAAATTCTGAAGAATATCTGTTAGCAACAATCAATGAATTAGGAGAAGTTGAAAAGGGTCAAATTTTTGATGATGTCAACTATTACAATGGAGCTTATTTTATACCAGAAGAGAATAAAATATTTTTATATAGGCACGTAATTGAAGCATTTTTAATAGAATAATTATTATAAAACTCTTTCCTACAGATTTCGTAGGAAGGAATTTTCATGATAGGTAATAAACAAGATTAATATTAGATGAAATATATGGAAAATAAGAAGACGGTAGTAGAGACTAGTGTCTTTAATTTTTTATGATAGTTATTTATTAAAAGAGATTTAGGAGAATATATGGGAGTTGTAGGAACAATGATGTTATAATTAAAAAGGAATTTAAATAGGGAAATATATATAATTTTATATAGTTAACTAGGGAAATATTTAAATATATAACTATAAAACTATATAAATAGTTTTATAGTTATGCTGATCATGCGGATTTAAGAGATTTATGTGGTAAAAGGGGGAGAAAATGAGCAGGTAAATAATTGAACAAATGAATTTGTTAAATAAAAATAGATTTTAGTTCAAAGTTAAATCAAAATATAGCTCCAGTGTATCAGATAGTAGTGAATCAGGGAGTTACTGTGATGGATAGATTATAGGTCTGTTATAGATAAATATAGTAAAGAAGGTTGGAGATTTGTAACTGCAATACCAATAGATTTTAGTTCTCATAGTATTATAGAAGCATTTGATTTGGTATTTGAAAAAGAGTGTGAAGACTAAGAGTAGAAAAATAGGTGTGAGATAATAAAAATATTAAGGTATTTTAGAAATGAGGTAAATATTAATGAAAGTTTATAATAAATTAGTTAGAGATAGAATACCCGAAATAATAAAGAATTCCGGTAGTGAATGTGAATACTCAATGTTAACTGGGGAGGAAAAGACTGAAATGCTTGAGAAAAAGCTTATGGAAGAGGCTGGAGAATTCTTGGAAGTTAAGAATTTAGAAGAATTGGCAGATGTAGTGGAAGTGCTTTTTGGACTAGCTGAGGATTTGGGATATAGTGAGGAAGAGTTAGTTAGGGCTAGAGAGAAGAAGAGAGGTGAAAGAGGGAAATTTAAGGAAGGGATTGTGCTTGAGAAGATTTTTTAGGCATATAAAGGTTTATTAAAATTAAATTTATATGTTTAAAAGTTATGGTTAGTATTTCAAATGGATGCACATAATGATTCGCCTCCATCATGAAACCCTCGACTAATTTGATTAGTCGAGGGTTTTTCCTATGCATAAGTTTAGCATTATTTAGGGTGAACCGTACAATAAGTAAATGAAGTTTTTGCTAATATTTGATAATTAAATATAGATTAGAGGTTATTTATGCTTTGCCTAAAGCAACAAATCTACGGTAATATATAAAGTATTGTTGTAGATTTGTTATTTTTAGAAAGATAAATAATTCTCTATATAAAAATATATATGATAAATAAGTTTATATGATATAATGACTAATGGGAAATTTATACTAACTATTTTAAAATATATATTAGGGGTAGAAAGATGAATATTACAGAAACGATTTTAAAAAATTTAAGTGCTGGAGAGCTACAACAATTGGCTTGTGAAATATTATCAAGAGAGAATAGAGAGTGGAGCACAATGTCCCAAATGGGAGGATGTGAAGGTGGATTTAGGACAAGAAAAGGTACTCCAGATATGTGGTGCGTAGATAAAAACAATAATTATATATGTATACAAGCTACTGCAGATTCGGCAAAAGGTAAGCTTTATAAAGATGTATGTAAAGCAGTAGATGTTTTATTGTCATTAGGAAAAAATGAAGGAGCAGTATGTATTTCTTTTCTAAATTTTGACCCTAACTTGGAAGAGATTCAAGATTGTAAAAATTATTGTGAGAAACATAAGTGCAAATATAAATTTTATAATAATAGGATTGTAGCAAAAATTATTGACACTAAATATCCTGAGATAAAAATTAAATTTTTAGAGTTAAATAAAAATGAGGATATTATAGAAATTCAACTAATGTATGATTCATTTCAAGAACAAATAGAATATATTACCAATAAAATAGAATGGATTGATAAAGATAATAAGTATATAGCTCTATCGATAATGGAGTTAGCTAAAAATTCATTTGAACATGGAAATGCTAGTAAAGTTAATTTGATAGTTAAAGAGAATAGTATAAAAATTAAAGACAATGGTACTGAATTTAATATATTAACTTATAAAGGAAAGCATAAGATGCATGGTGGTGGTAAGTATACTTTAGAATTTTTTTTAGATAAATATAAAGATAAAGTAAGTTATAATTACCAATATATAAATTCTGAAAATGTTATATCTTTTGATTTTAACAAAAAGATAAAGTGTGACTTAATAGTTGATGATGAGTGTTCAATTGATATACCTAAAACTAATTATTTAGAGGCAAAGAAAGTAGACTATATATTCAATATACCACAGCACTGTAGTATAGTTAGATTAAAAGTTACTTACAAATTTATGATGTTAAGCGATTTTGGATATATAATTAATAAGCTAATTAGAAGTATTCCGCATAATTATAAAATAGAAATATCAATATCTAAGGAAGAATCTGAGTTTATTAGAGGTTATTTGGAAGAAGTTTGCAAACTAGAAGATGGAAGGGTATCCTTAAAAGAAATTAATTAAAAAATTTACATTATTGACAGATAAAGTATGTAAACCTGTTCTTAAGCTTGGAGAAGGAAGAGTTAATGATATCACATTTGACAATTATTGGATTAAGCTAGATAATGAAGTGACTAATGTAGATATTATGAATACACTACAAGACAATATTAAGCTACCACCTGTGCTTTTTGGTAAATCTGTTTCAATGGTAGTTTGGCGAATTATCAATATGGTGTTTCCAAGAATATTGATGTTACTACAAAGTTAGTTATTTAACAGTCAATTGGTCAATACATCATGGCAGGGATATCACATGGTTCTTTGAAAATAATGGAATTGATGGTGAATAAAGCAGGAATTGATATTGAAAACATAGAGGATGTTGTATGTAAGTATTATGATTCATATAGATTAATGGCAGTTGCGCGATAAAGATTGGGGGAATTTATGTGTTAAGTGAAGTAGGAATTAGGACTATAGCTGAAGCACTAATTGGGGATATTCGAGGATTTTATTCATATAAATCAGGTGGTAAAATAGTTGAATTCTTTAATAGTAATTTTGGATTTAGCGATGTATATGGGCAAGGATTTCCTTCTCGTTGGTTGTATACGGTTGAGAATATAAAGGTTTTATGGAACAATAATCGTTTTGATGAGTTCCTTAATTTAATTTTATCAAAGAGATTTATAATGAGAGATTATGGTTTGAATGAGGTCCAAGCTTTAGAAAAGGTAGAAGAAATAGTAAGCTACCTAAATGAAGAACTAAATATTGAGGGATACAAAATTCATAAGCAAGGACAAGCATATTTTCTTATATCAGAGGATGGAGACTTGGAATTTATAGGTGGAGGTGGTTTTGCTAATGTCTATGAGTCTCGCTCAACAGGACTCATTGTTAAGAAACTGAAAGATGATTTTAAAATCATTTCGGGTATAAGGCATAGATTTAAGAGAGAGTTTGAAATTACCAAAGGACTCGACGATTTGAATGGAATTATCAAAGTATATGAATTAGATGATTCAAATTACTCATATACTATGGAAAAAGCAGAATCAACTTTTGAAGACTTTATGAATGACTATGAACATGATGAAGATACAAAACTGATAATGATACGTCAGTTATTGCATATTATGAAAGCTGTTCATGAACGCAATATTATTCATCGTGATATTAGCCCAAATAACGTATTATTATTTAATGGTCAATTGAAGATTTCTGATTTTGGTCTAGGAAAAGATTTAGATATGTTTTACTCACATAGGACAATGAGAACACAGTCTATTGGACAGTATCACTACTGTGCACCTGAACAGTTTATGCAACTCAAGGAAGGTGATAAGCGTAGTGACGTATATTCACTGGGTAGTCTTATTAATTTCATAATGACGGGTGACCCTCGAGACAGTAGACATTTTATGAGAAATCCTGTTGAGAAGGCAAAAAATGAAAATCCTAATATGCGATATGCTGATGCAGGTTCATTGCTTGAAGGTATTGAGAGGTCTATTCAATACCATAAGAATCAAGAGCTAAAGGAATTAGTAACATTAAAGATTCACAATGGTATATACGATGATGATGTTGAAAATTATATTTATAGCTTAAATGGCGTAGACCTTTGTAAGGAGATTATTACAGCATCTAATATGGTTTCAGCTGTTTTAAGGTTTATTGAATCAAACGAGAGAAGAGCAGTTGAGATACTACAATTATTAAATGAAAATTATTTAGATGTATGTATAGAGTGGGAGGATTATGATAACTTCGGTACGATTGCTTATAATGTGATTCATGATAATAACACATATGTTGCTCAAGAAATCTCAGCAAGGATTCTTTATGATGTTGCTTATAATAAGGATAGATTCAATATGAAACGACTTGTAGATAATTTAATAGATATAGGAATTGACCCAACTATTGAAGATATATTGAAGCAATAAGATAAATGATGAGAATTAAGAATAATTAAAGTAGTAGCGATATAGTATAAATGCATAATATTTAAAATAGCAAATGTGTTTATACTGATATGAGATTAATAAAATAGCATTATAATAAATTATTTCATGAGGCTAGGTTCTAACTTACCAAGAAGATGTGTATTAGAGTTAATTATAAAGTTTATTGGGTTTTAAAGGTCGCACTTCGGCTCAACCATGAAAAACTTCCATAATACAGAAATGTGTTGTCGAAGTTTTTGTGTTTGGGAATATTTAATATTTAGAGTTGTTTTTAGGGAAAAGGAATAAAGTTTTTCTGAAAAGAAGTTGATAACATAAAACAAGGAATAATATTCCGTTTTATATCAGCAAAAAATACATTTTTTATATTGATGTAAATTAAAATTGTATTTAAGTATAAATATTAGTATAATAAACAATAGATCGAATAGAATTTCGATCTATTATTTATTTTTATGGAGAGATATTTATGAGGATAGGATTAATTGATGCAGATTTAATGGATAACGGAACGCGACATCCTAATTTAGCTTTAATGAAATTAGCTGGATATTATAAGTCTAATGGACATGAAGTAACTTTAATTTATAATAATTATAAAGAAGTAAAAAAATATGATAAAGTATTTATTTCTAAAGTCTTTTCTTTTACAAACGTTCCTAAATGGGTAATTGAGTTGGAGCATGTTAAAATAGGGGGAACAGGTTTCTTTCCAGATGGTGGAGAGGACTTAAGCCCTGAAATAGAGCATCACATGCCATATTATGATTTATATAAGGAGTATGTCGAAGAACAATTATATTTAGGTAAAAGAAGAAGTAGATTTGCAGATTACTTAGATTATTCTATAGGATTTACAACAAGAGGATGTTTTAGAAAATGTTCTTTTTGTGTTAATAAGAAATACGATAGAGTATTTAGACATTCACCAGTATCAGAGTTTTTAGATGATAAAAGACCTTTTGTATATTTATGGGATGATAATATTTTAGCTTTTGAAAACTGGGAAGAAGTTTTAAATGACATAGAGGCTACTGGAAAGCAATTTCAATTTAGACAAGGAATTGATATAAGGTTAATGACTGATAAAAAGGCAAAGAGATTTAATAATGCAAAGTATCATGGAGATTTTATTTTTGCGTTTGATCATATACAAGATAGAGAGTTAATTATTGAAAAGGTACAATTATGGAGACGATATTCAACAAAGATTTGTAAGATGTATGTTATTAGCGGATATGAATCTCAAGATGCAGAAGATATTAGGGTTGTATTCGAAAGAATTAAGATACTTATGAAGTACGGATCTTTACCATACATAATGAGATATGAAGATTACAAAAAGAGTAAATATAGAGGTATGTATGTTCAATTAGCTAGATGGTGTAATCAACCTAATTTCTTTAAAAAGAAATCATTTAGAGAATTCTGTGTTGCTAATCAAGAATATCATTCTAATAAGGAAACTAATTGTGCTGCGTATCAAGCAATGCTAGATTTTGAAAAGGATTATCCTGAAATTGCAGCAGAATACTTCGATTTAAAGTTTGAAGAAGAAAATATGTATAAATTCCAATATGGATTTGGAAGGAGATATGCCAACAAACATTTATGTAATACATGTATAAAGAAGAATATTACATGGGAATCAATTAAGGATAGTGAAGTTGATGAAAAGGAAGTTCTTAAGCTTTATTTTACTAAGCAAATTGATTTACAATGCTGTAATTATGAAAACTCAATTTGTAATAACATAGACTTATATAGCAAGTACATAGTAGATTTATTGCTAAGAACTAATATTGAAGATATTATTGATTCTATAAGTAAGAGTGATGATTTAGAGGACGTATTAACAAGAGAAGGGTTAAAATTACAAGATCACAATGAAGCACTATTTACGTTAATAGAGTTTTTAAACAAAGATTCAGGTAGAATGTATACATTAAAAGAAATATCTATTGGAATAGGAAAAGATTATGATGATAAATCTTTAAAAGATATAGAAGAAAACTTAAAGTTTGCAGCGTTATTAGATTTAGTTCAAATAACAGGAACAAGATCTAAAGCTAAGGTTATTTTATCTAACTTAGGTAAGGTATATTCTAGTTGTAGTAATGATGAAAAAGAGAAGTTAATATTAAGATTATTATTCAGAATTCCAAAGGTACAACAGGAATTCATAAAAGAAAATGTTAAAAATGTTAATAAATACGTTAATATCCCAAAAATACTTGGATATAGAGGATCAAATTCGGAAAATATGGTAATATTAATACAAAAGAACATTTGATCGATAAATTATTTGATTTAATAGATGGGTATTAGGTGTAGGTGAAGTTTAGGCTAGCTTAGAAATAACTAGGTCGATTATTAAATAATTGATCTAGTTTTACCTGAGGCTAGCTTTAATTTTTGAATTAATATAATAGATAATAGTTGGAGGGGTAGAAATGGCTGAAACTTGTTTTCTAGATGAGTTAAAAAAGTTAAAGATTTCATCAAAAGAGGCAGTAGATCACATTGGGGATTTTAGTGAATTTAATCAGCATATGCATGTTGAAAGAGAGATAGAAAAAGAATTAAAAGATATATTAGATGAGGCAATACACGCTTCAATGGGAAGATTAATTTTAGTATGTGGTAGTGCTGGAGATGGTAAATCTCATTTACTATCGTATTTATTGTATAAATATAAAGAATTTAATGATGCGATAGAGGTACATAATGATGCAACAGAAAGTTTTGCCCCTAAAAAGACATCTTTGGAAACGTTAAAAGAAGAGTTAGAAGATTATAATGATGAAAATATAGATAGTTGTGAAACTATTAAGGTATTGCTAATCAACTTAGGTACATTAACTAACTTTATTGATTCAGAGTATGGAGAAAAATTCAGTAGGTTGAAAGCTTATATAGAAAACAATCAAATACTAATGGCAGATGTAGTTAATAAAATAGAGATTAAGGATAATAAATTTTCATATGTAAATTTTGCTGATTATCATATGTTTTCACTAAGTGATGAAGGTGTAGGATATGAATATATTTATAAATTGATGGACAAGGTATTTGCTAAAGCTGAGAATAATAGATTTTACACACAGTATAGAGAGAAATGTTCTATATGTCATGTAAGAAAAAGATGTCCTATAAAAGAAAACTTTGAGCTTTTAAGTACAGATGAAGTGAGGGTAGGAGTTTCATCTAAACTAATTGAAATAATGATAAAAGAAAAGGTATCTATAACTACAAGAGCAATAATGAACTTTATATATGATATTATAGTTCATCCAGACTTTAATAGCTTAACTAGAGAAAAATTTCTTAAAAAGATAGATAAATTAAATATCATAGAATACATGGATGCATTAACTGCAAATATTATGTTTACAAATAAGGATTCATCTAGAATTCTAAAGGCCTTAGGTAATGTTGATCCAGTGTTATGTTCTAATGAAGATATGGATGATTTAATAAATAAATTAAATAGAGAACCGTACTTTGCAAGAAAATACTTAGAAAAAGTATATCCATTAGATAATACGTATATCGTAGATGTGTTAAATGATGAGATTGAACTTAAAAGAATTTTTACTAATTCTAAGATAAATAGACAACAGCTGCAAAAGTGGTTGATTAATCATTATTTAAGACTAGATTATTTATGTGGTAGCCATAATGAACTGTATAAGGATCATGTTTATAGTGAATTTATTAAATACTTGTATGTCTTTAATACTAATAATATTACAGAATTAGGAGATTTATATGATTTGGTAAGTGAAGCTATATATAAATTGGACAATGTTAAATCTTCAGATAGTAATATAAGAATAAATATGGGGAAATCGCAAAATAGGTTTAAGACATATGAAAAGTTATATTTAGAATGTGAAGAAGATGAATTAGAAAATAAAGTTTTAACGGGAAGGCTAGATAAGTTTGTTTCAAATATAATATTAGATTTTGTTATAAAGAATAAGGGTGATAGATTAACTATTAAGCTTGATTACAAGCTATATAAATTATTAACAAAAGTAAGACAAGGGTATATTCCAAAGAAAAAGGAAAGAAGTGATTTTATTAGCTTTATTGATTCCATTGAAAAGATAAAGAATTATGGAGAGCAAAATAAAGAGATCTATATTAAAGAAAACATAGCTGATGGGGTAGAAACATTTAAGTTCACTAAAAAGTTTGGTAAGTATAAATTTGAGGTGATTAAATAATGGGATATAAGATTGATATAAGCAAAGTAAAGAAGGATTATAGTATGAAGGATCCGACTAAGAAACCAACGCATAAGCCTAAAACTAAAGATAAATTAATAGTTCCATATAATGTTAGACCATTAAAGGAGCATAAGGATATCATAAAAAGGTTTGATGAGTGTATTGGAGCTTTTTGTTGTAACTTATTAAATTGTAATGTAACTGAGTTTAATAAAGAGGTATTCTTTTCAGATATTATAAATTCAGTAGAGTTTGAGACTGAAAATGATAAAGAAAAGTTTAAAGAAGTAGTTTCAACAATTTTCTTTGATGAAGATAAGGGCATTGCAAAGTTTCATCCTAAAGTTTTAGTTTATTCAATGACAGAGGAAGAAAACATAGAAATGGGGAATTTTCTATATGATGTTTTATTTGATGAAAAAGAGAACTATGGAAAATGTATTGAAGAAGTGTTTGAAAACAAAACAGGAAATGTTTTAACTGATTTAATTTTAGATAAGCTACCAGAGGTAGCTATAAATAGTGAAAAGAAAAAGAAACAATATAAGAATTTCGCAGAAGAAATTACGTCTGTTTTTAATGAGGATTTGAAATATCTTTTAAAAGGAAAGAGGAATTTTTGTTCTCAAATAGTAACTCTTTTAAAGTTCTATTATGTAGTTTATATATTAAGGGCAGTTGGTAATTTAAATAATATGTTTGATGAAAAGGAAGTACCGCTAATATACTTTACGTTTGATTGGGAAAAGGTTTCTAAAGGGCGTATAGGATATGAAAATGGATGGTGCTTAGTAGAAAATGCTATAAATAGTTTAAGATCTCATGAAATATGTCTAAATATTTTAAACTGTTCAGAAGCTGGTCATAATAACTATACTTACAAGGAATTTAAAGAATTAGTTAGCAAAATGAATGATGATGAGAAACTAGAGACATGGCAGAATTTATCTGAAGTAGTAGCTATGTACGAAGCTGCTATAAAAGATGAAAATGAATATTGGACAGAGTATGAATTTGACTCTGATACTGAGGATGATATTTTAGTTGAAGTTGAAAAATTATATGGCTTAATACATAATCATCATTCGAAGGTTACAAATGCCATAGAGTTAAGTCGTCGTTATTACGATTGGTTCTTTGAGTTTTGTAGAAATAACTTCTTAAGAAATAGGGGAAGAAATGGGATGACATTAAACTTAACAGAAGAATATGTAATACTATTAACTAAACTATGTATAAAAGATGAGCAAAAGGTTAGATTACAATACATTATAAAAGAACTTGAAAGAAGAGGGGTTTATCTAGATAAGGATTCAAGAAATAGATTAATTGATTTTTATCAAAGATTAAATGTATT
This sequence comes from Clostridium cavendishii DSM 21758, assembly GCF_900141845.1. GTDB lineage: Bacteria > Bacillota > Clostridia > Clostridiales > Clostridiaceae > Clostridium_AG > Clostridium_AG cavendishii. The sequence goes on along the minus strand of NZ_FQZB01000006.1, from coordinate 153,282 downwards.
AGAAAAGAAAAGTGATAGTGGGGATGCATTATATGTTAGATCAATTTTATAATTTTTTAGCTAAAAAGGTTGTTGAATATTTTGATGGGACAAGAATTTATTATGGTGATAGATATGAAATTCAATTTGAAAAAGAGTCAGATGTAAAGCACTTATATGAAGAAATAAAAAACGTCTCTGACAGTAAACTATTTAAATATCAAGTTAATGAGAAGTATGAGGAATATACAACATATTCAATTAAGTTTAATGATATTATATTAATTGTTGCAGCTACAATTGATGGTGTTAATCCAGATTTCTTAGCTACATTAAGAAATGAAGTTAGTACCAACATGAAGTCGCAATTTAAGAATTCAGCAATATTATTCATTCATACAAGTAATAAAGATACTATCACAGATGGAGTTATAAACTTTCAAAAGGAAGGTATGCCATTCCATTCTAAGACATTAATAAATGATATAAATTATCTTATAGATAAAAGTAATCTTGCATTAAGTGCAAAATATGTATTAAAGTTTGACCTAAGAAGAAGGGAGCGAGAAGATTCTGATGAAGGTCAATCAATATTACAGTATAGCGATATAGTATCTATAATAAATAAGGGCTATATAGATGATTCTGAATTTAAAGAATTTGAATTATTTAGAGATCTTAAGCTAGATACAATTAATGATGAGAAGGAAGCTATTAGTAGGTTAAATGAGAACTCGCAAGCGTACTTAAAGATAGACAATATCCATAAGTATGGTGGAGATATAGAGAGTAATTTAGAAAAGTTTTTAGATGAAACAGGAAAAAAGAAATTAGCTAATAAAGCCTGGTTTAATGAAGAATATAAAGTTGTTAGGCAGTCTATGGATAATTATGAGGAAAAGGATATCATCTATGAATGTAGTTCTATAGAAAATATCTCTAAGGAAGATTATTGGGAGAAGGAAGAAGGTACAACTAAGGCACAAAGAAGAAAGAGAAACATAATTATTTTTAATAAAGATAAAGTTGATACTATCAAATTATCTTTTGTTTTTGATAATAAGTTAGAAGCTATGAAAGGTAAAGGTGTTAAATGTGATTTTGGGCAGAATGTTTCAGCTAAGATAAATAATAGGAAGATTAATGTTATATTAGAAGAATTGGAAGACGAAGTTAGTTTTTGTAAGGTATCTTATTCAGGAAAGAGTAATTATGAGTTTAAGATCGTCGTTATTCCAATGGATAAAGCTATATTTGAGGATACAGTTGTAAGAACTAATTACACTATAAAGATAACTAAAAAAGAGCAAAACATTACGCTCATGACATCGGATTCAGAGTTTACGTTAAATCCATATGGTGAAGATACATCATCAATAACTTTGAATTTCCAAGATGAGAATGTACCTATTAACGCTATTAATAAGTTTAAGGTGAAAAATAAGATAAAAATAGATGAAAATGAAGATGCATATAGATTTAATCTTAGGCTAGATAATCTAATAATTCCTTTTAATATTGTTGGAAGCAATTCTAAGATTACACGTATTAGTGGAAGACAAATTTGGATAAATAAATTAAGAGATAAGGGGAGCTATAAATTTTTAGATAACAAAATTAGTAAAGATGGTGAAGTTAATTTTGCTTATGATGAATTTAAAGTTAATCTTGATAGAGAAGAATTTATCTTGAAAAATGGAGGAATGGCCTTCGTAGAATCAAATGGAAAACTAAAGATTAGAGAGTTAAAAGTTTGTGATAAGTTAAAAGAAGCTTATAACAGAATTTTTGAATACTATAAATCAAATGTTGTTTTACCAAGCTTAGCTTATATTGATGAAGATTTAGAAGAAAGATTAAAAACGTATATTGATATATACTATTCCAAATTGGAAAAGATTGAGTACAATGACAATATGTGTGATGAAATTGTTGATTTACTAAGAGTTGGGACAATAGAAGTAATGGGTTCAGCTAGACAGATCTTACTAACACCATTACACCCTATTAATGTGTCATATCAACTTATGATCACAGAAGAGTTAAAGGATAAAGTGATTTCTGATGAGGAAGATTTAGAAAAAGAAATTGCTAATAAATTAGATTCAACAAACCTCATTCCTTATATATCTTTTGGTGGAGAAAAGCTTTATAGATCTTTAGAACAAAATCATTCTAAAGAGTGGAAGCAATATGTAATAAATGATATTGATTTTAATGAAAGAAACAGAGGATTTGTTAAGAAGTTAGTTAGAGAAAAAATAAATGAATTTATAAAACACTTTAAGACTTTATTTTTATCTACAGAACTGCCATTAAAGATTAATTTAATTAATACAGGATACTCTAAAGATATTTTACAAGGTATAATAGACTATTATACTGAAGGATTAAAGAGTAAGGGAATTGAGAAGTTAAGACCACTTATTATTAATATATACAATAAGTCTGGTGATAGTGTATTTGAGGAACTTCAAAATTATGTGCATGTTGAGGATGCAGAGGAAAAGCTAGGTTTATCATTTGCAATAAAATCTAGCAATAAGAAGTATTCTAAGGATGATATTTTTGATATCGTAAATTCAAAGCTTAGCTGTTATATAAAAAATTATGATACTACTAAGTATGAATATAGTCATATAACATTCTACGAAATGGAGCATGAGTTCTCTAATAAAAATACGATAATGGATAATATAAACACGGGTGTATCACTTGGTGGATTATTATCATCAGTTCCTTCTAAAGAAATATCTAAATCATATAGAACAGGGTATGGAACTAAATTTATTCATTCTAAAAATACACTTCTAAAAATGGCTACTAAAATGAATGCATTAATTTGTTCTGCTGAAAATGAATCACCATTTGATGATAGTAGGTGCAAAACTACCGCTATAGATGAATATAAAGAAGATCAATTAAATCGTATTTATGAATCTGCAAATTGGGTAACATTCATAAATCCAATGGTTGGATTACAATTTTTTAAAGATACTATTGAAGAAAAAGATTTACTTATTATACATTATAGTGATCAATATACACCATCTTCTGGATATGATTCTATTACAGTAACTAAAAAGACTAAGCAATATAAGGAAGTAATAAAGAGTTTCTTAGAAAATAAAAATGTATTATTAGGAAATGATGAAGAGTCAATAACTAAAGTAATAAACTGTTTTAATGCGATAAATGGAGATTGGTTATTAAAAATTATTTCTTGTAATGGATATGAAGATAGAGAGAAGCTTAGTATCGTATCTACTATAAAGTTAAGTTTGTCATATTTTTACAATAAAAAAATTGTATGGGTCCCAATTTCATTAGAGGAAATTCTAAGAGTATCCAAAGGTTGTGGTTTAAGTAGTAAAGAAGGTTTGTTCTCAGTAAAAAATTTAAGTGGTGATGGTGCTTATTCAGATGACTTGTTATTAGTAGGAATAGAATGTTGTGCTGATGGTAATATAGATGTTCACTATTATCCAATTGAAGTTAAGATTGGGCAAATTAAAGGGGATGTAACTAAAAAGGCGAAGCTACAAGCTTACAAAACAAGAAATCATATAGAAAGGAATATAAGCAAAGAAATCAATGATAAATTACAAGCAAAGATATTTAGAGATTTTCTAATTAAATTAGTTCTTGTAAGCATCGAGAAATTAAAGCTTTATAATGTGTGGGATGAACAAAATTGGGATTCTATTATAGAAACTGATGTAAGAGCAAAGTTATTAAATGATGATTATAGAATATCTAATAGTTTAGATGAGATAATTGGAAGAGGTGCTATATTTACTTTTAAAAGTGATATATCATTTGAAAAGAATGGTGAACTTGTTTCAATTGGTGTTGATGAATTAGGAGATGCTTTTAATCAGGAAGAATATGATAAGGGAAATAAGATTTTAGAATTAGTATTCCCAGAAGCATCAGGATATAGAAATATTTTAAGAAGTGTTGAAGAAATAAAGAACAATTTTATATTAGATAAGAGCGATATAAAGAGTGATACATTATTATATAACCTATATGAAGGTAGAGTTTGTGAAATGAAAGAAGAAACGTCTATTAATGATAATTCAAATGATGAAGAATCAAGTGCGATATATGATGGAAATAGTGGTGAAGATACTGGGGCAGTTGCAGAAACTAAAGGGCCATTATCAGTTCTTTTTGGAAGAGATATTCATAGAGATTGTGAGGTGATTTGGAATCCAACTGATTCAATACAAAATAATCATACTAATACAGGTATAATTGGAACTATGGGAACTGGTAAAACTCAGTTTACTAAATCTCTTATATATCAATTAAATAAAAATACTTATCAAAATATTGATGGTAAAAAGATTGGATTGTTAATATTTGATTATAAAGGTGATTATATAGATAATGAATTTGTTGAGGCTACAAATGCTAAGGTATATGAGACATATCATCTTCCATTTAATCCACTAGAATTAGTTCAGGGAAATAAGGAGAAAAACTTATTACCATTATACACTGCTAATGCTTTGAAACATACAATGACTACAGCTTTTGGTTTAGGTGTAGTCCAAGAGAACAAATTAAAAGAACTTATAATGAATGCATATGATAAACGTGGAATTAAAAAGAATGATCCAAATACATGGACTAAAAAACCACCAACTATAGCAGAAGTATGCAGAGAGTTTTTTGATGATGAAGATGTAAAGCAAGATAAACTATTTACATGTTTAGATAAGTTATATGATTTTGAAATATTTGATCCAGATGTGGATAACTCTAAATCATTATATGATATGATTGATGGAGTTACAGTAATAAACCTTTCAAACAGTGATTCGGATATTCAAAACTTAGTTGTAGGTATAATACTAGATATCTTCTATTCACAAATGAAAGTATTAGGAGAAAGTAAACTTGATGACAAGTATAGACAGTTGAGTAAGATGATATTAGTTGATGAGGCTGATAACTTCTTGTGTGAAAATTTCCAAAGTTTAAAGAAGATCTTAAAAGAAGGTAGAATGTTTGGAGTAGGAACAATACTATCAACACAGCTACTAAGCCATTTTTCTACAGGAGATAATGAGTATGCAAACTATATCCTAACTTGGATAGTACACAAGGTATCAGACCTTTCAATAAAAGACATAAAGTTTATATATAATACAACGAATAAGACACAGGAAGATGAGCTGTTTACTAAGATAAAGTCATTAGAACAACATAAGAGTTTAGTAAAGCTAGGAAATGTTGAAGATGTTATCTATATGCAAGATAATGCTTTTTGGATGGAAATGCAAAAGAATAAATAAAAAAATGAGCAACATTTACGTTGCTCATTTTTTTAACTTAAAAAGATAATTTATCTAAAAGAATGTTTAAAGATTCAATATTTTTAGCTTTTAAAAGATTAACAAGATATTTGATATTAGATCTTCTACGTAAATAAGTTTTCTCTGAAATAGTAGGTACACATATTTCTTTAACATTAACTTGGCAATTAAACTTACATAATGAAATTAAGTGTTTAAGAAGGTTACATTTCAAAATTTCAAAGAAAATAATATTATCAAAAACTTCTTTATTAACATTAAGAAGAGCTTCTCCTAATGGAGTTAAAGACACAGTTTTGGGAACAGATGAATTAATAGAAACTAGCTCAAGAAGTTCTCCAGTTTTAGATTGATTCTCACCATATTTTTTATAGGCACCTGGTTTTTTATCACCTTCGGTAAGAAGTAAACCTACATCATTATAATTTAAAGGTTCCTCAATGTTTGATAAAACAGAAATAAGATTAATAGTTGAATTGTCAAAATTACTAAATTGAAGAATATCATTAGAGGTTAACTGAATATCAGAATAATTTATGTAATCTATAATAGAGTTAATTTCTAATACTGTTAAATTATTTACAATACTTATATATGAGTTATCAGAGTGTGTAAAAAGTCCTTTTAATGTATTACAGCTTGATGTAGAGATATCCGATAAAGTTGTTTCTATAACTTTACCCGTATTTAGATGTATTGTTTTATTAATATATACTAAAGGAATACTAATTCTTTCATCAATAAAAAGCATGTCCGATTTAACGCTATTAGAGAAAATAATATTAATCTTTTGAGTATTAAGAGATGAAAAAAATTCAATAGAATTTTTATATAAAAACATAAGTTTATTTTCATTTATGAAAATATTTATATTAGTATTTGGATATGTATCTCTTAGAGAAAAGATTTCACTTAAGTGAAAATTTGAAAATACTGATATAAATAAAGTTAATGACCTTTCTGGATATGATATATTTCTTAACTTAATTATTGGTAGTGTTTGTATTTGATTTTTCAAGAGTAATACTCCTTTCAACAATTATAGTATTAATAAAATTATAAGTTTGATTATAATAAAAGTATATATCATTACAATCATATTGTAAAATTTACTAATAATTAGACAGCAGTGTATACTATAAAGATTATTAGAATTTCACCAATAACAGAATCATCTATATGATTATATGACAGAAATTCATATAACAGGACAATATTGTTTTTATAAAATTTTATATTTTAAAAGCTTATCTAAATTTATTGAAAAATACTCTAAAAATATTAATAAAATATGTTGAGATATAAAGATATTCAAAATAGATTAATATGTTTTTTAGATTAAGTGCTTTACAGATCCAGTAGATATAATTATTCTATTATATTTTAAGAATTCATAAGAGCCTATAAAGTAATAATGTTGTATATGAATATCTAAAATTGTAGAAAAAGAGAAAATATGTGATAAAATAATAGTGTAATAATAAGTAAATAAAAGAAGTTTTTATATTATATTTATAAATTATTACTAGATAAAAAAGGAGATAAAAATAATGAAGCAATCATCAGAGCTGAATTTTTATAAGAATATATTAGATGATTTAACTAATAAAGAATATATTACAAAAATGACATCCGATATAGCATTTTATAAGTTGGAATGGTATATAAATAAAGCTGACGGGGGGAGAGCTAGGTATAATTTATTTAATATTAGTATAATAATTCTTACCGCAATAATACCATTAGTGAATGTTTTTAATGATAATACAAAGATTATAAACTCAGCTATAGCAGTATTAATAAATATTTTAATTTCAGTATCATATTTAAAAAATTATAAATTATCTTGGCTAAGATATAGACAAGCAGTTGAAAATATTGGTGATGGATTGATGGAAATATTAATTAAATGTAGCGAATCTAGTGAGAAAAAGAATTATGATGATGAAGTGCTTCAGATAATAAAAAATATTTCTAAAGCTGACGTTGATAATTGGAATAAACATATAGAACAAAAAAATGAAAAAACTAAATAATTATAAGATAACAAATTTTAAAAATTGGAAGGAAAGAAAAAATGAAAAATAAAAATGGAGTTTTTATAGGCGCCAGAGCTTTAAGTGATGTACAAGTTAAATTAATAGTTCCTACATATGATAATATAATCAATCAAATTGAAGAAATAAGAGGACAAGCAAAGTTAATAAATAGAAAAAGAGATAATAGTAGTAAGAAGCAATACAATAATACTATTGGATTATTTGGCGAAAGGGGAACAGGAAAAACTTCAACTATGTATACTATTTTAAATAGTTTAGAAGCTGAAGGAAATAAAGATATCGTTCTTCCAATAATAGAACCAGATATATATGGAGATAGTACAAAGATACTAGGAGCAATATTAGGTGTTTTGAAAAAAGAAATGCAAGCTCTAGAAAATGAAATAGAAAAAAATGAAATTGATAATAAAGAGTTCTCAGATTTTTTTAATCAATGTAGGTTTAAAGAAAGTAATGAGTTAAGTAGAAGTTATAATGAAGTTCTAGAATATTATTGTTATAAAGATGCTGAATATCGTAATTTAATAATGAAAAATTATAGTGATATGGAAACTTATAAGGAGAAATATTCTTATATTTTAGCACCTGATTATGAATTTAACAATAAATTACATTCTTTCGTAGAAGAATTAATTAGTGTAAAAAGAAACTTAAATAAAGGTGAAGAGCCATTAATTATTATAACAATAGATGATATCGATTTAAAAACAAATAAATGTAGAGAATTGATAGATGCAGTAATGGCTTATACTTGCCATCCTAATATAATATGTTTTTTATCTGGAGATTATGAAATATTAAGTGAATCTATAACTTTAGCATTATTAGAAAATGAAAAGTTAGCAACAACAAGCCTTGTAGAAAATAATGAATTATTTGATAGTAAACATAATTTAATTAGTAGAAAAAAATATTTAGCACATGAATATTTAAAAAAGGTGTTACCACCTGCATTTAGGCATAATGTTATAAAATGGAATTTTAAGAGTATACCTAATTTTTCATTTCAAGTTGATAAAAGTGGAAATGAAACGATATATTTGCATAAAAAACTAGATGATTTGATGGGTGAAGACAATATATTTAAGAGGAAAAATAAAAAAAGTGACGAGATTTTCTCGGAAATACCATATGTAATTTTTGATAAAACACCAAGAGGTTTAATAAATGTATTTTATTATTTAAGTAAATATGATAAAGAGGAATTTGTAGATGATGAAAAAAGATTTGTATTTATTAAATCGTTAATAGATACAATTATATATTCTTCAAGTGACTTAATAAAAGATCAAAGTAAGATTTATGAAAAGCATATCAAATGGGGATCAAATGAGGAAAATACAATAATAGATTTTAAAAGACTTTTTACAAAGAAGCTAAGTAACAGTTTTAAAAATGAATTAAATTCTGATAAAGATAAAGGAAAGAAAGATGATAAAGAAGATAATAATAAAGAAGAAAAGAGAAAGTATATAAATAGATATATAACTTTCTTTATATTATTACAAACAACTAAAGAGTTATTGCCAAAAGCAAATGTTGTAGGATATGAAGAGGCTAAAAAATATTTTTTCTATTTATATAAATTTAATATAGGTGAAAATATTTTAAATGTAGATGTTGATAAAGTAAACTTTAATAATGAAAAATTTAAAGATTTTATGAAAGATAAAAATCCAATAATTAATGATTGGATTGATCAGATAATTTTTAATACTGATTTTAAGTTTGCCTTATTTTTCATGGAAAAGCTAAAAAATATTATTAAAATAGATGATGAAAAAGTTAAAGATTTAAGTGTTAAAGAAAAACGTCAAATTTATTTGATTTTATGTAATTTAATTTTAGATTATGATAATGGAGACATGATTAAAAATTGGTATTTAGATAGAGAAAAGTATAAACATATAATAGAATTTCTAGATTCAGTATCAAGAGAGCCTATTGAGAATGAAAAGATTGAAAAAATATTGAATCAATATAGTTTTTTAAAAGGTAAAGATTATGAGATGAATATAGAATATACAGAAAATCAGATTCAATTATTGCAAAACCCAGAAAAAAAAGATGAAAAAAATAATAAAGCATATAAAGTTTATGAAAACTATAAAAAACAATTATTTTATAATTATATAAATAAGGAAAAGTATAAAAACAATATTATAGTGGTTAATAATGATCAAGACTTGAAGAACTTAGATAATGAATCTAAATCTATAATAAAAATTTTAAAGAAATTAGATAATAATCAAAATGTAAAAAATAATAAAACAAAGATTGATGAACTGTTAAGAGATGAAGTTCACAAAAAAATAGATGTAGTTGTTGGGATGATTAATATTATAGATATAAATGATGAAAATTTCAAAGAAGAATTTAGAAAATTTTATAATGTTGAATATAATTCTAAAACAGTATATAGAAAAACACATGAATTTATTAAAAGTATAATAGTTGAAGATGGAAGTGAAAAAGAGAAAGTTTCAATTGGTGATTACATAAAAATTGTTGAAAAACTTCGTTATCTTGGTTATAAGAGTACAGCTTGGTATGGTGTTATTGAAGCGAGAAATTTACTTGAAACATTACAGAAAGAAGCTTATTTAGATATAGAAGAACCTGTATTTAATTTTATTATCCAAGAGTATATTAAATATAGAAATGTTAATTCAGCTGAAACAGAAATGATTATAAATTTAGAGCAAAAAAAGAATTCAATGAAAAAAGCTTTAGAGGAAGCATTTAAGAAAGCAAAAGCTGAGGAAGAATTATTCTATAAAGAATTTGATTTAGAATTACCTGAAGAAGAGGACAATGCAGATGCAAATGAATACTAAAATTAGAGAAATTTTAAATGTTGCATTGATACCATTTAAAGATTTGTTCTTTTTTGAAGAAGATACATTTTTAAAAATAGCTGATCCTAGTGAGAAGAAAAATAAAAGTTTTTTATTGGAAGAATTAGTTTATAAAATAAGTGAAACATCTGAAATAAAAAACTTGGATGAGGTTTATTTAATTCTTAATAAGTATTATCCATTTTTAAGAGAAAGAGAAATTAATGAAGACAAAGTTTATGAATGCTATTATGAAAATTTAAGAAAATTTACTACTACTTTGATATCTCACAGAAATGGAAAGATAGTGTACAAGTATTGGAAAAATAATTTGGATGATGAATTTATAGGGCCTTATGAAGAGTATAAGAAAATTGAAGTGTTTCGTAATATAAATTCAATAATTTCTATGGATTTATTTACAATATTATATATGATTAAAAATAACATTGTTGATTTTAGAGAATTGGATGGCTATTATTCAGATATAAGCTTGGCAGATTCTCAGTTAGATGATTTACTTGTGAAAGGTGTAGCTGAAAATCATTTACATGCTAATTCTGGGTTTAACTTTATATTGCTTTGGGAACAGCTTATGAATCAAAGGATAAAAGCGAAAAATATTAAAAAAGTTAAGTACTTTAAAAATGGAGAAGGAGAATTCAAAGAAAATCCTCACAGATATTTCATATTAGCAGCTATATATAGGAATATAGTTATGTTTTATATGAAATATCAAAATGACTCAGATATAACAATAGAGGAGTATTGCAAAGGTGAGTTAAAAAATATTAAAAATATATTATTAGTAGTGAGTGGACAAGAAAAAGAGATTACTAATATTGAATTGCTTAAATTGTTGGAAGACTTAAACAAACAATATCAGATAAAAGATAATGATAAAAAAGAAGATATTGTGTTTAGGATATTTACTGAATGCAAAGGAATCAATACTTATGGTGAGAATGTATTTTTAATGAAGGCTTTTACAAAATATGAAGAAACAAAAGAACCATTTTTATTTAAAATTTTATTAAAATATATTAGGATTAAAAATGAATTTTATCAACAAGTGGTTCAAAGTTCAACTATAAAAGGATTGGATAATTTCTCAAACTTTTTTGATAGAGCAACTAAATTTTTGGGCAGCAGTGGATTAAGCGATGAAGCATATTATGAACTATTGTTTAGAACTTTATTTCAAAATGAGTATTTAAAAAGATTAGAATTAAGGTTTAGTATATCTAAAAATGAAAGTGATTTTAAAAAAAATTTACTAAGTATACTTTCAGCTTATAAAAAGGTTATAGATGATGAATATTCTACAAATGAAGATAGTAATGTTGATTTTCCTAGGATCGGATTAGTATTTCATTTAATTAAAAGAAAAGATGAAGATGGAGATGAAAAATGTTGGCTTGCTTTTGATGGTAAAAGTAACCCAAGTGAAATTTCTTTTAAAAAGATTCAAGAAGATTATGATGTTTTGATTCAAAATTTATTGAATCTAAGAAATGAATCACCATATCTCTCATACTTTATATTAGGAATAGATGCTGCAAATCTTGAAAATAACACTCCGGTACAGGTATTTGCACCTATATACAAAAGGGCTAGAGATAGTTCTATTGATTCACTAATTAAGCAAGGAAAAGATGGAAGTAGTGTAAGATATAAAAGTCTATGCTATACCTTCCACGCCGGTGAAGAGTTTAGACATATATTATCAGGGTTAAGAAGAATACATGAAGTTGTAACCTTTTGTAAGTTTCATTCTGGTGATAGAATAGGGCATGCTATAGCTCTAGGAATTGATCCAAATAAGTGGGTAAATGCAAATACGGTAGTAATACTTCCTAGAGGAGAATATCTTGATAACTTGTTATGGGTATGGGGAGTATACACAAATTCTATTTCTAAAAATGTGGCAGTTAATCTGTTTTTAGAAAGAGAAATATATTCATTGGCAAAGGATATATTTAAAAACATGAATGGAATAAATATTCCTATGTTATATGAAGCTTACCAATTAAGATTTAATAAATTTCAAAAAAATGAAAACTATAAAAAATCAGCTGAAAACTTGATTGAAAATAATAATGAGGTTCTTTGCGTAAAAATAGAAAAACATCAAAGTTCTATTTGGAATGCAGAAAAAATAACTCATGCATATAATTGTAAATGCTATTTAGATAAGATTAGTGAGCCTATTTATGTACAATCAAATAACATTCAAAAGGAAATAATTAATGAAGTAAAAAGAGAATTGGTAAATGAACTTTCAACTAAAGGAATAGTAGTTGAAATAAATCCAAGTTCGAATACTAGTATAGGAGAATTAGATGCTGTATTTGACAGCCAAGCTTACAATATAAATAATGTTGAAGGCTTTGAAGAAAATAATGTACTTATAAATATCAATTCAGATAATCCTTTAATTTTTAACACAAATATCAGTAATGAATATGCATACATGTATTATGGAATGCTTAATAAAGGGTTTGGTAAAGAAAAGGCTTTAGAGTGGATTGAAAAGTTAAGAAAGTCAGGTATGGAAACTTCGTTTATAGATAATAAGCTTTCTAACACTCAATATTATCAATACTTATGCGAAGTGCTTAATAAGTATTCAAAATAAGAATATATTTAAAAGACTCCTTCTTACGGATTTCGTAGGAAGGAGTCTTTATATTATACTGGTAATCTATTTTGGAGATACTGATGAGGTGGTTAATATTAGAAGATGATTTGAAGTTATAGGTTAGAATGAAGTTAATAATTTAACTAGCACAACGAGTTAAATTAATTTTCAAAACAGAATATACATTTGCATAACTCCTCCCAAATTGGCAAATATATTAATAAAAGCCTACTTGGAAGGAGTTTTAAAATGGATTATAATAAGGTTGAAGATGCTGTATTCAAGAAAGCCATGGAGATTTTTAAGGATAGTGCATCAGAGTTTTTTAACTTAGATGTTAAGCTAAAAAAGCCAGCACAAACGGAAATTAAGAATATAGATATTAAGACTAGTGCTATGGATTATCTATTTTATACAGAGACGGATGATTATTTGCATTTTGAGTTTCAAACTACTGATAAAAGGGATGATATAGCAAGATTTTTGTATTATGATGCATCTCTTCATTATATGAGTAGAAAAAATATAAGAACCGTAGTAGTGTATTCATCAGATATAAAGGACGTAGTTACAAATATTAATTGTGGTTCGATAAATTATACATTAGAATGCTTTTATATGAGTAAGCTAAATGGGGATGAAAATTATGAAAGAATTAAAACTAAAGTAGATAATGGAGAAGAGCTAACCGAACAAGATATTATGACATTAAGTTTCATTCCACTTATGGAAAGTGAAAAGAGTAAAAGTGATATTACATTAGATAGTATAGAGATAGCTAAGGATATTAAAAATGAAGAAGAGAAGACTAAATGTTTAACTCTTTTATATGCTTTATTTGACAAGTTTGGAGATGAAAAAGCTAAGAAGAGATTTAAGGAGGTTGTTAGCATGACTGATGTTGGAAGAATGATATATGAAGAAGGTAAAGAAGAAGGAATTTCCATAGGTGAGGCCAATGGAGAAACTAAGGGAAAAGCTGACTTGTTGTTAAAGCAATTAATAAGAAGATTTAAAAAGCTTCCAGATGGATACAGAGAAAAGATTTTAAATCTTAAATTAGAGCAAATAGAGGTTATAGCTGGAGATATTTTTGAATTAGAAAAGGTAGAAGATTTAGAGCAGTATTTTTAAAACTTTCATAATATAAACACTCCTTTCTACGGATTTCGTATGAAGGAGTGTTGTATTATACGGGCAATTTATTTAGAAGATAATGATGACATACTTATTACTAGAGTATGATTTGAAGAATACAAGAATAGAAGTGTAGGTGTATTTAAGATGACAATAGATGAAATAAGAAAAATGCATTATAAAGCAGAGGGAAGAAAAGAAGGAGTTTCTATAGGTGAGACTAAATGGAAGGCAGATCTCTTATTAAAACAATTGATAAAGAAGTTTGAAAAACTTCCAGAAGAATATAAGAAAAAGATTTCAAGTCTTCCAGCAGATAAATTAGATGTAATAGGCGGAGATATTTTTGATTTAGAAAAAGTAGAGGATTTAGAGAAGTATTTTTAAATCTCTAATAATATTATATTTTTACAATATTTCTTTCTATAAAATAAATAGAAAGGAATATTGTCGCAGTATAAGCTTATAAATAAATATTTTATTATGATTTATTAGGTCAAGTGTGTTTATATTCTAGAAAAAATTTGTTAACTCATTACAAAACTTATATAATAAAAATATGGTTTAAGAAATTTATTATTAAGATAGAGGTTGGCATATGAAGACTATAGAGGTAGTTGCAGCTATTTTAAAGAAGGATGATAAGATATTTATTACTAGAAGAGGCTATGGGGATTTCGTTAATATGTGGGAGTTTCCAGGTGGAAAAGTTGAGAGTGGTGAGTCTAGGGAAGAGGCTCTTGTTCGTGAGATTAAGGAGGAGCTAGAACTTGATATTAATGGATTAGAGTTTTTAACTACTGTTGATTATGATTATCCAAATTTTCATCTTACTATGCATTGTTTTATTTGTGAGATTTCTGGTGGAACTTTAAGCTTGAATGCTCATAATGATGCTAAGTGGATTGATTTTGGTAAGTTAGATGATCAAAAGTGGGTTTCTGCTGATATTTTGGTTGTTGATGCTTTGAAGACTAGATAGTGAAAATGATAGCTACTTATTTATTTTTTAGATAGGTAGCTATCATTTTTTTATATATAAAATTATTTGTAGGCATAAAGTCAGTTATGTTTCAGCTTGGTACTGCAAAGGATGTTGATGAGGAAGAGTTTCTTTTAAATAAAAGCTTACTTGGAAGGCGTTTTATTATGCTAAAAATATATTTAAATTTATAAATAATAATTTGAAACTAATACTAAAGTGGTAAAATATAGATATAATTCGATTTAAATGTATATAAACATGGAAAAGAAAGGATTTGAGAGGGAAGAGGGTGTTCTGAATTAGTATTTATAAAAGGTTATTATCTTTATACAGCAAAAATGGGGCTTCAGGTAAGACTCCATTAGAAGACTTTACAACTGAAATAATAGTGGGAACGTTGGAGCAAGATAATAAACTATTAGATAAGTTTGTTAATAAGTTTCTTTTAATAGAGGGTACGGGATTTTCTATTGATTCTCAAGAAAAATATTATCTTCAAGGAGATATGGATTGTATTATAGATATAGTTGTTAAGAATAAAGAAAGCATTTGTTTTATTGAGAATAAGGTTAATTCTTCAGAGGGAGAACGACAGTTAGGACGATATTCAAAAGTTTTAAATGAAATAAAAGTAAATGATAATAAGAATGTGTATTTAAGATATTGTACAAAGTATTATGATAAAAAGGATATTTCAAATATTAACTTTGAACAATATAGGTGGAGTGATGTATATGCATTTTTGAATCAATATAAAGAAAATAAGATTATAGAAGAATGTTTAGAATTTTTAAGGGGTGAAGGTATGTCAAGTGCAGGAGATTTTAATTTTCAAGATTTAATAGTTCTTAGTAATATTAATGCTACAATAGCAAAAATGGATGAGTGTTTAGATATGGTTAAGCCAAAATTAACAGAGTGTTTTGGAAAGCCTTATGAACGTGATTATGAAAGACTTAAACAAATATGTCTAAATGAACAGTATGTTATGTGGAGTGAAAATATTATTGGAGATGGATATTCAGAAGTTATCGTTGGATTTGAGTTTAGAGGTGAGGGTAAAATACCTAAGGTGGTTGTTAGTCTTGTTATTGCAAAAAACAATAGTGAATTTGGGAACATTACAAATAAGATAAAGGAAAATGAAAATATATTTGATGGATGTGTTGAAGATACAAGTGTAAATATTTATTATTTTGAAAAGCCATTATCTGATTTTCTTTCAAGTAGTAATCAAAATAAAGAAATATGTGAGTGGTTTGCTAAAAAAATTGATATTATTAATACATTAAAATAACAGATTGTAATAAATAAAAGCATTAGTAGAGTCTTTGAAGTATTTACTTTTAATCTTGTTTTTCTGGTTTGCTAATATTAAACTATACATATATAATTTGTATAATTAAGAAAAAATTAAAAGGGGGGATTTGATGATACAATTAGAAAAAGTAACATCAGCAGAAGAAAGATTTATTTTAGCTAAAGAGTATATTAAAACTTTAGAATCTCCAATAGATGGTTATTGGGAAAATGTAGTGATAGGTAACGCTCAGTGTTATGTAATTATTTATGATGGAGAAAAAGCAGGTCATTTTTTTGTAGATTCCCATAAGACTTTAGTACAATTCTATATTTTGTCACAATATTTTGTACATGCACCCCAGATTTTTGAATATATTATTGAAAGTGATATTGTGGAAAATGCTGCTGTTTCTACTAAAGAGAAAGAATTTCTAGCTTTATGTCTTGATTATCACAAGAGTATATCAATAGATCAATATCTTTTTAGTGATAATAAAAATACTAAATATGAATTAAGTAATTTTAAGGATATATCTTTCAGATTGGCTAACAAAAACGATATAGGAATTATAAAAATAAAATGTGACCCTGCATTTGACGGTTATTATGAAGATTTAGTAGAAAACAATCAACTATTCGTACTATATAGTTGTGACATTCTGTTAGGAATAGGTGAGTTTAGAATATTTAAGTCAAATGATCAATATGGTGATATTGGAATGATTGTCACAGAAGAATATCGTAAAAAAGGTGTCGGGATCTATATTGTTACCCAGCTTAAGGAACATTGTTATAGGAATAATTTAAAGCCAATGGCTTGTTGCAATGTAAAAAATATAGCGTCTAAAAATACACTAGAAAAGTCTGGTTTTGTAAGTAAGCATAGAATTTTAAATGTTACTTTAAAGTGATATGATAGAATTCTCCAAATATTTAGTTAAGTTACAAAATATAGTACAATATTAAAAAATGATGAAAGGGGAATGTAAGTTGTGTAAACAACTAATTGCTAATATGAATTGTTAAAAATTAATATGTATTTTTTAAGGAGTTTCCTAAGCCTAGTTTTATTTAGGTTTATTTGGTGTACTTTTTATGAATATGGCGGTTAGAAGATAACTTGCTTTACTAGAATTAATTATTATAATATAATATTTTAAATTGTAGAGTTTAAATATTAAGTAGAGCTTTTTATTAAGCTTCTGTTATAAGATTTTGTGTGAGCAGAATATAATGCTTTAATTAATGGGCATTACTTATGTTTATATGTAATTTTTATAATTATAATAGTGGTTGCAATATTTTAGACTGTAAGAAGGCTTTAACTTCTTATGGTCTTTTTGTATTCAAATGGATTTATCTGGTAGGAAAATTCTTTTTCTGATTATCCATAAAATTGTATAGAATTGATGAAAGCAAAAATTAAAGAAATGAGGAGAATTAAAATGAAGCTAACAAAGATATTTAAGGAGTTTCCTGTAATAGAAACAGAAAGGATAAGATTAAGAAAGATAAGATTGGATGACGCTGAGGGATTGTTAGAATATTATTCAAATGAAAAGGTATATCGCTATACTGACTGGTATGGTCCTGAAACTTACCACTAATGGGACCTGAGAGCATTGCTAAAGCATTAAATATAAGTATTGAAAAAGTTGAAAAGATTTTAAATGAAAAGTAATTAAAAATAAGATTAAATAATATTATTTTTAATACAGATTTTATAATTATGTTAATAGTTATTATTTGTAATGGGGAAGTTTTGTAGAGAATTTATGAATTTGGAGGACGATGCAATTGGATGACATAAGGTGTTGTGAGGTGCTAGGATGTAAAAAAACAAGTGAAGACACTAGTATAAATTATTGTTCAGGTGCAGATATGTATTTATGTAGTAGACATAGAAGTCAGTTTTTTAGTAATGGATGCATACTAGAAAGAACTATAAGAGATAATAATGAGATTGATATACATAAGGATTATGCAGAAATAATATTATATGATAAAAATAATAAGGAAAAAGATAGAGCAATTATAGATCTTGAGGATGTTGAAAAATGTAAAGGCTATAGATGGGGGTTGAACGGGAAATATATTGTAACAAAGATAGCAAATAAGGAAGTAAGACTAGATAAGTATATTATGGAATGTAATAATAAAAAATGTATTATAAAACATATTAATGGGTATTTAGATAATAGAAAAGAGTATTTAAATGTAAAAATATCTAGTATAGAAGAAACAACTAAACAGAGTTTTATAAAACATTGTAATGTTGAAGGTTGTGAGAATGATAGTTCTAATAGTAAAGTATTTTATTGTAAGGAATATGAAATGTTTTTATGTTTAAAACATAATGCGCAAATGAGGAGACATGGAAAAATATTATCTCGTACCAAAAAAGATGGAAATGAGATAGTTTTACATGATGATTATGCAGAAATTATACTTTATGATAAAAAAGGACAAGAGGCTTGTAGAACTAAAATAGATTTTGATGATGTTGAAAAGTGTAGATTATACAAATGGTGTTTTGATGGAAATTATGTAAAGACTCAGGCAAATGGACAAAAGCTATATTTGCATAGATATATAATGGATTGTTTTGATTCTGATTATATTGTAGACCATTTGAATTGTATTGAGTTTGATGAAAATTTAAAGAAAGATAAGTTGGATAATAGAAAACAATATTTAGAAGTGAAATTAGAAAGAGAAAATGGTAAAGGGATATCAGTTAGCAAATCTAAAGTTATAGGAGTGAGTAGACTTAGAAATAAATATGAATCATATATACATGTAAATGGAAGGAAAGTTAATCTAGGTTTGTATGATAAAATGTCAGATGCAATAAAACAAAGATTAAAAGCAGAAAAAAAATATGATTTTACAACACAAAAGTATTTATGGGAAAAATATGATATATGTGATAAAACCGATTTGTCTGATATACCTGAATTATATGTTAATAAAATAGATTTAGATAAGGTATCTATAAGATTTGCTAACAGAAGGGCTAATAAAAAAGGTGCGATAGGAAATCTTACATTAGAAGAATATATACAAATACAAGAACTTTTTAAAAGTGCAAAAGGGGAATATGAGTGTGCATATTGTAATACTATTTTAAATAATAATAATGAAGCTCTTGAACATATAGTATCAATAAATAATAAAGGTGCTACTAAAATAGGGAATGTGCTTCCAAGTTGCAGAAGGTGTAACTCAAATAAAGATAAGCAGAAATTTGAAAGATGGTATAGATTGAAGCCTTTTTTTTCGGAATCAAAGTTTAAAATGATAACTGATTATAGAAATAATCCAAAAAAATATATTAGCAATGATGTTGTATATATAGAGCTAATTTTAAGTAGAAGCTCTAATAAATATTTTAAAGCTATAGATAAAAATTTAAACACATATATAACTGATAATAAAGATAAATTTGCAAATAAATTTGGAATATGTTTAGAGACAATTAACAGAGGTTTAAGAGGGGATAAAACTAAGAAGTTTGAATTTTCATATCCAAGTCGGGAAGAATTAACTGTATATTTAAAGAGCAGAGGTTATGATGTAAGAAATTTACCAAAGATATATTCTAAAATTTATCATAGAGAGTAATCTTTAGATATAGAGGATAATTTCATATCAGCGTTCATAAGTATTTATTGTACAATAGCTATTCAAGTTAATAGTTATTGTATTTTTTTAGGGACTATAGGGATATGGTATAATATAAGTAATAATTAGGGGCTTATGAGTACATTTGTAGGTCACCCTTTAGGAATAGACGATAAGCAATTGAAAAGGATTTGTAGAGGTGGTTTATGAATAAAAATTATAAGCATACTATGTACGCAAGTTATGTGGGATATATTACTCAAGCAATTGTTAATAATTTAGCACCGTTATTATTTTTGACTTTTCAAAAAGAGTTTAGAATATCTTTAGAACAGATAAGTCTACTTGTTACTTTCAATTTTGGTACTCAGATTGTGGTGGATTTTTTATCAGCACGATTTGTGGACAAGATTGGATATCGTATTTCTATAGTAGGAGCACATATTTTTTCAGCGGTGGGATTGATTGGACTTGCTGTATTTCCTTATATATTTCCTAGTCCTTTTGCTGGGTTAATATTTGCTATTGCATTGTATGCAATTGGAGGAGGAATAATTGAGGTTCTTATAAGCCCAATTGTAGAAGCTTTGCCTAATGATGCAAAATCTTCAGCAATGAGTTTGTTACATTCATTTTATTGTTGGGGACATGTATCTGTTGTGATTATTTCTACTATTTATTTCACGATATTTGGTGTGGCAAAATGGAATTATTTAGCCATGTTTTGGGCTATTGTTCCACTTTGTAATGCTATATGGTTTACGAAGGTACCAATTAATACATTTGGTGATCAGGAAACAAAATTGCCATTTAAAAAGATATTTAAACTTAAAAGTTTTTGGCTATTTTTTATATTGATGATATGTTCAGGCGCTGCTGAGCAAGCTATAAGTCAATGGGCATCTATTTTTGCAGAAGCTGGGCTAGATGTTTCAAAAACTAAGGGGGATTTGCTAGGACCATGTTTATTTGCAATTCTTATGGGAATATCGCGTGCATTTTATGGCAAATTTGGTGAAAAGATTAATTTGAAAAAATTTATTGAATTAAGTAGCGTACTTTGTGTAATTAGTTATCTTATTACGGTGTTTGCACCAATTCCTATTATCTCACTAATTGGGTGTGGATTATGTGGTTTGTCTGTTGGTATTATGTGGCCAGGGGTATTTAGTTTATCAGCAAGACATTGTCCACAGGGTGGTACAACTATGTTTGCTTTGCTTGCATTAGCAGGGGATGTTGGCTGTTTTGTAGGACCAAGCTTAGTTGGCTATGTTTCTGGTTTTGTAGAAAAGAAAAATATGATGTTTAAAAATTGGATACATATTGATGTTATAACAGGGCTTGGATTAAAAATAGGCTTGTTAAGTGCTATTATATTTCCCATTACTATAATGTTTTGTATATACTTACTAAAGCGTAACTTAAAACAATCTTTAAAATCAAATTGTTAAAGGAAAAAATATTAATATGAAAGAAATTAATTTGGATGAGTACAATAATTTTTTAGAAAAGAGCAGATATATTTTATTTATAGATAATTATGATAAGTTATTGATTTTTAATATTATTGATTTTACAGCAGTAATTATTGAAGACAGTGAAGAAGAAAAGATGATTAAAGATGCTATGCTGAAAAATGGGAATAGAATTGTTAAATATGAATTGCTTAAGTATATAAAAAAAGGCCGACCTATACCAACATTAATAAAGGTTGAGGAAGGATATGAAATATATAGATGTGCAGCAACTGGAGAGACTTTTAAGGTTGAATTAAAACTAAATCCTAAGGTTGAAATAGAACCTGAATATAGATTAGTTTTTGTTTGGAATAATGAGATGCCAGTATTAAAACAAATAGTAAAATTAAGAAACTTATATCCGATGATTGAGTATTCAAATGAAGAACTTTTGAGATTAGGTAGGGGTAATAAAAATGTTGAACTTAACAGAAGATTTAGTCGTTATCAGGTAAATACTATTATTGAAAAAGGCAAAGAATTTGGCCTAAATTTTTTAATTGTAGAATGCTATATTTAGTTAAAAATGAATAATTTGAAACAAACTAAAGAGAGGTAATATTTTATGTGTCAATTAAATTTGTATATGATTCCTAAGAATATTCCACGAGAAAAGGTAATAAGTGTTTTTAAAAAAAATAATTTTTATATTAGAGAAGAAAGTTATTATAAATTTGATGATTTATCAGAAAAATATGAGTTCTATCATATTTCTTCTCATTGTGATTGTAATAGTATTATTTCAAGACTGCAGGAGGAGAATGTTAATAGCTTTGAGGAGTATAAAGTAAAAAAGAAACTTGAAGATACAGATAAATTAAGTAGAATGAAAAAAATAAAATGTTCTAAAGATTATAAGAAAAAAGCTAGAAAATTTAAAAAACAAAAAGAAAAGTTGAGGAATAGGGCTTATAGACTTCATGATATTGTATCAGATTGGACTGATGAAGAGATTGAATGGGGATTAGAAAAATTTCTAGTATCTGAAGAATTAGAAAAAATACGTTCTGCAAATAGATTTGAAAAACTTAACAGGTTGTTTAGGGAAATAGAAAAAGAGAAAGAATATAAAAAAGCTTTTGGAAGGTATAACGAATATATGGATAAGAATAAGGATTTATTTGATTCAATATATTACAATATATCAAAATATCAGAAAGAAATCGCAGAATATGATTTTAGTGATTTTAATGAAGGTTATGAACAACTACAAAATTTATATAGAGATATTTTAAAATTGACAAATGAGATATGTGTCTATCCATTTTGGCAAAATGAAGAACAAATAAAAATAGAGGATAGAAAGGAAGTTAAGATTGAAGATTTGAGTGTTGATGATCTTGTATTTCTTCCTTATAGAAACATTTTAAAAGTGGTTGTTTAATTTTATAAGTTAAAATATTTAATTAGAGATTATGTAATGACCCTTCCTACGAATTCCGTAGGAAGGGCTACTTTTACATTTGTTTATGATTAAGCTCTTTGCCAAAGGGCAGGTACTACATCAGGTGTCCAATTAGCTAGGGAAGTGTGGCCTTGCAAACAGATATAGGTAACATTATTATAAATTACTTTATCACCTGCTTTATATAAAACATTCTCTTTCCAAGTGTCAGTTGATGGTATAGATTGCTTTACAGTTACTTTGATTGTAGAGGATTTAGTTGTTATTCCATCTGAAACATCAACTCTGTAATTATAGGTGCCTTCAGGTTTATTAGTGAAGGCTTTTGTTAAAGTTATTGGATTTTGTAATACATTTACTGATTGAGTTAATATAGGAGTTGTTGAAAGGTTTTCAAAAAGGCTTACTTTTGTGGCAGAATTATTGCTAGGTAATTTTATAGTAAGAGTATAGTTTCCACTATTAGTAGCATTATCAACTGAAATATCTGCAGGTTGCAATATTGGAGTTTGAGTATTGCTAACTGTTATCTTTATTTGTGAAGTTAAAGTATTTGTTCCATCACTAACTTCAGCTACATAGTTATAGGTTCCTTCTGCTTTATTTGAGAATACCTTGTTGATAACGATATCATTTGCTGAAGCATCAATAGTTTGAGATAGAATTACAGTAGAGTTGTTTTCAGTTAATTTTATTGTTTTGGCAGTATTATTTTTAGGAACTGTTAAAGTTAAGTTATAGTTTCCTGTATTATTAGGATTATCTGATGAAAGCTGTGCAGCCTTTAAAGATAGATTTTGACCAGGATCTTGGCCTGGATTTCCACCTACTCCAACATCGTAGAATCCCTTACTAACGTTCCATTTTTCATTTACACCATATAAATCATTAGCTGCTTTTTCAATAGCTGATCTAGCATCTGTGAAATTAGCAGAAGCAAATAAATAAGTTGTTAAAGCTCTATAATAAATTTTAACAGCTTTTTCGGTTCCGATAGAAGTGGCAATGTTGTAGAAGGCTTTATTAGGGATACCAGAATTAGTATGAACTCCACCAGAATCTGCAGTTGTATTTACATATTGAGACATATTGTCAGGTTGTCCGTATAACCTAGGGTTAGAAAGGTTTCTAGCTACTTGTAAAGGTTGGCCTGGAATGCCTAAATCTTCTCCCATAGTCCAAAGGTCGTCAGTTTTATTTTCTATAATAGCACCAAAAACATCAGAAAAAGATTCATTTAATGCTCCACTTTGATTTCTATAAGTTAATCTAGCTGAGTTTGCGGTTACTCCATGGGTAAATTCATGAGCAACAACGTCAAAAGCTTTTGCAAAGTTTCCAGCTATTCTACCATCTCCATCACCAAATACAAGTTGATTATATCCATCAAAATATGCATTTACATAATTTACATCAAAATGAACTGCTACGTTTAATGGACTACCTTGTCCATCAAAGCCTTGCCTACCAAAATTATTTTTAAAATACTCTGCAGCTTTGCTAACATAGTAATGAGCATCTACAGCAGCACGTCCTCTATCTGTATTAAAATTAGTAGTGGAGGATTGAACTGCTGTGCCAGGAACTTCTGTTCCGTTATATGCATCAGCAGTTGTAATTTTTCCAGGACCTGAAACGTTTTCTAGAATGTAGCCATTACTTGTGCTATTTATATTTAAAGTTTTTGTATCGCCACGTTGCCCTATGCCCGTACCAATAGCTGCGTCATGAGCTAAATTATCATATTTATCTATTGTTTTACCAGTATTTCCATCAATAAAAAGCATCCAGTTAAAACCTAGGCCGCTTAGATTAACTTGATATGCAGAGGACCAAGTTTTATTATTTTCATATATAACCGAACTAACATCTTTTTTAGTTATTGCATCCTTTTTTAAACCTGTTTCTACAATTGAATTATCTACAGCTTTATCTTTTGATATTTTAAAGTTTTGAGAATATTTTAAGATAGGAACAGATGGTTCTGTTTGACCATTAATTGTATCGATAACTCCATCTTTATTAACATGAACTATGATTTCTGAACCATAAACAGCAATGTTGTCTACTTCAAATTGGTATTTGTAGTGTGTGAAGCCAAGATTATCTTTTTCTGTGTTGATTAGTTTAAATTCTCCCCCTTTTAGATTAAATGCATCTAAATTTTCCTGTAAATATTTTTGAACTGTAGCACTTGAAGTCACAGGAGATTGACTTAAGTTTCCTGAAATGAATCGTGGTACTTCTTTAGATTCATCCCATTGGACAAACAACTTGTTATCTCCTGTATAGGATTTTGCTTCAATTAATGATTTTAGATACCCTTTCTTTTCTTGAGCATTTGCGCTAATTGGTGTAATCATTGTTGTGGCAAAAAATAATGCCACCAGAAAAATGGTTTTTCTTTTCATAGCTAGTCCCCCTTTTTCATATTATTAATTTATTTAAAAAATCTTAAAATTATAAGATTTTAAATACATATTTTTACTATACAAGGTTTTAGACTATGGTTTTGTTGTTGCATTATTACTAATTTATGGTTAATACTGAATTTAAGCAAGGAATCTTTGAAATGTAATACTGAGATTAATTTGTAGAAATAAGTTGAGAAGTTTAGATAAATTATTTAAGTTATAGAAAAGAATCTTAATATAATATTTAGTGTGAATTAATATGATTAAATATGTATTTTTCTATCTTCATTAAAAATATATGTAAATTGAGAACGTTTAAGAACAATTAAAATAAATATTATGATTATTATTAATAAATTTTTATAAGACTCCTTCCCATGGATTTGTAGGAAGGAGTCTTTATAATTAAAAGATGTAAATAATTATAATGTAATAATAAACATTTTTTTATATATTCACCATTAGTAATAAACTTATTAGTTATTTTTTATTTATTCCATTAAAGTTCCAAATTTTGAGGCAAAAGCTTTTAAATTAGAAATAGGTTTTTTATTAAATACATCGGATAATTTTTTAGCTTTTATACTATCAAAGTCAGTTTTATTCAATTTATCTGTTATATCATAAATATGTTCAATTGAAACTGCAAAATTCAATTCTCCTTCTGCTTCTATCCCTGAAGTAGTTAAACCTAAAACTTCTCCTTTTGAATTAAATAAAGGACCACCAGAATTACCATGAGTTATTGGAATTGAAATTTGTATTTGATTTGCTTTTCCATCATTCCAAATGTTTGATATTATTCCTGTAGATACAGTATTGAATAATCCCTTAGGACTACCTATTGCAAGTGCCTTTTCTCCTTTTTTGATTTTTGACACATCGCCCAATTGAACTGGTTGTCCTATTTTTTTCTTTACTTTAATAATAGCTATATCTACTGTTTTATCAGCTGCAATAATACCTTCTGCTTCATAAATTTTTGCATCATTTGTTCTGATTAATGCATTACAACCGCCATCTATTACATGATAATTTGTTGCAACTATACCAGGAGCTATAAAAAAACCACTGCCTATAGCATATTTGGTATCACCATTTGGTACTAATAAAGCAACTGTTTTAGGATCATTTTCTTGTATTATTTCCTCAATTGCTTTTTCACTATTTGATTGAACATTACCATAAACTTTATTTGAATCCTTAGGAGTAAAATCAGTTACTGTTTCATTTGCCTTAGTCTTATCATTATATCCATTTTGTTTTTCTTCAATTTTTTGTTCCTGATCTTTTATATTATCCTTTGTATCAAGGTAAAAACTCTTTACCTGATAAGTATTTTTATATGGTATAAGCTCTATTGCATATAAAAGTTTAATGTCTTTATTTTGACCTGTGTCTGGTAAAGTTGCATTAACATTCATATTAACTTTAGCAAGTAATGAAGTTATCTTTCCATTTTGAGTATCAACTTTTGCTATATCAAAATCATAATCGTTTACTTTACATTTATATTTACCAACCAAATATTCAAATGATATTACATTTGATGGCATAGCATCTTTTACATATAATTCATCTAATGTACTTGGCGACGCATCATTAAATCCCCATTCATAATACTTTTTAAAATATTTATCTAAAAATTCTTTTACTTTTTTCTTTTCTGTATCATAGTTAGAATTTTTAGTTTGATCATCTATTTTAGATGTCGTTAAGGTAATTTTACCATTTTTAGAATCACTGATACTTGAGTTACTATTACTTTTATTATTTTTAGTAAATTTATTAATTGAACACCCTGACAAAATTGACACTGTTATTATTAATAAACATGTCAAAATCCTTATCCTTCTTTTTTTAAACATCAAAATCTCCTTTTTTCTTTACTTTAATTTATTGCCAGAAATAATTTTTAAAAGTATATATAAGATTTAGTTTAATACTTAAAAATTGTACTGGTATTTTTAATATTGATTATTAATATTTTTTTAAATCCCCTTCCTAAACAATATTTAAATTAGTTTAATTTAAAACTCTATAATTACTAAAACTTTAAAGTTTTAAATACATTTATATGAATTAAATGTAAGAAAATGGATTGCAAAAATGCAAAATATTAGTGCTAGTATAACAAAAATGTGACTTATTTTCAATAATATTGTCGAAGTTTAAATAATTAACATGGAATATATACTATAAATTGTATCATGAATAAGAATAGAAGTTTTTACAACGTGCTTATATTTTATGAGGAAGTAAATAATAATTTTTTAAGATTATAAAGGAAATTATAAGTTACAATTGAAATAAATATTCTATGATTTACGATTTTGTAAATTTAAATTTACTAGTAAATTATTAACTTTAATAAAAAAGTAAGTGTAGAAGGAGAAATTTAGAAGATTAGGTTTGAGTTAATAAGCCATATATGGTATATTAAGTATATAATTTTGAAAGGAGTGGTTGCGATGAAGAAGAATAATGTTTTATTAAATATATACGTGCGACTATTCCAAATTAAGGTTATTTAATAGAGTTATATTTCACTTCTATTATTGATATAAGTTTATTAGCCTTGGAATAGTTCTTAGTACCTATTTCAAGGTATTTTTATATTTAAATTTTCTATATTTAAAAGTAATAATTTTAATATAGAAGCATCATAAAAAATTTATATTAGTAGGAGAGGTAAAAATGATATTTGATAGGTTAGATGAAAAATATATAGAAGATGCAGTTAGGCTTGCTAAAAAACAATATGATATTGAGCAAAAATATATAGACGCTTTATATGAAAAAGATTATACAGATACTTTAACTGGTTTGATTTATGATATTTTTAAGAGAAAGTGTGGCGTAATAGCTGTTGATAAAGGTAATGTATTAGGTTATTTAAGCTTCATTGGAGGCATCAACGGGCAATTTGGAAATGTAAAAGGCTCTTTCTCACCACTATATGCAAATGCTTATGGCGAGGAAGATAGAGGTAGGTTAGTGTCACTTTTATTCCAACATGCATCAAAGGAAATGATTAAAGAAGAGATTTTTAGCTATGCTATTTGTGTATATGGCCATGATGATGAAATTATTAAATCTTTGACAATGAATGGATTTGGTATAAGGTGTAGTGATGGAATACGAAATGTTGACAAACCTTTGAAGGTTAAGGTAAATAAAGATTACTCCTATGAGGAAATACATTATAATGAAGCTGCTTGTTTACTTTCATTAAAAAATGGTTTGGTAAGGCATATGAAAAATAGTCCAACATATTTGTATGATAAGGAATTTACTATAAATGAATTTATTGAAAGATGTATAAATAGAAATTCACGATTCTTTATTGCCAGAGATAAATTAGATATTATAGGATATTTGGAAATTACAAATAGTGGCGAGACATTTATTACAGAAGAGGAAGACTATTTGCATATATGTGGAGCTTATTTGAAAGAGAGTTATCGTGGGAAAAATATATATCAGAGTTTGCTTTCCTTTGTTATTGAAACTTTAAAGAAGGATGGAATAAAAAGAATAGGAGTAGATTGTGAAACAATAAATCCAACTGCTTTAAGATTTTGGGGAAAATATTTTGATAATTATACTTATAGCTTTGTTAGAAGAGTTGACGAAAGAATATTTAGATTTTAAAAATGAAATATTGTAAGGGGTATTTTGTTTATAATTTTTATGAACTATATAAGAAGGGTGGAAAAACTTGTGTATAACAATAATAGTAAATGGAAGTATACTTCTTATGATTATAAAACAATAATATTGGAAATGAACACTATTGATAGAATTATAATAAATAAAAAATATATCGCACTTTATTTTTCTAATGGATTTGATGTAAGAAAAGAAGATAAAAATAATTTTCATAATATAAGTATGCATACAGGTGAAGCAGTAGTATATTTGTATGATGCAAAAGTGGATTTTGATTTTAATAATGTATTTAAAAATATATGTATAAAGACTATTACACCAGATATTAAACTTAATGAGCATAATATATATAAAGTGCATGATATTGTATATAATCTTGATATCGATATAGTTACAATTTTGGGGATGTGTGGAGAAGAATTAGTAGATAGTAATTTAAGTTTTAAATGCTCCAGAGTAGAATTCAGCTGGAATGAGTTTGAATGTGAATCTTGGTTTGAAAATAAAAATAATATGTTAATTAATGAAAGAGTACTTTTGAATGGCAATATACATGAAAAGGTGCAAACAATGCTTGGTATGGCAGGATTTTATAAAGGAAGAAACGTTGATATAGCAAATATAGAAAAATTTTATAAAAAACATAATATTGAGTTATTTCAGGCAGCAAGAGAGTTCTATAAAAAGTACTATGGATTAGCTACTAAATGGTATTTAGATATTGAAGATGGAATAAAGTATCCATATTATGCAGCAGATTTTGAATTTAAAATATATCCACATTCTTTTAGAGAAAATGAATTAAGTGTAAGGAAAGTTGCTAATGAAGATGTATTATTAGTGGGCACCGTTGGATACTATTATCCTTTAGAAATTTATATAAGCAGAAGTGGTAAAATTTATGCGGAAAGTGGATATGGGTTACTAATACATTCATCATTAGAAGAAATGATTGAGGATAATTTATCACGAAAAAAGTTAGAATCAGTTATGATAATGCTGTAATATTATATAGATTTATTTTGATATTAGATTATAGTTTGTTCTTAAATAATTAGGAAGACTGAAATTGCAGGCTTTATTTAAATCGGAGGGAAGTGATGAACTAATGTTATTAGGTAAATCCACAAAACATTTACTCCATGCAAAGTGTTAAGTTGGTGAATTTACATGGAGTAGTTGTCACTAATTGGACTTTGTATAATTTATTTCAAATTCTAAATTATGGAGGTTCAAAATGAAAATAAAAATAATAAAAGAAAATAAAAAGGACTTTTTAGATTTACTTTTATTAGCAGATGAACAAGAAAATATGATTGATAAATATTTAGAAAGAGGCATTCTGTTTGCACTATATGATAATGATTTAAAAGGAGTATGCGTAGTTACTAAAGAGGATGATAGAATCTATGAACTAAAAAATATTGCCACTTATAAAGAAGTACATGGTCATGGATATGGAAAAAAATTAGTTCAGCATATTTTTGAATATTTTAAAAATGATTGTGACACTATGTATGTAGGAACAGGCGACAGCCCCTTAACAATACCTTTTTACAAGAAATGTGGATTCATAGAATCTCATAGAATTAAAGATTTTTTTATAGATAATTATGACAATCCGATTTATGAGTGTGGAAAGCAATTAATTGACATGGTATATTTGAAAAAAGAATTTGGTGAGGGATGTTTAGATAAACATAGAGTTTATAAGTAGAATATATTTCTGAATTTTATTTTGTAGGAATGGTAAATTTTATAGCAGATATAGAACATATGTTCTATATCTGCTATACTTATATATGGAGAGGTGATATTTTGAATTTAGAAAAGTGTTCTACAGAAGATATAATTATTGAACTTACCAAAAGATATAAAGATAATATTGAAGTTTTCAATATTTCTAAAGATGATGTTCTTTATTTGGGGAATGACAGGCTTATTTACAAAGTATATGATAAGCAAGAACTTAGAGTGATTTTGCTAAAAAACGCATTTGAAAGACCAATTTCTTTATATAATGTTAATAAATCTGATTATGAAGAAAATGCCATGACTCCTTCACAAGAGGAGATATATAAGGCTATAAAAGATTTTATAAATATTAATGGGTATCCTCCTACTATAAGGGAATTGTGTGATATTACTGGACGAAGTTCAACAGCTACGGTATATGGTATTATTAAGAGATTAAAATCAAAAGGTTTTCTTGAGAATAAAGCAGATGCGTCAAGGACTTTACAAGTTAAAAAAAGTTGTTAATGTGGAGGCAAATTTATTTGAATATATTATTGCTAAATATGTTATATTTTTAATAATTAAATAAATATTATATAAGTTTATTCATTATTTTAAAGTTTGCGATAAATTAGGAAACTAGAATAAAGGATATTGGTAATACCGTACTCAATATTACATAGAATGTCGGGAAAATGTAATTATATAATGATAGAATTTAATGGAAGTGCTAGCATCAACTTGGGCAATTTTTGAGGTGGTAGGGTCAATTCGTCCGTTACCTAATACAATGCAAGATATACTAAAAACAAGCCAATTACATTAAAAGTGTGATTGGCTTGTTTTTATTTATGAATTAAGTACAAGGTATCTTAGTGAAGTTTTCAATGTTATTATATATATAATGATTATTGGGTATTATTTGTAAAAAAGATGATGATATTTTAATATAAGAAAACAATATTGCTGAATTATTTCAAGACAAATTTATTTAAAAACTGAAAGAAAGGATATTAGTTATGTGTGATGGAAAATGTACAAGCCTTAATGGTTCGAATTCAAAGGCTGTTTTTACAATAGAATGTAAGGATATAATATTAAGAGAGTTTCAAGCGGAGGATTTGGATGCAATATATAATATTACCTTACAGCCTAAAGTAAAGGAATTTCTACCTGATTGGATATCAACAAAGGAGCAACGTAGAGAATGGTTAATTAAATATGACATTAAAGAAAATAGAGAGTTTTTTGAGGCTGCTCCTAATATTAAAGAACAGATTTTGAGATTAGGAATTATATTAAAGGAGACAAATGAATTTATTGGATGGATTGTTTCAGGGTTAAAAGAAGAGCTACCTCCACCAAATAGAGAGATAGGTTATGCTATTTCAAGAGATTTTACGTGTAAAGGCTATGCAACTCAAGCTGTGCAAGGATTAATTGAATATTTTTTTCAAAATACTAATACTGAGGTATTAAACGCTACTGCTAGGACATATAATTCTTCTTCAAATAAAGTAATACAAAAATGTGATTTTAAATTAATAGGTACTATGAATATTGAAGGTCATGATTATCATTATTACAAACTTAATAAAGGTGAATGGGAACACGAAAATATAAATTAA
Source organism: Clostridium cavendishii DSM 21758 (assembly GCF_900141845.1). Classification (GTDB taxonomy): domain Bacteria; phylum Bacillota; class Clostridia; order Clostridiales; family Clostridiaceae; genus Clostridium_AG; species Clostridium_AG cavendishii. Next base: position 121,014 of record NZ_FQZB01000006.1, on the reverse strand, counting down.
GATAAGGTATAGAGCTGTTGGTGAGATAAACCGATGGCTTTTTTAGTATGTTAATTAATAAAAGATAAAGAGAGAACTATGTAAGTTATAAGCGCATATAATAAATTTTAAAATACATAAGACTGAGTAAATTATTTTTGGGTTTATAGAATGATAATATAAAATTTTAAAAGAGTATTTAAAATTTTATAGTTTTATAGAAAAAAATATATATATGTGCTGACTTTAATGGAAAAGTTAATCAAATTTTAAAAAAATATGATACAATGTAATATATATAGATAAAGATTAAAAAATATGTAATTTGAAAGGAGAAAAAATGAGAAAAGAAAGAAAAAAACAAAAGTTGAGAAATCAATTATTAAAGAGAGTTTTATTAATCGCAATTATACCTATGATTTTTATTTCTGTTGTTGCAGGGACGAACGTTTATAAGCAATCAACACAAAAATATGAAAGTGATATGAAAGATTCAGCATCAGATATCAATAGTACAATAACTCATTTTTTTGAACAAAACGAAAAGATACTTAATCAAATGGAAGCAAATAGTGTCATTAGAAATACTACTAATAATGACGATAGTTCCAAAATAAATTGTGATATTAGAAAAACAAGTAAAGCAAATACAGAGCTGACGAATGTGTATTTTTCAGATCAGTTTAAAAGAACAATAATGGCAAATGTGGATGGAGATCAAGGGGATTGTACTCAGTATCCTTGGTACAAACAAACTATTGAAAAAGATGGGAAAATAGCTTGGTTTAATGTATACAAAGATTTAACGACAAAACAAGATATGATAACTGCTTGCAAAGCTATAAAAAACGATTACAGTGCTGTGATTGGAGTTGTAGGTGTTGATATGAATTTAAAATCTTTAACTAATAAATTTAAGGATTTTAAAGTTGGTAAAACTGGTGAGATTATAATAACTGACCAAACAGGTATTGTAATGTATTCAAATGATGAAAAGATTATTGGGAAGAATATAAATCCTGATAGAAGTAAAAGTACCAAAGATATAAATGGAGAAGATGAGAAGTTTGAGGATGCAAATCTTGCAGGTACTTCTGAACTTTTTAAAACGGCAAAGAGTAATGATTCTAAGTTTGTAGATTTAAACTTCAATGGTGAAAATAAAAAAGTATTGACTATGTCAAACCCAAAAAGTTCTTGGAATACATTTGTTATAGTAGATAAATCGGAAGTGAATTCTGCTATATTTACTACTTTGAGAGTTATGCTTATATTAACAATTTTAACCATAATTGTTTCAATAGTTTTGGTTTATAGAAATGCAAATAAAATTGTTAATCCATTAATTTTGTTAAGTAATAATATGAAGAAGTGTGCTGAGGGAGATTTGAATGTACAATGTAAAATTGACTTTAACAATGAAATTGGAGAATTAGCTGATAGCTTTAACAATATGGTTCTTGATATTAAAAAGTTAGTTACAACGATAAAAGATTCTTCATTAGGCATAATTGAAAATTCTTCTGACATGAATAATAAAACTGAAGAATTAGTAACGTCATCAGGTTTTATTTCAAATATTGTAGCTTCAATATCAAATGGTGCTCAAGCTCAAGCTAGTAGTCTTCAAAATTCTCTTTCAACAACTGAAGATTTTAAGAATGCCTTAGGAGAATTAACTTCTTATAAAAACAATTTTGACAGTGTAAAAGAAGATATGACAGTTAATAATAAAGAAGCCATTTCAGCAATAAATGATTTAAAAGCTAAGAATAGTGAGACCATAGATGGGGTTAAGGTTATAGAGGAAACTATAGAAATGCTTATAAGACAAGCTGAAAGTATTGGGAAAATAGTTGATACTATAACTGGTATTTCTGAGCAAACAAATCTTTTAGCATTAAATGCAGCTATAGAATCAGCAAGAGCTGGAGAAGCAGGAAAAGGATTTTCGGTGGTTGCTGAGGAAATAAGAAAACTGGCAGAGCAATCTTCTGAACAAGCAAATACTATAAGACAAATAATTCAAGATGTTAAAAATATTACAACAACAGTGGCAGATAATATGAAGGATGTATCAGATAATGTTTCTATACAAAATAAATCTGTAATGATAACTTCTAATTCCTTTGAAAAGTTAGAGCTGTCAATCAGGGAAATAGTAAACATTACAAGAAAATTTGGAAATATTATAGATTCTATGAATAATAGTAGTAAGGTCCTAGTAGATTCAATAGGAGAAATCGCTGCAGTTTCAGAGGAGAATGCTGCATCATCTCAAGAGGTTACTGCAAGTATAGAAAATCAATTAGAAGATATTAATAAGATAAAAGGTCAAACTGATATTTTAATGAATGTTTCATCTGAATTTGAGAATGTTATAACCAAATTTAAAATCTAATATATATTAAGCTAAATAAAAAAACTCCATTCCTGCTGATTTCGTAGGAATGGAGTTTTTAGATGTGTGCCAAGATTGAGTAATAACTTGGCAGTGGAAGTTCAATTAATATATTAAAATTAATTAAATTAAAAAACTCACAATTTATTTATAGTTAGGAGAGCCATAACCTATTATAGATGCATTAGTTAAATCATAGGTATGTTCTTGTACTAAATGTGAGGTGTTTCCTTCTATAGTGTAAACTCTCCCATTAGAAACACTTGTAACTAATCCTATATGCTCCCATCTTGCTGAACCAGACCAATCAGGATTCGAATCACTGCGATTAGACCAATCAAAGAATATCATATCTCCTGGCTTTGGAGTATAACCTCTTTTATTATGCCAGCCTCCTTGATTTTTATAGAAAACAGCGCTATTATAACAAAGACCTTCTTTTGGTATAATATCTTGTGAAATGCTTGATTGATATGCACACCAACTAACGAATATATTACACCATGGAGTGGTAGATGAAACTCCAAACCAGTTTGTATATTGTGAAGGACCTTGATTAATTTGCGACATTGCACATGCGATTATTTTTTGCGCCATATAAGAATTGTTTGTCCCACCATACATACAAGCAAGTCTTGTAGTATTACCATAAAAATTTCCTATTACAACTCGTCCATTAATTTTATATGCATCATAACTAGTAAAATTAAATTCTAATTTTACTGCTAGATTATTACCAGAAGATTGTTGCCAACTAAACATAGCAGGTTTCTGATTACCATCACCATAATCATAAATAGCTAAAATTTTATCTTTTTGACCTTTCCCATATTTTGTTGAAGCTACTTTACCAGTTATTGCACTTACAGCAAAACTAGAAGAATCCCAAGATTTTTGTGATGAATATGAACCATTATTATTTATTAATGTCCATGCACTACTTACTGCATTACCATAATCATAGAACATAACAATCTCGGATTTACCATTACCGTCAAAATCTCCTGCTACAACTTTATTCTTAACTCTAGAACCATCACAAGTTTTGCTTTCCCAAGCAAGTCTACCAGTAAAGCTATTTTGTGATGCCTGTGAGAATTCGAACATTCCAGTATCATTTCCGCCATAGTCATATATAAGAGATATCTCATCTTTGCCGTCTCCATTAAAATCTCCTGCTACAACGCCTACAACATTACTACCTGAAAAATTGTTTGATTCCCAAACCTTAGTAGGAGTAAAGCTTGTACCATTATTATTTGCTTTGAATATAAATAATGCTGTTGTTACATTTCCATAATCATAAAATGCGGCTATTTCATCTTTGCCATCTCCATCAAAATCTCCTGCTACAACTTTGCCCGTAATAGCTGAAGCTGCAAAGGATTGTCCTTCCCATCCTGTTGATGATCTCATAATACCAGAATTATCTGCACGGAAAACATGTAAAGCAGTATGAGTTCCGCCATAATCATAGAATGCAGCCATTTCATCTTTACCGTTTCCATCAAAATCTCCTGCCACGGTTTTTCCTTCAATGTTATTTGGTAAATAATCTGAAGTGGTAGCTTTCCAATTATATGTTGCTCCACTTGAAGTGCTATTCACATCCCAAGAATGGATACTAATAGGTTCAGGTTGAGATGCTCTTACTTGGACTGGATTACTAATAAATGTAGAAAATAGAATACTAAGCCCAGCGCCTAAAAGCAATGTTTTTAAATTCTTTAGTTTCATACATATATTCCCCCTTTTAAATTTTTATTTGACATATAAGGTATTCAATATAGGATGGTAAAATCCTTCTTATTTTACATAAATAGGTATGATTTTTAAAATATTCAAAATATATCTACAAAGCAGTAGGAAAATGGAAGAGAATAACGGAAATTATTAAAAATAGATGGAGTTTTTTGATATATATTTAAAGATAGTGAATATGAAATAAGTATTTTGCTTAAATAGCTTTATGGTCAAATATCTAAAAATATGTAATATTCTGATTAAATTTTTATTTATGTAAAAAAAGTAATAATTTGTTGGTAAATGAAATATTAACAAACATTATAAAAAATGTTAATATATTGGTGAGAAATAAATTAGAAGGAGGGTAAAACCATGCGTCAAAAGATAAGAAAAAGAAAATTTTTATCATTACTTATTATTTTCACATTAGTACTTTCTATTTTACCGACTACAATCGCTAAGGCAGCTAGTAGTGGGGCACCAGGTAAACCTGTATTGACAAGTAATCAATATGGAACTGACTATGATGGTAATTATACTATTACGATGAATATGTATTATGGAAATAATGCAACGAGTTACAAGGTATATGAAAGATTTGGAGCAACTGGTGAATTCAAACTTATAGGTGAAGGAAAACTAACAGATAATACACCTAGTGTTCAAACAGCAGTCTTTGAAGTTACTGGTAGAACAAGTGTTGGTATGTATAACTATCGTGTTGATTTCATAAATAGTTATGGTACTACTTCAAGTGATATTCTTCAAGTTAGAGTAGGTAAAGAAGGAAACCAAAAGATAATCATAAATGGTATAGATGATCAAGGCATACAATGCCAAATGACTATTGGACAAAATGTAAACAATTTCAAAATGATAAATACTGCAAATGCTAATCCAAAGTTTAGTGTTATATCTAGTAACACTTCTACAGTTAAAGCATCTATAACTAATGGAGATACCTTAATTGTTCAAGGAATTGCTGCTGGTCGTAGTGGAATCAAAGTTATAGATGAAGTTACAGGTGATATAAGACAAATCGGTGTTAGAGTCAAAAATGCAGATGGTTCTTTACCAGGAATGCCTAATTATCTTTCAATTGGACAAGTTTCTGAGGATACTGATAATGACTTGAACTTTTGGAAACAAACTAGTAATGATGACACAAATAAACGTTGTGATGTTAGATACATCTATGTTAATGGTGGCCCTTTTGGAGGATGGAGGTCATGGACGTCAGAGGATGGAGATAGAGTTAAAAACTATATTAGGGAAACTCTAAAAGTTGGAATGATCCCATTTTTCGTATATTATAATGTTCCTGATATGGGAGAAAGTTATGATTTAGATGCTAAACATATAAGTGATAAAGCTTATATGGAAGGCTATTATAAAGATTTAAAATACTTTTTAGATATTTGTAATGAATATGCTAAGGATGAAACTGTAGGAATGGTTTTTGAACCTGATTTCTTAGGTTATATGATGAAATTTGCTAATAAGGCCCCTAATGAAATAAATGCAGTGGTTGATGCTGCATATACATCAGGAGTGTTACAAAAGGATAAAGATCCTAAATTTGAAAATAGCGTGAAAGGTTTTGTAGAATCTATTAACTATATAGTTAGAAAGAATTATAAACAATCATATTTTGGATGGCAATTTAATATTTGGTCTTATGATAGTACTGAGATAACTACTCAAGGATTATTACACAAGACTGAATTTATTGGATGGGATGCAGGTCGTAATTTTATAAAGCAAGTTGCTAAGCAAACTGCTGATTTCTATAAGTCTGCAGGTATCCTATCTCAAAATGCCGATTTTATATCAATAGATAAATATGGACAAGATGGTGCTTATCAACCTGGTGCTGCACAAGATCCTAAATCCTCAGCTTGGTTCTGGAATGCAGATATTTGGAACAACTATTTACTTTATACCAAAGTTCTTCATGAAGAAACACAGAAACCTGTTATCCTATGGCAAATTCCAGTGGGACATATAAATCATTCCTATGAACCTAACCCATATAATGGTGGAAGTTTTAATGATTTATCAAATAAAGAAGGATACTATGAAGATTCTGCTCCAGATTTCTTTTTTGGAGATACCTTTAGTCCAGGGGCTGGTAATAGATTAAATTATTTTGGCACTAATGCTGCAAATGATCCTAAAGTAAAAACATCTGGTGATAAAGTTACTTGGGGAGGTCATATGGAAGAAACAAGAGATGCGGGAGTAATCTCAATATTGTTTGGTGCAGGGGTTAATTCAAGCACAGATGCTGTTGGGTCCCCTCCACAGGATGACTATTGGTGGATAACTAAAGCCCAAAGATATTTGAAGAATCCACTTCCACTTAATGGTGTTAATCCAGGTCAACCATCTGATGATTATCCATTAAAGGGAAGTATTTCAAGTAGCGCTATACAAAGTAATGGTAATTACACCATAACTATCAATATACCTGCAAATTCAAAGGCAACTAGTTATTCATTATTAGAAAATGGGACAAGTGTTAAAAGTGGAATTGTTGATCCAAGTGCAAATACTATAAAATATGAAGTTGTAAATAAACCAACAGGAAGTTATATGTATGCTCTTGATTTAGCTAATGGTAGTAAAGTTACCTCAAGTAATAATTTAACAGTTATTGTTAACAATAATGTTGTACCACCTATTGATGAACCACTTAAAGGAAAAGTTTCAGTTGATAAAGTAAATAATGATGGTAATTATACTGTAACTCTTTCTATTCCAGCTAAATCTAATGCTACTTCATATAATTTATTAGAGAATGGTAGCATAATTAAAACTGGTACTGTTTCAGGACTAGCACAAGATGTTACTGTGAATATTAAGGGTAAATCAGCTGGTGAATATACTTATAGATTAGATTTAATAAATAAGGATAAGACTACTAGTAGTGATGAAGTCAAGGTTGTATGTAAGCCTACATCATTACCTGATTCGAAAGTGAATGTAGAATTTGCAGTAACTTCTGATTGGGGTTCTGGTGCTAATTTTACAATAACAGTAACTAATAATACTAATTCGGATTTACAAGATTGGAAACTTAAATTTGATTTTGCTAAAAGGATAACATCTGTTCCTGATGCTAACTTTACTGCTTCTGGAAATAGTTATATATTAACTCCTAAAGTATGGAATAGTACTTTAAGAAAGGGAGAAAAAATAACTTTTTCTGGTGGATGTGAAGGTAACGTAAAGGATATAAATATTTATAATGTTAAATTTGAATCACCATCACTTATTAGTGGAAATTAATGAGGATGAAATAATTTATATATATATATGATATAGTTATATAGGTATTTTAAAAATAGTAAAAGTTACTTAAGTATTAATTAGATAGTATCACAAATTATTAAAATTAAGCCTTGTGCGAAAGTACAGGGCTTTTTTGGTAAACAAATATTATTTTTTACAAGGTTAATTAATTGTTTGGTTTAATGAAACTTATGCTTGTAAAGTTCAAAATTGTGTTAAGGACCTCAATATTATAATGAGTTATGCTAAATCTTTATCAAATAATATAAGTGTATTTGCATGTAGTATGGGGGCATATTTTACTTTATTAGCATATAGCAATGAAGTATTGAGACAATGTTTATTTCTTTCACCAGTAGTAGATATGAAGCGTATTATAAACAATATGATGACTTGGTTTAACATAAGTGAAGATAGGCTAAAAGTAGAGAAAGAAATTCCAACACCAACTGGACACGCACTTTATTGGGATTACTATTGTTATGTGAAAGAACATCCGATTACTACTTGGAATGAGAAAACATCAATTATTTATGGTTCAGAAGATAATTTATGTGAATTTGATGTTGTATCTAAATTTGCGAAATCCTTTGATTGTAGCTTACAAGTAATGGAAAATGGAGAGCATTATTTTCATACAGAAGAACAATTATAATTTTTTAGACAATGGGTGAAAAAAATATATATGATAAGTAATATAGTATAAGTTAAAAGTAGTGATGTAAAATCAATAAAAGTAGGGCTTACTGTAAAAAGGTAAGTCCTATTTTTAATGGATATAACTCTTGGACAAATGTCCTTGAAAACATTTACTATATATTTGATAATGAACATGTAATATAAACACATGTTGAGGAGAATTGGTATGAATTTAGTAAAAGAAATAGACGAAGCATATAAATATATAAAATCTAAGAGTAAGTATAATCCTAAAATAGGTATAGTTTTAGGAAGTGGGTTAGGTGACTTAGCAAATGAAATAAAGGAAGCTGAGTATTATAAATATATGGATATACCTAACTTTACAGTGCCTACAATAGATGGTCATGAAGGAACTTTAATTATTGGTAAGTTATATGGCAAAGAAGTTGTGGCTATGAAGGGAAGATGCCATTACTATGAAGGGCATTCAATGCAAAGGTTAACATTGCCTATTAGAGTTATGAAGCTTTTAGGAGTGGAAACACTTATTGTAACTAATTGCGCTGGCCAAGCTAAGGAATCAATTGAAGCTGGGGATTTAGTTGTAATCAAGAATCATCTGAATTTTACAGGAGAGAATCCATTAAGAGGAGAGAACTTAGCAGAGTTTGGAGACAGATTTCCAGACCTTGCGTATCCTTATGATAAGGAACTAAGAGAAAAAGCTAAAAACATTGCTAAAAAGTTAAATATAAATCTTAAAGAGGGAATATATGCAATGTTCCCAGGACCAAGCTATGAAACAGCTTCTGAAACTTTAATGGCAGCAGCTTTAGGTGCTGATGTTGTTGGAATGTCAACTGTTCCAGAGGTAATAGTAGCTAATCATTCTGGTATTAAGGTTTTAGGATTTTCAGGGGTACCATGTTTAGCAGCTGCATATTCAGATGCAGAAATAAGTCATCAGGAAGTTTTAGAAAACTTTAAAGGGATAGCTGAAAAATGTACAGCTATAGTAAGTGAGTTTTTAAAAGAATTTTAATTAAGTACTATGTTTTAATTAATTATGTTTACATTTAAGTTAAAAAATTAAATAATAAACTAGGGAGGATTTTAATTATGAACTTTGCAAGAAAATGTACTGAATACACTAGTAGTTCAATATTTGCAATAATAGCATGTGCAATTTGTTTAATTGTTGGATATATGATAGGATCAAGTCCTGTTGAAATCTTTGCATCAGTAATGGGGATAATAAACGTATGGTTATTATCAAAGGAAAAGGTATCAAACTTTATTTTTGGGATTATTACAGTACTGGCATATTTATATATATATTATAAAACAGGCTTGTATGCATTAGCCATTTTAGCATGTTGCCAAGTTGGATTTAACATATATGGTTGGTATTACTGGGTTAAAAATTCAGATAACGCAGATAATGTTGTAACATCAGGTTTAACTAAAAAAGGACAAATAATATGGAGTGCAGTTATCTTAGTGGCATGGGTTGCTTGGGGATATGTAGAAATTAATATACTTCATGCTCAAAACGCTGTGTTAGATAGCTTAACAGCTGTATTTGGATTAGCAGCTCAATATTGGTTAAGTAAAAAATTATATGAAAACTGGATTTTGTGGATATTAAGCGACGTGTTGTTTATAATTATATATATACTAAATGGATATTACGTAATGTTAATTCTAGTAGCAATACAATTAATATTATCAATTGCAGGATTATTAGAATGGCATTCAAGCTATAAAGAACAAGGAGAAAATAAAATAACAATATAGAATATTTTTATGGGTGATGTATTATATGAAAAGCTATGAATTAATAAATTTTATAAATAACTGTCCAAATGAAATTAAAAAAGAGCTAAAGAATATAAAAGTTAATTTTGGAGAAAAATTATTAATTCAAAATGAAGAGTGTAATTATGTTTATATATTATTAGAAGGAAAGATTAAAACATATCACACGGATTTTACAGGAACTACATATTTAGAGGATATTGATTCTGAACCCACTATCTTTGGTGAGTTAGAAGCCTTAATTGACAAAAAAGTAGTTACAACAGTAGAGACAATGTCATGTTGTGAAGTTTTAGTGATTAGCAAAGAAGGGTTTATCAAATGGATGGAGCTAGATAGTAAGTTTTCATTATTTATTAGTAAGCTGATTGCAGAAAGAAGCTATGATTGTTGTAAAAGGGAAAGCATAAATGCATTTTATCCTTTAAAATATAGAGTTATGTACACCATATTAAACACGATTTATAAAAATAATTTAGGCATTACTAAAGATTTATTAGTGGAAGGTGTAGGCTCTAATATTAGAAGTATAAATAGAATAATAAATCAATTAGTCCAAGAAGAAATTTTAGAGTATAAATCAGGGATAATAACAATAAGGTCAATAGAGAAATTAGAAAATGAGGTAGAATACTATAAAACTTAAATAATCTATAAAGAATAAATATTTTTACACATTAAATTAATAAGAAATTAATTAAAGGATATGCTTAATCTTTTCATGATTAGGCATGTTTTTTTGCATATAAGATAGATATGTTTTTTGTTGTGAAAATATAGTAAAGCTGAGTTATAATAATAAGAAAAGAAGTATTTTAAATTTTTAGATAACTAGTAATTTATTTGTTGTAAAATGTGAGGTGATAATATGAATAATATTGAGGAATTAATTGAAATGTTATATTCAAAAGATAATAATATGGCATATAAATGCTTGAAGACCTTAGAAGAAAAGAGTAAATACTCAAGTGATGTTTATAAGTTTTTTGATAAGTTTGTTGAGATGATGGAGGCTACTAATTCTTATGTTAGAACAAGAGGAATTATTTTAATATCTGCTAATGCAAAATGGGATGTAGATAATAAGATTGATGAAATTATTGATAACTATTTGAAACATATTTTAGATGAAAAACCCATTACCGCAAGACAATGTATTAAGTCATTGCCAGGTATTGCGGAATATAAACAGGATTTAGTACCTTGTATTAGAGAAGCTTTATCAAAAGCGGATGTGGAGATATACAAAGAAAGTATGCAAGGATTGGTGTATAAAGATATTAGAGCTGCTTTACAGAAAATAGAATGAAAATTTTTGATGAATATAAGTAGTTTCAGGTAATGAATCTATTAAAGCATTATTTTTGCATATCAATGCTAGAAAATAAAAGTAATTAAATATTTTTGAAAATTGAAACAAACAATAAAAAAATATAATAAGGTATATTAAAACAGAAAAAGTGCTAATCTTGTGAGGATTAAGCACTTTTTATTTTTATGTCATATAACTAATTTAATAAGATAAGGTGTAACATATGTATAAAAATATACCACTTACAAGCCATAACTAACCACTTACTGTTCTTGTATTTACAATAAAAAAGACAATTAATATAATAAAAAATGTGGGGAGTGAAAATATGAGGATACGAATTGAAGTAGATAATAATATTAAAGAAAATGAAGTTATCATTAGGTGTAGTAATCTAAATGAAGAAGTTAAAAATATTCAAGCTATGCTTAATGATATGTTATCCTACAAGGAGCGTATAACTTTTTTTAGAGATGATACTGAGTATTATCTTTCTTTAGAAGAAATCTTATTTTTTGAAACTGAAGAAAGTGGTATTTGTGCACATACCGTTGATAATATATATAATGTCAAGTATAAACTCTATGAACTTGAAGAATCATTACCAGGATATTTTATGAGAGTTTCAAAATCAACGATTTTAAATACAAATCATATTTACTCTATAACACGTAGTTTATCATCATCAAGTAGAGTTGAATTTCAAAATACTCACAAACAGGTATATGTTTCAAGATATTATTATAAACCATTAAAAATTAAATTATTAGAAAAGAGGAAATGATATGAAAAAAGAAAGAATTTTTTGGGGATTTTTGCTTGTATTAGGAGGCATATTTTTGATTATAAGTAAACTTGGATACTTTCCTAGTGTTAATGTATTTAGTTTATTATTAACAATTTTTTTAGTAGTAGTTATTGTGAAGAGTTTAACTCGTCTTAATTTTGTAGGTATTTTATTTCCTATTGCATTTATTTGTATAATATATAATAAAGAATTAGGAATCACACAGATTACACCTTGGACTGTTTTAATTGCAGCGTTACTTGGTAGTATTGGTTTTTCTATGATTTTCCATAAACGTATTAAATGGATTAGTAAAAACTATAATGATGATTATAAGTTTGAAGAAATTAATATTGAAGATGAAAGTCATGTTAGATTTAAAAGTTCATTTGGAGCTAGTATTAAATATATAAATACAGATAAATTTGAACAAGCGCATTTCGACTGTTCTTTTGGAGCTATGAAAGTATATTTTGATAATGCAATTATGAGTGGTAATAATGCTACAGTTATGATTGATGCTTCTTTTTCGGGAATAGAATTATATGTACCTAAAACTTGGAATATTGATGATAAAACTAATGTGTTTTTAGGAGCTGTTAGTGAGAAAAATAGAAGTGGCCAAATAACAACAAATACTTTAACATTAGTTGGTAATGTTAGTTTTTCAGGAGTAGAAATAATTTATATCTAAATTTAATAAGAAAATTTATTATGATAAAGAAAAGGTGTTAAATATCAATGGATATAACACCTTTTTTATGTATTATTTTTACAATGTGAGTTGAAATTATATATTACAATGAATTGTGATTATTTGTGGTTTTATACAAATAATGGTATATTTAGGGTGAAGATGTCGTTATAAAATAAGGCATATTAATTGATATGCGGTTTGAGAAAATATATTAATATAAATTTTAATGTTATAGATATTGAGACATAGGCAAGAGCACAAACATATAATTAATTAATATAACTATTAATAAAAAGGTGGTGATTTAATTTGAAGAATAATATAAATGTTATATTTTTTGATTTATTTTTTACACTCGTAACACCAAGATATAATGATTTAAGAAATGAAAATGATGTTCTAAAAATAACAAAGGAAGAGTGGGAAATCTACGCAGAAGATAAAGATTTATATGAAAAAAGAGCAACAGGAAAAGAAAAAGTGAATATGAAAATAATTGAAGATATTATTAAAAAAATGAAAATAGAAATTAGTGATATTGATAAAAATGAAATTTTAACTTTACGAGAAGAAAGATTTAAACAATGTCTATTAGAAATATCACCTGTAGTTATTGAGGCATTATCAAAACTAAAGAGAAACGGAAAAAGATTATGTTTGATAAGCAATGCAGATGTTATTGATGTAAGGTATTGGGACAAGTCTCCACTATATAATTTATTTGATGATGCAATATTTTCATGTGAAGTAGGTTATCTAAAACCTCAAATTGAAATTTATAATATCGCACTTAATAGAATGAGGGTTAAGTCAGAGGAATGTATTTTTATTGGTGATGGTGGCTCTGACGAATTAAAGAGCGCAAAGGAATTAGGAATGAAAACTATATTAACAAGTTATCTATTAAAAAGAGATGAGGAGCAGCTTAATATATTAAAGGAATATGCTGATTACCATATAGAAGATTTTAAAGAGATTGAAACTTTGTTATTAAGTTAAAATTATATTTTAATATATATGCTGGGTTGCTTATGGTCGTCTTCAGGGTTTTTATGAAGAAAAGTTGTACCCATGGATTGATATTAACATCTGTTATATGATTAAACTATGATTTTGGTTATGTTTTTTGCTATTTTATCATAAACTAAGTTGTGGCTGAAGGTATCTTATATTATTTTAAAATTTGTACATACTAAATACAAATTTAAAAATTTAAGATGGAGGATATTTTAATGCATGAAAAATATTATGATTTATTTGATACTTTAGTAAAAGCTTATTATAATGGCAATTTCGAGGATGCTTTAGAAAAAATAATGGTTTGCCATGAAAAGTCTCCTCAAGAAACTTTCGCAATAATATGTTCTATTTGCGGTGTGAAGTTAGAGTTTGATAATGATTATGTTTATAATTTAAAGAAAGCTATAACTCATTATTCAGTCAATAAAAGACTTATAGAGAAACTAGATGGTTGTGTTACTGATTGTCCTCCAGATAAGGATAAGAAGTTTAATTGCCAGGCGGCATGTCCATTCAATGCCATTATATATGATGAAAAAAGTAAATCAACTCAGATTGATACTGACAATTGTCTTAACTGTGGACTATGCGTAAGTGCTTGTAAGGGTGGAAGAATATTAGATAAGATAGAATTTTTACCTGTTGCAGATTTAATAAAAAATAATAAGACGGTTATAGCTGCCGTAGCTCCAGCTATTATGGGACAATTTGGTGATGATGTAACTATGGATCAGTTAAGAGCTGCATTTATAGAGATAGGTTTTACAGATATGATTGAGGTGGCATTTGCTGCTGATATGTTAACTATAAAAGAAGCAGTGGAATTTGATAAACATGTAAACAGCCCAAGTGATTTTATGATAACATCATGTTGTTGTCCTATGTGGGTAGGTATGCTAAAAAAAGTTTATAAGGATTTAGTACCTAATCTATCTCCTTCTGTATCTCCAATGATAGCAGCAGGTAGAGTAATAAAATCTTTAAATGAAGATGCTAAAGTAGTCTTTATAGGTCCTTGTATTGCTAAAAAGGCTGAAGCAAAAGATAAAGATATTGTAGGAGCCATAGACTTTGTATTAACATTCCAAGAGGTGGAAAATATATTTAAAGCTCTAGATATTAAACCTGAATTTTTAGAAGGAATTCCATCAAAAGATTATACTGCAAGAGGAGGTCGTTTATATGCTCGTACAGGTGGTGTTTCTGAAGCTGTATCAGATATGGTAGAAGAACTTTATCCTAATAAGCATAAATATTTCTCATCTGTAAAGGCCGATGGAATAAAAGACTGTAAAGAATTGCTTGAAAAAGCCTTAAAGGGAGAAGTTAAAGCTAGCTTTGTTGAAGGTATGGGATGTGAAGGCGGTTGTGTAGGTGGACCAAAGGCTCTTATTCCAGCTGACAAAGGTAAGGATGCAGTAAATGAGTATGCCTATGGTTCTCCAATAAAAATAGCAACTCATAGTGATACTTTAGATGTAGTATTTAATAAATTAGGAATTACTTCTTTAAAGGATTTTGAAGATAAAGATAAAATACAGATATTTGAAAGGGAGTTCTAGAAGTAAAGCTTACTATAATTAGTTTTTATAATTATAGTAAGTTTTTATGAAATTATTTAGAAAATTATTAATTATTTTTAAAAAGGTTTTATAATAAAATTTATTTATAAAACTTTTTTAATTAGAAAATAGGGTATTATATAATTAATATTAGTAATATTTTAAATGATAAAAAGATTAGTTAGGGGATTTTTAAAATGAGATTAATGAAAAAATGTATAGTTGTTATCTCTAGTTTAGTAATTTTAGTTTCACTTGTTGCTTGTAAAAGTAGTAAAGCAGCTATTAGCAAAGATGTAAAAGATAATACAAATGTTCAAGAGCCAGTAATAGCTAATAATTGCGTATTAAGAGCGTGTTTTTACGTTGATGATATAAAATTAAATGCAGGTACATCTTTTTCTGTTGAAGTTGAAGGACAAGAAAATCCAATTGTTTTGACGGCTTTACACCTTTTTGGTCCCAATGGAGGATTAGAAAAGGATATTGTATCTTCAGAATTACCTAATCATGTGAAAGGTGCTGTGTTTAGTGATGCTTTTACTAGTAAAGCATGTGGAAGTGCGACAAAAACAATTTTAATACCTGAGGCTAAACCTTCTCCTAATGTAAGTAAGGATATCGCAGCCTTTGTTTCAGATAAAAATTCAGGTTTATCTCCACTTAAGATTAATGATATGTTACCGGAGGTAGGAGAAACAGTATGGTTAGCAGCATCTGTATATGGGGGAGCACCAGAAGATAAGAAGTTACATAAAGCAGTAGTTGTAGAATCAACTGATTCTAAATTGGCATTTGAATATGAAAATGATAAGTTAGAACTTAAAGCTACTAGTGGAGCACCTGTACTAAATAGTGCAGGGAAGGTTGTAGGGCTTAATATAGGGTCTATGAAGAATAAAGGCAAAGTTATTGGTGTTGCAAATCCATGTGTTAGTTTTAATAAACTGCTAAAAGATGCTTTAAAATAAAAATGGAAAAATACAAAACTCCTTATTATGAATTTCATGATAAGGAGTTTTCAATAAATAAAGAATTATATATATAATTTTAATGTTCTATAGATACTTCGCCTTCACCAGTTATGATTACAATTTCACCTTTCTTTATAGGTCCCATTTGAAAAGTATAAGTTGCATTAGAAATATTCATAAAAAGTATCTGTGAGCCATTAGAATCAATTATCGATATACTAACAGGTTTATCTGGAGTTATAAGTTTAACCTTACGATAATGTCCGTCATGATCAGCTGGTAGAGGGTATATACCTTGTTTAAAAGTATTTGATAATGGAACTTGTAGTGCTTGTGCAATATTCCCAAATGAAAATATACATATTAGAAATATTATTAAAAATCTTTTTGTTTTCATAATATTCACCTCTCTGTATTAATATTTTGTTATTGTTAATAAAAATATACATTTCATTAAGAATAATAAAATATTTAAATGTTATTGTAATAAACTTTCAGGGCTTGATAAGAATGTGTGAATAGAAAGTAAAAGGCACTATAAGAATAGGTAAAAATAAGGGGAATAAGACAGCTATAATTATGGGTGAAAATATAGAAAATATAGAAAAATTCAAAAATGAATATGTTTATCCATATTAAGATTTAGGAAGAAAAGACGAGTATTATTAACATAAAGTTTATTGATTAAATAAATATAGGGTGTTATAGTTAATGTAGAAAAATAAAAAATCTTTTCTATATTTATAAAGAATATAACCAGCCTAAAGTTTGATAAATCTGATATTAATAGACCACCTTTGTAAAAGCATAAATACATAATATAAAAATAGAAATACTTTATATTTATTTCAAAAAATATATAAGTCTGAAAGTTTTGAAAAATAATTAGAAAAACATTTAAAAACAAAGGAGGAAGAAATCTTGTTAGAAAAGGATGAATTTTTTAAGGAATTTATGAAGGAAAAAAAGGACATTAGGGAGTTGGTGTATTTAAAAATTAGAGAGGCTGAAAAATGTTTGGATAATATTAAAGATAACGAAGAGTGTAACAAGGCCAAAGAATTATTAGCCCAATGTATTGAACTTACAGATATTACTTTTATGACTAAAGATGAATTAGCGTGTTTAAAGACCTGTAAATAATAAAAGTTATAAATGAATTAAATTAGAAGAAGTAATTTTAAGAATTTAGAAATAAAACTATAAAATATATTAGAATCCATAGATTAAAAAATTTTTAATCTATGGATTTTTTATAAGCTTTTTAAAAGAAAATATTCATATGAAATGGTTTCTTTATTTCATAATAACTTACTTCTATATATTATTTATGAATTTTATAAGATTCTTTTTAGTATGAATGTAGTGTAAAGTTTTGTAAGTGAGTGCCGAATATTAGTAATATGTAATTTATATTACAAAAATGTTATTATTATAAAGTATGGAGGGGTAAATGATAAAAAGATTACAAAAGCTGATAGCATTCAGTTTAATACTTATTATTAGTTTGATATCTTTTATTGGATGTTCTAGTTCAAAGCCAGGAAGTAGATTAAAAGAAATTAAGCCAGTTAAAGTACAGGTTGAAGGCGTAGAGTTTAAAGTAGGGGAATCAAAAGTAAGTGATTTAATTAAAGGAGGATTGTTAGTAGCAACAGATGGTACCTTAAAAAACGGCATAGATGGATTGAAGATTGATAAAATGACATATTATCTTGCATATGTTCATAAAGATGGCTATAGCTTAGGTAATATTAGTTTTGTAAACAATACAAAAGATAGTTTAGAGTATAAAGACTGTATTATTAGTGAATATACTATGAAATTTAAAAATGATACTCCACAAGGAATCCAACATAAATATGATAAGATTTTAGTTGATGGAATTAATTTTAATGGTATGGGAATAGATGCAGTAAAAGAAGTTATGTCTAAAAAAACTAAGGAAGTTTCTGATTTTAAAGAACCTGATGGAAGCATAGCAATTTTAAAATACACAGTTGACAATGTAGAAATTAGTATTTCATTTGATGCTAGGACAAAGCTAGTGAGTCAAGTAGTTGTTCAAGTATATAACACTTACTTTGAATCGTAGATATCATAAAAAATAATAAGAATTTATAGGAGAGAGATAAGATGATAAAATACAAAAATCTTTATGATAATAAGAATATTAAAATTATAGAGCAAAAAGGAAATGTTAAAGTTTTTGAATATATAAAGGATTTAAGTGTAGACACTGGAAATGCAGTAGCAGCATATTTTGCTTCTGAAATGAATGTTAGAAAGAGACAAGTTCTAATTGAGTTAAATGGAAATGCATATACAATCAGTGCAGGAGCGATGCAATGGACTGCAGGAGCAGTTAAGATGGCGGCAGATGTTAAGGGAATTGGAGATTTATTTGGAAAGGCATTATCTTCTAAGGTAACAAAAGAATCAGCAATTAAACCTAAATATGAAGGTCAAGGATTATTAATGTTAGAACCTACTTATAAACATATTCTACTTGAAGAAGTTTCAGATTGGGATGGATTAGTGCTTGATGATGGACTTTTCCTTGCTTGTGAATCAAAAATTCAACAAAAGGTAGTAGCTAGAACAAATCTTTCTTCAGCAGTATTAGGAAAAGAAGGGTTATTTAATTTATGTCTTAAAGGTCAAGGAATAGCTGTATTAGAAAGTCCTGTTCCAAGAGAAGAACTTATAGAATTTGAATTAGAAAATGATGAAATTAGAATTGATGGGAACTTCGCAATAGCTTGGTCTAGCTCACTAGATTTTAGAGTTGAAAAATCTAGTAAAAGCTTAATTGGTTCGGCTGTTTCAGGTGAAGGTTTTGTTAATGTGTATCGTGGAACAGGAAAAATACTTATGGCTCCTATTGCATAAAAAATTTATATAATTTTAAAGAGATTTAATTAGGATTTAAAAATTTATTAATGAGGCATCTTTCAAAAATATTTTCATTATTTTTGAAGATGCCTTAAGTGATATAGAGTTTTAATTTAATTAACTAAAGTGATAAAAAGATACAGGTGTTGTATTAAAATATCGAAGGAAGAGATGGAGGTTTACAATGGTTAAAATATCAAAAAACAGTATAAAAACAAAGCTTATAATAGCATTTTCAATTTTAATTTTAGTAGCAATTGTTTCAGTTAATATTATAGTTTATTTGTTTATATCAAATCAGACACAAAAGGATTTTATATCTACTGCAACTAATAATTTGGATTTAGTAGATGACGAGCTAAATAATTATATAAATACAATCAAAGAAAATGTTAATATGCTCGCAAATTCGGAATTAATTTCAAATGCTGACTCAAGAATAACGTCATATGTAGATAAGAAAGGTCAAAATGGAGAAGTTGAGATGACGCCTCTTCAGAATAATGCTTATGAAGCAGAGATATATAAGACATTTGAAAATATAGCTAAAACTCACGAAGCAATTCAGACTATAGATGTTGGAGTAGCAGAGAATGGAGGATATATTCAATATCCTGCTAAGCCTAGGAAAGATGGATATGATCCAAGAACAAGGGATTGGTATAAGGCTGCAATTGCAAAGCCGGATGAAGTAGTTGTAACTGATGCTTATGTAACTTCAGCTGGTGATATAGCAGTATCTATTATTTCAACAATAAAAGATTCAAATAAAAATGTAAAAGGTGTAGTTGGTATAGATGTTAAGCTTAACAAGTTATCATCTATAATAAAGAATATTAAGATAGGAGAAAATGGCTATGTTGTTATAGCAGATAATGCTGGAAATATAATAGCTCATCCTAAAAATGAAGATCTTATAAATAAGAAAATAGAAAATTTAAAGATTAATGGATTAAAAGATATTAGTAAAGTTCCTGACAAAGCAATTACTCAAAAGATGGATGACGGTAAGGAGTATTTGGTTAATTTATATAAGTCTAAGAATGGTAAATTAAATTGGAACTATGTGTATTTACTTGATACTAGTGAATTTTCAAAAACTGCAAAGCATATAGGACATATTATGATTGGCATATTAATATTAACTGTAGCTATAGTTGTTGGATTATGTATTAATATTGCAAACAAAATTACAAAACCTATAAGATATTTTGAGCTCCACTTAGGGATACTTGGGCAAGGAGATTTCACAAAGGAAATGCCAGATATGTATTTAAGGGATGCATCTGAAATAGGAGGAATTGCAAATTCTATTAAGTTAATGCAAAACTCTATGAAAGATATGCTTACAAATGTTAAAGACAATTCTATTAGTGTTAGCAATGAAACTGACAAGCTGTTTACATCAGCAGGAAGCATAGTAGCTTCTTCTAATGATGTCACAAGCGCTATTGAAGATATAGCAAAGGGAACTACTAATCAAGCTCAAGAGCTTGTAGGAATATCAAATTCATTAAAGAATTTTGGAGATGCAATTGAAGGTATAGTAAAAGATATTTATGATATTGATGAAAATTCTAAGGAAATTAATCACATGGCTAGCGAAAGTGGAGATAAAATGCAGAACTTAAGTTCATCTGTTACAGATATAAGTAATAGATTTAAGGATTTTGCAAATGAAATAGTTTCTTTAGGATCTAATGTAAAACAAATTAATGATATAACTAATTTAATAAACAGTATTGCAGAACAAACTAATTTGCTTGCACTTAATGCAGCAATTGAGGCCGCAAGAGCTGGAGAAAGTGGTAGGGGCTTTGCCGTAGTGGCTGATGAGATTAGACAACTAGCAGAGCAAAGTAAAAATTCTTCAGATGAGATAACTAAGCTTATTGGCGGAATTTCAAAAGAAACAAATAGTATTGTAAATAATACAGAGGTAATGAATGGAGAGTTAAATAATCAAACAAAGATTATACATTCAACTATAGATGTATTTAATAATATTATTGGAGCTGTAGATAATGTACTTCCTAAAATTGAAGGTGTAAGTAAGTCAGCAAAGAAAATCAATGAGGAAAAGAATAACATATTAAATATAGTAGAAAATGTATCAGCTTTATCAGAAGAGGTATGTGCTTCATCAGAGGAAATAGCGGCTTCGTCACAAGAAGCAACAGCTGTAACTAATGAGGTGTCAAACGCGGCTGAAAGTTTAAGAGACATGGCTCATGATATGATGTTCCAGGTTGATGAGTTCAAAGTATAGATAAAATATCCTGCCTAGTTATTAGGCAGGATAAAAATTTGTTATCGTAGCTTTTAAGGTTCCTTTTCCGCTATTAGTATAAGTGTGTTTGGTATAAGCTGGAAAACTAATTGAATCATTAGGACTTAGTTTATAAGTTTCATTATTTATTTGTAATGTCAGTTCTCCTTCTAATATCATAATATATTCCTCTGATTTTTTAGAATGACCTACGGATTTATATGAATAGCCTTCATCCAATTCAATTTGGAAAAGTTCAAAATTACGATAGGGTGTATTAGTATAGTAGCAATACACACGATAGTGCCCTTCTTCAGAAAGTTGAGCTTCAATGTCATTTTTCTTTATAATACAAGTATTATGTTCTTTTTGTTCAAGTAATGAAGTATAAGGAACTTTTAATCCATTAGCTATTTTCCATAAAGTATTTATAGTTGGATTAGTATCACCTTTTTCAATTTGAGATAGCATAACTTTACTGATGTCAGATAATTCGGCAAGTTGACCTAAACTAAGATTTCGTTCAGCACGAAGTGATTTTAGGTTTTCTGCAATAATAGAATTTATGTTCATTAGGGTATAACCTCCTATAATTATATTGACAAATATAAATAACAAAAGTAAAATATAATTAACATATAATATATTTTACATTCGTAAAATATATTATATAACAATTACTTAAACTACACAAGAAAATGAAGAAATTTTATATTAATTTTTAGAAGATTCAATGTACATTGACTTTAAAGGGTAGAAAGGTAAAATATTTTAATACAAATTTATTGTGATATTATATTTTATAAGTATACAAGGAGGAGATTATTATGTTAAAAAGAGAAGAAGCATGGAAGCTACTTACTGAATACAATAAAGAGGAGTTTCATATTCAACATGCTTTAACAGTTGAGGCCACTATGAAATATTTTGCAGAAAAATTGGGGTATGGAGATGAAGCACAATTTTGGTCTATAGTTGGGTTGCTTCATGATTTAGATTTTGAAATATATCCAGAACAACATTGTAGTAAAACTCAAGAGATTATGAGAGAACATGGTTTGGATGAAAGATTAATAAGGGCAGCAGCTAGTCATGGATACGGACTTTGTTTAGAAGAACAACCTAAACCAGAGCATCAAATGGAAAAAGTATTATTTGCAGTAGATGAACTTACAGGATTGATTGGTGCAGCTGCAAGGATGCGTCCATCTAAGAGTGTTATGGATATGGAACTTTCAAGTCTTAAGAAAAAATTTAAGGATAAAAAGTTTGCGGCTGGATGTTCACGTGACGTAATTAAGCAAGGTGCAGAGATGCTTGGCATTGAATTAGATAAGTTACTTGAAGAAACAATTTTAGCGATGCGTTCTTGTGAGGAACATATTAATAATCAAATGAAAGCTTATAATAATTAGTAAATACAGTGATCTAAAATATTTAATAAGCCATAGACTATTTTTAGTTTATGGTTTATTAATAAAAAAACTCATTCCTATAATTTGAATGAGTTTTTTTATTTAGAAAAATTAAGATTTAAATACTTGATTAGCTTTGTTTTTATCTATCATAAAAAATATAATTTTGCACTTCTTTTTTAAAAGCTTCTTTATTTACGACGATATGATATTCATCTGTTTTAATATGTTGAGATTCTTCTAATTTAGGGAGATATGTACCTTGTAAAGTATTGACTCTATTTATAACAGCCCAAGCTGTCAAATCACTTATCTCAGCTATGTTTAAAGTTGTTGTTACTTCAGGTAATACATCAACTAAAAATTTTACAATTTCAACATAGTCAATATGAGAGAACTTTGTTGTTATTGCCTGTAATACTTTTCTTTGTCTATTAGTTCTGCCATAATCACTTCCAACAAATCTATTTCTACTATAAGCTAATGCTTGAACTCCATTTAAAGTTTGAAGTCCAGCACCAGATAGTTCAGACGAGGATGATTTATTAAATTTATTAATACTTCTTATATAAGTATTTGTAACCTGTACTTCATTAGATTGTATATCTATATCTATACCACCTAATTTATCTATAATCTTTATAAAGGTTTTAAAATCAACCTTTACATAATCTTTTATATCTAAACCAAAATTGTAATTGAAAGTTTTAACTAGTAATTCAGCACCACCATAAGCATAAGCATGATTAAGATTATGCTCACCAAAGTCAGGAATAGTAACTAACATATCTCTCATAAAAGAGGTTGCTTTAATTTTTTTATTATCCCTATCAATAGTAATTAGTATCATAGAATCAGATCTACCATGCGTGTCTACTGTACCTTCATCAGAGCCAATGAATAAAATATTTTTTTTTCCTTTTTCTTTTCCCAGTTGAGCAGAAGCATCAGTGATTTCAAGAGCTTCATTATCATCATCAATAGGAACTGTAGTTAGATTAGAATATAGATTATATGTAGATTTATTTGGTACAAAAGATATAATAAATGATAATAATAAAAGCCCTATAAGCATATTAAATAATTGTGGTTTTGGTTTAATAGAGTATTTATATGTAGTTTTATTATTTTTTTTCATTCAAAAGCCTCCTACTAAAATAAATTTTTTAAGTATTAGATAGAAATATTCTAGATATTGATTATAAGAAATTAATAAACAA
Source organism: Clostridium cavendishii DSM 21758 (assembly GCF_900141845.1). Lineage (GTDB taxonomy): Bacteria > Bacillota > Clostridia > Clostridiales > Clostridiaceae > Clostridium_AG > Clostridium_AG cavendishii. The sequence goes on along the minus strand of NZ_FQZB01000006.1, from coordinate 96,983 downwards.
TTTCTTATATATGATTATTCTTTTCAATTTTTTAAATTTTATGTTACGAATAAGGAATATATCAACATGAATAGTATAGGATTAAATGAATTTTAAAGATTAGATATTAATATAACTCACTATCAAGAGCATAAAAAATCATATAAAGAGTATATTAAAATTAAGAGAAGAAATGGAAAAAAATACCTTTGTGTGATATTATATAAATATTATATAGTGATTATGGAGGGGATATTATGACTATTAATAATAAACCTAGGGTTTTTATTGGGTCGGCAGTTGAATCAATTAATATTGCAAAGACTATTCAGAAAAGCTTGCAATATTCATGTTATTGTGAGACATGGGCGCAAGGTATATTTAAGCCATCAAATACAGCATTAGAAAGTTTAATAGAGGCATTAGATATTTTTGATTTTGCCATTTTTGTATTTTCTCCAGATGATATATCAAAAATAAGAGATAAAGCATATACTATTGTAAGAGATAATGTTTTATTTGAGACGGGTTTATTTATAGGAAGAATTGGCAGAAGGAGAGTTTTTTATTTAGCACCTGATAGAGTAGAATTGCATTTACCTACAGATTTGTTTGGGTTTAATCCAGAAAGGTATGATTCAACTCATCCTAATGTTGAAGCTGCATTAGAGATAGCGTGCTCATCTATAGAAGAGCAGATTCTTATTTTAGGCAAGATAGATAGGAAATAGTATGAAAACAACAGTATTTATTATTTATTCTAATAATGGAGATGATTATGCAAGAGCTCTACAGGAAGAAATTAAAGATATATCTTATTCTGTATTAGAAAAACACTTATTGTCAATGCCAATGCAAAATAAATTAGATAAATTGGTTAATCAATTAAATGAGTCAGATTTTGGTATAGTGATTGTAACAGAAAATTATTTAGAGGATAAAAATATAATGTTTTTAATTGGATTATTAATAGGAAATTTAGGCATAGGAAGATTTTCATTGTTAATGCCTAATAACATTACTGATTGTGCTCTATGCGATTATTTAAAAGGATTTGAACTTAATTATTATGATATTAACCATCCAAATAAAAAAGCAGCTATTTCTCAAGCTATAGATAATATAAAAAATACATTGATGAATATAGAAAAAAGGAAAAAAATTAAGGACTATACAGTATTAGAGAATAAAAAAGAGCTTTTAAGAATAGCATTAGATAGTTATGGAGAAACTAAAGAAAGGTATAATCCTTTTCTTGCTAAATTAGTGGAGGTTTTTAATTCTGGATATAAATTAATTAAGTCTGAAACATTAGGAGCTACTATATTTGAAGCTCAAGGAGATAGAATTAATCAGATAGCTACTGCAGGAATTATCAAAAATAATCACAGTTTTTCTATTGATGAAGATGATAAATATGTAGTACAATGTCATAAACATGGTAATAAAGTTATGTTATCTGAAAAGGTTGGTAGATTCTTAGATGATGAAAATGTTTATGAATATATTTTTTATAAATCTATTCATAAGAAATATATACTGACAATACATATAAAATGTGATTGTAAGATAAGAGATAGTATTTATAAAAACTATTTAGAGGCACTAATTATAAATAATGCAGGTTATATTTCTGTTTTGCAGTTGTTTTTGAAAGGAGGTAATGCTGTTGTATAACGAAAGAGAGCGGGGAAGAGGCTTTAAAAAGTATATAAATTATGGTAGAAATTGCGTTAGGCTAAATAGCTTCCCTAGAGTATGTAATTGCGATGATAGCTATAATAAGAAAGAAAAGACAGATGGTGAACCTTCAATTCTGGATATTTTTAGTAATGTTAGGATTGTAGCAACGATAAAAGATGATGAAGAATTATATTTAATATAAAAAGGTATAACAATTTTTCCTGTTATACCTTTTCTTTTTGCTAAATTTATATTATTAATTATGAATCATAGAATTAGTTAATTTATTTTAAAATAAGTGTATTAATGGAACCAAGTTATTTTTTCGCCATCGAAAGACACTATGTTAAAGAATAGGATTTGCCCAAAATCACTTCTAAGTATAATATTTTTCATAATATGACAAGCTTCTCCATCATCTTCTAAAATTGTATCAAAATATAATTTTATATTATTGTGAGTATCTTTCTTAATAAATTTAAAAACGTGTTGCTCATTTATTTTAAATTTTTCTATTTGTGAAATTAAATACTTTTGCTTTAGCCCACAATAAAGAATTATCATTTTTAACTCCTTTCAATTTTAAATTAATAACGTAGTTTGATTTTATATATAAAAAGAATTGTTTATTTAATTATAAAATTATTACAAATATAAGTAAATAAGGAATAGAAGATTTAATTATTATTTAAGAAATATAAAATAAGGTTAATTTTTATTAAAAGTAATTTTATTTAGAATAGTACTAACTTTATGGTAAAATGTACTTATTGGAATATATGGTGTAAATAGTTAGGTGGTAGTATGTATAAGAGAGAAGTAAAATTTATTAATGATGATATTAAGATAAATGTAGAATTTTTAAATATTGTACAAGATTCATATCATTGTCATAGAAGCATTGAGTTGGTGTACATAATAGATGGTAAAGTAGAGATGCATAAGGTTGATCATAAGTATGTGCTTGAAAAAGGTGATTTTTATATACTTAATAGTGAAGATATTCATAAGATACAAAACGTTAATGGAGATAATATAGTATTGATTGCTAATATAAATGAAGGTTTAGTAAGGAAACTTCATGGTGGTCTTTATGGTGAAATGTTTAGATGTAGATATATAAAAAGTTTGGTTGATAATGACTATCTTTGTACTAGCGAATATCTTGAAGGAAAAAAGGATGCAGTGAAAGAGGTAAGAGATTATCTTTTAAGGATTTATATTATAAATAATTTATACAAAAAGGGTCTTAAAGATGAAGTGGGCTTTGAAGTATTAAATAACTACAAAGATAGAATAAATTACTATTATCAGAATCTTATACTCTTAATTCTTAATGAGTTTGGAATTGTTGAATTTTTTAAGAAATATAGTAATTTAGATGATGAAACTAGTATAAGAAATTATAAATTTGCTAGATATATAAGTGAAAACTATAATGGAAAGATTACTCTAGATAGTATTTCAGAGGAATTAAATCTAAGCAAATATTATATCTCACGTCTTTTAAACCAAGAGAATTTTGGTGGACTAAGTGGATATGTGAAAGACTTTAGAGCTCATAAAGGAAGATATGTGCTTTTAATGACTGATAAAAGTATAAATGAAATTAGTGAACTTGTGGGATTTAGTAATGCAGGAGCATTTATTAAGAGCTTTAAGGAAACCTTTAGGCATACTCCAACTGAATATAGAAAGATGTATAAAATTAAAGATAATGGTAATGTTAAATTTTCATTAGAGGAAACTCATATAAATGAAATCATTAAGGAAAATATAGAGGATTATTTTGCATTTTATAAGAGTCTTAAGTATGGTGAAAGTTTAAATATAGATATTGAGGAACTGGATAAATTAAAAGTTACTAAATCAATACCTAAATTAGGATTTGCTTTAAAGAGTGATAATCCAGTGTATGATAGTTATACATTAAAAGATAGGGATTTATTATATTCTATAAATTTTAGTAATTGTAAAATTGCTAATGATATTGTTCTTGATAATCAGAATTTATGGTATAAGTATGGAAATTTATTGAATAGTATTAGAGAAAATGAAAATTTAATAGAGAGTTTTTCTATGGAAGATCTAATTTCAAAAAGTGGCATAGAAACGCCTTTATATTATTATTATAGTTTTTTGAGTATGCTTAAAAGTAAAGTTGTTCAGTATAATAATGATTATTTGATAACTAGAGATGAACATGGGGATTATGCGATTCTTATTTTACTTAAGAAATGTCAGTGTTCTAATCATAAAGTAGATATAAAGTTAAATTTTAGTAAAGATATCTATAAAGTTGTGGTTCACAAGTTAAAGGAAAATAACTTACAAGACAAGATTCCTGTTAATAATAAAGAAAAGGAGGTTTTTAGAAGAATATCAATGCCAAGTTGTAGTTTTGAAATAGTAAACAATAATGAATATATAATAAGCGCAGAAGGTGGAGAACAATATTTGATAGAGATTAGTAGAAAAAAATTGCTATAAAAGTTATAAAACTTAAAAAACTTAACATTACCTTAAAGAAAGCAATGTAAGATACCAAACATTGCAATGTGAAACAACTTTAAATTATAAATTATTGCTAAACTTTAAATATGAAGTAATTTGGAGGTAGCAGTAATGAGTAAGATAAAAGCCTTAAAGGAATATCTTTTTGGAAAGGTAGAGTTAAGTGATGAGAATGTTAATAGGCTACTAATAAATTTATCAATACCAACTATCTTAGCTATAGTTGTAAATAATTTATATCAAATAATTAATTCTATTTTTGTTGGAAAAGTAATAGGTGAAGTTGCTATAGGAGCAGTAGCTATAGTATCACCTTTTATAGGAATAATATTAACATTTATTATGATGGTATCAACTGGTGGAATGAGCATATTGTCAAGAAGCTTAGGTGAAGGTAATAAGGAAAAAGCAAAAATGTGTTTTGGAAATTCTATTACACTTACGGTTAGTATAGCTATTTTACTTACTATAGTTGGATATATATTTTTAGATTCAATTATTAGAATTTTAGGGGCAAGTGGTGATATATATTTATTAAGTAAGGACTATCTTGTTATATTTATGTTTGGAATAATATTTATGGCACCATCTTTTATGTTTGGTCAGCTTTTGAGAGCTGAGGGTAAAGCTAGAGAGTCTATGATAATTTTAATTATTGGTTCAGTAACAAATATTTTATCAGATTTTATATTTATAGTGTTTTTAAGGTGGGGAGTAAAAGGAGCTGCTTTATCAACTACTCTAGCTAATATATTATCTTTTTCATATGGACTTATTATGATTTTGAAACGGAGTAGTGTTTTAGAAGCAAAGCTTAAATATTTTAACATAAACTTTTTAGTTATTAAAGAGATTATATCTATTGGACTTTCATCCTTTATTAGTCAAGGTGCTGGTAATATTGCAATATTAATTGCAAATAGAGTAATGATTAATATAGGTGGGGCAAAACTTATAACAGCAATAGGTCTATTTGGTATGATTCAAAACTTAGTTTTTATGCCAGTTGCAGGTGTAACTCAAGGAATGCAACCTATTTTGGGATACAACTATGGGCGAGAAAGATTGGATAAGGTTAGAGAGGTTGTAAGGCTTACCTTAAAATATGTTTTTTTTATTGCACTATTTAATAGCGCTATTGTATGTATATTTACAAGGCAAGTAGCTGGGTTGTTTGTAAAAAGTGATACTTCTGTTTTGGGGTATGCTGTTCCTAATATAAGAATTGCAATTATGTTTGCAGCTTTTGGTGCTCAGCAATGGGTAGGTGGAACTGTTTTTAGGGCTGTTGGTATGGCTAAAAAAGCTTATTTTTTTTCAGTTCTAAGGATGATTCTAATTTTTACACCATCAATAATGATACTTGGTTATACTTTGGGTCCAATAGGTTGCTGGTTGTCTTATGCTCTTGCTGATTTAGCATCAGGCCTTATTTCAAAAAGATACCTTCTTAACTTTATTGATAAGTTGGAAATAAAAAATGCTAAAAGCGAAGATGAAGATGGGCAAATGAAGGAAGTTTATATTAGATAATAAAGTAGTAATGGATTTTTATAAATTATAAAAAAGAATACTTACTTACCAAAAAAATAGGAATTTGAAAGGGGATAATAGTTATGTTTTTTGTTATTTTTGACTTGGGGATGGCGTTATTGCTATTGATTTTGGGATTGTGTTTTTATAAATCTAAAGGAAAGGCTAGCAATTTCTTAACTGGATACAATTCTAAAAGTACAAATGAAATAGAAGGGTTTGACGATGAAAAAATGTGCAAGGATTATGGGAAAAGGATGACGATATGGGCAATTCCTTTTTTAATAGGAACCATAGTTGACATATTCAAATCAGGAGTAGGCTGTGCATTAGCATGGATAGGATATATTATTTTGTTTATTTGGCATATGGTTGATAGAGTAAAAAACGAAAAAAGCAGATATATGAGATAAATTCTAATTCATTATTAGAAGAAACTATATAATTTTAATAGTTTAGTATAGTTAAATGAGATCAAGCAAAATAAGTTGGGGAGAGAAAATGGAGAGATTAAAACAAATATTAAGTGGGCAAGGTAAAGAATTAAAGGTCTTAGATATTGGGACAGGTCTAGGTGATTTCATTTGCGAACTTCAAGAATGTTTACCGGGTTATAGTAGTATAATTGGAATTGATACAACAGAATCCACAGTAAATAGGGCTAAAGGTAATTTTAAAGATAAGAGAATTGAATTTATGTGTATGGATGGCGAGGATTTAAAGTTTCAAGATAATAGTATGGATATAGTAGCTATTTCTAATACTCTACACCATTTACATAATAAAGAAAAAGTATTAAATGAAATAAAGAGAGTTTTAAAGGATAATGGGCTTATTATAATAAATGAAATGATATCAGATAATCAGTCAGAAAAACAATTATCACATGTAAAACTTCATCATTTTCATGCAGAGATAGATACACTAAGAGGGATATGTCATAATAGGACGTTTACTAAACGAGAATTGATAAAAATGGTAGAAGACTTAAAGTTTGAAAAGGTAAGTTTGTTTGAGTATGGTACTTATGAGGAACAATTATCTAAGATAACTCCAGAGGAGGAAAAGAAATGTCTAAATCAATGGTTTCAAGCAATTAGTAGTGCCTTGGAGAAGATTCATGACTTACCACAATATGATGAGTACTTAGAAAAGTCAGAAAATTTAAAAGGTAAGTTATATGAGGTTGGCTATTTTAATGCAACAGAAGTTATGCTTGTATATAGGAAGGGTTAATATTTTAAGTTTTTATAGATTTTATAGTAAGAATTAGATATTCTAGAAAAGGAGAATAAAATGATATATAGTATAAAATATCCAACAGCTACTTTACTCCGTGCAAGGTCTATAAGTGCATTTAAGACGATTCCTTGTACGGAGGTAATATAAATATAATATCGTCTAACACATAATGGATTTTGCACTCTTTAATTTTTAGAAATTAAAGGAGTGAAGTTGTATGAAAAATATTAAAAAAATATATGAATTTAAAAATTTTCTTTTGTTATGGTTAGGACAATCCTTATCTCAAATGGGAAGTGGAATGACTAGTTTTGCATTAATTTTATGGGCTTATCAAAAACAAGGTACTGCAATGTCAGTTGCGTTGCTCTCTGTATTTTCATATTTACCATATGTTTTAGTTAGTATATTTGCAGGAGCTTTAATAGATAAGTTTAATAAAAAAAGGATACTTCTTATTTGTAATTCAGTTGCAGCTATATGTTTGTTATGTGTATTTTATTTAATGTCTTTTGGAATGCTTAAGGTATGGTATTTATATATAATAAATTTTATTTTAGGATCTGCTGATGCTTTTGAAGTACCCGTTACTAAGGCTACTATTACACTTATGGTAAAAGAAGAGTATTATACTACGGTAAGCGGACTACGTTCACTATCTAATTCAATTATTTCAGTATTTAGTCCTGTTTTAGCTACTACTTTAGTAGTAGCAGTAGGTTTTAAGGTAATATTTACAATTGATTTTATTTCATTTGTTATAGCATTTTTAAATCTGCTTATGTTGGTGAAAATTCCAAGGGAATATAACGAAGAGAAAAATGAAGAAACAAATATTTTGAATGAGTCATTACAAGGATTTATTTATTTAAAGAAAAATAAAGGTTTTTTATATTTGATTATTTATATGGCAGTGATTAATTTTATATCATCGGTAACTTTTTTAAATATACTGCCTGCTATGATATTAGCTCGTACTTCCAATAATGAAAAAATATTAAGTCTGGTTAGTGGTGCTATTGGAATTGGTGGTATTGTAGGAGGTTTGCTAGTTACTATTTTTAAATTATCAAAGAATAAAGTTAAAATTATAGCAATTTCATCAGCATTATCATTTGTATTATGGGATGTGCTTCTAGGTGTAGGAAAAATTCCTTTTGTATGGATTTTTAGTGCATTTGTAGGAAATTTACCAATACCATTTCTTAATGCAGCTGAAAATTATTTATTAATGTCAAAGATCCCTAAAAGTATACAAGGTAGAATTTTTTCAATAAGAGGAGCATTGCAATTTAGCACTGTACCTATAGGTTATTTAGTAGGAGGATTACTTGCAGATAAGATTTTCGAGCCTTTAATGCTTAATTCTGAAGAAGCAAGAAATATTTTTGGATATTTTGTAGGAGTAGGTAAGGGATCAGGTATGGCGTTAATGTTTATAATCACAGGTATATTAGGATTTATTTTAAGTTTTATGTTATACAATAACAAATATATAAGAAACTTAGAGAATGATGAAACTTCATGTAATTTTGAAAGATAATTATTATAAAAACCTATGCTGTAAAAGCATAGGTTTTTCTTTAGAAAGCAATAATAATTATAAAATTTTAGAATGATATGTTTTTAATAATAATTTTACTACAAATGAGGGAAATTAACTATGTGATTAAATTAAGGAGTGGATATGCTTTGAGAAGATTAGATTTATTTGATTCACATAGTAAAGAATTAAGTAAAGGGAGATTAGAAGAAATTATAGGTCTTGTTGGTGATGAGCTTAATAATATAAATAGAAATCTAAACATTGAAATTTATGGAGATAGTGCATTATGTCTTTTAACTAATTTTAAAGAAGATACATTTGGTATTGATGTTATTACAAAAGATAAAAAATTAATAAAAGATTGTTTTAGGCGATGCAATATATGGGAGGAAATAATAAATACTGAACCTGTGATTATATCCAGTAATAAAGCATCATTAAAGCTTTATAGAGATTATGGTAAGCTTAAAGTTTATTTACCTACTGTGGATTATTTTCTTGCGATGAAGCTTAGAATAATGTTAGATGATGATAAGGAAGATATAATCAGTTTGATTAAAGAATTAAGAATTAGTAGCTTTGAAGAAGTTAGAGAAATTTTTATTAAATATTATTCAAGATTACATTTACATAAATATAGGGTGAATTTTATAAAGGAATTATTAAATGAAGCTCTTTTAGTATCTATATAAATTAAGATAATTAAAGTACAATTGTATTTTTATGGTGAGTTTGGTGGGAAAAGAGATGAAAGAGTTCTAGTAAAAATAATAGGGGAATAGCTCTATTAGATTAGCTAGTAATATGTTATTATCAAAACAATATATTTTTATAAGAATATTAAAGACATAGCAAATGTTTTTAGTTATTTGGAGAAAGTATAATAAAGAACATTTTAGGAGGAACAAATATGATTAACAAAATAGGGAAAATAACTTTATATGTAAATAATCAAGAGGAAGCAAAAGAGTTTTGGACTAAAAAGTTAAATTTTGTAGTTAAATTTGAACAGGTGATGGGACCTAATATGAAATGGATTGAAGTCGGTCCAAGTGATAGTGAGTTTACAACCTTTGTGTTATATGATAAAAATTTGATGAAGTCTCAAAAATCAGATGCTAATGTACTTCATCCATCAATAATTTTAAGCACTAGCAATATAGATGATACTTATAATGAATTAAAAAATAATGATGTTAATGTTAATGATATAATGAAGATGCCTTATGGCAGTATGTTTTCATTTAAAGATCAAGATGGAAATGAATATTTAGTTCGTGAGGATAAATATTAATTAAAAAGTTATTCCTATTTAGAAAAATATACTATAGAAATATATAACTTTGAGTAAAAGTTAAAAAGTATAAGGCATCTTCAAAAATACTTTATTTTTGAAGATGCCTTAATTAATAATTATACTGTGAATTTAGATAAAATGCTTAAAAGTTTATCTGAATTTTCTTTAGCAACTTTTGTTTGATTTATTACTTCATTTGATCTATGAGAAACATCCGTAAGTTTTTCAGTAATATTTACAGTTCCTTGAGCTCCTTCTGTTGATGCTGAAGCTATTTCGTCTATTGTTTTAACAATAACTCCAATTGAGTTTGACAAATCTGTGGAACTTGAACTAAAGTCAGTAACTAAAGAATTTACAAAGCTAGCATCAGTGCTATATTTACCACCTGTTTCAACTAATGATTTATAATCGTTTATAACCTTAGAATCTATAAAATCTAATACTTGTGTAGAACCATTTGATAAATTAGAAACTGCTTCTGTAACTGTGTTGGTGATTTTTTGAATCTCAATAACAGTATCATTTGATTGTTCTGCAAGTTTTCTTATTTCTTCTGCAACTACAGAGAATCCTTTTCCAGCTTCTCCAGCACGAGCAGCTTCAATTGCAGCGTTAAGTGCTAATAAATTAGTTTGAGAAGATATTTCGAGTATAGTATCTGAAAGTACATTAATTTGCTTAACTATTTTAGAATCTTCAATAGCCTTTTCTAAATTAAGCTTAGCTTCAGAGTATGTTTTAGTTGCATCTTTTTGTGATGTTAATGAATTTTCTTTAAGAGTCAAGGCTCTATTGTTTATTTCATCAGCAGAAGATTTACCGTTAGCAGCCTTATCAGCTAAAGCTTCTACAACTAAATTAGCTTCATTGACAGTTGCACTTATCTCTTCAGTAGATGCAGCTGTTTCTTCCATTCCAGCAGATAATTCTTCAGTAGTTGCAAATACATCTTCTATTTGAGTATTTAGTCTAAACATATTTTCATTAATCATATTTACAGTTTCAACTGTTGAGTTTGTATTATGATTCACTTCAGTTATTATAGTTCTTAAGTTTGATAAGAATTTATTAACTGAATTTGCAAGTAAACCTAATTCATCTTTAGAAGAAATTTTAATTTCTTGAGTTAAATCGCCACCTTTGTTTGCTAGCGTTTCTAATTCATCTTTAAGAATATTTATAGGTTTAATAATACTTCTTATTATTAAAGTAGAAGTAATTATAGCTAGTAAAATTGATATTACTATAATAGCTATAAGTATATTTCTAGCATTGTTGTAATTTACATCACCTTTATTAGAAGCTTCTTGTGCACATTTATAATTAAAATCTGCAAGTTTTACTAATGAATCTGATGCTGTATCAAAAGCTTTATTGCTATCACCATTTATTAATGTTTGAGCTTCTTCGGTTTTTAATTGTTTGCTTAATTCAATTACTTTTTTATGAACTTCTAAATATTTACCCCACTCATTTTTTGCTGTGTTAAAAGTTTCCTTATCAGTATTGTCAGTAATAGTTTTTTCATATGAATCTAATGCTTTAGTTATTTCAGCATTTTTTTGATCCATTAATTTTTCTAATTCACTCATTTTTTCAGTAGAAGTAGACAATATATGTTCAAATTCCAAGATTCTATAATCAGATGTCATAGTATTCATATTACCTGATTGTTTAATTCCTGGAATAGCCTGAGTTGCTATTTCTGTTGATATATTATTTACATCTTTAAGTGATTTTACTGAATACAAACCAATTCCTAGTATGACTATTAATAAGAATGTAAAAAGTGTAATTAATTTGTTTTTAATTGTCAAATTTTTCATAAATATCCCCCTCAAATTTAATGTTAAGCACAATTCGACATTTGACTTTTATATCGATAATTTAAATAATATCTTTACACTTTGGTTTTAAAATTGCTAAAAGTGTTACTAGAGCTAGGTAATTTTAGCTTTTTCATATAAAAACAATAAAAAAAATATATTAAATTAAACCTATAATAAATCTGTATCTTTAATTAAGTAAAGTAATAAAAATACGATAAATAGTATGTAAAAAAGTATAACAAAAGAAAAAAGGAGGATTAGAATGAAAAAAATATTAAAAAATAGCATAAAAATGAAGCTTATAACATCATTCACGCTTTTAATTTTAATAGCAATTATTTTACTTAATGCTATAGTTTATTTTAGTGTTTCTAATCAAACAGAAAAAGATTTTACAATTGCTACAACTCGTGATTTAAGTTTAGTAGATGAAGAAGTGGACAATTATATTAGTGCGATTAAAGAGAATGTTGGTATGCTAACAAGTTCAGAATTAATATCAAATGCAGATTCAAGGATAACTTCATATGTAGATAAAAAAGGAGCTAATGGATCAACTGAAATGACTCCACTTCAGAATAATCCTTATGAAGCAGAAGTGTATAAGACTTTTGAAAACATGGCTAAAACACATGAAGCCATCCAAACTGTAAGCATTGGTGTTCAAGAAAATGGAGGATATGTTCAATATCCTGCACAGCCTAGAAAAGATGGATACGATCCTAGAACAAGAGATTGGTATAAAGCTGCAAGTTCAAAGCCAGATGAAGTAATAGTAACAGATGCTTATGTGACTTCTTCAGGTGATGTAGCAGTATCTGTTCTTTCAGCAATAAAGGATGCAAATAAAAATGTAAAAGGTGTAGTGGGGATAGATGTTAAGCTTAATAAATTATCATCTATTGTAGGTGATATTAAGTTAGGGGAGAATGGATATATTATTGTAACGGATAATAGTGGAAATATAATAGCTCACCCTAAAAATAAAGCACTTATAGGTAAAAAAGGTGAGGAACTGAAGATTAATGGATTAAAGGATGTTACTAAGGCACCTAGCAAGGCAATAACTTATAAAATGGATGATGGAAAAACATATTCAGTAAATATATATGAATCTAAGGATAATAAGTTAAATTGGAATTATGTATATCTAATCGAAACTAATGAATTTTCAAAAAGTGCAAATCATATAGGGTTGATTATGATTGGTGTAGCAATTTTACTTGTAGCAGTAGCTGTTATATTATGTATTAATATTGCAAATAGAATTACAAAGCCTATCAGCTATTTTGAAGAACATTTAGCTGTACTTGGACAGGGTGATTTTACAAAAGAAATACCAGAAGTACATTTAAGAGATAATTCTGAAATAGGTGGAATTGCAAGATCTATTAAGTTAATGCAAAATTCTATAAAAGAAATGATTGGTATTGTTAAAGATAATTCAATTAGAGTTAGTAATGAAACTGATAAGCTATCTGAATCAGCAGGAAACATAGCTATGTCTACTGGAGAAGTAGCAAATGCTATTGATGACATAGCAAAAGGAACTACTAATCAGGCTCAAGATCTTGTAGGAATATCAAGTTCACTTAAGAATTTTGGTGATGAAATTGAAGGAATAGTCGAATCCATTTATGAGATTGATGAAAATTCAAAAGGAATTAATACTATGGCTAACGAAAGTGGTAATAAAATGCAATATTTAAGTACCTCTGTTACTGATATAAGTAAAAATTTCAAATCTTTTGCTGATGAAATAGTTTCTTTAGGATCTAATGTTAAAGAAATTAATGAAATAACTAGTTTAATAAATAATATTGCAGAACAAACCAATTTACTTGCACTTAATGCTGCAATTGAGGCTGCAAGGGCTGGAGAAACTGGTAGAGGCTTTGCAGTAGTAGCTGATGAAATTAGAAAATTAGCAGAACAAAGCAAAAAATCCTCAGAAGAGATAACTAAACTTATTAGTGGCATCGCAAAAGAAACAAATAGTATTGTAAATAATACAGAATTAATGAGTAATGAGTTAAATAGTCAAACAGATATTATACATTCAACTATAGATGTATTTAATGATATTATTGGAGCTGTAGATAATGTACTTCCTAAAATTGAAAGTGTAAGTAAATCAGCAGAAAAGATTAATGACGAGAAAAACAATATATTAAATATAGTAGAAAATATATCAGCACTTTCAGAAGAGGTTTGCGCTTCGTCAGAAGAAATAGCAGCTTCATCACAAGAAGCAAGTGCTATAACTCAAGAAGTCTCAAAAGCAACCCAAAGTTTAAGAGATATGACTCATGATATGATGGAACAGGTAGATGAATTTAAGGTATAAATAAGGCATAAACATTTTTACAAGGCTCCTTCCTATGGAATTCGTAGGAAGGAGTTTTTTAAAAAAAGAATATTCATGAAAATTTTTAAATTTGGTGATTTGCTTTTGAAAATATTTATAATGAAATTCAAATTTTTATTATAAAAGGAAAAATAAAGCTTTATATATGTAGAAAAATTTGTTAAAATGGAAATGCTGTTTTCAATTTTGTGCTATATATGTAATAAAAGAGAAAAAAGACGGAATAATAAGAGGGTGTTTATAAATGAGGTTCAAATTTAAGGATAAAGGTGAAAGTAGTGAAATAATAAGAAATGCTAGACTTGAAGGAGTAAAGGCGGCAATTAAGCTAATTCCTATTGGGCAGTCAATTGCTGTATTAGCTTTATTAATAAATTTAATCACTTCTAGGCATATGCCAAACTTTAGAATAATACGAATTTCCTTCATTGGAGTAGTTATTACTGCCATTGTTTGGACAAGTGTTTCTATTATTGATTATCGCAATGTTGATTTAAAGGGACGCTATGTATATATGAGACATATAATTCTTTCAGGAATTTCATCTATTTGTATAAGTAGTGTAATGATTTTCTCCTATCTTGAGGCAGAGAATGTTCAAAGAATATTTTTAAGTGGAATTGCACTTGGAACAATAACAGCAGGAACGTTTATTTTAGGTACATTCGCTTATGCACAATTAACATGGATTATTCCACTTGGAAGTATTACAATTTGGGGATGTATAAGTGGTAATAGCTCATTTCCTATATTTAAAGTGTTTTTGTTATTAGTATATTTCATTATGATTCTAAATAATACTAATCATTTTTCTAATATTTTTAAAAACAGCTTCATTTTACAAGCACAAGCTGAGAGTCAAACAGAGGTTATTAGTTTACTTCTTAAGGATTTTGAAAAGCAATCCAAGGATTGGCTATGGGAAACAGACAGTAACTTATTATTAACACATGTTGGAGAAAAATTTAAAAATGTAACAGGTAAAAAAAGTGATGAATTATATGGGAAAAATTTTATTAATATTTTATCCAATTATTTACCTAGTAATGAAAGCAATGGAGAAAATTACATACAACAACTAAATACAATTTTAAAAAATAATGAACCTTTTAGTGATATGGTTATTGAAGCAAATATCGGAAAACAAAAATACTGGTGGCTTATGTCCGCAAAACCTATATATGCGAAAAATGGTAAATTCAATGGGTGGAGAGGGGTAGGACGTAATATAACAGAGAAAAGAATTTATGAAGAGAAATTAACATGGCAGGCAGAGCATGATCTTCTAACAGGTATAAAGAATAAATATTTTTTTAAAAATGCTTTAAAATACCTTTTAGATAAGGCAGAAGATACAAAAAATATGGGATTATTTTTAATAAAGGTAACAAATTGCCACGTCTTTAAAACTTTAAGGGGACAAGATATTAGTGATATTATTATCAAAGAGATTGCAAGACGATTATTATCCTTTAGTGGAAATAAAACTTTTACGGCTAGATTTGATGGTGGAGAGTTTGCTATTATCATTCCAATTCACAATAATGATTCTATAAGTTTAGGAAATAATCTTATGGAATTTTTGTGTAAGCCATTTTGTATAGATGACGAGAAGATAGAACTAGAATTTAATATTGGAGTATCTTTGTATCCTAAGGATGCTAAGAATGCTGAGACGCTTATAGAGTGTGCTGATTTAGCATTATCAAATGCAAAAGAAACTGGAATTAATAGTGTTAAAGCATATGATAGTATTATGGCAGAAGATTTTTTTAATAAGCTTATGATTATAAATAATATAAATCGGGGGATTGAAAAAGATGAATTTTATTTATTATATCAACCTCAAGTAAGTTCTGAGACTGGAGAGATTATTGGAGCAGAAGCACTTATAAGATGGAAACATAGTAAGATGGGAATAATACCACCTGATCAATTCATACCTCTTTCTGAAAAAAGTGGAAAAGCATTAGCAATTGGTAGATGGGTATTAGAAAGGGCTTGTTTTGATGCAGTGAAATGGAAGCTTCCATGGACGGTGTCTATTAATGTTTCTGGAGAACAGTTCAGAAATAACGATTTTGTTAAAGAAGTTCAAGCTGTATTGAAGAAGTCAGGGCTGCCAGTAGAGAGATTAATTCTTGAAATAACAGAGTCTGCTTTTATCGAGCGTAAAGAAAATATTAAAATTATGCTTGATGAATTAAGAGGGCAGGGTATAACAATAGCTTTAGATGATTTTGGAACAGGCTATTCATCACTAAATTATTTACATAGTTTTCCTCTAGATGAAATAAAAATAGATCAATCATTTATACGAACAATTGGAACAAAAAATGAGGCGACACCTATTATTGATGCTATTATTTATTTATCTGGTAAATTAGGTTGTAAAATAGTAGCTGAAGGTGTCGAAACTATAGAACAAGTAGTGTTTTTAAAGGAACATGGCTGTCATATATATCAAGGATATTTATACGGAAAACCTATTAAACAAGAAGATATAATTAAGAAACAAGAAGAAATCATTTGTGGTTTATTATAGGTGAATTTATATAAAGCATTTTCAAAAAATATACTAGGCTATTTGCTAGTTGTTTTGAAGATGCTTTAATTTAAGTGTATAAATTATACTTAAATATTAAATATAGGTTAATGTTTTAAGAAAAGAGGTTTAAATATGATTTAACTTCAACAAGTAAACGTTTACTAAGTAATTTTTTTTATATTTATAATGTAAATAGATGTAAAACAATGAAAAACTATGAAAAACTATGAAAAGTAAATCTAAACTATCATAAAGATGAATATATAGGCAAGTATTGACTTATTACCTTAATTTGTAAAATTGAAAAAAAACATGAAATTATATAAAGTTTGAGATAGGGAATAAAATACAATTAAACGCTTAAAACAATAGAAAAAGGTTACTTTAGGTATTATTTATCAAATTTTATGTAATTTATAAAAGAAAATAACTTTTTTAAAAAAAGTTATTTTAAAAACAGCTTTTTATGGTAAAAATTATATTTTATGAAAAAGAATGAAAAAAGCTTTGATAACGTTACAAAAAGAAGCTATTTTTATGTCACTATAAGGTGACATATTTGCAAAAATGTATAATATTACATAAAGTTTTAATATAATCAATAAAAGTAAAAATAAGTTTTTAAACGTTTAAAGGTATAATTTTTATAGCTAGGGAGGTTATTTTATGTTATTTTTGACTATTATTTTTTTTATTATGTTTCTAGTATTTCAAATATTTTATATAATAGTACCTTTTTTTACTATGAGGAAGGTTGAATTAAATAAGGATTTTGAAGAAAAAGGTATTACAGTTATAATACCGGCTTACAATGAAGAGTTAGTTATTAAAAATTGTATTAACTCTTCTTTGGCAGTTGATTATTCAAATTATGAAATATTAATAGTTAATGATGGGTCTAAGGATTCAACAATGAATATATTAAAAGATTATTTAGATTTAGAATATACAACAAAAAAAAGAGCTAATAAGCTTGATTATAAATATATAAGAGGCATATATAAATCTAAATTGTATGAAAATGTATATTTAATAGATAAGGATAATGGGGGAAAGGCAGATGCTTTGAATGCAGGAATTGATTATTCTAGCAATGAATTAGTTGTCACATTAGATGCAGATAGTATGCTTGAGAAGGATTCTTTAAGATATATGAATCAGTATTTTGAGGATAAAGATATAGTAGCAGCTGGTGGTACTGTAAATGTAGTTCAAAGTGTTGATGTAAATGGTGATAATATAACTTATAAATTTAAAGGTAAAAATATAATTAAACATCAAATGTTGCATTATATACATGGGTTTTACGTAAAAAAGAGTACACAATCTTTATTTAATTCAATGATAGTTATTTCAGGAGCCTTCGGTATATTTAAGAAAGATATCTTATTTAATGTTAAGGGATTTAGGCATACTGTAGGAGAGGACATGGACATAACATTAAAGATTCATAAATATATAAAGGAAAATAATCTAAAGAAAAAGTTGGTATATGTACCTGAAGCTATTTGTTATACAGAATGTCCAGAGAATTTTAAAAATTTTTATAACCAAAGAATTAGATGGCAAAAGGCTTTTATTGATTGTGTAGTAGAGTACTGGGGAAGTTTATTTAAAGATTTGAAATCTCCACTTTCAGCATTTATGGCTTTTGATGGCTTTTTATTAGGGACAATGTCAGTGTTTTTTACATTAATGATGCCAATAGTTCTTGTATTGACAAAAGATGGTTATATGATTGCAATTGTGTTAATTTTAGCAGCCATTATATTTGATTTTTTACAGAACATAGAGGCATTAATAGTTTGTAGAAAATATGGTGTAAAATTTTCTTGGTCAGATTATGTGAAAATAATTTTCTTTATGGTGTATGAGAGATTTACTTATAAATTAGTACCATTAATTCTTAATTCAGTTGGAACTATTAGATATTTCTTAGACGATGATAGGTGGAGTTATATAGAAAGAAAGGGGGAAGTTTCAATTGTATAATGCTGTAAATATAAAACAAATAAGTGAATTTAGTAGAAATAAAAATGAGAAAAGTGAGGTTAATAATAAAAGAGTATATTATTTAGATGTTCTAAGGGTGGTATCAATATTGAGTGTTATACTATTACATTCAGCCTCAGCAATTACAGAAGATTTAATTAGCATAGGCTCAGTACATTGGTGGGCAGCAAATGTAATAAATTCTCTATGTAGGTGGTCAGTTTTAGTATTTTTTATGATTAGCGGAGCTTTAATCTTAGGGAATTCTAAAGAGGAAAGTTTAAAGACATTTTTCCATAAAAGGTTTTTTAAGATAGCAGTACCGTTTTTTATTTGGTCTTTCGTATATTCGGTTGTAAAACATTGTATCTTATACAAGGATATTACAAGTATATTGGCTATGCCTAAGATATTTATAAATGAATTATTATTTGATAAAGTATATTATCATTTCTGGTTTATGTATGTCATTTTAGGTATGTATTGTGTATTACCTTTCATAAAAAAAATAATTAATAATTTAAGTAAGGGTGAACTTCAATTTTGGTTAGGTGCTTGGTTTTTTATAGCATTTGTATATAGGTCAGTTCAAATAATATATGCAAATAGTACTAATAAGGAATTATATATAAGTTTTCTTAACATACCATTTTTCACAGGATATATAGGGTTTTTCATATTAGGTTATTACCTTCATAAATATGAGGTTAAACGAATTACGGATTATATTTTTTATATACTAGGTTTTGTATCATTCTTAGTAGTACCTTTGATGACATATATAAATAGTGCAGGAAAAGATTATTTAGATGAAAGTTTTTATTCTCATTTTTCAATGACAAGTATATTTACTGCTGTAGCTGTATTTTTACTATTTAAAAATATCAAATGGGAAGGATTGCTTAATAATAAAATGAAGAAGCTTATGACTTCTTTGAGTAATTCTACTTTTGGGATATATTTGATACACCTATTAGTTCAAATTTTACTTTTAGGGTTCTTCTTAGAGTGGTTTGCACTAGATAATTTATTTGTTGTGGCTATATATGGATTAAATTTAGTAGCAAACTTTTTAATTTGTTATATTTTCTTAAAAATTGTTTCTTTGAATAAAAGAGCATACAGAATCTTATTTGGTTAGAAGAGTGAGGGAGAGAAGATGAAGAAAAATAAGAAAATTATTATATTTTTACTAACCATAGTATTATTTTTTACATGTTTAACAGTTGGGATAAGACGAGTAATGGCATACGTAGATAAGGATTATAAGGTATCAGCATATTTACCTATATGGTGTGATTGGACAGGCAATGATGTAAATGTTAGTAAGTTAACCAATGTTTATATTGCCTTTGCTAATATAAATACTGAAGGTAAAATAGGTTTTAAAAACGCAAATATAAAAGATGAGGATGAGATTTTTAGAAAAATTAGAGAATTTAGAAAGACATATCCAAAGATTAAGATATCTTTAGGAATTGGAGGCTATAAAGCAGAAGGTTTTTCAGATGTAGCATTAACGAAAGAAAGTAGGAAAATATTTTGTGACAGTGTAGCAAAGTTTGTTGATGAGTACAAGCTTGATGGAGTTGATATAGACTGGGAATTTCCGGGCATTGGGCCAGAAGGTGGTATAAAGAGTAGAAAAGAGGATAAAGAAAATTTTACTTTATTATTGAGTGATTTAAGAGATTCGCTTAAAGAATTAGAAAAGAAAAACAAAAAAAGCTATGAATTGTCTTTTGCAGAAACAGTATTAGACTATGGAGTAGATAACATAGAAGTTGAAAAAGTTAATAAAATAGTAGATTGCGTAAATGTTATGGGGTATGATTACACAGGGGTCTGGAGTGATACTACAGCACATAATGCAAATTTGTATAAAGCTGATGAAAAAAAGGATAAAATAAGTACTTCTGATGGAATAAAAAAACTAATAGATGCAGGCTTTGATAGTAAGAAACTTATAATGGGAATACCAGCCTATGGATATGGATGGGAAGGAGTTAAGGATGAGAACAATGGTCTATATCAAAAAGCAGAAAAACCAATAGATTTCTTGAAATTTGATTTATCTTATAGAGGGATAGTTAAAAAATATTTAAATAAAGACGGTTTTAAGAGATATTGGGATGACAAAGCAAAAGTACCATATCTTTATAATGGAAATATCTTTATTACCTATGAAGATAAAGAGTCCGCAGCTTTTAAAACGGAATATATAAAGGAGAATAAGCTTGGTGGTGGTATGATTTGGGAATGTTCTCAAGATAATGCTGGAGAGCTAACAAAAGTTGTATATGATAAACTAAGAAAATGATAATTACTATGTTAAGAGTGAAAATTAAAGGGTATAGGAATATTTTACTATACCTTTTGATTATTATGAGGTTTATAATCTATATTTAATTGAATTATTACAGTTTAATGTTAAATAAATATAAATCTTAAATTTTATTAAATATTAAATTTATTATGCAAAAAAATTACAATAAATGTTATAATTTTATGTGAAGTAATGTTTTAATAATTATAATAAAATTTTCAGGGATATATAAGAGAAAGGAGGTAATATTAGATTTAATTAAAAAATCTAATTTTACTATGAGAGAGAAAGAGAATGTAGAGCGGTTTTCTATGATTATAGAAAACATATTTTCAAGCAAAACAGAAGGGCTAATAGTTATTGGCTATGTAAATCAGGGAATGCTTTCAAAGGGGGATACTGTGAAAGTTGCTAATGAAGATACGATAATGCTTGAAAATGTATTAGTCAAAAAAATAGAAGCTTTAATTAATGGTAAAGTTTTAAGGGTGGAAAGTATTAAAGAAGGTGAACATGTAGCACTTTATTTGGACAATATTGAACTAAAAAGAGGAGATACTATAATTAAGTAGCATAAAACAGAAAGTTTTTACATTAAATTAGTAGGAAGAGTAAAAGTCATCACATTGAATCTTAATTCGATGTGATGACTTTTTGCTTAATTAATGTTTTAGTATTTTAAAATAAAAAATTAATTTTATTTTAATTTATAATTTATTTTTAAGTTTTTAATAAACATTTAAAATATTATAATATTTATTAAGTATCAATAAAAAGACATGATGAAACATATATTGTAAATAAAACATAATAATGATATAATTAGCAAGAAAAAAATTGTGGAGTGATACATATGATAATTTGGGGATGGGGAAAAACAACAAGAAAAATTATTGGTGCAGTTTTTGAACATGCATGTACTTATTGTAATAGGACAGATGTTTGGAGATTATGTATAGTAAGAACATGGTTTACATTATTTTTTATTCCTATAATACCATATAGGAAAAAGTATTGTATTCTTTGTCCACATTGTGGAAGTTATATAGAACTTACACAGGAACAATTTGAAAAGATTAAGATGGATATTTCTGTTTCTAATACCAATGAAGATGCTATTCCAGATAGTGTAAAATATGCAGGTAAAACAGAAACACAGATTAATTACTTGAAACAAATGGAAGAATACAATAGAGAGCATGGTAATTAAATATATTTTGTTGTTTAATAAGAAACCACATTGAATTTTGATTCAATGTGGTTTAGTTCGTTAAGTAAGAATACAAATTTCAATTTGGTTAATTCAAACTTACTCTGTAAGAGTACTCATATGAATGAAATGAATAGGAGATTACTTTAAAATATGTATTTTAATATACTTATAAATAATGATATAGGGATAAAAGAATTGATAACTACACCCCAAATTGCAAGTTTATTTTTATTAGGTTTTTTGATTAAGGATATACAACCAAGTAAAATACCAAATATATTTACTAAGAAACATATATTCATAATAGTAATTGTATTATTAAGAAAAGTTAGTCCAGGCATCAAGGCAATTGTCAAAAATAGGTCAATTGTAGTAAGTATAATAAGAGAACTTATAGGTATTACACCAATTATAAATGAAATAATTCCGAGTATATTTTTATTTTTATAAGTTTTATTTAAGCTGTTATCCATAATAGCACCTCCAGTGAATTTTTTAAAAGTTTTTAAATATATTCCATAGATTCTATAATACACTATTCATGGGCTATATGACATTTTTTTTATAAATTTAATTATTGAAAATCTAATTTTTGTTGACAAAAAAATTTAGATAGGTTAATATTATAGTATAATTAAACGCTTACAATTAGATATTGAGATTGTTACTGATTCGATCAGGCGAAACCTTAATTAATCAAAAAATGATAATTTTTTATCTTTTTGATTAATTAAGGTTTTTGTGTTTAAAAACAGAAAACGAATGAAGATGGGGGGCTAAACATGATAATTAAAAAGATTTTCAATAACAATGCAATACTTGCAAAAGACTCAAATAAAAATGAAATTGTTGTTATGGGTTGTGGAGTTGCTTTTAAGAAAAAAGTTGGAGATAAGGTAGATGAAGATAGTATTCAAAAAACGTTTATCCTTAAGCAAGAAGAAGCTTCAGAAAGATTTAAGTTATTGTTAGAAGATATCCCAGTAGAACATGTATCCCTATGTTATGATATTATTGAATATGCTAAAAATATTTTAAATGTAAAATTAAATGATTATATATATGTTACGTTAACAGATCATATAAGTCATGCCATCAAACTATTCGATGAAGGAATTACTCGTCCAAATGCACTTATGTGGGAGATTAAAAAGTTTTATCCTAAAGAGTTTGCGGTTGGTTTAAAAGCTTTAGATTTTATAGAAAGTGAGCTTAGTAGAAAGTTACCAGAAAGTGAAGCTTGTGATATAGCATTACATTTAATAAATGCACAAGTAAACAATTCTAATGGTAATGTAGGAGATATGATTAGCATAACTCAAAAGATAATGGATATTTTAAATATAATTAAATATACGTACAACATAGAATTAGATGATAAGTCTTTAAACTATGAAAGATTTGTTACTCATTTAAGATTTTTCTTTAAAAGACTAAGTAGCAAAGAAAAGAGAGTTGGAGAAGAAGATGAATTCTTATTAAATCAAGTTAAGGAAAAGTATAAAAAATCATATAATTGTATGCTTAAAATAGAAAAATATTTAGAAATAGAGTTAAGTGATGAAGAAAAATTATATTTAACTCTTCATATTCAAAGAGTTACTCAAAGGTAATTAAATATTTAGGATTGTTACTGTTAAATCAGGCGAGACCGAAATCTATAGAATAGTTTATTATTCTATGTGTTTGGTTTCGCTTTTTATATATATAAAAATATAGCGAAAGAGGAGAGGACCATTATGAAGTATGAACAATTATCAAAAGATATTGTAAAAAATGTTGGTGGAAAAGAAAATATTAATAGTTTAACTCATTGTATAACGCGTCTTCGTTTTAAACTTAAAGATGAAAGTAAAGCTAATACAGATGTGTTGAAAAGCATGGATGGTGTTGTAACAGTTATAAAAAGTGGAGGACAATATCAAGTTGTAATAGGTAACCATGTTCCAGACGTATTTAAAGATTTAGTTCAAATTACTGGATTAGCTAATGATTCTAATGGGGAAGAAGAGGAAAAGACTAATCCGTTTAATAAATTTATAGATATAATCTCAGGAGTATTTACTCCATGCTTAGGAGTATTAGCAGCAACAGGTATGATAAAAGGGTTTAATGCTTTATTTGTAGCATTAGGTCTTCTTTCACAAAAATCAGGAACATATAACATATTAAATGCTGTTGGGGATTGTTTCTTTTATTTCTTCCCAATATTCTTAGGTTATACGTCAGCTAAGAAGTTTAAATTAAACGAATTTATAGGTATGGCAATAGGTGCAGCTCTTGTTTATCCAACTCTTTCAGGGTTAAATACAGGAGAGCCTTTATATACATTATTTAAAGGTACGATAATACAATCACCTGTTCATGTAACATTTTTAGGAATACCAGTTATTTTAATGAATTATGCATCAAGTGTTATTCCAGTAATAATAGCTACTTATATAGGTTCAAAAGTAGAAAGACTATTTAAAAATATAATTCCAGATGTAGTTAAAGGATTTTTAGTTCCATTTTGCACATTATTAGTTATAGTTCCTTTAACATTTATAGTAATTGGACCTTTAGCAACTTGGGCAAGTCAGTTAATAGGTGCAGCAACACTTAAGGCATATGAATTAAGTCCAATTTTAGCAGGAATATTTGTAGGTACTTTCTGGCAAGTGTTTGTAATCTTTGGATTACATTGGGGAATAATTCCAATAGGATTTAATAACTTGACAGTTTATGGTCAAGATACGATTTTAGCATTAATTTTTGCAGCATCATTTGCTCAAATAGGTGTTGTATTAGCAATATTACTTAAAACTAAAAACAGCAAAGAAAAATCATTATGCTTACCAGCATTTATATCAGGTATATTTGGTGTAACAGAACCAGCTATTTATGGTATAACATTACCTAGAAAAAAACCATTTATTATAAGTTGTATAGTTGGTGGGATAGGAGGAGGAATCCTTGGAGCAAGTGGTTCTATGATATATAGAACAGGTGGGCTTGGTATATTCAATATTCCATCCTTTATACATCCTCAGGAAGGACTAAATAAAGGGTTTTATGGCATGATAATATCAATGGTAGTTTCATTTGCATTAGCTTTTATAATAATGTTTTTTACTAAGCTAAATGATGGAGAAGATTTGAAAGAAAACATTATTAAGGATAAAATAGAAGATATAGAGTTCTTAGAAAATAAAGAAATTATAATGAGTCCATTAAAAGGTAATGTTAAGGCATTATCAGAAGTAAAAGATGAGGCTTTTGCCAAAGGGATTTTAGGAAAAGGTGTTGCAGTAGAACCTTCAGAAGGCAGGGTTGTAGCTCCAACTGATGGTATCATAACAACATTCTTTCCAACAGGTCATGCTATAGGAATAACTACAGATAATGGAGTTGAAATTTTAATTCATGTTGGTATGGATACTGTACAATTAGAAGGAAAATATTTTACTCCAGCTGTTAAACAAGGAGAAAGAATAAAAAAAGGCGATATTTTATTAGAATTTGATATTGAAGGTATAGAGAAGGCTGGATATGTAATTACGACGCCTATTATAGTGACAAATTCTGATAATTATTTAGATATTATAGAGGTTAATAAAGATGAGATAAACTATGGTGAACATTTATTAACAGTAATAAAATAGGGAGGATGAAGAGAATGAATAATTTAGGATTTAAAGAAAACTTTTTATGGGGAGGAGCTTTAGCTGCTAACCAATGTGAAGGAGCTTATTTAGAAGGAGGAAAAGGTCTAAATAATATAGATCTTTGTCCATCAGGTAAAAATAGATTTAATGTTATGCTTGGAAATTTAGAAAGCTTTAAGCCATTAGAAGGAGAAATGTATCCATCTCATGAAGCAATTGATTTTTATCATAAGTTTAGAGGAGATATAGCTCTATTTGCTGAAATGGGTTTTAAATGTTTAAGAATATCTATAGCTTGGGCAAGAATTTTCCCAAATGGTTATGATGAGAAACCAAATGAAGAGGGCTTAAAATATTATGATGAAATGTTTGACGAAATGTTAAAACATAATATTGAGCCAGTAGTTACAATATGTCACTTTGATATTCCAGTAGCCTTAATAGAAAAATACGGTAGTTGGAGAAGTAGAGAGCTTGTTAAATTCTACGAAAAATATACTAGAACTATATTTGAAAGATACAAAAACAAGGTTAAATATTGGATGACATTTAATGAAATAAATATGTTATTACATCTTCCTTTTGTTGGAGCAGGTTTAGTATTTAAAGAAGGTGAAAATAAAAAGCAAATAATGTATCAAGCAGCTCATCATCAACTAGTTGCAAGTGCATTGGCTACAAAAGCAGCTCATGAAATAATGCCAAATGCTATGGTTGGATGTATGCTTGCAGCAGGAGTAACTTATCCATATAGTTGTAATCCAGAAGATGTCCAAAAGGCTATAGATAAGGATAGAGAAAATTACTTCTTTATAGATATTCAATCTAAGGGTGAATATCCAGGTTATGCTAAGAGATTCTTCAGAGAAAATGGAATAGAAATTAAATCTGAAGAGGGCGATTATAAATTACTTAAAGAAAACACAGTAGATTTTATTGGCTTTAGTTATTATTCAAGCAGATGTATTACAACTGATCCTGAAATATTAAAAACTATGACTGAAGGTAATGTTTTTGAAACTGTTAAAAATCCATATCTTAAGGCTTCAGAATGGGGTTGGCAAATAGACCCTAAAGGCTTAAGAATTACAAGTAACACTTTATATGAAAGATATCAAAAACCATTATTTATAGTGGAAAATGGTTTAGGTGCTGTGGATAAAATAGAAGAAGATGGTTCAATAAGAGATGATTATAGAATTAACTATTTAAGGGAACACATAAAAGAAATGAAAGAAGCTGTTTTAGATGGAGTTGAGCTTCTAGGATACACTCCTTGGGGATGTATTGATTTAGTTTCTGCATCTACAGGAGAAATGAAGAAGAGATATGGCTTTATTTATGTTGACAAAGATAATGAAGGTAAAGGAACACTAGATAGAAAGAAGAAAAAGAGTTTTAATTGGTATAAAGAAGTTATAGCTTCTAATGGAGAAAAACTTTAATATTTTGGACAAGTTTAAAAACAGCAAACAATTCTAAAGAGGTTTGCTGTTTTTTATATTATATAAATATCATATGAATTATGAAATTTCAGTAGTAATAATAGCAATTTCTCCTTGTCCAGCTATTACTAGACTATTTCCTTTTTTTATAGTACCTAGATTTATAACTTCATTAACAGTATCAAATTCTTTAAAAAATTTTATATCTCCTTCATTATCAAGTATCATTAAACTTGTACGAACGTTTGGTGTTACAAGTGTAGCAGTAGCTTTATAATTTTCAAATTCAGAAATATTATAAACTCCTTGTTTATAAACATTTGATATTGCTAATACATTTAAATTTTCAAAAGTAGAGATAATAATTAGAAAGATTATTGAAAACAACATTAAGAATTTTTTGATTTTCACTATATACACCTCCCCTAAATTTATAGTTTCTCCTTTAAATAAAAATATACATTTATATTTAATTATTGTATAAAAGGTTACATATATCTCATTAATATCATTTTAATTAGTTTTGTGATTAATATCTAAATTGATGTAGTGATTTTATAGATTAAATTAAACAAATATTTTAGTTGAAATAATTGTTGATTGAAATAAAATATGTTAAATTATGATACAATTGTACTACATACTAGTTATAAATTTATAAAAAGGGAGTATATTATGTTTAACTTTAAAAATAAAAACGAAAATGTTGAAAAAAAAGAAGAAGTAGTAATAGATGATGGCTTCAAGAGAGTGTATAACATACAGCTATTTTATAAAGAAGAACCTATTATTAATACAGACAATATATTAAACAGATTGAAGAAAAGTTGCGGAGATGTGGATGTTTTATATAAATCAGATAAAGAAGAGATGGTATCATTTATATTTAAAGACCATACAGTGGAATATAAAGATGCTCAAAGAGTTCCATCACAATGTATTATAGCTAAATTTAAAAAGGATATTGATTTGGATGATTTAAAGACAACATTGCAACAAAGTTGGAGTTTAAAAAGTGGAGAAGATGTTTTAAGGGAGGTTAAACATTCCATTATAATAAATGATATGATGGCTGGAGGATTAGAGTATAAGGAAAGACTTGAGTTATTTCAAAACGTAGTTTTAGCAGTACTTGCAGAAAGTAATTGTGTGGCTATAAATTGGGAAATGAGTGGACAAATTATAGATTCTAAAGAGTATATGGAGTATGTAGAAAGAGATTATTTATATGGGGCTCTTAATGTAAGATTTTATAATATTTCTAATGGAGAAGATGACGAAATGCTTATGGATACTTTAGGGCTGGCAGCGTTAGGATTACCAGATTTACAATGTCATTTTAAAAATATTGACCCGAACAAGGTTAGCCAAATGATATATAATACAGCTTATTATATATTTGAAAAGGGCGATATTATTGAAGATGGAAATACTGTTCAGGGAATAAAACCAGAAGATAAATGGGTATGCCAACATGAAGTTGCATTAGTAGCCCCTGAAAGAATAGTCTTAGACATAAATCCAGGTAAAGGATTTGCTGCAGGTGGCAGAGAATAAATATTTATAAGTATTATTTACTATAAGATTGTTTTGAATAAAAAAATAAATTATAAAATTGTTTTATATATTTCTATTATCATCAAATAAATTATATTGTAAAATTATTTATTTGATGATATTCTTTAAAGGCACTTAAATTAAAATATGAGTACTATAATAAACTTAGCTTTTGAAAAGAAAAGCTAAGTTTTTAAGTGTGTTTTTTTATGTATAGGAAAAGATATATATATAATAAATTTTTATTTATATAGATATTTTAATTAAATATGTGATTATTGAAGATTTATATAAAGATTGAGGTATACGTATGAAGATATTAGTAATAGATGATGAAAAAAGTATTCTTAATTTAATCAGAATGAATTTAAAACTTGAAGGATATGAGGTTGTTGTAAGTATGACTGGGCTTGATGCTATAGATAAGTTTAAGAGGGAAAAGCCTGAACTTGTCATACTAGATATTATGTTGCCTGATATAAGTGGGCATGAAGTTATACAAAGATTTCAAGATATAGATAGTGAGGTTCCTGTCATTATGCTTACAGCTAAGAGT
Organism: Clostridium cavendishii DSM 21758; assembly: GCF_900141845.1. GTDB lineage: Bacteria > Bacillota > Clostridia > Clostridiales > Clostridiaceae > Clostridium_AG > Clostridium_AG cavendishii. Next base: position 67,705 of record NZ_FQZB01000006.1, on the reverse strand, counting down.
CAAATAAATGATAGACTTTTGGGGCTTCAACTAGGTGCTGATGATTATATTACCAAACCATTTAATAGTGCAGAACTTATTTTAAGAATAAAGGCTATAACTAAGAGGATTAAGAAAAGAGAATCTAAAACCAAGAATAATGAGATAATTATAAAAGGTGTAAGGGTTCTAAAGGATGAGAGAAAAGTATTTATAGATGAAAAAGAAGTAGTTACTACTTACAAGGAATTTGATACATTGCTTTTGATGATGGAAAATCATAATAAGGTTTTTACTAGAGAAGAACTTTTAGAAAAGGTATGGGGATATGAGTATGAGGGTAATACTAGAGCTGTAGATATTTTAGTGCAAAGACTAAGAAAAAAATTGGATCCATATTCAGAAAGTTTAACTACTGTTTATGGGGTAGGTTATAGATTAGAGTTATAATAATGGGTATTTATGAAATAGTTGGGAGTTTAGAAGAGAGAGTGAAGTTATAATAAGATAGAACACTCTTAGCTTTTTAACTCTCAATTTTTATAATTTTTTTATTAATATATATGTTGTAATATGTTTTCTGAAAATTAAATTTAATATTATTTTTATTTTATGTTTAATACGTTTATTAATATAAATGTAGGTTTTAAATTGCAACATATATTATAGTAAATTTGTTTAGGATGTGTTTTAATGAAAAATTTAAATTTAAAAATAAAAACTAAGATTATGCTTATGAATATGGGAATTTTGATTCCTGCTATAGTTTTGATTTATATAGTAACTATAAATAATTTATATAGTAACGTTAAAAAAAGTGCTATTGATTTTCTAACTAAGGAAAGTTATAACGCTCAGCAATATATAGCAAATTATATTGAAAATGATAAGGAAACAGATATAGAAACCAATTTTGTTAATAAATCAGAACTTATTAATACATTCTTAGCTAATAAACTGAGCTTTAGAATACAGATATATAACAAGAACGGCAAGATTTTAGCTGATTCAGTTATGAATACAGTTAGTCTTTATGATGAGGATATAACTAGTGCTATAAAGGGAAATAAGGCATATGTTGTAAAAAAATTTGATGGACGTATTTACATATTGTTTTCAAGTCCTATTTATTCTAAGGATAAAACATTAGGTTGTGTAAGATATATTTATCCTGTTGATAGTGGGCAGAATCTTATAAATAACATGTTTATAATTATGGGAATCGTAGGTTTGGTAGCTATTTTTATATCATGGCTACTTAGCAATATCTTTTCAGAGAATATAGCAGGGCCTATAAATAAATTAAAGCTTGTATCAGAGAAAGTGGCAGCTGGAAATTATGAAAGTAAAATAAATATTAAAAGTGGTGATGAAATAGAAGATTTGGCAAAGACTTTTAATGTTATGTCTGAAAGTATAGAGAGCTACATAAAGAATCTAAAAGAAGAGAAATTAAAACAAAAAGAGTTTTTAGATAATGTTACACATGAATTTAAAACACCATTAACAGCTATAATAGGTTATTCAGAACTTATTCCTAGGTTAGAGGATAAGGAAGATGTTGATGAAAGTTTAGATTATATAAAAAGTGAAGGGGAAAGACTTTTAAGATTAGTCGAAGAGCTACTTGAGTTGTCTAAGTTAGGTAAAAATGAGTTTAATGTAGAGCGTAGTGAAAACAATTTAAAGGAGATTGTTGAAGAAACCTTGAGTGCTGTAAAGCAAAGATTAGAAAAATATGATATAGCCTTAAGCAAAGAGTTATTTGATATTTATTTATATATAGATAGAGACAAAACTAAGCAAGTTATTTTAAATGTTTTAGATAATGCCATAAAGTATAGTGAATGCAATATGATTAATATAAAGCTGAAAAGGAAAGAGGATAAAATTATATTAAGTATCATTGATAATGGTATAGGAATAGGTAAACATCATCTAGAAAAACTTTTTGATCCTGTTTATAGAGTTAACAAAATACATTCTAGAAGCAAAAATGGAAATGGATTAGGTCTTTCAATATGTAAAGAGATAATGAAAAAGCAAGATGGAGATATAAAAGTTTATAGTGAGGAAGATAAATGGACAGCATTGGAAATAATCTTTAAAAAAAGCAATGTAAATTTATGAAAACGATAAATGTTACAATTATGAAACATTTATGAAATATTTTTGATGAAGTAAACCTTTATTATATAGGAGGAACAGGAAGTGAAGATGAATAATTCAAGATTTAAAATTATAGGTATATATATTCTTGTAGTACTTCTTTGTATTGTAGTAACAATATTAGATCATAGGTCTTTTTATAATAAGGTTACAATAATAGATGATAAAGAAGAGGTAGTTAAAAAAATAAATATGTCTATACCTACAAAAATTACAATCTCAAATGAGAGATGGGGAGAGTATGTTTTTGAAAATGAGAATTCTATTAAAAAAATATGGAATTTAATAAATGAGATTACAAAGGATGCTTCCTATAATAAAGATTATATTAACAAAGGTAATGAAGTTAAAATAACGGGAAATGTTTATTATTTAAATGGAACAAAGGATAGTTTTGAAATAAGTAATGTGCTTTCTTTAAATAATAAAATATATAACGATAGTTATAAGCTTCCACTTATAAATAGCTTGAAAAACAATTTGTTAGGATATTTATATTCGCCTTTTAATATAGTAAAGTTTATGAGTTCTAATAGTAGGATGACAATAAGTGATGCTCATAATAGTATTAAAAAATTAAATGACTCTCATAAGGAAACTATTAAAAATACAATGAGTAATTCAGTAAAGCTTGAAAATGATGAAGAGATTATGGCTCTAACAACAGATAAAAAAGAAGCTTTAGCTCATATAAAAATCTATATTGATGATAATGATACTAATTTAAAGATTAAAAGCTACAATGTGGTAAATATTGATGTTTATGATAATGATTTTTTTGTTGTTCAATATATGGGTGACGAGAATGGAAGACATATATATATGAGAGGTAAACTCAAAGATGTATGTGAAAAAATAGTCAAAGAATAAAACAGAATTTAACTTTGATTTAGGAGGATTATTATGAAGTTTAAAGGATTTATCTTGTTTGCTTTGCTTTTAGTTATGTCATTAAGTGCTATATCTTGTAGTGAAAAATCTGAAAAAGTGACTTTTAAGAACGGCTATCCTGATCTAAAGGGCAAGCATTTAGTAGTCTATGTTTCATCTAGAGATGAAGTTGGAAGAGCACTTTTAGAGCTTTTTAAACAAAAAACAGGTTGTACATATGAATATATGAGAATGTCTACTCAAGAAGCTGTTGAGAGAGTTAGAGCGGAGAAAAGGGATCCTAAGGCAGATGTATTTATAGGAGGAACTTGTGATGCTCATGCTTTAATGAAAAAAGAAAGGCTTTCAGAAAGTTATATTTCAAGAAATTATTCAGGGGTGCAAGATAGATATAAAGATAATGAGGGTTATTGGATTGGGTTTGAAGTAGAACCATTATCTATTGCAGTTAACAAAGATAGATGGGATAAGGAATATGCTAACAAAGGTTTGCAAATACCTAAAACTTATGAAGATTTATTAAATCCTGTATATAAAGGTGAGATTGTAATACCAGATGCTAATAATTCAGGAACAGCTTATACAATGATAGCTTCTTTAGTACAAAGTATTGGAGAGAAAGAGGCTAGAACCTTACTAAAAGGGATAAAGGCTAATGTAGGTGAACTCACAATGACAGGTTATACACCAGCTCAAAAAGTTGGAACCGGCGAGTACCTAATAGCTATAAATTTCTTAGGAGATCAATTTTTGGTTAAGAATTCTGGTTTTAATATAGTAACTAATGTACCTAAGAATTGTGGATGGAATATAGATGCTATTTCAAAAGTTAAAAACGGTCCAAATGATAGTGCTGGAAAATATTTCGTAGATTTTTGTACTAGTAAAGAAGCAGCAGATGCATTAAAAAACATTTCTTTTGGAATGTCTACAAGAAAAGATACAGAAGTCAAAAATGGGATAAATCTTAATGAGTTAAATATATATGAAGAGTATAATTTTTCAAGAGCTAGTGATGATAAAAATAAACTTTTAGAAATGTGGAATAGTTTAAATTAGTTAATAAATTTTACATTATATAACATACAACTAAAGAGGAGGATAAAATAATGAACAAAGTAGCTAAATTTTTTAGCATTCAAAAACAAAGTGTTTCTGTTCCGATGGAGGAACAAAGAAAAAGATGGTTTAAAGAATTTTTGAAAGCTTTCGTAGTTCTAATTGTAGTATATGCGAGCATGTACTTAATTAGAAACAATCTTAAAGCAGGACAACCTTTATTAAAAAAAGAGCTTGGATTTACAACGTCGGAACTTGGATATATAGGTTTTGGTTTCTCTATAACTTATGCGCTAGGTAAGAGCTTACTAGGTTACTTTATTGACGGTAAAAATGCAAAGCGTATAATATCAACATTATTAATTATGTCAGCAACAATTGTACTTATAATCGGGTTTGTTTTATTATCAGGTAACAAAGCAACTGGAGCAATACTATTATTATGGGGAATAAGTGGATTCTTCCAAGCACCAGGTGGACCAAGTTCATATTCTACAATAACTAGATGGACACCATCTAAAAAAAGAGGAAGATACTTAGGTATCTGGAACATGTCGCACAACATAGGTGGGGCGTTAGCAGGTATGTTAGCATTATGGGGAGCAAATACATTTTTCCATGGTAAAGTAGCAGGTATGTTTATAGTTCCAGCTATAGTAGCAGGCTTAGTTGGTATAATAGTTTTATTCATAGGTAAAGATGAGCCAGAAGAATTAGGCTGGAACTCAGCAGAAGAAATATTTGAAGAAGTTAAAGTAGAAGTTAATCCAGAGATGGAGACGATGTCAAAGTTTGAAATATTTAAGAAATATGTTTTAAGGAATCCGTGGATTTGGATATTATGTGTAGCTAATGTATTTGTTTATATAGTACGTATAGGTATAGATAACTGGGCACCATTATATGTTACAGAGCAGTTACATTTTGGAATGGGTGATGCAGTAAATACAATATTTTATTTTGAAATGGGAGCACTTTTAGGTAGTTTTACATGGGGATTTGTATCTGATTTATTAAAAGGTAGAAGAGCAATAGTTGCAGTATTCTGCTTAGTATTAACTGCTTTCGCGGTATTAGGATACAGATATGCAACAAGTGTTACTATGGTAAATGTTTCATTATTTATATTAGGTGTGCTGATATTTGGACCACAATTATTAATAGGGATATCACTTGTTGGCTTTACACCTAAGAGGTCTATAGCGGTTGCTAATGGATTAAGTGGTACATTTGGGTACTTATTTGGCGATTCTACAGCTAAAGTTATACTTGCTAAAATTGCTGATCCTAAATCATCAGGTGTAAGTGTAGTTGGAATAAATCTTCATGGATGGAATGATGTGTTCACAGTATTCTATGGAGCACTTATTATAGGAGTTTGTCTTTTATTATTAGTTGCTTATGCTGAAGAAAAGAAAATAAGAGCAGCTGCAAAAGCAGAAGTTGAAGTTCAAGAATTAGCAGCGTAAGTGAGTATCCCGATTTTAGATTTGGCTATGTGAAGTTAAGTGAAAATCCAAATTTAAATTTGACTATTTTAGCTTACTCTGTAAGAGTACTTATACGTATGCAATGAGTAGTAGTTTCCTTATAAATTATAATTAATTTTCCAATTTTAAAATTCATATAATATTAAAGAGGTGTAGTAATATTTTGCTACACCTCTTATTTATAGAGAATTGTAAAAGATTTGAGTTGTATAATCTATACACGTTTTTTATAAATTAATTTAAAAGCAACATATATGTAATGTTAACTTGACTCTATGATGACATAGGTATATATTTATAGTGTAAGGTTGACATTACAGGAGATGAGATTATGAAAAATAGATTAAAAGAATTTAGGGAAAAAGAAGGATTAACTCAGGAACAATTAGGTGAGCTTATAGGTGTTTCAAGGCAAGCCATCAATGCTATCGAAACAGAAAAATATGAGCCATCAATATGGATAGCTTATGATATTGCTAAGGTATTTAATTGTTCTATAGAGGAGGTATTTCTTTTCGAAGAAAGTGAAAGAAAGTCAAGGTCACAGCAAAGTAAAGGAGGGATTTAAATGGCATTAAGACAAATTAGAGTTTATGGTGATGAAATACTTAGAAAGAAAAGTAGAGAAATAAAAGAAGTGGATGATAGGGTAAGGCAAATACTAAATGATATGGCAGATACCATGTATAACACTGAAAATGGTGCAGGACTTGCTGCGCCCCAAATAGGCATATTAAAAAAATTAGTAGTAATAGATATGGGAGAGGGACTTATAAAATTAGTTAATCCAAGAATACTTAAAGAAGAGGGAAAGCAGGAAGTTGTAGAAGGATGCTTAAGTATACCTAATGTATGGGGGAAATTAATAAGACCTGAGAAAGTTGTAGTTCAAGCTTTAAATGAAAATGGAGAAGAAATGATATTAAATGCTAAAGGAGAACTTGCGAAATGTTTTTGCCATGAAATAGATCATCTAGAAGGAATGTTATTCACTGATTTAGTTACTGAATATGTTAAATAAATATATATATATTTATTTAAAGAGATTAAATATTTATAGTTTATAATAAAAATTATAAAGGGAGTAGGTGAAGATTTTGTATTATAGCTATAGTTCAAGTTTTATTACTTTTGTTATTGCATTGCTAGTAGCAATGACTATATATTTTGTAATAAAGAAGTCAAAGGCAGGGGTTAAGGCTAGTGTAATTTCTATTGTATTAATATTAGTATGGTATATATTTAAAAGATTGAGTTTTCAATTAGCTATTATGAAGTTTAGGTTTGCTTGGGGATTTAACAGATTTACATATAATTTATCATTTTTAATACATATATTAATAATATTTGTAGTTTTATATGCTTTATTTAAGATATTTGGTAAGAAATAGGGACGAAAGTCCCTATTTTTTATGACTTTTTATCTAATATAATATGATCTTTAATTTCTATAAAAAAAATATAATTTATTATGAAAAAAATATAATTAATAATATTTTTGGAAAATAAAATTTAATTTAATTTTATTAAAATAAGTAATGAAGAAAGTGAAAAAAATGTCGAAAATAAAAATAAAACGTATTTCAAAGAGGCATTTAAAATAAGTAGAAGAAGATTATAAGCTTTAATTATTATAATGATTTGATTTCATAAACAATAACAATCTCAGCTTTTACGTATATATAAGCATCAGCTATGAATTAAGCTAATTCTACAGTTACAAATAATTATTTTTGTATAAGAGATACAAGTGTTGTAAAAGAGATAAACTCAGGTAATACAGTTATATTATACAAAGTAGATACTATGTAAATTTGTAATAAGGGGGGGTGAGAAGCCATTTAAACAAAAATGCTTTTATAACATTAAAATATTTCTAAAAAAATATCATAATTAAATATCAAAAGACAATTAGGGATAAAAAATATTAACTTAAGAAGAAACCTAATTTTATAGGGAGATGACTAAATGAATAGAAAAAAATTTACAAGAATATTGGCTGTAATGGTATTTTCAATTATGTTCTTTTTAAATACCCCAATTGAAGGAGTTGCTGATAGCATCATTGTTCAAAAAGTAAATACAAATTTACAAAATGGAGTTCCAGTAAGTCATACTATTACAAATGAATTAAAATTATATAATTATTCAAATACTATGCAAGTATCTAATTTAAGTGACTTGCAGAATCAGATTCAAATTTGTATAACAAATAAAAACACATCTATATCTTTAGTTTATACGGGGGGAGATGTGACAAATTGGGTATCTGCTATAAGTGGAAGTATTGAAACTGTTTTAGGAAAACCAGGTAATGATTATGCGGCTTATACAATTAGTGGATATAGTTATAGTTATAATACTATAGGTGATATAACTATTAATTTTACTTATATAGAAACTGCGGCTCAATCTAGTTTTGTTAATAGTTATGTTAATCAAACAGTACAAAATATAATAACTCCAGGTATGACAGATGAACAAAAAGAAAAGGCAGTAAATGATTATGTTGTATCCCATGTTGCATATGATACTAGTTTAGTACAGCATTCAGCTTATGCGGCACTAGTAACTCCATATAAAACTGTATGTCAGGGATATGCTTTATTAGGATATAAAATGTTAATAGCAGCAGGGCTTCAAGCTAGAATTATATCAGGAACTGGTGGTGGAGAACCACATGCATGGAATCTTGTAAAAGTTAATGGTAGCTGGTATCACTTAGATATGACTTGGAATGATCCTATTCCAGATGTTCCAGGAAGAGTAAGATATGAGTTCTTCAATTTGGATGATGATCAAATGTTAGCTTATGACCATAATTGGGACAAAACCCAATATGTTGGTTATGAATCAAGTAAACCCTATGTAACTAGTGATAGTGATATCTTGAATATGGAAAAAATGGTTCAAACTCCGATATTAGAATTAAATAATGTAACAGTATATAACAATATAGGAAAATCAGATGTGGTGATATTCAAAAATTTGAAAGCAAAAGATGTAGTTACAATATACTCAGCAGATGGAAATACTGTATTAGGAAGAGGAACAGCATCGAGTGCTGGAGGATTAGCTGTAGGGTTAATAAAACAATTAGATGAATCAACATTAAAAGTACTTGTATCAGTTAAAAGTGATACTCTAAAAGAGAGTGATAAAATACAAGTAAGTTATAGTCCAGAAGCGTTAACAGCAAAGTTAAGCTCAACGAATGTAACAGTATATAATAATATAGGAAGAACAGATGTAGTAATATTCAAAAATCTAAAAGCAAAAGATGTAGTTACAATATACTCAGCAGATGGAAATACTGTATTAGGAAGAGGAACAGCATCGAGTGCTGGAGGATTAGCTGTAGGATTAATAAAACAATTAGATGAATCAGCATTAAAAGTACTTGTATCAGTTAAAAGTGATAATCAAAAAGAGAGTGATAAAATACAAGTAAGTTATAATCCAGAAGGGTTAACAGCAAAGTTAAGCCCAACGAATGTAACAGTATATAATAATATAGGAAGAACAGATGTAGTAATATTCAAAAATCTAAAAGCAAAAGATGTAGTTACAATATACTCAGCAGATGGAAATACTGTATTAGGAAGAGGAACAGCATCGAGTGCTGGAGGATTAGCTGTAGGATTAATAAAACAATTAGATGAATCAGCATTAAAAGTACTTGTGTCAGTTAAAAGTGATAATCAAAAAGAGAGTGACAAAATAGAAGTAAATTATAATCCAGAAGGGTTAACAGCAAAATTAAATCCAGCCAATGTAACAGTATATAATAATATAGGAAAATCAGATGTAGTAATATTCAAAAACTTAAAGGTAAAGGATATAGTTACAGTATATTCAGCAGATGGAAATACTGTATTAGGAAGAGGAACAGCAGCAAAAGCTGGAGATTTAGCTATAGCATTAACAAAAAATCTTGATGAATCAGTATTAAAAGTACTTGTATCAGTTAAAAGCGATAATCAAAAAGAAAGTGATAAAGTACAAGTATCTTATAAGTGATATGATATAAGATAAAATGGTATAAAAATTCAAACTATATTTCAAGCTAGGATTTACTAAATAGAAAATCACCTTTTAAAAAGTATTAATGTAATTTTAACTTACATTAAATAAAAGGTGATTTTTTATTTTTTTAATTTAGTAGCAAATATATTTGTAATTTTACTTAATATAATAGGCTTAAATAATATAAAAATATATATTAACTTATTAACTTTAATTAAATCTTTTAAAGTTAATAAAATACAAAAAATAAATAAAAAGTTAATACACAAACAGAAATGTTAAATGTGGTTAAATGTTCCTTTAAAAAATTATAAAGTTATGAATAAAAAAGTCGAAAATATTAAAAGAGAGATTTTCGGAATTTTTCTAAATGAAATATTGTTAAAAATAAGATAATTAAATATACAAAAAAGAATCAAATAGTAATACTATAAATTTAGTGAAATTTATACATGGGGTGGGTAAATGAACAGAAGAAAAATCAAAAAAATAATAGCTATAACAATATTTTCAATTGCTTTATCTTTAAATATACCAGTAGAAGCGTTTGCAAGTACTAATATTGTTCAAAATGTAAGTACTAATTTACAAAGTGGTACTCCAGTAAGTAAGACAGGTACAACTGAAATAAGGACATATAATGCTTTAAGCAGTATACAAACAAAATTAGATACATCAAAAGTAACAGTATATAATAATGTAGGAAAAGCAGATGTAGTAATATTCAAAGACTTAAAGGCAAAAGATATAGTCACAATATATGCATTAGATGGGAAAACAGTATTAGGGAGAGGAATAGCGGCAAATGCTGGAAATTTAGCTGTAGCTTTAATGAGACAGCTTAATGAATTAACAACAAAGGTACTTGTATCAGTTAAGAGTGAAAACCAAAATGAAAGTGAAAAATTGGGAGTTAATTATAGTTTAGAGGGTATAACTGCTAAATTAGATGCATCAAAAGCAGTAGTATATAATAATGTAGGAAAAGCAGATGTAGTAATATTTAAAGACTTAAAGGCAAAAGATATAGTCACAATATATGCATTAGATGGGAAAACAGTATTAGGAAGAGGAACAGTAGCAAATGCTGGAAATTTAGCTGTAGCTTTAACTAAGCAGTTAGACGAATCAACAACAAAGGTACTTGTATCAGTTAAGAGTGAAAACCAAAATGAAAGTCAAAAATTAGAAGTGAATTACAATACAGAATCAGTAAGTAGTAATCTAGATATATCAAAAGTAATGATATATGATAACTCAAGCAAAGCAGATGTAGCAATATTTAAGGGATTAAAGGCAAAAGATGTAGTTACAATATACTCAGCAGATGGAAATACTGTATTAGGAAGAGGAACAGCAGCAAAAGCAGGAGATTTAGCTGTAGCTTTAGCAAAGCAGATTGATGAATCAGTATTAAAGGCACTTGTATCAGTTAAAAGTGAAAATCAAAAAGAAAGTGCTAAATTAGAAGTAAAATATATTGTAGAAGAAGTAACAGCAAAATTAGATCCAACAAATGTAACAATATATAATAATGTAGGAAAAGCAGATGTAGTAATATTCAAAAACTTAAAGGCAAAGGATACAGTTACAATATATGCATTAGATGGGAAAACAGTATTGGGAAGAGGAACAGCAACAAAAGCAGGAGATTTAGCTGTAGCTTTAACTAAGCAGCTTGATGAATCAGCATTAAAGGTACTTGTATCAGTTAAAAGTGATACTCTAAAAGAAAGTGACATGGTAGAAGCAAATATATTAGGAAATCCTATGGGAACAAATATTAAAATAAATTATTTTGATACAAATTTAACGTTTAATGGATTTTTAAATAGTCAAATGAATTTAGCTACCAAAGCTCAAGTATGGAATGATGGACTTTGGATTGATGCCACTAAAGATCAAGTTAGTTATTATTTAAATCCTAATAACTTTATAAATGATATTGGAATAAACCAGTTCTTAAAATTAAATTACATGGATGGAATTACAGCTCAAGATTTAAACTCTGTATTAGTAGGAAAGGGTGTTTTAGAAGGAAAAGGACAAGCCTTCTTAGATGCAGGAAAATTATATAATGTTAATCCTGTGTATTTAGTGGCTCATTCATTTTTAGAAACAGGAAATGGTACTTCAAAATTAGCAACAGGAATTTCACTTAATTCAATACATGAATCGTTTGGTGATATAAATTCTAAAGTGGTATCTTTGAATAAAACTGTTACTGTATATAATGTTTATGGTTATGGAGCTTATGATTCTAATCCAGATTTATGGGGCTCAGAAAAAGCTTATGCTCAAGGTTGGTTTACAGTAGAACAAGCTATCATTGGAGGAGCTAAATATATATCTAGTGGTTATATAAATAATACAACTTATAATCAAAATACATTATATAAGATGAGATGGGATTTAACGACTTTATCTAAAAATCCAAGTGCTTTATATGCTCATGAATATGCTACAGATATAGGATGGGCTTATAAGCAATCTCAAATAATGAAAAATATTATAATTAAAATGAAAAGTTCTATATTTTATTATGAAGTGCCTAAATTCATTCAATAAATTTTAAAATAATTCCTTCTTACGAATTTCGTAGGAAGGAATTATTTATGTTTAAGCAAGGAAGAAATGTAAAAAAATCAATAAAAAATTTATTGTTTTTTATTGTCATTAAAGTTTTTTAAAAAAATACGATAAATAAATGTCGAATAACTTGATGAGAAATTTATTTAATTATAATTTTAACTAATAATAAATATTTTCTATGGGGGTTTGAGGTTATGAATAGAAAAGTAATAAATAAATTAATTGGAATAGCAATAATTTCAGTAGCATTAACTATTAACATGCCTATAGATGCTTTTGCAAGTACCGCAGTTGTTCAAAAAGTAAATACTAATTTGCAAAATGGAGCAGTATCAAGTAATACTGTAACAAGTGGAATTAAATTATATTATGGGACAAACATATCAGTATCTAATGTAAATGAATTAAAGAATCAAATAGAAAGTTGTTTAACGAATCAAAATACCTCAGTATCGTTAAAATATACAGGAAGGGATATAACTGATTGGAAGGCTACTATAAATAAATGTATAAATGATGTATTAGAGAATCCGAAGAATGATTATGCAAGATATACTATGAGTAGTTATAATTATAGTTATAATACTATAGGAGATATAACTATTAAATTTACTTATATAGAAACAAAAGAGCAGTCTAAAGTTGTTGATACAAAGGTAAAGGAAATAATAAAAAGTATAATAAAGCCTGGAATGACCGATGAGCAGAAAGAAAAGGCTATAAATAATTATATAGTAACTCATGTAGCTTATGATACTAGTTTAGCACATCATTCAGCTTATGCAGCTTTAGTAGCTCCAAATAAAACTGTTTGCCAAGGTTATGCACTATTAGCGTATAAGATGTTAAAAGAGGCAGGATTTCAAGTAAGAATTATATCTGGAACAGCTAATGGAAATACTCATGCTTGGAATTTAGTAAAAATAAATGGTGCTTGGTATCATTTAGATACAACGTGGAATGATCCAGTCCCAGATGTACAAGGAAGAATAAGATATGATTATTTTAATTTAGAAGACGCTCAAATAAGTGATTCAGTACGTAAACATAGCTGGGATAAATCAAAGTATGTAGGATATGAATGTGTTACTCCATATACTACAAATGATTTAGATATTTTGAAATCCTCAAGAATGAACGAATCAAAAGCACCTAGCTTAAATAATATAACAATAACTAATAATAAAGGGACTTCAGATAAAATAAATGTTTCTGGTTTAAATGCAGGTGATACTGTAAAGGTATTTTCTGATGGCTCAGTAACAGCTAAAGTTTTGGGACAAGCCGTAGTTACTAATGGAGCTAAAGAAGTAAATGTTAACATTTCGCAATTAGGTGCAAATGGTGGAAAAGTATATTTATCTGTTATTAATAAAGGGAAGATAGAAAGTGCACGTATAGGAAAAGCCTTTAATGCAGAAGCAATTAAATAATGATATTAATTTTAACTAGGGTCTTGTACCCTAGTTTTTTTGTATATAATTTCAAGTTATTCATGTTTTATTAAGAATAAACAAATATTTATCAAATTATACTTGATAAATATTCCTATAATTAATAAAATTACAATTGGGAGGTATTTAAAAGTGAATGAAATATTTAATAAGATTAAAAAAGAAAAAATAAAGGTGACGATAATTAGTATAGTAATAATATTAATTATTGTGAGCGGAATTATTATTTATAATAGTATAACTAATAATTCAGTGAACCATAAGCAAGAAAAAGTTTCTATAGAAAAGGAAAGTAATGAGGTATTAGAAGCTAATAAAATTGATGCGGAGGGTGAAAAAGTAAAAAAAGAAGATAAGGTTAGAGAGCTAGATAAAACAGAACAAGTAAAAGATAAAGGGAATCCTACACAAAAAGCAATTAATGAAAATAAGAATGATGAAGTCAGTAAAAAAGATTTAGTGAATGATTCTATAAGTAATTCAAATTCTGTGACTAAGAAAAATATAGAATCTTCACATAAAGCTACAGTAGAAGAAACTCCAAAACAAGCAGAAACAAAAGCAGAAATAGAAAGAGTTAAAATGGAACTATTGGCCAATAATTATCAATATACATATGATAATGAATTAGAGAATGAAGTTTTAGCATTAGTTAATGAATTCAGAACTAAGAATGGATTAGCTCCATTAGCTTTAAGTTCAACATTAAGGGAGTCTGCAAGATATAAATCAAATTCAATGTTACAATTAGATTATTTTGCTCATAGTAATCCTCAATATGGAAATAAGGATTGTATGTATCTAATGAGAAATGTTTTTGGTGTTGATGCCAGTTACTATTCTGAGAATATATTAAGTAGACTTGAAACAGAAAAATCTACAGCTAAACAAATATTTGAACAATGGAGGAATTCACCTCCTCATAGAGAAGACATGCTTAGTTCAGAGGCTAGGAAAACAGGTATAGGAATAGTTAGAGCTGAAAAGACAATAATCAGAGATGGACAAGTTAAAGGAAAAGCTTTTAATTTATATGGAACAGAGCATTTTACTAATTAGTATTTAAAGTGAAGAAAAAGACTTTAGTGAATAACAAATTAAAGAATAAAAAATTAAATTAACTTATAAAGAATAAATACTTAATGTTATCTTGAGATTAATTTAGTATATGCCAATTAAAGATGAAAACGGTGTAAGATTAGATTCTATAAAAATTTGATTAAGATAACTTGATAAGTAAGAAGTTTACGGAGGTACGATATGAAAGTTGAAATTATAAATTCTTTTATTAAAGCATTGGAAAGTACATTGAATGAGAATGGAGGTTTTGTTTTATATTGTAAAGGCAAGAAAGCATTAAATTGTGTTAATATTAATAAAAAAGTTGCTATTATAATAGATTTGTTTGGTAAAAGTACAATTCATGGGAAAGTAATAATTACTATGAAGGAAGAAATTGCACAAAAAATAATTGGATTTTTATTAGGCGGTGCTGTAGTTAGTGAAATAGATTCTATGGGAGTTAGTGCTTTAGGAGAGTATGGAAGTTGGGTGGTTTCTTCTGCAACAACAAATGTTCAAGAGTTTGGAGAAAAGATTACTGATTTTAAGGTAGATATAGAAACAAATTTGGAGGGTATAGAGGACAAGGAAGTTTATTGTTATGGAAAACCATTCATATCATTAGAATATTTAATAGACAATCACGATATAGAATTATCTGTGGCAGTATCATAATTTAAAATATATTTTTAAATTGTATAGTAGTATTATTAAGAAAATATAAAAAGAAAAAGGTTATATTAAATCATTATATAATATGTTTAGGTTTAATAGTAGTTAGACAAGCATAAATATTGATTAACTACTTTTTATTTATTGTTATACTTATGTATATATAAGGTTATAATACATTAAGAAACGTGTGCTAATTTTAGCACACGTTTCTTAATGTATAGAATTTATTTTTAGATTATGTAAATATCATAAGAAGAGTTAGAAAGGGGAAGCAAATTGAAAAAGTGGATTATATTGATTATTATAAGTATACTTCTAACAATAGGCATAATTATTAGAAGTAATTTAAGTTATATATTACCTTGGAATATACAAAAGTCATGGGTTAATAGAATCAAAAGTAAGGAAGAAATTTTAGTATATGATTTTATAAATAAGAAATTAAGTGAAGACAATTATGGTATATATACAAATTATTTAAAAGAAAATTCTGATGGAGATATAACTAAAGGTCATGATGTTCTATCAGAATCAGAGGGCATAATTATGTTATACGCAGTAGAAGAAGGGGATAAGGGACTTTTTAATAAGCATTATGAAATAGTAAAAGAAAGCATGATAACTAAAGATGCATTAGTAGCTTGGAGAAAAAATAAGGAGGAAAAATCTGAAACCTCTGCAACAATTGATGATTTTAGAATCATAAAAGCATTGATATATGGATATAGTAGGTGGGGAGATTTTAAATATAGAAAAACTGCTATAGATATATCAAATAGTATATATAAAAATTTAATAGTAAATAATAGAGTTATAGATTTTAAAGATGAATATGGAAAAGCAAAAGATACCACTATTTGTTACTTAGATTTAAATACTATGAAGTTATTAAGTGAGGTAGATAAAAAATGGAATAATGTTTATGAGGATTCTATAGCACTAATAAAAAAAGCTAAAATTTCTAAAGAACTTCCTTTATATAAAAAAGTATATATTAATGAAAAAAATTTTTTTGAAGAAAGTAATGATGTTGATATGCTTTTAAGCTTAATAACTATACTAAATAAAATAGAAGCAAGTGAAGGAAAGGAGGAAATAAGTATAAAATGGATAAAAAAACAATTTGATGAGACAGGAGTTTTATGTAGTTTTTATGATATAAATACGGGAAAAGCTAAAACTAATGTGGAATCTACAGCTATATATTCCACAGCAGCTATGATTTTTTCAGAGTTAGGTGACAAGACCTATTATAATAAAATGCTTAAAAAATTGCAGACGTTTCAAGTAAAGGATAAAAATTCGGAGGTTTATGGTTCATTTGGAAATGCCGAAACAAAACAAGTATATTCTTTTGATAACCTAAATGCTCTGTTAGCAATACAAAGGAGATAAATTATGAGAAATGTAGAGATAAAAATAAAAGGTTTATTTCTAATATTAATGTTACTAATATATTTTGTTTTTATAATGATATATATATCTGGAAAGGTCATTGATACAAAACAATTTGTAACGGTTAGTTTTATTTTGCTATCTACAGTTACGGCATTTTTAAAAACAAGGATAAATAAAGTTTTTATTGCTTTATTTTCTACATTTTTATATGGAAGTTATTTGTTTTCTACAGTTTTATTTAGTGGCGCAGCTGTTAAAATTGATTTTTCTAGTTATATATGGCTTATTTTATTCCCTATTTTTGTGTATGTATCTGGGGGATTAGGTGAAGCAATAAATGAAATACTAGGAAAAATAGAAAAGTTAAATCAAAGAAAGAATGAACTTTTAAGGGTGGATCCAGTAACAGGTTTTAAGAATAAAGTTGAGCTTATACAAAATTTAAGAGATGAAATGAAGAAAGCTAAAAGACATTATTTTGCACTTTCTTTGATGATTTTAGAACTTCAATATTTTGATGAATTACAGTCTATACATAGCGAGGAAGAGATAAATGATATATTTTTTAGCATAGCAAGAGTTATAAATGAAATAGCTAGAGTTGAAGATATGAAGTATAGAATAGCTAATAATAAATTTGTTATAGTTTTACCTTTTACAGACTTAAAAGGGTCAGAAATAATAAGGGAGAGACTTAGTAACAATATAAGGAATATTGAAATTTTAAATAAAACTGAGAGTGCTAGAAATATTACTCTTACCTATAAAATTGGTATTAAGGAATATGATAGGAAGGTAGAGAATCCATTGGATTTATTAAATCTTACTGAAAAAGAATTAGAATATGACGTTTAATAAGATGAAAAAAAATATTTTTATCATATTTATATTGATAATATATATAGGTTTTATAGGTAATTTAACTTGTTATGCAAAGGAGAATGAAAAGGTTTTATTAATATATAATGAAACTAGCTATATGACGATACTTCCAATGCTATATCATGTAGGTTTTGATGTTTCCATAGTTAATGACAATAATTTTGTAAATACTCTAATAAATAAATTTGATAAGGTAATTTATTATAGTGAAAAGTCTAAGGGAAAAAGTGAAATATTAAATTATATTAATGAAAATAGAAAAAAATTTATATCTATAGAGATAGATATGTATAACTATTCTGATATAAGTATGCATGAGAAAGATGGGAATCTGTATGTTAATAATTTTACATCTACAGATATTTTAAAAAATGCAATTCTTTCAGAATATATTCATAATTTTTATAAAGTAAAAGATAATGATAAGGCAGAATACTATATAGAACTTAAGGACATAAACGCAAATTATGATTATAAGATATTAGAAAATAAGTTAAAGGTTTTAGAAGATTATGCAGAAAACACTATATTATCTATAAACCCTTTTCTGGTTCAAAATGGTATTGAATATAAAATAATTAATAATAATGAATTATTACAGCTTTTGATAAAGGCACAAAAACAGGGTTTTATAATTGCTATGGAAAATAATATTTATATAGATGATATAAGAAGTTCTTTTACTGATTATAGTTATTATGAAAAAGATATGATGCCTGATAGGCGTGAAGCTGTATATAGTTTTGCGAATTCTAGAATCAATAAAGTATTAGAAGAACTTTCAAGCTTAGGGTTATTTCCTGTAATAGTCTCATTTAGTGATAATGTTAATGAGAGTATGATAGATAAGAAATATAATTCAGAAATGTTATTTAAAGAAAATTTAAAACATTTCCCTTTAGCTATTTCTAGTGAAGATTTAGGATATAATTTTTTTGATTATAATCTAAATGGAGATGTAGTTTCAGGTAAGAAAATAATTTTAGATAAAAATAATATTTCCTTATTAGAGGCTTTTATAGATAGAGTAAATCTTAAAAAAAGAGGAGTATTTTATATAGAAGTAAGGGAAAATACTGAATTAGGGAGTTTAGAGTCTATACTCAATAAACTTAATAATAAAGGTATTAAAAGAAAAGACTTTTCATATATAAAAGGAACAATTAAGGTAGATAAAAAGTCTTATGATGTTAAAAATGCTAAGGCTGTAGTGAGTGATGAATTTTTAACATATGTAAAAGATAAGTTAGAAGAGGAAAAAAGATCCGGTGTAGGAGGATTTAATACTGCATTTTTTTATACTTCTATAATATTTGCAAGCTTTATATTAATTGCAGTAATTATATTCTTGTATATAACTTTAAGGGGACGAAAAAAACGAAAGAAAAATTTATTCAAGGAGTGATAGGCATGCAATATAAGTTTGTAGATTATGTGTTTCTATTTTGCATAATGTCTATTTGGATACTTTTATTATATAATGGGTTACTTACTTATTTTGGCTATAAATATTCTGTAGAATTAAGTAAATATCCACTAGAAGTAATAAAGAATATGAATAGATTTCCTAAGATATCAATTTTAATACCAGCTCATAATGAAGAATTAGTGATAGGCAAAACTGTATTATCGATTTTAAAACTAGATTATCCAAAAGATAAGATGGAGGTTATAGTAATAAATGATAATTCCTCAGATGGAACAGGGAGAATACTAAAGGAGATACAAGATAATAATAAGGATAGGGATATAAAAGTAATAACCACTAATAAAGAAAATGGAGGAAAGGGCAAATCAAATGCCTTGAACCTTGGGTATAATTTATCAAAAGGTGAATTTATAGTAATTTATGATGCAGATAATACTCCAGAACCCATATCGCTTAGGATTTTAGCTTATACAATAGATAATAACAAAGATTATGGAGCAGTCATAGGTAAGTTTAGAACTAGAAATAAAAGAAAAAATATACTTACAAAGTTTATAAATATTGAAGGGCTTAGCTTTCAATGGATGGCTCAAGGTGGTAGATGGAAGATATTTAATTTATGCACCATTCCAGGAACAAATTTTATTTTAAGAAGAAGTATTATAGAACAAATAGGTGGTTGGGATACCGAGGCTATAGCTGAAGATACAGAAATAAGCATTAGAATATATCAGCTAGGTTCTAAGATTTGCTTTATGCCACTAGCTGTAACTTGGGAACAAGAGCCTGAAACTATGAAAATATGGTTTAAGCAAAGAACTAGGTGGGTAAAAGGAAACGTATATGTGTTATGGAAGTACTTAAAAAAACCTAAAGAGATAATAGGTAAGAAGATTGCTGTAGATATATATTATTATTTTGGAGTTTATTTTTTATTTCTAATATCATTAATAGCCTCAGACATTATTTTTATATTAGGACTTTTTACATCAATAAAGGTTAGTGTTTCTGGTGTATTTGTGATAATTTGGCTATTATCTTATGTAATGTTTGTATTGCAAGTTAATATAGCCTTGAGTATAGAAAAGGGTGAAGCTAATAGAGAAAATTTCTTTTTAGTATTATTAAGTTATTTTACTTATTGTCAAATGTGGTTCTTAGTGACGATAAAAGGAGTGTATGCTTACATACAAGATAAAGTTCTAGGTAAAAAAGCTACTTGGTATAAAACAGAAAGGTTTGAATAGGTGTAAACATATGAAAAGAATTTTTAGTATAAGTATGATTTTTATATTATGTATAAATCTTTTAACAATAAAAGTAATGGCTGCACCAGCGAGTTTAGAAAAAATCTATAAATATCCAAAGGATACTGTTTTACAAGGTGTATTTCCAAGTTATAGCTTTGGGTTTAATGTAGATAATCATTGGATTTTAAAGGATGATAATTATGTGTATTTAAGTTTTGATGTTTCAGAGGTGGAGGAATATTTGAATTCAAGTATAACTGTTAGTTTAAATAATACTCCTTTAAAAAGCTTAAATATAAGTAACATTAAAGGAAATAAAACTATTAAAATCTCACTGCCAAAGGATAGTATATTAAAGGGGTATAATTCTATTCGAGTTACTGCTTTTCATAAAATCACTAAAGAAAAATGTGAATTTGATGATGTTAATGTAGCTAATTGGATAACTTTGAGAAAGGAATCAAATGTACATATAAGTTATGATTATGAAGAACCTAATTATAAAATTAGTAGCTTCCCATATCCATATTTGAAAATCAATACTGAAAATTTAAGTGATTTTATTATAGTTGTAAATAATAAGCTTACAGAGGTTGAATTAAGTTCAATACTTAAGCTCTCTTCATTACTTGGAAGAGAAGCGAATAGAGAAAATATGAATTTTAAAATAGTTAAAGAGTCAGATCTATCTGATGAGGACAAAAATAATAATATTATTTATTTAGGAAAGTATGAGAATGCTCCATCATTTGTAAAATCAGCTGTTTTAGAAGGTGAAGAAAAGCAAATAACAGATAATGCTTTAGTAGTTAATATAAAATCACCTTTAAATGCAAATAAAAGTTTATATATAATAACATCTAAAAATGATTTGTTATTATCAGAAGCTTTATATTATATAGAGAATAAAGATGCAAGAGAACAACTTAATATAGGTAGAGTTATATTAGGAAAATATTCAGGGGAAAAATCTATAAAAACAGATACTTCAAATATGTCCTTTGAAAAGTTAGGATTTGATAATATTAAACTTATAGGTTCTTTTTACAATAGCGCAAATTATGGAGTTGTTATTCCTAAAGATAGGGCTATTAATGGTAAAGCATATATAGACCTTAAATATAGAACCTCAAGAGTAATAGATTTTTCAAAGTCTACAATTACAATCTTTATAAATGGTGAGTTTGTTAAAGATGCTCATATTGAAGAAATAGCTGATGATAGTGAAAGAGAATTAAAAGTCTATATACCAGGGAAATATAAGCCTGGTGATTATTTGAATATAGAGGTTGCTTTTTATTTGGCACCTAAAGATTTTCAATGTTATGAGCAAGGTAGAGAAAATTCTTGGGTTTATGTAGATAAAGAATCTTATATAGATTTTGGAAAAGCAACTAATGATAAAATATTGCTAAATTATTATGGTTATCCATTTATAAAAGATGGAGAATTTAATAATTTGAAAATAGTGCTTCCAAGTAAGATAAATTCTAATATAATAACAGTTGCAGGTAACATATGTAGTTATTTAGGAAGAGATACTAAGTCTACTGGTGATTTATATGCTATATATGATCAAAATTTTAAAGAAGATAAAGCAAATTATATAGTTTTAGGAGCACCAAATACTAATAATCTTATAAAAAAATATAATAATAACTTAAATATACCTTACGAAGATAATTTTAATACCTTTAAGTCTACGCAAAAGCTTCCTATAGTTAATAATTTTAAAAATTATGATGCTACTTTAAATTTGATAAAAGCACCTTGGAATAGAGATGGAAGTATATTGTTTTTTACATCACCTAAGGAAGAGTTGATTTATAAGAATATGAAGTTCTTGGTAGAAGATAATTTTGTTAAAAAAGTAAAAGGTGATGGAACAATAATAGATACGGAAGGTAGCGTATTTAATGCATATTTTAAAGTGAAAGAAGAGTCTGTAAAAGATAATGAAGGTAGTTTAATAGAAAGGATAGGTAAAGAAAGATTATATATAATTGTAATAGCAAGTATATTTATAATTACTATCTTAGGAGTTGGAGCATGGACTCTATTTAAAGACAAAAGAAATATTAAATAAAGGTTAAAAATATTATTTATAATTATATTTACAAAGTTGAAAAATTTAATATTTATAGTGAAATGAAAATCCTTCTTACGAATCTCGTAAGAGGGATTTTTTGTTTTAATATTCTATGGAATATTTAGGTATTAAAAACAATAAAAAAGCAATGTTAAATTTAATTTATAATTTAAATAAAGTTTTTTAAAAAAATGTTGTAAAAATATTGTTGAATATGGTATAATTATGCATGTTAAAATTTTCTTTATAAACAAGGGGGACAAAAAATGAAAAAAACGAAAAAATTATTAGCTTTAGGAGTAAGTATGTTAATGCTTGGTGGAGTATTAGCTGGATGCTCAAGTGAAAAGAGTACACCAGAAGAATCAGCTAAAGCTCAATACAACTTCATTATGAAAGGTCAAAAAGAAGAGTTTAAAAAACTTGGAGCATCTGATAAGGAAGTCGATGATATCTTAAACAAACAAAAAGATGAATATTCAAAGAAACTTAAATCAAACTTTAAAGTAGCTGGTTTAACTGTAACAGATGGACAAGTTAATTCTATATTAGATGCAAGACAAGAAGCTATAAATAAGGTAACTGTAAAAACTGAAACAGTTAAAAAAGAAAAAACTGAAGCAACTGTTAAAGTATCAACAACATATATTGAAGAAAGAAAATTAGATGAAAAAGCAGGACAAGATGCATTAAAAGTTGTTCAAGATGCAAAAATAACAGATGAAAAAGCAGCAAAAGAAAAGTTCAAAGAAGAATATGTAAAGAACTTAATAGCAGCATATAAGAGTGCAACTCCTTCAAAAGGAGAAAAATCTAAAGAATTTAAATTTGTTTTAAAAGACAAAGTTTGGATAGCAGAAAGTTCTTTTGATTTTGGTTTTGGTATAAGTAAACTATCAATAGGTGAAATATAATAGTATTTAAATTATGAGGTGATTTTCTAATAGGAAGATTACCTCTTTTTTCATGGATAGAAGTTTTTTTCTAAAAATAGAGGGGGCTTATAGAAATTTTGACGACTTGTAGCTTTAGGTTGAGTAAAAAAAATTTCTATAAGTCCTAAATTTTTTGCATTGGGGGAAATATAAAATTATAGAAAACCATTTTTTTTACGAATAATATATATGTAGCATTAAATAAATAATAATAAATTATTATAAAAAATTCTGATATAATATGCTATAATAGCAAAGTTACATCTTTATTATGATTAGTATTATACTAAGGATGATAGTATGGTAATAGCAACAATTTTAATAGACATCACAAGATATATAAATAAGATAAGTACAATTGATTATCATACAAAAAAGATATGAGCTAAAAAATTCTTATATTTTGAAAGGCTTAATTATGAAAAAATTTATTGGAATGAGAACTTTGAAAACAGCAGTAGGAGCAACTTTAGCTATTATAATTTCAAGTGCTTTAGGACTTAAATATGCAGCTGCTGCTGGAATTATAGTAATTTTAAGTATACAAAATACAAAAAAAACATCAATATATTTAGCTATGCAAAGATTTGGTTCAACAATATTAGCATTATTTATTGCAGGTGTTTTATTTACTATAGTGGGATATACACCTGTCGCTTTTGGATTATATTTGATTATTTTTATACCGCTAGCTGTAAAGTTTAAAATGGCTGATGGAATAGTGGTAAGTTCTGTTTTGGTTAGTCATTTGCTAGTTGAAAGGTCTATATCACCTTATTGGATTAAAAATGAACTCTTGCTTATGGGGGTAGGTGCAGGGATAGGTATATTATTTAACATTTATATGCCTAAAATAGATAGAGAAATAAAGAAAGATCAAATATATATTGAAGATAAAATGATAGAAATTTTAGCACATATGGCTAAAACATTAAGAAGCCAATCTGTCTATATAGGTGAAGAGCAACTTTTCAAGGAATTGCAAGAAAGACTTATCATTGGCAGTGAAAGAGCTTATCGTAATTTAAATAACTATGTGAATGAGGAATCAAAATATTATGTTAAATATATGGAAATGAGGACACTTCAATTTGAAATATTGAAATACATGAGAGGAAATTTTGAAAGATTTTATAAGACTTTTGCACAAACAGAGATTGTAGCAGCGTTTACTGAACGTGTAGCATTAGATTTACATGAAAATAATAATGCAGAAGGCTTATTAGAAGATTTGAAATCTGTATTTGAAGCCTGTAGTATTCAGAAACTTCCTGAAACAAGGGAGGAGTTTGAAAATAGAGCAATATTATTTCAATTTTTAAAGGATTTAGAGTATTTATTAGAAGTAAAGAGGAACTTTATTCTTAAAACTAAGGAATACTAATAAATGAATATGTTAATAGCGGTAGTGTTTTCAGGAATAAGATGATATAATATACATTAGTTTTATAGTTCGTATGCAAAATAATATTGTTTAAGATTATATAGAAAAAATATATTTTAAGCTATGAGGATATAAAAAAGATTATAGTTATAAATGTTTTAGGATATTTAAAATTTAACTAAGGATAGGTATAATAAAATGTATACAAGTTTACTTTTTTATTATAGTATAATGTTTTAATTTATCATATAAAAACATATATTAGTATATAACTATTCATACTTTTAAATTTTAAAAGTATGAATTTGTATTTTATTAATATAAATATTAAAAATTTTGAATAAAGTATAGTTTTTTTATAATAAAAAAAATAGTAAAATGTTGAAATATGTATAGAACAAAGTTAAAATGATATATAGTAAATTTTGAGAAGTTTAAATAGTTTATTAAGAAATCTAGAATAGAGGTAAAGTAAATATTATGAGAAAGCTAATGAAAGTATTTAAGAGTGATTTAAAAAGTATTTTTAAAAATCCTGTGGCGTTAATTATTACTCTGGGTATATGTGTAATACCAGCTTTATATGCTTGGGTAAATATAAAGGCCTGTTGGGATCCTTATGGTAATACAGGTACTATGCCTATAGCAGTAGTAAATAATGATAAAGGAACTACTGTTATGGGGGAAAAAGTAAATGTTGGACAAGAAGTAATAGGCGAGCTTAAAAATAATAAAAAAATAGGGTGGAAATTTGTTTCTAAAGAACAGGCTGATATGGGGGTTGTGGATGGAACATATTTTGCTAGTATAGAAATACCAGAAACTTTTTCAGAAGATTTGGCTAGTATATCTAAAGATAATACTAAAAAGGCGCAAATAACTTATAAGTTAGATACTAAGGCTAACCCAGTAGCTGGAAAAATAGCAGGAGGAGCAGAAGGATATTTAGTAGATGAGATAACTTCAAATTTTATTGCGACAGTCAATAAAAAAGCCTTTGGAAAAGTTAGTGGTTATAAAGAAGAAGTGGATAAAAACCGTAATGATATAATAAAACTTAAAAATTCAATAATAGACGCAGGCAGAAATATGGACACTATAATAGGTGCACTAGAAAATGTCAATGCAAATTCAACGAATTTAAATACTTATTTAAAGGCTGTTCAAGGTACTATGCCTGCATTAACAGGAAGTATATCTATAAGTGAAACAACAGCAAAGAATGCAGAAAGTTTAATACAAACAACAAATACTAGTTTAACTACAGCTATAAAAACATTAGACAATAATTTAAAAGAAATGAAAGTTAGCATAGATAAAATAATTAAGATTCTAGACACTACAAATAGTAACCAAAGTTCAATGGATATTACTAATGAAATGAATGATATAAATAAAAATATAGAGTTAATAAATACTACTATAGATAAAAGTGTAGAGTATCTTAAGGCTCTTAATGAGCAAAAACCTAATGAACAAATATCTCAAATGATAGTATCTTTAAAATCCTTAGAAGATAGTTTAAATAAGCAAAATACATTGATTACAGCAATTTTAAAAGATGCTCAAAATGGTGGGAAATCTAGTGACGAACTTATAAAACAATTAAAGAATAATTTGCAAAAAATATCAACAGATATAAATAATATAACAGGTAAATTTGAAAAAGAAACAGTTCCGGTTTTAAATGAGATAACTACTTATTTAACAAAGGCAACAAAAGATGCTGCTACATTATTAAAAAACTCTCAAAATTCAGTAGAAGGTATAAATAAAATAGTAAACTCAGCTACAGAAGGCAGTAATCTTACAGCTAAGGTGTCGGGAGATCTTTTAGAGCAGCTAAAAGAATATAAAGATGAAATAAAATATATAGGTGAAAAGTTATCAAAAATAAATGATAATGATTTAAATACAATACTTGCAGTGCTTCAAAATAATCCAGATTTAATGGGTGAATTTGTAGCAAATCCATTTAGTATAAAAGAAGTTAAAGTATATTCAGTACCAAATTACGGATCAGCTATGGCGCCTGTATATTCAGTATTAGCAATATGGGTAGGTGGATTGATTTTAACATCAGTATTAGGCACGGAGGCTAAAAAGTTTAAAAGAGATGATACTCTTACAATAAGACATAAATATTTCGGGAAAATGATTCTTTTTGTGGTACTAGCCATAATACAAGGCGCTATAATAGCGATAGGAAATATATTTTTACTTAAGATATACGTAGTAAATCCATTCCTGATGACTGTATTTTCTATATTATCAGGTATAACCTTCTCAATAATAATATTTACCAATGTATCTTTATTAGGTAATGTAGGGAAGGCAATTAATATAGTATTTATGATCATACAGTTAGCAGGTTGTGGAGGAAGTTATCCTATACAAGTAGACCCGCTTATATTTAGAATATTACAGCCATTATTCCCATTTACTTATTCAGTAGGTGGTTTTAGGGAAGCAATTGCAGGACCTTTGTCTAGCAGTGTTGTTTTAGATATAGTAATGTTATTATTATTCAGTATACTTTATATAATATTCGGCTTTGTATTTAAACCACACTTACATAGCATTGTAAAAAGGTTCGAAAAGAAATTCCATCAATCAGGTATAGGGGAATAAGTGAGGTGATATAATGAAGATGTTATTTAAGATATTTAAAAGAGACCTATTAAAGATTAAAAGAAATTATGCAGCAATGATTATAGTTATTGGACTTTGCTTTATACCATCTCTATATGCTTGGATAAACATAGCAGCTTGCTGGGATCCTTATGCTAATACAGGAAACTTACCTGTTGCTGTAATAAACAAGGATGATGGGGCAATTATAAATTCTACAGAAGTAAATGTAGGGGCTCAGGTTGTAGAGAATCTTAAAAAGAATAAATCTATAAAGTGGGAAGTTTTAGATGAATGGCAAGCTAATAATGCATTGAATGAAGGTTCATATTATGCAATAATAGAAATTCCACAAAATTTTTCAAGTGGACTAGTTAGTTTAACAACTAGCAATCCTAAAAAACCTAGCATAGTATATAAAGCAAATGAAAAAGCTAATGCTATCGCTACTAAAATTACAAATGTAGCAAAGGATAAATTAACAAAAGAGATAAAGTTAAACTTTGTAAAGACAGTTAACGAAAAGGCTTTTGATGAGCTTAATAAGGTAGGATTACATTTAGATAAGACTAAACCAAAGGTTTTAGGTATAAAAGATGTTGTAAATACAGCAGACGGGGATCTTGGAAAGATAAAAAATTATATAAATTCATCATCTAAAGATGCAGAAGAATTAAGTAAGTATATATCATCTGTTAAGAATGATTTACCACTTATTAAAGATCAGATAAATAATTTACAAAAGGCCACTGAGGCTAGCAAAAATTTAGTCAATAATACTAAAAATAATTTAAATACAATGAATAGTGATATAAATACAGATATCATGCAATTACAATTATTATCTCAAAAGGTAGATGGTGTTCTAAATGATATTAAGGGACAAACATCACCTCAAACTGCAATGCTTAACGAGATTGATCAAGCTATTGGATATATAAACCAAATGAAAACTTTAATAAGCAATGCTAGTAAAACCTTAAAAGAAATTAATAATGTAGCAAATAATGAGGGATTAAAAGTTGTACTAGACTCATTTGATAAGTTAGAGCCTGTATTAGATAGTGAATTGACTACTTTACAGGAATTGCGTAAGCAAGTAAGTAATGGTCAATTTGATGAAAAGTATAAAAGTACAGTTGATTCATTAATAAAGATAAATGATGAATTAACAAGTAAGATAGTAAGTTTATCAAGTGATTTTTATAAAAATGGTACAAATGCAATTAATAATATTGCTAACACAACTAATACAAGTTTAACTCAACTTAATTCTATACTAGAAACTACTAAAATGATACTTCCTCAATTAGATGCTTTAGCTAATTATGGAATTGCTTCTAGTAATCAAACTGTTAAGGATGCAAATGAATTAAACACAAAAATAAGTACTTTACAAAAAGGCATTCAAGATTTAGGAGACAAACTAAAAGATTTAAATGAAAATAATTTAAATAAAATAATAGATATAATGGAGAAAAATCCAAATGAAGTAGCTAATTTTTTAACTTCTCCAATAGAAGTTAAAGAGGTTGAAGTATACGGAAAAGGTATCTTTGGTATAGGATTAACTCCTTTCTATACAGTTCTTGCTATATGGGTAGGCTCGCTTTTATCAGCTGCATTGTTAACTACAGCTTGTGAAGATTTTGAAGAGGGAAAACAACCTAATATGTTGCAGAGACATTTTGGTAAGATGCTTCTTTTTATTAGCATAACTATAATACAAGCAGTTATAGTTACATTGGGGGATTGGCTAATACTAGGTATTGATGTCTATAATGTACCGCTGTTGTTTGGTTTTGCTATATTAACAGCTATTACCTTTACAATAATAATATTTACTTTAGTATCACTAATGGGAAATGTAGGTAAAGCTATTGCAGTTGTTATTATGGTTTTCCAGATAGCAGGTGCAGGAGGTATATATCCTATACAAACTAATCCAGAGGTATTTGGAGTATTATATCCTTTATGGCCATTTACTTATGCTATAAATGGTTTCAGAGAAGCTATAGCAGGACCAGTTTGGAAGACAGTAGATACAAGTGTTGTAGTACTTTTAGTATACTGTGTAATTTTTATAATACTTTCAATATTAAAAAAACCACTTCATAAAATAACTCACTTTATGGAGCATATGTTTGAAAAGGCAGAATTGTAAAATTATATAATAGGTATAAGATTAGAAACCGTGTGCTATATAGCATGCGGTTTTTTGATAAATTAAATTGTATATTACAAAAGATTTTGAATTAATGTTATCTGAAAAAAAGGAATAGTATTACGAATTATTATTGAAATGTTAGATAATAAATTTGTAATTTTATAAATTGGAATTGGATGGTGAAAATTTTTGCTGTTATTTTTAATAATATTCTTTTAAGTATTATCTTAGATTATGCAATTGATGATATAATATATTTTATATATTATTCAAAAAATAAAAGAAAAAAAGGGGAGAAAATATGATAGATAATAAAAAGAATTTTTTACGAAACATTATAATTGCAATATCAGTGATTCTAATAATAGTTATTTCAGTTGGTACATATATGTTTTTTAACTCTAAAAAGACTAAAGCAACGGAAGAAAGTAAATTTTATTTTTATAAAAATGACCAAAATACAGCTAGTGTGTACACTTTAGATAAGGATAATAAGCTAATTAAATTAGATAAAGACAATGAGCAAGTATATTATGTAGACAAACTAAGGCAATACATATTAATCAATAAAAATAAGGAAATGTCTTTTGTAGATGAAAAAGGACATATTATTGAGATAGACAAAGATGTTCAAGGTGGTGTAAAGATTAATGGAGATAAGATATATTACATTAAAAATAATAAGGAATTATATCTTAAGAAGGGGCTTGAGGGGAAGTCAGAAAAAATAGGAGAAAATATTGAAAAGGTATCTATAATTTCAGATAACATTATAAAATGCTTGGATAAGGATTATAAAACAATAATTAAGAAAGATGATAAGGATATAATTAAGGAACTAGGTATTTTTGATGCAATAAAATTTAACAAAGATTATACTAAATGTGTCTATTCTAAAGATAAAAGTTTAGTAGAATACGATATAAAGGCTGGAACAGAGAAAAAAATAGTAGAGCCTAAAATAGATACTAAGGAAGCTTATTTAGGATGCTATTCAATAGAAGATGATAATATATTGTATGGAATAATAAAAACGAAGAAAGATGAACCTAGAATAAATATAGACGTATGGTACAAGGAAAAAGGAAAAGAGCCTAAAGAAATACTTAAAGATTGTAAAGGTGTATTATTATCAGAAGATGAAAAAGGAGTATATTATACAAACAATATTGGAACTTTATTTTATAAAGATCTTAAAAAAGGCGAAGAAAAAAGGCTTATGGATGATGTGGAGTTCTTTTTATTAACCACAAAAGATTATATAATAGTAACTTCTTCAAAGGGAGAGAATTATAAAGTTAATAACAATGGAACTAATGAGAAATTAAAAAGTAAAGATAAAATAATTTTGGTAAAGAAATTTAAAGATTCTTATGCATATTTTAATGAAGAAGATAGTTCAATATATATAGATGGCAAGAAAACAATAGAAAATGTAAAGAAATATTCTATAGTAAATGATGATATAGCATATGTAAATAATGACAATGAAGTCTATTTGGTGAAAAATGGGGATATAAAAAATCCTAAATTAATATTAAAAAATGTTAAGGAGTATGATGTTATATCCTTTGGAGAAAGTACATTATTTATGAATCTTTTTGATATTGATGATATCAAGGGATATTGGCGTGATGATGTTGATCAAAATGAAGCTATATATATAACAAAGGAAAATTATAAAACTCTAATTTATTACCATGGAAATAACAATTTTAAAATAAGTAAAATAAGCACACCAGATAAAGACAAAATAGCACTTGAACTTGAAAATGAAGAATATAAGGTAAGAACTATATCCAAAACTAAAGATAAGGATCTTATATCTGTAGATGGTAGAAATTATAGAAGAATTGATAAGGAAACTTATAAGAAGATAGAGGATTTGACTAAATATCAAATGGAAGTCCTTAATCCAAAAGCAAATCAATATTTAAATGCTTGGGCGCCATTAAATAAAGTAATAAAAAAAGACAATATGATATATTTTGAATATATAAATCCAAATCCACCAAACCAAAAGGTATATATAAGAGAAGATGGTACATTATTTGATGATCCTCTAACTGGTTCAGAAATTAAAGATGGTAAAAGTAATGATAATAAAAATAAGGATGCTGTTAAAAATGCTGATCCAGAATTAGTAAAAAAGTATCTTAAGGTAGTAGAGGATAATGACCCACTTAGTGGAAATTCAGTACTTAGGAGTAAATATGAGTTAAATGATATTACCACTTACGAAGGTAAAAAGTATTATGTATTTAATAGGGTAAATGATAAAAGGTATTTGATGTATATAGATGAAGATGAGAATATTTATAACGTAAATGGAACGATTGAAAAGAATGGACTTATAAAGGTTCATAGAAGGAAATAAATAATTAATAAAAAATCTACCTGAGAGAAATTTGAACTCCCCATATTTATTTAACATAGGGGGAGTTCAATTCGTAGGTAGGTTCCTTCATGTATAATTAAAGAAGTTCATTTTTAGTCCATAAACAAAGAAGTTCCAATATAGGTATCAATGATTTACCCCTGTCAGTTAAAAAATATTCAACTCTTAAAGGAAGTTCATCATATTCTACTCTATATATCATGCCATCTTCTTCCAATTAACGTAATTGTTCAGTTAACATTTTAGGAGTTATATTTTTTATTGTTTTTTTTAATTCGCCATAGCGTAATGTACTATTATCTTTTAAACGCCAAAGTATTATAGGTTTCCATTTTCCACCTATAATATGTAGCGCTAATTCAACTTCACAACTAAGTTCTCCATTTTTAAATTTATCTACTTTATCTTTTAACATTTAAATACCTCGAATTATAAAATTAATAGTGATTACTAAAAAGTGCCTACTTGATTTAAATAAATAATGAGATTATTATACTATTAAAGCTTATACAAATAAATACTAGTAGATAATAATAATTAATAAAATATTTTATTATACAATAATTTAAAACAATAATAGAAGGAGTTTTTAAAAATGGAAAATACAAAAAGTGAAATTTTAAAAGCATATAATTTTAGGCATGCATGTAAGGCATTTGATGTAAATAAAAAAATATCAAAGGAAGACTTTGAATTTATTCTTGAGACAGGGAGATTATCACCAAGTTCTTTTGGATTTGAACCTTGGAAGTTTTTAATTATTCAAAATGCTGAACTTAGAGAAAAATTAAAACCAGTATGTTGGGGGGCTAAAGGTCAGCTTCCAACTGCTAGTCATTTTGTAATAATACTTTCTAGAACTATAGAGCATATGAAATATGATGCAGACTACATTGCAAGCTTTATGAAAAATATTCAACATTTACCTGAAGAGATTGTAACTATGAAAGGTGAAGCCTATAAAACATTTCAAGAAACAGGTTTTAACTTATTAGAAAGTAATAGAGCTATATTTGATTGGGCATGTAAACAATCTTATATTGCACTTGCAAATATGATGACAGTAGCAGCTCAAATAGGAATAGATTCTTGTCCTATTGAAGGATTCCAAAGGGAAAAGGTTGAAGAAATCTTAGAATCAGAAAGGATACTTAATAGAAAAGAATTTGGAGTAGCTTGTATGGTGGCATTTGGGTATAGATTAGAAGATCCTAGACCTAAAACAAGACAAAACTTAGAAGAAGTAGTGACTTGGATTTAATCAAAAAATCCTGTAGTGTTTTTTATATGTAAAGTGATACAATAAATATATGTTAAAACCGTATGCTTGATAAAATAGCATGCGGTTTTATTCATAAATGTACAGACTCTTAACGTATTGAATTAAAATTAAGGGAGGCTATAGTAGTGGTTAAAAGAAAGTATGCCAATAAACCTGATTGGACAAGAGTTTTAAGTAAAAAATTTACAACAAAGTATATTAAAAATAGTAGCTTTAATGGATATGCTTCCGTGATATGTGTTGAAAAGGTAAGGGAACCATTGATAAAAAATATGTTTGGAAAAGACTATTGTTTGGTTGATGATGGATATATATGGCTTGAGATAGTGCCTTTAGAAGGTAATTACGTTATAACAACAATGTATAATAGTAATAAGGAAATAGTACAGTGGTATTTTGATATTACTAAGAATAAAGGTATTACAGAAGAAGGAATACCTTTTTTTGATGATTTATTTTTGGATGTAGTTATATTACCTAATTCTAAAGTGTTATTACTTGATGAAGATGAGCTTAAGGAGGCTCTTGATAATGGTGAAATAACAAAGCAAGAGTTTGATATGGCTTATAAAGAAGCGAAAGAAGTCATGGAGAGTATTGCATTAGATATAAATAAGTTATCAGATTTTACTAATAGATACTTAAGTGAATTAATGAAAATTAAATAATATAAAAATTCATTTTCATACAAATACACCATGAAAAGTGCTTGAGTAGAGTAATTCTTTGGTGAGATTTATGATTTTGTCTTAGAAAATATGTAACGTCAAGCCAAGAATCTTCAAGGTTAAGAACTATTTAATTTAGCAAAGACTAAAATAAGTATATTTTAATTTGGAGGGTATTATGAATTTAGAAGAACTTAATCCTAAGAATAGATTTAGCAAGCGTGCAGATAATTACACAAAATATAGACCGACGTATCCAAAGGAAATAATAGAGTATTTAAATGATTCAGAAAAATATCTAATAAATTATACAAATTTCCATTCAGTAGAGGCAGCTTCAGAAGCTACAACATTGGAGGCAAAATCAATAGATATAATCACAGCAGGACAAGCGTTTCATTGGTTTGAACCAGAAGCTACAAAAAAAGAATTTTTAAGAATATTAAAGCCTAATGGATTTGTAGTGATATTTAGCAACAGAAGAAAAAACAATAGCCAATTTATGAATGAATATATGGAATTAGTAAAAAAATATTCAGAGAGTGAATTTAATAAGCCACTTAACACGGATTCACATGAGTTTTTTGTTTTAAAAACAATTCATGAAGAAAGATTTCAAAATCCTATAGAGTATAATTTAGAAAGATTAAAAGGAGAGTTAGCATCTTATTCGTATTTACCAAATGAAGACGATGATGATTTTGTTTTAATGATCTCTGAGCTTGAGTTAATATTTGAAAAGTATAATAATAATGGAACGGTTATTTTTAATTATGAAACAGTAGTATATTACTGTAAGATGAAGTGAGTTTTATAAGGATAAAGCATAGATATTTAATTATAAGTCAATATAAAAATCTCAAAATTGCTTAATGGAACGTATGAAAGTAGGAGTTTTTTTGTAATTATATAACTATATAACTATTTAACTATTTAAATAGTTATGCCTGTAGAGCCACTTCTAGAGATTTTTAGAAGAAAAAGGAGGGTGCATTATGGAGTTTAAAGATGTAAAAATAGAAATATATATTCCGGAGGAATATGTAATAAAATTAAGAAATGGTCTTAATGAGGTAAATGCTTGCACAGTTGGGAATTATGATAATGTTATGTCAATAACAAAGTTAAAAGGATATTGGAGACCATTAGAAGGAGCTAATCCTTTTGAGGGAGAAGTGGGAAAAGTATGCGAAGCTGAGGAATGTAAGATTGAATTAAGATGTAAAAGAGAATATGCGAAGATTGCAATTAAGGTTATTAGAGAAATACATCCTTATGAAGAACCGGTAATTAATATTATTCCAATTGTAAATGAATTGTTTGAATAAAAAATTAACGTATTAGGATTATGAATATTGAACCGTACCATAAGTAAGTGCGGTTTATACCCTTAGGCAGTGATATCACTTGCCTAAGGCTGTTTTTTAAAGTAAAAATACCGTATCATAAGTAATAAGATAAAATATCTTTTATATACAATATTTACAAAAATATTAAAATGTATTGAATTTAAATATTGCTATATAGTTTTAATAATAATTAATAAAAAAGTTTATATGTTATTGAAGAAGTTTTTGTGGAGTGCTATACTTTTGATATCCCCTATAGGGGGATATTGGAGGGGCTATTAATGAAGTTTTTTAAAAAAAATAAAGATAATATTTCTACTATTTGTATGTTGGCTATACCTGTTATAATTGAAAACATTCTCCAAACTTTATTAGGAACTGTTGATACTTATTTTGCAGGTAAAATTAATGATAGTGTAATTGCAGGAATTGGAGTTACTAATTTAATAGTTAATGTATTTATTACATTCTTTACAGCTATCAGTATAGGAACAAGTGCTGTAATAGCTAGAAATTTTGGAAAAAAGGACATTGAGAAGGTAAATTCAGCTATAAAACAATCTTTTGTATTAGGTGGAATTATTGGTTTAATAGTTGGAGTAATTAATCTTATATTCTATAAACAAATATTAATGGTATCTGGTGCTTCTGAGAAAGTATTGCTTTATGCTACACCCTACTACATGATTGTTGTAGTTCCATCGGTGTTCCTTTGCTTATCTTTAATTTTATCTAGTTGTCTAAGAGCTACGAAAGATACTAAGACACCAATGATAGCAACTGGAATTGCAAATGTATTAAATATAATATTAAACTTTATTTTCATGAGTGCAGGATTAGGTGTCATTGGAATAGCATTAGCTACAACAACTTCACGTGTACTAAATGTAATAATTCTTATAGTAAAACTAAACCGAAATAAAAATGGAGTTAATCTTCAGTTGAAAAATTGGAGAGTTGAAAAGGAAACTATTAAGTCTATTATAAAAATAGGAATACCAGCAGGAATTGAAAAACTAATTATGAGGTTAGGTCAGTTAGTTTATAATAGTATGATTATATCTATCGGTATATCAGCATATGTAGCCCATAATGTAGCTGGGAATATTGAAAGTTATTCTTATATACCTGCTATGGGATTTGGTGTTGCCACAGCAACTCTTGTTGGAATAACTCTTGGTGAGAATAATATTGAAAAATCTAAAGAAATGGTTTTCCTAGCAGATGTTATAACTACTATTCTTATGGTTAGTATTGGAATTATATTTTTTATTTTTGCACCACAACTTGCAAGTATTTTCACAGAGACAAAAGAAGTTCAAGAGATGGTTGTAAAAGTCCTAAGATTGATAGCTTTATTTCAACCTTTTGCGGCTATCACACAAATATTTACCAGTGCATTGCAAGGTGCTGGAGATACTAAATTTCCTATGTATGCAACTTTAATAGGTATTTGGGGAGTTAGAGTAGGAATAGGCTATTTACTTGGTGTTATATTAGGATTTGGATTATTAGGTGTATGGATGGCTTATGCCCTTGATATTACAATTAGAGGGATTCTTTTATTAAAACGTTTCTTGAATGGAAAGTGGGAGAAGATAGTTATATAATTAATACAATAAGTAAAAAGGAGATTACACATATGAATGATAATAATGAGCATAAGCATACACATAAGAATACTAAGGCTGTAGTAAATAGACTGTCACGAGCAATTGGACATTTAGAGTCCGTTAAAAGAATGGTTGAGGAAGGTAGAGACTGTAGTGAAGTGTTAATACAAGTTTCTGCCGTAAAATCAGCAATAAATAATATTGGTAAAATAATTTTACAAGACCATATTGAAAATTGTGTTGTTGATGCAATAGAAACTGGTGATGAGAAGGTGCTTGCTGATTTAAATAATGCGATTGATAAATTTATGAAATAATATAATAAAAAAACCTCACTTACTACTGATACGGAGAACCGTATCATAAATAAGGTTTTTGCTAAATTTGAATAAAATGTGAGTAAATATGAAGAAATAAGCCAATGATATTAGTAGTATCGTTGGTTTATTTTAATTGGAGGAGTATATGAGAATTGTTAATGTATCAAGTCTTAGGGGAGATGAAATTCTTGGAAGACAAATTTATGATGAGTTAGGTAGGGTTTTACTTAATGTTGGA
The DNA here is from genome assembly GCF_900141845.1 of Clostridium cavendishii DSM 21758. GTDB lineage: Bacteria > Bacillota > Clostridia > Clostridiales > Clostridiaceae > Clostridium_AG > Clostridium_AG cavendishii. The sequence goes on along the minus strand of NZ_FQZB01000006.1, from coordinate 30,275 downwards.
GTAAAACTAAAACCTTACTATATAGAAAAAATTAAAGAACTTGGAATCAGTTCTGTATATATTGATGATAGCATATCAAAAGATGTTGATATTGAAGAAAGTATTTCTGATCAAACAAGGCAAATGAGTAAATACGCTGTTAAGGATATGGTTCAGAAGTATTGTCGTGAAGGAAAATCTGATAATAGTAGTGTTATGAATTCGGTAAATTCAGTTATTGAGGACATATTGGTAAATAAAAATGTTTTGATAAATGTGGCAGAAATAAGTTCAAGTGATAATAATATATATTCACATTCAGTAAATGTTTGTGTACTCTCAACAATAATAGGAACACATATGGGTTACAGTATGATAAAGCTTAAAGAGATAGCTACAGCTGCATTATTACATGATATAGGTAAGATAAAAATTATGAATGATAAAAAAATTTTGGCAGAGTTTAAGACTAAAGAAGAACTAGATAAATATATTGAACTAATGCATCCGAAGGTTGGATATAATTTTTTAGGGGATCAGCATATATATAGTGCATCAGTTAAAGTAGTAGCGTTAATGCATCATGAAAGATGTGATGGAAGTGGATATCCTTTAAAATTAAAAGGAGATGAAATAAATCAAATTGCAAAGATAGTAACTATATGTGATGTATTTGATAATTTGATAGCTGATAGAAATAGTGATGGAAGTAAAACTGTATCTGAAGTTATAGAATATCTTTTAGGAATGAGCAATATTTATTTTGATCAGGAAATAGTAAAAAAGTTTACGAGTAACATAGCTGCGTTTCCAACAGGCTGTGCAGTAATTTTAAGTTCAAATCAAAAGGGTATAGTAGTAAGGCAAAACAATTCAATGCCAACTAGACCTGTAGTAAAAGTTGTATATGGTAAAGATGGAAGCGTACTTTTAGAGCCTTATGAAATAGATTTATTAAAAGAATTAACTGTTTTCATTATAAAAACTTGTGACTTTTAAAAAGGGGAGGATTTTATGAGTAGCAAAATAGATTACATAAATATTGAGCACTATAGTAGGTGTTTAAAGCTAATTAATGATATTTTTAAGAAATTTTTAGTGATAGATGATAATAATTATGAGATTGAGCTTAAAAAGTCTTTAGAAAAAATCGGATTATTTTTCTCTTTGGATAGAATTTATGTTTATTATTTTTCTAAGGATCCTACTTTTATGAAAATAGAATATCAATGGAATAAGAAAGATATAAAGCAAAAAAGAGAAAGGCAAGAAGAGGAAGTTGTGTATACTCTTCCATGGCTTATTCGGGAGGTTAAAAATAGTGAGTTTGTTGCAATAAATGATACAAATAGATTTCCAGATGAAGCTTTGTTTGAGGCAGAAGTTTTTTTAAATGAGGGGGTAAAGTCGTTCCTTATAATTCCATTAAAGATTGCAGATAAATTAATTGGATTTATGGGCTATGAAAGTTTATCAGATTATATAAATTGGCAAGAAAGTCAAATTGAAGTGCTAAGTGATATTTCAAAGATTTTTTCATATACAAGAGAAAGACTTGAAAAGGAAAAAAAATATGAAGAAACGCTTAATGGTCAAGCAATTTTACTTAATAACTCTGAATCGCAAATTTGGGCTTTAAGTAATGTTACTTCTTATGCAACTGTTAATGAAGCACATGTAAATTTTTTTGGTAAGAAAAAGAGCGATTTAGAATATCAAGATTTATATGATGTATTTGATATAGAAACTGCAAATAAATTTTCAGAAAATAATTGGGAGCTCTTTGAAAAGAATGAGTTAACAAAAAAAGAGCTTGAGGTTGAAAATGTCAATGGAGAAAAAAGATTACTTAAAATTAGGAGTAAACCTCAGAAGGATAAGGATGGTAATATTAAATATCTTATTTGTACTGCAGAAGATATTACAGAACAAAGACGAGCTGAGAGAGAGCTATATAAGGCAAAAGAGCAAGCAGAGACGGCTAATATAGCAAAGAGCCAATTTCTTGCAAATATGTCTCATGAAATAAGAACACCTATGAATGGAATATTGGGATTTCTTGAGTTACTACAATTAACTAATCTTTCTTTAGAACAAGAGGATTTTATTAGGGAAGCAAAAGTAGCTTCAGAAGTTTTATTACATATTATTAATGATATTTTAGATTTTTCAAAAATTGAAGCTAGAAAACTAGTTATGGAAAATATCGAGTTTAATCTGAGAAAAATTATTGAGGATGCAGTTTCACTTCTTGCCCCTAAGGCAGCAGCAAAAGGAATTGAACTTTATACTATGATTAAAGAAGGGGTGCCAGAAGTGGTTGTTGGAGATCCAGCAAGACTTAGTCAAGTATTAAACAATCTTATAAGTAACGCAGTGAAATTTACTGAACATGGAGAGATTGCGGTTATAGTTGATTGTTTAGAAATAGAAAAGAAAATAGCTTTACTTAGCTTCCAAGTAAAGGACACTGGGATTGGAATTGATAGGGAGCATATTAATACAATTTTTCAATCTTTTAGTCAGGCAGATGCATCAACAACTAGAAAATACGGAGGAACAGGGCTTGGACTTGCGATATCCAATGAACTTGTAAAGATGATGGGAGGAGAGATTAGTGTTGAAAGTATATTAGGAGAAGGATCTACATTCAAATTTGATGTTAGATTAAGGATTGTGAAAGGGTCTACAGAGCAGAAATTTGAGTTTTTAAAGTTAGATGATGTGAATATTTTAATTGTTGATGAGAATGAAAACAACAGGAGAATTATTAATTCATATATTCAAGGAATTGGGTTAAAGGTGTTTGAAGCACAGGATGCTAGCACTGCAATTACCACAATTCTCACCAATGCTAATACAAAAAATAGAATAAGTGTTGCAATAATAAATTATCAAATGCCTGATATGAATGGTTATGAGCTTGCAAATACAATAAAAACAATACCTTTTACAAAAGATATTAAATTAATACTTCTAACTTCAGTAACTCAAAAGGGTGAGGTTAAAGCTTTAAAAGAATATGGTTTTTCAGCATATTTGGGTAAACCAGTAAGGAGAGATGAATTACTTGATTGTATTGCTATAACACTTGGAATTAAAAAAGAAGATGAGGAAAAAAATAAAATTATAACTAAACATATAGTTAAAGAAGTTAAAAATTCATTAGAACCACGGATTTTATTAGTTGAAGATAATGAAATGAATCGTAAAATAATTATAAGTATGCTTAAATCACATGGTATGATTTGTGATGTGGCGGTAAATGGTAGTGAAGCATTAAAAGTGGTGACTGAAAAAGATTATGATGTAATTTTAATGGATTGTCAGATGCCAGTAATGGACGGATATGAATGTACATCTAAAATAAGGGATTTTGAAGGAGAGAAAAAGCATACTATAATTATTGCTATGACCGCAAATGCTATGGAAGGTGATTATGAAAAGTGTATTAAGGCTGGAATGGATAATTATATTAGCAAACCTATTAATTTTGATACTATGTTTAGCTTAATAGAAGCTAATACTAAAGAGAATCATAAAGGAATAAAATACAGTAATATAATAAAAAATAATATTGATTACTTAATCAAAGAGACAGGATTAAAAGAAGAAGATGCGAAAGAAATACTTGAAGAATATATAGAACAGTTACCTAATTTACTCTCTGATATTAGTGAGGCTATTTATAGAAGTGATTTTAATAAATTAGTAGCGTTAACTCACGAGTTAAAAGGTTCTTCTGGAACTTTAAGAATAGTTTCTATTTATGAATTGGCAATACAATTAGAAGAAGCGGTTTTAAAACATGAAATAGATAAATCGACTATACTTTTTGAAAAAATAAGAGATTTATTGGGAGAGATACGACATGAGATAAAATAAAGGAGTTTTTAATATGAAAAAGGTATTGATAGTTGATAATTCATCGTATATGAGAAAATTTATAAAGAAGATTATTGAAAAAGGAGGATTTAATACAACAATTGAGGCTTCATCTAAAGAGGAAGCTGTTGAAATATTTAAAGCTCAGAGTCCAGAAATTGTAATACTGGATTTAAATATGTCTGAATTTACTATGGATGGTATTAGTGTATTAAATGATATAATGAAGATTAATACTGAAACAGCTGTAATTATAATATCTGCAGTAGGGCATCAATCTGTAAAAGACGAATGTATAGCATTAGGCGCTAAGAGTTATGTAAGGAAACCTTTTGAGGCTGAAACTCTATTAAAGGTATTAGAAGAATGTAAATAAATAGTGATCAAAAAATAAAATTAAGAGGCTACCTTACTACTGATTTTGTAGGAAGGTAGCTTTGCTATGGCTATATTTAAGAAATTTACAATAAATGTTATAATGAATATATTTAAATATAGCAATAATTAAGCTTGTTTTTATTTATTAATTAAGTATTAGGTTTACTTTAAAAAGGCATTGATGTTATTTTTTATTATGAATAAGGATAATTTTAGGGGGCTAAGAATGAAATATATTTATATTAAAAATTATAAAGATAATGATAAATTGCGAAAAAGTCTTAATGAATTAACGGAAAAAACTTTTTGCTTCAATTTTGAAAAGTGGTATTCTAATGGTTTTTGGGGAGATAAGTTCATACCACATTCTTTGGTGGATGGGGATAAGGTTGTAGCTAATGTATCTGTCAATTTAATGGATTTTGAAATGGATGGAGAAAAGAAACGATACATTCAAATTGGTACAGTTATGACAGATAAAGATTATCGTGGACAAGGCTTAAGTCGTTATCTTATAGAAGTTATAATAGATGAATATAAAGAAAAGTCAGATGGGATATATTTGTTTGGAAATGATAGTGTATTAAGCTTTTACCCTAAGTTCGGATTTGTTAAAAGTAAAGAATATCAATATAGTAAAAATATTTATTGCATAGATAATGTGAAGAAAATAGAACAGGTTGATATATCTGATGAGGTTAAATGGGAAGCTTTTTTTGATGTTGTAAAAAGTAGTATAAGTAATGATAGGTTTACCATGAACAATCCAGGTTTAATTGCATTTTGGACAAGATGGAGTAACTCTATTTATTATTTGCCTGAAGAGGATACATATATTATTGCAGATATTAAAAAGGAGCAGCTCTTTATTAAACAAATTGTAGCTAAGCATAAAGTGAACCTAGAAGCAGTTATTAATTCATTTGGTAATGAGATAAAAAAAGTAACGCTTGGTTTTACTCCATATGATGGAACTGGATATGACGTTGATGACTTTCATGAAGAAGATTGTACATTATTTATTTTAGGAAAAGATTTAGAGAACATAGAAAATAACAAATTAATATTTCAAACATTATCGCATGCGTAATTGAGATGGATAAAATATGGATATAAGTTATAAATTTGCAACAAATGAAGATTTGGAGTTTTTAGTTGATATGAGAATTAGGGATTTAAAAATGTTTTCTAATAAAAAAGTAGATGATAAAACTATTCAAAATATTAGGGAATTTTACTATTCAAAGATTGTTAAAAATGAGTGTTTTACTTTATTAGGTATTAGTAATAATAAGGTTATTGCGACTGCAACTATTTATTATTATGATATTCTGCTATCTAATGAAAACTCTAAAGGAAAGGTAGGGCAGATTACAAATGTATGGGTATCAGAAGAATTTAGAAAACAAGGAATAGCAGCATATATGATAAAAAGACTTATTAATATATCGAGAGATAATGTTGGAATGATATGTTTAAATTCCTCAAAAGATGCTTTGAAATTATATAATAAAATAGGTTTTATTAAAAAAGATAATTATTTAATTTATAATTTGTAGGAATAAAAGATTTATATCTATAATAGCTTGATGTCAAAATATAATGTAAGTATGAAAACAAATAAGGGATTTAGGATTATGAGAAATAATTCATACTTAGATTATTTTATTAGTTTTTTTTGTGTATAAAAGTCTCTTACAACTATTGAAGTAATAACAATTGTACCACCTAAAAAAGCCCAATAGCTTGGCGTTTCACCTGTAAATAAGAATACCCAAATTGGATTTAGTAAAGGTTCAAGAATGGGAATTAAAATAGCTTCAACCGTAGATACGTATTTAATAGCAGATGTATAAAAAATATAAGAAATACCTAATTGAAATATACCCAATATTAGAAGACCTATAACGCTCTTTATATTTGGAACGGATAGAAAGAAAAAAGGAATAGCAATTGTGAATGTAAGGATATTTCCAATTAGTGTAATTTGAATTGGTGAATCTTCAGCATTAAGTTTTAAGAATATAATAAACGTAGCCATTGCTATGCCACTCAAAATTGCTATAAAATTACCAAGCATATTACCACTTTTTAAATCACCTATAAAAAATAATAGCATTCCAAGCATTACGATGAGAATTGTAATTAAATCGTATTTTTTAATTTTTTCATTTAAAAATAAGCGTGAAAATAATAATATCCATACTGGAGCAGTGAATTGTAATAGTATTGCATTAGCAGACGTTGTAAGTTTATTTGCTGTAACAAAGCATATAAGCAGTGCTGTATAACTACATGCACCAAATAATTTAGTTTTTTCTAATTTTTTTATTGGTTTTTTTAAATAAATTAACATAACTAATGTAGCGATTCCGCTTCTTGCTCCTGCAATTGCAATAGGATTCCAATCTACTAGTTTAATAAATAATCCTCCTGTACTCCATAAAATTGATGCAGTTATAAGATATATAATAGCTTTTTTTCTATGATTGGTTATGAATTTTTTCATATAATAGCTCCTTTCTATTTTAGCTTTCAAAATCTATTTTGTTTTTATAATTAGATTATATATAGTGGTGATATGAGATTCAATTGTACAAAATTGAATCTATATCGGTATAGATTTTTTTGCTAATAAAAAAGGTTGTCCAAAATAAAATAGGACAACCTTTTTACATAAAATTATTTTTTATAAGAAATAAAATAAGAACCTAATATACCCATGATAGTCCAAAGCTTCTAACCCCTGTATGAACACTTATTACAGGTGATAATTCTTCAATTAAGACTGTATAGTCAGGATATACTTCTGATATTTTTTCCTTTAATTTTAACGCATAATCATAACCATTTGCATGAGCAATAATGATTTTTGAATTTGGAGTTAATTTATCACTTTCTATAAGTTCGATTAAACTGTTATATACTTTACCCAAAGTTCTTACTTTATTCTTGAATATTATTTCACCATCTTCAAAAGATAAAATTGGTTTTATATTCAATAATTTTCCAAAAGATGACGCAGATAGAGATATTCTTCCAGTTCTGCGTAAATGGGCTAAATCATCAACTACTAAATATATTTTTGAGTTTGCTCTTATGTATTCAAGATTTTTTAATATATCTTCAAGAGAACTTCCATTTTTAATTAATTCTAAAGTTGTAAGTGCCATTTGTTTTTGAATAGTTGATGTGAAAAGAGAATCAAAAACAATTATTTTATCATTTGAAACCTGATTTTTAGCCATTACTCCAGTTTGGAATGTACCACTTAATTTAGAACTAATTGTAATATATATAATATGATCATACTTATTTACTATTTTTTCGAAGAGGTTTAGAACATCTCCAATTGGGGGTTGTGAAGTAGTTGGAAGATTTGTACATTCATTCATTTTAGAACAGAATTCGCTGGGAGTTATATTTATTCCGTCCTTAAAAGACATATCATCCATTAGTAGTTGTAGTGGTAGTGAGTACAAATTATTATTATTTTCTAATAAATCTTTATCAATTACAGCAGTACTATCTACAACAACAGCTATTTTCTGCATAGAGTCCACCTCCTAAAAGTATTATTCATGTTACGAAAGGTAGATTTGTAACACTTGTACATTTATAATATAATATTGCAAAGTATTTAGTCAATGTTAATAAGTAGGTGTTAAAAATCATTGGAAATATAATAAAGTATATTTTTTATTACATTATATATTAACATAAGTAATTTTAACATTAATATATAATATATTGTATATTAATGAGTTTTTTATTAAAAAAATTTATATACTTGTATTACAAGGTACGGCATGGTACTATATAAATATAACTTGCAATACAAGGTAGTGGGAAAAGAAAAGTGGTGTGCACAACCAAAATTTTTTTTATAAACTATATTGTTATGCAATATAGTTTGATTCTTAGATAGAAATTTTCTATAAAATGAAATCTAAAATTATATATTTTAAATTGATAAGAAATAAAAGGTGAGGTTAATGAGATGAATAAATATATGGATATTAATTTAAAGAAGGAATATTTAAAGGCATATAACGATGTTTCGGGAGCATTAAAAAGGTCAATCGCAGACAAAAAATTTTTAAATGAGGTTTTAGATGATCTTATTGAAATGCTCTATACAAGTCAAGAAGATGGTAGAGTTATAGAAGAGGTGCTTCCAAAGGGTGCAAAGGGGTTTATTGATGATATCGAAAAAACTTATTATAAAGAAATTCCTAAGAAAGATGTTTACCTTGGACTATTAGGAAGATCATTTATTTATATGGCGATATTTTGTTTAATTTTTTATGTAACACATAGTGAATCAATGATTGTATTAGTAGGAATACCAACTGGGTTAATCTATGCAATTTTAATGCATTTTATCTTTGGAAATTTTAAAAACAGTAAGTTAAGAATATTAGTTGATTTTATGGTTTATGTAATAATTTTGGGTATAGGAAGTGAAGTTTTTAATGATGTAGCTAAGGAACGATTATCAGATGGTATTATACTTTTAGTAATAGTAGGTTTTGGAACTATAGGGTATATAATTTCTTCAAAAAGAACTATACTAAGTAGAACTTTTATTAGAAGGTGAAAAAAATGGCAAATACAACACAATTATTAAAGGGCATAATGGAAGGTGTAATTTTAAAAGTTATTGCCAAGGAAGAAACCTATGGCTATGAAATCTACAAAAAGTTACAGACATACGGATTTGAAGAATTTGCAGAAGGTTCACTTTATCCATTGCTTTTAAGATTAGAGAAGAATAAATTAATAAAGTCAGAGAAAAAACAGTCTCCTCTTGGACCGGATAGAAAGTATTATAGTTTAACTGAGGATGGAGAAAGAGAAATGAAGGAGTTTATTGGAGCTTGGGACATTATTAATGTTAAGATACAAAAAGTATGGGAAAAATAAGTTGATTTTAAATTTTAAATTTATATAATACAAAGGAGAAGTGAAATGGAATTTAGAAGAGCTGTTGAAACAGATGTTAATAATATAATGAATATTATTAAGCAAGCACAGGCTTACTTTAAAGCACAGGGTATTGACCAATGGCAAGATAATTATCCTAATATTGAGATAATAAGTGATGATATTGCTAATAAAAATAGTTATGTGATGGCAAAAGATGATATTATTGTTGCTAGTGCGGTAGTCTCTTTTGATGGAGAAAAAACATATGATAATATTTATGATGGGCAGTGGATTAGTAATAATGAATATGCAGTTATTCATAGAATAGCTGTTGACAATACTTATAAAGGCTTAGGATTATCATCTCAAATTATGAAAAATATAGAGCAACTTTGTTTAAGTAAAGGGATACACAGTATAAAAATAGATACACATGAAGAAAATTTATCTATGCAAAAAATGCTTAAGAAAAATAAATTTCAGTATTGTGGGATTATTTACTTAGAAGATGGAAGCAAAAGAGTAGCTTTTGAAAAAAAACTATAAAGTATAAGCTAGTTTATTATATTGTAGATATAGCTCAAGGAGGACAAGTAAAAATTTAATATACCGATTATTGGATATCAAAAAACATAGATTAAAAGATTTAAGTTATTTATTAAGATTAAGAAAATATTAGAATATGTTAAATTAATTTTTATATTCATCATATATTGATAGTAGTAGATAGATTTATTGAAAACAAAAATATTTTACTACAAAGGATGATGAGGATGGAGTTAACTAAGGAATTATGTTTTAGTGGTGAGATTGTAACGCCTAATAATATTGAATATGAAGAAGATAGACAAATATGGAACAGGGCGATACAAAAATATCCAATTGCTATATTATATTGTACTAGTAGAGAAGATGTTGTAGGTGCCTTAATATTCTGTATTAAAAGGAATATTAACTTTAGAATAAGATCTGGTGGACACAATTATGAAGGGTACTCTATTGGAAATAAGCTCATAGTAATTGATGTTAGTAGAATGAAGAAAATAAGTATAAATGAATTAACAAACACAGTAAAAATAGAATCAGGGGTACAAAATAGTGAACTTTATGAATATGTAGGAACGAGAGGATATCCTTTTCCAGGTGGAACTTGTCCGACTGTTGGAGTAGCAGGATACACTTTAGGTGGCGGTTGGGGCTTATCTTGTAGATTGTTTGGGTTAGGCTTAGATAATGTAGTGGAATTTGAACTTGTAGATTATAGAGGAAAGATAATTATTGTAAATAGAGATTGTAATAGTGATTTATTTTGGGCATTAAGGGGGAGCGGAGGAGGAAACTTTGGAATAGTAACTTCATTAACTTTTAAATTACCACCAAAATTAAATAGGGTAACAGAGTTTACAATATATTATCCAAATACAACAGAATTAGAACAAGCAAATATTATGAATATATTTCAAAATTTATACCAAACCTTAGATAGAAGAGTGAATATGAGGGCTAGTTTTTATAATTCTGAAGATGAAGGCGTAGCAGCATTTATTATAGGCTTGTTCTATGGAGATATAGAAGAGCTAAAGGGAATACTAGAACCTCTATTAGATTTGCCAAATGCTGAGTCTGATTTTGAATATACAACTTTTTTAAATGCCATAAAAAAGATTGAAGCCATATATCCTACTAGTGAAAAATTTAAATCTACTGGTAGATTTGCAGATAGAATATATTCAAAGCGCGAGTTATTAAAATTGGCAGCTTCTCTTCAAGAAAGGCCTACAGGCTCAGTTTATGCTGCAGTTACCTTTTATGGACTAGGTGGGGCTGTGAAAGATAAAGGAAAACATGAAACAGCCTTTTATTATAGAGATTCAAATTATATCATAGGTATACAATCAGTATGGGAAAATTCAATTTATGCTGAAGAAAATAAAGAATGGGTAGCAAGTAGATTGAATTATATAAAAATGATAACAGAAGGCTCATTTGTTAATTTTCCGTACAGTCCATTAATAAATTATGAAAAAGAATATTATGGTGGAAATGCATGTAGATTAAATTATATAAAAGGCAAATATGATCCATTTAATATATTTAATTACCCACAATCAATAAAATAAATATTAGAAAAATAATTTAGCTTTTATTGAAGCATACTAATATTATAAAGGAGTATGATAGAGATGAAAGTAAAAATAGTATGTGACAGAGATTATGAAACAAAAGAAGTAGAACTACCTATGAATGAAGAAGAATTATTAAAGATTCAAGGGAGTGTACTTGATAGAGACACATTAGGGTATATAGCAGGAATAGATGTGAAATATTATGATGACCAGGGAAATGAAATAGATAATGTATTTCTTCTAAATAGGCAGTTACAAAAGTAAATACTAAAGAATTAATTTAGATAATAACTATAAATTAAACAATACTGGTAGGTATTTTTGATGAGCTAGCTTAGCTTAAAGTAAATAATTTTAAATAGAGTAAGAAGTTAAAAACTTTATTTAATATTTTCAGTGTATAATGAAGATAGGTTAATGTTAGCCTATCTTTATTTATTAATTGGAGAAAAGAGATATGAGAGCAAATAGACTTTTATCGATTTTAATAATAATTTCTCAAAAAAGACTAATAACAGGAAAAGAACTTGCAGAGCATTTTGAAGTATCTTTAAGGACAATATATAGAGATATAGAAAAGATAAGTGAGGCAGGAGTTCCTATAGCAGCAATTGGTGGAAAAGGTGGCGGCTATTATATTATGGAAAACTATATTTTAAACAATATATTTCTTAATAAGAAGGAAATTGAACCATTAATTGCGGTGGTGGATAATTTAAAGGTTTTATTTGGGAGTAATCCTCAATTTAATGATATAGTAAATAAATTTGAAACTTTAAAAAATGTTAATGAATTAGAAACTAGCAAATTAATTATAAATATGTCACATCTGAATATGGAGCAAGATTTGAAAGAATATTTATTTTTAATAAATAAAGGGATTGAAGAAAGTAAATTACTTGAATTTGGATACATAAACAGAAAAGTAAGTTATTCAAATAGAATAGTTGAACCAATTCAAATAGAATTTATGGAAGGTCAATGGTATATAATTGGATTTTGCAGAAGTAGAAAAGATTATAGAAAGTTTAAACTTGTCAGGATAAAAGATTTAAAACTGGGAGGAACTTTTATAAAACAGGAAATATCACAAAGTGAAATTAAAAATATTTTTTGTGAAAATTTACAAAATGGCAGCGAGTTAGTGACATTAAAATTCTCTAGGGAGATAGGAAATCAATTAGTAGAATATTTTCCTAAAGAGGCTATTAGATTTTTAGAAGATGGAACATATATTGTAGAAAAGTTTTTTCCTTATGATGAAGGATTAAAGAGATTTATCTTAGGATTTGGTAATTATTGTGAGGTTATAAGTCCAAAAAAACTAAAAGAAGAAATGAAGGAATATATAAAAATTATTTATAATAAATACAATGGCTGACATATAGGTGTCAGTCATTGTATTTTATAATTTTAATTAGAATACTTAAAGAAATTTTAAAATTATAATTTGATTATATAAATATAAAAGGAGAGTAATTATATTATGAACTTAGTTGATATTGGATTAAATTTGATGCATAAATCTTATGATAAGGATAGGGAAGAGGTTGTAGAAAGAGCTGTAAAGGCTGGGGTTTCCAATATGATTATAACCGGTACAAATATAAATAGTAGTAATAAAGCATTACATTATACTAAAAAATATCCAGGAATACTTTATTCAACAGCTGGAGTGCATCCACATGATACTCATAAATGTAATCTAGAAACTATTAATAGCCTTAAATCATTGGCATTATGTAAGGAAGTTGTTGCTATAGGAGAGTGTGGTCTTGATTTTAATCGGAACTTTTCTCCAAGGAATGTCCAAGAGAAGTGGTTCGATTCGCAGATACAACTTGCATGTGAGTTAGATATGCCATTATTTTTACACGAACGTGATGCGCATGAAAGATTTTTGGCAATTTTATCTAATTATAATAAAAGTATAAAAAAAGCAGTAGTTCATTGTTTTACTGGTAGTGCAAATGAATTAGATAAATATCTTTCAAATGGATATTACATCGGAGTTACTGGTTGGATATGTGATAAAAGAAGAGGTATGCATTTGAGAGAGTTGGTAAAAAGGATACCAACAGAAAAACTCATGATTGAAACTGATGCTCCATTTCTAACTCCACGTGATTTAGTACCAAAATCTTATAATGGCAGAAACGAGCCCGTTTTTCTTACACATATATTAAAAACAGTTGCAGAGTGTGCTGGGAAAAGTTATGAAGAAATAGCTAAAACTACTAGGGATAATTCATATAAGTTTTTTGGCATAGACTTCAAATAAGGATTGTAGGGTGTTCATTTTTAAAGAAATATGATTTTTTTGCAATATATATTGTATTGGAATTAATGTTGAATTTAATATACATTTTAATTATAATTTAATACAAACTCAATATAAGATATGAAGAGCTTTAATTTAAAAAATATTATGTATCCTTTAGAATAAGGAACTATTATTTTAAATATTGAAGAAAAGGGAAGATATAAGATTGAGGTAAAGTATGGAATTATTAATGTAGATGCAACAGATAAGTTATTATTAGAAAAGTAACATATTGTTTATTATACAAAAAAAGAGTATGAAGAATAAAGGAAATTGAGAAAATTGATGCTAAAGTAATAGTTGTAGCTATAACAGATGAAGAAAACACAAGAAAAGTGATAAAAATAATAATTACAAACCAAAATAAACATTATGTAGTATTTGCAAATATGTAGTTGTTGATTTAGAATATTATTCTTAATAAGGATAAGAAGGAGATTTTATATGAAACAAAAGTCTAAAAAGATTTTTAAAGTTATTTTAATAATGATTTTAATAGTGATTGCTTTTATGATTGGATCTAATAAATTAGTTCATACAGAGTATAATTCATTAAATGATATGGATAAAAATATGTTAAAGCAACTTTCCGAAGTTTATGAAACATATAATAATAAATCTCAAGATATATGGAAGGAAGGTTATAACTTTAAGGGTATCCCACTTGTACTAACCCCAGCTAGTAAAGATAACGGAATGTTACATACATATTCATATGTAGTGGGAGTAGATAAGTTAGAAGACTCTATATTTTCTAAGAAAATTGAAACTCCAAAAGAAATGAATTTACCACCGATATATAGGGTATCAGCAATATCTCCATCAGTATCATCTTCATGGCTACCATTTAACTTTACATTTACTGATATAGGTAAGCAACATGCTGCATTTTTTAAGTATACTTCTAGTAATACTAAAACGTCAGATGCAGATAGAGCTTTTAAATATACTTTAATGCATGAGGTATTTCATGAATATAGGCAAGTAGCATTATGGAAAAATGTAAATAACTTGCGTTCAAGTATACAAGTAGATGAAAGAAATAAAGAACAATATCAACTTTTCCTAACAGAGTTTGCTATTTTGGATAAAGCGAATAGTGCAAATGACAAAAGTGAATTGTTAAACATATTAAGTGATTTTGTTACTGTAAGAGAGGCTCGTTATAGTAAATTTGATTATATGAAACAAGAAAAATCAGTTGAAACACTAGAAGGTTGTGCTCAATATGTTGAATACAAATATTCAACTTTAGTAGGAGATATTTATAAGCATCCATTTAATACTAAGGTTCAAAATGGTAAATTTGCAGATAGATTTAGTAAAAAATCATTACTAGATACTACCAGCAAAACGAAATTAAATGGATTTATGGATAAAGATTTATACTATTATGTAGGTTCTTCTGAGGGAATACTTTTAGATAAATTACAAATCAATTGGAAGGATAGTGTTGAAAATAATGAGTTAGTTTATGATATTCTTAAGAGGGAAGTACGTAAACAGGTAAGTGGTGATAGAAAAAGTTTAGAAGATATAAAGAATGAATACGGATATAACACTTTTGGTGAGTCAGCTCAGATTATAGCTAATAATTTTAAGTAGAGTAAGAAGAGAGAAATATAAATAAGAAAAGAATATTATATATCAGTTGACAGTAGATAGATTTGTTTTTAGGCAAATCTATTTACTGTCTAATTTACTATTTTATATTATTAACATCCTTTAAAAGTTCTTCAAGTTTTTCAGTGGAGACAATTCTTTCATTACATTTTTTGCTATCTAGACATATATTAAAACCTATTGATTTATAGGCATTTTTACTAGTATTAGAAGTTTTACATATAGGTGAAACAAAGGTTACCTCATTTTCACGACCTACACGATTACAAAGTGCACATACATGAGTGTTATTTGTACCGTAAGTTGGAATTCTACAAGCCATACCTACAAAAGTTCCGTTCAAATTATAAACTATAAATAGTTTTTTTATTGTATCATCAATCCACCCTAAGTATACATTTTTAGAATTTTCTTCACTTATATCAGGTAATTTAAATTTTTTTTCTTTTTTAAATAATTTATTAATTTGTGCAGTTGTAATGTTTGGCATCCCATATACATATTGATCTAAATTGGCTAAATATATATCGATGTGTAAGCGATCTGTTATTTTACTAATATTAAGTAATTCTTTTTCTTCTTCAGATAAATTAGTAAAAATAGATAAAATTTTTTTTTGTATATATGCTTTAGTCGCTAGAACAACGTTAGCATCAACACAATTGGTAAAGGCGTTATTTAAATCATTTAAGCATTTTTTTATATAATTATATTCATGTTTTTTTATAAAAGTATTCATAAAATATAGCACTCCTTTATTATAGATTATTTTTCATAAATTGATATATTTTCCTTAAAGTCTGTAGTTTATTACTAGATAACAAAAAGATGATTACTATTACTTAAGATTAAGTAATAACAATCATCTCTAATTAAAACATAATACATATTTATAATAATTTTATTTTTTAAATACTGTTTTAAACTAGAGATGATAACTTTCAGTGGATTGATACAATGAAAGCATATCATAGTTTAAAATAAGTATTCAATCTAATAAATGATTCTGCAATAATTATGAGCATAGAAGTTTTTCTTTACTTATTATTCTTCTTATACTCTTTTCAGATAGGTAATATTCTTGTGTTAGTTCGGTTATAGTAGCTCCATCCATATATTTTTTATAGATTTCATTATTTCTAATTTTAAGGCTACCTCTAATGCCACTTTCTTCTCCCCAAGATTTATGATTTTCATCTTTTCTAGGGATATAAAGATATTTCCCATCTACATATTCTTGTAATATTTTAACCATTTCCTCTGGTAACACATCATGTGCTTTTACATACTTCATTTTCTTGCTCCTTTACTTTAAGTAAGAATCCAAATTTTGGTTTGATTATTGAAACTTACTTCTATTAGCTTAATAAATAGTATTAAAGCAAAGAATACAAAAAAAGCTATGTGTTACAGAGCCTAAAACATATAATCCTTCAGCTAAATTAACAGCTTAGGCTCCACACAAAGCATAGCTTACTTTGTTGTAATCTTTGCAAGGAGCAAGCTGATTTGGAGCTGAATGTATGATAATCATTCATAAAAAAACACCTCCTAATATATTAAATTTATTATATCATAATTAAATTTAATTTATATAGCAAGTGGATAAAATTATATAGAATTTATAAAGAATCAATTTTATTTTTAGATTAATGTTGATGTTAATAATAATCCATATATGGTAAAATGTATATAAAAGTGTAATAAATAAAAATCATTGAAAAGGTTAGGAAAATTTATATGGGCATTGATGGAAGAGTATATTGTAATTGTTTTAAAGAAGGAAAAACTAAAAATCCAATATATTTTGATTAATTATTAAAAAATGTTGCTATATATTATTGGGGGTGAGCGTTTGAGAAGTATTCTAATTATGGGTGGGACAACTTTTGTAAGTAGTTCTTTAGCGAAGTATTTAATTTCAAAAGGATATGATGTAGACATTCTAACAAGAGGAAAAAGGGCTATAGATTATGATGGATTTAGAGAGCATTTGATTTGTGATAGAAAATCAAAGCTAGAAATGGAGAATATTTTAAAAAATAAGAAATACGAATTCGTTTTTGATG
Source organism: Clostridium cavendishii DSM 21758 (assembly GCF_900141845.1). GTDB lineage: Bacteria > Bacillota > Clostridia > Clostridiales > Clostridiaceae > Clostridium_AG > Clostridium_AG cavendishii. The sequence continues at coordinate 12,963 of NZ_FQZB01000006.1, read as the reverse complement.
TCTCAGCATATAAAAAAGAAGATGTTGAAATTTTATTAACAACTATAGATAAAAGTTATATAAAAAAATATATTTTTTGTTCTTCTGGTGCAGTGTACAAACCGAGTAATGAGCTTATAGGTGAGGAGTTCGAAAAAGGTGAAAATCCTAATTGGGGAAAGTATGGTACTGATAAAAAAGAAGCAGAAGATTTTATTGTAAATAGTAATGTACCATATATTATTTTTAGACCAACCTATATTTATGGAGAAAATAATAATCTATATAGAGAAGCATGCTTCTTTGATAGAATTAAAGCTAATAAAGTTATTCCAATACCTTATGGAAATAATACAAAGACTCAATTTATACATATAGATGACTTAGTTAGAATTTTTGAAAGTGCTATGACTAGTGAAAAGAGTAATCAAATATATAATGTAACAAATCCAGATGTGATTTCTTGGGATGAACTTATAATTACTTGTGGTAAAGTCATGGATAGGAAACCAATAGTAAAAAATATAGATATAACCAAAACAAATTTAGAGGCACGTTTATATTTTCCATTTAGAGATGTAACATATATTCTTAATATAGAAAAGTTAATAAAAGATGATTTGTATGTTCCAAAACTTTCATTAGAAAAGGGATTGAAAAAAAGTTATAAATGGTATATAGATAAAAAACCGGTGTTAAAGGACTTAAGAATGATAAAGGTTGATGAGGTTTAAATATATATATATAGAATTATTTAGCTATATAAAAGTGTAAATAGTTATGCTTGCAGAATTTTAAGGGGATATTTAAAGGAGACAAGATTATGATAGAATTAAGAAAAATCACAGAGGATAATTTTAATGAATGTATTAAATTGGAACCAAAAGAAGAACAAAAACGTTTTGTTGCACCTAATATAAGAAGTCTTGCAGAGGCTTATGTTGCATTAAGTAATAATGATTGCATTCCTATGACATATGCTATTTATAATGATGATATTATGGTAGGATTCATAATGTTAGCATATAATGAGGATGAAGATCATGAGGAAGAAAATGTTTATTGGGTTTGTAGATTAATGATTGATAAAAGACATCAAGGAAATGGTTATGGTAAAGAAGCTATGATAAAGGCAATTGAGGTTATTAGAACTTTTCCTTATGGAAAAGCTTCGAAGGTTTCACTTTCTTATGAACCTGAGAATGAGGGGGCAAAGAGGCTTTATGCATCTTTGGGATTTATAGAAACTGGTATAATTGAAGATGATGAAATGGTAGCAAATCTTATTTTATAGAATGGATAATTATCATAAAAAGCTATTTACAGAAAAACTTTCACACACTTCAGTTGGTATATAGGTTATCTTTTCATATAGGACCAAAATATTATAAAGTAATATAGGTGAAATTGTCCACCTATATTACTTTATAGAAGAATACAAAATATAACTCAAAGAGTATTAATGCCTGTCTACTGAATTTATCAATTTACAAACCATACATTTAATCATATGTTCTTTTGAATAATATTTTGCAAATTCTAATGCTTCATTAATATTTATCCAACTATGCCCACCAAAACTTATATCACCAGTAGTATTATTAAGTAAATTAAATGTTTTTAAATTGCTATTCCATGAAGGTACATAATATTCGATTTGTCTATCACAACAAATGTAATAAACATTACATCTTTCTTCCTCAGAATCATTTTCATCATTAAAATTGGAATTTTCCCATATTTTATCACCATTATCAAATATAGAATGGCGTTTAAATATATTTAATACGAATTCACCTTTCATTTTGTTAGAACGTTCATCCCAAGGAGTAATATCTTTGAAGTCATTATAATTTCCAAGATATGAATATCCGCCTGCCTGTCCAAAATAGTTGTCTGTTGAATTAATATCAAAGGGATTAAAAATTTTATTTTCTGGATATTGAATACTAACCAAGTTCATAATAATTCTCCTTTTTATGTAGATAAATATTTTTATGTAGTATTTTAGTAATAATACATTATTTAAATATTTTCATAGCTAATTATTTTTAAAATATTAAAAGTTCTTTAAATTAATTATATCTGTATAATGTTAGATTATCACTAAAAATATAAAGATGTTTTCACACTTTTATATTTAAAATTCTTTGTGACTTTAAATGTCGCTATTTGTATTTTATTCTCAATATATGTATAATGTTGTATATGAAAAAAGTATGAAAAGTATAGAGAACTTTTTGTGCTTAGATTGAAATTATAGTAAGTTTTGGGGGGAGTATGGGTAGCTTAAGTACAAAAAAGACAAGTATAAGAAATAAATTGGTAATGTTTTTTCTTATTTCATCTGTAATGTCTACTGTAGTTCTAGGTAGTATTTCATATATAGTTTCTGTAAAGGTTATAAAGAAGAAATCAATAGACTCTTCAGTTAAAACATTGACTCATGTTAGGGATATAGTAGACAAACAAACTGCTGCTTTAACTCAAGTAGCAGACGAAATATTTGTAAATAAGAGTATAAACAGGGTGTTAAGTAAAGCTTATAGTAATACAATAGATTATAATATGGATATGAGAGAAGTTTACGAGTTTTATGAAAATTTTAAAAAGTACTCAGCTATGAATCAGTATATAAGTTCAATAGTTATATTGGGGGACAATGAAAAGGTTATCAAGCTTGGTGATAATGCTTATACTATTGATGAAAAGAAACTTAAAGAATCTGAATATTATAAAAAGGCAAGAGAGTTAGATGGCAAGATATTGTGGACAGGTACTCACGAAGATTGGGCGGAGTTAAAAGGTGATGGGTATTTAGTATCAGCTGTTAGATTAATAAAGGATGAGAATCTGGAAAATGGAATAGGAGTAGCTTTTCTAAGTTTCAAAGAAAGTTCAATATATGATTTGTTTAAAGGTATGGAAGAAAGTACAAAAAATTCTATGGTAATAGTAAATGAAGATGCAAATGTTATTTCAAATACTAATAGACAATTATTAACGGAGAAGTTCGATGAAAAAGATTACATTAAGGAAGTAATAAAGTCAAAGGAAGGATATATAACTTCTAAAGCCGATAATCAAGAAATACTTATAACGTATTGTTCAGCTGTTTCAACTCCTTGGAAGCTCATTGAAATAACTGAAGTTAAAAATTTAGTTAAAGAAAATAAAATAATTGCGCAAATAACTTTTATAGTATCTTTAATATCTATTGTAGTTAGTTGTATATTTTGGTGGTTTATTTCAGCAAAATTAACTAAGCCAATAAATAACTTAAAAAACACTATGAAGCTGGTAGAAGGTGGCGTTTTTGATGCAAGAGCTGATGAATCAGAGCGAGATGAAATTGGAGAATTAGCTCATAGTTTTAATTTTATGTTGGATGAAATTAAAAAACTTTTAGAGGTAAGTTTAAAAGAAGAAGGAGAAAGAAAAGATGCTGAGTATAAAGCTTTATTATCGCAGATAAACCCACATTTTTTATATAATACATTGAATACTATAAAGTGGATGGCTATAATGCAAAATGCTGATAACATACGTGATATGACTACTTGTTTAGGTAGGTTGCTTCAAAAGAGTATAAAAAATGTAGATAATTTTGTATCTATAGATGAGGAGTTAAGCTTAGTAGAAGATTATATATACATACAAAAATTTAGATATAAAGATAAATTTAATATAAATTATGAAGTTAGTGAAGAAGTTAGATATTTATATACTCCAAAATTTATTTTACAGCCAGCTATAGAAAATTCAATTTTTCATGGTATAGAACCTAAAGAAGAAGACGGACTTATAAATTTATCTGTTGATATAGAGGAAGATAAAGTAGTATTTAAAGTTGAAGATGATGGCGTTGGAATGGATGAATCTAAGGTTTTAGAACTTTTAAGTAAAGATAATCATAGTGGTAGAGGTTTTAGCGGGCTTGGTGTAAGGAATATAGATGAAAGAATCAAAAGTTTATTTGGAAAGGAATTTGGAGTGGATATACAAAGTAAAATTGGTGAAGGTACGGTGGTTATTATAACTATTCCAGTACTTAAATCAGAAGAAAAAAGTAACTTTTAGGGGGAACACACTATGCTAAAGGTATTATTAGTAGAAGATGAATTGATAGTAAGGGTTGGTTTAAAGTCAGTTATAAATTGGAATGATAATGGCTTTGAGTTGATAGGGGAAGCTTCTAACGGTGAACAGGCATTAGAAATTATAAGAAGTAATAGACCGGATATAGTAATTACTGATATTAAAATGCCTAAAATGGATGGAATAGAGCTTATCAGAACTATAAAAAAAGATTATGATGATATGAAAATTATAGTTTTATCTTGTCATGATGAATTTGCTATTGTTAAGGAGGTAATGAAATTAGGTGTTGAAGATTATTTTTTAAAACTTACAATGGAGCCAGAAGAATTAGTAAATATACTCCTTAAATTGAAAGATAAGATAGATACAGCTTACAATAGTAATATAAAAATTTTAAAAGATGATATTGATATAAACAAAAATATTTTAAGAGAAAAGTTTATGAGAGATATTATTCTAACTGAAGAAATAAAACCTTCAGAAATAGAAGAACAATTAAGAAAGTTAGAGTTTAAGCTAAATTATAAAAATATGATAGCTTTAGTTCTTTGGATAGATAAATGGTATTTATATGAAAATTATTCGGATAATGATAAATATTTATTTAGTTATGGGATTATGAATATAGTAAATGAGATCTTAAATGATTTTACTGAGGGATATTGTGTTGAAGTTAGACCAGGAGAATTTTTGGTGATTTATACAAACAAGGATAAAAACCAAGTTGAAAACAATTATAATCAGTTAGCAAATAAGATAAAAACTTTATTCAAAAGTTATTTAAATGTATCTGCTTCTATTGGAATAAGTAATATAAAAGCGGATTTGAGCTATCTAAAAAAGGCTTACATTGAAGCTTTAGAGGCAGTAGGAGGAAGATACTTTTTAGGTGCTGGAAGTATAATTAGTTTTCTAGATACATATGAAAATAGGGAAGAAGAACAAGAGGTTAAAACGTTTGACTTGAATACCTTTACTATTTACCTTGAGCAAGGAAATATAGATGGTATAAGAAGTTATATAGAAAATATTATTAGTTTATTAAATAATAGAAGTGTTTTAAGGCTTAAACCAAGAAGTATTTGTATGACTATCATAATTCAATTTATAGAAGTTTTAAATAATAGCAATGAAGAAATAAATAATTATTTATATGAAAACTATGAAGTAGAGGCTGATATGAAGAGATTAGAAACTTTGGAAGATATGAAACTTTGGTTAAGATGGTTTTGCTCTTCAGTAGAAAATTATATAAGAGATAAGTCTAATAATAGTAGTGGTAGAATAATTAGTAGAGTTAAAAAATTTATAAATGATAATTATAATAAAGACTTAAATCTAGAAGAATTAGCGGCATTAGTTTATATATCACCAAGCTATCTAAGTAATTTATTTAAAGTATCTACAGGAAAAACAATTACAGATTATATAACAGAAGTAAGGATAGATATGGCTAAAGAGTACATTAAAAATTCAAATATGAAGATGTATGAAGTAGCTGAGACAGTTGGGTATAATAACATATATTATTTCAGTAAAATTTTTAAAAAGCATGTTGGAGTTAGTCCATTAAGATATAAAGATACAGTTTAATTTAAAGAAGGTTTTTGCCTTCTTTTTTTCTTTATTTTTAATATTATATAGGTTTTAATAAATAATCCACATCCATAATTTTTCGAGCAATCTATAAGTTTCAAGTAATTCAAATATAGAAAATTAATTATAGCCTATAGACTTTTATAGCTAAATTACAGGAATCATAAAAAAGTATAAAAAAGTGAAAGCAATATTAAAGAAAAAAGTTTAAATATTATTAAGAGTTAAAATGAGTATAAAAAAACTCAAAAAATTATAAAAATATTGAAAATGTTTACTTGGCGAACTTTAAACTTATAAATAAGAGAATGTAAAAGTATAAAAAATAAAAAAACAGTTAATTGTTAGAAAAGGTTTTCAAAGATAAAATGAAAATATAAAGTGAATCAAAGGAGTGAACAATATGAAATTTAAAAAAGTTCTTTCATTAGTTTTGGTTGCATCTGTAGCTACAAGTCTTTTTGTTGGCTGTGGTAAAAAAGATGACAAAGGAGCGGCAGGTTCTGGTCCATCAACTGTAAAAGTAATGCTTTGGGCAACAGAAGCAAAAAACCAGAAAGCAGTAATAGATCAATTTAATAATGAAAATAAAGATACAAAAATAGAAGTAGTTGAAGCACCTGATAATGAATATCCAGATAAACTTACAGTAACACTTGCAAGTGGAAATGACGTAGATGTGTTTGGAACAAATAATGTTTCAACTTATGCAGACTTAGCTACTAAGAAACAATGTTTAGATTTAGGTGAACTTATAGATAAAAATAAATTAGATCTTAAAAATTATAATGGCTTAACAGATGATATGAAAATAGATGGTAAATTATATGGGCTTCCAGTAAGAAAAACAGCTTGGGCGCTTTATTATAACAAGGATTTATTTGATAAGGCTGGGGTAGCTTATCCTAAGGATGATATGACTTGGGTTGAATTTAGAAATCTAGCAAAACAAATGACTAAAGGTGATGGTGCAGATAAGACTTGGGGTACCTTTATTCAAACTTGGGACAACCTTTATCAACTATCAGCTCTTCAAAAAGGAAAGACAATATTTAGTGAAGATTTAAAAGCTCAAAAAGAATCAATTCAATTTTTAAATGATTTATATAAAGATGGTTCAGCATCTAACTGGGGAACTAATAAATCAACTTCAGCTCATTATAGAGCAGCATTTGAAAAGGGAAATATCGCTATGATGCCAATGGGAGATTTCTTAGCAGGATCCTTAATAAGCGATAAAGCAGCTGGAAAGCACAATGTTAATTGGGATGTAGTTTCACTTCCACATCCAGAAGGAGTGGCAGCTAAAACTACTTTTGGAACAGCTACACCAATGTCTATAAACGCTAAGACAAAAAATAAAGATGCTGCTTGGAAGGTATTATCATATCTAACAGGAGAAAAGGGTGCTATAAATAGTGCTAAGCTTGGAATACTTCCAGGATATATAAATGACGAAGTTAATAAAGTTTATGGTTCGGCAGAAGGAACTCCAGCAGGAGTAGCTAAAACTTTCTTAAATCAAAAGGTAGTTCCTGAATTACCAGTTGGAAAGAATGTAAAATCAACGCTTAAAGTCTTCTATGAACAATCGGAATTATACTATATTGGAAAAAATGATTTGGATACTACTATGTCAAATATAGAAAATCAAAGAAAAGCTGAGATGGCTAAATAATTAAAACCAAATACCTATAGTACCCTAAGGAAATCTTAGGGTACTTTTAAAAAAGGAGGAGTATTAGTGAAACTGTTAAGTGGCAAGAAAAAACAAAAAAGAGGTACCTTAGAAAAACACGAAGCTAAGTGGGGCTACATTTTTTTACTACCAAACTTTGTAGGTTTTCTAATATTTACATTAATTCCTGTAGTAGCAGCTTTAATTATGAGTTTTACTAATTGGGATGGTTTTGGTAATGTTGATTTTACTGGTTTTAAAAATTATTTATTACTATTAAAAGATCAAAGATTTATCGATTCATTTGTAAATACTATATATTTTACAATAGGTAGTGTGCCTTTAACGATAATAGTAGCTTTAGCAGTGGCTTTAGCCTTAAATCAAAAACTTAAAGGAATTTCAGCATTAAGAGCAGCATATTTCTTACCTTATATATCTTCAGTAGTTGCTGTAGCAGTAGTATGGCAAGCACTTTACAATCCAGATTTTGGTCCTTTAAACTCACTTATTAAATCTTTTGGTATAACAGATCCTCCAACATGGTTATCTTCTACTGCATGGGCTTTACCAGCAGTAATATTAATGTCAGTATGGAAAACTTTTGGTTATTATATGGTTATGTTCTTAGCTGGGCTTCAAGGAATACCAAAATATTTATATGAAGCAGCAGAATTAGATGGTTGCACAGGTTGGCAGAAATTTAAAAATATTACCTTACCTATGCTTTCACCAACAACTTTCTTTGTAACTATAATGTGTATAATTAACTCATTTAAGGTATTTGATCAAATATATGTTATGACACAAGGTGGTCCAGGAACTAGTACTACAGTTTTAGTTTATAACATTTATTGTGAAGCTTTCCAAAAATATAATTTTGGATATGCATCAGCACAAGCTTTTGTATTCTTTGCACTAATCTTAATGGTTACTTTAATACAATTTAGAGGCCAAAAGAAGTGGGTTAATTATTAATAAGAAAGGGTGAATTAAATTGAGTATGAAAAAAGATAGGACTATTAAAAAGACTGTTTTATATATAGTTTTAATATTTGGTGCCATTACAATGATAATACCATTTATTTGGATGATATCTTCTTCACTAAAATTAAATAAAGATATTTTTAATTTTCCAATAGAATGGATACCTAAAAATCCTGTTTGGAGTAATTTTAAAGAAGCTTGGGAACAAGCTAACTTTACTAGGTTATACTTAAATACATTTTTTGTAGCTATATCAGTTACTTTATTACAATTATTAACTTGTTCTATGTCAGCTTATTCCTTCTCTAAATTAAAATATAGAATGAGAGATAAAATATTTTTAGGTTATTTATGTACTTTAATGGTTCCTTTTCAAGTAATTATGATTCCTCAATTCATAATAATTAAGAATTTAGGAATATCAGATACCTTATGGGCTTTAATTTTAACTGGTGCATTTAGCCCTTTTGGAGTATTTTTACTAAGACAATTTTTTATAAGTATACCAGATGAAATAATTGAAGCTGCAAGAATTGATGGAGCAGGAGAGTTTACAATTTATAGTAGAATAATGCTTCCTTTATGTAAGCCTGCATTAGCAAGTTTAGGTATCTTTACCTTCGTATTCTGTTGGAATGACTTCTTAGGACCATTAATATATATCAATGATCCACTAAAGAGAACAATTCAATTAGGAATTAGATCCTTCCAAACTAGCAATGGTACAGATTTTGCTCTAGTTATGGCAGCAGCTGTTTGTGCAACTTTACCAATAATAATAATTTATCTATTTGCTCAAAAATACTTTATTGAGGGTATTGCAATGACAGGTGGTAAATAATAGGGAAGGAGATTTTAATGAGGATGATAATAGATGAGGGGATTAAAAATAAATCAAGGTTTGATTTGGAAAATAATATAGATAAAGCTTTTTTACAAGAAGAGATAAATTATGTTTTAACAAAGATAGATGAAAATTTGAAAGATTTTACCTATAATTTTCCATCAGCAGCTAGTGTAAATAATGTATATGAAAAGGTAGATAATATTGGATGGACATCTTGCTTTTGGACAGGCATGCTTTGGTTAGCGTATGAAATAACAGGGGATAAAAAATACAGAAAAGTAGCAGAGATACAATTAGAAAGTTATAAAAAAAGGATAGAAGAAGAAATAGATATAGATACTCATGATTTGGGATTTTTATATAGTTTATCAGTTGTGGCAAGCTATAAACTTACAGGGAATGAAGAAAGCAAATATGTTGCACTTAAGGCAGCAGATAAGCTTATGGAGCGTTATTTTGATAAGGCTGGAATAATACAAGCTTGGGGAAATTTAAGTGATCCTAAAGAAAGAGGAAGAATGATTATAGATTGTTGTATGAATTTGCCTTTATTATACTGGGCTACTGAAGTAACTGGAGATAGGAGGTATTATGAAGCAGCTCACAATCATGTAAGTAAGGCAGCTAAATATATAGTAAGGGAAGATGCATCAACATTCCATACTTATTATATGGATACTGAAACTGGAGAGGCAAAGTATGGTGCTACACATCAAGGGTATTCAGATAATTCATGTTGGTCTAGAGGTCAAGCTTGGTCAGTTTATGGCTTTCCATTAAGTTATATATATACAGGAGAACAAGAATTACTAAACATTGCAACTAAAACTACTAATTATTTCTTAAATAGATTACCGGAAGATTATGTAGCTTATTGGGATTTAGTTTTTATAGAGGGTACTGAAGAGAGAGATAGTTCAGCAGCTGCAATAGCAGCTTGTGGTTTGTTAGAACTTTCGAAGAATTTGCCGTTAACGAATGAATATAAAAAGTTTTATGAAAATGCAGCATTAAAAATTGTAAAATCTTTAGCAGAAAGTTATACAACCAAAAATTTTAAAGAATCAAATGGGATTTTACTACATGCTGTATATTCAAAACCACATGCTAGAGGTGTAGATGAATGTAATATTTGGGGAGACTATTTTTACTTTGAAGCCTTGGTTAGACTTATGAAGAGTTGGAACCTTTATTGGTAGAAAGGAAGATAAATATGGAAAATTTTAATTTACCTATACATGAAAATCCCCTAAAAACAAAAAAGGATTTAGAAGAGGCTCTAATACAAATTTGTGAGCCTCTAAAATCCTATTATAGTAAAGGTGGAGCTCTACTTAAGCTTGGAAATTCAGGTGCTTATTATGATAGTACATGTGCTTATCTTGAAGGTTTTTCAAGAGTACTTTGGGGATTAGTTCCGCTAGCTAAAGGGGGAAGCGATTATGACCTTTGGGATACTTATATTAATGGAATAAAAAATGGCACAAATCCAAACCATGAAGAGTATTGGGGAAAGAGTTGTGATTTTGATCAAAGATTTGTTGAAATGGCAGTTATGGGATTAGGATTAGCCTTAGCTCCAGAAAAGATGTGGGAGCCTTTATCAGAAGATGAAAAAAAGAATTTTGCTTGTTGGCTAGATGAGATAAATAATTTTGATATGCCAGATAATAATTGGAAGTTTTTCCTTGTATTTGTGAATACAGGTCTAAGAAAAGTAGGAGCTCCTTATAATAAAAACAAATTAAACGAAGCATTAGAAAGGTTAGATAAGTTTTATATAAAAGATGGATGGTACACCGATGGACCTACCAAACAAATGGACTATTATATTGCTTTTGGTATGCATTATTATGGTCTTATTTACTCAAAACTTATAGAAAAGGAAAATCCAGAAGAGTCTAAAAAGTATAAGGATAGAGGTGCAGCTTTTGCAAAGGACTTTATTTATTGGTTTTCAGAAGATGGTGCAGCTTTACCTTTCGGTAGAAGTTTAACCTATAGATTTGCACAATGCAGTTTTTGGGGAGCATTAGTTTTCGCAGGGGTAGAAGTTTTTAGCTATGGTGTAATTAAGGGAATTGTATTAAGAAATCTTAGATGGTGGTTTAGTAAACCAATATTCTCGAGAGATGGAATATTATCTATAGGATATTGTTATGAAAATCTAATTATGGGTGAAGGCTATAATGCTCCAGGATCACCTTATTGGGCATTTAAATCCTTTATTCTTTTAGCACTTCCAGAAAATCACCCTTTTTGGCTTGCAGAAGAAGAGGAATTACCTAAATTAGAAAAAAGGAGAAATTTAGTTTATGCTGATATGCTTATAACAAGAGAAGAGAATAATGTAATAGCTTTAACAGCTGGACAAGATGCTATTTGGGAACCAGCTCATGAAGCGGCAAAATATGAAAAATTTGCTTATTCAACAGCGTTTGCTTTTAGTGTACCTAAAGGAAATATTGGATTAGTTCAAGGGGCATATGATTCTATGCTAGCCCTTAGTGAAGAAGATGATTTTTATAGGGTTAGGAGAAGATGTGAGGAAAAGTTAATAACTGAGGAGTATGTATATTCTTTGTGGAAACCTTGGAATAATGTAGTTATTAAAACTTGGCTCATTCCTTTTGATTCTTATTATGTAAGAATTCATAAGATAAATTCTGAAAGAAATCTTTATACAGCGGAAGGTGGTTTTTCGGTAAAGAGAGTTAATAATGATAGGGGAGCTGTGGGAGAGGATTTTTTAGTTACTGATGAGGTAGCAATAGCAAATTTACCATGGGCTACAAGTGCAGTCATAGATTTATTAGGAAATAGCGAAGGTGAAGTTATAGTTCCAGAGGCGAATACAAATTTAAATGAACCTAGAACTTATATACCTACTTTAAAGAAAAAATTATCTAAAGGAAACCATATTTTAGCTACAGCAGTATTAGGAACTTTAGATAAGATGTCTAAAGAACAAATAATGAAGGAAAGTCCTAAAGTTAGGATAGAAGATAATAAAGCTGTAGTTACCTATAAAGATAGAAAATTAATTATAGATTTAAAGTAAATTTTAGGAGGAATTAAAATGGAAATAAGATATGCAAATCATCCAGAGGATTCAAAAAGATATACAACAGAAGAGTTAAGAAAGCACTACTTAGTAGAAAAGATATTCAATAAGGACGAGATAAAATTAACATATAGCCACGTAGATAGAATAATCTTTGGTGGAGCAATGCCGGTAGAAAGTGAATTGAAGCTTGAAGCAGGTAAAGAAATGGGAGTTAGCTTTTTCCTTGAAAGAAGAGAAATGGGAATCATAAATATTGGTGGAGAAGGAGTTATAACTCTAGATGGCACTGAATATGAAATGAAAAAACAAGACGGTATGTATATAGGAATGGGAACTAAAGAAGTTTCTTTTAGATCAAAGGATGCTAAAAATCCAGCTAAATTCTATATAAATTCAGTACCAGCTCATCAAAGCTATCCTACTGTAAAAATAGATATAAAGAATGCTAATCCAGTTAAGTTAGGTTCTCAAACTACTTTAAATGAAAGAACAATATATCAATATGTTCATCCAAATGTATGTAAGAGTTGTCAACTTTTAATGGGAATGACAATGTTAGAACCAGCTAATGCATGGAATACAATGCCTTGCCACACTCATGAAAGAAGAATGGAAGTTTACTTCTACTTTGATATGGATGAAGACACAAGAGTGTTCCATCTAATGGGTGAACCACAAGAAACTAGACATCTTGTAGTTAAAAATGAA
>NZ_FQZB01000049.1 GCF_900141845.1 Clostridium cavendishii DSM 21758 | reverse complement strand
ATAATGCCAGCCTTAGTACCATTAGCTATAGTTGGATTAACTTATTGGTTATTAGGTAGAAAAAATATGAACTCAACTAGAGTGATAATAGTATTAATAATTTTATCAATAGTATCTTTCAATTTGAAAATTTTAGGTTAATAGGAGGAAGTAAAAAATGAAGGGAATAGTACACATAAGAATTGACGATAGATTAATACATGGGCAGGTAGCTGCTTTTTGGACTAATTCATTATCTATAAGCAGAATAATGGTAATTAATGATGAGGTAGCTGTTGATGATATGCAAAAATCGCTTTTAAGAATGGTTGCACCTGCATCTGTTAGAACTTCAATAATAAACAAGGCAACAGCAGTAAAAAATATACTTGCAGGAAAATATGAAGGCCAAAGGGTCCTAATTATAGTGAAAAATCCTAAAGATATATGGGATTTAAAAGAAGCTGGATTAGACATAAATAAAATTAATGTTGGAAACATGGCATCAAAAGAAGGTACAAAGCCTATTAAAAGGTCAGTTAATGTTACAGATACTGATATAGCTTATTTTAATAAACTTCTAAATGCAGGAGTAGATATAGATGCAATAATGGTACCAGACGATAAAGAATGTAAATTAAAAGATTTATTATAAACAAGTTATAAAAATTTTAATAGGAGATAAGATTATGATTATAGATTTAACTAAGTTAGATACAGAAAAGGTAAATAAGAATACTGTAAACATAGATAGATTATCTACTGCTGAAATGATAACACTTATAAATAATGAAGATTTTACTGTTGCAGAAGCAGTAAAAAAAGAAATAAATAATATAGCAAAGGCTGTAGATATAATTCATGAAAAACTATCAAGTGGAGGAAGATTAATTTATATAGGTGCAGGTAATTCAGGGCGTCTAGGCGTACTAGATGCTTGTGAATGTCCTCCTACGTTTGGTGTAGACGAGGGAAAAGTTATAGGAATTTTATCTGGAGGGTATGATGCTACAGTTAGAGCTAACGAGGGTTCAGAGGATGTAGAAGATGGTGCTATAAGTAGTTTAAAAGAAATAGGATTTTGTAGTAAAGATGCACTAGTAGGATTATCAGCATCAGGAAGAACTCCATATGTAAAAGGTGCTTTGGCATATGCAAAAGAGTTAGGAGCAGCATATATTGCAGTAAGCTGTGTAAAAAATGCTGAAATATCTTCAATTGCTCAAGTTGCTATAGAAATAATTACTGGAGCAGAAGTTATAACTGGTTCTACTAGGTTAAAGGCGGGAACAGCACAGAAGATGGTTTTAAATATGCTTTCTACTACTTCAATGATAAAATGTGGAAAAGTTTATGGAAATTATATGGTTGATGTTAGAGCTAAAAATAATAAATTAGTAGAGAGAAGCAAAAAAATAATAATGGAATGTACATCAGTAGATAGAGATACAGCAGAAAAGTATCTAAAGGAAAGTGATGGGAGCGTTAAGCTTGCAGTATTTATGATATTATCTGGTTTAGGTAAGCAAGAAAGTATAGAGTTATTAGAAAAAAATGAGAATACAATCTATAAAGCATTAGAAGCTATAAAGAAATAGATATAAGAGGGACGTAAAATTTTACGTCCCTTTTATATTGGTTAGATTGACACAATATAAAAGAATTTAAGACACAATATAATTATTAAGACAGAAATTCAAAAAACATATTAAAGCAGTATAATGTCGTGTTTTTTTATTAGGACAAAAGTTGGTACGAGTATTGCTGATATATATTCATGTAATAATTATTTTTATATGAGGGGGAAGAGATATGCACATACAATTATGGCAGATCATAGTTTTATCACTATTAGGTGGAATAGCACAATGGGATGAGACGAATATGAAAATAGGGTTTAGAAACCCAGTTATAACAGGACTAATAGT
>NZ_FQZB01000045.1 GCF_900141845.1 Clostridium cavendishii DSM 21758 | reverse complement strand
ATTGAAGAAAAAGGAGTAAACATTTTAGGAAAGCTTGCTAAGAATATAAATAATTTAAAATCAGGGCTTAAAGATGCGTTAGGAAAAGAAATGAAAAGTGAGAGAATGAAGAGTGAACTTATAACCAATGTATCTCATGATTTAAAAACTCCATTAACATCTATAATTAATTATGTAGATTTATTAAAGAAGGAAGAATTAGAATCACAAAAAGCTAATGATTATATTGCTATTTTAGATAGAAAGTCTCAAAGACTTAAGGCTCTTATCGAGGATTTGTTTGAAGCATCAAAGGCTACTAGTGGTGCTTTAGATATGAATATAGAAAAGATTGAGATAACAGAGCTTCTAAAGCAAACTTTAGCAGAATTAGATGAGAAAATAGTAGCTTCGAGACTTAATTTTAAAGTAAATTTGGGTGTTGAAAAAATTTATGTCATGGGAGATGGTAGAAGAACTTATAGAGTTTTTGAGAATCTTATTCAAAATATTTTAAAATATTCTTTAGCAGGTACTAGAGTATATATTGATCTAATAAAAGAAGAAAATTCTATTAAGCTTGTTATGAAGAATATAGCAGCTTATGAGATGAATTTTGATGCTACAGAAATAGCTGAAAGGTTTAAAAGGGGAGATTTATCTAGAAACACAGAAGGATCAGGACTTGGACTTGCTATAGCAAAAAGTATAATGGAACTTCAAAATGGAAAATTGGATTTAGAAGTAGATGGCGATTTATTTAAGGCAACAGCAATATTTGGTAAACAATAAAATAGCTACTAAGATATTAAAAAAGTTCATTATGAATATAAGATTTTAACTGGAGAAGTGTATTTTCTTCAGTTAAAATTTATAAAAAGTTTTAATAAGTATACGCTATAATTGTGAAAATACAGTGATGATTTTTATAAGGAAAGCGAAATAGAAGTTGAGATAAATTTTAAACATTCCAAATGTTTAAAGGTGGTGTGGTGTGTTGATTGTAAAATTGAGAAGTAGTAAAGTATTTAGATTTATTGGAATACTTATCGTTTCAATAAGTGTTTTTATAATGTTAGCGTATGCAAGTCTTTTATTTAAATTTGATTATGTAAATACAAAAAGTTTTTATGAAACAGGCGCTTTTTTTAATGTGATAAGATCTCAAGAAATGATTCTGGTTAATGTTTTAGACTTATATAAAGGAAAAGAGAAAATAGTTTCTGTGCCTAATATAAAGTCATCTGAATTGGTTAGTGAAGATGAGGTGAAAAGTAAATTCAAGGAAAGCAATAAGAACTATGAGAAGCAGGTTTCAATTACTAATAACGAGTATGATAATTTAAAACAAGAAGCAGTAGAAAAAAACTATATAAATAGAATAAGTGAAATAGTAAAAGAGAGAGAAGAGGCATTAAGTATAATAAAAGAACATTATTATACTTCAGAAGATGAGGTAAGAAAAGAGTTAGAAAAAGATAAAGAAAAACAATATAAGACACAGACTAAAGATTTAGATGAAACTCGTATGAAATATATAGTAATAACAGACGATGATAGAATTCTAACTAATATTAAAGAAGAATATAGTGATTATATAGTAGATAAATATAAGAAAAGCAGTGATTGTTTTATTGTATTAAGAAGAGAGAATTTAGATGATAGTATCAAAATTAATGAAAGTAGCTATGACAAACAAGGTTTTGAGAAGTTCATGTATTCTTTTAAATATGGACTTAGGGAATTTAAGGATAAAAAGGTTAAGATGATGGCGTTTTTTGTTAAAAATGATGATTTAGTAGGCTCATATATATCATCTGAAAAAGCAAATTATGATTTATACGGTAAAAATAGTAAGTTGATAGGATATGCCTTTAAAATGGCAATTGTAACAAGTATACTTGGATTAGCTATGTTGATATTTAGTAAAGTTAAAGAAGAAAGTATTATTCAGAAGTTTTACAATTGGCTTTATTTTGAATTGCAAATTGGAATTCAAGTAGTTGGAGTGTTACTTGTAATTGCTAGTGTAGACACTATATTTTATGTGTTTAATCAATTAAATACAGTATATTTATATTTAATGGAGGCAAGTCTATATATAGTTTTTGAGTATTATTTATTATTATATTTGATAGGTTCAATTAGAGGTATGATAAGAAATAAGAAATTTAAAGAAAAATTTTTTATTTATAATTTATTTTGCAGATGTAAAAAAGTAACAAAAGAGATTTTAAGTTACAAGTCGACAAGATTTAAATTTATAATTTTTGCTATATTTACTCTTATATTTATATTAATATCATTAACAGTTGCAAGAGAGATGTGGGGTTGGCGTGATACATTGTTCATTGTTTTTATACTTTATACTTTGTCATATTTTGGATGTTTGTTTCTTTATGGATTTAAGTTCATGAAACATTTAAATAAGATATTAGATGGAAC
>NZ_FQZB01000043.1 GCF_900141845.1 Clostridium cavendishii DSM 21758 | reverse complement strand
CTTCCTGAGTATATGATTCCTTCGTATTTTATGAAGTTAGAAAATATGCCTTTAAATTCTAATGGAAAGTTAGATAGAAAATCATTGCCAAATGTAGAAGAAAATATTATAACAGGTTCAGTATACGAGGCACCAAGAAATGAAACAGAAGAAGCTTTGGTAAAGATATGGGAAGAAGTATTAGCTGTAAAGAATATAGGAATAAACGATAACTTCTTTGAGCTTGGAGGACATTCATTAAATGCAACAATATTAATTGGAAAAATTCATAAAGAATTTAATGTAGAAGTACCACTTAGAGAATTAGTAACCTCAGGAACTATAAAAATAATAAGTCAGTATATTATGTCAAAGGAAAGAAGTGTTTTTGAATCAATAGAGAAGGTAGTGGAAAAAGAGTACTATTTAGCATCCTCAGCACAAAGAAGAATTTATATGTTACAAGAATTTGATAAAAAAAGCACAGCATATAACATTCCAGGTGCTATAGAGATAGAAGGAAAGCTTGATAGAGAAAAATTAGATAGAACTTTCTTGAAATTAATTGAAAGACATGAAACTTTAAGAACAAGTTTTAAGACCATTAATGGCAATATAATTCAAAAAGTGAATAAAATACAATCTGTGGAATTTAAAATAGAAGAAATAGAAGTAAAAGATGAAGCTGAGATAAAAGAAAAAATAAGTAATTTTATAAAATTTTTTGACTTAAGTAAAGCACCATTATTAAGAGTAGGTTTGATTAAATTAGAAGAAGAAAAACACATACTTGTATTTGACATGCATCATATAATCTCAGATGGTACATCTATGGGAATTCTAACAAGAGAGTTTGGAGAAATCTATGGAGGAAAAGAACAAGGAGAGTTAAAAATTCAATATAAAGATTATAGTGAATGGCAAAATAAGATGCAGCAAAGAGAAGGTTTTAAAAAGCAAGAAGAGTATTGGTTAAAAGAATTTGAAGGAGAGATACCAGTACTAAATATGCCTACTGATTATACTAGACCATTAGTTCAAGATTTTGAAGGAGATAGTATTGATTTTACTATAGGAAAAAAAGAAACTAAAGGACTAAAGGAAATCGCAAGAGAAACTGAAAGTACAATGTATATGGTTTTACTTTCTGTATTTAAGATACTTCTATCAAAATGCAGTGGACAAGAAGATATAATTGTAGGAACACCGATAGCTGGTAGACAACATGTGGATCTTCAAAATGTAATAGGTATGTTTGTAAATACCTTAGCAATAAGAAGTAACATTAATTTAGAAGATAGCTATGAAGAATATTTAAATATAATAAAAGAAAAATCACTTAATGCGTATGAAAACCAAGATTATCAATTTGAAGATATTGTAGAAAAATTAAATGTTAGAAGAGATGTAAGTAGGAATCCATTATTTGATGTTATGTTTATAATGCAAAATATGGAAATGAATTTACTAGAATTAGAAGGATTGAAAATAAAACCATATAACTTGCATAATAATGTGAGTAAGTTTGATATAACAATAACAGCCATAGAAGGGGAAAATGACATATATTTAAATTTAGAATATTCAACAAAATTATATAGAAAAGAAACAATAAATAAAATTATTAAATATTTTAAAAACATTGTTTATAGTATATGTAAAAATAAATATATTAAATTAAAAGATATTTCAATATTAAGTGAGAATGAATTTAAAGTAGTAGATGATAATATTAAACAGCAAATTGATAATTCTATTCATGATTTTGAGTTTAACTTTTAGATATATATTGTAAAATGATTTTTACAATGTAACTTTAAAATTACATTTAAATTATCTTTGTTACAACTATTTAATTAAATGTAGAATTTTAATTATAATATATTGTTTTTTTATAATTGGGACAACTAGTTTCTCAAATTTTAAAAATTAAATATTTAAAACCAAAAAAATATAACATTATATTAAGTGATGCCTTAAAAGGGGAGTGAGTTAATGGAGTATTCTAAAGAGATAATAGATTCAATATCAAGAACAAAAGTAGCAAAAGATTATTGGATTGATTTGTTATCACAAGATATTAAGGGGGTATCTATATATACTGATTATCCTAAAAGTTCTGATATACAATTGGAAAGTTTTAAATTTAATATAGATAAAGAAAGTTATATTAAATTAAAGGAGGTAACTTTAGATAATGATATTGCAATATATACTTATTTATTAACAATATTAAATATTCAATTTTTTAAATATACAAATGAAAAAGAGTTTTTAGTAGGAGTTCCTGTTTATTTTAAAGATAATAGTAATATAGGTGCAAATAAAGTTCTACCAGTTAGGTTTAATACTGATGATAATATGATATTTAAAGACGTATTAATAAACACAAAAAATAATTTATTAAAATCATATAAACATCAAATATATCCTTTGGATAATTTAGTAAAAGAAAAATTAATAGATAATATAGTAGAAACTATACCTATTAATATTATAATGAAAAATATTCATAATAGTGATGTGCTAGATTATATATTAGAATCTAATAATAGAGAGATAACTTTTATTTTCGAAAACATTGATTCCGCCATAAATATAGAAATAATATATAATAATAAGTTATTTAGAAAAGAAATTATTGAATTGTTTGGTGAAATCTATATAAATATTTTTCACCAAGTTATTAATAACATTCAAATTTCTTTGTTAGATATTGAAATATTACCTTTAAGTCATAAAGGGAAATTAATAAATGAATTTAATAATACAACAGTAAAGTATCCAAGGAATAAAACTATTAAGGAGTTATTTGAAAAGCAAGTAGAAAAAACACCAAATAATATAGCTTTAGTGTATGAGGATATAGAGCTAACCTATTCTGA
>NZ_FQZB01000042.1 GCF_900141845.1 Clostridium cavendishii DSM 21758 | reverse complement strand
GAAGAAGTAAAAG
Source organism: Clostridium cavendishii DSM 21758 (assembly GCF_900141845.1). GTDB lineage: Bacteria > Bacillota > Clostridia > Clostridiales > Clostridiaceae > Clostridium_AG > Clostridium_AG cavendishii. The sequence continues at coordinate 3,025 of NZ_FQZB01000042.1, read as the reverse complement.
TGCCAAATGGATATGAAAAGTTTGGTGATAGTAAATTTAAGTTTGAAATAAATAAAGACAATTTAGGGAAGACAATAGAGATATCAGCAAAGAATTTGAAAAAACAAGAGCCGCCAACACCATCAGAGAAGTTAGGATCAATAGGGGATACGGTATGGATAGATAAGAATGAAAATGGTATTCAAGATAAGGATGAGTTTCTTGCAGATAAAGTTAAGGTTATTTTATACAAAGAAGATGGTAAAACTAAGATAGCTGATATGTATACTGCAAATGGAGGTAAGTATTTATTTGATAAATTACCACTTGGTAGTTATAGAGTTAAATTTGAATTACCAGAAGGATATAAATTTACTAAGATTGGTAGTATAGATAAAGATTTAGATTCTGATGCTGATGCTGATGATACAGGTATGACACAAATAATAACTCTGGATGACAAAAATAATCAAAGGTTAACTATAGATGCCGGCATAATAAAGCTTGAACAGAAAAATCCTATAAAAGAGGTAATAAAAGCAGTATTACCTAAAACAGGAGAAGCTTTTACTAGCTTTGCATTGGCAGGTGCATTGTTAGTTCTTGCTGGAGCTATAGTATTAATAGTTAGAAAATACAAGAAATAATTAAAAATACTCAAATCCATTTAGCAGTATTTATAAGACATATATGCTTTAAAAATGGATTTGAGTAGAATTTTTATTTTTTTAAATGTAAACTTTTTGTTAATTTCACTGTGTAACCGTTAACATAAGGCGAATTTTAGGCGAAATTCATCAAAAATGATAAAGTTAACAAAAAATTAACAAATATACATACTTATTTTATCATATAATTGTGTATAGTAACTCTTTTTTATGTAACAATATTAAAGGGATATAATGGCAACTGGTTTTTTATTATTACATGTAGATAGGCACTTTTATTATAGGAATGGCACCTATAATTTAAGTGCCTATCTATTTTTTGTTGCAAATATATAGAGTTTTTAATGTAAAAATTAGAATAATTATAATTTTATTATTATATAAGATAACAATTGTAAAGATATTAATACTTAAAATATGTTAATTATAATAGAGTAATACATAATTTTGGTGCAAAATAATATAAATTAATTAATGGATGATTATTGTAAAAATACTTTATTTTGTCGATTTATATTTCTTGTATATGGTAAAAATTAATGATATTATTATTTTGTTATGAAATAAATGTATTTTTATTATTTTAAAGTATAATATGTAAAAAAGTAATATATAAATAATTAAATTCCATATATGAATTGTTATTTATATTTAGAAGGGAACGATGAAATAAATCTTAATTTGGGCACTTTAGATTTATGGAGTTAGTAGTGCAACCGACCTCAGTTGACTGAGGTCGGTTTTTTTATATAAAAAAACATTTTTAAGGAGGGGATAACAGTTTTAAATTTGTAAAAAGGTAAGGTTATTTTAGTATGAATTTTAAGATTTATACTGTTAAAAGTTTGGAGGGAGAGAATGAACAAAATAAAAAAGTCTAATTTATTAATAAAAAATAAAATGAAAATGAGAAAGCAGTTAGCTATATTTATGGTGCTATTTTTTTGTATAACTAGTTTAGCACCACATTATGTTTTGGCGGATACTGATTCAAATAATTCAGTTAACTTAGGTGACATTAATCATTACAATGCTGTAGTTTTTGGAGATTTAGTAGAAAATCATTCAGAAGTAGAGGGTGCTATGGCTATTAAAGGTGACTTTAAAATAGAAGAAGAATATACAATAGGATATTCAGTTGGGAATTATCCTAATGTAGTAGGAGAATCAATTATAGATTTAAATAAACCGTTATTATTATTAGGTGGTAATATAACAAGTGAAAAAAATCCTACATTAATAACTACAAGAGATAACAAACCTGTTAATGTATTCAGTGTTGTAAGTAATGATTTTAAAGAAATTGGAGCAAATGGAAGGCGGAAGTTAAATCCATATGATGAATCAAATGTATTAGTAAAAAAAGTTGATAAAGCTTTAATAAATAGTAAATTTGATAGTATGTTAAGTGAAGTAAATCAAGTTTCTAATAAAGCTAAGTTGTTTACAAGTGAAAAACCTATAGCAACAACAGCTTTAGGAATAGGTGAAGATAAAGTTAATAAATCTGTATTAGTAAATACACAAGGAAGAGATGATATTAACCTAACTTTTAATGACAATCAGGGAACAAGAATACCTTATGTTGGGGACAAGGAGTTTCTTGTAATATACTCAAATGCTGAAAATGTTGATTTTAAGTCTGGATTATATTATCAGACTACAAAAGATGGAGCTTATGAACAAGTTAAATATTCAAGTTATACAGACCCACAGAGTAAAAAATTCCATGAATTAGCAAGGAAACTTTTATGGGTTTTCCCTAATGCTAAAACAGTAAATGTTGCTGCAGAGATGGGAGGAAGTATTTTTGCCCCAAAAGCAAATGTTGTAGCTAAGGGTGGAACTATAAATGGACAAGTGTTTGTAAATAACATAACACAATATAATGGTGCAGAAGTTCATAACTTTAAATTGGCTTGGAGTGAATGGGAACAGCTTCAACCATCTAAACCAACTCAGAGTAAGGGGGCTATAAAGCTTATTAAGAAAGCAGATGATAATAATACATTATTACAAAATGCAGTATTTCAACTTAAAGATTCAAAAGGAACAGTTATAAAAAATACAGCTTCAGTAGATGGAAATTATATAACAGATTCAAAAGGAGAAATAAATGTTCTTGATTTGCCTTTAGGGGTATATACATTTGAGGAAATAACACCTCCAAATGGATATAAAAAGAGAGCCAATTCAGTGGCAACATTTAATTTAATTACTGATAAGCAACAAGTAACCGAAATAGTTATAAATGATAAAATTACGTATGCTTCACTTGGAGATAAGGTGTGGCATGATAAAAATAGAAATGGCATACAAGATTCAGGAGAAGAAGGTATATCAAATGTATTAGTTACTTTACTAAAAGGTGATGGAAC
>NZ_FQZB01000011.1 GCF_900141845.1 Clostridium cavendishii DSM 21758 | reverse complement strand
AATCGTTATGTTTTATGACTATGGTAATGCTAAAACTAGTGCATGGACATTAATAAATAACAATGATACCTATTCTACAAAAGAAAGTTGGGTAGCTCCTTCTTTTGATGCAAATGCAATAACAGGCAGGGTTGCTTCTACTAGATATAAAGGTAAACAAAAAGATAAAATTATAGCTATGTATGATTACGGAAATTATAAACCTGCTGCAATGAGTTGGGAACAATCATCCGGTAATAACTTAGTAGCAAAACGTGAATTAGATTTTGGTAGTTACGATGCAACAAGAATTACAGGAAGATTTGTAATAGGTAAATTTGACGGTTCTACTACAAGAGTTGCTGCGATGTATGATGGTACGTATGTAAATCCTAATTTAGATGAAAGACAAAAAATAATTACTTATGCAGAGCAATTTTTAGGAAGACCATATGTCTGGGGAGGACATGGACCTGATTCCTTTGATTGTGCTGGATTTACAGCTTATGTATTTTCACATTTTGGATATGGAGTATCAGGAAACACATATGAGCAAATAAATCAAGGTACACCAATATCATTTAATGAATTACAACCTGGAGATTTAGTATTCGAAAGAGGAACAGCCTCAAGACCAGAACATGTAGGAATATATTATGGAAAAGGACAAATAATACATGCTGCAAATCCAAGAGATGGTGTAAAAATAGGACCAATATCAGACTATGTTGCAGCTAGGAGAATAATAAAATAATTAAAATGTATTATCCTTAATTTTTTATAATAAATTTTAATTATTCTTATAAATCAGTTTAAAGGTGCAATTTATATATGAAGTACTTTGAGTATTAATTATGATTTTTATACCCTATAAAGTAGAAATTGAAAAAAATTTACTTTATAGGGCTTCTGGTTTTTGGTATAAAAATAATGACAATAGGTAAAATTTTATACTTTAGGATGTAGTTTTATTTAATTTTAAATAGTAACAAACTTTAATAGAGAGTTAACTACCATAAGCAATAGGATAAGGAGTTATATAACATACTGTTCTGAAACAATATTATTTACAATATTTAAAATAATAAATAATTGACTTATATATATTGTAAGAGTATAATGAGTTAAAATGGAATTAAAAGTAAAACGGAGGACTTATGAATAAATTAGTGAAAGAAATGGTAGTACAATTTTATAGCTTTTACTTTAGCTGGGGCTTTAATTTTAGCGCTGGTAAATTGTTCTACAAAAAAATATGATTTTTGCTAATGGGTTAAGCATATTCCAAAATTAAATTCCATGTAATTAGGTAGTATAGTATGAAAAAGACTCATTAATATGAGTCTTATTTTTTTACTTAAAAATCAAATTTAAAAGGGGGCTTATATCATGATAGTAATTTTAAAACCAAAAACAAAAAAAGGAGACGTAGATAAGCTTATAAATAAGCTAGAGTCGCAAGGGGTTCAAGTTCATCCTGTAGATGGAGCAGAAATAAGCATACTTGGGTTAGTTGGAGATACCACTAAAATAGATTCATCTAGCATTGAAGCTTGCGATATAGTTGAAAGGGTTATGTATGTACAAGAGCCATTTAAAAAGGCAAATAGAGCTTTTCATCCAGATAATTCAATAATTGATGTTTGTGGAAGAAAAATTGGAGGAAAAGAAATAGCTTTAATAGCTGGGCCTTGTTCAGTTGAAACAAAGGAGCAGATAACATTAATTGCAAATGAAGTTAAGAAAAGTGGAGCAGGTTTTTTAAGAGGAGGGGCTTTTAAGCCTAGAACTTCACCTTATAGCTTTCAAGGGCTTGGTGCAGATGGTCTGGAACTATTAAAAATTGCAAGAAAAAATACAGGACTTCCTATAGTTACAGAAATAATGTCGCCACATTATATAGAGAAATTCGTTCAGGATGTTGATATAATACAAGTAGGAGCTAGAAATATGCAAAACTTTGATCTTTTAAAGGAGCTTGGAACAATTAATAAGCCAATACTTTTAAAGAGAGGGTTATCAGCTACCATAGAAGAACTACTTATGTCAGCTGAATATATAATGGCAGGTGGTAATGAAGATGTTATTTTATGTGAAAGAGGAATAAGAACTTTTGAAACATATACAAGAAATACATTAGACTTAAGTGCTATACCAGCTATAAAGAAATTAAGTCATTTACCAGTAGTGGTTGATCCAAGTCACTCGGCAGGTAAGGCTTGGATGGTAGATTCACTTTCGAAGGCTGCAGTTGCAGTAGGAGCAGATGGTCTTATAATAGAGGTTCATAATAATCCTGCAAAAGCACTTTGTGATGGGCAACAATCTATAACACCTGCAAGTTATGATAAACTAGTTTCAGAATTAAGACTTATAGCAGAAGCAGTTGGTAGAGAAATATAAGTTTTAATAGTGGAGATGTTAATTGATAAGTTTGAGAGTTAAGAAAATAATAATTTTTAACTCTTAGTTTTCAATATTTAAGAAAAAAGTACATTAAAAAGGTGGATTAAATAATGGAACTTACAGTGAAGCTTAAGGATAGAAGTTATCCAATAATTATAGATAAAGGATTAAGACATAGTTTTGGACAAAAAATAAAATCTATATTTAGAGGTAAAAAAATAGCTGTTATAACAGATACTAATTTAGAAAGATTATATGGAGAGGAAATTTTCAACAATTTAAGTGCTTCAGGATTTGATACTAAAATTATAGTTATAGAAGCTGGTGAGAAGAGCAAGAGTTTTAATACTTTACCTTTTGTTTATAATGAACTTTTAGATTTTAAAGTTACAAGAAGTGATTTAATAGTTGCGTTTGGTGGTGGAGTTGTTGGAGATTTAGCAGGTTTTGTCGCATCTACATTTTTAAGAGGTATAGATTTTGTTCAAATACCTACATCACTATTAGCTCAGGTAGACTCAAGTGTAGGGGGTAAAGTAGCTGTTGATTTGGATAGAGGTAAGAATTTAGTAGGTAGTTTTTATCATCCTAAGATGGTACTTATAGATATTGAAATTTTAAATACATTACCAGAAAGATTTTTCTATGATGGTATGGCTGAGGTAATAAAATATGGTTGTATAAAAGATAGAAAGTTGTTTGAGAGACTAGAAAGTTTTGAAGATAAGAAGAATCTTATGGCAAATATAGATGAGGTTATTTATACATGCTGCAATATTAAGAGAGAGTTTGTTGAACGTGATGAAAGAGACACTGGAGATAGAATGATGTTAAACTTTGGTCATACATTAGGCCATGCAATAGAAAAATATTTTAATTATGAAACCTATACTCATGGGGAAGGTGTTGCTATAGGAATGTATACTATAACAGTATTATCTGAAAAGTTAGGCTTTTCAAATACTGGGTTAGCTGAAAGGATAAAGAATATACTTATAAAGTATAACCTTCCATATGAATGTGATTTGTACCAAAATAAATTAACAGATGGTAATAGAGAATGTGTAAAGAAAACCAATAATGAAATAATAGAAACTATTATGCTAGATAAAAAGAATATCAATAATTATTTAAATATTATATTAATAAAGGATATAGGGGATTGTTTTATTCATAAAACAAATCAAGAATTCTTTTTATTAGAAGGAGGTAATTGATGAGTTATATAAAGATAAAGCCTAAAAAGTTAAATGGTGAAGTTAATATACCACCTTCAAAAAGTATGGCACATAGAGCTGTAATATGTGCCTCCCTTTCTAAGGGAACTAGCATAATTGAAAATATAGATTTTTCAGATGATATAATAGCGACTATAAAAGCTATGAAGGCTTTAGGTGCTGATATAGAGCTTGCAGGTAATAGACTTATTATAAAGGGAGAAAATATCTTTAAGAAATTAGATGAGGATATTTTAATAGATTGTAATGAATCTGGCTCTACCTTAAGATTTTTAGTTCCTATATCAATTATAGAAAATAACCGAGTAAAATTTATAGGAAGAGGTAACTTAGGTAAAAGACCACTTGACATATATTACGATATATTTGAGAAACAAGGAATTTTATATGAATATAAAGATGGAGAGTTAGACCTTAAAGTTTCAGGAAGACTTAAAGGTGGAGAGTTTAAGGTTAAAGGGAATATAAGCTCTCAATTTATTAGTGGATTATTATTTTCATTACCTATGTTAAAGGAAGATTCTAATATAATAATTACAACAGAATTAGAATCTAAGTCATATATTGATTTAACATTAAGTATGCTTGGGAAATTCGGTGTTGAAATTATAAATAATAATTATAAAGAATTTATAATAAAGGGAAATCAAGAGTATGAAGCAAGAGAATATAGAGTTGAAGGTGATTATTCACAAGCAGCATTTTTCTTATCTGCAGCAGCTATAGGAAATAATGTAATATCAAAGGATATAGATATAAGTTCACTTCAGGGAGATAAGGAAGTACTAGATATATTAGAAAAAATGGGATGTGATTTGAGTATTACTAAAGAGGGTGTAAAAGTACAAGTTAATACTCTTAAACCTACAATAATTGATGGCTCAAGTTGTCCAGATATAATACCAGTACTTACAGTTGTTGCTGCCTTAACTAAAGGGGAAACAAAGATTATAAATTCAGGTAGGTTAAGAATTAAGGAATGTGATAGATTAAGAGCTATTACTACGGAGCTTAGTAAGTTAGGTGCTAACATTATAGAACTTGAAGATGGTTTAATAATAAATGGTGTGGATGGATTAAAAGGAGCTAAAGTAGATAGTTATGATGACCATAGAATTGCTATGATGCTTGCAATAGCTTCTACTAGGTGTGAGGGAGAAGTTATACTTAAAAATCCTAGCTGTGTTAGTAAATCCTATCCTAACTTTTGGAAAGATTTTATTAAAGTAGGAGGTGAATTGAGTGAGTGGAGTATGGGGAAATAACATGAAGATTTCTATATTTGGAGAATCACATGGAAATGGTATAGGGATTGTTATAAATGGTCTAGAGCCAGGATTTGAAATTGATTTTGATTATATAGATAAAGAAATGGAAAGAAGAGCACCAGGTAGAAATAATTTATCAACAGCTAGAAAAGAAGCTGATAAGGTAGAAATTTTAAGTGGTATATTTGAAGGTAAAGTAACAGGTGCACCTATATGTGCTGTTATTAAAAATATTGATACACGTTCTAAAGATTATTCACTTTTAAAAGATGTAATGAGACCTGGTCATGCTGATTACCCAGGATTGATAAGATATGATGGCTTTAATGATTATAGAGGTGGAGGTCATTTTTCAGGTAGAATAACTGCACCGTTAGTATTTGCAGGAGCACTAGCTAAACAAATATTAGAGAAAAAGGGTATATTCATAGGAGCTCATTTAAAAAGCGTAGGGAAAGTAGAAGAAGCTTATTTTGATTCTATAAATCTAAATAAGGAGACTCTTTTAAGTTTAAGGGGAAAAGAATTACCTATATTAGAAGATAAAAATTTAGAAAAAGTAAAACATGAAATACTTTCAGCTAAAATGGAGGGAGATTCTGTAGGTGGAGTAGTTGAATGTGGGATAATAGGATTAAAAGCTGGAATAGGAGATCCATTTTTTGATTCAGTTGAAAGTACTATAGCTCATTTAGCTTTTTCAGTTCCAGGAATTAAAGGGATAGAATTTGGAGCAGGCTTTGACTATACTAAAATGAGAGGATCTGAAGGAAATGATGAATATTATATGGATGGTAAATGTATAAAAACATATTCCAATAATAATGGTGGTATAACTGGTGGCATAACAAATGGAATGCCTATAATATTTAGAGCAGCAGTTAAACCAACAGCATCAATTATTAAGGAGCAAAGAACTATAAATGCTAAAACTTTAGAGGATACAAAATTAGTAGTGCAAGGGAGACATGATCCATGTATAGCACAAAGGGCATTGGTAGTTATTGAAACAATAGCAGCTTTAGCTATTTTAGACTTAATAGGAGGCAAATGATTATGGAGGATTTAGATTGGTATAGACAAAACATAGATGAAATAGATAAAGAATTGGTAGAACTTTTTGAAAAACGTATGTCTATGGTTTTAAAGGTAGCAGAATATAAAAAGAAAAATAACATAGAAATTTTCCATAAAGATAGGGAAATACAAGTTATTGAAAAGAATGTAAATAGGCTTAAGGATTCAGATTTATCTTCATATACTACTAGGTTTTTTCAAACTTTGATGAATCTTAGCAAAGAATATCAAATTGAAAATATAGAAGTTAACACCGATAAAGTAGCAGCAAATAATCTAAAACTAGAAAAAAATAAGGTGCTAAATGTTGGTTTTTTTGGAGTTAAAGGGTCATTTAGTGAAGAGGCTTTACTAGAATATTTTAAAGATAATTATAAAATAGACGGTAAAGAATTAGAAGAATGTAAATGTAGTGATGAAGCTTCTTGTATAGAGACCTATGATTATGAGGAATTTGAAGACTTATTTGAAGCTTTAAATAAAGGTGATATAGAATATGGAGTTTTACCTATGGAGAATTCTTTTACTGGAGCAATAACTAAAGTTTATGATTTGGTAAGAGATTATGGCTTTTATATAGTAGGTGAGGAGAGATTAAGAATTTCTCAGAATTTACTAGGGGTTAAAGGTACTAAAATAGAAGAGGTAAAGGAAATCTATTCACATACACAAGGGTTTGAACAAAGTACAAAATATCTAAAGACTCTTAAGGATTGTAAGTTAACTCATTTTCATAATACTGCTATAAGTGCAAAGCTTGTAAGAGATTTGAATGATAATACTAAGGCTGCTATTGCAAGTAAAAGAGCTGCTGAGATTTATGGTTTAGAGATATTAAAAGCAGATATAAATAATCAAAAAGATAATGTAACTAGATTTGTAATAGTATCAAAAGAACTTAGAGCAGAAAAAGATGCTAACAAATTAACAGTAGTATTTTCACTTGGAAATAAATCAGGTCAGTTATACAACATTTTAAGATATTTTACTGAAAATAATCTTAATATGATAAAAATAGAATCAAGACCAATGGGAGATAGCAATTTTTCACATTATTTATATATAGATTTTGAAGGTAGTATACAAGGAGAAAATGTCAAAAAGGTACTTGAATTAGTAGAGCAAAATAGTACTAATTTTAAACTTTTAGGTGCATATAAATCTTGGGAAACACATAAAGGAAGGGATGGAGCTAAATGTTAAGTTATGGTCTAATTGGAGAAAAACTAGCACATTCTTTATCACCAAATATTCATAATATACTTTTTGATTTATTAGGAATGCAAGCTAAATATGATCTTTTTGAGGTTGAAAAAAAGAATATATTAAAAACAGTAAATAAATTGAAAGTTCTAAATATAAAAGGAGCAAATGTAACTATTCCATATAAAGAAGTCATAATGGAAACTTTGGATAATATATCTGAAGAAGCTCTAAATATAGGGGCAATAAATACAATTAATATATTAGATGGAAAAGCTTGTGGATATAATACAGATTACTTTGGTTTTAAGCTTATGCTGAGAAAATTTAATATAGATGTTAAGGACTCTGTAGCGGTAGTATTAGGAGCAGGGGGAGCATCTAAGGCTATTCTTCAAGCTTTGTTAGATGAAGAAGCTAAAGTTATTTTGGTATCAAGGAATAAAGAAGAAGCTAAGATTAAATTTAAAGAAACAAAATTTATAAGTAAGATACCTGTTATAGATTATAAGGATTTAATGAATCTAGATAAAGGTGATATCATAATAAATACAACACCATGTGGAATGTATCCTAATATAAAAAGTTCAGCAGTTAGTATAGAGGTTTTAAGCAAATTTAAAACAGCTATAGATATAATTTATAATCCAGAAAAAACATTATTTTTAAAAGAAGCTGAAGAGGAAGGATTAAAAATTGTTAATGGACTATATATGTTAGTTGCTCAAGCTATAAAGTCAGAAGAAATATGGAATAACATCAAAATAGATGAAGTTATTATAGATAAAATATATGATGAACTTAAAGTCAGCCTTTAAAGGAGGAATTTAATTTGTATGATGGGGTTTTACTTATAGGAATGCCTGGTTCAGGAAAGAGTACCTTAGGAGCTTGTTTAGCAAAAAGGCTTTCTTATGAATTTATAGATATTGATAAAGTTATAGAAGAAAAAGAAGGATTAAGCATACCTCAAATTTTTGAAGCTATGGGTGAAGAGTATTTTAGAAAAAAAGAAAGTGATGCTTGTATAAATGCTTCTTCAAAAAGTAGTGTAGTAATATCAGCAGGTGGAGGTATAGTAAAAAATACACATAACATGGATGCTTTTAATAAATTTCTTATAGTTTTTATAAATAGACCACTGGAGCTAATAATGTCTGATATAGATACAGATTCTAGACCATTACTTCAAGAAGGAAAAGAAAAATTAATAGAGCTATATAGAGAAAGAATAGATTCTTATAGAACATATTCTAATATTGAACTAGTTAATGATGGGACTTTAGAAGAGATAACAGAAGAATTGTTATATAAAATAAAACAGGAATTGAAAAACAGTGGAGAATTGGAAGAAAAAGGTGGTTATAATTAAAGAAAGATAACTATTAACTCTCAATTTTTATGATTTAATATTATAATATATATTTAATATAAGGGGTGATTTTTTTGAAATTTATGATAATAAATGGGCCTAATTTGAATTTATTAGGAATAAGAGAAAAGAATATATATGGAACTAAAAGTTTTGATGATGTTATAGATTATATAGAAAAAGAGGGAAAGGCGTTAGGTCATGAGCTTACTTTCTTTCAAAGTAATATAGAGGGTGAAATAATTAATAAAATTCATGAAACATATTTTAATGGATATGATGGAATTATAATAAATCCAGCTGCATATACTCATTATTCTATAGCTATTTATGATGCGTTGAAAGCTGTAGATATAAAAACTGTAGAGGTACACCTAAGTAATGTACACAGTAGGGAAGAAATGAGACATAAATCAGTAACAGCAGCAGCTTGTATAGGCCAGATTTCTGGTTTTGGAGAGTATGGATATGTTATGGCAATGAATGCTTTAGAAAATAGTTTAAAGTAAAAATAATTGGGGGCTTAAAATGAATATTACAATAGTTGGTCTTGGGGTAATAGGCGGAAGCTATGCATTAGCTTTAAAGCCTTTGAAAAAATATAGATTATTTGCTATTGATAAGGATGAAGATACATTAAGAAAAGCTGAGAAGTTAGGGATTATAGAAAAGGGCTACAGTTTGGAAGATAATGTTGAAGAGGTAATTAAAAATTCTGATATTATAATAATATCTATTTATCCTAGCTTAGTTAAAAGTTTTATAGAAAATAATAAAGCTTATTTTGCAAAAGGTACTGTGATAACTGATGCAACAGGGGTAAAAGGTTTATTTGCTCAAGAGATAATTAAGATTCTTCCAGATGGAGTAGATTTTATATTTGCTCATCCTATGGCTGGAAGAGAAAAAAAAGGATTAGATTATGCATCAGCAGAAGTTTTTAAGGGAGCAAACTTTATAATAACACCAATAGATAATAACGCTATTTCTAATTTAAAGCTTATAGAGAATTTAGCTTATGAAATGGGTTTTAGTAATGTAAAGTATTTGGGACTTAAAGAGCATGATAATATAATAGCTTATACAAGTCAGCTTCCACATGTTTTAGCAGTTTCATTAATAAATAGCGAGGCTTTAAATGAGGATACAGGTAAATGTATAGGAGATAGCTATAGAGATTTAACTAGAATAGCTAATATAAATGCAGAACTTTGGAGTGAGTTATTCCTAGGAAATAAAGAGAATCTTCTAAAAAATATATATGCTTTTGAACATGAAATGAAAACTATAAAAGAAGCTTTAATAAGGGATGATAAAGCTTCTTTAGAAGAGATTTTTAAAAAATCAACAAGTAGAAGAGAAAAATTATAGCTGTAAGAGGATTTTCCTCTTACAGCTATTTTTAATATAAATGACCCATTTTTTCTTTCTTTGTCTTGAAATATTTTTCATTATGGAGATTAGTTTCCATTATTAAGGGAACTCTTTCAACTATTTCAATACCATGAGTTTGAAGACCCAAAAGTTTTTTTGGATTATTTGTCATAAGTCTTACTTTTTTTACATTAAGACTTCTTAACATTTCAGAACCTATGCTGTAATCTCTCATATCAGCAGGGAAGCCTAAAGCCAAGTTAGCTTCTTCAGTATCCATACCTTCTTGTTGAAGTTTATAAGCTCTTATTTTATTTATAAGACCTATACCACGTCCTTCTTGTCTTAGGTATAAAAGTACACCCTTACCTTCTTTTTCAATAGCTGCCATAGCAGAAGCTAGTTGTTCTCCACAATCACATCTTTGAGAGTGGAAGGCATCACCAGTTAAACATTCAGAGTGAACTCTAACTAGAACTTCGTCATCTTCTGAAAGTTCTCCTTTAACTAAAGCAACATGATGTTCACCATTTACCTTATTAACAAAGCCAACTATTTTAAAATCACCGTAGGCTGTAGGCATGTTTGCCTCTTCAACTTTTACCATAACTTTTCTGTTTTCAACTTTTTCATTTTTATCTAATAAATCGCTAGTGTTTATATACATAATAAATATCCTCCTTAAAATTAGCTTATATAACCTTTAATTATTACATCATTACCTATAATTTCATGAGATACTTTATTTAAGACTATAGCATCTCTCATTTTCTCAATTCCATTACCAGATACTGGCGTTATGGCGTTTTTACCACCTATTATTTTAGGTGCAACAGCAGCATAAACTTTATTTACTATTTTACTTTCAAATGCTGAAGCTAACACAGCGCTACCTCCTTCTATATAAAGGGAGTCTATATTGTTATTTCCTAAGGCTGTTATAATATCTTTAAAATCTAAATGACCATTTTTCTCTTCAAATTTTAATATTTTAGCTCCGGTTTTTAATATTTCTTTTTCTTTAGACTTTTGAATTTTAGAAGAACATAAAATTAATGTTTTTTTATCCTTATCTATTTTAAAGATGTTGGAGTCTAATGGTAGATCTCCATACTTTGATAAAATAACTCTAAGTGGATTAGAAATTTTAATTCCTTCTAATCTTGTGGTTAGCATAGGATTATCCTGTTTAACAGTATTTTCACCAACCATAATAGCTGAAACTTGTTGTCTTAAGTGATGAACAAATTTAAGACTATCATCACTACTAATCCATTTCGAATCATAAGTTTTAGTAGCTAATTTCCCATCTAGAGTCATTGCCCATTTAGTAAAAACAAATGGGGTATTTGTTTTTGAATAATGTATATATATTTCATTTAATTCTTCACATTCTTCTTTCAAGATTCCTAAAGTTACTGAGATACCATTAGTTTTTAAAGTTTCAATTTCTTGTCCATTTTTTATTGGATCTAAAGTTCCTACTACAACATTTTTTATATTTGTTTCAAGTAGTTCTTTAAAATCAGATTCAATATTTATATAAAGGGTAGAGTTATCCAAACTTTCAGTAGCTGAATTAATCGCCATATTTATAGCACTTAAAGAATCGAAATTTTTAAGATAGCCTTGGCCTATAACTTTACTATCTTTAACAATAATAGCTCCAACCAGTGGCTTAGGATTTACAAAGCCGCTTCCTAGTTTTGATATTTCAATAGCTTTTAGCATATAATTTTTATCCAACTCTAAATCCTCCTGAAAAATTTCTTTATTTAATGTCATTATAGCATAAGAAACAATAAAAGTTAAGTAATAATCATTATTTATTAAAATAAATTAATAAGTCAGATTTAGATAAAAATACATAAAAAATAAAGAAAAATATATATTTAAATAAATATAGCTCGAACGAAAAAAATTAAAAAATATGGATTTTCCAATAAAATACAATTATAATATGTTTATGGTAAATTTTTACAATTAATATATTATGTTTAGTCGAGGTGATATTATGGCAGTACTTGTATTAAATTCAATTAATAAAGATGTAGATTATTATAAGAGAATAAAAGATGTAGTAACAGAGGAGCTTGAGTTAAGTGGCTCTGGTAAATTAGTTAATGTTGAAGAAAGTAATATAGGAAATTGTGTGGGGTGTTTTGGATGTTGGATTAAGACACCAGGAGAATGTGTTCTTCAGGATGAAGGAAATATTATAGCAAAAGAAGTGATAGAAGCAAAAAAGGTTATATTAATTACAGAAATAAGTTTTGGAAGTTATTCTAGTATAACTAAAAAAGTAATAGATAGGCTTATGCCAAATGTTACTCCATTATTTAAGCTTATAAATAAGGAAACTCAATATAAAAAGAGATATGAAAATTATCCAGAGATGGTAGTGATAGCTGTAAGTGATGAAGATGAGCCAGAAAAAGAGCTATTTAAAAATATAGTTTCTAAGAAAAATGCAGTGAATTTTAATAGTAAAGAAACAAAGGTTAAATTTATATCTCCTAATAGTATTTATTTGGAAAATGAACTTTTTAAGTTTCTGAAGGAGGAAATTTAGATGAAAAGCGTATTAAATATAATAGGCTGTGATAATGCAGATCAAAGTGTTTCATATCAAATAAGTAAATTTGTTGAAGAAAAGGTATTAAGTAAAGAATTCAGATTTATAAATATAACAATAGATGAATTGTTTTCGAATAAAGTAAAATTAACTTCAACAATAAATGATTTATATGATTATGAAAATGTAATAGTATATACCCAATTATACATGGGTGGATTCTCCTCCAAGCTTATAAAAATTTTCGAAATATTTGCAAAGCATAAAAGAGATTCAAAAAGGACACCGTATTTTTCCATTGTGATTAATTCAAATTTACAAGAAGAATTAAATGCAAAATACAACATCTCAAGTGCTAAAGTTTTTTCAGATTATATGGGCTTTAAATGGCAAAGAGGTGTTTATATAGGACTAGCAAAATCAGTGGAAGGAAAACACTTTGAAAGGTTAGGAGCAACTTATGATCCAGTTATAAAGGAATTACTTATGTTTTGTGCAGACTTAGTAAATGAGAAGCAAACTTATGGAGTTAACTTTGCTACTCCATATCTTCCTAAAAGACTATGGATAAATTCAAATAATATGTACTGGAAACGGCAAAGCTTAAAGCATAAGTCATTAAGTAAAATTAATTTTAGACCGTATATGCTTAAAGTAAAGCAATGTTGAAATTAAGATGAATTCTTATATACGAAGGATAAAGATGTTTTCTATTTATAATTAAATATTACAAATAGATAATAGTAATTTAAAATAGTTAAAGTTTTGTAAAGTAACTTTAAATTTGAGAAAATAAATAAAAAAGAATAAAATTTTAAGTTGAAAAACATTTTTGTTTATAAATTAAGTCATTTTAGAGAAGTTTCAATATGTAATTTTATGATGTATGGAGCAGATATTAATTTTCTGTTACTTGGAGTAAGGTAGAACAAGAAAGTTAATATCTGCAACCAGTACCTAGTGCGAATACATTAAACGCCCTTTTTATCACTTGAAGGAGATAGGCCTCTTTCTTTCAGAATTTCATAAATAGTTTTAGAGCTTGTGTCATTAATTGTATAACCAAGTAAAGATACTATTTCATTAAGCTCTTCTTCAGAAGTAGTTTCTATTTCTAAATAAGGAAATGGGCAAAATAAAGGATCATTTATATCTATTTCAATAAGAGAGTTTTTATATTTGTAACTTTCTCTATATTTTTTTATAGTTTCTACTAATACAAGACCTAAACTATAAAATATCTTTTCAGCTACTTCACCGTTCTCAACTGCAGTTTCATTTTCCTCCATAACCTTAAATTTTTCTTGGCTAAGCATTTTTTTTGTTGTCATATAATAAACAGTTTTATTATTCAATCTATCATTAACAGTTCTAATCCTTGCATAGCCTTTCTTATCTAGCATACGTCTATCAGGAAAATCAAAAAGCTTATTTATTTGATTTTCTGATTTAACATTTTCACATTCAAGGTTCTTAAGTATATTTCTTATATTATCAACATTAATATCTAATATTCTAGTTTCCAATTCCTGCATAAAAGCACCTCTTTTAGTTAGTATTCAATATAGTATTTTAATTATAGACTACTATCTGTAATAATAAAAGAAGTATTAATAAACTAAGCAAACAATGTAAGTTTTAATTGCAATAGATTTTGTAGAAAAATCCAAATAAATATGATAATAGTTTAATAAGAATAGGAGAGATTAGTGAGATTCTATAATTTTATAATATTAAGGCACAAAATATTATAAAAAGCAAATATTTATGATATAATATCCTTACATAAGGACAAGTTGTTAAAGTACTTTTTGGGATGAGAAAATTTTTTTATGATGGTAAAGGACAAATGTTGAGTAAAAAATTTTATGGAGGGAACTATGGATAATTTTAAGGAGCAATTAGTCAGGATAGAAGATATAGTTATATATAATATAGCTTATGGGATTAGTATAGTTTTATTTGTATTATCTTTAATTTCATTAATATTTGTGGGTATTAGTGTTGCAGTAATTTTGGCTATTTTAGCGGGTGCATTGTTTTACTTTAAAAGATTTCTATATTGTGAATATGAATATATAATAACTAATGGAGAAGTAGATATAGATTGTATATACCAAGTTAATTCAAGAAAAAGCAAGCTATCTTTTGAAGTTAAGGATACATCTTTGATTGCAGCTAAAGATAGTGAGGATTATAAAGGTTTCTCTAATAAACCTAAGGATATAATTAATTGTATTCCTAAGGGTAACAAGGACAAGGTATATGTTGCAATACTTAATGAGGGGTCAAATAAGAAACAAATAGAGTTTGTACCTAATAAAGAATTTTTAGATATTTGTTTTTTATATAATCCAAAGGTTGTAAAAAGATAATAATAGATAAGCCCTAGCAAAATTTTGCTAGGGCTTTGTATATTTAATCTCTATAAAATTTATCACTTATGCCTTGTTCTAGAACTTTTCTTGCGTGTTCTTTAGCTAAATCTAAAGAATGGAGACTAGCAGTTCCACATTGTAACTCATTAGCGGCAGGAACTTCAGTTGCTTCCAATACCTTGTTCAAGGAGTAAGTAAGTGCTTCTATTACCTTTTGAACAGATACATCACCCCAAGTTATCATATAAAATCCAGTTTTACATCCCATTGGTGATATATCTATCATATCAGGTAAGATTTCCCTCATAAGTCCTGCTAATAAATGTTCTAAGGAATGCATTCCTGTTTCAGATAAGACTTCTTTATTAGGTTGAGTAAATCTTAAATCAAATTTTGAAATAGCATCTCCTTTTTCTCCATATTTAGTTTCTACTTTTCTTACATAAGGAGCTTTAACTTTTGTATGATCCAATTGAAAACTTTCTACTTTTACCATAATAATTATCCACCTTTCATCTATATAATTAATTGTATAGTTAATTACCAGTTTTTACAACTGATTATAATATAATCAGTTATTAATTATATATGTTGCAATTTGAAATCTATATTTATATTAATATATTTGTTAAACACAAACTAAAGCTAATACTAAATTTAATTTGTAGAAAACATATTACAACATATATAAATCCTAAAATAAGTCAGTGCTAAAGTATCTTTCACCTCTGTCAGGAAAAATCACAACGATATTTCCTTTTTCTATAGTAGAAGCAAGTTTTAATGCTGCTGATAAGGCAGCTCCAGATGAAGAACCAAGTATTAGACCTTCTTTCTTAGCTAAAAGTGTGACTAGGCCAAAAGCCTCTTCATCTGTAGTTTTGATAACTTTGTCTACTAAATTCATATTCATAGTATTTGGAATAAAGTTATTACCTATACCTTCAACTCTATAGCAACTTTCATTACCGCCACCCATTGTTGAACCTTCTGGATCGGCTAAAATACCTTGTATATTAGGAAGTTTTTCTTTTAAATATTTAATAATACCTGAAAAAGTTCCGCCACTACCAGCTCCAGCTACTAAATAGTCTATATTTCCATCTAAATCTTCATAAATTTCTTTACCAGTAGTTTCATAATGGGCTAAAGGGTTGGCAAGATTATCAAATTGCTTTAATGATATGGAATTAGGAATTTCTTTTAACAATTCATTAGATTTATTAACAGCTCCCTGCATGCCTTCTTCTTTAGGAGTATTTACTATTGTAGCGCCCAAGGCTTTCATAAGTTTTTGTTTTTCAATAGAAAACTTAGTAGGAACTACAAAAATAACATTATATCCCTTGTTAATAGCAGCCAAGGCCACCCCAATACCAGTGTTACCAGCTGTAGCTTCAATAATAGTAGATCCTTCCTTTAAAAGTCCATTCTCTTCAGCTTCCCTTATCATATAAACTCCAATTCTATCCTTACAACTTCCTCCAGGATTAAAACTCTCAAGTTTTGCAAATATATTAATCCCTTCCTTTATACCTAAATTATTAAGTTTAAGCAAAGGAGTTCTACCTATTAAATCACGTATATCATTATAATAATTCATCTTAAACCCACCTCTTTTTATAAGTTATCAACTCAAAATATAATTTATTATGCATAGCCTGTAGGAAGGTGGAAGTAGATTAATTTTTGGTGACTTGGAGCGTAGCGACGGAACAAGAAAATTAATCTACTTCCACCAATCTTGCAGCGTCAATTGCTACCTCGATATCCTTTAAGATATCATCTTTGTTTTCTATTCCTACTGATAGTCTTACTAGGTTTTCAGTTATTCCTATACGTTCTCTAAGTTCAGCAGGTAGAGCTGCATGAGTCATAGTAGCAGGATGGCATAATAATGACTCAACTCCGCCTAAGCTTTCACCAAAGGTCACAAGCTCAAGATTATTTATAAATTTAATATAGTCAATGTTAGAATCTAACTTAAAAGCAATTACTCCACCAAAGCCTTTAGCTTGTTCTTTTTGGATTTCATGACCTAAATGACTTTCTAGTCCTGGGTAGTATACCTTTGATATATTAGGATTAGAATTTAGCTTACTAGCTATATATCTTGCATTTTCTTCATGTCTATCCATTCTAACAGCTAATGTTTTAATTCCTCTTATTAAAAGGAAACTATCAAATGGCTGAAGTATACCACCAGTTGCATTTTGTATGAAGTGAAGTCTTTCTGCTAGTTCAGAGTTATTAACTACAACAAGACCAGCAACTAAGTCACTATGACCACCTAAATACTTAGTTCCAGAATGAACTACTATATCTGCACCTAGAGTAAGTGGATTTTGGAAGTATGGAGTCATAAAGGTATTATCAACTATAGTTAATAATCCATGCTTTTTAGCTTCAGTAGAAGCTTTTTTAATATCTACAACATCTAAAAGTGGATTAGTAGGTGATTCAACAAAGATTGCTTTAGTATTTGCGTCTATATTATCTGAAACTTTGTCAAAGTCATCTATAATATCATAGGTTATTCCAAAATTCTTAAATACTTTATCGATAACTCTAAAAGTACCACCATAAAGATTATTTGTTATTAAAACTTTATCACCAGATTTAAATAAGGTCAGTACAGCAGTTATAGCTGCAAGTCCGGAAGCAAAGGCAAATCCATGGGTACCTCCTTCTATATCAGCAATTAGTTTCTCAAGAGCTTCTCTAGTTGGATTTCCTGTTCTTGAATATTCATATCCACTATGTCTTCCGAATTCTGGTTGTTTATAGGTAGAAGTCTGATAGATTGGAACATTAACAGCTCCAGTTCTATGATCTCCATCAATTCCACCGTGTAATAATAATGATTCTATATTCATAAAATATCTCTCCTTTTAATTTAATTTATTTTATAAAACTCATATTTAGTTTTGTTTCTAGTAGTAGGTTTGATTAAGGAAGGATAAAGTTTTATTATTAGAAGTTAGTTTATCTAAATAATAATTTTTTATTTTGTGCCTAGTGCTATAAAAACTCCAGTTTCGGTAAAGTCGCCTTTAGAAGAAGAACCTTGACATTTTAAGCCAGTACTTGAAACTGATATATTTTTAAAACCAGCTTCTTTATACCATTTTTCAATTTGTGGATGATTAAAGCCGAGCCAAACATCAAACATTTCTTCCTTTGCCCAGATACCATCATGTTCTTCAACATCAGTTATAATAACTTTACCACCAGGTTTTAAAACTCTAAAAATTTCTCTTATTACTTTATCTGGATTTACAACATGATGAAGTGCCATGTTCATGAATATGATATCTATGGATTCATCGAAAAGAGGTAAATCTTCAGCATAGCCCTTAATAGGATAAATGTTATTTAAATTATCTTTTTTCGCTGCTGAATATAATTCTTTAAGCATATTAGTAGAAGCATCTATTGGAAATACAATTTTGGCTTCTTTAGCTACTTCTAAGGATATAAAACCAGTGCCTGCTCCTAAGTCAGCCACTATTTTATCCTTAATAGAAGTGCAACATATGGCTTTCTCCCTCAACTCATCTTTAAAATAATGAACTCTTATTTCATTCCAGTCTTTAGCAATAGTATTAAAATAATTTACTGAACTCATAATCAATCTCTCCTTTCTAAAATAGATTTTAAATTTAATATTAAAATATAATAAAACTAAAAAAACTCCGTCTCAATAATATAGAGACGAAGTAAAATCCGCGGTTCCACTCTAATTTGGATAAAATTATCCACACTTAAATTCTTTAAAGCACATTCATGCTCTATCACTGTAACGGGTGAACCCGAATAGCTCTACTTAATAGTTAGTTTTAACTAATTTCGAACTACTGCTCCAAAGGGCACTTCACATAAATTCTGATAGGATGCTCTCAGCATTACATCCCTCTCTGTTAGGCATATTTAAGAAATTAATGAACAAATAGATTTTTATTTTTTGTTCATTATTTAAGTTACGTATTTCTTATGCCAAATCATCCTAAATGCTACTTTCCTTCTTCCTCACATTTAATTCCTAGTAAATCTATATGTTTTATTATAATTATATTATATGCTTAAGATTAATTTTGTCAACAATTATTTTTAAAAATTATAAAGTTGTATAAATTAAATTGCTTTGATAAAATATACTTTAGGTTTGTTTAGATTAGTTGTTTGAAAGGGTGGTTTTATAGTGGAATATGTAAGTGATATAAATATTTTAGAAGCTGTTATTCACATAGTTGATGCAAACGGTGATGAACCAATTTTAAATGAATATAAATTAGAATTGACAGATGATATTTATAAATTTCTTTATAAACATATAGACAGAGCATTTAAGGATGATGAACTTAAATATGCAGTTTTTAATTCAGAAAGAAATATTGTTAGAGAAGTTTCTCAAGAATACTTAAGTGGAGAAAATAGAGATTTAGTTGAGGTTTCAAAGGAATTTGCAAGGCAAATGTTTGCTATAATTAAAGGTAATGCAAATATTCCAAGTTGTGATCTTATAGTGGTTTCTTTGGTTACGGATCAAGGGCGCATGCTTGCTATATTAAAGATGGATTATGTTAAAAACTTTACTCATAAAATAGATTTTGTAGAAGATAAAATAGGTATTGGGATAATAGAACAGGCGTCAGGATTACCTGCATCTAGTCAAAAGGTTCAAAAGTGTGCATTTATAAAACCTATTGTAGAAGGTCAAACTGTAGACTTAATGGTTATAGATAAACAAAAGAAATCTAAGGATGAAGATGAGTATGGAGCTAATTATTTTATAAATAGCTTTTTAGGATGTACAATAGTTACAAATGAAAGAGATATGACTAAAACCTTTTTAAAGGCAACAGAAACTTGGACTAGAAATAATATGTATGAGAATGCTGATACAGCAGAGCAAATAAGAACTACCATAAAATCTAAACTTAGGGAAGAAGACAATATAAATATAGAAGAGCTTTCTAAGGAACTATTTAAGGAATATCCACAAGCTGAAGAAAGCTTTAACCAATTTGTTATGGGACATGGACTTGAAGAGGTTGCTGTAGATAAGCAGTGGGTAGAAAAGAAGCTTAGTAGAGTTAGACTTAAAATAGATAAAGATATTGATTTGTATTTAAATGAGGAAGCCTATAAAGATAATAGTAGGTTTGAGATACAAAGAAATGGTGATGGAAGTATAAATATGATCATTAAACATGTTATGAATTATATAGAAAAATAATAAATTAATAAGAGTAGGAGAATTTTATTTAATAATATCCTACTCTTTTTTATTATTTTAGAAATTTATAATTAAGAATTCAACTTTATAAATATTTTATAAAATTATGATAAGAATAATAATTTTAATGAGTTATGTATCATATTGGAAAACTATAGTTTTCGTTAAACTTAGAATATGTTTTTTATTCTGATATCTTGTAATTCCTTTATAGAATCAGCAGAATGTTTTATTACATGTACTGATGCCAAAGATTCCGATTTGTTTTTAAATTTGGCGTATTGAGATAATTTAAGAGTTTCATTATGTAGTAAATCTACTTCTTGATGATTCATATATACAGATATAAAGGAAAAAGAATCATCAATATCATTCATAAGCTTAATAGAATCATTATAACTTTTATCCCAATCTTCGGAGTCTATAAGGTTTTCTATAACTTCACATTTTTTAATTATATCATCGCAAAGAGATATAACCTCATCATGAGAATATTTTATAAAAATAAACATAGAAAGAAAGATTAAAATAGAAATTATACTATTTTTCAATTTAATCATCTCCTCATATTAAGTTAGATACTCATCCAAATTTTCTATTTCGTTTTTTGATTGATAGAAAAGCTTACCATTAGAATCAAGCATAGCTATATAGAGTTCATTTCTAGTAGGTGCTTTTTCTTCTTGAAGAAACTTGTCAAACCAAGCTTCATCTTTATTAATTTTCTGAAATGATTTATTAATAAGTTTTCCGTTTAATAAAAGTAAAATTGGTAATTGTTCTTCTTGAGCTTGAATTTTCAAATCTTCTTTAGAAACTGGTTGTTTTTTAATTTTTGGTATTATTGATATCTGTCCATTGTTTTCTAATATAGCATATTGAATATCACTTATATTGAAGTATCCATTTAGTCTAAGCTCTTCCATAATATCATTTATATTTATTCTCTGATTTTTTAGTGTTTTTAGATTTATTTTACCATCTTTTATTAAAATACAAGGGGCTCCATCTATAAGTTTTCTTATAAATGGAGATTTTTGCTGAAGTTCAGAGAGAATTGTTTTAACCATTAATAGAGTTATTATAGGTATAATTCCGAGTAATAATGGTAATCTAGTATCTTGCATTGGTAATGAAGCTAAATCTGAAATCATTATAGTTATAACTAATTCATAGGGTTGTAGTTCTCCAATTTGACTTTTTCCCATAAGTCTAATAACAAGAACTACTAAAGAATAAAGAATAATTGTTCGAATAAGAACTATAAACACACTATATCAACTCCTTACAAGATACTATGTGAAATTTTAATAAATTTTATTCTAGATGTAATAACTTTTTTATGAGTAATTGTATAATATTAGATGTATAATAGTTATTAAGGGTATATTAAAGCAAATAGTAGGCTAAGAATGAGAAGAGTACTTTTCTTTAGATAGGCCTTAATTATAGGAGGGAAAGCTTTGGACTTGTTAAAACTTAAGTTGGAAAATGGAAAAAATAAAGTATTGGAAAATGGTAGTGAGTATTATAAAGCTATAGAAGAGATTTATGAGGAAAATTTAAAAAGTAATGATTTACCAATAGTTTTAGTGAGAATAAATGGTGAATATCATGAGCTTACAACTAAAGTAGAAGGAGAAGGTCTTGTAGAAGGGGTAAGAATAGATGATGGGTTGGCTATGGCAGCATACGGAAGAACTCTTCAGTTTGTTTTTATTAAAGCAGCATTAGACATATTTAAAGATGCAAGGATAACTATAGAACATTCAATAAGTAAAGGTATTTTTGGTGAAATACATAAAGAAGAAGCTTTAAATGCTGAAGATCTAATTTTAATTAAGAAAAGAATGGCTGAGCTTATAAATCAAAATTTAAGAATAGAAAAAGTAAAATTTTTAAGAGAAGATGCTATAAAAATCTTTGAAAATTATGGTATGGATGATAAAGTTAAGTTATTAAAGGAACTAAAAAGTGAACATGTTAAGTTATATAAGTTAGAAGATAGATATGATTACTTTTATGGATCAATGGGCTACTCAACAGGAATACTTAAAAATTATGATGTTATATATTATGATCCTGGTTTTATATTAATGAGGCCTGAAACTAGTAATCCTACTGAAATTCCTATGTTTGTTGAAAATAGAAAGTTATTTAATATCTTTTATGAGACAGATAAATGGTTATCTATTTTAGATGTACCAGACGTTGGGTCATTAAATGAAAAGGTTAATCCAGAAGAGCTAGGTGATTTAATAAGAGTTTCTGAAGCTTTGCATGAAAAGAAAATAGCTTACATTGCAGATATGATAAATGATAGAAAAGAAGTAAAGATTATTCTTATAGCAGGACCATCATCTTCTGGGAAGACTACATTTGCAAAAAGATTAGCTATACAACTTAGGGTAAATGGTCTGATTCCAATACCTGTATCATTAGACGATTATTTTGTAAATAGGGTAGATACACCAATAGGAGAAGATGGAAAGCCTGATTTTGAAAGTATAAATGCGTTAGATTTAGAGCTTTTTAATAAAGATTTAAATGAAATTTTAGAAGGTAAGGTAGTGGAACTTCCAACTTATAATTTTAAAACAGGAGAAAGAGAGTGGTTAGGTAATAAGATAAGTTTACCTGAAAATGGTGTTTTAATAATAGAAGGAATTCATGGATTAAATGATAAGTTAACATCTACTATTCCTGACTTTAATAAATTTAAAATATATATATCAGCTTTAACACAGTTAAATGTAGATAATCACAATAGAATAGCAACAACTGATGTTAGAAAGGTAAGAAGAATTGTAAGGGATTATTTGTCTAGAGGGTATGGAGCAGAGGATACATTAAACATGTGGCCATCTATAAAAAGGGGAGAGGAAAAAAATATATTTACTTTCCAAGAAGAAGCTGATGTAATGTTTAATTCTACTTTAGTATATGAACTTTCAGTACTTAAGAAATATGCTTTAGCTGAATTAGTAAAAATAAATCTAGAAAGTCCAGTATATTATGAGGCAAAAAGACTTATTTCGTTTTTGAATTTTTTCAAGGAGATAGATAAGGAGAAGGTTCCAGATAACTCTATACTTAGGGAGTTTATTGGAGGTAGTTGTTTTTATAAATATTAATCATTAATATTTATAATATAATAAATATTATATTATAAAAATATCTGATGAGTAAATTTTAAGAGTGGGGATTTTTATATATCTCCACTCTTAATTTTTACTTTTTAATAATTGATTATTAGTGAATTGGGTGAAATATGAAAAATAAGGTTTTATATGATATAATAATTGAAGAGAAATTGTTGTTAAGTAATATTAATAACATATAGGGTTAGGATTTTAAAATTTAGTCTAAAAAAAGGGAGTTTTTAATGCATAGAGCGTTTGAGATTTTAAAGGAATTTTTTGGATACACCTCTTTTAAAGAAGGACAGTATGAGGTTATAAAAAATATTTTAAATAAAAGAGATACGTTTGTAATACTGCCAACTGGAGCTGGAAAGTCTATTTGTTATCAAATACCAGCGATGATATTAGATGGAGTAACTATTGTTATATCACCTCTTATTTCACTTATGAAGGATCAAGTAGATAGTATGAGGTCTGTTGGAATACCAGCA
Source organism: Clostridium cavendishii DSM 21758 (assembly GCF_900141845.1). Classification (GTDB taxonomy): domain Bacteria; phylum Bacillota; class Clostridia; order Clostridiales; family Clostridiaceae; genus Clostridium_AG; species Clostridium_AG cavendishii. The sequence goes on along the minus strand of NZ_FQZB01000011.1, from coordinate 244,505 downwards.
GCTTTTATAAATTCAACCTTAAGCTTAGATGAAATTGCAGAGATTACGAATGAGGCTAAAGTAGGAAAGTTTAAAATAATATATATAGCACCTGAAAGATTAAAATCTGAAAATTTTATTAAACTGTTAAGTGGAATTGATATAAGTCAGATTGCTATTGATGAGGCACACTGTGTATCACAATGGGGGCATGATTTTAGGCAGAGTTATAGAGATATACAAGGATTTGTTAATAAGTTAAAGGTTAGGCCAATAGTCACTGCATTTACAGCAACTGCTACAAAAGAGGTAATGGAGGATAGTATAAGGTTATTAGGTCTTATTAATCCATATATATATATAGGTAGCTTTAATAGAGAAAACTTAAATATTACAGTATATAAGGAAGAGGATAAACTAGAAAAAACAAAAGATATTATAAGAGAAAGAGAAGAAGATTCGGGTATAATATATTGTGCAAGTAGAAAAGAAGTAGATGGATTATATGAGTATTTAAAAGATAGGGGCTTCTCAGTTGGTAAATATCATGCTGGTTTAAGTGATGAGGATAAAAACTATTTTCAAGAGGAGTTTTTATATGATAATTTTTTAATAATGGTGGCTACTAACGCATTTGGAATGGGAATAGATAAATCTAATGTAAGGTATGTTATACATTTTACTATACCTAAAAATCTAGAAAGTTACTATCAGGAAATTGGAAGAGGCGGAAGAGATGGGGAAATTTGTGGATGTTATTTATTATACTCTAGAGATGATATAAGAAGACAAGAGTATATAATAAATACTTCATCAATATTAAATAGACGTGAAATAGAATTAAAGAAACTTCAAGCTATGGTTAATTTTTGTGAAAGTGAAGAATGCTATAGGGCTTTTTTATTAAAATACTTTGGAGAAATTAATATAAGACCATATTGCAATAATTGTAGCAATTGTTTAAAAAATGAGAATTTAAATGATATTACAATAGAAACCCAAAAAATTCTTAGTTGTATATATAGAACTAAAGGAAAATATGGTGAAGCAGTAATTATAGATATTTTAAGAGGAGTTTCAGGACCTAAAATACAAGAATATGAACTAAATAAATTATCTACTTATGGAATAATGAAAGAATATTCAGCGAAATCGATAAAAGATATTATAAGAGAGCTTATAAGTCAAGGATATTTAAATAGAAAAGATGGAACATATTCTATGGTTAAATTAAATGAAAAATCTTTAAATGTATTAAAGGGTAAAGAACATGTAATAGCACTTTTAAACTTTAATAAAGTAATTTGTTTAGATGAAGAGTTATTTAAAAAGCTTAGAATTTTACGTAAGGATTTAGCTAGGAGAGAAAATGTTAAACCATATATTATATTTTCAGATGCTACACTTATAGAAATAGTTAACAATTTACCTACTAGTAGAGAAGCTTTATTAGAGATAAGAGGAGTAGGTAAGAATAAAGTCGAAAAATATGGGGCATTTGTATTATCAATAATAAGAAATTATAAAAAAGAAAGTTGATTTGAATTAGGTGTAAATACATTTCAATTAACAAATAATGCATTTTAATCCGAAAAAAATACATTTTAATAATAAATAGTTATAAAAATGGCTTTAAAAATTACAATATAATAAATATGAAAAAAGATACAAAAAATGTAGAAAATTTTAGAGAAATATGAGATAATTACTATAGAAAGTTAAATGAAATTCAAAAAAATTTTTATTTAGCTTTCAAACATCTAATTGTAGATTTTATATCCCTAAACAACTTTAAATTAAGGGAGGTTGCTCCCTACAAATTATTCTCTCACCCTCTAGTACCCTCAAAGCTAGAGGGATTTTTTTTTGCATTTTTTTAGACTAATACATTAATATTGATAATTAGTTTTTGTATAACCTAAGCATGTTAGATAATGCAAATCAATAACCATGTCACATCTATTTTTTATTTCTTAAATATTAATTTCAAATTTCTAATTATATTCTAGATAGAGTAACGAAACATATAAGTATAGATTAATAAAAAAGTAATTTATACCTATATGTTTTATTAATTTCATAATAAAAACAATTATAAATATAAAAATAAGATTTATAGTCATAGAGTGTTTATATCCTTGAATATATTTCTATTAAAAGGAGGGATTAAGCATGAATTTTAAAGAGTTTATTGAAAATGACAGAGAGCAGAATAATAAAGAGAAATTTGAAGGAACATTCCTTGAATACTTAGAAATAGTAAAAAATAAGCCTGATACTCCTAAACTTTCGCATAAAAGAATTAACGATATAATAATAAAACAAGGCTTTGAAATTCTAAGACCTGAAGAAAACCAACGTATTAAAAAGATTTACGGGAATGAAGTTATTAGAAGATATAATTTCTTTAAAAATGATTTCTTTGGTATAGATAAGGTGCTTATGAAACTTATGAATTATTTTAATTCTGCATCTATGAAGGGAGAAGAAGCTAGGCAGGTTTTATATTTAGTAGGCCCTGTTGGAGCGGGTAAATCATCATTAGTAGAGTCATTAAAGAGGGCTTTGGAAGAAGCAGAACCTATTTATTCTATAAAGGGATGTCCTATGCATGAAGAGCCACTTCATTTGATACCAAAACATTTAAGAAAAGATTTTGAAAAGGTGCTTGGTGTTCAAATAGAAGGTGATTTATGTCCAGTTTGTAGATATAGACTTATGCATGAATTTAATGGTAAATATGAAGATGTGCCTGTAGTTAGAAAAAATTTCTCAATAAGATCAAGGAAGGGGATAGGTGTTGTACCACCTGTCGATCCTAATAATCAAGATACTTCTATACTTACAGGATCAGTAGATATATCGAAAATGGATATGTATCCAGAAGATGATCCAAGGATATTCTCCCTAAATGGAGCTTTTAATGTTGGAAATAGGGGACTTGTTGAATTTATAGAAGTATTTAAAAATGATGTTGAATATCTTCATACTATAATTACAGCTACCCAAGAAAAATCTATTCCATCACCAGGTAAAGGTGCTATGATTTATTTTGATGGACTTATAATAGCTCATTCTAATGAAGCTGAATGGAATAAATTTAAGTCAGATCATACAAATGAAGCAATATTAGACAGAATAGTAAAAATAGAAGTTCCATATTGTTTAGAACTTAATGCTGAGAAAAGAATATATGAAAAAATTCTTAAGAAGAGTAATTTTGAGGCTCATATAGCTCCTCATACTATTGAAGTAGCAGCTATGTTTGCAATACTTTCAAGACTTATACAATCAGCTAAAGTAGATCCAATTACAAAGCTTAAGATATATAATGCTGAAGATATAGTTGAAAAAGGTAGTACAAAGAAAATAGATATAACAGAGCTTAGAGAAGAAGCTGGTACTAATGAAGGAATGAAGGGGATATCAACAAGATTTATAATTAAAGCAATAGATAATGCACTTTCAAACTCAGAGCATAATTGTATAAATCCATTGAGTATAATGGAGAGTATAGTTAAATCTGTTAAAGACATGGATATATCACAAGAAGAAAAGAAAAAGTATTTAGGTTTTATACAAGATACTATAAGAAAAGAATATAACAAAATGCTAGAGAAGGAAATTACTAAGGCATTTATTCACTCATTTAGAGAGCAAGCAGAAAGTTTATTTAATAATTATTTAGATAATGCAGAAGCTTATATAAATAAGAATAAGTTAAAGGATAGTTCTACAGGAGAGGAACTTAATCCTGATGAAAGTTTTATGAGAAGTATAGAAGAACAAATAGGTATAAGTGAAGCTTCAGCTAAAGGATTTAGAGCTGATGTTACCTCATATATGTTCTATATAGTAAGAAGTGGTGGCAAAATTGACTACACATCCTATGAACCTCTAAAAGAAGCAATAGAAAAGAAATTAACAGCCTCTGTTAAGGATTTATCTAGAATAATAACAAAATCTAGAGTAAGAGATAAAGAGCAGGATGAAAAATATAGTTCAATGGTTGAAGAAATGAAGAAAAATGGATATTGTGATCATTGTTGTGATGTAATTCTAAAATATTCAGCCAACAACCTATGGAAGGACTGATAAAAGCATGGCAATTTTTAGAGACCACGGTGAAAATCAAGTGGAACACGACAGGGCTATAGAGGATAGAAGAAGGCATAGGCAACTAGTAGAAAAGTCAATAAAGGAAAATTTAGGTGATATATTATCAGAGGAAAGTATAATAGGTGAGGCTCAAAATAAAAAATTTAAAATTCCAATTAGAGGGATAAGAGAATATCAATTCATATTTGGGAGAAATAATAAGGGAGTTGCAACTGGTACAGGGGAAGAAAAAAGAGGAGATAAAGTAGGCTCATCATCAGATCAACCTGGGGAAGGGAAGGCTGGAGCTGGTAATCAAGAAGGACAGGACATCTACGAAACAGAGATTACTTTAGATGAATTATTAGATTATATAGTTGAGGATTTAGATTTACCTAATTTAGATAGAAAAAAATATTCAGAAATAATAGTTGAGAGTTCTGGAAGGAAAAGAGGTTATCAAAGATATGGTATAAATCCTAGACTTGCAAAGAAAAAGACGGTTATGGCAAAGCTTGCAAGGAAGCAGGGTAAGAAAAGAGCTCTTATGGAGCTTGGAAAAGCTGAAGAGCTGGCAAGATTTCCTTTTAGGGAAGAGGATTTAAGATATTACAAAGTTAAAGTTAAGCCTAAGAAGGAAAGTAATGCAGTAATGATATTTATAATGGATGTTTCAGGTTCTATGGATAATACTAAGAAATATTTAGCTAGATCATTTTTTTATGTATTATCGAGATTTCTAAGAAGAAAGTACAATAATATTGCATTTGAGTTTATATCACATACTACATCTTCAAAGATAGTAAATGAATATGAATTTTTCCATAAGGCAGAGTCTGGTGGAACTTATATATCGTCAGGTTTAAATAAAGCATTAGAGCTTATTCGAGAAAAATACCCTCCTGAGGTTTGGAATATATACCCTTTTTATGCATCTGATGGAGACAACTGGAGTGAAGATAATGAAAGAGCATTAAAGTCTGTAAATGAGCTTTGTGATATCTGTAATCTTTTTGGTTATGCAGAACTTTTGCCATCAACTTATTCTACAACAATGTATTATAGGTTTTTAAAAGAAATAAATAAGAAAAATTTTGTGTCTGTTATAGTAAAGGAAAAGAAGGATTTATGGTACGCTCTTAAATTTATGCTTTCAAAAGAATTAAATGAAGATATTTAAAGCAATAAATTTTAATTGATATAAGAATTAAATAACCATGTAACTATATAGAGATAAGGTTTTTCCTGAAAGGAGGAATAATGGAATATAATGTTTCGGATCTTGAGTATTGGAATGAAAAAATAGAAAAACTAGTAAAGGAAAATAATTTAAATTGCTATCCACAAGAGTTTGATATTATAGATTATAATCAGATGCTAAGTTATGAGGCTTATGTTGGTATGCCATCGAGATATCCACATTGGAGTTATGGAAAAGCATATGAGAAAAATAAAACTTTGTATTCCTTAAATTTAACTGGATTAGCCTATGAAATGGTTATAAATTCAAATCCGTGTTTGGCGTATTTAATGAAAGATAATACTTTATTACTTCAAATATTAACTATAGCTCATGTTTATGGGCATAATGACTTTTTTAAGAATAATAGATTGTTCAAAGACGGAACTAATGCAGACTATACTGTAGAAATGTTTAAGTTAGATGCTGATACTATAAGAAGCTATATAAATGACCCAAGTATAGGTTATGAAAGGGTTGAAAGGATACTAGATGCAGCTCATGCAATTAGATTTCAAATACCTAGAGTTGTTGGAGAAGCAAAAATATCACAAGCAGAATTAAAAAAAAGAATAATGGATGATTATAATAGATTAAACGGAGATAGAGGAATACTGGATGCTCCATTAGATATACCAGAGCCTGATATATCTAAAGTTCCTTTAAGTCCTGAAGATGATGTTATACAATTTATAATTGATTATGGTGATTTAGCAGATTGGGAAAAAACCATTTTGAAAATAGTTAGAAGAGAAAGTCAATATTTTATGCCTCAAATAGAAACAAAAATAATGAATGAGGGTTGGGCGAGCTTTTGGCATTATACATTAATGAAGGAACTTAATTTACCTCAAAAACTACATTTGGAATTTTTAAAAAGACATAATGATGTGATTGCTCCTATATTAGGTGGACTTAATCCATATTATATAGGATTTACTATGTTTCAAGATATAGAAAAGAGATATGGTAGAGAGAAAATATTTGAGGTACGTGCACTAGAAAGAGATAATTCATTTTTAAGAAGATATATGACCAAGGAATTATGTGCAGAACTTAATTTGTTTGAATATGCAAAGAAGGGTTTTGATTATGTAGTAGCTGAGGTTTCTGATGATAACGGTTGGAAAGAAATTAGAGATACAATTGCAGTTAATTGTGGTGTAGGCTCTATACCGTATATAAGGGTTCTCGAATTAAATAAAAAGGATGGATCATTAACTCTAGAGCATATTTTTGATGGAAGAGAGCTTGAGTCTAGTTATGCTAAGGAAACACTAAAATATATTGCCGAGTTATGGGGAAGAAAAGTTGTTTTAATAACTAAGACTAAAGAAGGCTCTGAAATAAGTTTTATATGTGATGAAGATAAAAAAGTAACAGTAAAATAATTTTTGAATAGTATATACAGAAAGAGTTTTTTAGGAGAAAGGATTATGACTGATTATAAAGGTAATAATTTAAAGGGTAGTGAAACAGAAAAAAATCTTTATAAAACTTTTGCTGGAGAATCAAGAGCAAGAGCTAAGTATTTTATGTTTGCAGAAAAGGCTAAGGAAGAAGGCTTTCAAGGAATAGCAGAAATTTTTGAAGAGACTGGAAGAAATGAATATGCTCATTCAAGAGAAGTATTCAATAGATACTTAGGAAATGTTAAAAGTACAGAAGAAAACTTACAAACCGCAATAGCTGGTGAGACAGAAGAATTTGAAACCTTATATAAAGAGTTTGAAGAAACTGCAAGAAAAGAAGGATACGATCAGATTGCAGACTTTTATAAAGAACTTAGAGAGGTAGAGGAAGGACATCAAGAAAGGTTTAAGGTACTTAAAGATAAGGTTGCAAATGGAACAGTGTTTACATCTAAAGAACCAATAGAATGGATTTGTATGAATTGTGGATATATTCATGAAGGAACAGAAGCTCCTAAAGTTTGTCCATTATGTAAATACCCACAAGCTTATTTTAAACCAAAATGTGAAATTAAATAAAAATAGAAATAGAAAGAATCTCATTAAATTAAGTGAGGTTTTTTCTATTTAAATTTAAAGTTTTAAATGAGTATATTTAAAAGAAATGAGGAAATAATATTTTATGGGATATAATAATTTTTTTAATTCATATTTTGTAGAACTTAATAATTTAACAGATTTACTTAATAAATATGCAAATGCATATAGACTTTTAATTGGTGGAGCAGGAGAGCTTAATAATATTGCAGATGTAAAAAAATCAGATTTAAAAGATTCCTTAGAGAGAGTCTACAAATTAGGAGATATTATGGATGATCTTCTAAAAACTATTGATTCAGTAGAAATATGTTATATGGATTATCTAAAAATAAAGGCTCAATTAATAGGAGATAAAAGTTTTAAAGATGATATATTAACAGAAGTTGATAATGAACTTTTGTTTCAAAATAGTACGAAATCAAGAAGTGATATAAATGATAAAGATTAAAAATGAAAATAAAAAAACGCCATAAGGCGTTTTTTAAAACTTTTTTAGTTCTAATTTACTTACCATTAAGTAAGAAAATAATATCATCAATAAAATAGGCCAAATTGTTGGTTTACCAGCTACTATGCCCATTTTTGTGGTAATCAAATCAAATGCGGCTATTACACTTCCTGCTATTGTTATAGGAACACCTCTAAATGAACCATCAAATTCAGTGGAATTAAATCTAGCTAATCTAAATGCTCCACATATTGGGAAAATAAGCATTAAAGCATATCCTAATATTCCTACTTCCTTAAATCCATAAGAAATAAATGTTAAAACTGCTGGAGCAACACCAAAGGAAACTAAATCAGCTAAAGAGTCTAATTCTTTTCCTAAATCACTTGATACATTTAAAAAACGTGCAACTCTACCATCATATCTGTCTACTAATGCAGCACATATTATAAACAATGCAGCAAAGAAAAATTGATTTTCATAAGTTGCAACAATTGATAAAATACCAAAAGATAAATTAATATAAGTAAATATATTAGGTATACTGCTTTTTCTCATATAATCACTCCTAAAAAATTTTTAAAATCTAATATACTATTATCTATTATAACTCAAAAAATAAAAAAGAATAAGTGGTAAATTAATAGTTATTTGCAATTAATTAAGGAAATATACTATAAAATCAACTGTTGTAGCTATTTTCTTAAATTTACCTTAATAAATAGTATATAAAAGTTAATACTATTTATAATAGTATTATTACTTAATTAAAGTACTTAATTAAGTAATATAAACTCGACATTGTATACTCTGAATGATATAATTTTTAATGTATAAATAAAATGGTATCATTTTAAAATTAAAATATCAATGACAAAAATAACTAATTGTCAAAATGGAGGTAAAAATGAACAAGGTTAAATTTATATATAATCCATTTTCTGGAGAAAACGCAATATTATCCGAGTTAGACAATGTAATAAAATTACATCAAGCATCAGGATATACAATAGTTCCATTTAGAATAGATAAAGATTTAGATGTTGCAGAGGCCTTAAAGGATATAGATGAAAGTTATTCATACATATTAGTTGCAGGTGGAGATGGAACAGTAGATAATATAGTAAATGCTATGAAAAAGATGAATATAGATTTACCTTTAGCTATATTACCAGTTGGAACTGCAAATGATTTTGCAAAATTTATAGGTATGCCAGCAAATGTTTCAGAAGCATGTATTAAAATATTAGAATCAAAGCCAGTTGAGGTCGATCTTGGAAAGGTAAATGATAAATATTTTATAAATGTACTTTCAACAGGTTTATTCACAGATGTATCACAAAAAACGGATGTAAATTTAAAAAATACTATAGGGAAATTAGCTTATTATTTAAAAGGGCTAGAACAATTACCTAATTTCAGAAGATTAAAAGTTAAAATAACTAGTGAAGGTAAAGTTTATGATGAATACATGTATCTTATGTTGGTATTTAATGGACAAACAGCTGGAAATCTTAAGTTAGCAACAAGAGCAGATGTTTCAGATGGACAATTAGACGTAGTTGTTTTTAGAGCTGTTTCAATAAAGGATTTAATACCTTTATTTATAAAAGTATTAAAAGGAGAGCATTTAGATGATGAAAAAGTTTTATATTTAAAAACTGATGATTTATTAATCGAATGTGATGAAGATATAGTTACTGATATAGATGGCGAAAAGGGTCCAGATTTTCCTCTTAGTGTTAAATGTATAAAAGGTGGTATAAAACTTTTAGGAATAAAATAAAAAGATATATAATAATTATAAGTAATAATACTATTTAGAATAGGAGAAAAGATGATAAACACAACTTTTTACTATTTACTATTATTACTTATAATTTTTTTTATGTTATGGATTATAAATAATAATAGTAAAAATTCACCACAAAAAATTAAATATATGTTTAATTTTTTATTTACAATTTTTATATTAAGATATATAGCACTATTAAGTTATGTTGTAGTAGACAAGCAAACTCTTATAGGATATTTAAAATATTTAAATTATTTAGATTTTATTTATGTACCGATGATGTTAATTACTTGTTTTTATATTTTTTTAAGAGATAATAAAATAAATTTCAGTATAGAATATATAATATTAACAGTGTTTTCTTTTTTGTATATAGTTGGAATCTATTTTACAGAACCTTATTTAAAGTTAAGTACAAAGTATGGGTATATTATTAATTTAAAGGGACAAGTATTATATAATTTTGTTGGTACAAGTATAATTATATTAATTTTTATATTAATAGTTGCTAAAATAGACAATGAGTTAGTAAATAAAAACGGAATGTCGATATTATTAATAGGAGCTATTTTTATTATAGTTCAAAATATAACTATGATTTTAAATATAGAGTATATACCTAATAGAATATTAGGAGATTTAATACTTTTATTTTTATGTAATTATTCTATAAAAAGTTTTAAAAGGTAAAAATAATTAATTAATATTAAAATAACTATATGAAAGTTTTTTTCATATAGTTATTTTAATATAGAGAAAAAGCTAAAATCAAAAATTAATACATGAAATTTAAACAATAAATCTAAAATTAATCCACTACAAATGAAATGTAAATGTTTTATAATATAAGTTAATAGATTAATATTGAAATGTTTTATAGGGGTAGGGAGGATATTTATGATAAGTAGTGATACAAAATACTTATTAAATGAGATTTATTATAATGGTGAAGAAAAAATAATAAATAAAGAAAAAATAACCATAAATTTTATAAATAGATTTTCTATGCATCAAGAAATTGTATGTGATATAGAGAATGATTTAGTAGAAGTAGTAAAAGAGAAAGAAGCTGATATTAATTTAACATATTTCTATAAAAATGATTTAAAAGATGATGGTTATGAAATAATAATCGATTTTGAGGATATTAAGATATATAGTAGGAATTTAAGAGGTCTTAGGTTTGCACAAAAACTTTTGGAAAAGCTGATTATTCTACAGGATGGTGAGATAATAGTTCCTATAGTGCATATAAAGGATGAACCTACCTTTAATATTAGAGGGATTATAGAAGGCTTTTATGGCAAACCTTGGAGTTTTAAAGATAGGTTCAAAGCAGTAGACTTTTTAATAGAAAATAGAATGAATACATACATGTATGCTCCAAAGGATGACAAATATCATAGAGAACTTTGGCGTGAAGAATATCCTCAAGATATGTATGAAGAAATAAAGAAGCTTAAGAAATACAGTGATAATAACTTAATTGATTTTTATTATTGTTTAAGTCCAGGTAATGATATAGATGTTACTTTAAAAGAAGATATAGATAGTGTATTAAGAAAGATAAAGGCTATGTTAGATATAGGTGTTAAGGACTTTGCTTTACTTATGGATGATATAGATTATAGTTTAAATGAAAATCATAAAATAAAATTTAGAAGAGTAGGACAAGTTCATAGCTATATCTGTAATGAAGTGTATAAATTTTTGAAGGAAAATATATTAGATTTTAACTTAATAATGTGTCCAACTGAGTATTGGCAAAATTATGATACAGAATATAGGAAAGATATAAATGAAAACTTGGTTGATGAAATTAAGGTCTTTTGGACTGGATATGCTACAATAGCAGAAAATATAAAAGAAGAAGATGTAAAGTTAATAAATGAAAGTATAAATAGGGAAATAGTTCTATGGGATAACATACCAGTAAATGATATGGAAAAGGATAGAGGAAATTTATTTTTATCACCAGTACAAAACAGAAGTATTCATATGCAAGATTATAATCATATAGGAATAGTTGCAAATCCAATGCCACAATTTAATATGTCCAAGCTAACATTAATAACATATAGTCATTTTATGTGGAATCCAGAAAGATATAACGAAAATCTATCATTAGATATTGCAAGTAGAGATATAGGTGGAGAATTTTATCTAGGAATAAAAGCTTTTTCAGAGTTAAATGCAAATTATCTATTAAGAAAAACATACACTACATCATTAAAAAAAGCTGTTAATGGTAAAAAATTTGATATATTAAATAAGTACTTTGAAGATTTAGAACTTGCCATTAATTCAATTATGAATTTGGATGATTATGACATGTTAGAGGAAGTAGCTCCATGGATTGATAGAGCTAAAAGAGATATAACTGTATATAAATATATAGTACAAAATTCTCACTTATATGAAAAAGATAATTTTGTTCATGGCATGTTTAAAAAGTATTTTGAAGAGTTAAATTCATGCAATATAAAAATAGGAGACAATATTATAGTTAAACTTTTAGAAACTTATTATTAATTTGGAGGTAGAGTAATGGAATATGAATTTAAAAAAGATTTTTGGTGGGGAGCAGCATCATCAGGACCACAATCAGAAGGAAGATTTAACAAGGCAAATGACAATGTATTTGATTATTGGTTTGACATAAAAAAGGATGAATTTTTTAATGAAGTTGGTCCGAATATTGCATCAAATTTTTATAATAGCTACAAAGAAGATATAAAGATGATGAAAGAAATAGGGTTAAACTCTTTTAGAACCTCTATACAGTGGACAAGACTTATAAGAGATTTTGAAACTTGTGAATTAGATAATGATGGAGTTAGATTTTATAATGATGTTATAGATGAATGTATAAAGGCAGGAATTGAGCCTATTATGAATTTACATCATTTTGATTTACCAATAGATTTATATAATAAATATGGAGGATGGGAATCAAAAAAAGTAGTAGATTTGTTTTCTAAATTTGCAAGAAAAGCTTTTGAATTATTTGGTGATAGAGTAAAGCATTGGGCAACCTTTAATGAACCAATAGTAATAATAGAAGGGCAGTATATGTATAAACACCACTATCCTCAAATAGTAGATGGTAAAAAAGCTGTACAAGCAGCCTATAATTTAAATTTAGCATCAGCAAAAGCTATTAAAGAATTTAGAAAAACAGATTGTTATAAAAATGGTGGAAAGATATGTATAATATTAAATTTAACACCATCTTATCCTAGGTCAAATTCAGAAGAGGATGTTAAAGCTTCAAATATAGCAGATATGTTTTTTAATAGAATGTTTTTAGATCCAGCAGTGCATGGTACATTTCCTAAAGAATTAGTTGAAATATTTAAGGCTGATGGTGTAATGTGGGATTCTACTGAAGAAGAGGACAGGATAATAAAAGAAAATACTGTAGATTATTTGGGGGTTAATTACTATCAACCTTCACGTATAAAAGCAAGAGAAAAAGAATTAGATTTTAAAGATAATTGGATGATAGATAGATATTTTGAAAGATATGACATGCCAGGAAAAAGGATAAATCCTCATAGGGGTTGGGAAATATATCCTGAAGCTATGTATGATATAGCAATTAACATAAAAAACAATTATAAAAATATACCGTGGTATGTATCAGAAAATGGAATAGGTGTAGAAGGCGAAGAGAAATTTAGAGGAAAAGATGGAATAATTCAAGATGATTATAGAATTGATTTTATTAAAGAACATCTAATTTATCTTCATAAAGGTATAGAAGAGGATAGTAATTGTTTTGGATACCATTTATGGACACCTATAGATTGTTGGTCATGGAAAAATGCTTATAAGAATAGATATGGGTTTATATCTTTAAACTTAGAGAACATGGAAAAGACAATAAAGAAATCAGGTCATTTTATAAAAGAAGTTTCAAAAAATGGTGGGTTTTAAATAATTCACATAAAATAAATATAATTAAAGGAGTGGGAATTATGAGATATTATATGACTTTTGACATTGGAGGGACAAATATAAAATATGGTGTTATTAATGATAATGCTGAGATTTTAGAAAAGGGTAGTATAAAAACACCACAAAATAACATTGAGGAACTAATAGATGTTATTGGTGATGTAACAAAAGATTATATAGATAAATATAAGTTTGAAGGAATAGCTATAAGTTCTCCTGGAGCTGTAGATGATTTAAATGGAGTTGTAAAAGGAGCATCAGCATTACCTTATATTCATGGTCCTAAAATAAAGGAACTAATAACTAAAAGAACTTCTTTAAAAGTATATATGGAAAATGATGCTAATTGTGCTGCCTTAGCAGAAGTATGGAATGGTGCGGCAAAAGATGCTAAAGATGTGTTATTTGTAGTTTGTGGTACCGGAATAGGTGGAGCTGTTATAAAAGATAGAAAACTTCATACTGGGGCCAATCTCCATGGAGGAGAGTTTGGATATATGTTATTACAAACTGATTTAAAAGATGCTAAAGATAGAAATTGGAGTAGAATAGCATCAACTGGAGCAATGGTCAGAAAAGCATGTGAGCTTAAGGGGATTAATGAGTCTTCATTAGATGGTAAAAGGGTATTTGAACTTGCTGAAAGTGGAGATCAAGATTGCATAAAGGCAATTGATATGTTTTATCAAAATTTGGCTGTTGGTATATATAATTTACAATATATATATGATCCAGAAATGATTATAATAGGTGGAGCTATAAGCGAAAGAAAAGATATTATAGATAACATAAATAATAAACTTAAGAATATTTTAGATACTGTAGAAATAGCAAAAATATTCCCAACAGTGAAAAGCTGTGAATATTTTAATGATGCTAATCTTTTGGGAGCAGTGTATAATTTTAAAGTTAAAAATGAATTAATTTAGTATAAAAGAAAATAGAGGTTATTAGTGAATTATATTAAAAACCCTCCAGTGAAAAAAATTTTACTGGAGGGTTTTTAAAATCTAGTTATTTAGAATAAGTTTATTTGGATGGCATATAGTGGCATATTAATACTGTTTTTGTTAAGCTAGCTATTAGAATATCCCTCTAACTTACTTAAAAGTTCTTTGTTTACGAACATAAATAAGAAACAAAGTAAACTAAAGATAAATAGAATTGATATTCCAGGACTTATTTGAAATAACATAAGTATAAATAATATAGAAACTGTATTTGCAAAGGTTATTCCAGGTCTAGTAAATAGAAGAATTAAGGATGTTTTTAGTAAGTTTAATATTTTAAATTCAAATCTAGAAAGTAAAATTAGTGAATGTGGAATTATTAGTCCAATAATAAACATTCCAACAAAAAATACAGGGGTAAGTACTGATAGATTTTCTTTGCCGGAAAAGAATAAATAATTAGTATAGAAACCTAGAAATAATATTGAATAAATCAATCCCAATATCATTGACTGTATAAAATTTTTCTTGTATGAAGAAAAGAAATCTTTAAAAATAAATAAATCATCATGCCTTGCTATTTTTCCCATACAATATAATCCAGCAGTAAATGAAGGAAAAAAGAATAATGCACAAAGCAAAAATACTGGAAGATTTTTAAGAACAGATGTAAATCCAAAAGCATTTAAAAATAATATAATCGGGATATTTAAAAGAACTATCAAAGCGTTACATATTAAAAACCAATATACATAATTAAAAAAAGTAAGTAGTCTATTAGAATTTAGAAATTTATTCATAAAATCACCTCATATAAATTTTTAAAATATAATTATCTATACTTATATTTTAATTAACTTAGCAAATACATAAAGCAATATTTGATGTAAATTTATTAAACATATAATTTATTCAATAAATATGCAATTATTACAGCTTTGAAATTGGAAAAGCGAGTAATTGATTTGTTGAATGTAGAATAATATTAAAATATAATTATTCTTATAGAGAACAAAAGAATACAAAGGAGTAAAGTTATGAGACTAAAATCTAAGATATATAAAAGAATGTTTTTGTTATATTTTTTTATTATAACAGCATCTATTATAATTGTTACTTTTGTTTCAGTGAGAAAAATAGATAATACCGTAATAGGTCAAAAGCTATATTTGAGTTCTAAAAATACAGGAGACGTATCCGCTTTATTAAAAGGTCAGGAAGATGAATCTAAAACTTTTTTACAAAAGCTATATGCAAATGATCTTTGGCAACAAGATCTACTATATTATGTGAAAAATAGTGAAGAAAAGTATTTGAAACATAAGTTAGATACACTATATGAAAGCAATAGTAGCTCTTATTATGGGATGGAAAATTATTTTAGTTCTTTATTTCAGTCAGATAAAGAGCTTATAAGTATATCTTTGTATAGCTATGAAAATGATACTCTACATTTTGTTGATAAGAATAATTTAATAAATAAGCATAATAAAATAATTAAATCAAATTCAATTGAAAAATTGAATTATACAATAGAAAATTCGGTTAACGAATACGTATACAAAACACAATCTAGAAGAAGAGGGTTTATTAATATATTTTTAGACTTAAAAGATACTACCAACTTAAAAAATGTTGGTAAAATAGTCTTTACCTATTCCTTAGATGGTGTTGATAGAATAATAGATAAAGATACTGAGAGTATTGCTAACATATTTGTAATTAATAGTGAAGGTATAGTTCTCTTTGATTCTAAGGAGAAATATGAAACAGAAAAATATCCTGATTGGAAGGAAATAGAAAATAGTAATTTTACACTTGAAAAAAAGGATAACAAATATTTTAATTATCAAACCAATCAAAATGGTATGTCTATATTAGGGGTTGTTGATACAAGAGATATAAAACAATTTAATATAAAATTAGTAATAGGTATTTATATATTAGCCTTAGTTTTAATAATATTAGTTAATTTTATAGTTTATTATAAATTTAAAAAATTAGAACGAAGAACAAATAATATATTAAACTCAATTGAAGAGGTTGAGAATGGAAACCTAGAATCAAGAATAGCCATAGGGAGTGAGAACGATGAAATAGCATTAATATCTAAAAGGTTCAACTTTATGTGTGAACGATTAGATAGATATATTAAACAAGTATACGTAGCAGAAATAAAACAAAAAAATGCTGAAATAATGGCATTTCAAAATCAAATAAATCCACACTTTTTATATAATACATTAGAATCTATAAGAATGAAGGCTGTTACAAATGGAGATAAACAGGTAGGTAAAATGCTATATAATCTAGCCACATTATTTAGAAATATGGTAAAGCAAGATACATATATTACAATGAGGTTAGAATTAGAGCATTGTAAAATGTATTTAGAATTATATAAATTTAAATATGAAAATAAATTTGATTATATAATAGAGTGTGATGAAGAACTTACAAGTATAGAAGTAATTAAATTTTCTATACAGCCTATAATAGAGAACTTTTTGATACATGGAATAAATCATGATAGTGAAGACAATTTACTAATGATAAGTGTTACAGCTAATGATGATAATGTTGTTAATGTAATAGTTGAAGACAATGGGTTAGGTATGAGTAAAGAGCAACTTAAAAAAATCAACAAAATAATTAATGAAGGTGATCAAAGTCATAAATCTATAGGGCTTACAAATGTAAACGAAAGAATTAAATTAGCATACGGTATAGAATTTGGATTAAGTTTAGATGAAAGTCCTATGGGTGGGGCTAAAGTTATAATCAAAATACCAAGGAGGATTAAGAATAATGTGTAGAGTGTTAATTGTTGATGATGAAAATTTAATAGTTGAAGGGTTAAAAGCAATTATTCCATGGAAGGAACTTGGAGTAAAAGAAATATTTACAGCAAATGATGGAGAAGAGGCATTAGAGATTTTTGATAAAAATAAAATAGACATATTAATTAGTGATATAAGTATGCCAAAGATGAATGGATTAGAATTAATAAAAAATGTTAAAAGTATTTCAAGTAGCACTAAGAGTATTATTCTGAGTGGATATGATGATTTTGCTTATGCAAAAGAGGCTATATATTTAGGAATAGAGAATTATATATTAAAACCTATAAATGAAGAAGAATTAACAGAAACAATTAAGCTTACAATTGACAAAATTAGAGATGAAGAATTAGAAAAAAATATAGAGCAAGAAGAGTTAGACACAATAAAAGATAATATATATAAGAGATGGATAACTAATAAAATAAGTATTTATGAACTTGAAAAGAGAGAATTTGTGTTAACAATTGGACTTCAATATAGTTCTTATGTAGTTGCGCTTGTAAAGATTAAAGATAAAAGTAATGATTTGAATAAGATAAAAAGTTTTTTACAACAGTTGGTTAAAGAAAAGCAAGGGCAAGTTTTGTTATTAGATAATAATATTTTAGCTGTTATTTTAGCAAAAGATACAGAGGTTGATAATGAAAAATTATACTATTATTTTAAAGATGTAATTAGTGAGTTTAAGAAGGAAAGAGAAGAGGATATATTCATTTCAATAGGACATGTGGTAAATAATCCTAGTAGTCTTTACAAAAGTTTTGAAAGAGCAGAATACCTACAAGATTATTTACTTCAATACGGTTATAACTCGGTGGCATCAGATTATAAGATAAATAAAAGTAAGCAAAAGTTAAAGGATAATTTGGGTATTGATATGGGTGTCTTTAATAAACTCTTATTAGAGCAAGATAGTAAAGCTATAGATAAATATTTAGAAGAAACCTTTTATACTTTAAGGATTACAGAGGGAATCACTCCAGATAAAATAAAAAATATATCTATAAAACTTTTACTTTGTTTAAAAAAGGCTGCTGATGAACTTACAGTAAATGATTACAAAATAAATGAGTATCTTAATAATTTAATAGAATACATGGCTACTAATGAAACTATATATGAACTAGAGGATACACTAAGAGAAGAATGTCATGAATTCATTAAAGATATAGGAAGTTATGAGTATACTCCAGTTATAAGACAAGTTGTGAATTATGTAAATCTTAATTATAATGAAAAGTTAAGTTTAAAGACATTATCTCAAAGTTACAATATAAATACATCATATTTAGGACAAGTATTTACAAAAGAGGTAGGAATGTCATTTTCAGATTATGTGAATAAGGTTAAAAATGAAAAAGCTAAGGAATTACTATTAACATCTAATTTAAAGATTAATGATATTGCAAAAACTGTTGGTTTTGAAGATACTAGTTATTTTTATAGAAAGTTCAAAAACTATTTTGGAGTTAATCCACAAGCTTTTAGAGAAGCAAAACAGTATTAAGATATAGAAAAATAGCATCAAGAGAATAAGGAGGAAAACGTTTTATGTATCCAATTAGATTTGAAAATTTATATTATAAGAAGGTATGGGGGGGAAGAGATTTTGAAAAATTTAGGCAGAATTTACCTGAAGGATATATAGGAGAAAGTTGGGATATAGCTTGCCATGATAATGGTACTGGAATAGTACAAAATGGAGAATTTAAAGGTCTTAATTTTAATGAATTAATAAATAAATGTGGTGATAAGCTTTTAGGATCAAAGGTATCTAGTGAAAGATTTCCTTTACTAGTTAAGTTAATAAATTCAAAAGAAAAGTTATCTGTGCAGGTCCATCCTGGAGATGAATATGCAGCTAAGTATGAAGGGGATAGTGGGAAGACAGAAGCTTGGTATGTAATAGATGCAAAGCCTGGAGCAAGTCTTATAGTTGGAACTAAAAATTGTTCTAAGGAAGAGTTTGAACTAGCTATAAAGGATTCACAAGTTGAGAAGTTTTTAAATAAAATAGAAGTTAAAAAAGGTGATTGTTTTCTTATAAATAATGGACTTGTGCATGCTATTTGTGAAGGTGTTATAATAGCAGAGATTCAACAGAATAGCGATGTTACATATAGGGTTTATGATTATGGCAGACCAAGAGAACTTCATATTGAAAAGGCACTAGATGTAATAGATTTTAGTCTTCAATGTGATAATTTAAGTGGAATAGAGGAAGTTTTTAATGGATATAAAAAGAGTATTCTATGTGAAACAGAGTACTTTGCTATAGAGAAGATAACTATAGAAAGCTCTTTTGATACTACTAGTTATATAGAACATTTTGATATATTAACATGTGTAGATGGTAATGGAAATATAGTAGGTGAAGGATTCAATGAAGAAATAAATCTAGGAGATAGTCTTTTAATTCCGGCTAGTTTAGGTGCTTATGAAATTCAAGGAAATCTAACAGTACTTAAAAGTTATCCCATGACTAAATAAAAATGTATTCTATTATAATCGGTAAATAACTACTGGTGATAATTGTAATTTTGATAATTAAAAAGATATTAAAATATTGTTGAATTTTATAACTTCATTTAGTAAAATAAGGTTTATAATCAAATAAAATACTTTAGGTGAAAAATAAAGTAAATTCAAAGATGGTTACTGTATATAAGAATAAATTTTTTTAAAATTATAATATTATGTGTTTTAAAGTTAGTTTCTTTTATTTGAGTGCCAATAACGAGTTTAATATTATTAAATGCAAGGGGGCGAAAGTTATTAGTTACGAGAATCAATTTCAGAAAAATAAAAAAAAAATGTTAGAGTTTGATACCAAAATTTTATTAAGAAGTTATCAATATTATGCATATCCAATTGGTATTATATTTTCAAATACTAATTATGGAGAAAATGTTTTATTAAATAAATTTACAAATGTTTTTTGTGGGGAAAACTTACAATATTATGAATGTGGATATCGTGAATGGGACTGTTTTTATATAAGTGAAAAAAATATAAAAGAAGAACAATTAATTAATACATTAATTAATTCAATTTATAATGAAAATTATATTGACTTAAATTTAAATGAATTTTTTGTTCCGCATAGAAGAGCTAGTGGTAAGTTTAATTTTATACATAACTCTTTAATAATTGGATATGATTTAATAAAAGAAATATTTATAATAGCAGGATATGATGAAAATCAAATATTAAATAAAACTGAAATAAGTTTTAATGAAATTATTAAAGCAGTATTTTCACATAATAAAAATGCTAAATTAACACTAATAAAAATAAAAGAAGACTTTATTGAAATTATCGAAGAAACAAAAATTGTGGAAGATTTACTTGAATATTGTTTATCAAATGTGCCAAATAAGATATTAAAATTTGAAGGATTTAATACTTTTAAGTTTGGGATAGAGGCATATATTAAAATAGAGAAACTTATTGAAAAATATAAAAATGTAGAAGAGTTATTAGTAAATGATATATATTTTATTTATGAGCATAAAAATTTAATTATGAAAAAATTAAATTACTTATTTAATAAAAATATAATTTCAAAAGATATTATAGATAAATATAAGTTAATAGTTAAGGAATCTCAATTAATTAAAAATATATATATCAAATTTTGGTTTATAAGAGATGAGAATTACTTTTTTAAAATAAAGGAAAGAATCACATTTTTAATTCTTAAGGAAAGGGGAATTATGGATGAGGTTAAGATAATACTAGAAGATTACTTGATAAATAAAACTAAATAAATATTAATAATGAATTATCTATAAAAATGAAAAGTTGTTATAACATTAAAATGTTTAATATGGCAATAACTTAAGAAGAGGTAATTATAAATTGAAAATATATGGCTAATATTAACAAGAAGATTTCTGTATTTAACGGAAGTCTTTTTTGCTTCAGATTTAGGTTCAATAACTTTAAATCTTATTTCTAGTATATAAATTACTTAGCTAATAATATATCTTGGATTGGCTATAGCCTTTAAGAATTTTCAATATATATAATTTATCAACATCATGCATTATAACTTCATTAATATTAGTATTTAATCAAAGTGTTTTAATGGTATAGTTTAGTTTTTTATTTGATTTAGGTTTTAAACTTTTATTTTTTCTTTTTGAGGCTTATGGATATCACTATATTATCATTAATATTTATAAGATATATTATATGAAAATTGGTAATGGGTTACAATAAAAAAGTTTTGTGGGAAATAATATTTTTATATAAGTTCAAATTGTTTAAGATTTGAATAATTATAAAACAACTTTATATGCTTGTATTTTCCAATATTGGTTGAAAAAAACGAAAAATGTAGTATAATTGAATTAATAGTAAGTTTTGCGAAAATACTGTAAAAATATGAAATATAATAAGCTCAATAATAATTGAAAAGTTTAAAATTAATAATGGACATATAAAATTCAAACAAAATCAATATGGTAAGCCTTATTTAAAAGATTATTAAAAATTTAGTTTTAACATATCCAATTCTTGAGATTATGTATTATACGCTGTTAATAATAAAACTATAGGAATTGATATCTAAGATGTAAAACATATTGAGTACGAAGAGATAATTAAGAAGTTCTTTACAGCAAAGGAGGTTGATACTATTGTCAATCAAGACTTGAATTTTCAATTATATAAGTTTTATGAAATATGGACATTAAAAGAGTGTTATATTAAATGTTGTGGACAAGAATTATAATGCAATTAAATTCATTTTGTATTGAATTTAATAAATATGAAGGTATTAAAGTGATTAGGAATAAGGAATATAAGGCGCAGACTTTGACATAGAGTCGGTTTATAAAGTAGCAGTATGTTCGTTTGATAATAAAATTTTTAGTAATATGATAAGCATAGAGTAAAAAAGTTTAATTGATGAATATTTTAGAATGAATATAGAAGACAATTTTTTAATAATATTTATAAGTAAAATTGTTTTTGGAGGTGACTAGATTGGAGATTGAAAAAATAGAACAAATTATAAAGTTATTTAAACAATATGAACTCCTTAATATTTATGTAGAAAGCGACAATTTCAAATTGAGAATTGAAGATTATAAAAATAGCTTTACTAATGTAAAAAAGGTAAATCTTGCCGATGATGAAGACGTTAACATTAATGAGAAATATATAATCAAATCACCATTAGTTGGTAATGTAAGGATTTTGGAAAACAAAGCAAAATGTAAGAATTATGCTGTTGGGGATGAAGTTAAAGAGGGAGAAGTTTTATGTATTGTCGAGGCTATGAAAATGTTAAATGAAATTACTTGCAATAAAAATGGCCTTATTACTGAAGTTTTAATCAAAGACAATGAATTTGTTGAATATAATCAACCATTATTTATAATAAAGGAAAGTAAGGAAGAAGATGTTTAGGCGTATTTTGATAGCTAATAGAGGCGAGGTTGCAGTAAGAATAATTAGAACTTGCCTAGAGATGGGAATTGAAACTGTAGCTATATATTCCACTAAGGATAAGGATGGTATGCATGTAAAGATTGCTGATAAAGCTATTTGTATTGGGCCGGCAAATGCAAGTGAAAGTTATTTGAATATAGGTAGAATAATTGAAGTAGCTAAAGCTTATGAAGTAGATGCAATACATCCGGGTTATGGTTTCTTAGCAGAAAACTACGAATTTGCTAGGATGTGTTTGGAGAACCATATAAAATTCATAGGGCCTTCATCAGATGTAATTAAATTAATGGGAAATAAGATAAATGCAAAAACTTATGTAAAAAACTTAGGAATACCAATAATTCCTGGAGCAGAAGAAGTGGTAGTTGATAAAGATAAAGCAAAGATTTTAGCAGGAGGGATTGGATATCCAGTAATTATTAAGGCTACAAATGGTGGAGGAGGAAGAGGAATCAGGAAAGTATACAATGAGGGAGAATTTGAGAGTAATTTTGTCCTTTGTGGAAAGGAAGTTAAAAGGTCATTTAATGATAATGAGACTTATATTGAGAAATATATTAGTGAACCAAGACATATAGAAGTTCAGATTTTAGCAGATGAATATAAAAATATACTAATTTTAGGTGAACGTGATTGCAGTATGCAGAGGAAAAACCAAAAAGTGATTGAAGAATCTCCAGCCACTATATTGAATGATGAACTTAGAAGTAAGATATATGACTTTTCTAAGGAAATTGCATTAAAATGTAATTATGTAAATGCAGGTACCATAGAATTTTTAGTTGATAAATATAAAAACATATATTTTATGGAAATGAACACCAGACTCCAGGTGGAGCACTCTGTAACTGAACTTGTATGTAATATGGATATAGTAAAAGAGCAGATAAAGATTTCATGCGGTAAAAGATTTGAATATAAGCAAGAGGATATCATTTTTAGAGGTCATTCAATGGAGTGCAGAATTAATGCAGAACAACCGAAAAAAAACTTTTCTGCAAGTGCTGGTATAATAAAAAATTTAAATATTCCTGGTGGTAATGGAATTCGAGTGGATTCATCAATATATACAGGAATGAGAATTTCTCCGTTATATGATTCAAATATCGCAAAACTAATTGTTTATGGAAATAATAGAGAAGAATGTATTAGAAAGATGAAGAGAGGTCTTTGTGAATTTATTATTGATGGAGTAGAGACTAATATTGAATTTTTACTTAAAATGCTTAATAATGAGCAATTTCTAATGGATAGACATAATACTTCTATTCTAAATGATTTAATAAATAATTAAAATATCACAGTAGGTGGGAAATTAAATGAGTGAATGGTTTCAAATAATAAATAATCGGAAAAAATATTTAGGGCTAAGAGAGTTTTCAGTTAGTTCTGCATCTAAAGAACAAAATACTTCAACAGTTCAATTAGATAAAGAAGTCAATCATAATTCAATTAATTGTCCTAATTGCAATAAAAAATTCAATTATTTGCAATTAATTAAAAATAATAAAGTATGCAATCACTGTAATTACCATTTTAGGATGAATGCTGTAGAAAGAATAAATCTGATATTTGATAAAAAAGAGTTAGTTTTATTTGATGAAGATATAATTAGCAGAAATTTAATCGGATTTCCTGGTTATGATAATAAATTGAAAAAGCTTAAAGAAGAATTGGATATTAATGAAGCTGTTATAACAGGTAAAGGTAAAATTCTTGATAATGAAGTTTATTTTGGTGTAATGGATTACAGATTTATTATGGGAAGTATGGGGGCAGCAGTTGGAGAGAGGCTAACTAGAATGATAGAAAGAGCTACAAAAGAAGATAAACCTATTGTGATTTTTTCAGCTTCGGGAGGAGCTAGAATGCAAGAAGGAATTATATCACTTTATCAAATGGCTAAGGTTGTTTCAGCTATAGAAGATCATAATCGTAAAGGATTGATGTATATAAGTATATTAACTGATCCAACTACAGGAGGAGTAATGGCAAGCTTTGCATCTATTGCAGATGTTATTATAGCAGAGCCAAATGCAACGATAGGATTTGCAGGAAAAAGAGTGAGTAAAAACTTTAATAATACTATAAGTGATTTTCAGACATCTGAATTTCACTTAGAAAGTGGTCATGTTGATATTTTATGCGAAAGGAGAAAATTAAGAAATACAATAGCAGATATTATTGAGGTATACATTGAGAGCGTCAGAGATAACAAAAGTAAACTTACTGTTGAGGTAAGTGAAGATAAAAATATAAGCAATAATGCACTTATAAATATAAGTGCATGGGAAAGAGTTAAATTAGCTAGAAGCCCTAATAGACCTAATTTTGAAGATTATAAAAATAATATATTTGATAATTTTATTGAATTGCATGGAGATAGAATTTCCATGGATGATAAATCTATTGTTACGGGTATAGGAACTGTTAATGGAATTCCTGTTACAGCTATATTAAGTGCAAAAGGTAAGAATTTAGATGAAAATATAATTAGAAACTTTGGTATGATTAAACCAGAAGGATATAGAAAGGTTATTAGGGTAGCGAAATTATCTGAAAAGTTTGGAATACCAGTAGTGTGTTTTATTGATACTCCAGGTGCAGATGGTGGAATAGAAGCGGAAAAAATGGGACAAGCATCTGCTATTGCTAATTGTATAAAAGAGTTTACAAAATTAGCAGTTCCAATAATTTCAATAATTACAGGTGAAGGAGGAAGTGGTGGAGCTTTGGCTATTGGAGTGGCTGATTGGATGTTTATGTTGGAAAATTCAATTTATTCAATCATTTCTCCAGAGGGGTGTGCTTCCATATTATTTAGGGATTCAAGTAGAGCTAAAGAGATTGCTGAATATCTTAAACTAACAGCAGATGAACTACTAAAATTGAATATTGTTAATGAGATAATAGCTGAAAGAAAAAGCGGTATAAATATAGAAAAAGAAGTTTTGATTAACGATATAAAAACAAAATTATTTAACAAAGTAGTAGAGCTATTGCAAAGTGATATTAATACTCTTTTGACAAAAAGACTTGAAAACTTAAGAAAAAAAGGAATTTTAATATAATATATAGGAAATTATGAGGTAAGTACTATGAAAACTATTAGTTCATATTTAGGTGTGGCGGGTTTAGTATTTTATAAATGAAAAAATATTTAAATTCATATATACAGTTAAAATCAATGGAACTTAAGGGGAAAGGACACCGTCTTGACAAAAAGTTTTATGAAATATTAGAAGAAGCTGTAGGCAATATTTTTAAAGTAATAAATATAGAAATTATAGATGAGGAATATTAAATTTATAGTCATGACATAGGAAGAATATTAGCTTATGAGTCATATTATAAAATAAATAATGAAAACATTAGAAGGTCTATGTATATGTTTTTCTAAGGGCATTAAGCACTAGATATTGAAAGAAAAAAGAAATATTCATACTTTATCAGATGATGAGTTTATAAAAGAAGTAATTGATTTAGGTGTTATGTTAGAAGAAGTTTATAATAATAAAGAGTTTTTAATCTTATTTATGCAAATCATTCATAGTGATTTCAGAATTCTTAATAATTATAAATATAAGGAAGAAAGAAATAGAATTTAATGTGATATTTTAATATTTACATTTTTGAAAAAATACTTTTTTATAAATAATAATGCTGAAAATATAAGTAAGATTATAAATGAAGCATTAATTGCATTAGAAAATGTTTCAAAAGGGGAATTGAAATGAATGAGAAGAAGAGAGACTGCTACAAATTAACACATCCGCAAAAGAGAATATGGTATATAGAGAAAATTAACACAGACTCACAACTACATAATATAGGTGGATGTTTAAAAATAAATAAAAATATAGATGTTAAATGTATGGAACAAACTCTAAATATCATAATAAAGGATAACGATGGGCTTAGGTTAAGATTTAATGAAAGAAACAATGAACCGGTACAATATGTTAAAAAATTTGAATATGAAAGCATAGAGTTTGTAAATTTTACAAATTATGAGGAACCTAAAAATGAACATAAAAAATGGGTAAAGGGATTATTTGAAAAAAATTTTAATTTAGATGATAGTAAATTATATTATTTTGCTATATATAAAATAAGTGACAATGAATTTGGAGTGCTACTTAAAATCCATCATATTATATGTGATGGATGGGGAATTACGTTAATACAAAGCCAAATATGTAAAATATACACAAGTATTGTAAATAATAGAGAGTTTGATACAGAGGAATGTTCTTCATATATAGATTTTATAGAAGAAGAAAAAGAATATTTGAGCTCAGAAAGGTTTATAAAAAATAAGAACTTTTGGAAAGAAAAATTTAATAATATGCCAGAAGAATTTTTATACAATACATCAAATAGTTTAGAAGGAAAAAGACAGTGCTTTAATGTTGATAATGATTTATCAAATATAATTCGAAATTTTATTATTGATAAAAAGTGTTCTTTAAATACTTTCTTTATAGCAATACTACTTATCTATATAAATAAAAGTACATATAAGAATGATATAGTAATAGGAACGCCAGTTTTTAATAGAACTAGCAAGAATCAAAAGAGTATGATAGGTATGTTCACAAGTACTTTACCTTTTAGATTTAAATTAAATAGAGAATCAAATATTGAAGACTTAATAAAGCGGATTAATAAGGATTTTAAACTTTGTTTAGTGCATCAAAAATATCCTTATGACTTTCTAATTAAGGATTTAGATTTAAGTAAAGATGACTATAACAGCTTATTTAAAATGTCTGTAAATTACTATAACTCTAAATACGAAAGTAATATAAATGGTATAAAAGCAGAGGTTGAAGAATATTACTGTGGAAATCAAAGTTACTCATTACAGGTTATAGTTAAAGAATTAGATAATAAAAATATAGAGTTGGATTTTGATTATAAAATTTTGGAATATACGGATGGCGAAATTAAAACAATGTATGCATCTATGATTAATATAATCAATCAGGTAATAAAAGATGAAAAACTTGAAGTTAATGAAATAAAACTTATTAATGAAGAAGAGAGAAAATGCAAGGTATATGATTGGAATTCAACAACTGAGTATTATCCAAAGAAAATGGTAAATGAATTGTTTGAAGATCAGGTAATTAAAAAACCTGATAAGGTTGTAGTAGAGTTTAATTCACAGCAATTAACATATAAACAACTTAACGAAAAGGCAAATCAATTAGCAAATTACTTAAGAGAAAAAGAAATAAATAAAAAATCCATTGTAGTAATTATTGAAACTAACTCAATAGATCTGATAGTAAGCATTTTAGCAGTTCTAAAGGCAGGAGCAGCATATCTACCTATTGATCCAAGTTATCCAATAGAAAGAATAAGTTATATGATTGAAGATTCCAAAAGTAATATAGTATTAACAAATTTAAAAATAGAAGAGATTATTGAATCGAGAATAACTGTAATCAATGTAAAAGACATAAATTTAGATATATATAATAAAGAAAATTTAGTGAAAACTAATGATTTAGATGATTTAGCTTATATTATCTATACATCAGGTTCAACTGGAAGGCCAAAGGGCGTAATGATTGAACATAAAGGTCTTACAAATTATATATGGTGGGCTAATAAGATGTACTTAAAAGATGATAATGAAATAATGGCATTATATTCATCAATATCATTTGATTTAACTATAACATCTATATTTACGCCATTAATTTCAGGTAATAAAATTGTTGTTTATGATAATGATGAAACAGAATTTGTTCTATATAAGATATTAAGAGAAAATAAAGTAACAGTGTTAAAGCTTACTCCTGCACATTTAACTTTGCTAAAAGATATGGATAATACAAAATCTAATATAAAGCGTTTTATTGTTGGAGGAGAAGATTTAAAAGTAAATTTAGCAGAAGCAGTTTACAATAGCTTTGGCAAGAATATAGAGATATACAATGAATATGGACCTACTGAAACTGTGGTAGGATGTATGATATGCAAATATGATGAAGAAAAAAATCAGGGTATATCAGTACCAATAGGTTATCCAGTCGATAATGTCCAAGTATATATACTAGATAATGAATTAAATGCAATTCCAACAGGATTTGTAGGTGAACTTTATGTATCAGGAGATGGTGTTGCCAGAGGATATTTAAATAGAGAAGAGTTAACTAAGGAAAGATTTATTGAAAATCCATTTATAGAAGGAAAGAGGATGTATAGGACTGGAGATACTGCAAGGTATTTAGAAAATGGAACTATTGAATATGTGAGTAGAGTTGATAATCAAGTAAAAATAAGAGGTCATAGAATTGAATTAGGAGAGATAGAAAAACATTTAACTGAAAATGAATTTGTTAAAGATGCTGTTGTTGTATTTAAGGAAAATCTATTAGGAAATAAATTATTAAATGCCTATATTGTGAAGAATAGACAAATTAATGAAAGTGAATTAAACGAATGGCTATTAAAATTTTTACCTAAATATATGGTACCAACTAACTTTATATTTATGGATAGGCTACCATTAACCGTAAATGGGAAAATTGATTACTCATTACTTCCGGAAAAGGTAGATGTTACCAAGGAGTTTGTTAACTATAGTACTTCTTCAGAAAAGGAATTAGTTAAGGTTATTGAGGAGATATTAGGGGTTGAGAATGTAAGCATGAATGACAACTATTATCAACTTGGAGGAGATTCTATAAAAGCTATTCAAATATCTTCGAAGCTTAAGAATAAGGGGTTAACCATTAAAGTAAAAGATATTCTATCTTACGATTCTATTCAAAAAATAGCAGAAGCCATAGAAACGGGGAAAGAAACAGTAAATATAAGTCAAGATGAAAGTTATGGAGAAATAGAAAATACCCCCATTATAGAATGGTTCTTTAATCAAAAATTTGAAAATGAAAATTTATATAATCAATATGTATTATTAGAATATAACAAATGCTTAGATATAAAGAAGGTTATTATAGCTGTAAACAACTTAGTTAAACATCATGATGGATTACGAATTAACTATAATAGGAAGACTAAGAAATTATACTATAATGACAAACATTTAAATGTAATAGAAGCATTTAGATATATTGATTTAAAGGAAGTTTATTATGATGAAGAATTTAAGAATGTTGAATATTTAATTGATAAGGCTAATGTTAGTTTTGATATAGAGGATAGTCTTTTATTTAATGTAATTATGTTTGACTTAGAAGATAAAAAACAAGCTTTATTATTCATAGCTCATCATTTAGTAGTGGATGGAGTATCTTGGAGAGTAATATTAAATGATTTTGTAACTATATTAAATAATTTAGAAAAAGGAAATGAAATATCGTTACCAATGAAAACTTACTCATTTAAAGAATGGTCTAATGAACTAATAACATATAGTAAAAAAGATTTTCAAAATGAAATATCCTATTGGAACAATATTTATAATAGTAACTTTAACTATCCAATAGACTTTAATAAAGGTAAAGATATAGTGAAGACATCACAAGAGTTCAAGGGAATTTTAGATGCAGATACACTAAATTCTTTAATAGAGGGTGTAAATGAAATTTATAGTATGAATCTAAATGAAGTATTAGTTATGGCACTAATTCTTACTATCAATAGTATAACGAAGAATGATGAGGTAGTAATCGAATTTGAAAGACACGGAAGAGAGAATATAGGTGGTGATATTGATATATCAAGAACTGTAGGATGGTTTACAAGTATGTACCCAGCATATTTCAAAGTTGAATCTAATGATATAGAAAGAAACATAAAGTCTATAAAAGAACAACTAAGAAATATACCGAATCAAGGATTTAATTATGGAACTATTAGATTCTTAAAAAATCAAATAGCTGAATTACAAAATAAACTTGTAAGGTTCAACTACCTAGGTGATTTTGATAATATTGTGAATAAAGAAAAGTTAAGTTTATCTAGTATTGAATTTGGGCTAAATAGCGATGAAGAAAATTCGTTAACAGCATTAATTGATATAGTAGCCATGATAGTGAATAAAGAATTAAAAATAAATGTTACCTACAGTAAGAATAAATTTAATGAAGAAACAATTCAAAAATTAATAGATACTTATATAAGTACATTAAAATTAATTAAAGAAAAATGCATGAACAAAGATGTAAAAGAATTTACTCCATCAGATTTTGCTTCTGTAGATATTTCGCAGGAGGATTTAGATGTGCTGTTTGATTAATGTTTACATACTAAGATGTGATTATAGTTAAATTATAAAGTTCAGTTAATTAAATCCTACTATTATTTCAAGTGGTATGTGAGAGTAGAAAATAATTATGCAAGGAGTAATGAGTATTATGAGAAAGATAAATAAACTATTAGTTATATTTAGTGTTTTTATAAGTGTAATGCTATCATCAACATTTGTATTTGCTGGAGAAAGTAATGGAGCAATAGATTTATTGACACAAGATGAAAGTATAGAGATAGAAAAGTTTATACAAGAAAATATGGACAATGGTAAAATTCCAGGGCTATCCATAACTATAGTAAAGGATGATAGAACTATTTATCAGAAAGGCTTTGGATACTCAGATATTAAGAATAAAACTCCGGTTACAGATAAAACATTATTTGAATTAGGATCTACTAGTAAAGCTTTTACAGCACTAGGAATTTTAAAGCTGGAACAAGATGGATTGGTTAAGCTTAATGAAAATGTATCTAAGTATATACCTTGGTTTAAGATAAATTACAAAGGAGAAGATACTAATATAACTTTAGAACAATTACTACATCATTCAAGTGGAATACCTTTTAAAAGTATAGATAAAATTCCGGTTTCAAATGAAGATAATGCATTAGAGCAAACAGTTAAAACGCTGGTTGGTATAGAGCTTGATAGCAAGCCAGGTGAAAAGTTCCAATATGCAACAATAAATTATGATGTATTAGGATTAATAATAGAAAAAGTTTCAGGATTAAGTTACGAAAAATATATGGAAGAAAACGTGATGAAACCTGCTAGATTAAATAATACTTATTTATTTAAAAATGAAAATGTCATTAATGAAATAGCAACAGGTTACAAGTTAGAATTTTTGAAACCAAGAAGTTATGATGCCCCAGTCTATAGAGGAAATAAGCCAGCAGGATATATCATAACTAATGGTGAAGATATGGCCAAGTGGCTTAAAATTCAGATGGGAACATCAAAAGAGTCTAATTTTGATGATAATTTGGTTAAAAGGTCACATGAACCAAATAGAACAATTGCACCTGATATTGATGGAGCATCATATGCTGCAGGATGGGATATTTATCAAGATATAGGAGGGAGAATTTCACATGGAGCAGCTAATCCTAATTATTCTTCATTTATAACCTTTGAACCAGAGAAAAAAGTTGGAGTAGCAGTATTAAGTAACACTAATTCAGACTATGTACAATTTATTTGTAGAGTGGTTAATGAAATACTAAAAGGCAAAGATTATTCTAATATAAACATAAGAGATTTTAATAAGAGAGTGGATAATATATCTATATTCATTATATGTTTTTCAAGTTTAGTTATAATAAGTACATTGTATTTTATGGTTAAATCAATTAGAGAAATAATAATAAAGGAAAGAAATTTCACAAGAATATCTGTACAAAGTTTTGTGAAGATTCTTATTTCTTTAATGTTTGTATTAGGAATAAGCTATTGCATCTATTCAATTCCATATATTTTATATAAAGGAGTATCATGGAATTTTGTATTTGTATGGGTTCCTAATAGTATAAAAATTGCTCTGTATCTATTTTATACAAGTATTTGGACAGCGTATATATATGCTTTATTAATAAGTTTTTTTAAAAAAAAAGATGATAAGTCTTTATTAATATTGTCATTATTAAGTATTGCAAGTGGATTTGGAAATGCACTTATAATTTTCACGATAAATATGTCTATAAATAGTGATAATAGTATGAAATTGAAGCTATTAATATACTTTGTTTTAGGAATAATCTTATATGTTTATGGTCAAAAAATTATAAGAAGAAAGCTAATAGACATAACAAATAGTATAGTTTACTCAAAAAGAATGGAAATCGTTAAGCATATATTAAAAGCACCTTATAATAAATTTGAAAAAATTGAAAAAGGAAGAATTCAATCTACTTTAAATAATGATACTGAAACCATGAGTAGATTCGTAAATATTTTAATTAGTGGAATTACAAGTACAGTTACTCTTATATGTTGTTTTATATATTTAGGATGTATAAATATATATGCATTATTCTTAGCCTTATTAATAATATTAATAATCTCAAGTATCTATTATTTAGTAGGCAGATATGCAAATAAAATTGGAGAGGAAGCTAGAGATCTTCAAAGCTCATTTTTTAAATTTATTAATGATCTAATAGGTGGGTTTAAAGAGCTGAGTCTTAATAAAAAGAAAAAGTATGAGTTCCAAGAAGATATGAAAAGCACCTGCAAAAAATATAAAACTGAAAGAGGAAAATCATCATTAGCTTTTGCAAATATGTTTGTAATAGGTGAACTATTGTTTACCCTTGCAATAGGAGCTATAGCATTGATTTTCCCATTAATTTTAAAGAATTTAGAAAGCATAAGCGTAGCAAGTTATGTTTTCATACTTTTGTATATGACAGGACCTGTTCATGGAATATTAGATACTATACCTACTGCTATAGAAGTTAGAATAAGTTTAAAGAGAATTAATAGTTTAATTAACGAACTGTATGTTTTAGACAATGGTGATTTAGTTAGCGAGAATGATTCTATGAAAGATAACTTCAAACTTCAATTACATGAGATAGAATATGAATACGAAAAAGAAGATGGTAAAGGCTTTAGAATTGGACCAATAAGTCATTCTTTTATGTCTGGAGAAATAACATTTATAACAGGTGGGAATGGTAGTGGTAAGTCAACTTTAGCTAAGTTATTAACTGGATTATATGAAGAAACTAAAGGATATATAACTTTAGATGGAAATAAGTTGGAACCGAAAAAATTGAGTGAGAATTATACTACTATTTTTTCAGATTTTTATTTGTTTGATAAGTTATATGGTATAGAATGGCAAAGGAAAGAAGAAGAAATTCAGAAATATTTAGAAGTGTTACAGCTTGATAAAAAAGTTAAAATTGAAGACGGAAAATTTAGTACAACTAAATTATCAACAGGTCAGAAAAAGAGATTAGCATTACTTATATCATATTTAGAAGACAAGCCTATATACTTATTTGATGAATGGGCAGCAGACCAAGATCCAGAATTTAGGTTGTTTTTCTACAATACCCTACTCCCAGAGCTTAAAGAAAGGGGAAGATGTGTTATAGCAATAACACATGATGAGCAATATTTTAGTTCAGCTGATAAGGTTATAAAGATGGGGATGGGAAAGTTGTATTGATTTGATAAATTTTAAGATTATAACGATAATACATATTAATAAAAAATATTATGAAGAATATTTAATGGAGAGTATATGATTTATTAGTTTGTTTGTGCAGGAGGATGTATTTATGGTTGGGAAGTTAATATTAGAAAATGGTATGGTGTTTGAAGGAAAAGTATTTGGATATCTAAAAGACACTGTAGGAGAAGTAGTTTTCAACACAGGAATGACTGGATACCAAGAAATACTAACAGATCCATCATATTATGGTCAGATAGTTACTATGACCTATCCCCTAATAGGTAATTATGGATTAAACTTAGAAGATTTAGAATCGAAAAGTCTAAAAGTTAAAGGTTTTATAGTAAGAGAAAAATGTAATATACCAAGTAATTGGAGACATGAATTGTCATTAGATGCATATCTTAAAGAAAACAAAGTAATGGGACTTGAGGAAATAGATACAAGAGCATTAACTAAAGTTTTAAGAAATTATGGAACTATGAAAGGTATAATAACAACAAAAGACTTATATGAGGAAGATGCTAGAAGCTTAATAAGTAAATTCTCGAACAAAGAAGCAGTAAAAATAGTTTCTACAAAGGAAGCTTATGTTTTAGAGGGAGAAGGAAAGCATGTTGCTATATTGGATTTTGGAGTAAAAGAAAATATCATTAGAAGTTTCAAAAAGAGAAATTGTAAATTAACAGTGCTTCCAGCACTAACAAGTAGTGAAGAAATATTGAGATTAAGCCCAGATTTAGTGTTTTTATCAAATGGACCTGGAGACCCGGAAGATTTAGGAGAAGTTATAGAAACTATAAAGCAGCTTATAGGAAAGAAACCTATAGGAGGAATATGTCTAGGACATCAACTTTTAGCGTTGGCTTTAGGTGGTAATACTGGAAAATTAAAGTTTGGTCACAGAGGTGTTAACCATCCAGTAAAGGACTTGGAAGAAAATAAAATATATGTAACTTCACAAAATCATGGATATGTAGTTACTAAAATACCAAAAATGATGGAAATAACACACTTAAATGTTAATGATGGAACAGTTGAAGGTATGAGACATAAAGAATTATCTATATTCAGCGTACAATTTCACCCAGAAGCATGTCCGGGACCCAAAGAAAGTAACTACTTGTTTGATAAATTCTTAGCTTTAATTAAATAAATTAGCATTACGTTAGTTAAAAAATTAGAGAAGATAAGAATATTGAAGGGAGATTGTTAATATGCCATTAAATAAAGATATAAAAAAGGTCTTAGTTATAGGTTCAGGTCCAATAATAATTGGGCAAGCTGCTGAGTTTGACTATTCAGGAACTCAAGCATGTAGTGCTCTAAAGGAAGAGGGAATAGAAGTTGTGTTAGTGAACTCTAACCCAGCTACAATAATGACTGATAAAGAAATAGCAAATAAGGTTTATATAGAACCACTTACAGTTGAATTTCTTGAGAAGATAATAGAAAAAGAAAGGCCAGATAGTGTTCTTGCTGGAATGGGTGGACAAACCGCCTTAAACATTACTGTTAAGCTTAATGATAAAGGGATACTTAAAAAGTATGGAGTTAAAGTTATAGGAACGTCTATAGAGTCAATAAAAAAAGGTGAAGATAGAAAGTTATTCAAACAAGTTATGGAACAAATAGGTCAACCTATAATAGAATCAAAGATAGTAATTGATTTAAAGTCAGGATTAGAATTTGCAGAAGTTATAGGATATCCTGTTATAGTTAGACCAGCTTATACACTAGGGGGAACTGGTGGAGGAATAACAGAAAACAAGGAAACTTTAGAGGAAATATTAGCCAGTGGATTAAACTTAAGTCCTGTTGGTCAAGTTCTACTTGAAAAGAGTGTTAAGGGTTGGAAAGAAGTAGAGTATGAAGTTATAAGAGATGGTCAAGGAAACTGTATCACGATATGTAACATGGAAAATATAGACCCAGTTGGAGTTCATACTGGTGACTCAATAGTTGTAGCACCATCACAAACACTTTCAGATAAGGAATATCAAATGCTTAGAACGGCATCAATAGATATAATAAACTCTATAGGCATAGAGGGTGGATGTAACGTTCAATTTGCTTTACATCCAACAAGTTTTAAATATGAAGTCATAGAAATAAACCCAAGAGTTTCAAGATCATCAGCTCTTGCATCAAAGGCAACAGGATATCCAATAGCAAAGGTTGCTGCAAAGATTGCATTAGGATATAACTTAGATGAAATAAAGAATGCAGTAACAGGAAAGACATATGCATGTTTCGAACCTACATTAGATTATGTGGTTGTAAAGATACCAAAATGGCCGTTTGATAAGTTTAAGAAAGCAAATAGAATTCTTGGAACAAAGATGATGGCAACAGGTGAAGTTATGGCAATAGGCTCTAATTTTGAAGCGGCACTTTTAAAAGGAGTTCGTTCATTAGAAATAGGACAATATTCTTTAGAACATAAGGAAGTAAGAAGCTTAAGCTTAGAAAAGTTAAAGGAAAGGGTTATGATTCCAGATGATGAGCGGTTATTTGTCTTAGCTGAAATGATAAGGAGAGGCCATTCGCTAGAAAAGGTAGTTGAAATAGCAGGTGTAGATAGATTTTTTGGAGAGAAGATTAAATATATAGTTGAGCAAGAAGAAAGATTAAAAGACTCAACAATAGATAGCTTGAATAAAGAATGGCTATTTGAGCTAAAGAAAAAAGGATTCTCGGATAAAGCTATAGCAGACTTTTTAAGAGTAAGTCCAGAAAGTGTATGTGAGTTAAGACATATATGGAACATAAAGCCAGGATACAACATGGTTGATACTTGTGGTGGAGAATTTGAAGCAGTTTCTCCATATTTTTACTCAGCTTATGGAGTAAAAGATGAGGTTGAATTTAGCAATAAAAAGAAAGTAATAGTTATAGGATCAGGGCCTATAAGAATAGGTCAAGGAATAGAGTTTGACTATGCTTCAGTTCATTGTATAAAATCACTAAGAAAAATGGGGATAGAAACAATAATAATAAACAATAACCCAGAAACAGTATCAACTGACTTTGATATATCAGATAGACTTTATTTTGAACCACTAACTAAAGAAGATATATTAAATATAATAGAAAAGGAAAAACCATTAGGAGTAATTCTTCAATTTGGAGGTCAAACAGCTATAAAGCTTGCTAAATTCTTAGAACATAAAAATATACCTATAATTGGAACTCTTCCAAAGTACATAGATGAGGCAGAAGACAGGGAGAAGTTTGAAGAAATATTAGAAAAGCTAAACTTAAATAGACCAAAAGGAAAAGCTGTTTGGAGTACGGAAGAAGGCTTGATGGAGGTACAGAAGTTAGGATATCCAGTACTGGTTAGACCATCTTATGTATTAGGGGGTCAAGGTATGGAGATAACTTATGGTGAAAAAGAATTAAAAGAGTATCTAGAAGATTCCTTCGTAAGAGATTGTAAGAACCCAGTTCTTATAGATAGATACCTACTAGGGAAGGAGATAGAAGTTGATGCAATATGTGATGGAGAGAACATACTAATACCTGGAATAATGGAACATTTAGATAGAGCTGGTATACATTCTGGAGATTCATCAACAATATATCCTCCTCAAACTATAAACAAGGAAATAAGAGATAAAGTTTTAGATTACTCAAGGAAACTTGCCTTAGAACTAAATGTTATAGGGATGGTAAATATTCAGTTTATAGAGTTTAAGGGAGACCTGTATGTAATAGAAGTTAACCCAAGGGCAAGTAGAACAGTGCCTTATATAAGTAAAGTTTCAGGAATACCTATAGTTGATATAGCAACAAAGGTTATTATGGGATACAAACTAATAGATTTGGACTATGGCATTGATATATACAAAGAGCCAGAACTTGTATCAGTTAAGGTTCCAGTGTTCTCAACTAATAAATTATCAATGGTTGAAGTAAGTTTAGGACCAGAGATGAAATCAACGGGGGAAGTTTTAGGGATAGGACGCACTGTTGAAGAGGCGTTATTTAAGGGTTTTGTAGGAGCAGGAATATATTTTACGAAGAAGAGCAAGAGGATTTTAGCGACTATAAGCAATAATGATAAAGAAGAATTTATTGAAATAGCTGAAGATTTAAGTAATTTAGGATACACTTTCGTAGCTACAGAAGGAACAGCTAATATGATTAAAGAAAGAGGAATAGATGTAGAGGTAGTAAGAAAAATAAAGGATGGAAATCCAAATATATTAGAAGTTATAGAAAGTGGGAAGATTGACCTTGTTGTGAACACTCCAACAAAGGGAAACGACTCAACAAGAGAGGGATTTAAAGTAAGAAGATCTGCAGTAGAACATAATATTCAGCTGATAACGTCATTAGATATGTTATATAGTATTGTGAAAATAAAAAGTAGAAATATTAGTTCTAAAAATTTGAAAGTTAAAAATTTATGAATAATGTAGATATTACTATAATGTAAAGAGGTTTGAAGAAATAATATGAAAATTATTGATGGCTAAGTTAGTTAAGATTAAATTTGACATAGATATAAGTTTGAATTTTAAAATTAACGTATACTGTGGATTTTCTGGTATAAGCCCAATTATTTAATGTTATAGTATTTAATAAAAATTTAGTATATTTTACAAATAAATTAATTTTTTTATCATATAACTATTTAGTGTAGATACTTGGATTATTGTTCTCACCATTATTAAGGCCCTTCTTTTATGTAATTAGTCTTTGAAAGAAATAAGTATCTATGTTTAGATAAATATAAAAAATACATATATATTATATATTGTATATTATAATGGAAAAAATATAAAATTATACATCATATTTAATTGTTATACAATATATTCTAAAAAATAAATTAAATTAATATTTGACAATATATTTACAAAAAACCAAAAAATATGTATAATAATAATATAATAATACATATTATTACAATAGAAATGACAAAAAAGCACTTATTAGTTATTAATCGTTGCTGGGTCACGTTGATTACTGTTAAGGAACATAGAAGAAAAGGTTTTTAGCTTATTAATTAGGATAAGTGAAAGGGCGAAGCTATGCAAAAAATAAGAGAAACTTTCAAAAAGATATAAAACTGAGTTGATACTTATTTTTTATTATTGTAGTTTAATAATAAAAAACATATGTTAACTAAAGTATATGATTAAAATATATGGTAAAAAATTATTTTAATTTTTGAATTAATAAAAATGAATTAAAAAATATTATTTCAAAAGTAGTTAACAAAGAATTCATTAAAAATATAAATATAATAATATTGAGAAAAACGAAAAGTGGACTTTAATTAAGCATTAATAGTGTTTATGTGAAACTTTAGATTATCTTAAGATTAGAATAATTAACTCCTCTTTTATATTCAAGTAAGAGGAGTTAATTTTATAAATAATATTGGAAATTAAGATGGATGTTGGGATTCTTAAATGAAGAAGTATTAAAAAATAATCTATAAAAATGTATTAATGGGGTATAGAGAATATAAATGATTTTTGTATGGAAAGGAAGTTTATTCAAAAATGATGAAAGATATTAAATGGGGTAATTAAATGATAGAGATATATGCAATTAGAATTGATGAATCTATAGATGAAGAAATGTATGAAAAATTACTTTTACTTGTTTCTAAAGATAAATGTGAAAGAATAAGGAGATTTCGTTTTATAGAGGACTCAAAGAGAACATTATTTGCCGATATACTTGTAAGATATTTGGCATGTCAAAAAACTAATTGTAACAATAAAAATTTAATATTTATTTATAATAAGTTTGGAAAATCATTTTTGAAAAATCCACCTAATTTTTATTTTAATATATCTCATTCTGAAAATTGGGTAGTATGTGCTATAAGTAATAAAGAAGTTGGCATAGATATTGAGAAAATAAAGCCTATTGATTTAGATATTGCAAAACGATTTTTTTCAAAAATTGAATATGAAGATTTGATGAGTAAACAATTAGAAAAACAAATAAGCTATTTTTATGATCTTTGGACGTTAAAAGAAAGTTATATAAAGTATAAAGGGAAAGGGTTATCTATACCGCTTAATTCTTTTAGCTTAAACGTAAATGAAAATGATATTTTTATTACATCTGAAGATCAAATTAGGCCAAATTTTAAGCAATTCAAAATTGATAAAGAATATAAATTATCAATTTGTGGAGAAGATAATGATTTTGATAATGATATTAAGTATTTAAGTTATGAAAATATATTTAAGGAGATATTAATATGGATATAAGAAAAAAAATAATTGAAATCATTGCCCTAAATAGTGATATACAGAATGTTAGGGAATATTTGGAGAATAATAATGATTTAACTAAACTAGCTATAAATTCAATTTCTTTTATTAAGATAGTTGTTGGTATTGAAAAGGAATTTGATTTTGAGTTTGATGAAGAAGAATTGGATTTTAATAAGTATGTTTTTCTTAACATGCTGTGCAATTACGTGCAAGAAAAAACTCAAAAATAGTAATCATGGATTATGGAGGAGCTTGTAGTAAATTTTAAATGTTGTTAAGCTTAGCTGAGAGATGCAATTCTTTTGGCGGGTTTCTGATGTGAATTAATTTTCTGACAATCATGGAACCACGTTTTGATATGCCTTTTTGAATCCTTAAATGTTTCAAGAAGATGAATCTGCCTCACAAAATCAATAGGTTCATTTGCGTTAACAAGTGCATTTATGTCAGAGGGAGTTGAAAAATTTTTTCAGCATATTTTTGAATCAAATGTAAACGAATACTATTGATGTTATAGATTACATTATAGTAAAAAGTCTTGGTAGCATTTGCAGCCTGAATAATGGCATTATACTTATTATTAGCATAAGTAAGTCAAAAACGAGCAGTAAGGCGTATGGAATTTATAACGTCATTTATGGGAGCATTTTTAAATTTATTGACATATTTGTAGTTATATTTGAAAGTATTTAGAAATACTGAGGAAATACCATTTGAAGTTCAGATTGAAGTTTATTCACGTAAGTAGAGAGGATCATCTATTAGGTCATAATATTTTTTAAAATATTTCTTAAATCAAGAGGAAGGTTCCATGGGTCAAGAGAAACCTTTAAATCTATTAAAGTAGCTTTTTTGAATCAGATCTGTCAATAGTGTTTTTCTGATGTTAACGTTCGTGCTATTGGATAATGTTATTGATAACGATAACATTAAGTTCCTTATAACGAAGACAGCAAAAGAGGTGAAAATTATAAATTTATGTGAACTCTAAGAAGATGCGACTTTTCGAAGAATAAGGCTCTTCTGTTCCTTTTATTTTAGAATTAGCTGTGGTAAAGAAAGTTAAATAAGAATGTAGGCTTTTAAAAGTTTTTACTATAAATCTATTAAGAAAAGAATAGCTTTTAGTGGATAGATTATTATTATACTATGGAGGTGCTATAATGACACAGATTGGAAACGTTTTGGATATTATTGAAGTAAAACAAGATTTAGATCAAATGAAGTTAAATGATATAGTAAGAGACTGGGAAATTCCATATGAAAATTTATTGACTCGACGTTCAGTAGCAGTTTTCTTTTTGACTCCATCAGATGAGAAAAAATTGTCTGAAATTTGGAATCAACTTAGTAAATATGAAGATTTTCATTATCGTGAAAATACAGAAAAAATATTATCCAATCTTGATTATAGAATTGAATTTAAGTAAGAAAAGTAATTAACATTAACCTTGTATGAGAAATAATATATGGCAAATAAAGAAGTTATATATAGTTTAACGAAACCATAAAACAGAATATGGTATACATAAAATTTATATTGAAAATTTAAGAATTTTCAATATAGATGATTATGATCTGAATTATGGATAGTTAAAACTTATATAGCCTATATATTTGTAAAATGAATTTATACAGAAAGATTTTTGTGAAAAATAGAAAAATTACATTCTCATAAATTAAATTAAAAGGATTAAGCATATTTCTTAATCCTTTTATATCAAAGATTTAAAAAGCCAAGATTTTTTCATTACTCAAAATGTGTTTTTTGAGTAGAATTATACGTAATAAATTAATATGTAAAAAACATTAAATATGGAGGAGTTTGTATGAGTAAAACAATAGGGGTAATAGGAGCCGGTACAATGGGGGTAGATATAAGTATTGACTTATTACTACATAAATACAAGGTTATATTGCTGGATATAAATACAGATATTTTGGAAGAGGCAAAGACTAAAATGAAGAATACTATACGATATTCAAGTCTTTTACTACCAGCTTTAAAACAACTTGATATCAATGATTGTGAAAAAAATGTACGTTATACTACAGACATTACTGAAATGAAAGAGTGCGATTTAATAATTGAAAATGCTACGGAAGATTTAGAAATAAAAGAAGGGATATACCGACAACTAAATGAAGTTTGCGATAAAAATGTTTGTATTCAGGTAAATACTTCTTGTTGTTCTATAACAAGAATAGGAAGTTTTGTTGATGCTCCAGATAGAATTATTGGGGTACATTATATGAATCCTGTTTATCTGAAAAAAACTACTGAAGTTATTCAAGGATTTTATACTTCAGAGAGAACGATTGAAGATACAAATAATTTCTTAAAGTCTTTAGGAAAAGCAATGGTATTAGTACAGGATGCACCTGGTTTTGTTTCTAATCGTACTTCTCATTTATTTATGAATGAGGCAGCATTTGTTGTGTACAATGGAGTTGCAGCACCAGCACAGGTAGATAAAATATTTAGAGATTGTTTTGGACATAAAATGGGGCCATTGGAAACAGCGGATTTAATAGGATTAGATACAGTTGTAAATTCATTAAATGTGCTATATGAAAGCTATCATGAATCAAAATTCCGCTGTTGTCCTTTGTTGCAGAAGATGGTAGATGCAAAACATCTCGG
This sequence comes from Clostridium cavendishii DSM 21758, assembly GCF_900141845.1. GTDB lineage: Bacteria > Bacillota > Clostridia > Clostridiales > Clostridiaceae > Clostridium_AG > Clostridium_AG cavendishii. The sequence continues at coordinate 201,411 of NZ_FQZB01000011.1, read as the reverse complement.
CAAAAAAACAGGACAAGGTTTCTATAAATACAAGTAGTAGGAGGGATAAAGAATGATTAATAAAGAAATTATTGCTAAATATATATCTGAAAATGCAGATGTAGAGAGTATAGATTACGATCTTGAAATTTTTGAAGAAGGACTGGTGAACTCATTATTTGCTATTGATTTGATGACATTTTTAGAACGTAACTTTGATATTAAGATAAAAATAGAAGATTTAGATATGGAGAATTTTAAATCTGTAAATGCTATTATTAATTTTATAAATAAAAAAAGAGAGGTTCAAAATGTATAATTTATTAAATACTGAATATCAAGCATATTACGATGAATTTAGTATATTCGTTCAAGAAAATATATTACCATATACAAATGAATGGGAGAAAAATCAAAGTATACCAAAAGATATTATTACATTGTGTTCTGAAAAAAAATACTTAGGTTGTTGTATGCCGGAAATCTACGGAGGAAACAACTGGGATATAATGACATATGGTATTTTTACGAAAATAGTTGCTGAAGCAAGTACATCTCTTGCTGGTTTATTTAATGTTCATACAATGGTACTACAAACAATATATAAGTGGGGAACTGAGGAACAAAAAGAAAAATGGCTAAACAAAATGTGTGCTGGTGAAATTTTAGGAGCATTAGCTCTTACGGAACCAGAAGCAGGAAGTGATGTACAAGGTATTACAACATCATTCAGAAGAGAGAATAATGGGTATGTGATTAATGGTACAAAACGATGGATTACCTTTGGAGCTAGTGCTGATGTTATTTTAGTATTTGGAAAAACAGATGATAATGGTCAATCTATTGCATGTTTGGTACCACGTGATACGGAAGGATTGAAGGTGACTCAAATTGATGATATGCTAGGATTCCGTGCAAGCAACCTGGCAGTTTTAGAATTTCAAAACTGTTATGTTCCGTCAGAAAATTTAGTTGCAAAAGAGAATATGGCTTTGCAATGTGTTGCTCCATATGCTTTAAATTATGGTAGAGTCAGTGTCACATTCACTGCTCTTGGCATATTAGAAGGCTGTTTGAAAGAAAGCTGCAAGTATGCTTCTAATCGTGTCACATTTAAACAACGTTTAATTAAGCAAAGTGTTATTGAAGAGATGATAACACAGATGGGAACAGATTATGAAGCTGCTAGTAGATTGTGTTTAAGTATTTGTAACAATGATAATATTGCCACTCTTATTCAAGAAGTAATGATAATAAAATATTTTGTCTCAAAAGTAGCTTGTAAGCATTCCGCTAATGCCGTTCAGATTTTAGGAGCTAGTGGATGTATAGGAACTTCTCCTGTATCAAGATATTATAGAGATTCTAAAATTTTAGAAATTATTGAGGGAAGTAACCAAATTCATGAAATGATATTAACTAATTATTTTACTAAAAAATATAAAAAATAATTATTATTTATAAATAATAATAAAATTAGTATGAAATAGATAAGTATTACTAAACTTAAGTATAGATTTGGTATGAAAGTAATAAAGAAGGAGTAAAAATGATATACAATAACAGCAAAGTATTTTTTGATGATGTGAGTAGTATAAATATTCAACATACTGATGCATATTTTCCAGAAAATAAAACTATACAGCGTTTTATAGAAGAACAGTCATTATGGTATCCAAATAGGGTGGCAGTATGTTTTCATGGGCAGAGATACACATATAGTGATATTAACAGAAAAGCAAATTTGTTAGCCAAATTTTTAAGAGATACTAAAGGTGTTAAAACAGGAGAAATTGTTGGGATTGTGGCAGATAGATCGTTAGAAATGATTGTTGGAGTATATGCAATTATTAAGGCTGGTGGAGTTTATATGCCGATTTCAACAGATCTTCCATCAAAAAGAATTGAATATCTTATATATGATAGCGGAATTAATTATGTATTAGTAAAGAAAAATGATGCAATCAAGACAGATAGTGTAGAGTTAATTAATATAGATGTTGTGATAGAGAATGAAACAACAGTTGAAAATTTAGTTAATGTTTGCGAAGCCAGAGACCCGATTTATGTAATATACACATCTGGTACAACAGGGAAACCAAAAGGCGTAGTTGTTGAACATCGCTCTGTTGTAAATAGATTAAATTGGATGCAAAAAATGTATCCATTATCAAAAGATGATGTTATTTTGCAGAAAACACCTATTGTATTTGACGTTTCTGTTTGGGAGCTATTTTGGTGGTCTATTGCAGGGGCACAATTATGTTTACTTGATCCTGGAATGGAAAGATTTCCACAGGCAATAATTGATTCTATTGAAAAAAACCATGTTACGGTCGTTCATTTTGTACCTTCTATGTTATTCCAATTTTTAAAATATATAGAAGACACGGATGAAGTTAATAGGCTATCAAGTTTGAGATATGTGTTTACTAGTGGTGAGGTTTTGAGTCCTATATGTGTTGAATTATTTAATAAAATTTTATATACAAAAACTGGTGCACGTATTATTAATCTGTATGGACCAACAGAAGCAACGGTTGATGTTACTTGTTATAATTGCCCTACAGAGGGAAAGTTGGAAAGAGTACCGATTGGAAAGCCTATAGATAATACAAAAATATACATTTTATCTAATGGTGAAATTCAACCAATAGGAAAAGTAGGAGAAATTTGTATTTCAGGAGTGGGAGTGGCAAGAGGTTATTTAAACAATCAAGAATTAACAATGGAACGATTTATAGAGAATCCTTTAATTCCAAATGAGAGAATGTACAAAACTGGTGATTTAGGTGCATTTATGAAGGATGGAAATATTGAGTATCATGGAAGAAAAGATTGTCAGGTAAAGATACGAGGACTTAGAATTGAGCTAGAAGAGATTGAATCTAGCATAATGGAATTAGAAAATATTAAGCAGTGTGCTGTAGTTAATATTGAGAAGAACAGTGATGTTTTACTAATAGCATTCATAGTACCTAGTGGAGAAATTGACATAAAACTTATAAAAGATCATTTAAGGGGAAGTTTACCACAATATATGGTTCCAAATCGCATTACTCTATTGGAAGAGTTACCGGTGTTACCAACTGGAAAAATAGACCGAAATATGCTAAAGAATATTTAACATTAAGTCCATTAGGAATGAAATATTTATAGTCATAACGTTAAACTAAATTAAAAACTGCTATTTAGAATTGAAGATAGAATTTTTTATTTGAGTTATTTTATTTAAATGGATGGAGGGAATAAGATGTGTGGAATTTGTGGCTATTTTGATATGACAAAGAGTAATCGATGTAATAGAAGAATTATTACTAATATGATAAATAAGCTAGAACATAGAGGACCAGATGGAGAACAGGTTTTATGTAATGGAAGTATTGCTTTAGGTTTTACTAGATTAAGTATAATTGGATTAAGTGGAGGAATGCAACCTTTATCAAATGAAAATAATAAGATATTTTTAATTTGCAATGGAGAAATATTTAACTATATAGAACTTAGAGCAGAATTGAAAAGTCGTGGACATGTCTTTAAAACTAATACTGATGTTGAAGTGATTTTACATTTGTATGAAGAACATGGTAGTAGTTGTATTGAGTATTTAAATGGGCAATTTGCTTTTGTAATATATGACTCTGTAAAAAATATAATGCTATGTGCAAGGGATCATTTTGGTGTTATTCCTTTTTTTTATACAATAGCCGATAATTTTTTTATATTCGGATCAGAAATTAAATCAATATTGGAACATCCAAGTGTTAAAAGAGAAGTTGATTTAACTGGATTAGATCAAGTGTTAACGTTTCCTGGTTTAATTAGTCCTAGAACACTATTTAAAAATATTAATAGTTTGAAAAGTGGGCATTATCTAATTGTAAAACCTGATTTATATGATGTAAAAGAATTTGAGTACTGGGATATTGATTTTCCCGAAATTGGACATGAAGACTATGAGAAAAGCATTTCTTATTACACAAAAGAGCTTGGAGAAAGGATAAATGAATCTGTTAAGCTTAGGTTGCGTTCAGATGTTCCTATCGGATTATATTTGAGTGGAGGTTTAGACTCATCCATAATTGCGGCAAAGGTAAAGGAGCTTTCACCAAACATAATAAGGCACTCTTTTTCTATTGATTTCAGTGATGAACAGATTTCAGAATATGAATATCAGCATTGTATACAGCAATTTATTAACTCAATCCACCATAGTAAAACTTTTCAATATTCAGATATATCTAGTAGATTAGATAAGGTTATTTATCATTGTGAATGTCCTCTGAGAGAAACATATAATACAGCTTCTGAAGCTCTTTCTGAAGCTGCTAGAAGAGAAAATATTAAGGTTATTTTAACTGGTGAAGGAGCAGATGAACTTTTTGCTGGTTACGTAGGTTATAAATTTGATAGAATTAGATCTAAGAAAAATTTTGGAGATGAATTTGCTATACAGGAACGAAAAATTCAAGAGTTATTATGGGGAATAGATGGATTTGTTTATGAAAAGGAGTATTACAAAAATTCAAGTGTAAAAAAAGAATTATATTCTAATGGTATGCTTGAAATTTTTGATAAATTTGATTGTTTAAATCATTTTGTTGTAAATAAAAAAAGAATGGTAAATAGGGATATAATCAATCAACGATCATATATTGATTTAAAATTAAGATTGGCAGATCACTTGATATCAGATCATGGAGATAGAATGTCATATGCTAATTCTATAGAGGCGCGATATCCATTTCTTGATAAAAATTTGGCAGAACTTGCTGCAAGGATACCACCTAGATTTAAACTTAAAGATGGAAATGAAAAATACATACTGAAAAAAGTCTCTAAAAATTGGATACCTAGAAAGATATTGGATAGAGAAAAATTTGCATTTACAGCTCCAGGGAGTGCTTATATTTTACAAAATAGTAAAGAGTATGTAAACGATATTTTGTCTTATTCTACTATTAAGAGACAAGGATATTTTAACCCTAATACTGTTGAGCAACTAAAAAAGAAATATTGCTCCCAAGGATTTAGATTAAATGTACCTTTTGAAAGTGATTTATTAATAACAGTAATAACATTTGGTATATTAAGTGAAAAGTTTAATTTACCTAATTTTAATGGATAAAACTGAATTATTAGAAATTAAAAAAATATTATTGGTAGGTGAATGATTAATTTGAATACATTATTTATGTTCCCAGGTCACGGAGCGCAATATACCGGAATGGGATATGAACTTTGTAATAATTTTGATATTGCGAATAGGACTTTAGAAGAAGCAGAAGATTTTCTTAAAGTAAATCTTCGTAAATTATGCTTTAATAAGGAATATAGTAAGGAACTAAATAAAGCACATAATGCACAGTTTGCTATATTTGCTGTAGGTGTAGCAGCTTATAGAGTTTTATATAATGAAACTGGTATTATTCCACAGATAGGAATTGGACATAGTTTAGGTGAGCTTACTGCTTTGACATGTGCAAATGCAGTTGATTATAAAGATATGCTTCTAATTTTAAAGGCTAGAACAAAGATTATAGAAACACATATACAAAAGAATAATGGAACTATGATGTGGGTTGTAAATTTAAACCATTTAGAAGTTGAAAAATTGTGTAAAGAACAACAAGAAAAAGGATATGAAGTTTATATTTCAGCTGTTAATTCTCCACACCATGTTGCAATATCAGGTGAGATGAAATCAATTATGAGAACTGCTAGAAAATTAGAAAGGATGGGAGCGATAGTATATCCATTAAATATAGATGGTCCTATTCATAGTATTTTAATGAAGGAAGCTGCTGATAAATTTATGAATGAGTTGGTAAAATATTCATTTAATCCTTTTAAATTCCCTATTATATCTAGTATGACTGCTCTTCCTTATAATGGATGTGGGGATATACCTGGAACGTTAGCTCAATGTATTTCATCTAGAATTAAATGGAATGATTGTATTCAATATGCATTAAATAATCACATCTATAATGCAGTAGAAATTGGATCAAAAAATATATTATCATTCCTAATGAAAAACACCACAGAACAAATAAAAACATATAATTTTCATCTTCCTGCAGACTTGGAGAAAATTAGAAAGATGATATGAAATTCACATAATTAATATTTAATGAATAATGCGAATTTACCTCAGGGGGGTCATATAATGGTAAAGATTCAAAAATCAGCAATTAAAAACATTTATCCTTTGACATTTGTACAGGAAGGAATGTTATTTCATTCTTTAAATAATTTAGACAATAAAGACCTCTATTTTGAACAATTATTAGTGGAAATAGATGGGGAAATAGATAAACATATTTTTGAAAAGGCTTGGACAGAAGTGGTTACTAGGAATGAGGCACTAAGAACTATCTTTAGGTGGGAGAAAATATCTAAACCATTGCAAATTATATTAAAAGAAGTAATACCCAGTATTTTTCATTATGATTTTTCTGAGTTAGGTGAAAAGGAAAAAGAAGAAGCTATTGTAAATATAAAGATAAAAGATAAGATACTAGGTTTTAAATTGGAGGAAGAAGTTCCTTTTCGTATAACTTTATGTAAGAAATATAGTAATCAGTATTTAGTGATATTAAGTAGTCATCATATATTATTTGATGGCTGGAGTAATGGGATTATTATGAAACAATTTTTAAGATTATATGATTCTATATCTAATAACTATAGTATAGAAAATACAATTAATTTCGCAAATATTTTTGGAAGTTTTGCTCAACAAATTAGAAGTCAAGATAAGGCACCTCATACAGAATATTGGAGAAATTACTTAAGTGGTATTAATCAACCAACTTATCTGGGGATGATACAAAATGACAATATTATAAAAGATGTAGGATCTACGAATTTTTACTTACCTAAAGAATTATGTCAAAATATTTATGGATATTTAGAATCTAAAAATACTACTATTGCAGCATTTTTTTATATGATATGGGGTTTATTACTTCAAGATTATCTTGACACCAATGATGTAGTATTTGGAACTACAATATCAGGTAGAAATGTATCGTTGCCGGGAATACTTGAAACTGTAGGTATGTTCATAAATACTATACCTCTTAGAGTAAAAACAAGTAATATGGATACTCCAGATAAGGTTTTGGGGAAAATTGGAGAAGATATTTGTGAAAGAATACCATACGAAAGTGCTTCACTAGTTGATATACAGAAATTAACAGATATATCTGGAAGAAATAGTATCTTTAATACTATTTTTGTTGTAGAAGATTATCCTATTGAATCTATGTCTGAATTTAGCTTAAAAATAAAAGATGTATCAATAAATGAAATGAATAACTATGATTTAACAGTCACATTATATCATGATAAAAATGAGTATATTCATATTTCTATAAATTATGATACTGAAAAGTTTATGCAAGAATATATTGATGGAATATATAAGCATTTAATAAATATAATTCAATCAACTTTAAGCAATCCACATATCAATCTTGATAAAATGAAGTATATGAATGATGAAAAAATTATAAGTTTACAGGAGAATTCATTGCAAAATTCATATGAGGGTTTTATTAAGTTATTTGAAGAACATGTAAATAGGAATTCAAATAGAGTTGCAATTAGCTGTGGAAATCAAAAAACTACATATGCTATTCTTAATGAAAAAGCTGAACATGTTAAAAATTTTCTAAATAAGGTTGGTTACAAATCAAATCATATAGTAGCTTTACATCTAAAAAGGTCTGTTAATCTATTTGCTGCGATGATTGGAATATGGAAGGTTGGAGGTACATTTGAATTAGTTGATTATAATTTTCCAAAACGATATTCTGATAATCTCATAAAAGATAAAAATTTCGTTATTACTGAAGATAAAAATTTATCGGGACAAAATATTATAGAAATTAATAAAATATTTGAGAATGAAATAGAATGGGAATCATATTGTGTTAAGAATTCACATATAGTAAATGGAAAAAATCAGAGTGTATATGAAAAAAATATAGAAATGTATATGAATTCAGTATATTTACAAAAAATGTTTCCTATATGTGAAGAAGATATAATATATCAATGTACACCTTATAATTGTTTTGATTCGGCATGGGAATTAATATGGTGTTTATCTAATGGAGCAATGTTTTGCTATCCAGAAAATTGCAGTGACGTGGATATGATAGTTAATGATTTAATTGACTGTAAGGTGACTGTTTTGAGGACAATTCCATCACTACTTGATTCTATTTTAATATTAATTGAGGAAGATTATGATATTAGTGAATTTGGGCAATTAAAATATACTTTTACTGATGAAATTCCTTTAAAACAAAGCTTAGTTCAGTTATTTAAAGATGTTATAAGTTGTGAAACTTGTTGTGAGCTTATAGGTCTTTATAGATATCTAGAATTTGATTTTTATACATTTGTTTATAATTATACTCGTAATGATGAAAGGGGAATAAATAATTTAATTGGAAAACCTATAGATGAGAATTACTTTTGTTTATTGGATAGATATGGGCGTGAGCAAATAATAGGTGGTATTGGTGAGATTTGTGTATTAAGACCAAATGATACTACACAAAAAAATTGGATTCGAACTGGTGAGTATGGAATATGGAACACAAATGGTTTTTTACAATTAGTACACACTTCAAGTAAAGTAAAAAGATTAGACGGATACAACATATATGCAGAAGTTATAGATTCATATGTTACTAAATTTGAGGGAATTAATGACTCATTAACATGTATACAAAAATATGAAGAAAAAGAATACGTATATACTTATTTTACTGCAGATAAAGAAATATATATAAATTCATTACGTAATTATTTAAAAGATAATATGCCTTATTATTTAGTTCCTCTTTACTTTATTCAAGTTAAAGATATGTCTGAAGTGAGAAAGAAAATCAACAACAAGGCATATATAGGCGATAATAAGATTTTTGAAGTTGAAGTTGTTGAAGTAGCACCTAAAAATGAGATTGAAAGAAAGATTTGGGAAATATGGGGTAAAATTTTAGATAAAAAAGTCGGTATTCATCATGATTTCTTTGATGTTGGGGGAGATTCACTTAACATACTTCAAGTAAATAGCCAACTTGCAAAAGAATTCAATATAAAAATTCCTTTATCTGAAATGTTCCAACATCCAACCATAAGTGCATTATCTCAATATATTCAAAAAAAATTAGATATTAGCAATAGAGATTTTGATGTAGAACCTATTAAAAAAGAAATAGCATTTTATGCTTTATCAAAAAATAAAAATTTAGAAAATCAACAAGATAATACAGATTATTCTGTTTCATATGCACAGAGTCAACTTTTACTCCATAGTGAAGTAAATGGAAGCGGAGTTGTTTATAATATGCCTTTAGCAATTAAAATTATAGGAGAGTTAGATTCTGAAAAATTAAAAAGTGCGTTTAATAAATTAGTTCAAAGACATGAGGCTTTGAGAACATCATTTAAAGCAGTTAATGGTACTTATGTACAAAATATTCATGAATTCGGTGAACTAACAATATTAGAAGAGAAAGTTGATGCTAAAGATCTTGATATAAAAATTAGCTCATTTATTCAAAGTTTTGATCTAAGTAAAGCACCGTTATTAAGAGTTAAACTATTAAATGTAAATAATGATGAGTATCATATTATGCTGATTGATATGCATCATACAATTTCTGATGGTCTAAGTTATAAGATTTTATTGAATGAATTCAATAAAATATACAATGGACAAGTATTACCGAATATAGAAGTTCAATATAAAGACTTTGCAATATGGCAAAGACATTCTGTTGAATCAGGTGAATTATTTCTTCAAGAACAATACTGGTTAGAACGTTTTAAAAATGGGGTACCAGCTATGAGTTTTCCTATGGACTTTAAAAGACCTAAGTCTTTAGGTGCAAATGTAAAAAAAGTTAGTCATATAATTGAAAAAGATGATGTGGAACTTATTGTACAATTTTTACGCAAAACGAAAACTACAATGTATATGTTTATGCTTGCTTCATTTCATGTAATGTTATCAAAATACAGTTTAGAAAGTGAAGTTATAACAGGAACTCCAGTTGCAGGTAGAAGGCATCCGGATTTAGAGAAAGTTATTGGTAATTTTGTTAATATGGTTCCGATATGGACTACAGTTAATCCTAGAATGTCATTTACGAGCTATCTTTATGAAGTAAAAGATATTACAATAGAAGCTTTTAATAACCAAGATTATCCATTTGAGGTTTTAGCTGAAAAATTAAGTAATTATAGAGAAATGTGGAAAAATCCTATTTTTGATTTTGTATTAACGTTCTTGAATAATGATTTTTCTGTAAATGAATTGCCAGGGAATGAACATTATATTTATGAACTTAATCGATTAATGGCTAAGTATGATTTATTGATGACTATTAGCGAAAGAAATCAGACATTGATAATAGATTGGGAATATCGCACAGATTTGTTTGAACATAGTACAATTGAAGAGCTGGCAAATAGATATGTAAGATTAGTAAAAAATATAATAAAGAATCCAGAAGTAATGATTGAGAATATAGATATATTATCGGAGAAGGAGACTTCATTTTTATTGAGTGAAAATAATAATTCATCTATAAAATACCCTATTGATAAAACTATACATCAATTATTTGAAGAACAGGTTAAGAAATCACCTAATAAAATAGCTATTATCTGCGGAGAAGAACAGTGGAGTTATCTTGAGTTGAATGAATATTCCAGTAAAATTGCTACTTTATTGAAAAGGAAAGGATTGGAAAAAGAAGATATAGTTGGAATACATTTTAATCGTTCTATAAAAATGATAGCAGGAATTTTAGGAATATTAAAAGCAGGTGGGGCATATATGCCTATTGACCCTGAATATCCAGATGAAAGAAAAAAATTTATGCTCGATGATAGTGGAGCGAGAATATTACTAACAGAAACAGAATTATTAACATTTAACATTGATGAAACAAATTTATGTATAATCTGTATTGATAAAGAAAAGTTGGATGATCAGGAGTGTATCTATTCATCAGATGAAGTTTCACCAAATCAGATAGCTTATATTATATATACATCAGGATCTTTGGGTTTACCAAAGGGAGTTGTAATTGAGCATAAAAATGTAGTACGTTTGATGAAAAATGATAATATGATTTTTGACTTTAATGAGTCTGATATATGGAGCGTATTTCATTCATTTTGCTTTGATTTTTCCGTTTGGGAATTATATGGAGCATTATTATATGGTGGCACAGCAGTTGTAATTTCAAGAGAAACTGCTAGGGATCCAGAAGAATTTTGGAGATTATTGAAAAAAGAAAAGATAACAGTATTAAATCAAACACCAGGAAGTTTTCGAAATATGTTAATAGAACAAGAGGCTGTTGATATTAATGATCATAATTTAAGGTATGTTATTTTTGGAGGCGAGGAACTACAACCAGCTATGCTGAAAGAGTGGCATAGTAAAAATCAAAATGTTTCCTTAATAAATATGTATGGAATAACTGAAACTACTGTTCATGTAACATATAAAAAAATAACAGACAAAGAAATAGATAACAATCAAAGTAATATTGGGAAACCTATATCAACGCTATCAACATATTTGATGGATGAAAATAAAAAGTTGGTACCGTTAGGATCAATTGGAGAAATATATGTTGGTGGGGAAGGGGTAGCTAGAGGATATCTTAATCAACCAGAATTGACTAAGGAACGATTTGTATATAATCCATATAACCCTGAAGAGCGATTATATAAGACTGGTGATTATGCAAAACAGTTGAGAAATGGTGAACTTGTTTACTGTGGTAGAAAAGATAACCAGGTTAAAGTTCGAGGACATAGGATAGAATTAAATGAAATTGAAACAATCTTATTGCAAAATAAAAAGGTTAAAGAGGTTGTTGTTCTAGGTATTAAAGATGCAAGTGATAAAATATCTATAATTGCTTTTATAGTGGTAAGAGAAAAAATGGATGTCCAAGAGATTCGTAACTATTTAGCAGAAAAACTTCCATATTATATGATTCCTTCACAATTCATGTTTGTTGACAAGATACCATTAACATTAAATGGGAAAATAGATAAAAATGAATTAGAAAGCATGGTTAAGGGTTTTTATAATAAGAAAATAGAAGTAATAGAAACAAAAAATGATAATGAAGCTGAGATGTGCAATATTTGGGAACAGGTGTTAAATACATCTCAAATTGATATTGAAGATAATTTTTTTGAAATTGGAGGGGATTCTGCTACTTTAGTAAAATTGAGAACATTAATTGAAAATAGGTGGCAGATAAAGGTTCAAGTAGTAGAACTATTCTCACATCCAACTGTTTCAAGTATGGTAAGTTTGGTTGAAAGCAAAATTTTAAATTAATTATTCAAGACAGTAATGTACCAATTAACAATGAAGATATTAGATAAATGTTAGAAATTTTAATGGTCCTTCTACTTTGAAGGACCAAAATTCAAGAATATTAAATTATTTAGGATAGAGGGAATAATGAATAAAGATCTTTTATTGAATATAATAGAATCAAATAACATGTATGAAAAAGATAGAGAATTTTGGATAAATCAATTTGAAAGCGGTACAGAGTTTAGTAGATTTTATCCGGATTTTCAAACGAGTAAAGTACAAACAGATTTGATGAGGATACCAGTAACTGAAGAATTAAAAAATAAATTGTATATTTTATGTAGAGGTTCTGATGTTGCATTATTTTCTATTTTCTTTGCTGCTACGGCATATGTTGTAGGAAAATTTATTAATAGTAAGGATCTGATGGTTGGCATGCCTATGTTAAAAAGTGAGCAGTCAACACAGCAAATAAATCAAATTTTAGCTGTTAAAATGAAGATAGATAATACCATGACAATTAAAAAATTTCTAAATCAGGCTGTAGATGAAATTAAAAAAGCTGTAAAACATGGACACTATCCTTTGGAACGTATTTTACATGATGTAGGATTAAATACTAATAACAATAACTATGACCCATATAGAATTATTATTAGTAGTGAAAAGATTCATGGGAATATTAGTGAAATAAAACTGGTTGATCAGACTATATTTACCTTGGTTCAAGAATCACATGGATTGTTCATTCAGGTTTTATATAACAATAAACAATATAATGACGTTTCAGTTAAAAATTGGATTTGTAAAACAGCTTTAGTATTAAGACAAATGGTAGATCTGTATGAAGCTCCTATATCAGATATTTGTTGGATAAGTGAGGAGGAATATACTAAGTTAAATGAATTCAATGATACAGAAAAATCATTTCCTTCTGATAGACTTGTTCACTCATATTTTGAGGAGCAGACTAAGAAAGTGCCAAATAATTGTGCACTTATTTTTAATAATCATAAATATACTTATGATGAAACAAATAAAATGGCAAATCAGTTGGCACGTAAGTTAATAGAAAAAGGAGTTGGAAGTAACAATATTGTCGCCATATGTATGGAGCGTTCTGCTGAATTAATAATAAGTATATTAGCTGTTTTAAAAGCCGGAGCAGCATATGTACCAATCGACCCTATGTACCCAAAACATAAAATAGAAAATATTTTAACTGATACTCAAGCAAAGGCTTTAATAATAAAAGGACCATTATCACATGCTATAAGTGATACTTTTTTTGTAATTAATCTAGAAGATTCTTATAGATGGTTTTCCGGAGAAATGGAGAATTTGAATGCACAGTGTTTATCTACAGATATTGCATATGTAATATACACATCCGGATCAACTGGACAATCAAAAGGGGTCATGATAAAACATAATTCATTAGTAAATCGATTACTTTGGATGCAGGAAAAATACCCAATAAATTCTACAGACGTAATTATGCAGAAAACAACATTTTGTTTTGATGTTTCAGTTTGGGAGATTTTATTATGGAGTTTAAGTGGAGCTTCACTGTTATTACTAGAGGTTGGTGCAGAAAAAGATCCTAATGCAATAGTTGAAGCAATTCACAAATATAAAGTAACGGTGATTCACTTTGTTCCTACTATGCTACAAATGTTTACAGCAACTGTTAGAATGAATAAAAATTCATATCTTTTATATGAATTAAAATATGTTTTTTGTAGTGGAGAGGTTTTAAGTGCAAATGCTGTAAATGATTTCTTTGACTTGTTTCAACAAAAATCCTCACCGAAACTTATTAATAAATATGGTCCTACAGAAGCAACTATTGATGTAACTTATTATGAATGTTCAAGAAATGATGGGGGAAAAAATATTCCTATAGGGAAACCGATAAATAATATTAAACTTTACATTGTTGATTTGGAAGAACGAAGACAGGGAATAGGAGCAATTGGTGAATTATATATTTCAGGAGTTGGGGTAGCCAAGGGATATTTGAATAGACCAGAGCTTACAAAGGAGAAATTTATTCAGAACACACATTGTACAGAAGAAATTTGTTATAAAACAGGAGATATAGCTCGATGGCTTCCCGATGGTAATATAGAATATATAGGAAGAAATGACTCCCAAATTAAGATAAGAGGATATCGAATTGAATTAGGTGAAATTGAGGCTGCATTAACTAGACATCAACAAATAGAAGAAGCCATAGCTGTTGTACGTAATATTGTAGAAGATCAAAAAGATATATGTGTTTATTATTCTGGGCAAGAAAGAATAAATACAGAAGAATTAAAGGCGCATCTGTCACTTTATTTACCATCTTATATGTTACCAGCACGGTATTATTTTATAGATCAAATGCCTCTTTTACCAAATGGAAAGATAAATAGAAAAGAATTGATTAATATTCAGGACATGGATATAAAAGATGTGGATATCCAGCATCAAGAAATTACTTTACCCAAAAGTAGTATACAACAAAGTATTTATGATATATGGAAAGAGGTTCTGAAAGTTGAGTGTTTTTCGATAAATACTAGCTTTTTTTCGTTGGGTGGAGATTCTATAAAAGCTATTCGCGCTATTAGTTTGATAAATATACAGATGGGGATTGAATTATCAATAATAAATTTATATGAAAATAATAATATTATAAAGCTAGAGAATTATATTTTGAATGCAAAAGATATTGGAGTAAGAGAGTCATTTGAAGAAGCCAATTTAGAATTAGATAAGACAAAGCAGATGATTTTAACGTCAGATAAGTTTGATATTCTTAACGAGGAAATGATAGAGGACTTTTATCCTATGAGTGATATACAGTTGGGGATGGTGCTGCAATCGTTAAAATCATCAGAAGGTTCTGTTTATCATGATCAACATATAGTTACGTTTTTTGATGAAGATTTCCAAATGGATATATTTAAAAAATCAGTAGATATATTATGTAAGAAGCATCCTATTTTAAGAACTAAGTATTATTTAACTAATTTTATTACACATGTACAAGTTGTTTATAAAGCAGTAACGAATAAAGTGCAGTTTTTTTGCTTACAAAATATTTCTAAAGCAGATCAAATGTTAGCAATATCTGAACATATGATTAAAGATAGACAGAATCCATTTATATCTTTAGAAAGTGAAAGCAAAAATCAGTTATGGAGGATAGCTATTTTTCAGCTATCATATCAAGGAGATTATGCTTTACTTTTAAGTGTTCATCATTCTATTTTAGATGGATGGAGTGTTGCATCTTTCATGACAGAATTAACAAATACGTATGTAAGTATTAAAGAAGGCAAATTATTGTCTGATGTTGGATTAAAACATAGTTACAAAGATTATATAATTCAGCAGATACGTTTTGATAAGGATAGGTCTGTGGAAGAATTTTGGAAAAAGGAATTAAAAGGTTGTAAGTTTTTAGAGTTTCCACAATTACAGAAAAACACAAGAAGTGAATTAAAAGAACAACAATTTATGGTATATAACTTAGGTATGGATAAAAATAAATTAATTCGGGAACTTTCAATTAAAGAAGGAGTACAAATCAGATCTATTTGTTTTGCTGCATATGTTTTTATGTTATACATGACATCTTATAATACAGACTTTTTAGTAGGATTGGTAGAAAATAATCGACCACTTTGCGAAGATGGGGATAAGATGCTTGGATGTTTTCTCAATACTGTTCCTTTCAGATGTGTAATAGAGAAAGAGATGACTTGGAGAGACTTTTTAAAGGATATTAATGAAAAAATGATTCAGTTGAAGCATTATGGAAGGCTACCAACTTCAAAGATTATTCAATACGCAGATAATGACTCTTCTAATATATATATAAATAACTTTTTTAATTATGTTGATTTCCATATATATGATCAGATGGATCAGAAAGTGAAGTCTGTTGAGAGTTTTGACGTCGATGAGTATTATAAAACAGAAATTCCTCTAGACTTTATTTGTATGCATACACATAATGAATTTTTCTTAAAAGTTAGTTATGATTTAGATCATTTTACTAAAGAACAGATTAATACGTATTTTGATTATTTTGAAAAAATACTTTGCAATATGATAGAAAAAACTAGTTTACCAGCTTCAAAAACTGAGTTGTTATTACAAATATATAACAGTGATGATATTCAACCTTATATTGGGAAACAAATAGATTATATGGATTGTGATGTAATATCAATGTTTCAAAAAGAAGCAAATAAACAAGCATCAAATGTTGCAATTTCATTTAAGGATAACTCAATTACATATTATGAAGTAGATAGAAAGTCAGATATTATTGCTGATGCGATTAGGAAGAATGGAATATCCA
Source organism: Clostridium cavendishii DSM 21758 (assembly GCF_900141845.1). Taxonomy (GTDB): domain Bacteria; phylum Bacillota; class Clostridia; order Clostridiales; family Clostridiaceae; genus Clostridium_AG; species Clostridium_AG cavendishii. The sequence goes on along the minus strand of NZ_FQZB01000011.1, from coordinate 184,696 downwards.
AGGGAAATGTGGTTGCCATTTTAGTAGATCGATCACCAGAAATTATAATCAGTATGCTTGGAGTACTTAAAGCAGGATGTGGATACCTTCCTTTGGATCCCGAGTACCCTAAATCAAGAATACAATATATGATTGATAATAGTGAATGTAAAGTATTAATAACAAATGAGAAATATTTAACAGACCATAAAATGGTAAAAGAAGTAATTGTTATTGAAGAGTTATGCTGTATAAATTATGAAGATAGGTTAATATATTTGCCAAATGACATGGAAGATATAGCTTATATGATTTATACGTCTGGATCGACTGGTAAACCAAAGGGGGTAATTATAGATCACTCTGCACTTTCAAATTTTATAGTTAGTATGAAAAATGAACTACCATTTGGTGAAGGAAAAACATTTTTATCAATAACAACAATATCATTTGATATCTTTGTTTTGGAAAGTTTAGTTTCACTTTGTTGCGGTATGGAAATTATACTTGCTTCAAGAGAAGAACAGCTTGATCCAGAATTGTTGGCAACAATGTTTCAAAAGAGATATATAAATTTTATGCAAGTTACACCATCTAGATTACAACTACTTCTTGAAAATCAAAAGATATTATCAGGAATAGGACGATTAGAAGCAATAATGATAGGTGGTGAAAATTTAAGCAAATCTCTGGCTGAAAAGGTTAAATCCACAGGAAATTTACGAGTTTTCAATATGTATGGTCCAACAGAAACAACAGTATGGTCTACTATGAAAGAAATAACGGATGTATCACATGTTAGTATAGGAAAGCCAATTACAAACACTGAGCTTTGTATTGTTGATCAAAATAATGAACTACAACCGCCAGAAGTAATAGGGGAGTTGTGCATCGCTGGAAGAGGTTTAGCTAGAGGATATTATAATGATCAGAATCTCACCTATGAAAAGTTTATTAAACATCCTATTGATTATACTAAGAAAATATATAAAACTGGAGATTTTGTAAGACAACTTAAGAATAATGACCTAGTCTTTGAAGGGCGGTTAGATAATCAAGTAAAGATTCGCGGCTTCCGAATAGAGTTAGGAGAAATTGAAAATGCATTAATTATGAAATGTAGTGTTAAAGATGTGATTGTTAAGTCCATAAAATCAGATGAGGGTGAAGTTTCTTTATTTGCATTTTATATTCATGATGAGCCAATAAGTCCTGAGGTTTTAAGGGGAAATCTTCAAGAAATTTTACCAAATTACATGATACCAGAACACTTTGTTTTTATAAGTCAATTTCCATTAATGACTAATGGGAAAATTGATTATAAGGAACTTTTTTCCATGGTAAAAAAACAAAGAGTAGCTAGGGAAATAATACCACCTAAAACGGATACAGAGAAAATTGTACTTGCAATCTGGAAAGATATTTTGAATAAAGAAGTAATAAGTACAACAGATAACTTTTTTGCTTTAGGTGGAAACTCATTTTTAATTGTTAAAGTTCTTTCACGAGTTACAGCTGAATTGTCAAATAAGGTTACAGTAGCTGATTTATTTATTCATTCAACTATTATAGAATTGTCACATTTTATTGATAAGCAAAACTTACCGGCTGTTAGAAATGAATTTAAACTAAAAGGAGTTAAGTTATTAGAAGAATATCATGTAAAGAATAATATTATGGGTAACCGAACAATGCTGATAGCGAATTTAGAAGAGGATATATATATAAAATTACGTAAGCAAAAGTATGATTCATTTAAGGAAATAGATATAGCGTTGATTGTGTCATATATTTATCTTCTGCATGAAGTTAGCACATCAAGAGAGGTAACAATTTATGTGTCAGATAAAACTAGAATTATAGATATTTCAGTGAATTTTGAAGAAATTGAAAGTATTAAACAATTATCTGATGTAATAATAGAACAATTGGTAGGACAACATAACAAAGAGTTTACAAACAAAACACTACAAAGAACTCAGAAAAAGAACAAAATTATTATCTCACTTTTTTCAAGTAGAGAAAATATTCAATTAAACAGAGTAGATGAAAATGTATTTGACATATCGCTTACTTATAAATACAAAAAAAATGAACTTATGCTATCCTTAGGTTTTAGTACTGATGTGTTATTAAAAGAAAAAATGGAGAAGTTCCTAAATGGGTACGTTCAACTTTTAAATATAATAGTTTTAGAATTACAGAATGGAGATGAATAATATATGAATAAGTTAGCAATTGTTTTTCCTGGACAGGGATCTCAATATATTGGTATGGCAAAAGAGTTTTATGATAATTATGATTATGTACGTGAAATTTTTCATCAAGCAAGTGAAGTGCTGGGCTATGATTTAGCTAGTACATGTTTTAATGGTGATAGCAAATATTTGGAACAAACCTTTGTGGCACAACCGGCTCTATTAACTGTAGAAGTTGCCGCATATAGAGTATTAATGAATGAGCATAAAATTAAGCCAAGTTTCTTGGCTGGACATAGTTTGGGGGAAATATCTTCATTAGTATGCGCAGATGCTATTGAGTTTATAGATGCTGTAAAACTTGTGCGTAAAAGAGGAGAATTGATGCAGGAGGCTGTTTCAAATGGTAAAGGTGGAATGATAGCTATAACTGACATGGATTCTAGTATGGTACATTATTTCTGTAAAATAGTTCAGGATAGTAAAAAATATGTAGGTGTATCTATTTATAATTCAGGAAATCAAACAGTAGTATCTGGAGAACAATATGGACTCATCGAACTTGAAAAAATAGTTAAAAAGAATGGAGGACAAGTTACGTGGTTGCAGGTTAGCGCACCTTTTCATTGTGAACTAATGGAACCAGCTGCTAGAGAATTACAGAAATTACTGTATACAATGGATTTTAAAGAACCTAAAATTCCAGTTTTATCTAATGTTAATGCATTACCATATACAAGTAAATATGCAATTGTTGAGAACTTAACACATCAGCTTACAATGCCTGTACAATGGAATCAAACTATGTATTTTTTAGAGGCACAAGATGTGAATCTTATTATAGATATTGGACCGAAGGCTACTTTAAGGAATATCATTAGAAGATCATTTCCTAAGATTGAGACTTATGCTTTTGATAAAAAGGAAGACAGAGAGACATTGGAAATGTACTTAAAGGATAAAGAGATGGATAAAATGTTGTTTTTACATCGTTGTATGGCTATTGCTGTTTGTACACCTAATTCAAATTATAATGCCGAAGAATATAATAATGGAGTAGTTAAACCATACAACAATTTAAAAAGAATAGTAGAAGAATTGGAATCAAATGGTTCAATACCAATGGAAGAACATATAAGACAAGCTATAAATATGCTTGTCAGCAATTTTGAAACTAAGCATACACCACTAGATGAAAGAGAGGAAAGGTTACAGCAACTGATTGAGGAGACTGATTCTGATAAAACTTATATTCAGATGCTTCTTGAGTAGTTGACATAGATTTAAGTAGGTGATTTTATTGGATTCTAAAATACTTAATTTTTCATTAGATGATGTAGATGCTAAGACATCTATAAATATATCGGAGACTACAGCAAATGATATTGCAGTGGTGGGGATTGCATGTCAGTTTCCCAAGGCGAGAGACTTGGATGAATTTTGGGGAAATTTGTGTGAAGGAAAGGATTGTGTAGATGTTTTTCCGCAATCTAGAAGAAGAGAGGCTGACAAACTATTGAGAAATAAGTCATATCCAAAAGATGATATTGAATTCATAGAATGTGGATTTTTAGATTCAGTTGAGTATTTTGATTATCAATTTTTTGGATATTCATTAAAGGAAGCTTCTTTGTTAGATCCAGCTCAAAGACTTTTTTTACAAGTAGCTTATCATTGTATAGAAGATGCTGGATATAGCAGTGATATGTTGAAAGGAACAAATACTGGTGTTTATTTAGGATATAGTAATGATTTTGAGACAGAACGAACCTATAAACGTTTTATAGATGAAATAGAAAATGAAGTAAATGCTATGGCAATGGTAGGAAATACACGTGCAGTTATTTCAGCAAGAGTTTCACATTTTCTAGATTTGAGGGGACCAAATTTAACTATTGATACTACTTGTTCATCATCTTTAGTCGCTATTCATACCGCTTGTCAGGCACTGAGAACTTTAGAATGTGATCTTGCTATTGCAGGTGGAGTAGAACTTCATTTGTTACCTATTAAAGGAAAGAAGTCGGAGCAAATTGGAATAGAAGCTTCTGATTATAGAACAAAGTCCTTTGATAATAACTCTGATGGTACTGGAAATGGTGAAGGGGTAGGAGCTGTTTTGTTAAAACCACTAAATAAAGCTCTGGCTGATAATGATCATATTTACTGCATAGTTAAAGGGGGAGCTGTTAACCAAAATGGAAGTTCTATGAGTATTACTGTACCAAATGCTAGAGCTCAGGAAGAATTACTTGTAAAAGCGTGGGCTTCTTCTGGAATATCTCCAGAAACAATTACGTTAATAGAAGCTCATGGTTCAGGAACACATCTTGGAGATCCAATAGAAATGGAAGGGCTTAAAAGAGCATTTGATCATTATACCAAAAATAAGCAATTTTGTGCTATTGGTTCAGTTAAAACAAACTTAGGTCATTTAGGAGGAGCAGCAGGTATAGCATCGTTTATAAAAATTTGTAAGTGTTTGCAAGAGAAAAAAATGGTTCCTTTGCTTCATTTTCAAGAGCCAAATCAGTCAATACCGTTTCATGAACTTCCTGTATACATTAATAATGAACTTTGTGAATGGGGTTTGAATGATGATATTAGAATAGCTGGAATAAGTTCTTATGGATTAAGTGGAACTAACTGTCATTTAGTATTGGAAGAGTATTCAGAGGATAATAGTCAGATAGAAAATGACGAAAAATTTGAGGTTGAGTCTATATTTGTTTTATCTGCTAGAAGTGAAAATATGTTAAGAAAGTTAGCAGAAGAATATATTGTATTTTTAAGTAAACAACACTATATACCATTAGAGGATATTTGTGGCACTTTGATTCACGGAAGAAGTCATTATAAACATAGATTAGCATTGATTGTGTCAAATACACAAGAAATTGTTGATAAACTGAAAAAATGGATAAATAGTCCCGAGAATTGTGGTGAAAATGTATTTTGTAAAAATTGTAAATCTGCTCAAGGCAGAGGAGTAAATATTCAAAAATTAATTGATACGAAGGATAATTTGAATGTATCGTTATTAGGATTAAATGAAGAATCTAAATTTTACAGCAGAACTCCCATAGAGATTTGCAACCTATATATTGAGGGGCTTGATATTCCATGGCATCAAATATGGAATAGAGACTATGTAAAATTGTCTCTTCCAAAGTATCCATTTGAGAAAAGTAGATGTTGGTTTGATATTAAAAGTAATAATAAATTATACAGTAAAATAGAATGGATTCATGATTCTATATTGGTTCCCACGGTAACACCAGAAAAGCACAATGTCCTAGTTATTTGCGATAGTACAGGCTATAGTAAAGAACTTTGTACAAAGTTTAAGAGTTTATATGAGACTATAACAGTATGTGATATTAGTGATTTTGTTACATGTATACAAAGTGGTAGTAATAAGGTTAAAGATTACATACGAGGTCTTATTGAAAGCAAAATAACAGAAATAGTTTATTTTGCATCAAATTTTAGCCAAGATAAATTAGGTGAAATTTCTGCGATTCAGGAACATTTAAATAAAGGTATTTTTTGTTTTCATAAATTTATACAAGAAATATTAAACTTTAAGCTTGATGAAAAATTAAACATTTATGTTATAGCACAGAATGTAAACAAGGTAACTGAATTAGAGAATCAGCTCAATCCAATAAATGCTATTTTATTTGGATATATATCTGCTGTGAATCATGAAAGCAATCTAGTATTTTGCAGAGGAATAGATATTGATAATTATACGGATTCTTCATTGCTATCAGAAGAGCTAATTTCAAATAGATTGGAACCTATTGTAGCTTATCGTGAGAATAAAAGATATATTAAAACATTAGATTATTATGAGATACCAAAAGATGTGAAATTATCATGTGTAAATGAATATAATGGAGCTTATATTATTACTGGAGGAACAGGTGGTTTAGGATTAGAAATAGCAACCTACTTAGCTGGAAATAATTATAAAAATATAATTCTGATAAAAAAACAATCATTTCCTAAAGAATGTGAGTTTAAAGATATCCTAAATAAACCTGGAAATAGCAAATTAAAACGAAAAATAAAGACTATAGAAGAAATAAAAAGGCAAGGGTGTAATTTAGAAATACTTACCCTTGATATAACTGATGAATCAGCTGTATCTCATGCATTTGATGAAATACGTAAAAAATACAATAGTATAAATGGTATTATACATGCTGCAGGAAAAGCGGGAGATGGTTTAATAAAAACAAAAAGCCATGAAAAATTTAATGAAGTGTTAGCACCTAAAGTTCTTGGAACATTGGTATTAGATAAGGTTACTCAAAAGGATGAACTAGATTTCTTTATTTTATTTTCTTCTGTAGCTGTTTTTATTCCAGTTTTAGGACAAAGTGATTATATAGCATCAAATATGTTTTTAGATGCTTATTCGGAGTATCGCAACAAGGAAAATAGAAAAACGTTGTGTATTAATTGGGCTATGTGGAAAGAAACTGGGATGGCTGTTGATTATGGAATAAATGAATCAACAGGATTCCATAAGCTATTAACATCAGAGGCTATTGAAGCTTTTGATAAGCTTATGTATTCTGATCTTAGTAATATAGTTGTAGGAGAAATTAATTTTAATGACCTACAATTACAACCAGATGCAAAACCCGTGGAGTTATCTGAAAATATAATGCGTGATATAGAAAGTAAGAACAAAATAGAATATACATTTAAAGACGTTCAATATTCTATAGATGAATTTGATTTCAAATTGACAGATTTGAAAGATGGATTAACTGATAATGAAATGAAGCTTGCAGCTATATGGGCAGAAGCGTTGAATGTAGAAGAAATCAGTTTGTATGATAATTTTTATGATCTTGGAGGAAATTCATTGTTAGCAGTTCATCTCCTTAATAGATTGGATAAGGTATTTCCAAATATTTTCAATGTATCAGATATTTTTTCCTATCCGACAATCTCAAGTATGGCAGAATATCTTGATAAAAAATTAGGAATACATTCTGATTATGATGATATAGATATTGTTTTGGCAAAATTAGAAAATGGAGAGATATCAGAATTAGAGGCTGCACGATATTTGGAGAAGAGGTGAAGAAGTTGGAAAAAGTTAAAAAACATATACTTCGTGAAGTTGCTAATAAGAGTTTAACAGCAAAAGAAGCTAAAATTTTACTTAGTGAACTTGATAATTTTAAAAAAGTAGAAAGTAATGAAGTGAAAAATGGAGAGTTTGCTATTATAGGTATTGGACTGAATTTTCCTGGTGCAGATAACCTAGAGGAATATTGGAATATTATTAATAATGGTTATATTACAATTGGAGAGTTTCCTGATAATAGGAAAAAAGACATTAATATTTTTATGGAAGATGCAATCAGTTATAGAAAGGGCGGTTATTTGCAATCAGTGGACAATTTTGATGCTAGGTTTTTTAACATATCTCCTCAGGAAGCTGAACGTATGGATCCACAGCAGAGGCTATTTTTACAAGTAGCCTTTAGTGCTATAGAAGATTCAGGTATTGATATAAACTCAATAAAAGGAAGCAGTACTGGAGTGTTTGTTGGACACGAAACAACTAGTATTAAAGAATATTTTAAAGCTATTGAGAATTCAGGGGATGAGTTGGCGATTACAGGTTGTCATACTGGGATAATGGCTAGTAGGATTTCTTATTTGTTAAATTTAAAAGGTCCTGCTTTAGTTATAGACACAGCTTGTTCCTCCAGTTTGGTTGCATTGCATGTTGCATTACAATCATTAAAAGCTGGAGAATGTAAGCAAGCAATTGTAGGTGGTGTAACATTACATATGATTCCAGAAACTGGAGGGATGGTATATGAAGCCTCTAATGACAAAGTAAAAGCTTTTGATAAACATGCGAATGGAACTGTATGGAGTGAAGGTATAGCGGCTATACTTATAAAACCACTAGAAAAAGCAAAGGAAGATAATGATAATATATATGCCATTATTAAAGGGTCATCAGCTAATAATGATGGAACTACTTCTAGCATCACAGCACCTAGTAGTATTTCTCAAGCAGAAGTTATTCAAAGCTGTTGGGAAGATGCGAGGGTAGATCCAGAAACCATTAGTTACATTGAAACTCATGGAACAGGAACTGTATTGGGAGATCCTATAGAAATAAAAGGTTTGACTCAAGCTTTTGAAAAATATACAAATAAAAAGCAGTTTTGTGGAATTGGGTCAGTTAAAAATAATATAGGACATACGGTAGGATGTTCAGGACTAGCTTCAATCATTAAAGTGGTATTAGCATTAAAGTACAAAAAGTTACCAGGAACAGTTGGATTTGTTTCTCCCAATAGTTTGATTGATTTTATATCTTCGCCAGTTTTTTTTAATAGCCATACAGTAGATTGGAATCCTGCATGTAAAATACGTCGATGTGGAGTAAGTGCTTTCGGTTTTAGTGGTACTAATGTGCATATTCTTTTGGAGGAAGCAGATGAGAAAAAAATTATTAAAAATGATAAAAAGAATTATCTTTTTACATGCTCTGCAAAAACAGAACAAGCCCTATTGATGCAAATTATGAAATATTTAAATTACTTAAGAAGAAATCCAAACATAAGTCTTAGTGATTTTTGTTATACAGCTTCAATTTCAAGAGGCCAGTACCAGCATAGGGTAGCAATTATTTTTAATAATAAAGAGCAAATTTTAGGAAAATTAATGGAAACTATAGGTAATAATTTGGTAGATTTCAATGTACCAGATAAAAATCAGTTTTATGGATTTCATAAAATTGTTAGGTTAAAGAATGGATTAAGCCGAAATGAGCTAAATGATGGACAAATCAGGAAAATTTCAAAGAAAGCAGATTTATTTATAAAAACGAATAAGGAATCCCAGAACATAGATGTACTTCGTGAAATTTGTAGTATGTATATTAATGGAGCCACAATAAATTGGCAAGAATTTTATGAAGAAGGATTATATAATAAGATTTCTATACCAGGTTATCCATTTGAAAAGAAAAGATTTTGGATATCTCCATCAGAAACTATTAAGACAGAGAAAACTAAAAAACATAATGATGAACATCCTCTTTTAGGAGATATAAAACTTATAACTAAAAACAAGGTGATTTTTGAATCGAGGATTTCAGTTGAAGAAAGTTGGATTTTGCAGGAACATAAAGTAGATGGAGATAGCATAATTCCGGGAACTGCCTATATAGAAATGGCTGTTGTAGCTGGAAAACGGATATTTAACCAAAGTGTATGCTCAATAGAAGATATTCAGATATATTCACCTATAACCATGAATCCTTATAAAGAAAGAACTGTACAGTTTATAGTTTCTATTGAAAGAAATCAGATAGGTTATGAAATTATTAGTAGTAATTTGGATGATAATTATACTTCAGGTAACTGGACAATACATGGATCAGGAAAATATGTACTGCATAGAGGTGAAGAAAACCCATCGAAACAATTTTCTCTTGAAGAGTTTAAACAAGAATGCTCCAAAATTGTAGAATTTGATATTGAAGATGTGTTTAAAGAAGGTGGAGCTATAACTTTTGGTCCAAGATGGAATTGTATTAAAAAATTGCAAACAGGAAATGACAAAGCATTGGTTGAATTACAACTTAATACAGATTTTTTACAAGACCTGAAGCAATATCACTTACACCCTGCACTATTGGATTGTGCTATATCCGTAGGTGCACATCTTTCTCAAAGAAAGTCTAAGGTGTATTTACCTGTTTCATATAGAAAAGTTAAGGTATTTGGTAATTTACCAGCAAAAGTATATGCTTTATTGTGTCCGGTAACGGATATAGATAATGAGGAATTTATAAAATACAATGTTTGTATAATGGATGAGCATGAAAAATGTTTAGTTGAAATTGATGGCATAATTCTTAAACTTGTTACTAATTTTAGTAAATTAAAAGTACAACAACAAGTAGACTTTAAATATCAAATTAAATTTAAACAAAATAAGTTTCAGAATAAATTTGAGGAATTCACAAATGGAGCTGACATTGTTGTGATTGGTGGAAATGAAGCTTTAAGAGAGGGATTTTCAAATGCATATAAAGATTACTATAATGAGGCTATTTTTGTGGAATTTGGACATAGCTATTTTAGAAAAAATAATACAAGTTTTGTAATATCTTCCGATATGGAATCTTTTGATTCACTTTTTAGTGTGTTAAAGTCAGAGTTTCAAGTTACACACATTATATATATAGGAGGAATGCTTTCAGATGATAATACTAATACTTTGAATGAACTTGAAAATATACTTGATAGAGGGTTGTATAGTTTATTTTATATGACAAAGTCGATGGTTAAGAAATTTTCAAATAATGATATAGAAGTTATACTAATTTCAAAATATGCTTATAAGGTTACAGGGGATGAATTAGTTGTACATCCAGAAAATGCGGCATTATTTGGATTAGCAAAGAGTGTATGTATGGAATATCCTAATATACATTGTAGACTACTTGATATTGATACAGAGATTTTTACTGATATATTTACAGAGGATCTTTGGAGCAATAAAACAAATTTTTTAGCTGCATATCGTAACAATCAAAGATATAGAGAAACATTATGTAAGTATGAGGGATTGAAACAAAGTGAACATAAGATTATTAATGATGGGATATATGTAATCACAGGTGGAACAGGTGATTTAGGATTGGAAATAGCTGAACACATAGCACGTAAAGCTAATGTAACTTTAATATTAGTAACACGATCTGAATTTCCTAAAAGAGAGGCATGGCATCAAATACAGAGAGAGAATAATGGCAATGTGTCAAAAAAAGTTAATAAAATTATTGAAATTGAAAAACATGGATCTAAGGTATATACGATGTGTATGCAAATTCAAGATTTAAATAATGTAACACTTGCCTTTGATAAAATACGCTCAACATTTGGAAGAATCAATGGTGTTATACATTGTGCAGGGGTCGCTGGGGATGGATTTATATTTAGAAAAGATTTTAAAACATTTTATGACGTAATTTCTCCTAAAATACAAGGAACTTGGATTTTAGACCAAGTAACTAAGCAGGATAAACTTGATTTTATGGTTCTTTTTTCTTCCATTACAGCTATACTCAGTGGAATTGGTCAAGGGGATTATACAGCAGCAAATGCATATCTTGATTCTTTTGCTTCACAACAGGGTGAAAGTGGAAAGATAATTTCTGTAAATTGGCCGGCTTGGAGTGAAATAGGAATGGCAAAACGGTTCAATGTAAACAATGATGGAATTTTTAAAGCACTTCTAACCAGTGATGCACTTGAGTTTTTCGATAATGCCTTACAGATTAGCGATAGTAATATTATTCTTGGTCAATTAAATCAAGAAAAGTTACCTAATCTTATTGAAACAAATATAATTGAAGTTGACCAAGAATTGCTATTAGGCAATATTATAAATAAAGAAATTATAGAAGATTTTAAGTTAGGGGTTGATCATAAAGTTTCTGTTGAATTGCATGGAAGATTAGATAATAATTATTCTAATTTAGAAAGAAAGGTTGCACAGGTTTGGGCAGATATTTTATCAGTAAGTAGTATTGATGTTTTTGAATCTTTTTATGATATGGGTGGTAACTCTATATTGGCAATTCGCCTTGCTAATGCACTTAATGAGGCTTTTAGTACAAAACTTGATATTAGTCATATTTTTGAACTTCTAACGGTAGAAGAGATGGTTAAATATATTGATAAAAAAGATAGAAATGCATCTTCGGTACAAATATCTAAATTAGAGGCAGAAGAAAACTATGTTCATGATCTTTTTGGAATGCAGAAGCATATTTGGTTCTTGCAAAAGTATTCACCACAATCCACAGTTTATCAAGTGCCGACCTATTTTTATATGAATGAAAAAGTGGATATAGATATAGTGAAAAAATCTTTTTTTTATTTACAGCAAACTAATGATGCTCTAAATGTGGTTATCGAAGAACATAGTGGTGTACCTAAGCAGAGATTAATAAATAATTTTTCGCCAATGTTTTCTTTTGAAGATCTATCTAAAGAGTATGATAGAAATAATTTATTACTTACAAGAATGGAAGAAGAAAATAATAAAGTTTTTGATTTTGAAAAACCTTTGTGGAAAGTAATACTATACAAGTTAGAAGAGGAAAAGTATTGTTTATATTTAAATATACACCACATAATTACAGATGGATGGAGTGAAGGAATCTTATTTGATCAATTTGTAAGTATATATAATAAGCTTAAAACAAAAGAATCTTTTTCAGAGCCTAAGAATAAGTATGGATATTTGGACTGGATTTATGAAGAAGAACTTCATTTAAAAGATCATCGTGTAGAATATTCGAATTACTGGTTAGATGAATTAAAAGGCCCACTACCAATATTAAATTTGCCGATTGATTTTCCGAGAAAAGACAATCAAACTTATGTTGGAGGAGCCTATACAAAAAGAATAAGTGTTGATAGAACCATAAAAGTAAAGGAACTTGCTAAGTATTATAAAACTACCATTAATACTGTGTTATTAGCAGTGTATTATAAGTTCTTAAGTAAGATTTGTAATCAAGATGAACTTATTATTGGAATACCTATTGTTAACAGAAATAATTTAGAAAGTGAAAAATTAGTTGGGCTTTTGATGAATATTGTTTGTATCAGAATAAATTCTGAAGGTTGTGGAGATTTCTACAGTTTGATAGAAATAATTAAGGAAAAGTGCAAATTGGCTTACAAATATGGGAGATATCCTTTTGAACAAATACTTAGTAGTTTAGAGCTAGAACGATATACTAATATAAATGCTGTTTATCAAACGATGTTTCAATTTTTTGAAAATCATCAAATTAGCAATAATAGTAGTTTATTTGATTTAAATTTTATGGGCAAAGAAGTTAATGGTCAAATTGAGTTGCGTATGGAATATGCAACAGATTTATTCCGTAGTATAACTATTGAAAGATTTATGGATCAATATCTTACTATTTTGGATCAAGTTGAGGAAAATAAGCATATTGATTTAAATAAAATAGAACTTATGACAAAGGTAGAAGAAGGAAATTTATTGGATAAATACTCAAACCCACATTTGACAGAGAATTCTATTATTATCAAAAAAATTGAAGAAATTGCACAATTATATCCAGATAAGAATGCTATTTGTTACTTAGATGAAAAATTAACATACGAGGAATTGATGATACAATCTGGAAGGTTAGCAACATTATTAATTAAGAATGGACTTAAGAAAGGCCAACCTGTAGGTATTCTAATGAATAAGGGCATACCTATGATAGTAGCAATAATTGCTGTTGTTAGAGCAGGAGCATCATATCTTCCTCTAGATCCAGAATACCCACAGGAACGAATTCAATATATGTTAAAACATAGCAATACTAATATTGTAATAACATCATATGAGGTATTTAAAGATTTTAATCAAATGGATTGGGAAGATAGATATATTGTTTTAACAGATAATTTACCAAAAATAATACCAAAAGGTTTAAATTTTATTTTAGCAGATGAAACTAGCGAAGTAACAAATATAGATTTCCCAGATATTGATAGCAATGACTTAATGGATATAATTTATACATCAGGTTCTACTGGATTACCAAAAGGGGTTATGGTGACTCATGGTAATGTATCTAATTTTATACATTGGTCTTTAAATGAGTTTAATATTACTGTAGCTGACAGATTGATGCTTGTTACATCAATTTCTTTCGATATATCTGTTTTTGAGATATTTGCTACTTTAGCTAGTGGGGCAGAGTTGTATATTGTATCTAAAGATACATTGCAAGATGCAAATGAAATGTTTAAATTTATTTGTAAAAATAAGATTTCTATATGGCATTCTGTACCATCACTAGTGAAGCAGTTTCTTATGGGAGGATTATTTGAAACAGAAGATGCGGAAATGCTTAAGTGCGTCAAAAAAGTTTTAATTGGTGGAGAAGCATGGACAGCTGAACTGGCTAAATTGATAAAAAAGAGATTTTCTAGTTCAGAGCTCTTTAATATGTACGGACCTACAGAAGCTACAATTTGGGTAACGTCATATCGAGTTGATGAAGAGCTCTATAATGACAGTTATTCCATAGTTCCTATAGGAAGACCGATTTGGAATAATAATGTTCTTATTTTAGATGATTGTGGAGCTCTTTGTCCAATAGGTATACCAGGTCAGATTATATTGACTGGAGAAAATATTACAAAAGGTTATATTAATGATTTAGAGAAAACAAAGCAAAATTTTTCATGGATTAATCAGTTTGATAAGATAGGATATAAAACTGGAGATATCGGTATGTATACTGATAATGGATATATCGTTTATTTAGGGAGAAATGATGGTATGGTAAAAATTAGAGGGTATCGTGTTGAATGTGGTGAAATAGAAAACATAGTTCAATCTTGTAAAGGAATAAAAGAATGTGCTGTAGTAACCGCTGAAGAAAATGGAACAAATAAGTTACTTTGTTTTTATGAGGTTATAGAAAATAAGAGTGATATTTGTTATGTAGCTCAGCTAAAAGAGCTATTACAACAGCATGTACCACACTATATGATTCCTGCACATTTTATTGTTATGACAGAAATACCTAAAACAAGCAATGGAAAAATAGATAGACAGAGGCTAGATAAACTTGATTGGAAGCAGATGTTGCCTGATGTATATGAACAACAAGAGGAAGCTAATGAAATTGAAAAAAATATATATGATATATGGATAAGTTTACTTGATTATGACAGAATAGGACTAAATAGCAATTTCTTTGATGTAGGAGGTAATTCTCTTCTAGTAAGTAGAATGAATTACAGTATTGAAGAGTTGTATCCGGGGATGATTACAATAGCGGATATATTTGCTTATCCTACAATTAAGAAACTTTCTAGTTATATCATGGATAAGATGAAGGTAGTATCTGTAGTAGAAGATAATGAACGATTAGATGTGAGTATGGATGAGTTATTTTCATTAGTAGCAAAAGGTGAAATATCAGCAGCAGATGCTGCAAATATACTCAAAAAAAGAGGTGAAGTATAATATGGATATATATGAATATATTATTTCTCAAACAGTCAATAAAAAAATTGACCAATCAGTTGCTAATCACTTATTAAAGTATCAGATGCAAAATGAAAAAAGTATAAATAAAGATATTGCTATAATTGGTATGGCATTAAATTTTCCAAATTGTGATACAATTGATGAGTTTTGGAATAATATTTGTTCAAAAACAAATAACATAACTGTTTTTCCAGAAAATAGAAAAAGAGATGCAAATGCATTTTTTCGTATGACAGGTTCAAAATTTGTTAATGAGTTTTCTAAAGGTGCTTATCTGAATCGAATTGATGAATTTGATTATAATTATTTTGGGATATCGCCTTTAGAGGCAAATCTCATGGATCTTAACCAGAGATTATTTTTGCAAGTAGCAGTACAAGCGATGGAGGATGCTGGGTATGGAACTAAAAAATTAGCTGATACTAACACAGGTGTATATATTGGTTACAGTGATGATTTTTGTCAAGAATATAAAACACTTGTAGCTACGGCACAACCTGAATTGTATAATTTATCTATATCGGGAAATGTACACTCTATAATTGCAAGTCGTATTGCGTATATACTTAATTTAAAGGGACCTGCTATGTTGGTTGATACGGCGTGTTCATCAGCCCTTACAGCAGTACACTTAGCGGTACAGGGATTGTTAAATGGGGATTGTGAAACAGCTATTGTAGGTGGAGCCAAATTATCGTTAGTACCTAGTTCTTCTTTACTTCCGATAGCATCATCTGATGGAAGATGTAGAGCATTTGATGATGAGTCTGATGGTACTGGTTTCGGAGAAGGAGTTGCAGCAGTTCTTCTTAAGCCTCTTGATAAAGCTATAAAGGATAAAGATTCTATTTATGCAGTTATCAAGGGTAGTGCTGTTAATCAAGATGGTGCTTCAATCGGGATTACAGCACCTAATAGTTTGGCTCAGGCAAGTTTGTTGGAAAAAGCCTGGAAGGGCGCTTGCGTTGAACCAGAAACAATTTCATATATAGAAACACATGGAACTGGCACAAAACTAGGTGATCCAGTAGAAATTGATGGTATAACAAAGGCTTTTTCAAAATTTACAAATAAAAAACAGTTTTGTGCAATTAGTTCTGCTAAATCAGGAGTTGGACATTTAGATCATTTAGCTGGTATGGCGAGTTTATGTAAAGCAGTTATAGCATTGAATTTAAAACAAATTCCTCCAACATTACATTTTAGAAAGCCTAATCGTAATATTACATTTGAGAATTCACCTGTATATGTAAATGATAAGGTAACTCCGTGGAAGCAGGGAGAAACACCTAGAAGGTGTGGCGTAAGCTCTTTTGGTATAAGTGGAACAAACTGTCATGTGGTCCTTGAAGAATATATAGAGGAAGTACAAGAGCAACAAGATGATAACAAACTACGAATTTTTATGTTATCATCTCAAACTAGGGATGGTTTGATGTCGACTATAAAAAATAATCTTGTTTTTTTGCGTAATCATAAGCAAATTAGTTTAACAAACTTATGTTTTACAGCTCAATGTTATCGTGATCATCATCCATGTAGAATTGTATTTTTAGTAAATAGTATTGAGGAACTTATTGAAAAACTATCTAGAGTGATTAAATATGATAAATTGATAAGTATGACAAATGAAGGTATATTCTTCGGTTATTCAAAAGTTATTCCAATAAAGAAGGAAAAGCAAGAAGATGAGATTTATGAACATGAAGTGAAAAACTATACCAATAGATCTAAAGAATTATTGAATAAAGATCAGAGTTTAGAGTCTATGGAAGAATTATGCTCATTATATGTTAAGTTAGCAGATATTGATTGGAGTGTGATGCATAAGAAAGAGTATACAAAAGTTCATTACCCAGGATATTCATTTTCTCCAGAAAGATGTTGGGTATCCATGGAGGAAAAAAATAAAGTTGAAGATTATGGTATAGTTAAGTGTGTTGCAAAAACTAATGGACAAAGGATATATACAACAACATTAAGTCCAACAGAGAGTTGGGAGTTAACAGAGCATAGATTTTACGGACAAGCATTGCTACCAGGTACAGCTTATGTGGAGATTTTAAAAAAAGTTGCTGATGATTTTGGGGATGTTCAAGCGGTTGAATTATCTGAACTGATTTTCTTATCACCATTAATATTTAAGATAGATGAACCAAGAGAAGTAATGGTAGTTTTAAAAATTGAAGACGATTTTATTAAGTTTAGAATTGAAAGTGAAGAGAAATTAGAAGAAGAAACTTCAAATTGGCTTGTACATGCCGAAGGGGAAATGGAGTATATTTATGAAGAGGCTCCTACTGTAGATTTAGTAAAACTTAAAGAAACGTACTTTAATGGAAATGAAAAGGAATTTGAATTTGATAGTAATGAAGATGGACCAATTTCATTTGGGCTTAGATGGGACAATGTGGATAGGTATTCTGTTATAGATAATAGAGTACTTGCTTACTTTAAGCTAAAGGACTTCTATAGAAATGATTGTATTGAGCATATAATTCATCCAGCTTTACTAGATAATGCTGTTAATATTGCTATAAAGAGTATAGAGGATGGATTGTATTTACCTTGGACTTATAAGAAGATTTGTATATATGACAATTTACCAAGTGAATTTTATAGTTTTTTAATATTAAAAGGGAATGATGTAAATAATGAGTTTGTAAAATTTGATGCTCAACTGATAGATAAAAATGGAAAGGTGTTAATTGAGATTAACGATTATGCCATTAAAAAAGTAAATTCTATTGGAGTTGAAGGAACAACAGAACCAATGCCAGAAGTATTTTCTATAGATTGGGAAAAAGAAGAAAGGAAAAGTAACGAAAAAAGTGATAATTCAAAAGATGATATAGTTCTTTTTTATATGTCAGATAATGTGCCATATACACTTAAGCAAGAATTTGAGGAAAATGGACATGTGGTTATGCTTGAAAAAATGAAAAATAGAGATTTTAGTGGATTATTAAGTAAATTATCTAGAGAAAAATCTATAAAATTTGTTTTTTATGCATGCGAACTTTATGATGATTTTGAAAGTTTAGATAAATTTAAAGAGGTTTTTGATGAAACATTATATTCATTTTTAGAATTTGTACAGGATTTGTTAAAAGGAGCTTGGAAAAATCCGAATATTGAAATTATTTTGATAGCAAGAGAAGTTTATGAAATAACGGGAGAAGAAAAAATACTTCAGCCTCATTATTCAAGTTTCTTAGCGTTAGGAAAGGTTGTTACACAGGAGTACTCAAATATTAAGTGTACTGCATTAGACATTGATGTAAATTTTGATATGAAAGAACTTTACCAAGAAATAATTGGACAAAAAACATCTTATTATATTGGATTGAGACAAAATCAACGTTACAAAATGCAACTTCAGGAAAGGAAAACCTCATCTTTAATAGAAAGAAATTTGAATTTGAGAAAAGATGGAGTATATATTATTACAGGAGGTACAGGGGGCTTAGGTCTTGAGATAGCGAAACATATTGCTTCTCAACAGACAGTTCATTTCATATTTGCACAGCGTTCTAAATTACCTGATAGAAATGAATGGGGGAATTCAGAAGAAAGAACTACAAAGGAAAAAAGAGCTATAGAAGCTATTGAGTATATTGAAAAAATTGGATCAACTGTAGCATTGTATTCAATTGATGTGACCTGCGGAGATCAAGTAAAGGAGTTGGTTGAGGAAGTACGTAATCAATTTGGTACAATTACAGGAGTAATACATGCTGCTGGTCAGCCTGGCAATGGATTCATATTAAATAAAGATATAAGTGAATTTGAAAAGGTAATGAATCCTAAAGTTTTAGGGACTTGGTTACTGGATAACGAAACAAAACAAGATAATTTGGATTTCTTTATTTTATTTTCTTCTATAACATCTTTATTAGGGGGAATGGGACAAAGTGATTATACAGCTGCTAACTCATTTTTAGATGCGTTTGCATATTTAAGGAATAGGAGAAGTGGAAATACCATAGTAATAAATTGGGGTCCGTGGAAAGAAACTGGTATGGCTGTTGACTATAAAGTTAAAGATGATCAACAACTTAAACAGATTTCAACTAATGGAGCGCTACAAGTATTCGATCTTATTTTATCTAAGAAAATATCACAGCTTGTTGTAGGAAATTTAAATACTAAAACATCAATGATTCATGAATATTATTTACCATTATCTAAGGCAATATCTAATCGATACAAAAGGCAAAAGAGAGTAGTAAAAGATCAACAAGACATCCATGTTAAGGATAAAATTGAAAATATAAATCCTGAAGATGTCCTTGAATTGGTAAGTAGTATTTGGGAAGAGGTATTACAAATAAAAGATATTGATATTTATAAAAATTTCACACTTTTAGGTGGTGACTCCATTATAGCAGCGTATTTGGTAAAGAAGATGGAGGAGAGGTTTGGAAACATTATTGATATTACTGATATATTTGCATATCCATCAGTTTTTGAAATGGCATCTCATATTAAAGAAATAGTAACATCAGAGGAAAATCAATGTGAAGAGAAAGACTCTATATCCTTAATGGAAAATACTGAATCTGATCAATTAATAGATGAGGCATATTTAGATAATTTAGTATCTAAGTTAGTTGAGGAAAAAGGAAATCTTGAGAGTTCATTTAAAGTGTTATCTGAGGAGAGTTCAGAGCTATGGATAAAGTAAAGAAATATATACTTAGTCAAATAGCCAATGAGAATATTCCACGAAATGACGCAAAAGAAATGCTTAAGGAATTTATTCAATCATCTAAAACTATGGGAAAAAAGGTGGAAGAAGACATTGCAATCATAGGAATGGCAGGTAAGTACCCCGCTTCAGATAATTTAGAAAAGTACTGGTACAATTTAAAAAATGGTATAAATTGTGTGTCTCACATTCCAGAACAAAGGAGAGAAGATTCAAACGTATTATATTCTTTATTTATTAGTGGCCAGGGAAAAATGGTGTTTCCTAATATAGATACGTATCATATAGGTGGATACTTAAATGAAATAGACAAATTTGATGCATCTTTTTTTCAAATTCCTCCTAATGAAGCGAAGGCAATGGATCCATTTCAGAGATTATTTTTAGAGACTGTATACAATACTATTGAAGAGGCGGGATATGCTGCTGATAAGCTTAGTGGAGAAAATATAGGTATTTTTGCTGGGAGAGATCATACTGTTACTCCTTATTATAAACTGTTTACTAGTGATGATCATCCTATGAAATTCACAGGTTCACTTACTTCTATTATGACTAGTAGAATTTCTTATATATTTAATTTTAAAGGGCCGAGTATGGTAATTGATACTTCTTGCTCGTCTGGACTAGTAGCTGTTCATGAAGCGTGTAAGTCTTTGTGTAATCATGAGTGTTCAATGGCAATAGCCGGAGGTATTTCTTTAGATATATTACCAGCTACCTTTAATGGAATGAGTATGATTACAAGTTCTGTACACAAAGTCCAGACGTTTAGTGAAGATGCTGATGGAACGATTTTTTCAGAAGGAGTAGGTGCTATTTTATTAAAGCCATTAAAGATTGCGTTGATGGATGGAGATCACATTCATGCTATTATTAAAGGTAGTGCAGTAAATAATGTTGGTGCTACTAGTGGACTGGCAACTCCAAGTCGACAGGCTGAAGAGGAATTGTTAATTTCAGCATGGAAAGATGCAAAAATAGAACCTGAAAGTATATCGTACGTTGAAGCTCATGGAAGTGCTACTAGTATCGGAGATCCAATTGAAATAAAGGCAATTACAAGTGCGTTCAGAAGATTTTCTCGCCAAAATCAATTTTGTGCAATTGGAACTTCTAAAAGTAATATTGGTCACACTGCGGCTGCTTCTGGGATAGCATCGTTGACCAAAGTTATTTTATCAATAAAAAATGAAATTATCCCACCCAGTATTAATTTTATAAGACCTAATAAATATGTTGATTTTACGCAATCTGCTGTTTATATTAATGATAAAATTGAAAGATGGAAAACCAAAGATAAGCCTAGAAGAGCAGGAGTGTCTTCTTTCGGATTTAGTGGAACTAATTGTCATGTTGTTGTTGAAGAGGCACCAATGGTATTAAAAGAAAATGGTTTTACTTTAAATGATATACAGGAATCATATATTTTTCTTTTATCAGCAAAAAGCATACAATCTTTATTTAAATCTATTGAGAATTATAACACGTATCTCGTAGATAAAAATGATAAAATTGAGGATATTTGCTATACATCGGCAGTAGGAAGAAATCATTATAACTATAGACTTGCAATTATTATAAAAACAAAGGATGAGTTAATACAAATAATAAAAAGTCTATTATCTTCTATAGTTGATATAGAAGACTATGAAAGTAAGATATTCTCTGAAAAATTATTTTGGGGAGATTATAAGTCAAATATTCATTTTGGATTTATTAAAGAAATAAATAAAAATTTATATTCATTAAATGAAATAGGAGTCAAAGAAAATATATTTACTAATTCATTTTGTTATGAAGTTTGTAAAGCCTATGTAAATGGAGCAATGATAGAATGGAAGGAATTGTATAAAGGGTATAAATATAATAGAGTAAGCCTTCCATTGTATCCATTTTTTTATAAACGATATTGGTTTGAACCTGATGAAGTAGGAGTTGAGAAGCTTACTGTATCTAAGGATATTAGATTAAGTTGCGAAAAAGTTGATGGACAAGATAGATCTTCAATAGGTAAGACATTAAATAAAAAGGACACAATTTTAATTGGGAAAAGTGAAAATATAATTACTCCTATAGAAAAAGTAATTGGAAATATATGGGGTAAAATATTAGGTTTTGAAGAAGTTAATGTAAATGATCATTTTTATAATCTTGGGGGAAGTTCAATTCTTGCTATAAGGTTAATTGAAAATATTAATGTATATTTCAATACGAATATTACTATAAAGGAATTTTTAGAATATCCAACAGTGTTTGAGTTATCTCTTTATGTAAGTAGTTTATCTATATCAAATCAAGAGTTAAATACTTATGATAATCAGAAAAACAAAGAAGAAAATAAAAATGAAGCAGAAAGTAATACTGAAGATAATAATTTAATAGTGCCTGTACGGTTATATTCACTTAATCATTTGAATTTAACCAATAATTACACTTGGAGTCAGTTAGATTGCTATGAGAGAGGTATAGCTATTCAGTGCGAAAAAATAGATTTCAAATTAATTAATTACTTTAACTTTATGGTTGGTGTTAGAAAAGGATTTAACTTATCTAAGCTTGGTTATTCAAATTTTGAGTTGCAGGATAAATTTAAAAGTAATGAAAATCTTTCAATAGTAGATGAGGTTCTTCAATTATGTGGATTAAAAGTAAAAGCTTTTTCTGTTTCGCAAGAAGAAAATGTTTGTGAGCGAATAGCCCAGATTATTGATAAAGAAGAAATGGCAATGGTACTTTTTGATGAGTATTATATTTTCTACAGTAATTTTTATAAAATTAAACATACAGATCATTTAACTATTGTAAATGGATATGATAAAAAGCGAGAGTTATTTAATATTGTAAATCACAACCATATGGAGGTGAATTTAGGTAAGGAAATATCTTACTCTACGTTTTCTGTTTCCTTTGATGTGATGGAGGAGATTTATAGAGAACGATCAGCAGAATATAAGAAAGTATTGGTTATAGATCCAATTGAGGATAAACCAATTTCTACACAAAATATAAAAGAGGAATATCTAAGGATAATCAATTATATTGCTAAGTCTTTGCATAAAGGTAGTGCATTAGATTTACTAGAACAAATAATAAGAGATGAAGATAATTATTTTTTAGAGAAAAATTTGAATAAACTTTATTTGCAATTAGGAGGTCTTGAGCTAACTCTTAAATGTATTCTTCGTAGTTATAATGGTCCTAATTACAAAAAAATACAAATGGAATGCAGCCAAATAGTAAAATTAGCAGGAAGTATTATAGATCGTTACAGCATAAGTGTATTCAGGAAAAAGATGTTAAATTTTGAAAGCTTGAGTAAAGAGTTTGACCAAATACAAAACTTAATAAATGATGTTTTTAATACTATATTAACAGATAATGGTATTATTTAGTGTGATTTGAATTTATGAACTATAAATGAGAGTGTTAACAAGTTTATGATACTATTTATGCAAAAATGAATTACACGAATATTTCGGAAATAAAAAAATTTGAAAGATTAAATATTATAAATGATAAATAGTATATAACATATTGTGTTTATTTTTATTATTTATCATTTGGCGAAGAACATAAAAATAGTACTATTCTATTTTTGAAATATATGGATATGCCAAGTAAATTCATATATTAGGCTGTAAAGAATGGTACGAAAGGTAGTTAGTTTGCATTATAAGATTGATAAAATGTATTTTTGGTTAGAATGATTTAAAACTAGGAGAATGAGAGATTTGTTTATGGAGTTAGTTATAATAGAAATAATGTTCTAATTATGTTAAGTGGTGTAATAGCATATATAATAAAAGGTATGCAATAGAACCTGGCTGTAGCATAGAATATACAGTTTGTAATGATAATTTAAGTAATGTTAAGATTATAAAAGTAGGATTATTGAGTGAATCATTTATACTAGAATTTAAATGAGATTTAAGTCAGGAATCAAAAATAAATGATGATGAAGAAATATAAGTAGAAGTTAACTCAATAGATAATATACTAGATTATAATAATATAAAAATATATATAGGAAGCTTAATTGGAATGTTAAGGAAATGTGGTAAAGACCATAATTAAGAATAAACCTCGTTTAGCAATTTATATATATCATAAATCAAAAAACATTTTAGAAATATCGTTGTTTATAAATGAATTACTTTTTGAATATAAGTTTTATGGTAGACAACATTCATCAGTAGATTTAGATACAATATTATATACCACAATATAAAACATATTATACTTTTTAATATAGAAGTAATAATGTAAGCTTTGTATAGGAAATATTTTAATAAAGTGTATAATTAAGGCTGAAAACAACAAATTGTTAACTAGGTATAATATTGATATCAAAAATAAATGAATAATATTAATGATTTATTTTGGTAAGTAAATATAAAAAATATAGTTATTTGGAGGAATGAAAAATGTATGTATTAGGTATAGCAGGATTGCTTGGTCATGATGCAGCAGCATGTTTGATGCAAGATGGAGAAATAATTGCAATGGTAGAGGAGGAAAGACTTTCACGTGTTCCACATTCATTAGATAAGTATCATCCAAGATTAGCAATAGAGGAATGTTTAAAAATAGCTAATATTCAACTTGATGATGTTGATTATATTGCTTTAAGTTGGGATAATTCTCTATTACCAGATAGAGTCAATATACCAGATGCTTCTGTAATATTTTCTAAAAGAGAATTTCAATATAAGACATTGCCCAAAATTGAAACAGTAAATCATCACTTAGCCCATGCCGCTAGCTCTTTTTACTTTAGTGGTTTTGATGAAGCATCTGTGTTAGTTGTAGATGGAGCAGGGGAGGATTCCGCTACAACAATGTACTATGGGAAAGGCAGTAACCTAAAGAAAATCAAATCTATTGATTATATTGAATCTTTAGGTGAATTTTATTCTTTGGCTACTGCATATTTAGGATTCAGTATTCACGATGCTGGTAAGATGATGGGACTAGCTCCGTATGGAAAGCCTATTTACTCTTTTCCAAGAATAAAGCTTGATAATGAGTTTGGATACAGAATAGATGTATCTCATAATATTCGTATGGATAAAATTAGAAACGTATATGCTAAGGACTTTATAAAAATGGGTATTGATCCTAGATATATGAGTCGTGAATATGATCAATTATTCTTTAGACATTCAAATGTTACAGAATTTTCTCAACAACATCTAGACTTTTCAGCATCTGTACAAAAAACTTTGGAAGATTGTTATATAAATTTGGTCAAAGTATTAGTGAATAATACAAGATGCAGAAATTTATGTCTTTCTGGTGGTGTAGCATTAAACTGTACAGCAAATGGACGTTTAAGCAGAATGGGGTTAGTTGATGATATGTTCATACAACCAGCAGCTCATGATGCAGGAACTGCAATTGGTGCTGCTGCGTATGTTATGGCACAGTTAGGTTATAAAATAAGTCCTATAAAGAATACTTACAAAGGGAATAGTTTCAAAAATGATAAAATAATAAAATTGCTTGATCATCTTGGAATGAATTATGTACATTCGTCAGATATATCGGGACAGATTAGTGAATATTTGGGACGAGGATATGTGATTGGATGGTTTCAAGGAGCAGCTGAATATGGGCCAAGAGCATTGGGAAATAGAAGTATTATAGCTGATCCTACTAGACCAGGAATAAGGGATTATGTTAACAACAAAGTTAAGCTTCGTGAACCATTTAGACCATTTGGTCCTAGTGTGCTTGAATCAGAAGTTGGAGAGTGGTTCGAAAATATAAATCAATCAAGGTATATGCTAAAAGCGGTACAAGTTAAGGAGGAGAAGAGAAAGAAAATAGAAGGAGCTGTTCATGTGGATGGATCCTCAAGACCACAAACAGTGACAGCGGAAAGTAATCCTAGATATTATGATTTAATAGAAAGTTTTTATAAGAAATCAGGAGTACCTATGGTTTTAAATACATCTTTCAATTTAAGAGGAGAAGCTATGGTATATACTCCATATGATGCTATAAGGACTTTTTATACAAGTGCATTAGATGTTTTGGTAATGGAAGATATAATTGTTAAAAAACGAGTATTAAAGTAAGTAAAATAGATAACAAATAAATATTGTTTTAGGGTATATAGGAGGACAGCTGATGAAGAAGGTAATTGATTGTCTTTTAATAGGATATAGGACAGATGAGAATTATTCATATTATCAGGATTTTGCAAACAAATTTTTGGATGGACAGGTTGTTGAAAAACAGTTTAATGGAACTATTTCGTATCTTGGAACATTTTTACATCGAAGAGGTTATTCTTTTGACTATATAAACTATATGGAGGATGAATATGATTTACTGTCTGAGAAATTAAAAAATAATAGTTATATGACAATTTGTCTTTCAACTACATATATTATGAAAATGCAAACTCTAGTCAAATTGATAAAAATTATACGAATGATTAAGCCAGATTCTAAAATCGTACTAGGTGGACCGTATATTGTAAATCTTTTGAGAGAAAAGATTATAGATAAATTAGTAAAAAACAAGCTTCTAAAAATGATTAATGCGGATGTAATAATTAATGATTTTCAAGGAGAAGCTACATTGTGTAATATTTTAACTGCAATTAGAGAAGGTGAGTGTTACGAAAGTATCCCAAATTTATGCTACAGAATGGATAATAATTATCATTATACTCATATTATCAGGGAAGATAACAAACTTGAACATAATACGGTAGATTGGAGATTGTTTGCCGATAGAATTCGAAGTACAGTTTCAATAAGAACTTCTCAATCTTGCCCGTTTAGTTGTAAGTTTTGTAATTTTCATGTAATTGAAGGCAAGTATTCATATATTAGCGTTGAAGCCATTGAAAGAGAATTAAATACATTGAAATCTATTAATAAGGTTAAGTGTATTAATTTTGTTGATGATACATTTAATATGCCAAAGGAAAGATTTAGAGATATTTTAAAAATGATGATAAAAAATAACTATCAATTTAAGTGGTACTCATATATAAGGTGTCAATTTTTGGATGAAGAAATTGTTTCACTTATGAAAGAGAGCAAATGTTTAGGAGTATATTTAGGTATAGAATCAGGAAATCAAGAAATGTTAAATAATATGAATAAAAGAGCTGATGTAAGTGATTTTTATAGAGCAATTGCACTATTAAATAAATATGGAATTGTTACTTATGGTACTTTTTTTGTGGGCTTTCCTGGTGAAACAGAGGATAGTGTACAAGATACAATACGATTTTTAAATGAATCTGGTATAACGTTTTATGATATATATCAGTGGCGATATGATATAAATACACCTATATCACAAGAAAAAGAAAAGTATGGCTTAGAAGGCTGCGATTATGAATGGAAACATAATACAATGGATTCAATAAAAGCAAGAGAAATGTGTAATAAAATTGTAGAATCAGTAATGAATTCTACGCGTTCACAATTTGATCCAACAATGTTCTTCCTATTATTAGCTATTGGATGTAACATTGACATGTTTACAAAATACTACAATAGATCAATACAAGACTTTAAACGATTAACGATATAAACACAACGGTTTGAAGATAATGTTACAATATTGACTTAATATTACAAGTATGTTATTATTATGTTGAAAAAATAAATGGTAAAAATAAGAAAAAAATATGTATAAACCTAAAAGAGAAAGCAATGCGGAAAAAGTTTATGGCTGGATAGGAATATATCCAATCTGACAAAGAACTGGTGTTAAATTATTGTGGACAAAGGTAGATGAATATAAAAAACACTTAAGGTTTGCAAGGTTTGAGGAGATTAATATATTTATTAATAGGTTATAGTTAATAACAGATTGATAATGTTATTAAGAAAATATGTTTGAAAATACAAGGATAAGACGACTATCTGCAGATGACGAAGTGACCATTTATTGATAGTTGTCTTTCTCATTTAATTAAATTTATAAGGATCTATAATATATATGAAATTATGGTGAAACGGTATAAAACTATTATGGTGTTATTTATAGATATACTATAGTTAAGTATTGCCATATTTAAATAAGAACAAATTATTAAAGAATTTCATTATGAAGATTGGATGCTTAGTTATTAAATTTATAAAAATGAGGCAATAAAGATACATTGCAATTAGATAATGAAAAAAATGAAAATTGCATATTGAGTAATAGAATATATTTTTAAGAATATAAGAGGTAATACTAAAGCACCAGTGAGTATAAGTTTCTGTGGAGGTTGAGGTGGCATATCGGATTAGATGCAGGTTGAGTTTTAAGTAATAGTGTTGATAAATATGTTTATATTTTAAAACATTATAATACTAAAGTATTATAATGTTGAAATCGTTACCAATCTAAATGTGACAAAGGATGATATTTTTCGATATATATTCAGTAATAAAAATATAGATAGTGTAGAGATAGTTAGTGGTGCAGGGATTTGTTTATAAATTTTCATTCACAGTAGAGACTTTAAAATGCATTTTGCAGTTATAATGGTAGAAAAATATCAAAGATTTAGTTAGCAGAGGAAGTATACAAACTTGAATTAGAAATGTTTAAAAATTCCACTAATGAAAGTGATAATCTAATTCTTTTAACTAATACTAAATTTAGATTCTATAAGAAGGACTTGAGTGATATTAAGGCTGTATCATATATGTTTCAAAAGAAAAAGTTGATTATGTTATATGTATTGCATCTAATACATATATTTATGTTGCTGATTTATAGGATATTTATTAAAGATTCAAATAATGTTTATGGGGATGGGGATACAGAATATTTAAAGGATGTTGTGGTAGCAAGGTTATAGGAATTACTGGATTTGATGGTTGAAAATTAAGCAGTATATGGGATACTTCAATTAATGTACCTATAAATAATATTCATATCACAGAAGATATATACGTGTTTTTTAACCAGTTAGTATTGAGTATTAAAAAAAGCAAATATATTATTTTAACATTGGTGGAGGATTTTGGATTAAAGAAATAGTAAAGATTAATTGAAAAATAGAATAGTAATATTTTAAAGTCAAAGGAGAATTAATTTGAAAAAAATACTTTTATGCCTGCCTTTTGCAGGAGGATCATCCACTTGGTATATAAAGTGGTCGAAATATTTAGATGATTCTATATTTATAGAAACTATAGAGTTATCTGGTCGAGGAAAGAGGTTATGGAAACCATTTTATACTACATTGATGGAAGCGGTAGATGATATATTTCTAAATATTCCGGAAAAAATTTATGAAAATCAATATTTTCTATTTGGACATAGTATGGGTTGTACTTTGGTTTATGAATTGGTTTATAAGATAATTAAGAGTGGGTATCCACCGCCAGTTCATATATTTTTTTCAGGTAGATTATCACCAGAGCAGTGTTTTAATATGAAAAGAGTTCATGATCTACCAATTATGGAGTTTAAAGAAGAAATACTAAAGCTTGGAGGAACTTCAAGTGAAGTCTTTGATGAAAAAGAATTACAAAAATTGTTTGTGCCAATTATGAGAGCTGATTATAAAATATTAGAAGAGCATGATTATAAGAAGTATAAGAACTTATTACCATGTGATATATCTA
The DNA here is from genome assembly GCF_900141845.1 of Clostridium cavendishii DSM 21758. GTDB lineage: Bacteria > Bacillota > Clostridia > Clostridiales > Clostridiaceae > Clostridium_AG > Clostridium_AG cavendishii. The sequence goes on along the minus strand of NZ_FQZB01000011.1, from coordinate 155,114 downwards.
TATTATATGGTGAAAAGGATGAACATACACCAGAAGATAAAATATATAGTTGGAGAAGTTACACAGAGAAAAAATGTGATTTTTATTCGTTTCCAGCAGGGCACTTTTTTATTAAAGATTGTGAAGAAGATGTTGTTAAGATTATCAATAAAACAATAATAACTTATAATTTATAATTTATTTGAATATTCTCTCTAAAGACAATTATTTTAGATTTGTGTTTTATGAGATTAATGGCGTGTAATATTAATATAGAAAAATTTAAAAAACAATTTATATTATAGGTATATAAAGGAGAACTAAAAATGAATGAAGTAAAAGAGAAAATAAGACAATTTTTATCGAGATTTTTTTATAGTAACGATATTCAAGATGATGATAATATTTTAGAAATGGATACAGTAAATTCACTATTTACAATGCAACTACTTATGTTTTTAGAGAGTGAATTTAAATTTCAAGTAAGTAACGAAGATATTGATTTAGAGAATTTTAAATCGATAAATGCTATTGTTAATTATTTGAGAAAAAAAGGAGTTAGCTAAGAATATTTATAAACAATTAGTTGAAAGATGAAATACTACTAATTTTTGAGGAGAACGGAAACCATATATTCAAACAAAAGCAGATGCTGAAAACATTGATGAGATGATAGGTAAGATACATAAATAATCATCTAGTTGGGATATTCCTCATGGATTTTCAGGACCTTCATGCAATTATTCAAGTGCTCTACCTGCTATAAAGCCAATATATTTTCTTTAAAAAGGATAGAGGTATTAAAAAGTTGCAAAAAAAACAGTAAGATTAATGGCTACTGGGTTTTATAGATAAACTTACAAACAGAGAGTTTTTGAATTAGACTAATGATGAAAATTTTCTTTACAAATGTATTCTATTTTTTGAATTATGAAGATAGAACTTAAATTTTTTGAATTTATTTATGGTTGAAAATATGACATAAGGAGTGGTATTTACGGATAAGTTAGCGTTTTTATTTCCAGGACAAGGGTGTCAACATTTAGGAATGGGAAAAGAGTTATATAATTACAGTGCTATTGCACGAGAAACTTTTGAAGAAGCTGCTGATATCATGGGGAGAGATATTTCTAAAGTTTGTTTTGGCAATTCATTGATTGAGCTTAATAGAATTGAAAATATGCTTCCAGCTATTTTAACGGTAAGCGTTGCTGCTTATCGTGTTTTTATGAACGATTATAAAGTTGAGCCTTGGATTTGTGCAGGACATAGTCTAGGAGAATATTCTGCATTGACATGTAGTAATGTAATTACATTTGAAGATGCCTTAAAATTAGTAGAGTTACGATGTACTATTGCAAAAGAGGCTGTTGTAGAAAATAGAGGATATATGACGGTCGTTAATGGAATTGGTATACATGAGTTAGTTAGAGTGTGTGAAAAAAAATCTCAAGATGGAGGTATGGTTACAGTAGCCTGTATGAACAATAAAAATCAATTTGTTATATCAGGTACTGAAAATGCTTTGATAAAAGCAGAGGAGAAATTAGTCAGATTAGGTGCTCAAGTTACACCGATGATTATGACTCCTCCATTTCATAGTCCAATATTAGAACCTTATTTACCTAAATTTACTGAAGTATTGAAAAAAATAAAATTTAATAAACCATCGTTTCCGGTTATTTCTAATATAACAGCTTCTAAGTATAATGAAGATAGTTGTATGGTAGATTTGTTATCGAAACAAATTACATCTACAGTTAGATGGAGTGAAATAATGGAATATATAAAAAATGAAGGAGTGAATATGACTATAGAAATGGGCCCTCAGGCAATTTTATCAGATTTGATTCCAGCTAACATTTCTTCCTTTTCTTTTTCAAGAAGTAGTGATCGTCAGGAAATTTCTAAATATATTCAGAAGCAAAATGAGCGAAAACTTAATTTTTTAACACGATGTTTAGCTGTTGCAGTCTCGGTAAAGAATTATAATTGGAATAATGAAGAGTATGAGCAGGGTGTTGTTAAGCCATATGAACAAATAGTTAGTTTGGTGGATAGGATAAGAAAAAATAATTTAACTCCATCTGTACAAGATATGTATGATGGAATACATATGCTTAAATCAGTATTTATTACGAAAAAAACTCCTTTAGATGAGCAAAATAGAAGAATTAAAAAATTGATTAGTGAGACTGATGTTGAAGAAATATTAGGTAATATCCTGTATGATATGTGATTCAAATAGAAACATAGTATGTAACGGGAGGTATGATAACAAATGAATGGTTTAAATGTTAAGGGAGATTATGAAAATAATCATGAGGTTCATGATTATAATAAAACTTTTAAAGAGGATATTGCTATTATTGGTATGTCGGCTCGATTTCCAAAGGCTGAAGATATCAATTACTTTTGGAGTAATTTGGTTAATGAAGTTGATTGTATTGATGGAATTCCATATAACAGGAAGAGAGATGTAGAGAGATATATTTGTTTACAAAAAAAGTGGACAGATGAAATTACATTTTCTAATATGGGTTATCTAAATAATATTGACACTTTTGATCGTGATTTTTTTAAAATGTCACCAGCAGAAGCAGCCACAATGGATCCAAACCAAAGGATATTTCTTGAAACAGTTTGGCATGCAATAGAAGATTCAGGATATGGAGCTGAGAAGTTAAAAGGAACTGATACAGGTGTTTATTTAGGGTATAGTGAAGAGAAGTTTTGTAATTATGCACAAATGATATATGAAACTTCACCTGATCAAATTCAAGCGGCTTTAGCTGGAAATTTAAGTGCTGTTATAGCTAGTAGAATAGCATATATTTTAGATTTGCATGGCCCTAATATGGTAATAAATACAGCTTGTTCATCATCTCTTGTATCAGTCCAATTAGCATGTCAGGCATTACTTTTAAAAGAATGTAATATGGCAATAGTTGGTGGAATTAATCTTCGATTGTTACCTATACATGTTGATGGAAGTTTAATCGAATCGAGTGATGGTCGCACAAGAACTTTTGATAATTCATCTTCAGGTACTGGAGTTGGAGAAGCAGCAGCGGCTGTTGTGTTAAAACCTTTATCAGAAGCAATAAAGGATCGTGATAAAATTTATGCTGTTATTAAGGGGGGAGCTATTACACAAGATGGAAATTCAATAGGAATTACTGCACCTAATGCAGATTCTCAAGCTATGGTGATAGAGAAAGCTTGGAAAAATGCCAATATCAATCCAGAAACAATTAGTTATATAGAAGCACATGGCACAGCAACAAGGTTAGGCGATCCTATCGAAATAGATGGGATTCAGAAAGCATTTAGCAAATATACGACAAGAAAGCAATTTTGTGCTATAGGATCAGTTAAATCAAATATAGGACATACAGATAGTGTATCAGGATTAGCTGGTTTAATAAAGACAGTTTTGATGATGTGTAATAAAAAAATACCAGCCACTTTACATTTTCAAGAACCAAATAGTGAGATACCTTTTTATAATTCACCAGTATATATTGCTAATGAATTATCTGATTGGAAGGAAGAGAGTTTTCCAAGAAGAGCTGGAGTGAGTAGTTTTGGGCTAAGTGGAACTAATTGTCATATTGTTTTAGAGGAGTTTACTAACAAGTATGGTGTAGAAAGAGGGAGTGAAGATCAAACTTGTGTATTTTATCTTTCAGCTAATACTGAAAATAGTCTTAGACAATTAATAAAACGTTATTTGGATGTATTGGAGAATAATTTAGAAGATGATTTTATAGATATATGTAAAACATCAGTTACATCAAGGAGAAGTTTTAATAGACGACTTATTTTTCTCGTAAATAATAAATATGATTTATTGGATAAAATTCGAAAATTAAATGATCTACATACGTTTGAAGATTGTAGAAAAATTGGAGTATACTATGGCGAGTATAACGTTGTTTCACAGCAAAAACAAATTAAAACTCCTAAAGATATTTTAAGAAATGCAGTAAGAAAGATGTCAGTAGAAGCAGATAAAAATATAGAATTATTCTGTAAGAATAAAGATAAAGAGATTTTGTTAGAAATTATGGAGCTTTATGTTAAAGGTGCAGATATTAACTGGAGTAAGTTATATCCACCAAGAAGTTTTAATAAAGTCAGCTTACCAGGATATCCATTTGAAGCGACTAGATGTTGGCTCAATATCCAAGATAATATAAAAGAATTTTATGAAACTATATGGGTTCCAACTGACAATTTATTTATTTCTTCTTTAAGTATAGTAAAACAAACAATTGTCGTTTTTCAAGATGGTAGTGAACACTCAGGTGTTTTAATAAATATGTTAAAATCAGAAGGATATAGAATAATAACCGTGACCTATGGAAAATGTTTTGAAAAGATTGATGAGCTTAATTATATTATAAACAATACTAATGATAGTTATCGATGGCTTATGAATTATTTAGAGCAAGAACCAATTTTTAAAATGATAGTTCTTGCATTTAATGATAATTTTAGTGAAAAGAAGTTGGAAAAAATATCTATATACACTTGTTTAAAGGAAGTATTTAGTTTATTTTACTTAACTCAGTCACTATTAGAGTGCAAAAGTAAGAGGCATTTTGAGGTTATATTACTTATGGATATGGGGAATTTTGTATTACCAACTGATAAAGTAAACGCTGAATATACTGCAGCAATAGGATTTAGTAAAGTAATAAAGCAAGAACATTCTAATATCAGCATACGCTGCATTGATACCGATAATAATACATCTTTAGGTAAGATTATAAATGAAATAATTCATGGTAAAAACTTCATGGTAGCGTATCGTAATGGTATAAGATATAATGAGGGCATCAAAAGAAAAGAAAATTCTCAATTTAATATGGGGACTAATCCTATACGCGATGGTGGGGTATATATAATAACAGGTGGAGTGGGAGGAATGGGGCTTTCAGTTGCTAAGTATATAGCAGAAAAAGAGAGGACAACCCTTATTCTAATAAATCGTACACCGTTTCCTAGTAGGAATGAATGGGAGAGATTACTTCAAGAATCTTCAGATGTGAAAATTTGTAGTAAAATAAAAACTATATTGGAAATAGAAAGGTTAAACTCTAAAGTTATTTGTATTTCAGCAGATGTTTCTGATTATAGTATCATGAATGATATGTTGAAAGAAGTTAGGCAGAGATATGGAAAAATAAATGGAATTATTCATGGAGCAGGAGTTGCAGGAGATGGTTTCATATATAACAGAACTCCAGAGCAACTAGAAGAAGTAATGTCTGGAAAAGTGGTAGGAGCTATTTTACTGGATCAGTTGACTAAGCAGGATGATATTGATTTTTTTGTAATGTTTTCAGCAATTTCATCGTTGACTGGAATGCCAGGACAATCAGATTATGTTGCAGCAAATACATTTTTGGATTCATTTGCACATAGACGTAACCAGTGTGGAAAGAAAACACTTTGCATTGATTGGCCAGCTTGGTCTGAAACTGGGATTGCGATAGATTTTAATGTTGATACAAGTAGTGGGGTTTTTAAGGCGTTAAAAACATATGAGGCTGTTGATTATTTTGATTTTTTACTTTGTAGTGATGCTGTCAGAGTGATAGTAGGAGAAATTGATAAGAAATATTTAGAGAATAGTAATAAGGATGATGTCATTTATTTAAATGATTTAACATCAATGAAGTCAGATATTTTTATTCCAAATTTAAAGAATAAAATAGAAACAAATAGTATCCAGTGTAAAGAAGAAGTCAAGCTTACAGGTAAGAATGATGGAAACTATACAAATACAGAAATAAAATTGGCTCAACTATGGGGTGAAGTTTTTTATTTTAAGTCAGTAGATATTTATGCTAATTTTTATGAAGTTGGAGGAAATTCAATTTTTGGTATGAAATTGTTGAACAGAATTTGTCATGAATTTAACATCGATATGAATATATTAGAATTCATGAGCCATCCAACTATAGATGATTTAGCAAAGTACATTAATAATAAAGGTGATATCAAGAAGGGGTATAAACAATTAAAAAAATCAGTAACTTCAAAAGAATATTATCCAGCTTCTATTTTTCAAAAAAGGTTATATGCGTTGCAGCAACTTGATCCGGATAATACAGCATACCATGTAGTATTTGCATATACATTGAAAGGAGATTTAGATATTACAAAGCTTGATAACAGTGTTAGATGTCTGATTAGAAGACATGAAACATTAAGAACATCTCTAAAAGTGATTAAGGGCGAAGTGATTCAACACATTGAATCAGAGGATAATATTAAAAATGTGCTTGAATATCATCAGATAAATAAGGATAGATTAAGGGAATTTATTATAAATTGGAAAAAACCTTATAAATTGGAATATGCACCTTTATTTCGTATAGGTGTATTTGGTATAACAGAGCAAGAACATGTATTGGTTTTTGATTTACATCATGCTATAGCTGATGATATTTCTGTTCAAAATTTAATTAGAGATTTGTTTTTTTACTACAAAGGTAAAGGACTAGAATTACCAGAATTAACATGTCAATATAAAGATTATGTTTTAATGCAAGAAGACGTAGAAGATTATCCTCAATTTGTTAAGTCAATTTGGGAGAATACATTAAAAGCTCCTTTGAAAAAAACTATTATACCTTATGACTACTTTGATACAAAGGATTTTAATGGACGACGCAAATCATTTTTAGTTGATGCAGCAGTGATACAAAAAATTAAGATGATTACAATGCAAACAGAAACAACATCATTTATGTTTATGTTGACAGCATTTTTTATTGTTTTGCATAAATATACTAACCAAAAAGACTTAATTGTTGGAATTCCTGTTTCAGGTAGAAAATATATAGAATTAGAAAATACAGTTGGAGCATTTATTAAAACATTGCCAATAAGAATTTCAATATCAGAAAATGAGACTTTTGAAAACTTATTAATTAGCGTAAAAAAGACTGTTCAACAAGCATTTACTTATCAGGACTATCCATTAGATGAAATAATGCTAAATAGCAATTTGGATTATGATTATTATAATCATCCTTGGTATAATATAATTTTTGTACAGCATCACTTGGATAAAAACTTTCTTGAAGGTAACGAATTTGAAGTAGAATTACTAGATTTAGAAAATCATACTTCAAAATTTGATTTTTCTTTAGAATCTATGATTCAAGATGAAGAGTGTACATTTACAGTAGAATATAGGACTGAATTATATGCAGAATCAACTATTTTGAAGTTCATAGAAAATTATTTGTATGTACTTCAAACTTTAGTAAATAATTTAGACATATCAATTTCTAAGATTAATTTTATTGATAATATATTTGAAAATAATAGAAATAAATTTGACGAATCTTTGTTTGATTTCAAATTTTAGTTAATATGATGATTTGTTGTAGAAAATAAAGTGAAAAACATAATAGAAGTTTAATACTCAAATAGCAAAATCAATTGGTTTAATCAAGGTTTAAATACAAAGTGTGGAATCTCCGGATATATACACGTAAGAAAATATCCGGAGTTAAGTTAAAAGTAATAACTGAATATACATTATGAATAAAATCTAGACTTCAATTGAAGAAATATATATATTGAATTTTTAGATGGGAAAAATACATATTTAATCAATAAAGAATATATTTATTAAATATAGATTAGATTGATGTTTTCAAAGATAATGGAAGATGTGTTCAAGTTTAATAACTAAGAAATTTAAAAAGTATGTTTATTTAATTTATGTTGTTGAGAAATTAAAGAAATGGGGTATTATAATGCATGAAAAGAAAAAAGTTAAATGTGTTGTTTGGGATTTAGACGAAACGATTTGGTCAGGTGTATTATTAGAAGATGAAAAGGTTAAGTTGTGTAGAAGTGTTGTGAAAATAATCTTGGAACTTGATAAAAGAGGAATACTACATTCAATTGCTAGTAAGAATAATTATGATATGACCATTAATAAATTAAAAGAATTGGGCATTTATGAATATTTTTTATATCCACAAATAAATTGGAATAGTAAATCAGAATCATTAAAAATGATATCAGAAAAGCTTAACTTATCTTTAGATTCATTTGCATTTGTAGACGATCAAGAATATGAATTAGCAGAAGTGAAACATTCATATCCAGAAGTTCTGTGTATGTTAACTAAAGATATAGATAGTATGCTAATGATGCCTGAAATGACTCCGAATTTTATAACAGAGGATTCAGCTAATCGTCGTAGGCTTTATCAACAAGATATAGAACGAAAAACGTGTGAAGAATCTTTTAATGGACCACAAGTTGATTTTTTAAGTTCGTTAGACATGTTTTTTTCAATTGGGCTAGCATCGGAATCCGATTTGGAAAGAGCAGAGGAGCTAACAGTTAGAACACATCAATTAAATACAACTTCACAAACATTTTCTTATAATGAGCTAAAAGAATTTATGACAGATCCTCAGTATAGATTATATATAACTTCCTTAGAGGATAAATTTGGTGATTATGGGAAGATAGGTCTTTCTCTTGTTAAATGCACAAAGGATACATGGACAATAAAGTTATTTTTAATGTCATGTCGTGTTATGTCACGAGGGGTAGGAACCGTATTTTTAAATTTTATTATAGACGAAGCTAAAAAGGCTGGAGTTTCCTTGTTTGCAGAATTTATCCATAATGATAGAAATAGAATTATGTATGTTACATATAAATTTAATGGATTTAGAGAAAGAGAGATTAATAATGATAAAAATATAGTATTATTGGAATATGATATGCTGAGAGAAACTACATATCCACCATATGTAAAAGTAGAAATATTACAATAGCTTCACAAGATTTAACATTGGTTAAGTTTATATTTATACAAAGATATTTATACTAGAATTATAAATGCAAATATTAAATAACTCATCACTTAAAAGATTAATAAAAGTAATGTGATAATATTTATATACTTAAAACAGAAGGTTGTTATATTATAAGAAAGAGAAAATCTAATGAAGAATGTATATTTATAGTTTCAAAGTACATGAACAGGGGGCTTTATTTGACAAGATTCTAATGCTTTTCAAAGTTGCTTCGAGAGCCTGTAAATATTTTTGTGTATTCTAAATTTCCTCTTGGAAATAATGCTTAACTTCAATAGTTAGATTTGTATTTAATTTTGTCTAATTATAGATATTTAGGACTGTTTAAAATTCGCCTAATATGTATATTATCCCCATGAGTTGGAAATAATATACGTTAGGGAACTTATCAAAAGAACTTTATTTTAGGATTATCCTAAAATAAAGTTCTTTTTTTCATTCTCATTCAATGTATCACTAAAAATAATATTAAGTTGTGTAGATTGTCAAGTACTTTTGACCCACATTAACGCTCAAAACTGACCCACTAAATGATTAGTTTTGAACATTAACATCATACCCGCTTTCGCGTAAGCGACCCAAGTTAATTTCAATAGTTTTAGAACTTTGACTTATTTTAATATATTTTGATAATTCCATAAGTCTATCCTGAAGAATATCTATAGTTAGTGAATCAGCAGGATCTTTATAATATATTTTTTCTGGAATAGATGCTACAAGTTTTGTAGCATCATCTTTTTCCTTATTAAATAAATCATCAATACCAATAAATGGACTTTCAGCATTAGACGGAAGCTCATACCTTTTAAAGTTTCTATTGTATACATAGCCTTTATATTGTTTTAATAACTTAACAAAATAATCATAATTTATATTTGACATACTAGATACAAATTGTTTAGCTGCACGTTTTCCTTCAGTATTAAAGATATGTACAAACTTTTCAAATTCTAAATCTTTATGTGTATATTTCATTCCTAAGCTTCTCCTTTATTTTTTCCCTTTACTCTATAACTGTCACCTGTTATACTTATCAAGTGACAGTAGTGCATTAGTCTGTCAAGTATAGCTGTCGCTGATAATTTACTTGTAAAAATTTTATCCTAATTACCTAAATGTATATTGGTAGTTATTATTAGAGAGCCTTTTTCATAGCGTTGGCGGACGATTTGAAAAAATATGCTCTCTTTTTCTTTATTATATATAAAAGATAATGTTTCTAAATCTCTTATTTTAGCCTCATTAATTTTATTAGGAAAAGAAAAATCAAATTCATCTAATGTTTTATGCTCAAATCTGACCTTCCTCATAATAAGATAAATCACGGCTGGTATCAGCTATAGTAAGAAGTTTTTCCTGCGTATTAAAACCTCTTATAATTTCAAAGTACTTGTTCTTTAAAACATTCCTAATCTCTTTAATATCATAAATATTTTCATCTATACAATATTGTAAAACTAGGTCTAACGAGTCGGTCCTTAAGTTTAATTATTTCACGCAGATGATAACTTGGTTGCTTTAAATGTGGAATACACTTTTTATAAAATATTTTGCCAGTACTAAATGTATTTTCAAATTGTCTTATTATTTCAGGAATAGATTTGGGAGCTATATTATTCAAATCACCATAATGCTCATTTACAGTTATCATTTTACCCTTATCATTAATAATTTCATGTGTTGCAATTATCTCTAAAGACTTATTAAAAATCTCTAAGCAATATTCTAAATAAAACTTTTTTACCAACATATTCTACTGGAACACTATATCTTACTGCATCAACAGAAATATAAGAATCTAAGCTAACTTTTCGTTCTTTAAGATTACAAATAATAAATGGTTACATCCTTACTGGAGATAAGTGTGGTATTTCTTCAACAAAAAATTCATTTGTTATCCTTAATGTTGTGCTATGTAAAGAATTATTAGCTTCTTCTATAAAAATACCTGCAGCTTTATTTAATTCTGTCATTGAATTAAATCGATTTCCTTTTACAAATTGTTCTTGATCTCCTAATGGAGTTTCAATCCGTTTAGTAGTCTTTAATGAAATGTTGTTCTTTTTATCTTTTAAAGTATCTAAATATCTGTATATTGGAGATATGCTTCCTTTGTAGCCAAACTTTTTTAATTCCCTATATATCCTGGTTCCAATGAAATTGTATTCCGGATTAAGATACCATATTTGAATTTGATAAAGATATTTATCAATAGTAGTTGTATATTTTCTTTTCTTGTACTTTGGTTCTTCCTTATATTTTATTAATCGCTTAACTGTATTCCATGACATTTTTAAATCTCTAGTTATTTGTCTAATTGGAATTCCTTTTTTATACATAGTCTTTACTGTAATCCAATCTCTCACATCTTTCACCTTTGTTTTCCTCCTAATCTTTTATACAAGACTAGGACAATTAAACTATTTAGGTGGGCCAACTTTACTCGTTAAAGGTGGATCAGTTTTAAGTATAAATCAACAATGATAAGCTCTGGTCCATTTCTTTGCTACACGTTCAACAGCTAAATAAAGCATCTTCATTAAACTATCATCATTAGGAAAAATTAGTTTAATCTTAGTTACCTTTCTAAATTGACTATTTAAGATTTCTATTACATTAGGGGTATATATTATTTTTCTTATGTTATTTGGAAAAGCAAAGAAAGTACTTAAATTATCCCAATTATTATCCCAACTTTTTATTGTATTATTTGTTTCTACACTTATCTTTCATTGTAAGTAAATTATCCATTGCAACTTCTTCATTAACGGCAGTGTACAAGCCTTTTAAATCGGCTAAAAAAGCTTTTCTATCCTTATGAGGTATATACTTCATACTAGATCTTATTTGATGAATTATACACCTTTGTATCTTAGAAAAAGGTAATGTAGCGCCGATTGCTTCTTTAAAGCCGTTAAGTCCATCAACACTGAATATAAGTACATTTTGGATTCATCTATTCTTTAAATCATTCAATACAGATAGCTAAAATTTACTTGATTAATTAGCTCCAATTCATATTCCAAGAACTTCTTTTTCACCATCTAAATTAATCCCAATAACAACATATGCAGCTTTAATTATGACTTGTTTATCTTCTCTAACTTTATAATTTATTGCATCCATAAACACAAATGAATAAGTTTTCTCAAGTGGTCAACTTTGCCATTCCGCAACTAGCGGTAATATTCTATTTGTAATATTAGAAACAGTTTCAGTACTAATATCCACATCATATAAGCCTTTTATTTGCTCAGAAATATCACGAGTTGTCATTCCAGTAGCATATAAAGAGAGTATTTTATCTTCACTCCATTAACTGCTCTCTGATGTTTTGGTACAATTTTAGGTTCGAATTCACCATTTCTATCTCTAGGAATATTAATTTCAACTGGCCCTAATTCTGTTTTAACAGTTTTCTTTGAATAACCATTTCTGCTATTACTACTAATTTTTTCTACAGTATCATATTTCCCATATCCTTGTATAATGTAGTCATAACATTTGATAGAGAATTAAATACATTTTTACCTAATATTACAACTATAATATGATTTTTTATTCTTATTTTTAATTCTCGTTTCACCCTTTGAGGTAACACGTATTTCATAAAATTTGATAAAATATATAATTTTCTATTTATTTTGATAGTGGGGAAGTATAATTCATATGATTATCGAGATTTACTAATGGATAATTAATTTCTTCAAAGTATTAGTGATAGAGGATGTTGTTATGATGATGTGTGTGCTGAAATTTTCTTCTTATCATTGAAAAATGATAAGCTATATGGGAGACGATTTAAGGCTAGAGATGATGTTAGTTGAATATATAGAGTCATTTTAGGTACATTGAATATTAGAATATAAATTACTCAAAGAATACAAAGGTAATTATTACTAGAGCGTAAAGGTTAAGTGTTAAATTTTAGAATGTTTACTTCAAGATAAAATATTTGCAAATATTAATTTAATTATATTTGAGTTTATAGCAAAATATAAACAAAGATAACTACTATGCATTTTTAACAAATTTAAAGAAAATTGCATATTTTTGGTGCCTATTTTACTTAGAATATTTAATACATATATTTCGTATTAAGGTATTACATGGTATAATACATACACAGATTTCTTCATATTTATAATTTTTTTGTGAGTTAAATATAATAGATGAAAAGTATGAACTTAACAATATTTGTAAACTGTAAAGGAGTAAATTTTTATGATTAATGAAATTTTCAAAGACACAATGGTGAATATGAATTGGACTGAAATACAAAACTTTGTTGATAAAAATGCACTTGTCTTATTGCCTATGGGAGTCATTGAAGAACATGGTCCACAACTATGTTTAGGAACAGATATTTACACTGCATATATATATTGTCTTGCAATAAAAGAAAAACTTGAAAAAAGTGGGCATACAGTTGTTATTGCTCCACCTTTTTATTGGGGGGTTTGTCAATCAACAAGTGGCTTTATAGGTTCATTTCATGTACGAAAAAATACTGCGAGAGCATTAATTTACGATATTTTACTATCACTGTCAGAGTTTGGTTTCAATAATGTTTTTGGTGTCAATGTACATGGAGATATTGAGCATAACATTGCGATAATAGAAGCGTTTAAGGAAGCACAGGAACAATTGGATATTAATGCTTGTTATGCTTTTGATGAGTGCAGGTTTCCACACTTTAAATTAAAGTTGGACGAACCCTACTTATGTCCGATAAAAACACAAACAATTAATGTAAGTAAGGCAGAAATCTCTGATGTTCATGGTGGAGATATTGAAACAGCCATGATGTATGAATTCTATCCAACTCTGGTTGATGTTGAAAAAGCGATATCTTTACCTCCGATTACCTTGGATAACAGCAGTGGTGAAGATTGGTTGTTTGGCGGTCATATAAAAGAACTTTCATCCCAAGGTTACCTAGGGTCACCTGCTGATTTTAAAGATGTTGAAGTCCAAAAAAATGTTGATGATTATGCTTATAGAATATCTGAAGCAATACTAAGAAGAATAGTATAAGTATAATACCAAGTTATGGAGTTCATATTTTTTAAGTCAAAGGCAAATTAAGATTTTAGGATGAAGAACTTAGAAAAGAAAATATAAGTTAACTACATATTCAAACCATAACTCTAATATACCTTCTAATCTTTTAAATTAAGGCTTTACAGCGGTGCATTAAATAGATGTAACATGTATAGTTATAGATGAAAGTTGGACTTATCTTAATTTCTTATAATCCATGGAAAAGGATAAGCTATATGGTAGGTGGTTTAAAACTAAATCTGAAGATAGAATAGTTGTAGTTGAATATATATAGATATTTCATAATTCTAAAAGGTTTTACTCAACTTTAAAGTATTAATTATCTGAAGAATATAAGATTGATTATTACCCAAACTTGAAGATGGTATATTAAATTTTAGAACATTGACTTTAAGATGGAATATTTGCAAATATTAACTTGATTATATTCAAATTTATGGGGAAATAATCAATGAAAATAACGACTATGCATTTCTAAGAAATTTAAAGAAAATTGTGCAGTTTAGTTATTTGTTTTACTCAGAGAACTCCAAAACTAAATATAGTATCTTTAATGTACTTATGAAAACATAATTACTTGTTGTTTATTAATAGATAAGTTAAATAATAGTTTGCAAGAAATGTATAATTTTGAGGTAGTATAATCTATTTATTGATAAGTGAAAATGGTAATATACAAAAATATAATTTAAGAAGGGATAAACAATGAACTGGTACATACTTTTTGTAAGATCAGGCAAAGAAAACAAGGTAATGAATCTTTTGAGGAACTGGTTAGATAAAGAAATCTTAAGACCTTTTATACCATCAAAACAAAAACTTTTTAAGACTTCGGGATTTGTCAAAAGAGAGATTAATCCATTATTTCCGGGATATGTATTTATAGAGTCTGAAATAACAGAAATAGAATTTATTAAAAATATAAATAAATTTATATATGCTTCAAGTGATATTATTCGAATATTAAAATATTCAGATACGGAAATTGCAATGAGAGAAAATGAAAAAAATATATTATTGAGATTATGTAATGATGATTATTGTATTGGAATATCAAAAGGTATTAAATGTAAGGATGAAATACATATAATAGATGGTCCACTTAAAGGATGTGAAAGTATAGTAAAAAAAATAAATAGGCATAAACGACAAGCATGGATTGAAATGGAGTTTATGGGCGATGTTAGAGTTATGATTGTGGCATTAGAAATTTTAGAAAAAATATAAATTAAATATTTAATTTTTTAGTTTAATTCTACATTGATAGTATATATTAAATTAAAGCTACGATAGTACATTCCTGCTTAAATAATTTCATAGTTAGATAACTAAAGGGATTCCTAAATTACACAACTGTAAAATTTTTAAAAATATTCGCCATTTTCTACAGTGTTATAAATATTTATGAAAAAAGGATTGATTGCTCATCGGGCACTACATTGCGTTAAAGTATTTAAGGTTTTCAATGATATATCTAAAGAGAAAATGTTTTTAAACAATTTTCTTATTGAAAAAAATCTATATGAAAGCTAAAAACTATAGAAATATTTTTTTATATCTTTTAAATATCTAACATAGTTATAAATATAATATTGATTATTTTTAATATTCAAATATATACCAAGAATTTACATATTATCTAAATACATCTTTGGGAATATCATGTAAAATATAGGCTGTCACAGTATAATAGTGAAACTAAAATTTGATTACTGTAAAACTTTCTGGAAAAAAATATGAGTTATGGAAAGAACATTTTTTTATAACGTCTATATATTTTGACGAGTAATTAGTTTTTTTAGATATATTATAATCAAGACTGAAATATATAGGCTTATTAGTTTTTTTCGAGTTAGTCCAAATAATATCTATAACAAATGAGTTTGGCGAATTACTTAAAAGTTAGTTATTTCAAATAATTTTAGAAAAAATGTAATAATATTTGCTCTATATCTTAGTGAAGAAAATTCATTTATATCTGAAATTTTTCTGTTATAATCGTTTAAAAGAATAGTAGTTATAGTTTTTTCTAAATATCTTATTTGTGACTTAGTTAAAAATAAATTTCATGAAATACAACGAACCAAATGCTCAGATATTATACGAACTAATTATAGCTGCAAAATAAGAAAGGTAACAGGAGAGTATTTTGCTATTAGAAATAAACCAATTATTAAAACATTAGAAAACTATCTTTCTGCATATAAAGATAGTTTTTTATAAAATAGTTTTAGAAACTTTAAAATTATTATTATAGCTCTAATCTATATGCAGGAGATTGGATTAATAAATCTTATATATGATAAATTTATAAAAAATATTGAAATGTTTGTTTAAATAGATTTTATTATTTCTTAACTGAAAAGTATTTTAATCTTAGCCGTTTAGTGATAGATACGTTTAATATAGCACTTAGTTTTATTAATAATAATATAGAAAATTCAATATCTATTTATTTAACGTTTTATGACACAGTATAAGGCAAGTATGGTTAAAAATTTAATTATTTGACCATATTAATAAAAATGTTTTTTCGTATTTAAAGATGCATTGTTTTGTATAATCAGCATTAACTGTTCCGGTAGTATTTAATAATGCATTGAATTATATAAAAATTCTTATTGAATATAAATTTTATAATAAGTTTAAAAGAAAACTTGAATTAATATCTAATATGATTGTAGTAGTAGCTATTATTTCTATTCTGATAGCTAAATGTGTTTTACATACTAATAGTGTACAATAAAACAATATATTTTCTATAAATCTTAAGGAGCGTAAATTCTTTATCTGAGATTTATTTATCGAAGGATGAAAGGAATTATTCATAGATCATTTTACAAAAGGAAATCCGGCTATATAACGTTGTATTTTAGAGAACATTTTATTTTTATAGGCTAGCTTTTAATCCGTTAGCTGCACTAAGGAATCTATTCACGGAATTTATTTTTCAAGCTAAATCAAGAAAAGTTGGTATATTATTACAACATTTTTTCTGACTTAAGAGTTTCCAAATTATTCATAAATTTTGTATATATAAAAAATCGCTCTCCTAACAATGTATTCCTATTCTTTTTTATAAACTCATCTATCTGAGACTTGGATAGATGTTTATACGCATCTAATTTTAATATTTGATACATATAGTTGTTTTATTGTAAAGACATGTAGAGTCTTTATTTGTATTGTATGTCTTCCTATAGGATTAGACCTTTTTCCATACATTTATTATTTGCTATAAACTAAGCTGTTATCTAAAGCATTATAGAATTATTTAATTAAATCATTCATATATTAATTATTTTTTATGTAATATAAAAATTATATACTAACGTATCAAGGTAATAAATTAAATAGTAATGAACAGTTGTATAATAAATACTATGAATTAATGTTCTGATAGATAAGTAAAAAATTCTTACCTCCTAGTTGACTAATTTGCTTCTTACTAAATTTGCTTCATTATTTTATAAAACTAAAATAAGTACAATAAAACTAAATATTATCAACTTTAAGGTATAAAGGATTCTATGATATAGTTTAATAAAGAAATCGTTAACATGGGGGGATTGAAATGAAGAAGATAATACAAAGGTTAAAATTAAATAAGGAATTATTATTTTTGGCTATGCCAGGAACTATATGGTTTTTTCTTTTTGCTTATTTACCAATGTTTGGAGTTATAATTGCTTTTAAGAAATTTAGAATTGCAGGAAGTAACTTTTTTGATAGTTTAATTAAATCTGATTGGGTTGGTTTTGATAATTTTAAGTTTTTATTTAAAAGTTCAGATGCTTGGATAATTACAAAAAATACAGTTGTTTATAATAGTATATTTATTATATTAGGGATAGTATTGCCAGTTTTTGTAGCTATTATGGTTAACGAATTATTAAATAAAAAACTTGCAAAATTTTATCAAAGTGCAATGTTTTTACCATACTTCTTATCATGGGTAGTTGTATCTTATTGTTTATTTAGTTTTTTAAGTCCAGAAAAAGGACTTATAAATAGTATGTTAGTACATTTTGGACATGAGAAGGTATCATGGTATTCAGAAATTAAGTATTGGCCGCTAATAATAATAATAATGAGTCAATGGAAAGGAATAGGATATAATACAGTAGTTTATTTAGCATCAATATGTGGTATAGATAAGAGTTATTATGAAGCTGCAATGATAGATGGTGCAACAAAATGGCAACAAATAAAATATATTACTTTACCATTATTAAAGCCTGTAATAACAATATTATTTATTCTTGCAGTAGGTAAGATATTCAATGCTGATTTTGGACTATTCTATCAACTACCAAAAGATTCAGGGGCTTTATATCCAGTAACAAATGTTATTGATACTTATGTATATAGAGGACTTATGTCAATGGGTGAGGTAGGTATGAGTTCTGCAGCAGCATTATATCAATCAGTAGTTGGATTTATACTAATAATGATATCAAACTTTGTAGTTAAGAAAATAGATAATGAAAATGCATTATTCTAGGAGGTGACAAAATGTTTAAATTTAAAGAATTAAAAAAAGAAAAAGAATTGAATATAAATAATAAATGTTTTCAGATAAGTAAGAGAAGTAATGCTGTTATAAACTTGATTTTAGCAATATTGGCGGCGTTAAGCATAATACCATTTATATTTGTAGTTATCATTTCACTTACAGCGGAATCTGCATTAAATAAAAATGGTTACAGCTTTGTCCCAGAACAATGGAGTTTTGGTGCATATAAGTATTTATTTGAGTCAACTGACCAAGTAATAAGATCTTGTGGAGTTACAATACTTGTTACAATATTAGGAACAATAATAGGCTTAATACTTATATCAACTTATGCTTATGCCCTTTCAAGAAAGACTTTTGCATATAAGAAGTTCTTTACTATGGTGATATTTATACCAATGTTATTTTCAGGTGGGTTAGTTTCAAGTTATTTAGTTAATACTCAGTTTTTAGGACTTAAGAATAGTATATGGGGATTAATACTTCCTATATGTATGAATTCTTTTTACATTATAATATTGAGAACATTTTTTAAAACTTCAGTGCCTGATGCCATAATAGAATCAGCTAAAATTGATGGAGCTTCAGAACTTAGAACATTCTTTCAAATAGTTTTACCAATATCTCTTCCAGGAATAGCAACAATAGGGCTATTTTTAACCCTTGGATATTGGAATGATTGGTTTAATGCAATGCTTTATATAGATAAAGATTCATTACTTCCTCTTCAATATTTATTAATAAGAATTGAAAGTTCTATGGAATTCTTGGTTAATAATGCTACTAAGCTTGGAGTTGCGGGAGTAGAAGCATTTAGAAATTTACCTAAAGAAAGTGCAAAGATGGCAATGGTTGTAATAACTACAGTACCTATAGTGTTTGCATATCCATTTTTCCAAAAGTACTTTGTAAATGGATTAACTATAGGAGCAGTAAAAGAATAGAGTATATTTTTTTATATAACTAAAGAAGATCTCAAAAATTAATAATTTAAATTAATAAAAAATTATATTAAATTATAATATATAAAGGAGAAATTTTAAAATGATTTATGCATTAGAAAGAATACAAAAAATTTGTGATGAATTAAAGGAATATGTATATACAGATAGGGTAGCAATATCAAAGTATAGAATGATAGAGGGAAATTACCTTGGCATGGAGGAAATAGAAAAAGCTCAAGGTGAGTGGAAAGAGTTTAATACTGGTGATTTATGGGGTGGTAGAGACTATCATTGTTGGTTCAAAACAGATGTAGAAGTGCCTGAAAACTTTGAAGGAAAGGTTGTAGCATTAAACTTTTACACATTTGAAGAAGGTTGGGATGCAATTAATCCACAATTTATCCTATATGTAAATGGAGAACATATACAAGGATTAGACATAAATCATAGAGAAGTTATATTAACACATGAAGGAAAAGGTGGTCTTAAATATAATATAGATTTGCATGCTTATGCTGGTATGCTACATGATAAGAAGGCTACTTTAAATGGAGAACTTGTTACTATAGATTTAGATACAAGAGCATTATATTTTAATCTTCAAGTTCCGATATGGACTTGTATGAAGTTAGATCCAGATGATAAGAGAAGAATAGATATGCTAACTGTATTAAATGATGCTATAAATATTCTTGATTTAAGAAAACCTTTTTCAAAAGAGTACAATGAAAGTGTTAAGAAAGCAAATGAATTCTTAGAAGAAGAGTTTTATGGGAAATTATGTGGACATGAAGATACAGTAGCTACTTGTGTTGGACATACTCATATAGATGTAGCTTGGCATTGGACTGTTGCTCAGACAAGAGAAAAGGTTGCAAGAAGTTTCTCAACAGTGCTTAAGCTTATGGATGAGTATCCTGAATATATATTTATGTCTTCTCAACCACAACTTTATAAATTCTTAAAGGAAGATTATCCTGATGTTTATAAGAAGGTTAAGGATAAAGTAAAGGAAGGTACTTGGGAAGCGGAAGGTGCTATGTGGCTTGAAGCTGATTGTAATGTAACTTCTGGAGAATCTTTAGTTAGACAAATAATACATGGAAAGAAATTCTTTAAGGATGAATTTGATGTAGAAAGTAAGGTGCTTTGGCTTCCAGACGTATTTGGATATTCAGCAGCTCTTCCACAAATATTAAAAAAATCAGATGTTGATTATTTCATGACTACAAAGATTGCATGGAATCAATTTAATAAAATGCCGTATGATACATTTATGTGGAGAGGTATAGATGGAACAGAAATATTAACTCATTTTATAACGACTAAAGATCCAAACCAAGATGAAAAATCACATTTTACAACTTATAACGGATTTATACATCCAGGATCTATAAAAGGAGCTTGGGATAGATATCAACAAAAAGATATAAATAATGATGTATTAGTTTCCTTTGGATGGGGAGATGGTGGCGGTGGAGCTACTTATGAAATGCTTGAAACAGGAAAAAGATTAGCTAAAGGGATACCAGGATGTCCAAAAGTTAAAATGGGAAATTCTTTAGACTATTTTAAGAAACTTGAAAAGACAGTTGGAAACAATAAGAGACTTCCTAAGTGGGTTGGAGAATTATATCTAGAATATCATAGAGGAACTTATACATCTATGGCTAGAAATAAGAGGGATAATAGATTAAGTGAAAATATATATGAATCAGCAGAAAAATTTAATTCTTTAGCAATGCTTTTAGGAAAGAATTATCCTTATGAAAGATTTAATAAAGGTTGGGAAAATATACTTTTAAATCAATTCCATGATATATTACCTGGCTCGTCAATTAAGGAAGTGTATGATGTAACTAAGGAAGAATATAAAGAAATTATAGCAAATGGAAACAATATGCTTAGCGAAGCTATGGAGCATATCTCAAGTAAGATTAATACAGAAGATAGATCAATCGTAGTATTTAACTCTTTAGGTTTTGAAAGAGATGATATAGCTGAATTTAATATTCCAGAAGATATGGAAAATGTAATGGTAATTAATGAAGATGGAGAAGAAATGGTTTGTCAGAAGATAGGAGATAACAAAGCTATTTTCTTAGCCAAAGGGGTTCCTGCAAATGGATATAAAACATTTAGATTAGTTAAAGCTGATAGTGAAACTACTGATGTTGTATTATTAAATGAAAAGCAAGCTGAGAATAAATTCTTCAGTATGGAATTTGATGAAAAAGGTCATATAATAGCTCTATTTGATAAGATAAATAATAGACAAGTTAATAAACAAGGTGAAGTATTAAATGTACTACAAGCATTTGAAGATAAACCTATGAATTTTGATAACTGGGATATAGATATCTATTTTGATGAAAAAATGTGGGAAGTAGATAATGTAGAAAATATTAAAGTTATTGAAAATGGAGCAGTAAGAAGTACATTAGAAATAACAAGAACCTTCTTAGATTCTAAGATAATACAAAAAGTACATGTTTATAAAGATATTCCAAGAGTGGATTTTAATACCTATGTAGATTGGAAAGAATCACAAATATTATTAAAGGCTGCATTCCCTATAGATATAAATGCAAGTGAAGCTACTTATGAAATACAATACGGAAATGTTAAGAGACCTACACATCATAATACAAGTTGGGATACTGCTAGATTTGAAGTATGTGGACAAAAATGGGCAGATATTTCTGAAGGAGACTTTGGAGTATCACTTATGAATAATTGTAAGTATGGACATGATATAAAAGATGGTCTAATGAGACTTACATTAATAAAGAGTGGTATAGAACCAAATCCTACAACAGACCAAGAAGAACATTACTTTACTTATTCACTATATCCTCACAAAGGAAATTGGCAAGAAGCAAATACTGCACAAATGTCATATGAGTTAAATGTACCTTTATATACAAAGGTAGAAGAAGCTCATAGGGGAGAATTAAATAATATAAATTCATTTGCTAAAGTAGATAAAAATAATGTAATGATTGAGGTTATTAAAAAGGCAGAAGAAGGCTCTGAGTTAGTAATAAGAATGTATGAATTCCATAATAAGAGAACAAATGTTACACTTGAAATGTTTAAAGACATTGAGAAGATTGAAGAATGTAACTTATTAGAAAGACATATAAGAGATTTAGTACCAATGGGAAATAAGGTTAATTTTGAAATTAAACCATTTGAAATTTTAACATTTAAATTGAAACTAAAATAATAAATTTAGTAATGTGTATAGGACTCCTTTAAGAAGAAGCTTAAAGGAGTTCTTAACCTTTTATTAAGGAATTTAAGTTTTAAAATATAAATATATAATTTACACAATGAAACTAAAATTTATACACTATTAAATGATAAAAAAATTTTCTATAATTAATAATGTAAACGATATAAAAATTAGCTAGGGGGTAAAATTATGTTAAAGTTTAAAAAGATTACGGCATTAATTTTAGGTACAGTAATGATAAGTGGCGCGATCATAGGATGTGGTAAATCAGCATCAAGCGACAAGAAAGATGAAGTAGTAAATCTTACTTGGTACACTATCGGTCAACCTCAAAAGGATACTGAAAAAGTTCAAGAGGAAATAAATAAGTACACAAAAGAAAAAATAGGCGCAACAGTAACTATTAAATCAATAGACTGGGGTGATTATACAAAGAAGATGCAAGTCTTAACAAACTCTGGTGAAGATTATGATATAGCATTTACCTGCTCTTGGGCAAATGATTATTTACAAAATGCTAGAAAGGGAGCTTTCTTAGAATTAGATGATGCGTTTAAAAATGAATTAAAAGATACTTACGAAGCTATAGATAAGAGATTCTGGGATGGAGCTAAAATTGATGGAAAAACTTATGCTGTTCCAACAAATAAAGAATTAGGTATAGCACCATCATGGGTGTTTACAAAGGAATATGTAGATAAGTACAATATACCATATAAAGATATACACACACTTCAAGATTTAGAACCATGGTTAAAAATTATAAAAGAGAAAGAACCAGATGTAGTACCATTTTATATAATAAAAGATTATGCAGCACCCGCAACTTTTGATCCATTAATAGAAAAGTTAATAGGTGTAAGTTTACAAAACAATGATCTAAAAATTGAAAATATTTTTGACACTAAAGAGATGAAAGATAACTTAGACACTATGAGAAAATACTATAAAGCTGGATATATAAATAAAGATGCAGCAACAGCTAAAGATGATAGAACAATTAAGAGATTTGTAACAAAGGCTGATGGTCAACCTTATGCTGATGTAATGTGGTCAAAAGATTTGAGATATCCAGTAGTTTCATCTCCAATTATGGATGTATATGTAACTAACTTATCAACAACAGGATCTATGCAAGCTATAAATAAAAATTCAAAACATCCAGAACAAGCTAAAAAATTCTTGAATTTATTAAATACAGATAAGAAATTAAGAAATTTAGTTAACTATGGTATAGAAGGTACTCACTATACTAAAGTTGCGGATAATAAGATAAAGATTACTCCAGAACAAAAAAATTATTCGGTGCCTTACTTTGCATTAGGTAATTTATTCATAACTTATACACTTGATAATGAACCAGATACAAAATGGGATGAATTCAAGAAATTTAATGATGAATCAAAACCATCTCCAGCTCTTGGATTTAAATTTAATTCTGATCCAGTTAGTACAGAAATAGCAGGTTTAAAAAATGTATTAGATGAATTTGGTCCAGCTATTTACTCAGGTTCAGTAGAACCATCTGAATATCTTCCAAAATTAAATGATAAACTAAAAGCTACAGGTATTGATAAAATTAAAGCAGAAATGCAAAAACAAATGGATGAATGGAAAAAAACTAAAAAATAACAAATGTGCCTTAGAAGCTAAAGCTTCTAAGGCCTTTTTAAGCTATGGGAGAAGTTTATTAATTTTCTTGTTCCGTGGCTAACGCCAAGTCACCGAAAATTAATAAACTTCTCCACACAAATTAGAAATAACTACAGATAAAGAAACCATAAAGTCTAAAAAATTTATGGTTCAAAGTAATGTGACACATTCATATATCAAAGTAAAATATTTAAAAAATAGAGAGCCAATATATGTATAATATATGGAGTATCTTATAAACAATATTATAATAAGTAATATATAGAACTATAATCTAATTAACAATAGTATTGTATAAAAGGAGAAATACCATGTTTGATTTAAACGGAAAAGTTGTGACATGGGCGTTGCTTATGGTATGGCAAAGTCAGCAACCAATAGAATGACTGAGACAATGGCACATGAACTCAAAGAACATAATATTAGTGTTGTGACTATTTATCCAGGACTTGTAAGAACTGAGTCAGTAATGAAGTCAGCAGAATTTTTTGACTTATCTAATTCTGAATCAACAGAATTTATTGGATTGGCAATATCCGCTTTAGCAACTGATTTAAATGTATTGAAAAAGAGTGGAACAAAACAAATAGCGGCCCAAGTTGCATTAGATTATGGTTATAAAGATATAGATGGAAAACAACCTATACCATTAAATATATCAAGTTGTCAGTAGTATTGATGTGGATAATAACAAAATTATATTAAAACATAGCCTAAAAAATTAATAAAAAACAGAAAAAATATTTTGAAAAATTAACAAAAAAATTAGTTGACTTTTTATTCAAAAAGCATATAATTAAATTAAGACAAATCATATCAAATTAGTAAGAATTAAATGCTAGGAAAAAGTAAAGTAACATGAAGGAACATTTCAGAGAGGAAGCTATTGCTGGGAGGCTTCTATGTAGAATTTGTGTGAAGTGCGCTTTGGAGCAAAAATTCGAACGTGTAATATAAACACAAGTAGAGTTATTCAGGATTCGCCTGTTATAGCGAGAAGGCATGTTTGTGCTTTTAGTTTTAAGTGTGGATGTTTAACATCCAAATTAGAGTGGGACCGCGAAGTAACTTCGTCTCTATTGAGAGATGAGGTTTTTTTTATATTTAAAAATATTTATAAAAGTTTAAAATATCAAAAATATTTATATGTTGAAAATGGAGGAATTTAGTATGTTATTCAAAAATGTATTAGAATTAATAGGAAACACACCAATTGTGAAGGTAAATGGATTAGTTGATGAAAATTCAGCTGAACTTTATGTAAAACTTGAAAAGTTTAATCCAGGTGGAAGTGTAAAGGACAGGGCTGCTTTAGGAATGATAGAAAAGGCTGAAAAATTAGGTGTATTAAAGGCTGGAGATACTATAGTTGAACCAACAAGCGGTAATATGGGGATAGGTATAGCAATGGTAGGAAGACTTAAGGGATATAGAGTTGTTATAACAATGCCAGAAACTATGAGTAAGGAAAGAAGAGATGCTTTAAAGGCTTATGGGGCAGAACTTGTTTTAACTGAAGGAGCTAAGGGTATGAAAGGTGCTATAGCAAAGGCAGAAGAACTTGTTAATGAGCATGGATATTTTATGCCACAGCAATTCTTAAATATAGCAAACCCAGAAAAGCATTATGAAACAACAGCAGAAGAAATAATAAAGGATATTCCAGATTTAGATGCTTTTATAGCTGGGGCAGGAACTGGCGGAACAGTTTCAGGAGTAGGTAAGAAATTAAAGGAAGCAAAAGGTGACATTCATATAATAGCAGTAGAACCAGAAAAATCTCCAGTATTATCAGGAGGTCAACCAGGACCACATAAAATACAAGGAATAGGAGCAGGTTTTATACCTGAAATTTATAATGCTGATGTTGTAAATGAGGTTATTCAGGTAAGTGATGAGAATGCATTTAGTACTGCTAGGGATTATGCAAAGCATGAAGGAGTACTAATAGGGATATCTTCTGGTGCTGCGCTATATGCAGGAATAGAAACTGCTAAAAAGCTTGGAAAAGGTAAGAAGGTTTTGGTAATTGCACCAGATGGTGGAGAAAAGTATTTCTCAATGGGCCTATATGAATAAACTTAGGATGTGATAAGAAGTGTTCAAAAATTTACGTTATGATGTGAAAAGTGTATTTAAAAATGATCCTGCGGCTAGATCGGTAGTAGAGGTGATATTTTTATATCCAACAATAAGAGCATTAAGGGATTATAGAATAGCTCATAAATTCTATAAAATGAAATTATTCTTTTTAGCAAGACTTATATCTCAAGTTTCTAGATTTTTTACAGGTATAGAAATTCATCCAGGTGCAAAAATAGGAAAAGGATTATTTATTGATCATGGTATGGGTGTAGTAATTGGAGAAACAGCAGAAATTGGGGATGATGTTGTAATCTATCATGGGGTTACTTTAGGTGGAACTGGTAAGGATACAGGGAAAAGACATCCTACTGTTGGTAATAACGTTGTAATAGGGGCTGGTGCTAAAATTTTAGGGCCAATAGTTATAGGTAATGGTGCTAAGATAGGAGCAAACTCAGTTGTTCTAAAGGACGTACCAGCGGAAGCTACAGCAGTTGGAATTCCAGCCGAAAATAAAATTAAGACCTCAGCTGTTATTATTGAGATAAGAGATTTTAGAGGTAAAACTAAAAAGATTTATAACGATATGGTTATTTAGAAAAGGTAGATTTATTATGAAATTAAAGGGAAAAGTAGTTTCATACTGCAATTTGCTTGGCTTAGAATTAGTTGGATTCACAAAATGTAGAAGATTTGATGAGCTAAGAAATTTTTATGAACACAGAAAAATTTATGGATTAGAAAATGAGTTTGAAGAAGAAGACATAGAAAAGAGAATAAATCCAAATCATTATATGAGTAAGGGAAAGACTATAATTTCTATAGCTTTCCCTTATCTCTATGAAGAATCACAGAATATAGATGGATTTTCTTTATATACTAGAGGAAAAGATTATCACTATGTGGTAAATAGTTATTTGCAGAAAATTTGCAGTTTAATAGAAGAATTAGGTGGAGAGGCAAAATGTTTTGTAGATTCAAATACATTACCTGAAAGATATATAGCATATTTATGTGGAATAGGATTTATAGGAAAGAATAATCTAATTATAACTGAGAAGTACGGGTCTTATGTATTTTTGGGCGAAATTATAACTGATTTAGAAATAGAAAACTCTACTAACAGAAATTTTGAGGATATAAAAAAATTTGCAGAATGTGATATATGTGAAGAGTGTTATAATACATGTCCTACAAAGTCTATAAATAGAAATAAAAAAAATCCTAACATATGTATGTCTTATATAACTCAGAAAAAAGATATAGAGGATAAATTTTTAAATTTAATGAATGGTAGGATATTTGGATGTGATACTTGTCAGATAAGTTGTCCTAAAAATAAAGATATAAAGTATTCCAATTTAGATGAATTTAAACCATTAGAGTTTATGAATATAACTAATACAGAAAAAATACTAGAGTTAACTAACGGTGACTTTAAGGAAACTTTTAAATTAACTTCCTGTGGTTGGCGTGGTAAGAATGTTATAATAAGAAATGCACTTATAAGAAAAGCTAATTTTGAAAATAAGGATATTTCAAAGTATAAGTTTTCTTCAGAGTATATAATGAAATATAAAGATAAATTAGCAAAAGAAAAAGAAGGGAGTGAAAAAAATAATGAAACAAAAAACTAAAAAGGTTTTAGAAGCTTTAAAGTTGGAATATCCAGATGCAAAGTGTGAGCTAAATCATGAAACTCCTTTTCAACTCCTAGTAGCAACTATTCTTTCAGCACAAACTACAGATAAAAAGGTAAATGAGGTTACAGAAACACTTTTTAAAGAATATGGTACTTTAGATGAGTTTTTAAAGCTTACTCAAGAGGAGCTAGAAGAAAAAATAAGAACTATAGGACTTTATAAAAGTAAGGCTAAAAATTTACTTATGATGTGTAACCAATTAAAAGAAAAGTTTAATGGAGAAGTTCCAAGAACTATGGAAGAAATAATGTCACTTGCAGGAGCAGGAAGAAAAACTGCAAATGTAGTATTATCAAATGCATTTAATGTACCATCTATAGCTGTAGATACTCATGTTTTTAGAGTTTCAAATAGAATAGGTTTAGCAAATTCAGAAGATGTATATGAGGTAGAAATGCAACTTCAAAAAGAGCTTCCCAAAAAAGAATGGAGTCTGGCGCATCATTTAATAATATTTCATGGAAGAAGATGTTGCTCCGCCAGAAATCCTAAATGTTATGAATGTGTAATAAGTGATTTATGTACTTATAACAAGAAAAATACTGTTTTAAAAAAGTAATATTGTTAAGATAAATAACAAAGTAATATTATTGTACTGTTAAATTAATAAGAAAACATAAGGCTATTGGTAAAATTAAAGATACCAATAGCCTGCTTTGGTTTATGTTTTAAGTTTTTATTCTGCTGAAAAATGGTTTTGATATAGCTTTAAATATTTTAAATACTTTTACCTGTCTTTACTTTTTTCTCGTTATTTTTAATAAATATTCCTAATGATGCTACTAGTATAAGTACATAACCAATTATTGAAAGGTAATCTGGTAGTGCGCCCCATAGTATAAAACCTAGAATTGCTGTGAATATTATTTGACTATAGTCATATATAGATATTTCAGTAGATGGTGCAAATCTATAGGCTTCTGTTAGTGCAAATTGAGATAGAGAAGCAAATGCACCAGCTCCCATCATATATGCAAATTCAATAAGGCTAAAGCTTTTAAAGCTAAAAATAACAAAAGGTAGCGTAGATATTATTGAAAATAATGAAAAGAAAAATATTATTGTATATCCTTTTTCTCTATTACCTAAATATCTGACAATAGTGTAAGCGCCTCCAGCAAAGGCAGCAGAAGAAAAACCTATTAATGCTGGAAAAAGTTCAGAATTAAAGCTTGGCTTTATAATAAAGAAACTTCCTAAAAATGCTGTAAATAAAGCTACAAGATGTATAGGTTTGATTTCTTCTTTTAAAAATAAATAAGAAAATATTATAACAAAAAATGGACTAAGCTTATTAAGCATTGCAGCATCAGAAATTAGAAGTTTATCTATAGAATAATAATTTCCTACTATGCCCAAGGTGCCAAGGGCTGAACGCCAAAATAAAGCATTCCTATTTTCTTTTTTACCCCAAAGCGAACCTTTATTTTTTAGTATTAAATAGAATGCAACTAATAAACTTACAATGTTTCTAAAAAAACTTTTTTCTACTGCAGGTATATCTCCAGCTAATTTTACAAATACTCCCATAACTGCAAAACCAAAAGCAGATATTATTATTAATAATATACCTTTCTTTTTATTATTCATAAAATCCTCCTTTCCAATGGAAAATGATTATCAATACACTCTCTATATTTTATGCATATTTTTATATTTGGTCAAGGGAACCAAAAAGGTATTTTTAATCATATAAGTAAATTTAATACTAATATGTATAAAATTTTAACCAATTTTGGCTTGTTTCTGGAATAAAAAGGTTTATATAAGGTAGTTTTTTATAAGTTATTTTTTTACCTAAAAAAACATAAAACGATTTTAAACTACTAAATATTTAAGAGAGAAATATGAAAATATAAATTTAATTTAATTAATCAATGAAAGTTAAGATTAAGTTAAAAACTAATTGCAAAAATTGCGATAATTTATTAAACAAATAAATGTAAAAAAATAGTACAATATAATAATGGATGACATTTAGGCTGAAAAGGTGATGATTTATGATAGAGAATATTATTGATAATTTAGATCAAGAACAAATTATAAAAAAATATTTAAAAAACATATTAGTAATAGGAATTACATTTTTTATTTGCTCGGTTTTGGCATTGATTAAATTGAACGAGATTAATTTAAAGATAGATAGAAATATAATAAGTACTATAAGAAATATAAACTGTTTTATGGTATTTTTAACTACTATTACACTTGGAATATATTATTATGGTTCTAAAGAGACAGGAATATTTTTGATAGCAATATTTTATTACTGTTTGTTTATAGAGAATATTATTCATTTATATTTTTTTGTTGTAAAGGAAGAAGAATTTATTCAATTAATAAATAGAAGTGGATTAAGAGAACCGTTTATATTAAATACAATTTTAAGAGGAATTTTATTAATAATTGCATGCTATGTGAGCGAAAAAAATATAAAAATTAAAAAAGTACATAGAAAAATAATAATATTCTTAGTTACAGTTACAGTAGTAATAACAAGTCTTTTGGAGATAGAATTGTTAATTCCAACGTTTAATCAAGTATCAGAACAAGTGAAGCTTACTTTTTGTGTTTTGATTTTTATATTATACGTAGTAGCTTGTATATTACTTTTTTATATCGGACTTACAAAAAACCAAATAATATATTCTTTAATAATTAATAGTGTTTCTTTAATTTTAATAAAAAGTATATATGGATTTGTTGCCACTCCACAAAATACTATTTTAATATTCATAGGAACTATATTTTATTTTTTGGCATTTGTATTGCCTCTTATAGGATTGGGTTTTGATTTAACATTTAAAATATTTAAAAATGAGAAGTTAGAGAAAGAGTTGAAAACTTTCTATTCTTTAACAGAAGATAATAGAGATAATGGCGTGGTAATTTATACTAATAAAGATTTGATTTATGCTAATAAGATAGCAAGAAAAGATTTTAATATAGATTTAAAGGATATTCCAATAAAAAATATTGATTTTAGAAAGTATGTAAAAAATGAAGAGTTGTTAAGTAATATAAAAAATTCATTGCAAAAAAGCTGTTTTTGGAGTGATGTTATAGAATTTAATTGGGAAAAAATACAATTTATAAATGCCAATGTTCAGTGCATAGAGGATGAGAAAAATAATAAAAAATATTGCATTATGTATAGAAATATTTCAAAAGAACATATAATATCTAACAAATTAAAAATAAGTGAAGAAAAAATGAGAACAATAAATTCAAATATAAAGGATTTGATATCAAGTACTGACAAAATAGGGAAAATACAGTATTTGAGTCCGTCTATTACTAAAATACTCGGCTATGATTATACAGAGCTTATAGGTTATAACTGGTTTTCTTTAGTACATCCTTTAGATGTAACAAGTGTAAGAAAGGTTTTGGGGGATTATGAAGATAATGATACTGTTATAACAGAACATAGAATTCGAACCAAAAGTGGGAAGTATGTATGGGTAGAATCTGTTAGTAATTTACTTAAGAGGGAAGATGGTACAATAATAGGTAAGGTTATAATTTCTAGGGACATAAGTTATAGAAATGAAATGGAGAAGCTTAAAGTAGAAGTAAATGAAGCTAAAGAATATGAAAAAATAAGAGGAGAGTTTTTTGCTAATTTATCTCATGAGTTAAGGACTCCGATTAACATAATTTATTCATGTATTCAGCTTTTAGATTATCATAAAGGTAGTAAGGATTCATTAAGTGAATATTATGATAAATATGAGAAGACCATTAAACAGAACTGTTTTAGAATGTTAAGGCTTGTTAATAATTTGATAGATATAACAAAAATAGATTCTGGCTTCATGAAATTTGATTTTGGAAATTATGATATTGTAAAGATTGTTGAAGATATAACATTATCAGTAATTCCTTATGTTGAAGTTAAAAATATAGAAATGATTTTTGATACTGAATTCGAAGAGAGAATTATAAAATGTGATCCAGATAAAATAGAAAGAATAATATTGAACTTATTGTCAAATTCAATTAAGTTTACAGATATTGGTGGAAAAATATATGTTAATATAAGCTATAAAAAAGGTTTTGTAGAGATAAATGTAACCGATAATGGTAAAGGAATACCAATAGATAAACGAAAAACTGTTTTTGAAAGATTTGTCCAAGCTGATAAATCTTTAAAAAGAGGACAAGAAGGTAGTGGAATAGGACTTGCATTGGTTAAATCATTAGTTGAACTTCATAATGGGAAAATATATTTAGATGAAGAAAGACCTAATGGTACCAAGATTACTATACTTCTACCAGATATAATAACAGAAGAAACAGATGATGAAAATGTTAATTATGAATTATATAAACCTAATATAGACAGGATTTCAGTAGAATTTTCTGATATTTATGAGCTTTATTAAGGAGAATTAAACTATGAATATTATAAATGAAAGAAATAAGACAAAGAGTTTACTAATGTATATGTTAATATTTTCAATATCACTTATGCCTATATTAATAGACAAAACTTTTAGTATACCAAGGGCATTTTTTATTAGTAAAAATTTATGTGAGCTTATATTTGGTGGAGTATCAATTGGTATAATTACGGTTTACTATTTGTATCATAAAAAAGAAAATTGTATATTAGCTTTAGGGCTTAATTATGTAATAACATTTATATTATGTATTTGTAAGTTGCTTACTAATTATTTTACTAATGATTTTGAAAGAAATTCTAATCATATTCTTTATATGTGTGATTCTAATAATATAGTAAGTACTTTTTCAGTTCTAATTATAATTTTACTATATACATCGAGAAGGAAATTTAAAAGAATTTGGTTAATGTATCTGATAACAAGTATTTTTTCTGTTTTATTGTATTTTGTAGATATGAATATTAGTTTTAAATTTATACTTCAAAATTCAACGATAAATATTATAGCTATAACGTTGACAAATGTGGTCATAAGTATAGTAGCTTTATATTTTTTATTTGATGAAGCTATGAAACATGAAGACATTTTTTTAATAGCATTTCTAGTTGTATTGACTATGAGGTTATCACGAAAATTATATTTTATATTTTCTTTAGGAAAAGAGGGTAGTGATATATTAATAGCCAATATATTTCAAATAATGATAAGTATCGTTCCAATAATAGCATTTTTAATTTATATTATAAAAAGTGGAATTGAAATGAATGCTACTAAATATGAATGCGAAAAGATGGAAAATGATTTGAAGAAATTTGAGGATTTAGCTAATAAGGTAAATGGATATATTATAATATTTGATAAAAATAAAGATATAGTTTATATAAATAGTAGCTTTAAAAAATTCATAGATGAAAATTATAAAGATGGATTAAAGGAAATTAAAAGTATAATAACTGAAATGGGAATTCGAAAGGTATTAAATAGTAATTTGAAAGTTGTAGAAAGATATGGTGTTTGGCAAGGGGATGTAGATATAATACCAAAAAATAATAAAAGTTTTAAAGCGTCTATTTATAAAATTAATGATAATGATGGTTATGGATTTTTATTAAAAGATGTAAGTGAACTTATAGAAAGTAGAAAAGGTTATGTATATACAGAAAAAATATTTAATATTCTCAAAGATGGAATTACGGATATAATATGTATATTAGATATTGAAGGAAGAATAAAGTATGTATCTAAATCTTATTTAGATACTTTTGGTGGAACTATGGAGTTTTATAAATATGTACCAATAACACACAATGTTGATGAGAAAGATTTTAAAAGGGTTTTAGAAGATATAGATATTGTAGTAAAACAAAAAGTAAAAAGAGTATCAGGATGTAATGTTTATAAAAAGAATAAAAAGATAAGATTTAATTATACTATGAATCCAGTAAAGAATAATGGGGAAGTACAATATGTAGTACTTTTAGCTAGAGAATGTAATGCTGAAGAGGATAGGTTAATAGATGAAAAGCTTAGAAATGAAATGTTTGTTAATGTTTCACACGAGTTAAAAACACCTGTTAATGTTATATTTTCAGGAATTCAAGCTATGGATTTGTATATGAAAACAGATATTAATAATAGAGATGGGCATTATAAAAAATATACGTATATAATAAAACAAAATTGTTATAGATTATTAAGGCTTATAAATAATTTAATAGATATAACTAAAATAGATTCAGGATATTTAACTATGAATATGGGAGCTTATGATATTGTTAAAATAGTAGAGGATATAACAATGTCTGTAGTTACATATGCTCAGACTAAAGGTATAGAAATAATATTTGATACTACTGAAGAAGAAATATTTATAAATTGTGATCCAGATAAAATGGAGCGGATAATATTAAATTTGTTATCGAATGCCATAAAATTTACTGAAACTGGTGGAAATATATTAGTAAGAATATTTATAGAAAATAATAAAGTTGTAATATCTATAAAGGATAATGGTATAGGTATATCAAGTGATAAATTAAATTTAATATTTGATAGATTTAGGCAAGCTGGTGAAAATGTAATTAAGGAAAATGAAGGTAGTGGTATAGGATTAGCTTTAGTAAAATCATTAGTAGAACTTCAAGATGGAGATATTAGGGTTGAAAGTTTTAAAAATAAAGGTACAGAATTTTTTGTATCAATACCAATCCCAGAAAAATTATTACCTATTAATGAAATTTATTTAGAAAATAGGCAAGAAGCTAATATTCAAAGAATAAATATAGAATTTTCTGATATATATAAATAAAAAAGTTGAGAATTGAGAGTGTAGAAATTTGAGTGGTAAATAAACCACTCTTTAAACTAACTTTCAATTCTCAACTTTTTATAATTGATTATGTTAGATTCAATATGCTTGTTATTTATTTTGAGAACATTTTAAGGAAGTTTCAATTATTAAATCTAATAATTGACTATAGTTTATATTAAGCCCAGCAGCACTTTTAGGAATAAGACTATTCTTAGTCATACCAGGAAGAGTATTAACTTCTAAAATATAAGGAACACCAGCTTTAACTATCATATCAACCCTAGCATATACACTACATTTTAAAGCTTTATATGTGGCAAGGGCCATAGCCTCTACTTCTTTGTGTAGATTTTCTTCAAGTTCTACTATAAACTCAGCAGAACCACCTTCTTCATATTTAGAAGCAAAATCAAAGAATTCAGCTTTAGGTTTTATAGCTATTACAGGGAACATTTTATTTTCGAATACAGGACAAGTTATTTCATCACCTTTTATATATTCTTCAATCATAACTTCAGTATCCCATTTTAAAGCTTCTAAAACAGCAGCTTCTATGTCTTCTTTTTTTGATACAAAAGTAGTTGCTACAGAAGAACCACCACTAGTTGGTTTTACAAAAACAGGATAACCTATTTCATCTAGCCTATTATAATCAATTTCAGATATAGAGCAAACATTAAGCCATCTAGCTGTTCTTATGTTATTAGCAAGAAGTATTTTTTTTGTCATATCCTTATCCATGCAAAGAGCACTACTTAGAGGACCACAGCCAGAATAAGGAATATTTAATGTTTGAAGAACAGATTGAACAGTACCATCCTCTCCAAATTTTCCATGAAGGGCAAGTAAAGCAAAATCTATTCCTTTAACTTTTTCTATAATATCCTCTTTTTTGTCTATCACAATTTCTACAACATCATATTTTTGTCTATCTATATTTTCTACTATAGTTTTACCACTTAAAAGAGATATATCTCTTTCAGAGGAAATACCACCCATTAAAACTCCAATTTTCATTTATAAAACCTCCATATTTTTAATGAACCTTAATTATTATATCATTTAATTATTTTATTATAAAGACATGCAGTATGATACTAATAGAAAATAATATTAATATAAAAGTTTATAATTTTAAATGATGAAGTTTTATCAAGTTAAAAGAAAGTATATTGTATTATATGAAAATATTACATTGAATGTAGAAAAAGTCCACTATGAATAAATTATGGGAAAAAATATAATTAAGTTGTGTAATTATATGTAAAAGTACAAGGCTCTGTAAGGGGGGAGAGAAAGCTAGGGGCTATTTCATAGTTACTTGTGATGAAGTTTACTTATATGCTTATACGTATTAGTGTTAAAGAAGGGAAGTGTAAAGTTTGAATAATAAAAAGATTAGAAACATGATGTCAATTACTATGGCATTAACAATGACAACTTCAATAGTACTTTCGAATTCTATAAACAGTTATGCTAGCGATTCATTACCAATGCAAGGTGAAAAGGCAAGGGAAAAGAATCAGCCTAAATTCTCAGGTTACAGAGTTTGGGATATTCGTGATTGGAGTCCTGAAACAGATGTAGATGCTCAATTTTTACGTTCACAAATTCCATTACAGAAACGTAATGAAGCTTTTAAGCCTACACAAGCAAATCCGAATTTAAATTCGGATGCTCAGGTTATGCTGATGCAGGGGGATTATGGAAATGCGTTTGTTGATGGGATGATGTATAATAATACATTTGGTTATCATACATTAAATTTTTGGCAGTATGTAGATTATTTTTCTCCTTGGCATGGAGCAACAACTGCACATGTACCAGAAAACTTATATGATTGGCAGAATGAACTTAAAGACCCTAATGGATGGCAAAAGAGATATTTTGAATTTGGAATATTAAATATTCCAAACCCTGCATACACTAATGCAGCACATAAAAATGGCGTGAAATCAGTGGCGTGTATTTATTTTGATCAGGCTTTTCGTGCAGGACAAACAATAAATGAAATATTTATTCAAGATAAAGATGGTAAATTTATTGTTGCAGAAAAGTTAATTGAAATGGCTAAGTATTTTGGATATGATGGATATTTCTTTAATTGTGAAGAGGCACCAAAAGATAGAGAATTACAAAAGAAATTCTTAGCAAGGTTAACAGAGGCAGGATTATGGACACAATTTTATGATACTAATAGTGAAATGAATGATAGTAAAGCACAATGGCTTAAATCTTCTATCGATGGCAAAAGTAAACGTATTCAAAATTCTGTGTTTGTAAACTATGGATGGCCTAGTTATGTAGATAGTAATACTAATTATTGTAAGACTAATGGAGTAGACCAATTTAAAGAGGTATTTTATGGAGTTGAGGCAAACCAAAACAAGTTTAATGGAGGGCATTCAAGTGCTAATGTACCTTTACTTTATGAAAATGGTACAAAAAATCTTAAGGGAAGTGTAGCGTTATTTACACCTAGTGATTTTTATCAAAGAGGTCTTGATAATGACTTAGGAATACAGGGGAAAAGTGTTGAAGGAGATTCTAAATATCAATGGATGATAGCTGAAAGAGAAAGAATGTATTTTTCAGGTGTTTTAAGCAATCCTTTAAAAACTGGCAATATTCCTGGTGCAAGTAGACCAGAAGTAGGTGTCAAGGATTCTAGTGGTTGGGTTGGTGTTGCAGATTTTGCAAGTGAGCGTTCGGTTATAAAAGGTTCAACTTTTTATACTAATTTTAATACAGGTCATGGTATGCAATATTTTACAAATGGTAAGGTAAGTTCAGATAATGAGTGGTCAAATATTAATATTCAAGATATTCTTCCAACTTGGCAATGGTGGATAGATTCCTCTAAACAAGATAATAAATTAAAAGTAGATTTTGATTATGGTGAAAAATATTATACTGAGGCTTATAAATATAAAAAAAATGGTGGTTATAATGGTGGAAGTTCATTAGTTGTAGCAGGAAGTCTTGAAAGTGAAAATTTCTTAAGGTTATACAAAACAGATTTAGATGTAAAAGATAAATCAAAGCTTTCTATTGCATACAATAAATCTTCTATATCTGATGGAAGTGAAATGAAGGTTGGTCTTATATTAAAAGATAATCCAAGCAAAGTGGAATATATTTCTATACCTAATTCTGGCGATAAAACAGATGGATGGGTAGAAAGAGAACTAGATTTAAGTGCTTATAAAGGTAAAAAGATTGTAACTATTGGGCTAGCATTTAATCCACTAAAAACAGTAGTTAATAACTATCAAATGAATATAGGAGAAATAAAAATAACAGATGGAAAAGATAATACTCCAAAGTCTCCTACAGGTTTTAAGGTAGATAAGGCTTTAACTGACGATGAGATGATAGTAAAGTGGGATATTGCAGATTATAATTCAGTTAATAAATATGAAGTATATGCAAATCTATCAAGTGGCAAGAGAGTACATGTAGGCAGTATTTATGATAACATATTATATATTAAGTCTTTAGAAAATGAAAAAGATAATGTAACACTTGAGTTGATTGCTATTGGTAAAGATGGTTCTAAGAGTGAACCTGCAAAAATAAATTATGATTTCAAGAATAAAGTAAGCAACATAAAGGTTGAAGAAGAAAAATCATCGACTGGAATAATTACTCAATCCAAGGGTGTAGGTAGTTTAAGCCTTTCATGGGAAAACCCTAAGAATGATTATAAAGCTGTTGAAATTCAGGTGTCCATTCTTGAAAACAATGATAAAGAAGTGTTTACTAAGGTGGTAGATAAAGGCACTACGGCTACTCAAATTTCAGTTCCAAGACAACAAGGAGAAAAATATGAAGTGTCTATAAAAACAATTTTAAATGATGGTTCTAAAACTGAGCCTATGAAAACTACAGGAAAAATGAAAGATACATTTATAGATTCATACGACACAAATAAAGTTAGTATTAGTGGAAGATATGCTATATTTCAATCTCCAGATTCAGTAGATTGGTGGAAGATGTATGTAAAGGTAAATGGAAAAGTTGTTAAATTTACATCACGTTTTGCAGGTACTACAAATGAAGCAACAAGAGGAAAAAATAATATGAAAGTAACTCTTCCATCTAATACTGGAACAATGGAAATTATATTAGAAGATTATGCTGGAAATATATCAAAACCAACAACAATACGTTTTTAAGTTAAAATATATTATAAAGTACAAAAGATTACTTAAATAAAGGAAAAAATAAGAAGACTATGTTAAAATAAGGATTAACATAGTCTTTTTTTTATATAGAAGTTTCTTTTTAAAAAGCTAATGAGTATAATAAAAATTTTTGATGACTTTGGTTATTACAGCAGAGTAAAAGATCTAAAAGTTCTCCTTTGTTAAAGTTATACTCTTAATAAAATATTAAGAATATATAAATTAATAAATTAAGAATTGTATTCTATAATTAAAGTACATTATGAAAAAATATATTGAAAACAATTATTATAGTTTTATGGGGAGGGAAGATAGTTGGATAAAGTCAAATATTATACAAAACATGCATCTTTCATGCTTATATATGTTGCTATAAGTTTAGCGTATAGAGTATTTAACAAGTCAAATGGAAATGTTATAGTATTAGTTAGTGACTATGATAAAAAAATTCCATTTATTAAAGAATTTATATTGGCTTATGATATATGGTATATATTTATAATTTTCGGGCTTTTTTACTTACTATTTCACAATATACATTCATATTATGAAGCAGTTATAGGGTTATCTGTGGGACTCTTAGTTTGTTATACTATATATACATTTTTTCAAACCACAGTTCCAAGACCTAGTATTATAGGAAATGACTTTTTTTCTGTACTAGTAAATTTTACTTACAAAAATGATTTGCCATATAATTGTTTTCCTAGCATTCATGTATTTACTACTTCTATAATGATGATAAGTTTAAGTAAAGAAGAGAGCTTAGGTAAAATATATGGGGGGATAATAAATATAATTGGAATTCTTATTATTTTATCAACTTTATTTGTAAAGCAACATGTTATTTTAGATGTTTTAGTTGCTATAGAACTTTCAGTAGCTATTTATATAATTATTAATAGAATAGGAAGGAGATTTATTCAAAATGAACAAAGAGACTATACTTATAGTAGATGATGAAAAGGAAATAAGAGATCTTTTAGATATATACTTAAAAAATGAAGGTTATGAGACTTTGAAGGCGGCAGATGGGGAAGAAGCTCTTAACATTTTGGTAAATAATCAGGTTAGTTTAATCATTTTAGATGTAATGATGCCAAAGTTAGATGGAATAGCTGCATGCATGAAGATAAGAGAAGAGAATAATACACCAATAATAATGCTTTCAGCAAAATCTGAAGATATGGATAAAATTATGGGATTAACAACAGGAGCTGATGATTATTTAACTAAACCATTTAATCCATTAGAGCTTATTGCAAGAGTTAAATCTCAAATAAGAAGGTATACTAGGTTAAATAATAATTTTTCAGAACAAAGAGAAGCATATAAAGCTAATATTGTAGAAGTAGATGATTTAATAATTAATTTTGATACTCATGAAGTTAAAATAGGAGAAAAGGAAATTAAATTAACTCCAACAGAATTTGATATTTTAGGACTTTTAGCTAGAAATAAAGGTAAGATATTTTCAATAGAAAATATATATGAGAGCGTATGGAAGGAAGAGTTTATGCAATCAGACAATACGGTTATGGTTCATATAAGAAAAATAAGAGAAAAGATAGAGGAAAATACAAGAAAGCCTAAATATATAAAAACTGTTTGGGGGGTAGGCTATAAAATTGAAAAATAAGAAAGAGAAAAAGGTTGTAACGAAAGAAAAAAAGAGATTTAGGCTGATAAGATGGGTGTTTGGATGGCGTATATTTAAACCTATAAAAATAGTATATGCTTTTATAAGAAGAAGGATGGAGGAAAGTGTAAGGTTTTCTTTAGTAGTTGTAATAGGTATATGCTTTATTATATCGTTAATTACATTTAGTATTTTTAATGAATTTTTAAAGAATACGAGAGAGTATAAGCATATAGAATATAATGACCAAAATATAACGGAAAGAGCTACAAGGCTTGCAAAAGAACTTATAGAAACTAAGGATTTAAATAGATCTGATAAGGAGACCATGAAGGCTATTATTGGAAGAAATTCTTTAAAAAGCGAAAATTTTAAGGTTATTATAACAGATTTAGATGGAAAAGTTATTTATAGAACAGAAAATGTATCGCAGAAGGAAATAGATGTTTATGAAGCTATAAAAATAGGAATAAAAAATAAAGAATATAATGAATCTAATTCAAAAACAGAAAATATGGTATTTTTTCCTGTAACATTAGGCTCAGAAAAGGCATTTTTATTTGTATTTGGATATCCATCAGCAGAGGTTAGAACAGATATATATGATGTAAATAACTCTTTTTTAGCTTTAGTACTTTCAGTAGTAGCATTTATAGTTTCATTTATTTATATAACAAATAATAAAATGAAATATATTCAAGAAATATCAGATGGATTAAAGGTAATTGCTAGTGGCGATTTAGATTATAAGATAAATTTAAAAGGAAAAGATGAGTTTGAAAATTTAGCTTATAATATAAACTTTATGGCAACTGAAATTCAAAAGAAAATAGAATCTGAAAGAATGGCTGAAGTGAGTAAAAATGAACTTATAACAAATGTATCTCATGATTTAAGAACACCATTAACATCAGTAATGGGATATATAGGACTTGCAAAGGATGGAAAGTACAAAAATGAAGAACAACTTAAAGAATATTTAAATATATCTTTTAGTAAGGCTGAAAGATTAAAGGTTTTAATAGATGATTTGTTTGAATACACAAAACTTACAAATGCAGGTATAAAGCTTAATCGTGTAAATATAAACTTAAATGAATTTATAGCTCAACTTGTTGATGAAATGATACCACTTTTTGAAGAGAAAAATAAAAGAATAGAAACTAATTTTACATCAGAAAAAGTAATTTCAAACTTAGATACTGATAAAATGCTTAGAGTTTTTGAAAATTTATTAACAAATGCTCTTAAGTATTCTTATGAAGATTCAAAAGTAGAGGTTTCAACAGTTGTTATAGAGGGTAAGTGTATAATAAGTGTTACTAATCAAGGAGAAAATATAAAAAGAGAAAAATTAAATAGATTATTTGACAGATTTTACAGAGTAGATGAATCAAGAACCAGCTCAACTGGTGCAACTGGTAGTGGTCTTGGTCTTGCTATATCAAAAAATATAGTGGCACTTCATGGCGGAGATATTTGGGCAGAATGTATTGAGAATAAAATAACATTTTCAGTAGAATTAGATATTATAAAATAAGAAAATGGAGAGTTCATATGTGCTCTCCATTTTGTTCAAATAAAATTGTTATTTATCTATATTTATTTGAGTAATTTTAAATAACTAAATCTGAATTCTGGATTTTTATTTAGTTGCAACAACAATTTTTTTGATTAATTCTTCGTGAGTTTCAGCTTCAATATAATTTTTATCAACTAATACATAAGGTGTATCACCACAACAAGAACAATGTCCTAAACAACCATAAACATCTATTGCAGAGTCTGGTAATGTAAGTTTTAGTTTTTCTATAACTTCATCTTCTTCTACGCCTAAACTATTACTACAAAATAAGATTTCTGACATTTTAAACCTCCAATATAAATTACTTTAATAAATTATATCATAAGATATTTGTTTTTAAAAGATAATTATTATCGCTAGGGAAGTTTTTGTAACAACTTTATTAGAAAAACATAGTATATATAGTGTATCACTTTAATTATTAAGAGGGGAAAAGATGCAGGATAAAAATCCGTTTAGTACATTTGGTCCAGACTTAAATGAATATAAAAGTAATGTAGATTTTAAAGTGTTAGCAAGTAATTCAGATTTTGTATACTTAAGAAGTTCTGGATCAGCAACAGGAAAGTTTAGAGTAGATAAAAAGTTCATAGAATATGCTAAGGGATGCAGAGATTACGGTATACCTTGTGGAGCATATCATTTTGCAGTTCCATCAGCAGATTTAACAACTGCAGACGCGCAATGTGATTCCTTTATACAAGTTCTACAGCAAGGATTTGGAGATAAAGATTATGGAGATTTGTTTCCAGTAGTTGATGTAGAGACACCAGCTAATAAATCAATAACAACAACACAATTAGTAAATTGGATAG
The DNA here is from genome assembly GCF_900141845.1 of Clostridium cavendishii DSM 21758. Lineage (GTDB taxonomy): Bacteria > Bacillota > Clostridia > Clostridiales > Clostridiaceae > Clostridium_AG > Clostridium_AG cavendishii. The sequence goes on along the minus strand of NZ_FQZB01000011.1, from coordinate 112,119 downwards.
ATAGATTTAGAAAGCGTTTCGAGTCTAAAACTAGAAGAAAGCTTATGCTTTATACAGGTTTATTTTTCATCAATTTATATGACAATTTTAATGTTCCTGGTAAAGGTTATCCATTAAAAAATATGCCTTTATGGATAGCTATGTATGTAGATGTGCCTTCAAATCCTAAGGTACCACCAAGTGTAGGAGGATGGACAAAATGGACATTATGGCAGTATACGGAAAAAGGGAATATTAAGGGTGTAGATCCACCTGTAGATCTAAATTGGGGACCAAATAGCGTAGATTATTTAACACCACCTAGAAATGTTCAGGGTTTAGCTGCAACTATGGATAATGCAAAAATATATGTTACATGGAAGAGGAATACTGACAAAGATTTGTATGGATATAATGTTTTTGTTAATTCAGAGTATGCTGGTACAGTTGGGAAATTAGGGAATTCATTAGTTATAAATAAATCTAAGTTTTCGCTTCCAAAAGGACAGCCTATAGTAATATCTATAGAAGCATTTGATGCAGTAGGTGATGTTTCAAAAACAAGATCAAAGGTTGTTATAACTGATATTAGAATGCGTGATGCAAGTGAACCAGGTATATATATAGGTAATGATTTTATTTATATTAAATAAATTTAGGCTATTTTTAAAAGTTATTATTTGTGGAAAAGTGTATGGTTTTTTATTATTTGGGATGTATTACCAAGATGAAAAAATTATATACTTTTTTCTTTTTTGTATTATAAATTTAACATTTGTGTAAAATTTAGATGTTAAAATAGTAATATGTTAAAAATTTAGATTTTAATAATTATATAAATTTAATTAATTTTATTTATTATATACTATTTTTATAGTATAATTACTTAGGCATTATTATAGGAGGTTGGGCAATGGAAGCACAAACAAATAAATCACCTAAATTAAATAAAAATAAAAAAGTAATAATTAGTACAGCTATTGTTTTAGCAATTGGAGTTGTAGGTTTTACAGGATATACTTTAAGTGTAAATAGCAAAGTGAAATCTTGGGAAAACAAGATATATCCTGGCGTTATGGTGAGTAATGTGGATTTGTCTGGTAAGAGTAAAGAAGAAGCAGAAATTATATTAAAAAATACATTTTCTAATATAATTGCAGATAAGAAGCTTACAGTTAAAGCATCAGATCAAAAACTTGATATTAGTTATAATGAACTTAAACCAGAATTTGATGTTAAAGGAACTGTAGAAGAGGCATTTAAATATGGAAAGTCAGGTAATTTATATAGTAAAAATTCGTTGATAAATAGTAAAAGTAAGAAAAACTTTGATTTAAAGTTAAAGTATGATACTGAAAAGATAAAAGAATATGAAAAACAACTTACATCAAAAGTAAATAGACAGCCTAAAAATGCTACTTTAAGTTTTAATGATGGATCTATAAATGTAGTTGATGGAGAAAATGGACGCAAAATCAATGAAGAACAAATGGACAAGCTTATTAAGGAAAATATAAATGGAAAAACTACTGAAAGCATAGAAATAGAAGTTCCTGTGGAAGAGGTAGCACCTAAGGTAGATAAGAGTATGCTAGCAAAGGTAAATGGAAAAATATCTTCGTTTAGTACAAGCTTTGCAGCTAATTCTCATCCTGAAAGTAGAGATGTAAATCTTAAAATAGCAACTGGTTCAATTAATGGCACAATATTATTGCCAGGTGAAGAATTTAGTTATAATAATACTGTAGGGGAAAGAACGGCTGAAAGAGGTTTTAAAAATGGAAAAGGTTATGTAGGTGATAAAGTAGAGGATGTTATTGGTGGAGGAGTATGCCAAGTTTCTACAACATTATATAGGGCTATAATAGGGGCAGGAATCAAATCCACAGAAAGACATAATCATTCAATGCCTGCTTCGTATTCACCAGTAGGTTTAGATGCAACAGTAGTATGGGGAGCACTTGATTATAAATTTAAAAATACTTATGATTTTCCTATATATATTAGTGGATATATAAGTGGAAAAAATGTAGTGTTTGATGTATATGGAAATAAAGAAGGTATGGGTGGGAAAACTTATGAATTAGTTGCAGAAGGTGTTCAAAAATTAGAACCTAATGTAACAACAGTGCAAGATCCTAATATGCCAGAAGGACAACAATCTTATGATAAGAATCCAGTGGCGGGATATAAAGTTACATCTTATCTTATAACTAAACAAGATGGAAACCAAATAAATAAAGAAAAAATAGCAAGTGATAGTTATCAAGTAGTTAATGGAGTGTTAAGAGTTGGAACTAAAAAACCAGATCCAGTGCCAACACCACAGACTCCTGCAGAATCTAACCAACAACAGCAATCTAATCAACAAGGTGGACAATCAGGACAACAACAATCAGGGCAACAAGGGCAGCAGCAATCGGGACAACCAGCACAAGCAGTACCACCAGCACCAGCTCAATAAAATATACGAAAATGCAAAAAAAGCAACTCTTTGTTGCTTTTTTGTATTTTGTAAGGTTTATTGAAACATTAAAGGTAAAATATAGAATAAAATTTTTAAATATAGTAGAATTATAATATGACTATTTTATTTATAAAACGTAATATTTATAATAGAAAAGTTTATTCTAAATATATTTTGAATTTAGTGGAGGGCACAATGGAAAATAAAGTTATTGCAGAGATTAGGGATAATGTTAGTAGAGTAGTTATAGGTAAAGAAAAAGAAGTTATAGATATTATAAAGGCAATGATAGTTGGAGGACATGTTTTAATAGAAGATGTTCCAGGTGTTGGTAAAACAACATTAGTTAAAGCTTTAGCAAAAAGTCTTGATTTAAAATATAGTAGAATCCAATTTACTCCAGATCTTTTGCCAAGTGATATTACAGGAGTATCCATTTATAATCAAAAAAGTGGAGAATTTGAGTTTAAAAAAGGCCCTATATTTTCTAACATAGTGCTTGCAGATGAAATAAATAGAACATCGCCTAAAACACAATCTGCTTTGCTTGAAGTTATGGAAGAAAAGCAAATTTCAGAAGGTGGAGAAACCTATAATTTAAACTCTCCGTTTATGGTTTTAGCAACACAGAATCCTATAGATTATGATGGAACATATAGATTGCCAGAGGCTCAGCTTGATAGGTTTATTATGAAGATAAGACTGGGGTATGCGTCTTTTAATGATGAAGTTAAAGTATTGGAAATTTATAGACATAAGAAACCTTTGGAAGATATTATAGCTATTGCAACAGCTAATGACGTTGAAGAGCTTTATGAAGCTATAAATGGTATAAAGGTTGATAGGACGATTAATGAATATATAATAAAAATTGTAGAAAAGACTAGAAATTCGAAGTATATAGAGTTAGGGGTAAGCACAAGGGGTGCTATGGCACTTCAAAAAATAGCCATGGCTGAAGCGCTAATAGATGATAGAGATTATGTAATACCAGATGATGTTAAGAATAATGTTATAGGTGTTTTAAGCCATAGACTTATATTGTCACAAGAAGCAAAGGTTAAAGGATATACAGAAGAAAGAATAATGGAAGAGATATTAAAAAATACAGAAACTCCAATGGTGAAATGATGGATAATAGGAAGATTAGGTACTTAATATTTTTAATAATTACTGTTGTAATTGTTTATATTCAAGGAGAACAAATTGGCTATATGTTAATTTGTATAGCTATATTACCATTATTATATTCATTTATAAGTTTTATTAACAGCAAAAATTTGATAAGTATAATAAATCTAAATAATAGATATAGGTATGTTTGTGGTGAAGATGAAAATTTTGATTTTATTATAAAAAATAGAGGTATATTAATAATTCCCTTTTTAGAAATATACAATTCAAGTATAACGAAGTTAAATTCTACATATAAAGGAGAAATAATTACATTAGCTCCAAGGGAAGAAGTTTTAATAACTAATAATATACATTTCAATAAAAGAGGAGTATATAATATTGGTGAATTTAGTTATATTGCAAAAGATATCTTTGGGTTATTGGGTTTCAGGGGAAGAAATTCTGATGAGTTTAATATAAAAGTATATCCTAAAATATATAATTTAAGCTATGAAATTATAAGTGGACAAAATATATTAAAAAATAATGGGACTAATAAACTTATAGAAGATAATTATACTATAAAAGAAATGAGAAGATATAGAAGTGGAGATCCATTAAAGAAGATAAATTGGAAGGTATCAGCTAAAAGAAGAGACTTATATGTAAAAGAAGATGATAAAACATCAGGTAAAGAATTAGCTATATTTCTAGATATGAGTAAAGAGAATTATAAATTATATAATAATAATAGTTTTGAGGAAACATTAGTTGATTTTTCAGTGTCTTTAGTAAATACTTTTATCAAAAATAACACAAGTTGTACTATGTTTGTTAATAATAGGGAAACTATGAAATTTGAGGTAGATAACGGTTTAGAATTTAAATCGTTGATAGAATATATGGTTTATAATGATAGTATAGGTGATTTAAGTATAGCTGAACTAATTCATAGCTCTAAAGAAATAATGAAAGAATTTAATGGGGTTTATTTAATAATTAACCAATTAGATTATAAAATATACGAAAGTATTTTTGATATTATAAAAAGGGGCTTTATAATAAATGTTTTTTATATTACCTTTAATATTGATAAAGAGAAAATGTTTAAACTAAAAGAGAATGGAGTAATACTTTGTAATATAAGAAGATGTTTAGATGGAGGAGAATTAGAAGATGAATTTTGAAAATAATGAAGTTAATAAACTCCTTTTGAATTATATTTGCATTATATTAACTCTTACAATTATAAAAGGTTGTTTTTCTATACAGGGCTTTTCATATGTCATAAATACAATTTTTTTCATGTTTGGAATTGGTATAGCATTATTTTATGATAATAAGCTTAAAAGATTAGACAGAAAATTACTATTTACTATGGTTATATTAGTTTGTATGTTACTAGCGACGATAATGTTTAGAGATACAGTAGTAAGAAGCATATGGAATAATATAATAAATCCAATACAAAAAATAAATGACCAGCTTTCAAAAGGCTTACCAACGCAAATTTCTGATTATAGAACCATTTTTTTTATAATTATACCAATAATAACGGCAGTATATTACTCCTTAATAAAAAATAAATTGACAGATATAATCTTATTTTTAAATTACATGTTATTGCTAGCTTATTGGTATTTAAATTATAAAACAGAGATAAAGAGTTTAGTAATTTGGGTGGTATTATATTCCTTTATAATACTAGCATTAAATACACTTATGAATATTAATGATAATTGTAAAAGAGAGGGGATTAGAAATTCTATATCAAATAAAAAGGTATATACTTTAATTGTAGTTACTAGCATATTACTTACATTTATAGCTAATACAATTCCAAAAGATAAGGTGGGGAAGTATGGTGATTATATTAATAATAAATGTATAAATGAATTTGTGAAAGATTCTAAAGATGTGAACAATATTAATTCGACTAAAAAACAATATAGTATTTCTTATTCTGGATATTCAGATAGTGAAAAAAAACTTGGAGGATCTGTAAATATAAATAATAAAGAGGCTTTTAGAGTAAATGGACTTGAGCCAGGAATGCCAGTGTATTTTAGAGGTAATGTTAAAACACAATATACTGGTGATAGGTGGCTTAATAGAAATTTTGATTTTAAGTCATCTGTAACTTCAAATCAAGGCTTTATTGAAAGAGCTACAGCTAAGGGTGGTGTTCAAAGGGATATTACAATATATCCAGATGGTGTAAATACAACTTCAATTTTTTCACCTAATTATTCTATAATAGCATATCAGGATTCAAAAGAGGACGAGGTTTTTGTAGATAAAGATACAAATATATTTTACAGTAAAATTCCTATAAAAAGACCATATACAGTAAAATATTTAGATTGCAATTTTATAAAAGAAAATATGAAAAATATTAAGTTTTCAAAGGAAAGTGACAATTCATCTTATAGTTTAGAGATGGAGGAAAATTTATATATTCCAGACACTGTAACTCCAGCTACTAAGAAGTTAGCATATGAAATAGTAGAAGGCTGTAATACAAATTATGAAAAAGCTCAAAAGATAAAAGATTATCTAACAAAAAATTATAAATATACTACATCTGTTAATGAGGTTCCAGAAGGTCGTGATTTTGTAGACTATTTTCTATTTGAAGAAAAGAAGGGGTATTGTGTTTATTTTGCAACGGCTTATACTATATTAAATAGAATAGTATCAGTTCCAACAAGGTATGTTGAAGGGTTCAAACTTTCAGATATTTCAAAGGAAAGAATACTTGAAGATGGTAGTATGAAAGTAACAAATGAAGATGCTCATGCATGGAGTGAGGTTTTATTAGTTCCGGATGATAAAAGCAATTATTTTGGGTATGAAAAGTTTTGGCTTGAGATGGATACTTCACCAACTCCTTATGATGAAAAACTTAAAAATAAAGAGATAATTAAAGAAAATGATAAAATTAGTGGTAAAGAAGTTTTTAATAATGATATTAATAATAAAAAAGAAGATAAAGAAAATAAGTATGAAAATAAGCCAACAGATATTAAAGAAGGACGTACTACCAAAAACTATAATTTAATTTTTGAAATTTTAGCTTTAGTATTTTTAATATTAATTGCTTCAGTTTTGGTGTATTTACGTAATAAAAAGATTGAATATATATTAAAAACTAAAAGTAATAAACCACTTTATATTTATTCTTTAAAGCTTATGAAGAAAAATAAAATTATAAAAAGTAGTAATCAAACAGATATGGAATTTGCAAAGTCAATAGATGATGAAGAGCTTAGAGAGAAACTTGTAAAGCTTGTAGATGCTGTGTATAAAGAGGCCTATGGCTTAGAGTATAATGTTTATAATAAAGAAGAATTTTATAAATATTTAAAAGTATATTTAAAAAAGAAAGATGGAGTAATAAAATATTACTTAAGGAAAATAATTAACTTATGAAAAAGGAGTTAAAAATGAAATATAAATTAGTATGTATAGATATGGATGGAACTTTGTTAAATAGTAAACATAAAATATCAGAAGAAACCAAGATAAGTTTAAGAAAAGCTCATGAGAAAGGTGTTCATATAGTTATAACAACTGGAAGGATATATAATAATGCAGCATATTATTCAAATCTTTTAGGTGTAAAATCACCAGTTATAGCTGCAAATGGTGCATTCATAAGGGAAAAAGATAAAAGTGATGTAATATATATGAATACATTAACTGAGAACCAATGTAGGTCGATATTAGATATTTTACTTAAATATAAATTAGTTCCACATTTTCACACATATAATGAGGTTTATTTAGGTTCAAGATTTCATAAATTTATGTCGTATATAGCGATAGGAAGAAAACTTCCTAAAGATATGCCTGTTATAAGCAGATATATAGGAAATAAAGATAAGTGGTACAATGTTTTTAAAAAAATGGACGGGAATTTAGTAAAAGCTATAGTATTTCATCCAAATGCTAATCGTATCAATAAGGCTAAAGAGGAACTTATGAAAATACCTAGTTTAGAAATAGCAAGTTCAGGTGATTTAAATATAGAAATAAATGCAGAAGGTGTTTGCAAAGGACAAGCAGTAGAGGTGCTTGCTAAATATTACGGTATAAAGAGAGAAGAAGTAATTTGCATAGGTGATAATGAAAATGATGTATCTATGATAGAATATGCAGGACTTGGTGTGGCTATGGGGAATGCAATAGAGAGTTTAAAGAAAAAGGCTAATTATATAACAGATACAAATGACAATGATGGTGTTGCAAAGGTAATAGAAAAATTTATATTAAGTTAAAAAGCAATTTAAACTTGGAATAATAACCAAGTTTAAATTGCTTTAATATAAACTTGATTATTTTTGTTGTTAATAATATTATAAGATAGTATATAAATGATTTAAGATATATTAATTTTGATAAATATCTATTTAAATGCTAATAATTGCAAAATATCTATTTTTGGAGGGAAATTCATGAATTTAAATATAGTATTATATCAACCGGAAATACCACAGAATACAGGGAATATAGCACGAACTTGTGTTTTAACAAATTCTAAGCTTCATTTAATTAAACCACTTGGATTTGATCTTGATGAAAAAAAAGTTAGAAGAGCTGGGCTTGATTATTGGAAGTACTTAGATCTTGAGGTTTATGAGAATTATGAGGAGTTTTTAAATAAGCATAAAGGGGCTAGAATATTTTTATCTTCGACTCATGCTACTGATCATTATGATGAGGTTAAATATGAAGAAGGTGATTTTATAATGTTCGGAAGGGAATCTTCTGGAGTTCCAGAAGAGGTACATAATAATCATCATGGAATAAGAATACCTATGATTAGTTCCTCAACAAGAAGTCTTAATTTATCAAATACAGTATCGATAGTAGTATATGAGGCTTTAAGGCAAATAGGATTTCCAAATATGAAATAAAAATTTAGGAGATAATTAATGGAAAAGATAAAAATTATAACAGATAGTACAGCAGATATTCCTAAAGAGATACTAAGTAAGCATGATGTAGAAGTATTACCACTACTTATAAATTTTGGAGAAGAAAGTTATTTGGATGGTTTGGAAATAAATTCAAAAACCTTATTTTCAAGAATGGAAAAAGAAGATGTACTACCTACAACCGCTCAGGTTACTCCAAGTAGATTTTATGATTGTTATAAAAAATATTTAGAGGAAGGATATAAAATTTTATCTATACATTTTTCGTCTCATATGAGCGGAACTTTTCAGTCAGCGTGTATTGCAAGAGATATGCTTGAGGCTGAGGATGATATAGTAATTATTGATTCTTTAAATGTTACATCAGGTTTAGGGTTATTAGTTCTTAAGGCTATTAAGTTAAAGGAAAAAGGTCTAAGCATAAAAGAAATAGAAAAAGAACTTATAGATATAATACCACATATTAAAAGTGCACTTAGCTTTGAAAGTTTAGATAATCTAGTTAAAGGCGGGAGGCTTTCAAGAGCAGCTGGAGTTATAGGTGGTATGCTAGGATTAAGATTGATATTAGAGGTTAATGATGGCAAAATGGCTTTATCAACAAAGGTTAGAGGTAGTAAAAAAGCTGTAAAATCAATAATAGAAACATTTGAAACTTTAGGCAGAAAAGAAGATGAAGCTGTTGTTTTATTATGTGCTGATAATGAAGATGTATATACCCCTTTGAAAATATATTTAGAAGAAAATAATATAGACTATATAGCTGCTGAGGTTGGTTGTACAGTAGGTATTCATTCTGGTCCTAAGGCAGCAGGAATTTTCTTTGTAGAGGATTATTAATGAAACTCCTATTCATATACATTCATAGGAGTAAGTTCGTATTATCCAAATTTAAAATTTGGATACTCACTTAATGAAAGTTTCATTAATTTAGAATTTAATTTTTGATTTTTTGAAAATTATAGAGATAAGATAGAAGACTTGCATAAATTTTATAATGCTTTAATAATAAAAAGTAGAGTGGAAATTTGTGTAAGTCTATTTTTATATCATAGATAAGTATAATAAATTTATACTTATGATTTAAAACAAAAAATGTAATTTGATATTTATTTTAAACATATTAATTAAAAGAGTATATAATATAAAAATACTGTAAGTGTTTTCTTTAATTTTGCACAAAAAATAACTAATAGTGATAGTTTTGTTTAATTTTTATGCAATAAACTCTAAGTAGAAAACGTTTAGAAAAAATAAAATTTAGAAAATTTCAAAAAATAATCAATAAAAAATGAATAATTAATAAAAATAAGCTGAATAATTAAAATGAATGATAGAAAATAAAGAAAAATGCAATTAAAAATTATTAAATTTATAACTATGAAAGTGCTTACATATGCTTTTTATAAATTTCAACTGCTAATTTTTAAAAAATAATATTTGATTTATTAAAAACCTGTGTTATAATTTGCTTAAGTAAATGTTTACTTATGAGTAAGCGAAACCATAAATATAAAAAAAGTATATATTTTTACGAAAATAGTATATACTATTAGATGGTCAAATTATTTATATTACTTAATTAACTTATACATACAGGTTAAAGGGGTAAATTTTCATCCTTGAAAATCAAGAGATGTTAAATTAAAATTAAAAGTTTTATAGGAGGGATTTTTGTATGAATAAGAAAAGACTTATAGCTACAATAACTTCAGTTGCAGTAGTAGCTACTTTATTTGCTGGTTGCGGAAAGAGCGAGGAAGCAAAGGACACTAAAAAAGAAAGTATTAAGGTAGGTATGGTTACTGATTCTGGAACCATAGATGATAAATCTTTCAACCAAGGTACTTGGGAAGGAATTAAAAAAGCTAAGGATGATTTAAAGCTAGCTGATAATGATATTAAATATTTAAAACCAGCAGGAGAAACAGAAGCTGATTATATGAAAGAAATCGGTAACTTAGAAGATGCTGGATATAAATTCATAGTAACTCCAGGATTTAAATTTGAAACAGCTATATATAAAGCACAAGACAAATATAAAGATTCTAAATTTGTTATATTAGATGGTGCTCCTAGAGAAAAATCAGATTCAAAAGATGCAAAAATTGGAGAAAATACAATTTCAGTAACATTTGCTGAACATGAAGCAGGATTTATGGCAGCAATCGCTACAGCTGTTCAATTAAAAGAAGGTAAAGTTGGATTTATAGGAGGTATGGAAATACCACCAGTTCAAAAATTCAACTGGGGATTCCAACAAGGTATAAAATATGCTAATGAAAAATTAGGAACTAAAATAGATTTATCAGCAGATAATATTGTTTATCAAGGATCATTTAACAATGTTGCAGCTGGTGGACAATTAGCAGCTTCTATGTATGATAGAGGAGTTAAAGCTATATTCTGTGCAGCTGGTGGAGTTGGTGTAGGAGCTATAAAAGAAGCTAAATCAAGAGTAAGCACTGGTAAAGATGTGTGGATAGTTGGTGTTGATAGTGACCAATTCAAAGATGGTGAATATAAACAAGGAAAATCAGTTGTCTTAACTTCAGCTGTTAAGAAGATTGATAATGCAACTGCTGACTTAGTTAAAAAAGCTTCAGATGGAAAATTTGATGGTGGAAAAGCGTTAGTATACGATGCAAAGAATGATGGTGTTGGTATACCAAAAGAAAATCCAAATTTAAGTTCTGAAACTAAGAAAACATGTGATGACATTTTAGCTAAGCTTAAATCAGGTGATATAAAAGTAGCTGGTGAAAAAGGTGACTTAATAAAATAATAAAATAATAAAATGAAATGTTATGGAAAAGATAGTTCAGCTATCTTTTCCATAAAAATAAAATATTATCAATAATTTAACAAAAATATTAATGAAAAGTATTGAAAAAGAGTCCTAATTATAATATTATAATTAGGAAGTATTAATTAAAAATGTGTAAATGATTACAGGAAATTTAAGGAGGAGATTAGATGGAATATGTAGTAGAGATGCTTAATATCCGTAAAGAATTTCCAGGTATTGTAGCAAACGATAATATTACACTTCGTCTAAAAAAAGGGGAGATACATGCACTATTAGGAGAAAACGGTGCAGGGAAGTCCACTTTAATGAGTGTTCTATTTGGTATGTATCAACCTGAAAGCGGTTCTATAAAAGTAAGAGGTAAAGAAGTAAAAATAACAAATCCAAATGTAGCAAATGATCTTGGTATAGGAATGGTGCATCAGCACTTTAAATTAGTTCATAATTTCACAGTAACAGAAAATATAATACTAGGATGTGAACCTAAAAAAGGTTTAGTAGTAGATAGAGAATCAGCAGCAAAAAAAATAGCCGAATTATCAAAACGTTATGGATTAAATGTAGATCCTTATGCAAAGATAGAGGACATTACAGTTGGTATGCAACAACGTGTTGAAATACTAAAAATGCTTTATAGAGATGCTGAAGTTTTAATATTTGATGAACCTACTGCTGTTTTAACTCCTCAAGAAATAGAAGAATTAATGAAAATAATGAAGAGCTTAACAGATGAAGGGAAATCTATAATTTTAATAACTCATAAATTAAGAGAAATTAAAGCAGTTGCGTCTGAATGTACAGTAATTCGTAGAGGAAAATATATAGGAACCGTAAATGTAAAAGAAACAAGTCAGGCTGAAATGGCTGAAATGATGGTAGGAAGAAAAGTTTCTTTTAAAGTAAATAAGAAAGAAGCTAACATAGGAAACTGTGTATTAAAAGTTGAAAACCTTTCTGTAATGAATAATAAAAATGTCTTAGGACTTAAGAATTTTTCATTAGAAGCACATGCAGGTGAAATTCTAGGTATTGCAGGTGTTGAAGGAAATGGACAAACAGAATTAATAGAAGCTATTACAGGACTTAGAAAAATAGAGTCAGGTAATATAATATTTAAAGATGAGAATATAACTGACATTAATGTTCGTTCAAGAATAGATAAGGGAATAGCTCATATTCCTGAAGATAGACATAGAAGAGGCTTAGTTTTAGATTATACTATGGAAGATAATATGGTGCTTGAAGTTTATAATCGTGAGCCTTTTTCAAAAAATGGATTATTAAATAGAGAAGCAATAAGAAGCTATGCAAATAAAATAATAGAAACATTTGATGTTAGATCAGGTGAAGGTGGAGCTTCAAAAGCTAGAACTTTATCAGGTGGTAATCAACAAAAAGCTATTATAGGTCGTGAAATTGAATTAGGACCAGAACTTCTTATAGCTGTACAACCTACGAGAGGTCTAGATGTTGGATCAATAGAATATATCCATAAGAGACTTATAGAACAAAGAGATATGGGAAAAGCAGTTTTACTTGTATCACTTGAATTAGATGAAATATTTAACTTATCAGATAGAATTGCCATCGTAAATGGTGGTGAACTTATAGGAGTTGTAAATACTGCTGAAACTAATCAAAATGAAGTTGGTCTTATGATGGCTGGAGTTCAAGGAGGGGAAAAATAATGAAAAAACAAGGAGTTATATCTCTTCTTGCTGTAGTATTAGGACTTATTGCAGGAGCTATATTAATGGCTATCATGGGGCATAACCCTATTGAAGGCTATAAATATATAGTAGAAGGTGGTCTTAAAAATTCAAAAAGAATAGGCGATACTTTAGCTACAGCAACACCTATAATACTTACAGGATTATCAGTAGCCTTTGCATTTAAAACAGGACTTTTTAATATAGGAGCAGCAGGTCAAATGCTATTTGGAGGTTTTTGTGCTACTGCAGTAGGATTAACATTAAAATTACCTTCACCAGTACTTTTACCAATAATGGTCCTTTCTGGTTTATTGGGAGGAGCTTTATGGGCCTTCATACCAGGTATATTAAAAGCAAAATTTAATGTTCATGAAGTTGTATCAACTATAATGATGAACTGGATATCATATTGGGTTGTGTATTATACAATTCCAGCTTATTTTAAGGGCGAAAGCTTAGAAACTGAATCAAGACAATTATCAGATGCAGCATCATTAGCTGCACCATGGTTATCAAAATTATTTGGTGGCTCGTTTATAAATTACGGAATAATAATAGCTATATTAGCAGTTATAATAATTTCATTTATACTTGAAAAAACAGTTTTAGGATATGAATTAAAAGCTGTTGGTTTTAATAGAGATGCAGCAGAATATGCAGGTATCGCAGTAAATAAGAATATTGTATTATCAATGATGATATCAGGAGCACTTGCAGGACTTGCAGGAGTTATCCAATACACAGGTAATGCTATAAGCATGCAAATAGGTGTGCTTCCAAATCAAGGATTTGATGGTATAGCAGTTGCATTATTAGCTGCAAATGCTCCAATAGGAGTATTATTCTCAGCAATATTCTTTGGATTATTATATACAGGAAAAGGTTTTATGAGTGTAAAAACAAGTATTCCACCTGAAATTGCAGAAACAATAATGGCAACTATAATTTACTTTGCAGCAACTAGCGTTTTAATAGAACGTGTTATTGATAAACTGAAAAAAAGAAAAATACAAGGTGCCATAGAGAAAAAACAAAAGGAGGGCAAATAATATGTGGGAAATCATAAAGCAAATTTTTCCATATGCTATTACTTTCACAATACCTCTTTTAATAACTGCCCTAGGTGGTCTTTATAGTGAAAGAAGTGGAGTTGTAAATATAGGTCTTGAAGGATTGATGGTTGTAGGATCATTTTCAGGAGCTTTAGTAATATTCAAATTACAAGATAAAATGCCAAATAGTTCAGCGCCTTTATGGATTGGATTAGCAGTGGCTATGATTATAGGAATTTTATTTTCTTTATTACATGCAGTTGCAAGTATTAATTTAAATGCAAATCAAGTAATAAGTGGTACAGCTATAAACATGATAGCTGGAGCTTTAACAGTATTTTTAGCAAGAAATATGACTGGTAGTGGTAATATAAGAGTTAAGCAAGGACTTTTACCAATGGATATACCAGGACTTTCTAAAATACCAGTTTTAGGACCATTACTTTTTACAAACACATATTTAACTACTTGGATAGTTTTAGCTATATTAGCTATATCAGCTTTCATACTTTATAAAACTTCTTTTGGTATGAGATTAAGAGCTTGTGGTGAACATCCTCAAGCAGCTGATGCAGCTGGTGTAAATGTATATAAAATGAGATATATTGCAGTTATGATTTCAGGTGCTTTTTCAGCATTAGGAGGAGCAATAATTCTTGTGACTTATGCTGGTGAGTTTAATGGTGGAGTTGCAGGTCTTGGATTCTTAGCTTTAGCAGCTTTAATATTTGGACAATGGAAACCACTTGGAATATTAGGTGCAACATTATTCTTTGGCTTTGCAAGTACTATAGCAAACGTATCACAGGTTATACCTGCTTTATCACAAATACCAGGAGTAATACTTAAGAGTTTCCCATATATAGTTACTCTTATAGCTCTAGTAGTATTTTCTAAATCATCACAAGCTCCAAGAGCTGCTGGTGAGCCATTTGATAAAGGAAAGAGATAATAAAAATAAATATTATAGATTGTTAATAAAGAATATCCTGAAGTTTAACTTTAAGGATATTCTTTTTTTTAAGATTTTTGTAATTATTTGCTGGAAAATAGTTAAAAGTTGATGACACTTTTTTATAAAGAAACTCATAATTTAAGAAAATTAACTTTAAATTTTTATGATTAAGTTATAGTAGCAGACATATATGGTTAATATGAATATAAAATATTATGTGAATGAAACATTCATGTAACAAGTAAATGGTAGAATTATAATGTAAAGTAAATAATGAGGTGAAAATATGGCAAGTAAGATTTTAGTAGTAGAAGATGACAATAGTATAAGGGATATGCTTACCTTTGCTCTTGAAATAGAAGGTTTTAAAGTGAATAGCGCTATAAATGGAAAAGAAGCAATAGAAAAATTTAATGAATTTAATCCGGATTTAGTGTTATTAGATTTAATGTTACCTGATATAAATGGATTTGAATTGTGTAGAAAAATGCAGAAACAGATGGAAATACCAATAATTATGGTTACTGCTAAAAATGATATTGTAGATAAAGTGTTAGGTTTTGAAATAGGGGCTGATGACTATATTACTAAACCATTTCATATAAAAGAGGTAATAGCTAGGGTTAACAAGGCGTTACAAAGGGATGCTAAAATTAAAAGAAATACTCCTGATAGTAATAGAATAAAGATTTCAAGTAATGTTTATATAGACAATATTGGTAAAGTTATTGTTAAAAATAATGAGGAAATAGTTTTGAGACCTAAGGAATATGAGGTGTTACAATTATTAGCTACAAATAAGGGAAGAGTTTTTTCAAGAGAAGAGCTTTTGAACAAAATATGGGGATATGACTATTTTGGAGAAGCTAGAACTGTAGATGTTCATATTAGAAGAATTAGAGAAAAAATTGAAGCAGATGGAGAAAAGTACATAGAAACTGTATTTGGCATGGGATATAAGATGAGGTAATTTCAATGAAGAATAAAAAACTTAAAAATAAAATTTTAATAAGGGTAGGACTTCTTCTTATAATAGCAGGTATAATTTTAAATTTAATTATAAAAGGAATTATAGAACATAATGAGTCAAATGTAATAAAAAATGATATAAATATTAAAAAAAATAATTCTATAGATATGATAGAACAATTTTTTGTTATAAATGATAAACCTTTAAATGAAGAAAATTTAGTGTTTTATTCAGCAGAAATTTGTAAGAAACTTTCTAATTATTTTAATGCAACAGTAGGGATCTATGATATAAATGGTGAGTTTGGAAATAAAACCATAGTAGGAACAGAAGATAAAAGTATAAATGAGCATATTATTAAGGCAAAAAGTAATAAGTCATATATAGTGTTTAATGATAAATTAGATGATAATAAAGCATATTTTGCTTATCCATTATATATAAAAGGGGATTTTTTAGGAATAGTAGAAATCATTCCAGAGTATAAAGAATTAATGAAAAATAATAAAAGTTTGTATTATTTATTTACAATAACAGAATTTATATTTGTTTTTCTATTATTAATTTTTATATATTTAATTATTTCAAGATCTACCAAAGGATTAGAGGATTTACAAAAGGGAGTTAAAGAGGTTTCAAAGGGAAATTATAATTATGAAATAGCAGTTAAAAAAAATGATGATGAAGTAGAAGAACTTGCTAAAGAATATAATGAAATGAGAGATAAGATAAAGAGGCAAATAGGGGATATTCATAATTTTGAAAATTCAAGAAGAGAATTTTTTTGTAATATAACACATGAACTGAAAACACCGTTAACGTCAATTACTGGTTATGCTGAACTTTTAAAAGATAACTATTATAATGATATTCTAAGGGACAGGGCAATATCGTCTATGATTTCAGAAAGTAATAAATTAAATAATATGATTTGTAATATTTTAGAGGCATCTAAGGGACAGGTTTTGTGTAAAAGCAATGAGACAATACAAGTTGGATTATTACTTAAAGAAACAATAGAGGAAATGAAAATAAGATTAAACTACAAACATATAAGTATTGATTTTAAAATAGAAGATTGTAATATAATTGGTGTTGAAGATGAGATAAAGAGTGTATTTATAAATATTTTAGAAAATGCTATTAAGTATTCTAAAGATGATGAAGAGATTAAAGTTATTACAAAAATAATAGATTCATTTTATGAAATACAAGTTATTAATAAAACATTAAACTTAGATGATAATTTTAAGTATAGAGCATTTGAACCTTTTGTAAGAGGTGAAAACTCCTTAAACGATGATAGAGGAAATGGGTTAGGGCTTTATATTTGCAAATACATAATAGAAGAGCATGGTGGAAGTATAAAAATGGATATAAAAAATAATGAAGTTAAAATTAATATACGTTTAATAGCTATGTAATATTTGGTAATTTTAATGAAATAGTTTATTGCTACTATTTACTTACCAAGAAATTTAATGAAAATCAATTTAAGTTGTTGGTAATTTAATAGAAGTGGAGGATAAGAAGTGAAAAAATTATTTATAGTAGTGGTTTTAATAATTGTAAATTTAACAGCTTTTAACTTACAGGGATGCAAAAATAGAGAGATAAAGGTATCTGATAATGTTAAGGAAGAAACTAAAAAGATAGAAGAACTTAAAAAAACTAAAACTGAGGTGGTTTTAGATAAAGAAGCAAAAATATTAGAAAATCTTATAGTTGTAACGTATAAAGATGATGAACATATTATTGCATTTGAAGGAATTAAAAATGGAAAGAAGTTTTATAATATTAATTTAAAAGAAAATAAAAAGGAAGAATTAAAGTTTGACATAGAGATAATAGCGGTATTAGGATCAGAAGAAAATGGAACTATAATTGTAACGGACGGTGAATATATATATTCAATAGATAAAGATACATTTAAGGTTGAAAAACTTTTACAAAATGAAAAGAGCTTAGATATAGACAAAATAAGAGAAGAGGCAATTTGTACTCAACAGCTTATTTCTAAAGGTTATATAGGTTATTTCAATAAGTTTATTGAAAATAGTGGTGGACTTTCAACTTATGAAATTATAAACTTAAAGACTGGGAAAAAATATGAGATAAAAAGATATAATGAGAGATTTTTTTATAATATCTTAATATCTGAGCCGTATGTTTATTATAGAAGTAGTAATACAGTAAATAGGTTAAATCTTAATACTGGAGAGATAAAAACGGTAAAAAATATAAGGAATCCGGGATTAATAAATGTATTAAATGATGATTGTATAGCCATAAATACGGTAGCTAAACAAGGTGAAGTATGTGGTTTATTTAAGCTTGATTTTTCTAATGATAATTTAACTAAATTTGAAGAAATAAATCAAAAATTAGATTCTAATAGTTATTTTAGTGTAGAGAGTATAGATGTTAAAAATAATTTAGTATATTATACTGAAAGATCAGAAGATGTCGGAAAAGAGTCTTTCAATAGAAGTTTATTAGTTGGTATTTTAAACGGAGATAAGATAGACATTAAAAACAAAATATTTAAAAATAATGAATGTGAAAAAATGGAAATGTTTAAAGTGATAAATAATTTAAAAAACCAAAATAAGGCAATTGTTACTTTAATACTTAAGCAGGATATTAGTAGTTATGTTAATGGAGGTTTTGTTCCAACTAAAAATTATATAGTAAAATAGATATAAATTTGAACAAGCTATACTATACATTAGTATGGCTTATTTTTTAAGTTGAAAAAAATGTTGATTTATAGGATAATTAAGGTGGAAACTTTTACAGAAACTTAAAAGCAATATAAGCCATTGAATTTAAAATAGTAAGGTGAATATTATGAATATGAATTTTAATTTGAATTTAACTCAAGAGCAGAAACTAATAATGACTCAACAAATGCAGTTGTCAATAAAGCTGCTTCAAATGTCAAGCTATGATTTAAGAGAGTACATAGATAAAGAATTTTCAGAGAATCCTGTTTTAGAAGCTCAAGAAGGAGAGAGTCAGGAGGAAGTTAAAACACAAGATAGAATTGATTATAAGGAGTTTATAAAATATCTTGAATTTGATAATTATGGCTCTCAAAGTTATGGAGATTATAATAGTGATGAAGATGTAAGTCCATTTAATTTTATAACAAATGAAAAGTCTCTAAAGGAATACCTTCATGAGCAAGTTCTAGAGATTGATGAAAATGAATATATAAAAGTTATAGCAGATTACATAATAGAGAATATAGATGGTAGAGGTTATTTAGATGCAACTGTAGAAGGTATGTCTAAGGAAATAAAAACAGAGGTTAAATTTATAGAGGAAGCTCTAGAATTAGTACAATCATTAGAACCTAATGGAATAGGGGCTAGGGATTTGAAAGAATGTCTAATGATACAATTAAGAAATGTTGGTATGTTAGATGAGCCTTTAGAATTTATAATAGAAAATCATTTGGAGGATATAGGAGATAATAGATATCAAGCTATAGCAAAAGCAATGAGTATAACACCACAAAAGGCTCAAGAATATGGCGATGTGATAAAAAAATTAGAACCTAAACCTTCTAGAGGCTATTATACTGGCGAAGAAGTTAAATTCATAGTGCCTGACGCTTATATAAGAAACATAGATGGGGAATATTTTATAATTATGAATGAAGAAGTGGTTCCAAGATTATCTATAAACCCAATCTATAAAGAAATATTAACAAATACAAAAGATGAAAATGCTACGGAGTATGTTAAAGATAAATTAGGAAGTGCTATGTTTTTAATAAAAAGTATAGAGCAAAGGAAAAGTACACTGCATAAGGTTTTAGAAAAAATATTAGAAAAACAAAAGGAATATTTTGAAAAGGGTGAAAAGTATCTAAAACCTATGACTTTAAAAGAAATAGCTGAAGCTATAGAAATGCATGAATCGACTGTCTCTAGAGCGATTCGCGAGAAATATGTTTTAACTTCTAGGGGAACTGTTAAAATTAAGGATTTATTTACAACAGGAATTACTAAACAAAGTAACTCACAAGCTGTAGAAGGTGAAGATGTAACAGTTATAAACATAAAGAAGGCAATAGAAAAGCTTGTAAACGATGAAAATAAGAAAAAACCATTATCAGATCAGATAATATGTGATAAATTAAATGAAATGGATATCAATATATCTAGAAGAACAGTAGCAAAGTATAGAGAAGAGCTTGGTATTAAATCATCAAGTAAAAGAAAAAGATTTTAAAATTTGCAAGTGTAGGATTATGAATCTTAAAAATAATAAAAGGTGTCTATAAATATTTTGAACTGCTTTTTATCAAGTAAAAAGATGGGGGCAATTTAAAGTGTTTATAGACATTTTTATATATAAATTAATTATTAAAAGTATAAGTTATAAATAATATGGGTTAATATGATTTTAATTTGGATAAAATATAAATGATAAAATAGTAAAATAATCATGACAAATTGATAAAAAAAACTTTTAAAAATATATTTAATGATTTATAATAAGTTGGTGGGACATAAATTTAATACATGGGACTATATATGACCAAAGGAGTGTTTGGATTGCAGGATATATTAAAATTGCAAAAACTAATAGTTCCTGAGATGGTTGATTTATTGGAAAAGAGGTATATAATACTTAGAACTATCTATTATAATCAACCAGTTGGACGTAGAGTTTTGGCTAATATGCTAGGACTAGGAGAAAGAATAGTAAGAACAGAGATAAATTTTTTAAAAACACAAGAGCTTATCGAAATAAATACACCAGGGATGTCTGTTACTAATAATGGAGAAGTTGTTTTAGAAAAACTAAAAGAATTTATTCATGAGATTAAAGGTCTTTCTGAAACTGAAGAACAAATAAGAAAAGCTTTAGGGATGAGAAAAGTAATAATAGTTCCAGGAAATGTTAGTGAAGATGCTAATATATTAAATGAATTAGGTAAGGCAGCTGCAAATTATGCAAAAGCAATTATTAAGAATAAAGATATTGTGGCTCTTACTGGAGGAAGTACTATAAAAGAAGTTGTGGATAGTTTTCCTAAAGTTAGCGGTCTTAATGATATATTAGTAGTTCCTGCTAGAGGTGGTATGGGTAGAAAAGTGGAAACACAAGCCAATACTTTAGCTGCAAGGCTAGCAGAAAAACTTAATGGAAATTATAAACTTTTACATGTACCTGAAAATCTAAATTGGCAAGTGTTAGAGACGCTTACTAAGGAAGATGAAATACGAGAAGTAGTAGCTACAATACACAAAGCTAATATTCTTATTTATGGAATAGGAAGAGCTGACAATATGGCTAGAAAAAGAGGCTTATCTAAAGCTCAGCAAGAAGAACTTTTAAGACTAGGAGCAGTTGGTGAGGCTTTTGGTTGTTATTTTGATAAAAACTCAAATGTGGTTTCTGTAAGTCCTACCCTAGGAATTAATTTAAATGATATTAGTAAAATATCAACACATATAGCTGTTGCGGGAGGTGCCGATAAGGTAGACGCGATTTTGGCTACAGAGCTTAATAGGGAACAAGGAGTGCTGATTACAGATGAAGGTGCTGCAATGGAAATTATTAAGTTTTTGAATTTAGATGCATAAATAATAAGATGAAAAACCAAAATAGAATAGTAGAATTAAAAAAAAGTACAAAAGTTACTTAATAATCCGGGAAAAAATTCAAATAAATTGAAAATAAGGGATGATAAGTAAAAATAATGATTTATTTTAAATATTTTATGATTTTTTTTGAAAAAAGTATTTAAAATTCCAATTAAATATTCTATAATAATAAATGTGGGACAAATTTATTATTAATGGGACATTAAATGACCAGATTTAATAAACGCTAAATAGTCAAAAATATTTTTTAAAAATATTTTATATATATTAAAATCTTAGGAGGTAATTTTTAATGGCAAATGTTAAAGTAGCAATTAATGGTTTTGGACGTATTGGACGTCTTGCATTCAGACAAATGTTTGGTGCAGATGGATATGAGGTAGTTGCAATCAACGACTTAACAGATCCTAAAATGTTAGCACACTTATTAAAATATGATTCATCTCAAGGTAGATATAACGAAACAGTAGAAGTTAAAGAATCTTCTATAGTTGTTGGTGGAAAAGAAATAAAGATTTATGCAGAAGCAAATGCTGCTAAACTTCCTTGGGGAGAAATAGGAGTAGACGTAGTACTTGAATGTACTGGTTTCTATACATCAAAAGCAAAATCTCAAGCACATATCGAAGCAGGTGCTAAGAAAGTTGTTATATCAGCTCCAGCTGGTAACGATCTTCCAACAGTTGTATTCAATGTAAACCACAATATATTAACTGCTGATGATAAAATAATATCAGCTGCATCATGTACAACTAACTGTTTAGCTCCTATGGCTAAAGCACTTAACGATTTCGCACCAATTCAAACTGGTATCATGGCTACAATCCATGCTTATACTGGAGACCAAATGGTATTAGATGGTCCACACAGAGGTGGAGATTTCAGACGTGCTAGAGCAGCAGCTGTAAATATAGTTCCTAACTCAACAGGAGCTGCAAAAGCTATCGGATTAGTTATTCCAGAATTAAACGGAAAATTAATAGGAGCTGCACAAAGAGTTCCAGTTCCAACTGGTTCTACAACAATATTAACTTCAGTTGTAAAAGGAAAGAATGTTACAGTTGAAAGTATAAATGCAGCTATGAAAGCAGCAGCTGATGAATCTTTCGGATATAATGAAGATCAAATAGTATCTTCTGATATCGTTGGAATAAGATTTGGTTCTTTATTCGATGCAACTCAAACAATGGTTACTCCAGTTGGAGAAGATTTATACCAAGTTCAAACAGTTTCTTGGTATGATAACGAAAATTCATACACTAGCCAAATGGTTAGAACAATTAAGTACTTCGCTAGCTTATAGAATTTAGTCTGTAATTAAGTTAGTAATAAATAAAAGAATTATAGGTCTGGTTTTGTAGTTTGGGCTATAAGGCCAGACCTTTTTCAATAAGGTGTATTCTTAAAAATAATAGATCAATTAACTTGTCTCTATTATTTTCTTAATATATTTAAATAAAAATTTTTATATGAGGTGAATTAAATGAGCTTTAACAAGAAAACTATTGAAGACATACAAGTTAAAGGCAAGAAAGTATTAGTAAGATGTGACTTTAACGTGCCACTAAAAGACGGAGTTATCACTGACATAAATAGATTAACTGGAGCACTTCCAACTATAAAATATTTAACTGAAAAAGGAGCTAAAGTTATACTTTGCTCACATTTAGGTAAAGATGCTTCTAAATCATTAGCACCAGTAGCTACAAAGTTAACTGAAATGCTTGGAAAAGAAGTTGTTTTTGCAAGAGATGAAGAAGTTGTTGGAGCAAATGCTAAAAAAGCTGTTGCTGATATGAAAGATGGAGACATCGTTTTACTTGAAAACACAAGATGTAGAAAAGAAGAAACTAAGAATGTAGAAACTTTCTCAAAAGAATTAGCAAGTCTTGCTGATATATTTGTTAACGATGCATTCGGAACAGCTCATAGAGCTCACTGTTCAACAGTAGGAGTTACTGAGTTCGTTGATACAGCTGTATGTGGATACTTAATCCAAAAAGAATTAAAATTCTTAGGAGAAGCTGTAAATAGCCCAGTAAGACCTTTCGTTGCTATATTAGGTGGAGCTAAAGTTTCAGATAAGATAGCTGTTATAAATAACTTATTAGAAAAAGTTGATACTTTAATAATAGGTGGGGGAATGGCTTATACATTCTTAAAAGCTCAAGGATACGAAATCGGAACTTCATTAGTAGAAGCTGATAGAATTGACTACGCTAAAGAAATGATAGAAAAAGCTGCTCAAAAAGGAGTTAAATTCTTATTACCAGTAGATCACAGAGTTGCTACTGAATTTAAAGATGTTGCTCCTGTAGTTACAGAAGATCAAAATATTCCAGCTGGACACATGGGTCTAGACATAGGACCTAAGACTGAAACTATATATGCTGAAGCTATAAAAGATGCTAAAACAGTTATATGGAATGGACCAATGGGAGTATTCGAATTCGAAAACTTTAACAAAGGTACAGTAGCAGTTGCTAAAGCTATGGCTGATGCTGATGCTACAACAGTTATAGGTGGAGGAGATTCTGCTGCAGCTGTTAATATATTAGGATTCGGAGATAAGATGACTCACATATCAACTGGTGGTGGAGCTTCTTTAGAATTCTTAGAAGGAAAAGAATTACCAGGAATCGTTGCATTAAACGATAAATAATAAATATTTTTTTAAGATATTTGGTTTTTGATCTTTTGGTCAAAAACCAATATTTTGAGTTTAATAAATATAAATTGAAATAATAATATGAGGTGAAAGATATGAGAAAAGCAATTATCGCTGGAAACTGGAAAATGCACTATACTCCAGAAGAAGCTGTTAAAGTTATAAATGAATTAAAACCATTAGTAAAGGATGCTACTTGTGATGTAGTAGTATGTCCAACATTTGTTTGTTTAGATGCTGTATTAAAAGCAGTAGAAGGATCAAACATTAAAGTTGCTGCACAAAATATGCACTTTGAAGAAAAAGGAGCTTTCACAGGAGAAGTTGCTCCAGGAATGCTTGAAGCTATGGGAATTAGCTATGTTGTTTTAGGACATAGTGAAAGAAGAGAATACTTCAACGAAACTGATGAAGCATTAAACAAAAAAGTTAAAGCTGCTTTTGCACATAACTTAACTCCAATCCTTTGTTGTGGAGAATCTTTAGAACAAAGAGAAAATGGAACAACTAATGCAGTAGTTGGAGCTCAAATAAAAGCTGACTTAGAAGGATTATCAAAAGAATTAGCAGAAAAAGTTGTTATAGCTTACGAACCAATCTGGGCTATAGGAACAGGAAAAACTGCTACTGATGAACAAGCTAATGAAACAATAATGGCTATAAGAGGCGTTGTTTGTGAAATGTTTGGAAAAGAAGTTGCTGATAAAGTAAGAATCCAATACGGTGGATCAGTTAAGCCAAACACTATTAAAGCTCAAATGGCTATGTCAGACATAGATGGTGCTTTAGTTGGTGGAGCTAGCTTAGTTGCTACAGACTTCTCTAAAATAGTAAACTTCTAATATTAAAGGTGCATATTGTGCACCTTTTTTGTATCCTTATTAAAGATTTAATAGCTTCATTAGATAAGTAGACTTATTAATTAATTTTATAATATCAAATTTGTTAAGTTATATATGAGTTTAAATAGATTTATTATAACTTAAAGTGTAAAATCTTTTAGGATGTGTAGAATGGATAGAAAAAGAGATTTAGGAAATATAGAAAATTTGAAAATAATAACTCTAATAAATATAATCATAAATATCATATTTAATTTAATAATTATATTTGATATTAATATAAAAGAGTTAAAAAACATTAATCCAATTTATAATGTGAACATACTAGGATATTTGCTTTTTAATATAGTACTTACTATGATTGCTGTTATGATTATAGTTGAAAATAAAAATTGGGAAAATAAGTATAGAATAAATGCTGGAATTGTTAAATATGGTATTTTTCAGATTATATTATTAATATATTGTATCTGGGCCATTTTTATTAAAAAGGATGATTTGTTTATTGATTCATCAATAAAACTAGCTATATCATATTTTCCATTATTAGTTACATTAATTGCTAAGGATGTATTTAATGAAAATGATAGAAGAATAGCTTGGCAAAAGCAAGTTGGTACTTATAAGGAAAGAAAGGCAAAGAACTTCTTTTGGAGATTTAAAATATATTTTGGAGACAAGAATTATAATATAAACAGGAAAGATATATTTGAAAAAGCCTTTAGCTGGTTAATTATTAGAATTGTAGTAATTTTGTTTATTGGTTATCCTATATTCAAAGAAAGAGTAATTTTTAAGGAATTGTTATTGCATGTTGATTTTAAAAATGATTGGACATATTTTATTTTAGGAATTTTTATGTTTATGATATCCTTAATAGCTACAATTCAAATTATTTTGTTTATAATAGATTTTATATTTAATTTAAATACAAGATTTATAGGTGAGTGTAAGGAAGCAACTTTTTATTCAAAAAGTAGTGAAAGTAATGAGTATTATACTTATATAATTACGGATTTTAAAAATAAGAAGGAAATAAAAATAAATTCAAAATTTGATTTATACAATGAAGGACAAACTGTTATGGTAACTCATACAGTTTTTACAAAAATAGTTTTAACACACTCATAAAATTATTTTTGAGAAAATTCAAATAAATTTTTTTGCAAATGTTTACGTAATATGCTATTTAGTTGTGAATTAATAATAATTATAGTATAATAAAAAGGAAAATAATCAAAGATAATAATATAAAAATGTCGAAAAAGTTTTAGATACTTGGAGGGAAATTATGGCTAAAAAACCTGTTATGTTAATGATATTAGATGGCTTTGGAATAGCTCCAAAACAAGATGGAAACGCGGTTGAAGCTGCTAATAAACCAAATTATGATAAATACTTTACAAAATATCCTCATTCAAAACTACAAGCTTCAGGAATGGATGTAGGTCTTCCAACAGGACAAATGGGTAACTCAGAGGTTGGTCATTTAAACATAGGTGCTGGAAGAATAATATATCAAGAATTAACAAGAATAACTAAGGCTATAGAAGATGGAGATTTTTTTGATAATGAAGTTTTAAATAATGCTATAAACAGTGCTTTAGAAAAAAAATCCGCATTACACCTAATGGGATTATTATCAGATGGTGGAGTTCATTCACATATAGAGCATTTAAAAGGGCTTTTAAAGCTAGCTAAAAAAAGAGGGCTTGAAAATGTATATGTTCATGCATTTATGGATGGAAGAGATGTTCCACCTTCATCAGGTAAAGATTTTATAATAGAACT
Source organism: Clostridium cavendishii DSM 21758 (assembly GCF_900141845.1). GTDB lineage: Bacteria > Bacillota > Clostridia > Clostridiales > Clostridiaceae > Clostridium_AG > Clostridium_AG cavendishii. Next base: position 85,194 of record NZ_FQZB01000011.1, on the reverse strand, counting down.
TGAAAACGCAATGAAAGAAATTGGTGTAGGTAAAATAGCTACAGTTAGTGGTAGATATTATGCTATGGATAGAGACACTAGATGGGAAAGAGTTGAACTTGCATACAATGCTATGGTTCTTGCTAAAGGAGAAACTGCTTCATCAGCTGTGGAATGTATGGAAGCTTCATATCATGACAATAAAACAGATGAATTTGTTTTACCATGTGTAATACAAGAAAATGGACATGAGGTTGCAAAAATACAAAATGGAGATTCAGTAATATTCTTTAACTTCAGACCAGATAGAGCTAGAGAAATAACTAGAGCTATAAATGATAAAGAATTTGCAGGATTTAAAAGAGAAACTTTAAATCTTAAGTTTGTATGTATGACTCAATATGATAAAACTTTAGAAGGGGTAGAAGTAGCATATAAGCCACAAACTATAACTAATACTTTAGGTGAAGTTGTAGCGGCTAAAGGATTAAATCAATTAAGAGCGGCTGAAACAGAAAAATATGCTCATGTAACTTTCTTCTTTAACGGTGGTGTAGAAATACCAAATACTAATGAAGATAGGGCTCTTGTAAAATCACCAGAAGTAGCAACTTATGATTTAAAACCAGAAATGAGTGCTTTTGAGTTAACTGATGAAATAATAGCAAGATTAGATTCAGATAAATATGATATGGTAATTGTAAACTATGCTAACCCAGATATGGTTGGTCATACAGGAGTATTTGAAGCAGCTAAAAAAGCTATTGAAGCTGTAGATACATGTTTAGGAAAAGTTGTAGAAAAAGTATTAGAAAAAGAAGGTACAGTATTTATAACTGCAGACCACGGTAATGCTGAAATAATGATAGATTATTCAACAGGAAGTCCAATGACTTCACATACAACTGAACCAGTTCCATTTTTATGGATATCAAAAGATGCTGAAAATGGTGCTTTAGAAGAAGGAAAACTTTCAGATATAGCTCCAACAATGCTTAAGGTTATGGGTGTAGAAGCTCCAGCTGAGATGACTGGAAAAAGTTTAATAAAATAATTGCTGAAAAACTCTATGGAATAAAAGCTCCATAGAGTTTTTTTACTTATCTTATATATAAATATTAGAAAGAACAGCAGTTTGTAATTATGAATCTCTCTTCCCACCAAATAAAAGATACATTACAGGTGATTGGAGAAAGACCGTCTAGACTTTGTACTTGCACAAGGAAAGAACCACAACTTGGACATATAAACACACCTTCAACTTCTTTAGTTATAGAACTAAATGGAGGTATGACTAACTGTAGAATATTTTTATTGTTTAAGTTGCTAGTATTAAGTTTATCAGCTGATATTAATTTACACCTTGGACATATTCTTGGACGAATTGAAGTATCAGTAGGGCTTACATTAGTGGCTAAGTTAACACAAGCATTATTTGGTATGGAATTAAGGCAAAGATTAGCTACACATGGAGTAGAAGAAAGGTTGCAAACTGTAAATTCATTTAAAAAACAATTTACACAAGATGATCTTGGATTTATTAAAGCTGCAAAACATGTTTGATTTGCAGAGGCTGTTAAATCTGGAGATAAGCCAGCAAAGCATTTTCCAGTAACTGATTTAACAAAAGCTGGAGAATTGGCTTGAGTTTCTATCAAATTATTAGGTGCATTAAACAAAATTGGATTAGAACGCAAAGAATTACAATTACACATATCTAATCGCCTCCTTCTATACTAATATATGACAAAATAGGGAAAATGTTAAAAAGGAATATGTAAAATAATTAAAAAAATCCATCTATATTGAGAAATAGTCCAAATCTATAAAAGAATTTGGACTATTAACTCTAATAGCTAAATTTAACTATCTAACACTATTTTAGTGTTTAAAATTGATCACAATCACAATCACATGGTTTTGGTGGTTCTGGTTTGCAATTTGGTTTAGGTCTACATTTTAGATTATTACAATCACATGGTTTAGGAAGTTGTTGAGGTGAAGGTTGAGGGATATAATCATTAACTAAAACAATTTTTCTCCTAGAAACTTGAACTTCAGCTTCAACTGTTGGAACTATATATACGGTACCTAATAAAGTTACTGTACCAGCAGTAGCACCAGGAACTATTCGTGGATTTATTAATTCAGCATCATAACATAAAGCTAAGCTAATTGATGGAATTGATAAAGTACATTTTGGAGCTATGCATAAGTTTTGTATAAATATGCTAGATCCTGTAGTTGTTGTGTCAGTAAATGAATTTGTAAAAATTGAATAGAATTTACATAATCCGCTAGATGTTGAAACAGTACCACAAATTGTGTGTTCAAGTCTATATACTATAAAGAATGGAGAATTAGTAATTAAGTTTGCTTTAGTTCCTTTATCGCAATCAACACAATTTTGAGAAGGTAAACCTGTTATCCCAGAAATGTCAAGATTGTATAAATTAGGATTTGTAGCGGTAATGCTAGTTGGTTGCTGACCATTAATACTAAAACTAGTTGCTGTTAAAGTTGCTGTAGGCTGAGCACTTATAACTCTTGTGCATACAGATTCAATATTAAATATAGATGTAGAACTTATAGTACAAGTATTACAAGCACAGCAAGGATTACAGTTTGTAGTTTCTAAACTTATAGAAAAAGTAGTAGAAGCAGTAATTGTATCAGTTGCAGGGGTTCCAAATGCATTTTTATAGTCATAAATCTCTTGGAATCTAGTTAAAATAGGTCTTGCATCTTCGCAATCAAAATCAGGTATATGAACTCCAGTACAACAATTTTTAAGTGGATTACAAACCTTACCAGGACATGGTGGTTGAGATTGGCATGGACCATAACTTTCAGTATAATTATAATTAGACATATTTAAAATCCTCCTATTAATCATATCTACTAAATAATATGAAGAAAGAAGTAAAAATGTGATAGATTACCATGTCATAAAGTGTAAAAATAAAATAAAAAATAAAATATATAAAGATTAAACTAAAAGAGTATCGCAATTTTTAAGTATATGTAGAATGGTAGCTTAATGTGAATAAAATTTTTATAAAAGAACTAATATGAATGTAATTTATCAACATTAATATTTAAAGCAAGATATTTTAGTTTTTCATAAAAATTATAGTATGTTTCTTTATATAAATACCTTTTTAATATAAAGATTATTTTTATTTATTAATAAAGATATTTATTTAAAAACTATTAGTAAAATAATAAATGAAAAATAGTATCAAATGATTGAAATTATCAATTAGTTGAGTTATAATTAAATTAGCAAAAGAGGAAATTAAGAAAGATATTACTATAAAATAGAATAAAATAATTTCAAATGCACAAACTTGTAATAGGTTTTAAAATATTTGAAATACTATTAAAGGATTTATAAATTGAACATATTAATTTTTAAATGAAAATTGAGTTCAAATTATCCATAATGCTAAAACTAAATACTAATAATATTATTAGTAAAAACAAGGAGGAATTTTTTATGAAACAATATGTAGAAATTATTGACGTAGTAGCAAGACAAATTTTAGATTCAAGATGCTTCCCAACAGTTGAAGTTGAGGTAGTATTAGAGGATGGAACTATAGGAAGAGCAGCTGTACCATCAGGGGCTTCTACAGGTATTTTTGAAGCCGTAGAACTTAGAGATGGAGATAAAGATAATTATCTAGGTAAAAGTGTTTTAAAGGCAGTAGAAAATGTTAATGAATCAATAGCTACAGAGCTTATAGGTATGAATGTATTTGATCAACCTTTAGTGGATAAGGTTCTTATAGATTTAGATGGAACACCAAATAAAGGCAAATTAGGTGCAAATGCTATTCTAGGAGTATCCTTAGCAGTAGCGCAGGCAGCGGCTAATTATTTAGGATTACCTCTTTATCAATATGTAGGTGGTGTAAATGCTAAAGTATTACCAGTACCTATGATGAATATTATAAATGGAGGAAGTCATGCTGATAATTCAGTAGATATTCAAGAATTTATGATTATGCCAGTTGGAGCTACTGGTTTTTCACAAGCTCTTCAAATGTGTGCAGAGGTTTATCATAAACTTAAGAAGACTTTAACTAAAAAGGGTTATGCTACAGGTTTAGGTGATGAAGGTGGTTTTGCACCAAATTTAAAGTCTAATACTGAAGCTATAGAAATTATTATAGAAGCTATTAAGGGTGCTGGTTATGAACCTGGAAAAGATATATTTATAGCAATAGATGCTGCAGCTTCAGAGTTTTACAAAGATGGTAAGTATGTTTTAGAACATGAAGGTAAAACTTTAACATCAGCACAAATGGTTGATTTTTATGCTGATTGGGTAAATAAATATCCAATAATATCACTTGAGGATGGCATGAACGAAGAAGACTGGGAAGGTTGGAAGATGCTAACCGATAAATTAGGTAGTAAGATTCAATTAGTAGGTGATGATTTATTTGTAACTAATACTCAAAGATTAGAAACAGGAATACAAAAAGGTGTTGCTAACTCTATCTTAATAAAGCTTAACCAAATAGGAACTTTAACAGAAACTCTAAATGCTATAGAAATGGCAAACAGAGCTGGATATACTGCTGTAATCTCACATAGGTCAGGAGAAACAGAGGATGTTACTATTGCAGATCTTGTTGTAGCAGTAAATGCTGGTCAAATAAAGACAGGAGCTCCTGCAAGAAGTGAAAGAGTTGCTAAGTATAATCAACTATTAAGAATTGAAGAAGAATTAGAAGAGATAGCTGAATATAGAGGTGGAAAAGCATTTTTTAATCTTAAATAGTTTTAATAGAATATAAAAAAGATAAGTTTAGGCTTATCTTTTTTGTTTATAGAGAAAATTACAAACATGTATATTCCTAAAAGGTTAATTATATTGATGACTTTGAATTTTATAGAAGCAATTATAATAAGTAAATTGGATAATATTATCTTTTATATGTGGAAAGAAATACAAGTATTTATAATTGTATTTCTTGTAAATAGTTTTACATTATGTTATGATAAAGTTATAAAATTATGCTAAGATGAAAAGTCAAAATATGGAGGTGCTGATATGAGAACAGCTATGCTAGTACTTGAAGCTATATTAGGTATAGTTATCATTGTATCTATATTATTACAACCAACTAAGGCAGATGCTTTGAGTGGACTTATTCAAGGACAAAGTGATACTTTTTTTGCTAAAAATAAGAGCAGAACAAAGGAAGCTATGCTTGTAAAAATTACATTTATAGCAGCTTTATTGTTTGCTGTAAATACGATAGCAATAAATTTAATAAAGTAATATAAAGCTAAAACCGTCCTATATTTTAAGGGCGGTTTTTAAATGTAAGAGAAAATTATATTTGTGTTCTTAGGGAAAGCATATAAGTTTTTGGTGAATTAGAGCCAAAAGGTTTAGAGTGAAGATTTTATATACTTTCCTTGTTTTAAATTTGTTTAGGTTAAAAGGATGTTAAAAAATATATATGTTAATTAAGATATAAAATTCAAAGTGATAATATAGAAGTAAAGAAATAAAGTTAATGGCTGTATAGTTAACGTTAATCAAATAATATAGAATAAGTGTATAATATATTATAATAATTAAAAACTAAAATGATTATAAACTTAATTGATGTTAATAATATGAAGGACAGTTTAAATAGATTAGGAGATGATAATATGGGATTAAAAAAAGTACTTGTTAGCTTTATGAGAGAAGAAGCATATAAGCCAATGGATATTCAAGAGCTAGCTGCTATTTTTGATATAAGTAAAGAAGAATATAAAATGTTTAAAAAATCAGTAAGAAAGTTAGAAAGAGAAGGGGTTATAGTAAGAAATTCAAGAGACAAATATGGACTTCCTGAAAGAATGGGGTTATTTCAAGGAAAACTACAGATTCATCCGAGAGGCTTTGGTTTTGTAACGCCTGAAGGTGAGGAGGATATGGCTGACATATTTATTCCAAGTTCTTTTATAAATGGAGCTATGAATGGAGATATAGTAGCAGTTAGAATAATAAAAGAAGATGTTGGAGCAAAAAAATGTGAAGGTGAGATAATACAAGTTTTAGAGAGAGCTAATAAAACAACAATAGGTGTTTATGAGGATTCTAAAAACTTTGGTTTTGTTATACCTGAAGATAAAAGAATGCAAAAGGATATATTTATATCTAAGAAGGATACATTAAAGGCTAGAACAGGAGATTTAGTAGTTGTCGAATTAACTAAATGGGCTGAAGGTGATAGAAAGCCAGAAGGAAAAATAATCGAGATTTTAGGTAAAAAGGGAGATAAAGGTATTGATATTTTAACTATAATCAAAAAGTTTGGACTTCCAGAAGAATTTCCTCAAAAAGTTTTAGATTTTGCTGAAAGTATTGACGAGGAAATATCTGAAAAAGAAATAGCTAGAAGAAAAGATTTAAGAAACGTCAGAATGGTAACAATAGATGGAGAAGATGCTAAAGATTTAGATGATGCTGTATCTATTGAAAGATTAGAAGATGATAAGTTTAGATTAGGTGTTCACATAGCTGATGTTACAAACTATGTTAAAGAAAATAATCCTTTAGATAAGGAGGCTTTAAAGAGAGCTACTTCTGTATATCTTATAGATAGAGTAATTCCTATGCTTCCAAAGAAACTATCAAATGGAATTTGTTCATTAAATCCAAAGGTAGATAGATTAACATTAAGCTGTATTATGGTTATTAATGAAAAGGGTAAGGTAATAAGCCATGAAATTGCTGAAACAGTTATAAAAACAGATGAAAGAATGACTTATACAGATGTTACTAAAATATTACAAGGAAGCAAAGAAGAGCATCTTACTAAATATGATTATTTAGTTGATGATTTTAAGGCAATGGAAGAACTTTGTGGTATCTTAAATAAGAAAAGGTTAAATAGAGGAGCTATTGATTTTGATTTTGCAGAATCTAAAATTATCTTAGATGAAAATGGGAAACCTGTTGAGATTAAGCCTTATGAAAGAGGAATAGCTAATAGAATAATAGAAGAATTCATGTTAGTAGCCAATGAAACAGTAGCTGAATATATGTTTTGGAACAATATACCGTTTGTGTATAGAATTCATGAAGAACCAGACAATGAAAAACTTGAAAAATTCAAAGAATTTTTATACAACTTAGGTTATACAGTAAGATGGAATCAAGAAGTTAGACCAGGAAATCTTCAAAAAGTTATAGAATTAGTTAGGGGTAAAAAAGAGGAAACAGTCGTAAGTACATTACTTTTAAGAAGTATGATGCAAGCTAAATATTCACCAGAATGTTCAGGTCACTTCGGATTAGCAGCAGAATATTACTGTCACTTTACTTCACCTATTAGAAGATATCCAGATCTTCAAATTCATAGAATAATAAAAGAGCATTTAAATGGTAAGATAGATGAAAGAAGAATTAAAAAACTAGTACCTATAGTAGATAATGCATCTAAGCAATCTTCAGAAATGGAGAGATTAGCTCAAGAGGCTGAAAGAGAAGTGGATGATTTAAAGAAAGCTGAATATATGCAAGAAAAAATTGGAGAAGAATTTGAAGGTATAATATCTTCAGTAACTTCCTTTGGTTTATTTGTTGAGTTACCGAATACAATAGAAGGTTTAGTGCATATAACAAACTTAGATGATGACTATTATGTATATGATGAAGCAAGACTTATGCTTATAGGTGAGCGAACTAAAAAAATGTACAAATTAGGTGATATAGTAAAGGTTCAATGCGTTAGAGTTGACATTCCTAATAGACAAGTAGATTTTTATATAGTAGAAGATGAGTACTCTAAAAAAGCTGAAGAAGATGAAAAAGAAGAAATCTTAGCTATTGTAGATGAGGTTACAGAAGAAGTTTAAAATAATAGTTTTAAATAAGAGATAAATATTACAATTAATTTAATTTTGTGATAATATTAAAAGTAATCAAATTAATAGGACCTAGAGGGTGATGAAATGGTTAGAAAGTTAAACAATAAGACGCTAGCTGAAAATAGAAAAGCTAGACATGATTATTTTGTAGAAGAGGCTATGGAAGCTGGAATAGAGTTAGTTGGGACAGAGGTTAAATCCATAAGAGCTGGTAGGGCTAACTTAAAGGAATGTTATGCTGATATTGAAAATGGGCAAATATTTATAATAGGAATGCATGTAAGTCCTTATGAACAAGGAAATATATTTAACGTTGATCCTTTAAGAGTTAAAAGATTATTACTTCACAAATCAGAAATAAATAGACTAACAGGACTTATAAAGCAAGAGGGTTTTACATTAATACCGTTATCTTTATATCTTAAAAATGGTCTTGTTAAAGTTAATTTGGGAGTATGTAGAGGTAAGAAAAATTATGATAAGAGAGATGCTATGCTAGAAAAGGCTCATAAAAGAGATATAGAAAGACAACTAAAAGAAAGAAGTAAATATTAAAATAAAGGGAAGGAGAAAAAATCTCACTTCCCTTTATTGATATTTCATTTTTGATCATACAAACTTTTCACTACACCGTAAATTTTTTGTTTTACTATAAAACTATATAAGTAAAGCTTCTAAATTTATTAAAAGGTAATTTACGTTAAAGGTTTACAGTATGTTTTTTTAGAAACAGAGCTAGTAATTGTTTAGTTAGTTATTGCTTGTTATTAGTGAAAATTGGATGAAATTAATTCTCTGTGACTTTGAGCGTAGTGACGGAACAAGAAAATTAACTTCATCCAACTTTGCATTGCACCCAATTCCACTTAAACTCCTATCTCAGTCAAATCTTTAAATTTAGAATATAACTTTAGGTTGTTAAGAAAATTATCATTAATAGCTATTTTTTTGAAGCCATCATATAAATTTATTGAGCGTTCTAAATAGTAAAAAGCTTCATCAATTTCTCTAAAAATAGAGCAAAGTCTACATTTATAATACAGAGCCAAGGCATTAAATGGGTCTATTTCTAATCCTTTATCTAATATATTAATAGCATTTTTAAAATCTCCAAGATAACATAACACATTTGAGTATTCACAATAGCATAGTATTGATTTTGGATTTAATTCTAAAGCTTTTTTATACATTTTAGCACTAGAAATATAGTTTTCTAAATAAAAGTAACATTCACCTAGTTTTTTATAAGCAGAATATTCTTCAGTATTAAGAGTTATAAACTTTTCAAGTAAGATGCAACATTCTTTAAATTCACCCTTTTCAAAAAGGCAGTGAGCAGTTCCTGAAATGGCATTTGGAAAGTTTGAATTTATATCTAAAGCAGCTGAAAAAGTTTTTAAAGCTGTATCTAATTTTCCTATCTTTATATAAGCAAAACCTTTGTTTGCTAAAGCATAAATATCATTAGGACAAAGTGCTAATGCTTTATTCGCAAATTCTATTGCTTCATCATATTTTTTTAAATTATAATAAACGTAACTAATATTATTAAATAGTTGATATGGTAAATCTGGAAGCTTTAGAGCTTCTAAGCTTTCATCATAAGCTTCCTCAAATTTTTCTAATTTTGTAAGTACCAATATATACTGGCAATAGAAGTAGTATTTATCTAATATATCTTTATTTTTATTTAAATAAAGATAAGCTTTATTGAATTTTTTATGCTTAATCAAATTTTCAATTTTGGATAATGATGAGGAATGATCACTTAAAATTTTAAATATTATAAAACAAATGGCAACAAAGGCAAGAAATATAGATAATACGAAATAAATATAGTTATTATTTAACTGCATAAGGTTCCTCCTAAAAAATACCTATATATTATTATATAAATAAAAAGATAAAAGGATTACAGTATTTATATAAAAGTTCTTTAATAATAAATTATAAAATTTATTAAAATATTATTGCTTTTTTATTTGTTTTGTTATAACATACTAATAAGAGTTGAAACACGAACAATACAATGTTTATAATTGAATAATATTCATATCGTATATGCTAGGAAATATGGTCCTAGCGTTTCTACCAGGAAGCCATTAACTACCTGACTACGAATGTACTGGTTTTATAAATAGTTTGTTTAATATTCACTATTTGTATTTAAATGTATATTCCTAGGTAGTTGTTGCCTAGGAATTTTTTGTATTTAAAGGAAAACATTAAAGAAAGGGAAGTACATAATGCAAGTTTTAAAGGAAAAAATATTAAAAGAAGGAAAAATCAGAGATGGGAACATATTAAAAGTCGATTGTTTTTTAAATCACCAAATGGATATAAAATTCTTAAATGAAGTAGGAAAAGAGTTTAAAAATAGATTTAATGGAGAAAAAATAGACAAAATATTAACAATAGAAGCGTCTGGAATAGGTATAGCTGCCATTACAGCGCAATATTTTGATTATGTTAATGTGGTATTTGGTAAAAAAACAGAAAGCTTAAATCTTGATAAGGAAGTATTTGAAGCACCTGTTATTTCTTATACTAAAGGAAAAGAGTATAAAGTTAGAGTTGGAAAGCAATTTTTAAACGAAGGCGAAAATATTCTTATAATAGATGATTTCTTAGCTAATGGTTGTGCAGCAAAAGCACTTTTGGAAATAGCTAAGCAAGCTAAGGTAAATGTTGTTGGAGTGGGAATAGTTATAGAAAAAGGCTTTCAAGGTGGTAGAAAAGTATTAGAGGAAATGGGAGTTAAAGTTGAATCCTTGGCTATTATAAAGGAATTCAAAGAAGGTACTATTGTTTTTAATTAGCCATATAAGGCGTTTAAAATACTAATAATACATAAAATCCAAGGGGGAATAAGGAAATGAAAAAAATATTAAAAGTAGTTTTAACTACTATGATAGCATCATCTTTAGTACTTACAGGTTGTGCAAGTAAGGAAGACAAAAAAGATGATGCTAAGGCTACAAAAGATGTAAAAGTAGGATTTGTATTCATTGGATCTGCTGGAGATGGAGGGTATACCTATGCCCATAATGAGGGAAGATTATATTTAGAGAAAGAATTAAAGGTAAAAACTACTTATAAAGAAAATGTAAAAGAAGATAAAGCAGAAGTAGAAAAAGTTATAGAGAATATGATAGATGATGGCTACAACGTTATAGTAGGAAACAGCTTTGGATATCAAGATGCTATGGTAAGTGAAGCAAGTAAACATCCAGATGTTAAGTTTATGCATTGTTCTGGATTCCAAACTTCAGAAAATTTAACTCAATACTTTGGAAAAATTCATGAAATGATGTACTTAAATGGAGTTGTTTCAGGACTTAAAACAAAAACTAATAAATTAGGGTTTGTAGCTGCATTCCCAATACCAGAAGTTATAAGAAATATAGATGCATTTACTTTAGGAGCTAGGTCAGTTAATCCAAATGCTACAGTAAAAGTAACATGGACAAACACTTGGTATGATCCAGCAAAGGAAAAGGATGCTGCATTAGCAGTTATAGATGCTGGAGCAGATGTTATAGCTCAACACCAAGATACAGCAGGACCTCAACAAGCTGCAGAATCAAGAGGAGTTTTCTCAGTAGGTTATAATTCAGATATGTCTAAGCTTGCTCCAAAAGCTAATATGACATCAGCAGTATGGAACTGGGGACCATATTATGTTAAACAAGTTAAAGCTATTATGGATGGTACATGGAAATCAGAAAAGTATTGGGGTGGATATGCTGACAATATAGTTGATTTAGCACCTCTTACAGGTAATGCACCAGAAAATGCAAAAGATGCATTAGAAAAAGCTAAGAAAGAAATAAAAGAAACTAAAAATAAAGTATTTATGGGACCTATAAAAGATCAAAAAGGTGAAGTTAAGGTTAAAGAAGGATCTACACTTTCTGATGATGAGATTTGGAATATAAATTGGTTTGTTGAAGGTGTGGATGGAACAATACCAGCAAGCAAGTAATTAATTGTTTAATTATTTATTTAATAGCAAGTAACTAAATCCTATAAAACTTTCAATATGAATGCTCCTACAAACTAATGTGAGTAGGAGTTTCATATTGAATTCTAAAACATATAAGTTGACATCTAAATTTGGTTAATGTGAACTTACTCATATAATACATATAATTACTAGTGATATTTAAAATTAAGTTTAATATGGAGGCTTTGTTTATGAATAATGATAAATTACTTTCTTTAAGAGGTATTAGTAAAAGCTTTGGTAGTGTTTTAGCTTGTAATAATATTAATCTTGAGATAAGAAAAGGAGAAATACATTCATTGCTTGGTGAAAATGGAGCAGGAAAGAGTACTTTAATAAATATGATTTCAGGTATATATACTCCAGATTGTGGTGAACTTGAATTTGATGGAAAAATATCTAAGTTAAAGTCACCAAAGGAAGCAATGGAATTAGGAATTGGAACTATTTATCAGCATTTTAAACTAGTAGAAGCTATGACAGCTAGAGAAAATATAATGCTTGGAACAAAAACCTCTATATTTTCAAACGGTAAGAAAGTAGATACCACTGTTAAAGGAATAAGTGAAAAATATGACTTGGGTGTGGATTTGGATAAGTATGTTTCAGATATGAGCGTAGGCGAGAAGCAGAATCTTGAAATACTTAAGGTTTTATATAAGGGGGCTAAATTACTTATATTAGATGAACCGACTACAGTATTTACTCCAAAGGAAACAGAGAAGTTATTTAAAATTATGAGAAAGATGAAGGAGAATGGGTGCTCAGTTATATTTATTTCTCATAAGATGGATGAAGTTATGGAAATATCAGATAGAATAACGGTTTTAAGGAAAGGTGAGACAATAAAGACTTTAGATGCATGTTATACAAACCCTAAAAAGTTGACAGAGCTTATGGTTGGAAGAGCTGTTGACTTATCGATAGAAACTGTTGATACACCATTAGGTGAAGAGTTACTTAAGGTGGAGAATTTAACAGTTCTTAATGAAGAGGGAAGAGAAGCCGTTAAGAATATTAATTTTTCTATAAAAGAAGGGGAAATTTTGGGCATAGCGGGTATAGCCGGTGCGGGACAAAAAGAGCTTTGTGAAGCTATAGCAGGAATTTTAAATATTGAAAAAGGGGACATAATATTTAATGGAGAACATTTAGAAGGAAAAAATCCTAGAGAGTTCGTAAAAAGGGGAATAAGTATGAGCTTTATACCAGAGGACAGACTTGGGATGGGACTTGTAGGTTCTATGGGGATGGTAGACAATCTTTTATTAAAATCTTATTATACGGAAAAGAAGTTTTTAATAGATAGAAAGCCAGTAGCTAAGCATGCAAAAGCACTTAAAGAAAGATTAGAAATAAAAACACCAAGTATACATTATCCTATAAAGAACCTATCTGGTGGAAATATTCAAAAGATACTTTTAGGAAGAGAACTTAGTTTAAATCCTAAATTATTAGTTATGGCTTATCCAGTTAGAGGATTAGACATAAATACTTGTTTCACCATTTATAATTTAATAAATGATGCAAAGAAAAAGGGAACGGCAGTCTTATTTGTTGGTGAAGATTTAGATGTTTTAATAGAGCTTTGTGACAGAATAATGGTCATTTGTAATGGAAATACCACAGGAACTATTAGTTCAAAAGAAGCTACAAGAGAAAAACTTGGACTTATGATGGTTGGACAAAAGGAAGCTTAAAGGAGGAATAGCTAATATGAGAATTGTAAAACGTGAAGATGTAAGTAAAAGAGAAACTGTTATAGTGAAAGTCTTATCAATAGTTTTGGCTTTAATTGTAGCAGGTGTATTTTTGAAAGTTTTAGATTATGACCCTATGACTGTATTTATGGGAATGATAAAAGGGGCTTTTGGATCTAAAGGTAAAATAACACAAACTATAATTTATGCTATTCCTCTAATTATAACTGCTATCGGTATTTCAATAGCATTTAAAATGCAATTTTGGAATATTGGAGGTGATGGCCAAATTCTTATGGGGGCGTTTGGTGCAGCTTTAGTTGCATTAAATATGGGCTCTATGCCAAAGGTAGTACTACTTATATTGATGGCTATAGTAGCTATGATATGTGCAGGAATTTGGGCATTTATAGCAGCTGTATTGAAGACTAAGTTTAATACAAATGAAACTATAATAACTCTTATGTTAAATTATATAGCTTTAAAATTTATAACATTTTTACAATATGATTTATGGAGAGATAAAGCTGCTATGGGATTTCCTAAGATAGCTAATTTCCCTAAAAATGCAGTACTTCCACAGCTTTTTGGTGTTCATATAGGATGGATTATAGCATTAGTTTTAATTGGTGTGTTTTATATAATAATGAAACACAGTAAGTTAGGATATGAAATATCAGTACTTGGAGAAAGTGAAAATACAGCAAAATATGCAGGTATTAATATAAAGAAAACTATAATAAAGGCTATATTTATAAGTGGAGCTTTGTGTGGTTTGACAGGTTTTATACAAGCTTCAGCAGTTAGTGGAACTCTTTCTATAGAAGTTACAGGTGGAGTAGGTTATACAGCAATTATAGTAGCATGGCTTTCTAACTTAAACTCAATAATAATAGGATTAGTATCAATATTGTTTGCAGGACTTACTCAAGGTGGATCATATATACAAACTGCCTATGGTGTACCAAATTCGGCTGCATTAGTTATACAAGCACTTATATTATTTAGTGTATTAGGAAGTGAATTCTTTACAAAATATAAATTATTATTTAGAGATAAAAATGTTATAAAAGAAAAAGATATAGAACGTGTAGTAGAGAAGGAAATAGTTACAGGAGGAGAAAGGTAATATGAATATAACATCATTTTTACATGCAACTGTTATAGCAGGTACACCATTACTATTTGCTACATTAGGAGAAATACTAACAGAAAAGGTTGGTAATTTAAATCTTGGTGTTGAAGGTATGATGTTACTAGGCTCTATTTTCGGATTTATAGTTGGGTATTCTACTGGAAGTCCTCTATTAGCTCTTTTAGCAGCTATGATTGCGGGAGCTTTTGGAGCATTTGTATACTCAGTTTTAACTGTTTCTTTAAGAGCAAATCAAGTAGTTACAGGTCTTACTTTAGCTATATTTGGTTCTGGTATAGCAAGTTTAGTTGGACAAAAGGTAGTAGGAAAAGTTGTTCCAGAAAATATAAAGGAATTTTTTGCACCTAAATTTATACCTGGTCTAGGAAATATACCTTTCATAGGTGAAATATTCTTTAGACAAGATGTTTTTGTGTATTTATCATATATAGTAACTATATTAGTAGGAATATATATTTATAAAACTAAATGGGGATTAAACTTAAGAGCAGTAGGAGAAAATCCTCAAGCATCGGATGCTATGAGTATAAATGTAACAGCATATAAATATTTAAACATACTTTTTGGTGGTGCTTTAGCTGGGCTTGGTGGAGCATATCTTTCACTTGTATATGTACCAGCTTGGCAAGAAAATGTTACAGCAGGAAGAGGTTGGATAGCTGTAGCGCTAGTAATATTTGCTGCTTGGAATCCTTACAAAGCTATAATAGGAGCATATCTTTTTGGAGGTCTTGATATAATAGGGTTTAGAATAAGTAATGCTTTTATATCACCATATTTTTTATCAATGCTACCATACTTAGTAACAATAATAGTTTTAGTTATGGTATCCTTTAGAAAATCTAAAAAGAACTCACCGCCAAAAGCGTTAGGAGTTGCATATTTTAGGGAAGAGCGATAAGAATTTAGTAATACCTAGTTAAGTATTAAACTTAGCTGGGTATTTGTTTTATTTTTTTGTAAAGGATGTTTATACTTATATGGAATTAAGGTATAATAATAAGGAGACTCCTACTCATTACATTCGTATGAGTAAGTTCGAATTAACCAAATTAAAATTTGGATTCTTACTTAAGGAACATACATTTAGGGAGGTGAGTGATAATGGCACTAGTAGGACAAAACAAAATTACCATAGATGAGTTTTACAAACTAAGACAAAAGAGTGATGCTTTGTTAGAATTTATTGATGGATTAGTGTATATGTCACCATCACCATCTACTAAGCATTAAAGGATATATGGAAGATTACATGCTAATTTATTAGAAGAAAAATCTTGTGAGGTATTTCAAGCAACCTTTGATATAGAATTAAAAAGAGATGATAATAATTATGATCAAATAGATTTGCTTAAAGAAAAAGGCATAATTTATTCTGAAATTGTAGAAGGTTTTAGTATAAATTTAGAAAAATTATTTTAAAATAGAATTTCTTCTAACTAAGATTTATAAGAATATTATTACAAAGTGAGTTCAAATAATTAAACTAAAATTTGAATTTTTATTTAAACTTCATATACATGAAAGGATGAATATATATGGAATTATTGAAAGAAAAAATAAGAAAAGAAGGTTATGTTACTAAAGATAATATATTAATGGTAGATAGCTTTTTAAATCATCAAATGGATGTAGAATTTTTCAATGAAATAGGAAAAGAATTTAAAAATAGATTTAAAGATGAAAAAATAGATAAAATTTTAACTATAGAAGCAACAGGGATAGGCCTTGGTATTATAACAGCTCAATATTTTGATAATATACCGGTTGTTTTTGGAAAGAAAATAGATAGGGTATCAAGAGAGTTAGATGCTTATAAGTCAGAAGTTATGTCTTTTACTAAAAAAACAGTTTACAATGTAGTAGTAGATAAAAAGTTTATAAAACCAGGTGAGAAAATACTTATAATAGATGACTTCTTAGCTAATGGGTGTGCTGTTTTTGGACTTATGGATGTAGTAAGACAATCAGGTGCTGAAATAGTTGGAGTAGGTATAGTAATAGAAAAAGGCTTCCAAAATGGAAGAAAGTATCTAGAAGAAAAGGGTGTTAGAGTAGAATCTCTAGTTGTAGTTGATAAGGTTGAAGGTGGAGAAGTAAGCTTTAAATAATCATATAATAAAAAAGCTATGAAATAGTATTTTGTACTAGTTTCATAGCTTTCTTATTATTTAGGGGTATTCAACAATTATTATGATTATTGAATAATTTATTTGGAAAATAATACATCTTGCTACTTAGCAAGTAAGTATTATAGGAAAAACGCTAAATTAATATATCTTTTTTGCTAAATATTATGTGTGATATTAAGTAACAGCCTATTATCCAAGCTATCATTACTATAATACCAAACTGCATAGTTACATTAGGTTTATTAAAGAATACTGATATACTACCATCTAATAAACTAGAAGAATCACCGTAACTTGGGAAGAATAAGAATGATATTTTCCTAAATTGACCAACAGCTTGATTTAATATGCTACAGCCTATTAGTGTAGCAGTACTAATTGCCATTGATATCATGCTTGATTTAACAAGTGTAGATATCATAAATATAAAGGAGCAACAAGCTACTATAAATAAACATTGAAGTAAAACAGCTTTTAAAGTAAAGCTAGATAAAGGTATCATAGAAGTAGAGTTAGCAACTTCTATTAGAGGATTAGCACCATCCTTAATATTTCCTAAATCGAAAGCATATTTTGTACCAAAATTCATAGGATAATCAGGATTTCCAAAGCCCTTGAATATACCTATAGCTAAGAAGGCAATAGCTTCAAGTGATAGAATCATACCTAAAGAGGTTAAAATAACAGATATAAATTTAGAAAATAGAACTTTCCCCCTAGAAACTGGTTGAATAAGTAAAAATTTAAGAGTTGCTGGAGTACATTCACCAGAAACTATATCACTCATAAATATTGCAAGACCTATACCAAGCATAAATACTCCTAAAATCTTAAGTAGTCCAGCAAAATAATTATAAGAAGTAAATTCAGAACGGTTCATTGGTTTTATATTATGATCTTTTAAATATTTTAAGTTCTTAAGTTCATTTTGTAAATTAGTTTTATATTGATCAGGTATTGAGTTATCTTTTAGTTCTTCTTCAAGTCCAAGGATATCATTGTCTAGCTTTACCTTCCATAAGTTTTCAGATTTTGAAGGATCAGCCTTGATTTCTTCAAAAGATTTTTTTTGTTCCTCTAAAGATTGGATACGTTTTTCGGTTTCAGTTTTAAGTTTAGAATATTCATCTGCACTTAAAGATTTTTCTTTAGAAGTTAAATTTTCTTTTTGATAAGCTATTTGATGTTCTATAGATTCTATTCTGCGTTCAGGAGCGTTGAATCTTTGTTCACTTTTCTCACCAATATTATTACCAATAGCTAAAAGAATTAAAAATGTTGCAAATAATGCAAATACAACCCAAGTTTTACCTCTTCTTAAAATTTTTCTTATTTCATTCCTTATAAGAGTAAATAACATTATCTAACTCCTCCTTCCACAAGTTCCATATATCTTTGTTCAAGTCCCTTATGCTTTTTATAAATCTCTTCAATAGCTATATCATGTCTTACTAAGTTATTTATAAGACTAGGAGTGAAGCCAGATTTAATTATAACTGAAAGCTTGTCATCTTCTAATTTATAGTCATATACATAATCTAAATCCTTGATTATTGAAGTAGCTAGATCATTTTTATGAGTAATTAAAGCTAAAGTTTCTTTTTCATTTAATGTAGTAGTTTCATTTATATTTTCAATAGATTGAATTTCACCATGATTTATAAAGGCAACTCTATCACAAAGCTGTTGAACTTCACTAAGTATATGAGAAGATACGAAAACAGCCATTCCTCTTTCTTTTGCAGCGGTTTTTACTATTTCTCTAAAATCTAAAATACCAGAAGGATCTAACCCGTTAGTTGGCTCGTCTAATATTAACAGTTTAGGATTGCATAAAAGAGCTGCGCCAAGACCTAACCTTTGTTTCATACCTAAAGAGTATTTTTTGAATTTATCATTTATTCTATCTTCAAGTCCTATAAGTTTAATGATATTATCTACTTCTACTTTAGAAATACCTCTAATTCTAGCTATTTGCATAAGATTTTCTCTTCCAGATAAGTAGCCATAAAGTTCAGGATTTTCAACTACAGCACCAAGATAAGAAAGAGCTTTTTCTCTATCCTTGTGTAGATCATAATCCATTATCTTAATAGAACCATTGTTTGGAGAAATAAGTCCCACAAGCATTCTTATAGTAGTAGTTTTACCAGCACCATTTGGACCAAGAAAGCCAAAGATTTCACCTTCTTGTACATTAAAAGATATCCCTTTTATAATTTCTCTTTTACCAAGATGTTTTCTAACATCAGTAACTTCTAACACGTTCATAAATTTCCTCCTTAAAATTAATTAAAAACACAATACTTATTAGTACATTTATAATGATATCCAAAAACTTTTAATATTAAATAAAGTAAATCTTAAAATTTCCTTAAGATTCCACGAAAAGATATTAATACTTTTCAAATAGTTTTATTTCAAAAAAATGAAAAAATTTTGCGTTGAAAGAAAAAAGATTTTAATATAATATATACATTACAGAGAGAAACAAATTAAATGTTTAAAAAACAGAGTAGTTTTTCTCAGGTTGACTATACTAAATTTATAGTATATAATTAAGTTCTAAAAACTAAATATGGTATTTGCGTTTAAACCATATTACCTATACATGGGGGCGTTTTGGCTTCGACGGGGGTAATGATGGGTTTGGTAAGCGAGTCGAGGGAAGCATGGCGCCTCGTAAATAAAGTATGCATTAAATGTAAACGCAGAAGATAATTTCGCGTTAGCAGCGTAGTCTGCTCGTCCTACCTTTGAGTCCCACGACTTAGGCTAGGGCGTCAAAAAGTGGGGAACCGAGCTATACAAAGCTTTGAGTATAGAACGGAATAAATGAAGCTACTGAAGAGTAAAGCCTGTCTATGGGCGTTACTTGGAGGGAATGTTAAAATATAGACTACACTCGTAGAAAGCTAAGCTGGTCTGCTTTCGGACAGGGGTTCGATACCCCTCGCCTCCACCATTAAAATCCACGACAGTTTTGTCGTGGATTTTTTATGCGAAAAATAAAAGAGTATGTATAAATATGGTATAATTACTATGTTAAGTTATAGTGTATTTTTATTTTGGAGGCATATAATGGGGAGAGGTAAAAAAAGAAGAAAAATGAAACAAAAGATAAAGAGAATGAAGAAGATTAAAAAGGAAAAGTTAGTAAGATTTAATTTGTCTAATTCTCCAGTGAAGTATAAGGGATTTAAAGATAAATATAATTATCAAACTAATATACATAATTTGATTTACAAAGATGCTAGTTTTGAAAACGTTAAATACCATGCATCAAATATAACTAAATGTAATTTCAAAAATACAAAATTACTGGGGGTAGAGTTTACAAGTTGTAATTTAAAAAGTACATCTTTTAAGAATGCTATATTAAAAGAGGTTATTTTCTTTAATTGTAATTTGAAAAATACTGACTTTGAAGGTGTAAAATATGATAATGTAATTTTTATTTCAACTAATCTAGAAAATGCTAAAAACCTTAATTTGAATGATAAATGTGAGATTTTAAGAACGTATCCTAAGGGTATATTAAATAAAGAATTAAGTGAGACTGTTTTAAAGTTATCAGAATGTGAAAAAATATATAAATATCATGTATTACATGTTAAGAAAAATAAAGTTAATAGATGGAATTTGAGTATACTTCAAAATTACTATGACAATAGATTACAAAGGGCTCTTGAAGCATTATGTAGAAGAAAGAGTAAGTATGCATTTTACACGGTATATGCATATAGGAAAATGATTGACTCATATTTACATATATGATATGTTATAGTTGTCCTGCTCCGGAACAGGGAAACTTGTGAAAACCATATCGACAATTAGGGACACGTTATGTTGGTTAGTATTCGAGGAGGGATGCCTATGATAAATAAAATTTTAACAGTAATTGCTTTTTTAGGTTTTGTGTTAGAACAGGTTTTGAATAGTTCAATCCCATTCCGATTACTCGGGGTTAAATGTGAGCATAATATTTTTAATATATAAATTTAAGGGTGGATTTCAAAGGTCACGTTTCGCTTCCACCATTAAAATCCACGACAAATTTGTCGTGGATTTTTTATATTAAATATTAAATTTTACTTAATATTAGTATTTCACAAATTCTAACAGAATATACATTCGACTTGAATGAATAATTTTTGTTATTTTACCAAAAATATAATTGGGTGATAGTATGTCAAAATATATTCAAGATAATTCATATTTTGAAAAAATTGATACTGAAAGAAAAGCATATTGGTTAGGATTTTTATATGCAGATGGATGTGTTTTTGAAAAAGGTGAAAAAAATAAAAAAATAATAATTCAGTTGCATCCAGATGATAAAAATGTATTAGAAGAATTTTTAAAGGATATAAATTCTAATAGACCAATATGTGTGGATAAAAAGGGGTATATTTTCATTGGTATTAGTAGTACTAAGATGGCAAATGATTTAATAAATTTAGGCTGTATACCAAGAAAATCATTAGTATTAAAATTTCCAAATGAGGATATGATACCTAAAAACTTAATCAATCATTTTGTTAGGGGATATATGGATGGTGATGGTTGTATATCCACTTATATGAAATTAAGAAAAAAGAGAAAAAGTCCAATTTTGATTTGTGAAATAAAATTTATTGGTACATATGATATGTTATATGGAATTAAGCTGTTTTTTGATTCAGAAAAAAAGATTTTAATAAATAGACATTCACCAAACAGCTGTCAAATAAGTTTTGCTGGTAAAAAATATAGAGATATTGTAGATTCTTTATATGAAAATGCAACTTTTTATATGAAAAGAAAAAAAGATAAATGGGATGAATTTAAGAGATATATGGAGTATCAAAAAAATAAAAGAGAAGAAAAATCGTGCATAGAAGTAGTTAAATTAGATAAAGATGCTAATTATATAGGAACATATACTTTACAAGAGTTAAAAAAAGAATTTGATGTAAGTGATATTAAAAAATGTTGTAAATATGAGAAATATAAATCACATAAAAACTTTTTATGGTTATATTTAAAACAATACAATGAGTTTTTAAAAGATGGAATAAACATACGGACTAAATTAGGATATAAAGAAAAAAATATTGATAAAAAAGCAAAACAAAATAAAACAATAGAGCAATATGATTTAAAAGGTAATTATATTGATACTTGGGATACAGTAAAGTTGGCAGCAGAATATTATAATACTACACCTAAGGCTATTCGTAGAGTATGTACAGGAGAAAGAAAAAGTTGTTGTAACTTTATATGGCAATATGCTGATAGAATAGAAAATAAAAAGAAAAGAGCAGTAAGGCAGTATGATATTAATGGAAACTTAATTAAAGAATGGCCAAACTTAAGAGAGGCTGCTACTTTTTATGAGGTTACATTTCAGGCTATTGAAAGAGCTATTAGTGGAAAGTATAAAACCTGTTGTGGATTTATGTGGAAATATTCTGAATAATGTCCGTTTCTATAAGGTACAGATTTGTATTTGATTAAAAGTAATTCGAAATTTTTCTTTTATCCAAGTTAGTAGTTCAGTTGTAGTTGAAGTTATAGAAACACAGGGGGCAGGTAGTTGGTTTTTGTGAAAGGATTGAAGCATTATGCTTCCTTCACCATCTATAATTCCAGCAATATAAGCTTTTTCTGTTTCAGTCATAGTTGAATCACCTTCATTTAATAAATATTATTAATGGTATTTATAGGATACATAATTTTCGCAAAACTGAAATACTATTAAAAAGTTAATTGCAAAGTATGGTTAATAGAATTACTATATTAGATATAATAGTAATGTGAAGAAAATGTATATTTGAGCAAAGTAATATTTTTTATTATTACTTATTAAGGAGGATTATATGGTAATACATAACGAACTCAATTTTACTAACTCTAAAATTTTGCTTATTGATGATGAAAGAGATATAACTGATCTTATAGAAGAAGTACTAAAAAGCGATGGTTTTAAAGAAATAAAAAAAGCTCACTCAGGCATAGAAGGCATAAATTTAGCAAAGAAATATTCACCACACATCATTGTACTAGATATAATGCTTCAAGATATAGATGGTATAGAGGTTTGTAAAAAAATAAGAGAATTTTCATATTGTCCAATACTTTTCTTATCATCAAAAAACGATGAGATAGATAAGATACTAGGTCTTAGTAGTGGAGGAGATGATTATATTACAAAACCATTTAGTCCAAGAGAAATATCCTTCCGTATAAAAGCTCAAATTCGTAGACAACATTATAATAAATCCATAGAAAATACCAATGAGATAATTAATATAGGCAACTTATTCATTGATATAGATGGGGGAAGAGTCCTTAAGGAAGAAAAGGAAATAGAATTAACAGGTACAGAATTTAAAATATTATCCTATTTAGCTCAAAATCTAAACAAGATAATAAGTAAAGAGAGATTATATGAACAAATATGTGGAGAATATGCAGTAGGCTGTGATAATACTATTATGGTTCATATAAGGCACCTAAGAGAAAAGATAGAAATAAATCCTTCAAGGCCTGAACTTCTCTTAACAATAAAGGGCTTAGGTTATAAGCTAATAAAGGAATAGGAGTAATTCATGAAAGTAGATTATAAACGTTTATTACATACCTATGTTACTTTATTTATTGGATTAATACTTATTTTAGCTGTTATAATAGTTGTTACTTTTCAAGTTATTACTATAAAAAAGCCTAATGGTGATATAGAATTGAGTAATTGGCCGAGAATTTTCACACAGGAATTTTCTAAGGAAATTACCTGTAATAAAGACAAGTATTTTATTACAGAAGAGGGAAAAGACAAGCTTAGGGAAAATAAATTATGGCTTCAGATAATTGATAAGGATGGCAATGAAATTGAAAGCTATAATAAACCTGAAAATGTAAAACAACGATACTCTCAAGTTGATTTATTAAAGCAACAAGAGAGTAATGAGGTCTTTAGTAGCACTGTTACCATTAATGGAAAGGACTTTGTTTACCTAATAGGCTTTCATAATAAAATATCTAAGGTAACCATGTATTTAGACAATAATGAATTTATAAGTGGTAAATCATTCATTATCCCTATACTTGGAGCTATTATTTTTATAGTTGTTGTTTTTGGTGGAGTTTATGGTATTAGATTAACCAAGGAAATGTCTAAAATAATTATGAGTTTAGAGAGAATATCTTTAAGAAACTATGAACCTAAAGAAAACAAAGGTGAATTTGGCATTATTTATGACAATTTGAATAGGCTAGATAATGAGCTTAAATTAAGAGAGCAAAAGAGATATATGGATGATAAGTTAAGAAAAGAGTGGATTTCAAATATAACTCATGATTTAAAAACACCTTTATCACCTATTAAAGGCTATGCAGAGTTAATAGCTGATCCAATTGGGGATAACAATTTAGAGAAAACTCAAGTTTATGGGAAGATTATATTAAAGAATATCCGCTATGCAGAAAAGCTTATTGATGATTTAAAATTAACTTATCAGCTTGAAAATGGTATGTTGCCTTTAAATAAAAAGAGAGGGAATATAGTAAGGTTTATTAAAGAAATTGTAATTGATATATTAAATAATCCTGAATTTCAGTGGAAGAACATTAATTTTCATAGTGATGAGGAAGTTGTTAATTTAGAGTATGATTGGCTTCTTTTAAAAAGGGCTTTAATGAATCTAATATATAACTCAATTATTCATAATGATGATGGCACAGAGATTAAAATACTTATAGAGAAATGTGAAAACACAAGGATATGTATTTGTGACAATGGAAGAGGTATGAGTGAAGAAGAGGTAGAGAATCTTTTTTTGAGATATTACAGAGGAACAAACACTGATAACAAGACAGAAGGAACAGGGCTTGGGATGGCGATAGCTAAGGAAATAATTCAAGGGCATAATTGGAATATTTATGTGGAAAGTAAATTAGGAGAAGGGACAAAATTCATAATTGAGTTTTAACATTAAGGTGGTCTTAAGGTTAAATAAAATGGATATTAAGGTTGTTAGTTTATTATTTTTAATAAGCTAACAATCTTTTTTTGTACAGAAAAATATGGTTAAACAAAAAAATAAAACGGAGTTAGTGGGCGCAGCTACTCCTATTTTAGTGAAAAGGAAAATAAAAAAGTGGGTGAATAAATGAAAATCATATTTAAGTATATTTTAAATAACATTAAGGAAAGAAAAACTAGGACAGCTGTTATGCTGCTATCTGTAATATTATCTACTACTTTATTATTTGTTTCTCTTACTATGGGAGATTCTTATAAAGTAGCTCAAAGAAAGATGGAAAAAGGATATTCAGGGGTGGCCACAGTAAGTGTAACAGCAACGAAAAATGAAAATGAACAACTAAAATTTATTAAAGAAGATGTGGTAAAAAATCTAGATAAAATTAAAAGTAAAGTAGGAATAATAAAAAGTACAGCATTATATAGTGAAAATGGATATTTTGAAAACTTTGATATGTTAGCAGCAGATTTAGATGGACTTAATACTATTAATAAACCAAGACTTATAGACAATGAGGATTTAAGCAATTTTAGTGGCTATAAAATAATCCTTCCAGAGAAATTTACAACTAAATATAAGATAAAAAAGGGAGATAACATAAAGCTAACAATTAATCAAAAACCTATCAACTTTGAAGTCTATGGGATTGCAGCCTATGACACAGTATTTTTAAGAAGCACTAGAGGATTTAATGCATTAATTCCAAAGGAAACCTTAAGAGATATTTTAAACATAAAGGATGAATACACTGAAATTCTTCTAGAGCCTAAAAAAAATATTGATACTAATACACTAATAACGGAAGTATCAAAAACATTATCTCAAGATAAATATAAGGTTAATGCTGTGGTAGATGAAAAGCAAATAGAGCAAGATGCAAAACAAAAAACTATGCCATTTTTCTTAATAAGTTTCTTTTCATTAACAATGAGTATTTTTATTATATATAGTAGCTATAAGGTTATTACAATTGAAAGATTACGTGTAATAGGAACATTTCGTAGTATTGGAGCAACTAAGAAGGCAGTTACAAAGATACTTATGTTAGAAAGTTTAGTTTATGGAGTATTAGGAGGGGCAATAGGAATACCTTTAGGGATGATTACATTAAAGTTTATGCTGAGAGGAATGACACAAAACCTTACACAAGGAGTAGAGATTCCTATGGTAATTACTGCTACAAGTCTTATAGTAACATTTTTTGTAGCAATTATTATGTCAAATTTAAGTGCTTATATTCCAGTGAAAAAATCTAGTGAAATCCCAGTAAAGGATATTGTACTAGGAACAGTAGAAAAAAAACATGTGAGTAATAAATTTAAGATATTAATGGGAGCTATTTTATTTTTTATATCGATTTTACTTCCTAATATATTAAAAGGAAATATGCTATTAATTGGAGGAGGATTATCTTTAATAACGTTAATAGTTGCTACGATTATTCTAATACCTATAGTTACAAATGGTATTTCTTTAGTTTTAGAAAAAGTATATGGTGTTATTTTAGGTAATGAAGGAAAGCTTTCTGCAAGAAACATGAGAGATAATAAGAATATTACTCAAAATATTACACTTCTTTTTATAAGTATATCAGCTGTTATTGTAATTACTGTAGTAGGAAGTTTTGTAAGTACTTATATTGGAGATGTATTTAAAGGTTCTAAACTAGATGGCTTTACAGAAGCTAAGAATATTGATAAGACTTTTGTAGATAAGTTAAGTTGCAGTGATAATGTGAAATCAGTGGTACCACTCTATGTTATTAATGGAACGATGACTTTAAATGGCTGTGGCACAAATAGAGTTGAAGGAGTCAAGAGTTTAGAGGAGTACAATGATATGTTTGCATTAAAATATGAGGATAGTGAAGAGAAGAATAATGCAATTAAAAAATTCAATGATGGTAGAAATATATTATTGAATTATGAGTTTATAAAAATGCTTAAGGTTAAAGTTGGAGAAAAAATTCAAGTAGCTATAGGAAATAGTGAATATGAATATGAAGTACTTGGAAGTTATAAATCTAGGGCTAATAACTCACAAGCAGTACTTCCATCTAAATATTTAGAAAGTGACTTTGGACAGAATACCTACGGAATGATAGTTTATAGATCAAAAGATTCAGAAGGCACAATGGCAAAAATAAGAAGTATGCATGGAAGTAAGGAAAATTACAGTAGAACGGTGGAGGAATTCACTAAGGATAGCTTAGAAGTGGTAACAGCATTTTTAAAACCATTAAATAGCCTTAATTACTGTATTTTATTATTAAGCACTATAGGTATTATAAACAATCTATTGATAAATTATATACAAAAACAAAGAGAAATAGCTATGTATAGAGCAGTGGGGCTTAGCACGAAACAGAATGTAAAGATGACTTTAATAGAAGCTTTTACTTCAGGGATAATAGGATCAGGTGCTGGTATGATAATTTCTTATTTAGAAATAAGAACAATATTTATAGTGGCAGGACCAAGAATATCAATGAGTCCAGATTTTCAGTTATCTACATTTTTAATAGCAGGATTCATTGGAATAGCTCTAACATTGGTAGGCTCAATTGTACCTATAATAAAGAACAATAAGATGAAAATAGTTGAAAAGATAAAAACAGATTAGTTTTTTAGGGAGGAGTTAATGATGAATAGTATAAATGAAAATATTGCAGTAGAAGGAAAAGATATAACCAAGGAATTTAAAATGGGCAAGGAGGCATTAATGATATTAAAAGGTATTTCTCTTAAGGTTAATGTTGGAGACTTTGTATCAATAATGGGACCATCAGGGTCGGGCAAAAGTACACTTCTTTATATATTAGGAGGACTAGACAAGCCTTCAGCTGGTAAGGTGCTTATGAAAGGGGAGGATATATCAAAATTTGATGATGATAAACAAAGTGTTATGAGAAGAAGAAATATTGGCTTTGTATTTCAATTTTATAATTTAATACCTAACTTAAATGTAGAGGAAAATATATTATTACCAGTACTCTTAGATGGTAATAAAACAAATGATTATAAAAAGGAATTAGATAATATATTAGAGATTGTAGGACTTACTGAAAGAAGAAAGCATACTCCAAAGGAATTATCAGGAGGGCAACAGCAAAGGGTGGCAATAGCTAGGGCATTAATTAATAATCCAGAAATAATCTTTGCAGATGAGCCAACAGGAAACCTTGATAGTAAGACTGGAACTGAGATTATGGAACTGCTTAGAAAGATTAATAGGGAGAATAAAAAGACTATTATAATGGTTACTCATTCAATGGAAACTGCTGAGTATGGTAATAGGGTAGTGAATGTTAAGGATGGGGGAATTGTTTAGGCTTGATAAAATTAGTCATATAGGTGAAGTGATTACCGTGATTAATATAGTATTTTAATATTAAATCTTAATTTATTCATTGAAAATATCATTGATTTATCTTGCATTAAGCAAATGTATAAATTAAATTTTGAACTTAAAACCCTATAAGTAATTTTAAAGATTAAACTTAAAATTGAAAAAATAGAGAGCGGTAAATAGTACATTAAAATCTACTATAATTTAATGCATCAAATTTGATCTAGGAGTAATGACATAAATGATTAATGAAGCATTTTTGAGTAATTTTACAGTTGAAAAGCTTGAAGTCAATGAGGAACGTGTTTTAATAATTTTAAAACTTAATAATTTTGAGGCAAAATGTACTTGGTGCGGTAAATCTACTTCAAAAGTTCACAGTAAATATGAAAGAAAAATATTAGATTTACCTATACTGGATAAGTATATAAGGCCAATTGTTAGAGAAAGACGCTTCTTTTGTAATAATGATAGTTGTCCAAGAAAAATATTTTCAGAAGAGTTTAGCGAGTTTCTATTAAGATATAAAAGATTAACTGAACGCTTATCCAACTATCTCTTTAAGCTTGGTCTTAGTCAAAGTGATAATCAATGTCATATGCTATTTAAAAAATATATACCAGTAAGCTATAGTTCTATTCTCAGATTAACAAAAAATTATAATATAACTGTAAAATATGATGCTGAATTTATTGCAATTGATGACTTTTCATTTAGAAAAGGAGTAACTTTTGGTTCAATAATTTGTGATTTAAAGACTGGAAAACCTATAGATATAATAAATAGTAGAAATCTAGATGATGTAACAGCTCATTTAAAGCTTTATAAAAATGTTAAAATAGTAAGTAGAGATCGATTTAAAACATATGCAAAAGTACTTGACAATCTACAATTTGATTTGCTTAAATAAATACTAAGTATATACACTGAAAGAGCGAGAGAATAAAGTCGGAAAGGAGTGCTAAGGAAATATGAATAACAAAATTCTTGTTATTGACGACGACATTGATTTATGCCGCTTGCTAAAAAATAATTTAGAAACAGAGGGATATATGGTAACAGTATGCCACGATGGAGAAAGTGGAACATTGGAGGCTGTTAGAAATAGCTATCATATGATTGTTTTGGACATCATGCTTCCAAAGAAGAGTGGTTTTGATGTTTTGTCCGACATTCGAAAAACAAGCCATGTGCCGATTTTAATGCTGACTGCCAAGAACAGTGAAGTAGATAAAGTGTCTGGGCTGCGCATGGGGGCAGATGATTATCTAACAAAACCATTTAGCAGCTATGAATTTTCTGCGCGTGTGGCTTCGCTGCTGCGTAGATATACAGTTTTTAATTCAAACAGTGAGTATTCTGAGCAAGCGATTGATATTGGAAATCTGCATATTGATCCTTCTACTCACAAAGTGCGTCTGAATGGTACTGGCGTTGATTTGACTGCGAAAGAATTTGATTTGATGTACTTTTTAGTAAAAAATAGAGGAAAGGTGTTCACCAAGAAGCAGATTTATAGTGCTGTGTGGGAGGATGAATATGTCTTTGATGATAACAATATTATGGCGTTGATTCATCGTCTTCGCAAAAAGATTGGGGATGATTCTGAAACAGCCCAATATATTCAAACGGTATGGGGGATTGGTTATCGTTTTTCTGGAGAGGAAGAATAGTAATGGCATATGTTGTTATAGCTTTATTAATAGGTATAATTATTTGTTTTGTAATAAAGAACTATCGATGGAAGAAAAGAATGGCAGCTATGATTCAAACAATGGATATATTGTTGAAAGAGAAAAATAAGCTTTATATTTTTTCAGAGGATAAAGATTTGTTAGGTGATTTGGGGTTTAAAATTAATGAATTGATTTCGGCTTACTTCATTCAAAGTGAAAAATATGAAACTGAAAAAAGAACAAAGAAGGAGCTTTTATCAAATTTATCACATGATGTAAGAACACCTCTCGTCTCTGTTATTGGTTATTTGGAAGCAGTTCAACAGAAAAGAATTCAAAAAGAACAAGAGAATGAATATATAAATACTGCGCTAGAGAAAGCTTTAGCACTAAAGAAATGCATCAATCAGTTATTTGAATTTATTCAATTAGATGCAGGTGAAATTGTATTAAGTTTAGAAAATATAGATATATGTGAAGCATTAAGGCAGATTATCATTGAGTTTATTCCATATATAGAAAAAGAAAAGATAGTATTTGATGCTAATATTTTAGAACATGAAGTATTTGTTTTGGCTGATAAAAATGCTATTACAAGGATTTTTCAAAATCTTATTAGAAATACACTTATTCATGGGAAGGATGGGTATTACCTAGGCATTTTTGTAGCCATCGATGAAGGTAAAGTATGCATTAATATAAAAGATAAGGGTAAAGGAATAAAAGAAGAACATCTGCCATTTATTTTTGAGCGGCTTTATAAAGCTGATTTTTCAAGAAGCAACGGTGGTGGAATAGGACTAGCTATTGCTAAGGAGCTGACAGAAAAAATGAATGGAGAGGTAGTTGTTCTACGCTCAGTTCCAGGAGAAACAATATTTCATGTAAGTTTTCCAATAATCTCGTATATGTAAGAAAAATATCAGATTTATATCAGCAGGATATTAGAAGTACTTGTTATACTAAGCTCATAGTATAAAAAAGGAGGAGATTATATGGTTTTAGAAACATGCGGACTAACCAAGAAATATGGTGTACAGTTTGCAGTATCAGATTTAAATATCCATGTTAAAAAAGGTGAAATTTATGGGCTACTAGGTAGGAATGGCGCAGGGAAAACAACGACATTACGTATGATTACAGGTCTTTTAGAACCAACATCTGGAGAAATAATACTTTTTAACAAAAAATTTGATGTACCAACAAAAGAGGCTTTTAGCCGTATTGGGGCACTTATTGAGATGCCTGCCTTTTATGAAAATCTGACAGCAAGAGAAAATCTACAAATTATAGCTGATTTAAGAGGGTTGCAATCTAAAGATGCTATTGAAAAAGTATTAGCATTAGTTAATTTAGAAGGTGAAAAAAACAAGCAAATTAGAAAATTTTCACTTGGGATGAAGCAGCGTCTAGGGATTGCAATGGCACTTATGCATGAGCCGGAATTTATTATTTTAGATGAACCCACTAATGGACTAGATCCTGTAGGTATCCAGCAAATTAGGTTGTTAATCAAAAAAATGTCTGCTGAAAAAGGTATTACAGTAATTATTTCTAGTCATATTTTAAGTGAAATAGAACAGATGGCTGATACTATTGGAATTATTGATAAGGGAGTACTAATTGAAGAATTATCAATGGATGAAGTAAAAAGAAGAAATCGTCATTATGTTAAAATGGTTGTATCAAATGTTCAGAGGGCGATTCCAATTCTAGAGAAAGAATTGGGTGTTATTGATTTTGAAGTAATTGATGAAAAAGGAATTAAAATTTATGAGTTAGATAGAGATTTTGAAGTAATCAATAGGCAGCTCAATGTAGCTGGCATAGGCGTATCTGAAATTAGTATTTATAAGGGCAACTTAGAGGAATATTTCTTAAAGCTTACAGGGGGTGTGACAATTGGTTAAACTATTTTTGGTGGAGTTAAAGAAGTTAAAGCGATCAGGTATGTTATGGATATGTCTTGGAGGTTGCAGTATACTGCCTATAGTTGCAGTACTTATTAGACCTGTTAGAATAGGTGAACATTGGTTAGACTTTACCATTGAATCCATTTGGCCTGCCATCCTGTTTTTGTGGCCTTGTATATTTGGTTTGTTTGGAAGTTATCTTTTCAATAGAGAACGGATTGAGAACACATATAAAAATTTGCTAATTATTCCTGTTAATCGTGTAAAGCTATCTTTAGCAAAGTTACTTGTTTTATTTTCAGGAATTCAAGTTTTTTGTCTATACAGTTATTTGCTAGGGCTTCCAGCCGCTTTGTTTAAAGTTACAATTAATTTGGATGAATTTGTATATGGCTTAGGGATAACGATTTCAGTTGGTTGCTTAGTATTTGCAGCTATGCTACCAGTAGTATGTATAGCAGTTTTAAGTAAAAAAAGCTATGTAATAGCCATTGCTATTTCTATAATTTATGCATTTGTTTCGTTTATGAGTATATGGTCAGATGTTTTCTCTTCATTTGTACCTCTCGTTACTACTATTCGTATACTTAATTCACCACAGCTGCAAGTAGGATCTACCTATCCACTAAGTGTTTCATGTTTTGTTTTTGTAGTGATAAGTATAACGTCAATATTAGGAATAATATGGGCATCTAAAAAGCAGGAAGCATAGAGGAAAGTTTCACTTCTGGGATAAATAAATTGGATGACATATCGCCAATTTTAAAGTCAAACTATAAAAACATTATTAATTATGAGAGTAAAGGCTCTTATTCATGCAGTTGTGCATGTGTAAGAGTCTTAATTTTAGAGAGGGATTAAAAATGATAGTATAGTAAATTTTAAAGGTTATGCTTCGCCTCCACCATAAGAAAGCCATATTGTTTTTACAATATGGCTTTTATCTTGTGCTAATAAGTTTTTCATAAAATTGATTTTTAAGTTCAATAGTTCTTCACAATGACTTTATAAGGAAACTTAAGATGAACTTAAGATGGTTTTAAATCCAGATTAATATCGTATATGTACAATCTAACTGAAGTTAAATTTAGAAGCCTGTAAGGTTGATAACCTTACAGTATAAGGAGGCTATTTTTATGAATATAATGGAAGTTAGAGATGTGAAAAAAGTGTATGGGTCAAAACAAGTAGAAAGTGAATCAAGGGCACTAAATGGAGTAAGTTTCTTTGTTCAAAAGGGTGAATTTTTAGGGATTATGGGACCTTCTGGATCAGGTAAGTCAACATTATTAAATGTAATATCAACTATTGATAGTCCAACGTCAGGAACAATTTCACTAAGAGGGAAAAGTTTCTTAAATCTTAATGAAGATGAATTGTCAAGCTTTAGAAGAAAGCAGTTAGGTTTTGTTTTTCAAGATTATAATCTTCTTGATACACTAACCATAAAGGAAAATATTATTTTACCACTTTCCTTATCTAAGGTAGATGTTGCGACTATGGAAGAAAAATTAAAAAAGATTAGTAGTATTTTAAATATTGAAGATATCTTAGCGAAATATCCTTATGAAGTTTCAGGTGGTCAGAAGCAAAGAGCAGCAGTAGCAAGGGCAATAATAACAGAACCAGAAATTATTTTTGCAGATGAGCCTACAGGAGCACTAGACTCAAAATCTTCAAAAGAACTTTTAGACAACCTTTCTTTACTAAATATTAATAATAAAGCAACAATTGTTATGGTAACTCATGATGCCTTTGCAGCAAGTTATTGTGACAGAATTATATTTATAAAGGATGGTATACTTCATACTGAAATTGAAAAAACAAAAGGCAGAAAAGATTTCTATAATGAACTATTAAGCACTCTTGCTACTATAGGAGGTGCTGAAAGTGACATTATTTAGCCTTGGAGCAAACAACGTAAAACATAATTTTAAAGGGTATATTTCTTATTTTATAAGTACATTGACTTCAGTTTTTATTCTCATGATATTTTATTCTATGTATTATAGTCGTCAAATACAATCCTTTAGTTCAGATAGAGTTAAGGTTGGAGTTATTTTTAAAGCTGCAGCTTTTGTAGTTATAATATTTTCAGCTATTTTCATAGGTTATGCAAACAGCTTTTTTATAAAAAATAAAAAGAAAGAGGTTGCCATATACTCATTGCTTGGTATGAAAAAGAAGGAGATAGGTACGCTAATGTTCTTTGAAAATATTTTTCTAGGAATACTTGCATTAATTGTTGGTGTGCCATTAGGAGCAGTTACATCAAAATTATTTTTAAAGATACTTACTATGTGTATGAAGTTGGATAAGCCTATACAGTATAATTTTGATATTAGATCTGTATGTATGACAATTTTTGTTTTTATGATTATATTCTTGCTGAATTCTATAAAGGCATATGGAATAATATATAAGTTTAGGCTTATAGAACTTATAAATGCAGCTAAGGAAGGTGAAAAGAGACCTAAATTTTCTAAAATATTGGCATTGTTATCCATAATTATGGTAGGTGCTGGATATTGCCTTACATTAAAAATGAATTTAGAGTCTGGAGGTATCCAAATGCTGTATAAGGCTCTTATTGTAATGTTACTTGTTGTTTTAGGGACTTATATATTGTTTAATAATTTAATAATTTATATCTTTAAGCTATTTGAGAAAAATAAAAAAGCTTATTATAAAGGAGAAAATCTAATAGGAGTATCTCAAATAATCTACAGAATTAAAGGAAATTCTAATCTTCTTGCAACCATAGCTGTTATTTCTGCGGTTGCAATTACAGCACTATGTTTTACTTTCAGTCTTAATATGACAATTGATAAAGTTGCACCAAATGGATGCCCTTATTCAATAATGTATCAAGGTGGAAATGAGGATTTGAATAAAGGGATTGAGGCTATTATTAATAATCATAAAGAAATTAAA
The DNA here is from genome assembly GCF_900141845.1 of Clostridium cavendishii DSM 21758. GTDB lineage: Bacteria > Bacillota > Clostridia > Clostridiales > Clostridiaceae > Clostridium_AG > Clostridium_AG cavendishii. The sequence goes on along the minus strand of NZ_FQZB01000011.1, from coordinate 50,439 downwards.
ACAACTTATAAAAAAGATATTGTAATGATAAATGGAAGTGGACTTACACAAAAATATAAAGGTTCCTTTGGAAAAGATTTTAAGGCTCCTTTTGATATGTTTATAATATCGGAATCTGAATACAAGGATATTGTAAATAATTCAAGTTTTAATGATGGTACAGATATTACAGAGAGGGCTAAGGATATTAAAATAAATAAAGAGAATCAGTGTTTTTTTATTGAAGTAAGTAGTTTAGCTAAAGGAAGAGGAAGACTAACTGGTGATGAGCTCGATTCAACTATTGGTGATAAAGCTTATAAATTTGATATCTCGGATTCAGATGTAAGATGTGTTTTTGGAATTAAATTTCAAAAAGCAACTATAGTAGTGCAAGATACATTTTTTAATAAGCTTTTAGATGAGAATAGAAATAATACAAGCGTTATAAGAGCATATAATTTTGATAATATATTGAAAAGTGGAGGTGTTGTTGAAGAACTTAACCAAATGATGCCAAAGGATAGGAATTTTTCCTCTTACTATGATATGTATATGGAGGTTCATTCTTTGTATGGCAGCTATGTATTTATAGGTGCATTTCTAGGTATTCTTTTTGTTGTTTCCACTGGAAGTATAATGTATTATAAACAATTAACAGAAGCCTATGAGGATAAGACTAGATACTCTATACTTTCAAAGATAGGTTTAAGTAAGAAGGAAACTTTGAGAATCGTATCAAAACAACTGGGATTTATTTTTGTAATGCCACTTTTATTTGGTATTCTTCATAGTATATTTCCACTTATAGCATTTATAAAATATTGCTCTGGCTGGTCAATGTCACAAATGGAATGGGTGGGGATGACCATAGGAGTATATGCAGTAATTTATCTCTGTTTTTACTTTTTATCTGTTAAATCTTATATGAGAATTATAACCAAAAATGTTGTATACTAGATGTATAATCTGGAAATTAGATTCTAAGTTAATAGAGTATTTAGAATCTAATTATATTAAAGAGGTGTTTTTGACGTGGATTTAGTAAATGATGCAGATAAAAAAGTATTACTTATAGATGATGAAAAAGATATAACTGACTTAATAGAGGAGGTTTTATTAAAAGAAGGCTTTAAGAATGTTAGAAAGGCACATTGCGGGTTAGATGGTATAAACATGTGTAATGTTGAAAAGCCCGATGTAGTAGTACTTGACATAATGCTTCCAGACATTGATGGTATAGAGGTATGTAAAAGGATAAGACAATTTTCTTATTGTCCAATTTTATTTTTGTCTGCAAAAAACAGTGACATTGATAAAATTGTTGGTTTAAGTATAGGAGGAGATGATTACATTACCAAACCTTTTAGTCCAAAAGAAATTGCTTTTCGCATTAAAGCACAGCTTAGAAGACAGCAATATGCCTGTATAAAGGAAGTTAGTGATAGTAGGAATGATACGATAAATCTTGGAAATATTACTATTGAAAGGTTGCATAGTCAGGTATATAAGCAGGGGGTAGAAGTTAAACTTACAGCAAAGGAATATAAGCTCATTTTGTATTTGGCAGAAAACTCTAATAAGATAGTTAATAAGGAAAGACTTTGTGAGGTTGTATGGGGAGAAGATTATATGGGATATGATAATACAATTTCTGTTCATATAAGACATTTAAGAGAAAAGCTTGAGGAAAATCCTTCTAAACCAGAGCTAATAGTTACTGTAATAGGACTTGGATATAAACTTGTAAAAAGGAATGAGTAGTGGGTAGAATGAGGAAAGCAGGATACAAAATAGTATTCAATTTATATTATAAATTTTTTATTGTTGTTATTATTTTAATTTTAATTTTTAAAGGAATAGGTTTTTATGTATTAAATGTTAGTATTAGTAGCGAAGATGGTTATGCTAACTGGAGCAGTTGGCCTGTATACTTTACAACAAATTTTTCTGGAAAAATTTGTTTTCAAGAAGGCAAGCCACAGTTAACGGATTCAGGAATAAATGACTTAAAAAAATACAAGCTTTATTTTCAAATCGTTGATAAAAAAGGGGATGTAACCTTAGGATATAATGAGCCTACTGGGGTTTTAAAGCATTATGATCCTATAGAAATGGTTCAGTTATATAAGACTGGAGGCGACATTCCGAATTATACTATGTTTGTTGGAAATGTTAATGATAATGGTGAAAAATGGGCATATATTATTGGGTTTCCTGCAAAAATATCAAAAATAACTATGTACTTTAATTATGACAATTTTTTAAATATTAAGTTTGTTCTATTAGGCTTATTTATACTTATTATATTCCTTGTTGCGGTTTATGGTATATGGATGAAGCATACATTATCATATATAATAGTAGGAATAAAAAAACTTGCTTCAAATGAGTATGTTCCTATGAAGGAAAATGGAATGTATAGTGATGTATTTCATAGTCTTAATCTTTTAGATAGTAAGCTTAAAACTAGTGAAGATGAAAGAAAAATGAATGAAACTTTAAGGGAAGAATGGATAGCTAATATTTCTCATGATTTAAAAACTCCATTATCACCAATAAAAGGTTATGCAGAAATATTAACTGATTCTGAATATGCTGTTAGTCCTGAGACTGTAAAAAAATATGGAGCAGTAATATTTAGAAATGCAAAAAATGTAGAAACCATAGTTGAAAATTTGAATTTTACTTATCAATTCAAAAATGGTATGTTTCCTATAAATCGCAAAGAAGGAAATATAGCACGTTTATTAAAGGAAGTAATTATAAGTATATTAAATGATCCAAAATATGACAAGCGAAATATTATTTTTAACTGCACAGAAAGTAGGATAAATTTTAATTTTGATAATACACTTTTTAAAAGAGCTTTTACTAATTTATTGTGTAATTCAGTAATTCATAATGCATCAGATACTATAATAAAAGTTTCTATAAAAGAAGAGGAGAAAATATATATAAGGATCGAAGATAATGGAAAAGGAATGAGTGAAGAAGAATTAAGAAAGCTTTTTGAGAGGTATTATAGGGGCACTAATAGCGCTGTAAATGTTAAAGGTTCAGGACTTGGAATGGCAATTGCAAAGCAAATAATAGAAGCACATGAAGGGAAAATTAATGTAAAAAGTAAGATGAATGTTGGTACAAGCATAGATATAGAATTCCCAAAGGATACTTAACTTGAAATAAAATTATCTATATAACAAAACAACAAGATTATCATCACTAATTCTTTAGAATGACTACCAGTTCTAGAAGTTATAGATTTTTCATTGGCTTTTCGTGGTTTTGGAAAATTATTTTGTGGTTTTATAATAAGTATATTAGTTCACATTAATTATCATAATTTTATGATGATAATTAATGTGAATTCATGTTCTGTATAAGAGACATTAAAAGTTCCGTCATATTTATCTACAATACCTTTTATATTTTTAAGTCCAAAGCCATGACATTTTTTATCGTTTTTACTTGATAATATATTTCCATTAAGTTTTAAAATATCTCCTAATTTATTGTTGATTATAGAATAACTAAAATATCCTTTATCTATTCTAGCTTTTACAGTTATTTTTCTATTTTTTATATTCTCTATTTTAAGTGAAGCTTCTATTGCATTATCAAAAGAGTTTGCAAATATTGTGCATAAATCCATATCGTCAATTGAAAGGAGATCTTTAATTGAAATATTTATTTTACAATCAATTTCATTTTGAACTGCTACATCATATTTATTATTTAAAACTGCATTAACGATACTGTTTTTGCAAAATACTTTATTTCTATAAAAGCTAGTTTTTGTTGTTAAATCCTGAAAATACATTTTAGCTTTATCTATATCATTACTATTAATATAATTAGCCACTACCTGTAGATGATTGTTCATGTCATGATATATTTTTCTTACTTCCAATTGTTTTTCTTCTAATGATTTATAATAATCATACTGCAATTTATAATTTTGATTTTCAAAACTAATTTTAACACTTTTAATTATGTAATTTATGATTGAGATAATTCCAATATTAGATATAATACAAACTAAGGATATTATATATGCTTTATACTGTTCGTTATATTCAGATAAAATTATTGTTGCAACTATAGATATAAGTGGTGCAGCACATATAATATCTATAAGTATCCATACACTGTCATTAATATACTCTTTAGCATACAAAATTTTATCTTTCATAAATCTATACATAAGATACCAGAACAAAACTGATATATAACTTACTATCATATAATTTATTCGTGAAGTAAAACACCCTTGTGTAAGAAATTTTATATTATTAACTATAAAATTAAAAGATACTATAATAGGATAAAGCACCATAACTACAGAGATTCTTTTTATAATGCTACCTTTATAACATATTAACATAACAGCTATATATCCAATTAAAGCATATATTACATTTTCAACATCTCCTACATATATAACAACCATTGCGACAATTGGAAAGGCTAAAAATGCAATTACCCTTATAATTTTATTTTCTTTTATATCTACAAAACAGTCAGTAATTTTATAGATATTTATTCCTATTAAAATGAAAGCTAAGCTTGTTAAGCTATAAAAACAAATTCGAAGTAAATTTTCCATAAATATTACCCCCTAAGAAAGCATAGATTTTGCAAAAGCAATCATAACTTCTTGATATCTTGTTCTGCTTATAGGAAGCTTTTCACCATTTGCATCTACAGAATTATTTTCAATGGCTCTTACAAAATTCAAATTAACTAAGTATCTATTATGTATTCTTACATAATAACTAGGCATTTTTTTTTCTATATCATCAAGTTTTGCATAAAATTCGTATGTAGTTTGTTTGGTTATAAGCTTTAGCTTCCGTTTATCACTTACAAAATAAATAATATCACTAAGACTTATTTTATATGAACTTCTGTTTAACTGAACTATAAAAAAATCATTTTGAACATTCTCAACTTGTTTTAATGCCTCAAATAGAACATCAACTATTTTTTCATTAATATATGGTTTCAATATATAGTTAAGTGCCTTTACTTCATATCCGTCAAATACATAATCAGAAAATCCAGTTACAAATATAATTACTACTTTATCATTTAATTCTCGTATTTTCCTTGCAGTTTCTATTCCGTTTATTCCATTCATTTCTATATCAAGAAAAATAATATCAAAATAATTATTGTCTTTAATTAGAACTGATTTTAACGATTCACCATTTTCGAACTCATGTACAGAAAAATCTATACCTTTAAGTTCAAGTTGTGTACTAATTGTAGATTTAAGGCCACTCCTTTGAAGTTTTTCATCGTCACATATACAAACATGAAGCATATAAACACCTCCTATAAAAATTATAACATACTGTTTTGTATGTTTTTATATAATATGTATATTGATGCAAAACATTACAAAAAACATGCTTTATATTACATTCATCATTCTTAAATAAAAATAATTTCCACGCTACTATATATATATCAAGAAAAAATATAGAAAGGTGGTTTTTATTATGCTACAAGTTAAAAATTTATACAAATCTTATAAAACAAATAGTATAAAGTATGATGTTTTAAAAAATGTATCTTTTGAAGTATGTGAAGGTGAATTTGTTGGAGTTATGGGGCCGTCCGGAAGTGGAAAAACTACATTATTAAACAGTATATCTCGTTTTATACCTTTTGACAGTGGAGAAATTTTATTAAATAATCAGAACATAGCTAATCTTAAAGAAGATGAACTTGCAGATGTTAGAAATGAAAAGTTAGGATTTGTGTTTCAAGATTTTATGCTTCTTGATGGACTTACAATATTTGAAAACATTTGTATTCCTCAAATAATTGGTGATAAAAACATTGCAACTATGGAAAGTTCTGCGAATAAATTATGTGAACTTTTTGGTATCTCTCATATTAAGCATAAATATCCTGCTGAAATTTCAGGAGGAGAAAAACAAAGAACTGCAGTTGCAAGAGCTCTAATAAATAATCCATTTTTAATACTGGCAGATGAACCAACTGGAAACTTAGACAGTAAATCAAGCCGTGCAGTTATTGATGCATTTATTCGTGCTAAAGATGAGCTTAATGCTACTATATTTATGGTAACTCATGATAGTTTTTCAGCAAGTTTCTGTGACAGAGTTATAGTATTAAAAGATGGAAATATATATAAAGAATTAAAAAGAAACGGTAATAGAAGTGATTTTTTTGATTCTCTACTTGAAACCTTAAAAGTACTTGGAGGTGACAAGGATGCATAAGATGACAATGAATTCTATATACTCAAAACTCCGTTCTAAAAATATTAAAAATTATTACTTGCTAATATTCTGTACAATACTATCAGTTTCTCTTGTTACTTCTTTTGCTGTAATGTTTTTTAGTCCAACAGTACAAAAAATACTTCCAGTTGGAGGTGACAGCAGAAAGCAGGTATACCTTGTATTCGGAATCGCCATAACTGCATGTGTAGCCTTTACAACTTATGCTTCTTCATTATTCTTCAAATACAAAAGCAGAGAAACAGGAATACTTCTATCTTTAGGTGCGAAAAAAAATAAGCTTAAAAAAGTCTTTTTCTTTGAACTTTCACTTATTACATTTATTAGTTCTTTAATTGGTTTGCTATTAAGCATTCCAATATCCTTTAGTATTTGGAAACTATTTCAAATGCTAATCATTGATACAAAAGAAATGCAATATCATATAGGATGGTTCGGACTTATAGTGGGGATTATTTTCTGTTTGTTTGTTACATTATGTATATTTAGTATGGGTGTAAGATTTCTAAAACGTACTAATATAATAGATATAATTAATGAACATAGAAAAACTGAAGTAATTAAAGATGTAAAACACTGGTATAAAGTAGTTGGAATAATTTTAATAATTACAGGGTTAATTTTAGGATATGGGGTACCTCTAATATCTATACGCTACTTTAGCTACCATATGCCTAAAATTTGGGATATAACATTTCTACTATCTGTACTTGGTATATATATGTTTACAACCTATGTTGTAATTTATAATAAAAAAGGAAAAAATTCAAGAAAATATTATAAAAACATAATTCCAAAGAGTATGATGAAATTTATAGGAAAACAAACTGTAAAAAATATGTGTACTATATCACTTTTAATAGGTGGTGCATTATTTGCTGCATTTTATTCACCTATGGCTGTTTCAAGCGTTTTTTACTCAATTAAGCATAATCCAGTTGATTATGCTTTTTACTACAAAGCATCTGAAAATCAAATTAAAAAAGATGAGATATATTCTCTTGCTAAAGAATACAAAGTAGATATTACTAGCTATAATGAAGTTAAATCTATTTCACTCATAGTAAATGGAATTAATGAAAGTTGGCAAGATAATGGTAAAATAACATTTACTCCTATTAAAAAAATAGGCTATAGTGAATTTTTCAGCGAAAGTGACTTTAATAAAGTGTCAGAAAATAAGGTTAGTCTTAGACCTAATGAGTATTTAACTATAATTGAAACTAATAGTGCAGAAACTGCTCATAAAAAATTTAATGAGTTAAATACAATTACAAATCCTGTAACTGATATATCTGAAAGGGTTAAATACAAAGGAACAATAATATTTCAACCGTTTGTAAAAAAAGATACCACAAAATATGTAATTTCTGACGAAGATTATCAAAGGTTTATTGAAAATCTTCCAATTGAAAACTTTGAGAATTTCGTTCTTTTTAATGTAAAGAATCCAGATAAAACTTATGATTTTGCAAATAAATTAAAAAATGAAATTATTAAAAGAAGTTCTGATGATGTAGCAGTAGATACTTCTTATGATGAATATAAAAATAAATTAGTAGAAAAAGAAGAACATAAACAGAATTATAAAAAACAACAGCATGTTGAGTTAAGTTCTTCCAATACACAACTGTTTTTAAATTGGAAATACTACCCTTCGTTTACTGTTTTAGATCATCAAGATATTTTGAAAAATATAGCTGTTTTTCTTATGTTATTTATTTTTATCTCAATTATATGCCTTATAGCAGTAGCAATAGTTTCATATATAAGAAGCATAACAATTGCTACTAATAATAAGCTACTGTTTGATGATTTAAAAAGACTTGGTGCAAGAAATAATTATATTGAAAGATGTATAAAAATTCAACTCAAAAAAATATTTACTATTCCAACGATACTTGGAGCATCTGCAATATATTTATTAAACATTCTTATCCTGTATGGAAATGACGGTGGAAGAATTACTGAAAGTGAATCTATTTCTCTTGGAATTAATTTAATAATTACACTTAGTGTTTTTTTGTTTATGTATATAATTTATAGAATATCATTTAGAAAAGTAAAAAAGATACTTGGAATTTAATGGTGTATAAGAGTGTAGTAACAAATCATATTGATGAATAATATATGATAACAGTTTCTATGAGCCCCTCTATGATGCGTAATATTATGGACTTGTCCTCCCTGGAGTAATCCAGGGTTTTTGCTGTATTTTGAATACCACAGGTTATACCTGTGGTTATAAAGAGCTTTTAGCTATGAGAAAATAAAAATTTATATAGGAGAGATACTAAGAAAATTATGTGAGAATAAAGGGGTAGAAATAATAGAAGCGTATGAAAGTATATATACACGTTTACTTGTGGCCCTGACTTTTTGAGGTTTTGTATTCAATAGAAATAACATTTGTCATGGTTTCAGTTATTACGGGTTTGCTATACAATTAAAAACTTTAATTTCGATGAAAATGTAAAAAAATTGACATTTTTTGATTTTTAAGATATTATGTAAAATGATATTATTTATGATAAAAAGTGTAAAAACGATATAGGTGTGATACGAAATGTACAAAAATTAAGCATATAGATATGTGCGCTAAAGAAAGGATGAAATATTATGCAATATGTTGTTTTGCAAGTTGTACTAAAAGAAAAGCTTATTGGGACAGGCTCAGGTAATTTGACAGAATTAGAAAAAGTTATAAACGCACAAGCTGCTAAAGGTTATAGATTACATACCATTACTACTGCTTCGTCAGGTAGCAAAGGTTTTATGGGCGGAGATAGAATTCAAGCTACACTAATTTTTGAGAAATTGTAATCGATTAAAGGAATAATAAAGATATAAATATTCATTAAAGTTCTTATCACATTTTGTCTATTGATTACACTTACTGAAGTAATGGGTCTAGAGGCAATTGCAGACATTTTTAAAATAGGTACTAATAGCATTCTAGATGAAAAATAATCCAAATAAGGTGTGGCTATAAAAGTCATACCTTATTGTTTTTTTTATAATTTTATTAATTATTCCTATAATCATTAATCGGAATTGTACATTTGATACGATGAGGTTTTCCTCTACCATTATAAATTTTAGCCTTTATTAGGATTACATTAACAAATCATTAATTCTAGTAGTAGATACTTATATTTATATTGAAAATCTAATTTGTTAAAATATGAGCTTCGTGATACGCATTTTAAATTTATGAGTGGGAATTTTGAAAAAAATAGTATTAATGTTAGTAGTCAGTGCAGTGATTATAGGATTTATTATTTACTTTTTACCGGCTAAAGCAACTAATGTAATGGGGGGGATTTACCTCCAAAGTAATATCGAAACAGTTGTCCGAATTTAATACAAAAATTTTCATCAGAAATTTAAATAATATTACTTAACATGATAGCTCTTGATTTATTTTCATATTATAATATAATTACACTATTTACAAATGTTACTTAAAATATAATGATTTACAAGTAGGCTTGATTATAGTATGTATAAAAATATTTAGCATATGAATCTGTATTTTGGATTAATCATAATGAAGAAAATAGATGTGAATTACTTTGCTAAATAATAATTTTAAATTTCGTAACATAGATTGGAATTTGTAGGAGAGGAAAATTAAAATATGTGTAATGATTTTGTTAACTTAACAACAGAAAATATTGCTGATGAGCATTTATGCTGTATCATACGCAGTAAAAAAACACATCAAGGTATTGAGGGAAAACGACAATGGCTTTCTGATAGATTAAATGAAGGGCACGTTTTTAGAAAGTTAAATGAAAAGGCAACAGTTTTTATTGAATATGCGCCTCTTGAGAAAGCTTGGGTTCCTATAACTGGTGATAATTATTACTATATATATTGCTTATGGGTTTCTGGTAGTTATAAGGGGAAAGGGTATGGAAAATCATTGATGGAGTATTGTTTAGCAGATGCAAGGGAAAAGGGTAAATCAGGTATTTGTATGCTGGGAGCAAAGAAACAAAAACATTGGCTTTCTGATCAATCATTTGTGAAGAGGTTTGGTTTTGAGGTTGTTGATACTACTGATAATGGATATGAATTGCTTGCACTTTCTTTTGATGGGACAACACCAAAGTTCATGCAAAATGCTAAAAAACAAGAAATTGAATGTAAAGATTTAATAATTTATTATGATATGCAATGCCCTTACATCTATCAAAACATTGAAAAGATAAAACAGTATTGTGAAATGAAAGATGTTCCTTTATCTTTAATTCAAGTGGATACACTACAAAAAGCAAAGGAATTGCCTTGTGTTTTTAATAACTATGGTGTGTTTTATAAGGGGAAATTTGAGACGGTTAATTTATTAGATATGGGAAGTTTAGAAAGAATACTTAAGAAATGAGAAAATAATTATCATAATAAGTAGGTGTTTATAAAAAGTTTACGATTTCTATGTAAATTAATTATTTAAGATATCATCTTGAAAAGTATAAATAATATTTATATAAGTTTGAATTGAGTTTTATTCAAAGTTTATATATATAGATATAATTTTAAATGTTAAATTATCTGTTTTTATAATAATCCTTTTTTAATATGACATAGGCTGTCAAGTATAATATAGTTTGTATCAAGGATACTAATTTATAACACAATAATATTAGCTGTAAATTGAAGGAGTAAAAGAAATGGATGGAAAAATAATATTAAACTTAGCAATAAGCTTAGATGGATACATAGCTGATGAAAATGGAGGCTATGATTGGATAATTGGAGCTGGTAATAACACACTTAATACTGTGGAGAAGTGGGATTATAATAAATTTTTGGAAGATATTGATGTTGTAGTCATGGGGAAAAATTGTTATGACCAAGGTTTTCATAAAGACTTTACAGGAAAAGATGTATATATAGCAACATCTAAAGAAATAGAGAACTATGAAAACTATCATTTCATAAATGGAGATATAGTGCAAAAAATTGCTAATATGAAAAATGAAGGGAAAAACATATTTCTATTTGGCGGTGGTGGAGTAATTGATTATTTTATCAAAGCGGATGTAATAGATGAGTATGTTATAGGGATAATACCTACTATTTTGGGGAAGGGCAGAAAGTTATTTTTAGAAAATAACCCTAAAATAGACTTATCATTACAATATTACTCTGTTGAAGATGGTATTGTAGTAATGAAATATTCAAAGAGGAACAAATAGGTTGAAAATCAAGTATATCAAATACCATCCACTATCCTCACCTGCGGAGTTACGGTATTTCATGAGATATTTATTAAAGTTCTAGAAAGTATGTCTAATAAAATTAATTATAAACACAGTTAGCTTGATGTAGATAAGTATTTGGAAAGATTCAGTATTTACAGTGAAAAAGAAAATAGTTCAATGGTTAATGATACAGAGGATCTGTGAAAAAACTCTGTATATTATAAAATAAAACAGCTTTTTATGATAAAATAAAAAGCTGTTTTATTATGCAAAAAAGAAGAACTTTCACACACTCTATGAATTATAATATTAGTACTTGTTTTCAATAGAAATCCAAATTTCACAGTCATCATAGCCATCCTCGTTTTCAAAGTAAACCTCAAGCATTGGATAATCGTTAAGTTTATAATCATTTGTTGGCATCCAATTTGTATAGATTTGAGACCATACTCTACTAATATGTTCTGGAATATCACCATGACAAGGGAAAATTACCCACTTATTAGGTGGGATTATACAGGTTGTTTCCGGTGATTTTTTATCACACATTGCTTTAATAGTGTATCCTTTATCTACAGATACTCCCACTAAGGCTTTAAACCCGGCGAAATTAAAACACTTATCAATATATCCATCTGCCTCTGATTGTGGCCATATATACTCAGTTTCATAAGAATTTTCATAATTAACCACTGTAGTTGTTCCGCTTAAAAAGATTGCTTTTTTATCTTCAATAGTCCAAGTAAGAGGACGTTCTTGAGTTAATATTAAAGTCACATGTAAAGGATAGAATTCTTTAAGTTTAGCATTTCTACCTTCACTTGGATTTACACCATGAAATCTTTTAAAGGCCTTAGAAAAAGCTTCAGGAGATTCATATCCAACTTTAAATGCAACATCAATTATTGATAAATCTGTTTTATTTAAAAGTTCCCCAGATATGCTTAATCTTCTATTACGAATATATTCAGACAAAGTAAATCCAGTCAAAATATTAAAGGCTCTTGCAAAATGTGACTCACTAACATATACATGCTGCGCAATAAGTTCTATAGAAAGTTTACTGTTTGATATTTCATCTTCTATAAAATTTAAAGCCTTTCTTATAGTTTCTATCCAATCCATAAATCCTCCATTTATAAATTTATTATTAGTTCATATATTGCAAAATTAATTTTCTTTTAGCTTTGAATAGTAATATGCTAAAAAATCACTTACTATTATAAGAATTATTATATATAATATAAAATTAAATATTCCCATGCTTCCTAAAGGAATAAATAGCGTAGACCATGTGATTATGACCCAGTGGATACAGAATATTATTGTAACGTTCTTACTCCATCTTGTGAAAATATTTTGTAAAAACTTAGGCACAAAAGGTGTTATAAAACTTATGATGCAAATCTCAAGTATTATAAACGCTGTGAATGTGATATTGTCAGTTAAAAAATGGTGATAATATCCTATATCACTATTTAATCCAGTTGGAATTTCAAAAACTATATTAAATAAATATGCTCCACAAAAAAATACTATTGCTGAGATTAAAGCAGATATAGTATAAAATCTTTTCTTATTAGTACATCTAATTAAAAAACTACCAAAAATATATCCTGCAATAGGATAAAACATCCATGTTAAAAATGGGAAAAAGGTAATTTCATTACTTCCCCAAAATAATCCTGTAAGGGCTGATATTGCAATATTATTTGTTTTAATATTTAACATAACTAGATTTAATAAAGCAAAAACTATGGCTACTATTGATATTTGAATATTTTTTAAATTATATTTTTTAAATAATCCAAACATAATCATTGCAAGGCCTGAGAAATGTAAAATATCCACAGATAATAATTCACTAATAGCTTTATATAAATAGGATGCATCAGCTAGAGTATAAGCTTTAATTACTAAAATTACTAAAGGAGCAAATCCTCTAATAAAGTTTAAAAGATAGCCAATAAAAATAAGTATTAATCCACGTTGCATTATTAACTTTGGATTATTTTTTCTAGTATAGTTAATACCAACACCTAATAAAAACATAAACACTGGGGCAGCAGGAATATCTCCAGTAAAATCATTGAAATTTGCAAAATAAGTGCTTAAGGTACTTGTATTTGCAAAGTATAGTTGAGCATGAATTATAATCATAAAGATGACGGCAAGACCACGTGCAATATCAAATTCGAGCTGTCTTCCGGTATTTATTTTTTCTTTAGTAAACAATACTTTGTACCTCCTATATAGTAGTATACATTTAATAATATCATAAAGAAAATATAAAGCCGGTTTTAAATGGGATTAATTTGTCGGTAGAAATTACATTAGAGAGTTATTTAAATCAACTATTAGATAAGACAAATTATAATTGTTTTGATATATTGACCTACAAATATGATGTGCTTTAGAATTTATAAATAGTAGATTGGAGGAAAAAATGATGTTAAAGTATAAAAAGTTTGAAAAGAAATATTTGGATAGCTGTATAGAAATAGTTAAGAGTACATGGTTATTTGAAGAAAATCTTATAAATCCAAAAAATCCTAAGTATATTTATAAGCATTATGTTATGAATTGTGTTAATTGGTCAGAGCATTTAGACCTAATTGTTGATGATAATGATCAGGTAGTTGGAATTTTATTTGGTAGTATTGAAGATAATGCTTGGATTAAGGAATTTAAGTATACTATTATTCAATATAAGCTGAATATTAGTATGTGGTGGCACATTATAATTGGAGATTTGGGACAACGTAAACGAGCTTTTGAAGTATATAAAAATATGAAGAGTCATGATGCAAAAGGTGAAGCAGATGCTGATAATTTTGATAGTGAGATAAATCTATTCATACTTTCTCCTTCTTTAAGAGGTCAGGGTTATGGTCGTAAGCTTATGAATAGATATGTTGAATTTTGTAAGGAAAATAACTTAGATACAGTATTTCTTTGGACTACTACCGATTGTAGTTGGGAATTTTATGAACGCTATGGATTTAATGAATTACGTAGATTTAAATTTTCTTCATTAGATGAGGAAAATACAATTGTTTATCAACTTAATGTATGGGAAAAGTAGATTGTTAAATAAGGTTTTCAGTTAATTAAAACAGCGTTATATAATTTTTTGAAAATCTAAATGATGTAGTTGAGATATGTGATGAAGTAAATATATAGTGATTAAATATTAGTAAATAAACTAATGATATAAAAAATTTTATTGGATTATGTTATAATTTTATTGTAATAGAAGTGATGAAAATCAGTGATTTAATTGAAAATAATATAGATTATATTTACAAAGAAATAATTTTAACTACAAATAACAGTAGAAATAAAGTTGTTTCAGCAATAAATTCTTAAATGATAATACTCTATTGGACTATAGGTAAGATTATAAAATATAAATATTAAAAGATGAAAAAGTTGAACAAAAAATCGAATGTTTAAGTAGATTTCTATTAATAATTTGTATTACAAATGAATGAGTAAAACATATAAAAGGAGGTATATCAAGTTATATTCTTATATAGCTCCTTTTTAATGTACTCAAAATTGGCAAGTACCTGATGATGAAAGTCCATCGTTGGCTTGGTAGTAGGAACCACTAGCTAATGGCAAGGATGTCCACCTTGAGGTGGAATCTGAATGAAGTTTTAGATGAAAAATAGATTTGATAACTTCCTTTATAAGGTGTATCATATTGTAATATAAGTAAAATAATAGGAGGTAAAAATGAAATGATTGGAAAAGCAACATGAAAGTAACTGGAATGGCTAAATGCTAGCAAATTAATAGTTATAATATGGTAGGTTTTCTTTTATAATGGTATTAATTTTAACATAGTGTAACATGGAGGTAGAATATGATTTGGGAATTAAAAAAAGGATATTATAGAACTATCCAAGCAGCAGCTAGAGTAGGAACTAAAATTGTAAAGTTCAAAATACCTGAATTAGTATCTGGGGCAGGTAGTGTGAATAAATTACCAGATATAATGAAGGAACAGCGTATTGATAAGGTGCTAATCATAGTAAGCCGAACTATAGTGAAATCAGGATTATTGGAAGACTTTTTCGGAAAGCTAAAAGAAAACAATATAAGTTATGAGATTTATGATAGTGTAAAACCTAATCCAACTATAGAAAATATTGAAGACTGTCTGAAAGTTTATAAAAACTCTAATTGTGAGGCAATAGTTGCAATTGGAGGAGGTTCTCCAATTGATTGTGCAAAGGTGGCAGCAGCCAGAGCTACAAATAGCAATTTACAGATTAAAGACTTAAGAGGATTTTTTAAGGTGAAAAAACCTATACCGCCATTTTTTGCAGTGCCTACTACGGCAGGAAGTGGCTCGGAAGTTACCATTGCAGCAGTAGTAACAGATTCAAATACCCATGAAAAATATGCAATAGCAGATTTAAAACTTGTCCCTGATTTTGCAATATTAGATCCAGAATTAACTGTTGGTGTCCCACAACATCTCACTGCCTCAACTGGAATGGATGCATTAACCCATGCTATTGAAGCTTACGTGGGTAAAAATGGAACAAGCTATACAAATGACAAGGCATTAAAAGCAATAAAACTAATTATTGATAATTTAGAAAATGTATATAAGGATGGAACTAATATTGAAGGCCGTAACGCTATGTTAGTGGCATCAAATTATGCTGGGGAAGCTTTTACTAGAGCTAATGTTGGTTATGTACATGCAATAGCGCATAGTATTGGTGGATTGTATGGGGTAGCTCATGGTCTAGCTAATGCCATAATACTTCCAAAGGTATTGGAGTATTATGGAGAGTCAGTTTATATAAAGTTATCTGAAATTGCTATTTATGCAAATTTAGGAGATAAAAATGATGATAAAAAAAATTTAGCCCTAAAATTGATAGGAACTATAAAGGATATGAATAAGAATATGAATATTCCGTTAGGTATAAAAGAATTAAGGCAAGAAGATATACCTTTAATTTCACAAAGAGCTATAAAAGAAGGAAATCCAAGTTATCCTGTGCCTAAAATAATGAGTGTCAATGAATGTGAAGAATTACTGAAAAATTTATTGCTATAATATAGTCTTTAAAGAATTATGAAAAGGGTTTGCCTGAGATGAAGCGTATCTGTTGAGAACCCAAATTGTTAGAAAAAATATTAAGGATTAGTATTTAACTTTTAAAGAACATTAAATTTATATAAGATATGTATAGTGTAAGTAAATTAAGATTAAAACCAAGTTTTTATTAAAGAAATTTTCAATTAGTGTTATAATAAGATAAAAAATTAAAATAGAGAATAAAAAGGTATTAATATATAAGAGAAAAGGTAGAGATTTATTTATACAGGAGGTATTATGGCACTTAATAATAAATTGCAAATTACAGATTCGGTTGAACTTGCTAGGGTAGAAGAAAAAATAAGTAAGAAAAAAGCTATTGAATTATTCGAAAGTGGATATTTAGATAGCTTAGAAGCAGGAAAATATAATACATTAGCTGAGATTCATAGATATTTATTTGAGGATATATATGAATTTGCAGGAGTAGTACGTGATATGAATATTGCAAAAGGGAATTTTAGATTTGCGCCTGTTATGTACCTAAAAGCATCATTAGAACATATTGAGTCAATGCCACAATCAAGTTTGGATGAAATAATTGAAAAATATGTTGAAATGAATATTGCCCATCCTTTTAGAGAAGGAAACGGAAGAAGTGCACGAATTTGGTTTGATTTAATGTTAAAAAAAGAGTTAGGCAAAGTAGTTAACTGGAGTGAAGTTGATAAGAATGATTATTTGCTTGCAATGGAACGTAGTCCTATAAAAGATATAGAGATTAAGCACCTTTTAAAGCAAGCATTAACTGATAAAATTAACGATAGAGAAATCTATATGAAGGGAATTGATACGAGTTATTATTATGAAGGATATACTGTTTATAAGACAGAAGACTTATAATAGTTACCGTTACATGAGGATGAAATTAATAAAATAAGATAAGATAAGTGTATGGTTAGAGATTTGAATAAGATAGTTTTAGTTAATAAATAATAAGTTATTTAACTAAAATTATCTTATTTTTTATAAAAAGCTATAATAGAAACTTGAATTTGAAACAACATTGATTATGATGTGTATGTGGAAATTTGATTTCTAATATAGATTTATATTCAGAGCAGATAAGTATTACTTTGGTTGGTGATTTGGATAAGATTGGAGGAAGGGCAAAATATATAAATTCCAAATTTGTATAGGTGAATACGTTGAAAGAGTTTATGCATGAAGGAGTAAGACAAAATGAGATGGAGTAACGTAAGAGAAAATTATAAAAATAAGTGTATTAATATTATTAAACGAGGAGGTAAAAATGTCGGAGATTTTTAAATTTTGTGATCCTATGATGATATTAGCTGATTATAAAAGTCCAGAAAGTCATAAACATCTTGCATCACATATTATTATTTCTTTAGGTGGGAAAATGGAATGGCAGATTGAAAATAAAAATATAAAGTGTCGTGGAATTTGTATTGCTTCAAATGTAGTTCATACAGGAAGAATAGATGAAAATGGTGCAATTATATTTTTGTTTACTGAAATAAGTAGGTATACTGCATCAATAAAGAAAAAATATCTTAATGGAAATTCTTATTGCATTATAAATGACAATGTTGTTGATAGTATTGTAAAGAAATATATAGAGCATCTTAATGATAAAGAAACACTTGATACAATATTATTGAGGCAGTGTAGAATTGATAATTCGGATGAAGGTAGATATGAGGAAAGAATAGAAAAAGTTTTAGATTATATTAGTGGATTAAAAACAATTGAACATTCAATTGTTGAAGATTTGAGCAATCATATATATGTATCAAAAGGTAGACTATCACATTTATTTAAGGAGCAAACAGGTATGACGTTACATAGTTATCTTGCATTTGAAAAGCTACGTAAAACTTATAAATACTTTTGTGAAGGTAGAAGCATTACTGACGCATGCATTTTAGCAGGATTTGATAGTTCATCACATTGTGCATCAACTTGTAAGCGAATGTTTGGTATATCTTTAAGAGATGTATATAAAACAATAAAAGAATAGCAACTAATTGAAAGTAATTACACCTCCATTTCTTTTAAAATAAATATAAGAAATGGAGGTGTTTTATAATATGGTTAAGTTTAGGGTTGGATCTTATAAATTAAATGATAATTTAAATCTAAATTTTCAGTTAAACCGTACAATTATGTGGGATGGTGGACGCATAGAAGACATTAAATATATAGCTAAAGATATACATACAAGTAATGATTGGAAAAGAAAAATGATTGAAATAGGTGATGAAGCTATTGAAGATGGAAGAATAGAAAATGCCATTGCTTATTATAGAATGAGTGAATTTTTTATGTATGATGGCGATCCAGATAAGAAAAAATATTATCTTTTAGCAACAAAAATGTTTTATGAATACTATGCAGATTATTTTGAAAGTGGAAAGGTAAAACAATATAAAGTGCCTTATGAAGATGTAAAATTGCCAGTAATGTTTGCAAAGGCTAATAAGGAAAAGAAGGGGACAGTACTTCTTCATGGTGGAAATGATTCATATATAGAAGAATTTTTCTTTTCTATGCTTTATTTTGCGGAACAGGGATATGATACTTATCTTTTTGAAGGTCCAGGACAGGGAGGAGTCATACGTGTTCAGAGGAAACACTTTACTCATGAATGGGAGAAACCAGTAAAAGCAGTACTAGATTATCTTAAGCTAGATGAAGTAACTATAATAGGAGCATCACTTGGAGGAATGCTTGCACCACGTGCAGCAGCTTTTGATGACAGGATTAAAAAAGTTATTGCATGGTCAGTATTTACGAATTTTAAAGATGTGCTGATAGGAATGCGTCCTAAGAAAATCCAAAGAATAACTAATTTTTGTATGAAGTACAATTTAGCTTCTATAATTAATACTATTATAGGAGCTAAGATTAAAAAAGGTGATGAGCTTGTAAAATGGGGATTTCTTCATGGAATGTATGCTTATGAAGCAAAAACGCCTTATGAGTATCTTAAGAAAATGGATCAGTATCAAATTTATAATATAGCTGATAAGATTAAGCAGGATGTTTTAATTATTGGGGCAACAAAAGATCATTTAATTGATTATAGAACAGTAGGAGCAGAAATTAATACACTTACTAATGCGAAGTCAATTACAGTTAGAATATTTACAGAATATGAGTCAGGAGAGGCACATTGCAATTTGGGAAATTTAAAACTTTGCCATGATACTATGATTAACTGGATTGGATTTATGAAAGATAAGCAATAAAAGCAAAAATGATTTTTAAAATATAGAAATTAGTTGGAGGGATTACATTTGAATATAACAATTATTAATGGATGCAGGGAAGACAATTTATTTTATGTAAAAGTAATAGAAAAATTAGAAGAAGGTTTAATTAAGGCGAATATAAATTACAAAATTAATAATTTAAATGAAGTTAATCCTAAAAATTGTATAGGATGCGATTGCTGTCAAAATGTTAAGCCTGGAATTTGTACTATTAATGATGGGGTTAATAATATCCTAAAACAATATTTAGAGAGTGATGTTTTAATTATTGTTTCGCCGATTCAATTTGGTATGTGTAATTCTGTAACGAAGAATTTTATTGACAGAACTGAGCCACTTTTTCTACCTTACCAAGTTGAAAAAAATGGCAGAACTGCTATGAAGAATCGTTATGATGGCTATCCAGATATTATATTTATAGGAATTATTAAGAATAAAGATGTTGAAGCTATAAATAATTTTAAAAGTACAGTGTTAAACTGTAACTTATCAGAGGCTAGCAGTAAAGCAGATGTTAAGATAGTTACTGATGAAACTGATTTAAGTTTTTTAGAGCGATTAATATAGTATGATAGGAGGTAAGAAATATGGTGAAAAATATACTTATTGCTATAGGTAGTCCAAAGTCAAAAAAAAGTAATTCAGAATCTATTGGGAATTATATAATGGACAAGTTGAATAAGAAAGAGGCGCATTGTTCGATGATTTACTTGAGAAAAGAAGGACAACAGGTGGAATGTGTTGATGTTTCAGACACAATAGTACTTGTACTTCCAATATATCAGAATTCAGTACCTGGTTTAGTTGTTAAGTTCTTTGAGACTCTTTATGAGAACAGGGAAAAATTAAAAGCAAAGCAAAAAAAGTTGTTTGTAATAACAAACAGCGGATTTCCAGAAGTTGAAGCAAATAAGGCAGCAATTAAAACCTGTGAGCTGTTTGCAAAAGAAATGGGATTTGAATGGATGGGGGGGATTAGCTTATCTCCAGGAACTCTTATAGATGGTAATGAGCTTGAGAAATCAGCTAAAACTTATAAGAAGTTTATGACATCATTAAATATGTTAATTAATTCATTTATTAATGATGAAAGTGTACCTAAAGAGGTATATAAGTTAATGTCTAAATCTTTTATGAATCCTTTTTTTTATAGAATTTGCGGAAGAATAATTCAAATACCTGTTAAAAATAAGATAGGTAAAGATAAATTTTTTGCAAAACCTTTAGATTATGGATATCAAACTAAGTAATTAATGTAATCTTCATAAGGTCATATTTAATAAATCGGTTTTGTTTACAATGTTTCTTGCTAATGTTATCATTTGTAATAGGAAATATGATATTAATATACATTATAGGTAGTAATTTGAAAGGAAGGTAAGGCGTGTGGATAAACTTGATATAGTAGGAATGAATTATACATTTGATATTTATTTAAATAAGGTAATTACAATATCTGAAACATGTCCTAGAGAAATTAATTATCAGTTAGAAATTATAAAACCATTTTTAGAAAGCGTCTTTAAAGATTATCAAATTGTGGATACATCTAGCAATAGTAAGCCTAGGAAAAGTACAAATAAACCTAAACATAATAGGTTTATTTATACTATTGAAGATGGTACAGCTCCAGATTTATTAATAGCTAAAGGGTATAAATATGAGAATAATAAAGAAGGTGGTGTTAAAACTCAAATTTATGGCTTGATAGAGGTTAAAAGTCAAGCAAATTCTGAAATGTTTAATAAGGATTTTGATTCATATGATATTCATATTATAAATGAAATTACAACATATTTTTGTAAAAATGAAAAAGTAATTCTAACTAATTGTAGAAGATGGCAATTTTTTGATAGGAATAAAATAAAAAATATTGATTTAGATTTGTTTAAAAAGTATCTAATATTAGCACAAAATTATTTTTACATTAATGAAGATAAGGTAAATCAAGAAAATATTGATAATTTATTTAAAGAAATAAAAGAAAACTCACATAACACCATCACAAAGCTAGTAAATCCGATAGAAGCAACAGCAGAATGTTTTTTTAAGTGTAAAGAAACCTTAGAAAGCTATATTAGAAATCAAATTTCCACAAGTATTGTTAATACTATAGATGTTTTGCCCAACAAAGGAGTAGTTAAAACTGATATGTATGAAGAAACAAATATAATAAAAGCTCCAGCTGAATGGAACGAAATGATAAGGTATTTAAAGGAATTTGTACTTAATGAAGTTTAAAATAACATAAATATACCAAGAATTGTCATAGTATATTAAAAAAAGAACCTATATAGATAGCTCTCTTTTATAAGTGTCTATCTTATAGGTTCCATTTTATATATCACTTCTCTTCTTTTTTATGGGCAGTATATATTATTGTAATTTATAGGTTTCAGTAGTTTTATTAACTACATCAGGTTTAACCTTTGAAACTAATTTTCCACCTCTACAATCAAAAGCTTTCTTAGCTATTAAAAGCTCCATAACACAGTTAACATCTTCTTTAGAAAGATTTTCTTTAACACCACTTAAGGATATGCTAGCATTTTTTAAAAATTCAGTTTTGAAAGTCATAATAAGTACTAGGTTTCTTTTACTCATGTTTTTCCTCCCTTATATATCTCGTATACATACTTGTACAATGATTGATTTTGTTTAATTTATATTAAAATTAGGTTATAAGTTTGTAGGTAGAAGTTTATTAATTTTATGTGACTTATAACGGCATTAACGGAACAAGAAAATTAATAAACTTCCACTTATCTTAGTAGCTTAGCCTACGCTAGAGCTAATCTAACTTCTTTTTGGAATGAAGTATTAGGTGGATCTAAAAGCTTTGTAAGTGACTTACCTACTTCAAAGAAATCATCATCAGATAAGTCTAAATTTACATTGTATATATTAAAACTAATATAATCTTAATGATATCTTACTGCATAATCTTAATAAATAAGTTATATAAAGAGAAAGTGAACTAGCTGAAAAATAAAGTAGTCTAGTTCATTGACTTTATAGTTGAAAATTAATAAGAAATATTGAAAATATTAGAAAATATTACTAAAATTAAATAAGACGACCTTAGTTCCACAAGGGGACGACTAAAGCTGGGAAAGCTATATTTAGAATAGATGCAATTGAAGAAAATTTTAATTATAAGCCAAATATGATGAAGCTGAATTTGCTAGGCAATTGGTAGAGCAAGAAGCTGGTATGAACAAATTAACAGTTGATGAGTATTTTGTAGAGAAATATATGGAATTAAATAAATATAATGAAGCTTTAAAAAAATATGGAGAATTAGATTATAACGAATGCTTTGGATATGTACTTTTACTAGAGGTAGGAGGTAGGAGGTAGGAGGTAGTGAAAAAGTACATAATTTACAAAAAGTAAAAATAAAAGAGTATATAGAATTAATTACACAAATGGTAGGGAAAATTGAATAATAAAAATGAGTTAATTTAAGAGGTGTACTTACTACAAAACTATAAAAAATTAAATGTATAAAGCTCAGTGCATAATAAATTATTGTAGGTATAATAATGCAGTTAATAAAGTAAGAAGTTCATAAAGCAATAAAAATAAAGGAGTATGAGATATAATGAAATCAATAGATTGGTTAGTAGAAGAATTAAAAATAAAATTAAGTTGTAATAATGAAGAAACGAGTGATTCTTTATTTGAAATAGCAGAAGATAATGATTTAGAAGTTATAAGTAACTTATTTAAAACGTATAGTTTTTATAATAGTATTTATGAAAAAGAAGAATTAGAAGAATTAAAAGATATCACTGTTCCAAAAAAAATCATTTATTTTTACAAAAGATTTTCTCCTATAAATGGTATAGATTTAGGAGGGGATGTATTTTTATTATCGCTTGATGACATAAAACATGAAAACTCTGAATTAGCTCCAGGTGCACTATTGATAAAATATGGAGTAATAACATTTGCAACTACAACAGGTGGTAATGCTATATGTATGGATTTAAATGTACTTAATGATGGAGAACCTAGAATAATTATCGTAGATAAAAGTGTATTTAATGGCAAAATAATAACATTGCTTAGTAAGGGTGTAATGAAGCAATATGATTTATCCTACGAATTAATAGATAAATATGCTGTAGAGATAAATAAGAAATTTACTGTATTTATTAAGATGTTAATAGATAATCAAATAGATGATGTTGAGGAGTATTTAGATTAAAATAGTATGATAGAGAAAAAGATAATTCTAGATACAAAAATTAAAAAGCTAATTACATAGCATTTTTCTTCAGCACTTTTATCATTGTAACAATATCTTTTTATACAAAAAAATACTCCCCTCATGATAAACAGTTTTATTATTTTATCTGTCTACCATAAGGGGAGCATATGACGAATTTAAAATCCGCTAATGGGACAGCTCCTTTATCTTATGTCTATGAATTTCTCATAAAATTGATTTTTTATATTGTTTAAATTATAGAACCATATGCTTAAACTTATTAAGTATAATATTTAGAAATTTTTACCATAATTATAACCACAGTTCCACATAAAAACAACTGATATTATAAAGATATTACATAAAGCATAACCAAAAATAAGTCCTGTAATAAATCTTTTTAGATTATTACTTTCATAATTAGTTGATAATTGTATAAGTCCATCTAAAATCATTGGAGCCATTAAAATTATGTTGTATATTATATTAGGATGATATACTGAGAATAGAAATGGAGAACAAATTATCCCGATTAGTTCACCAGTACATCTAGCACATATAGGGAATTGTTCATTTCTAAAATAGAAAGATCTATCCGCTCTACAATGGCAACCAAAAACAATTGGTAACCACTTATAAAAAAAAGCTTGTACCATTTTTTAATAACTAGACATAGCTCCAGCAGCTCCAATAACAAAAATTAATACGTAAAATAGTATTATAACACTAACTGAAACTAAAGCTCCAATACCAGCTGCTTTTGCAGTTTTTGGTTTACTGTCTTTCCAAACTAAAAATAAAACAAGACCAACAATTGGAATACAACAACCTAATACTCCCCATCCGAATCCACCATTATCTACTAATGCAGGATTTGAGTTTGTAGCAACTCCACAATGTATACATATGTGAGCTTTATCATCAATTTCTTGTCCACAATTTTTACAAAACATTAGAATTCCACCCCTTTCATTAAAATTATATGTAAACACTGGTTTGTTGTCAATATATTGGGGTTATTGTATTGATATGAAATATTTTGATGAATTATGGGAAAGTGATGACTTTATCCATTTAAGAATAAAAGTTTAATTAAAAATATACTTAGTCATTTATGCAAAATAACCGGAAGTATCTAGATGAGGATATTATAATTATTTTTCATCAAAGCCACAGAATTATAGATTTAAACAAGATGCTGAGTATGAGATTTCTAAAGATAACATCTTAAAGACTTATAATTTTAAGGGGCATAAAAAAGATGATTCCTGTTAATACAGAAATCATCTTGTCAATGGCGCATAGACTTTTTTGAAATTGTCATTGACAAAGGATACATTTTATTTTTATATTTGAATTTTCATACCTTTTCATATTAACATTTACATCAACCATCATAAAATAACAGATGAAATAATATTTAATAGATATTCTTTACATTAACAAGAGTAATTATCATTGTCATGTCCGTCATTATAATGACAATAGCATGGATCAAAATAGAAAGGAGCTACATATTTACCACAAGGGTAGTACTCTCCCATAACTTCTGGTGGAACGATTTGGCCTTCTGGTACATTCTTTGCTGTATAAGGAAATGATTGAGATACCTGGTTGTTTCTATAGAAAAGGGTAAGGGGAACTAAAGGAAGTTCACTGGCATCAATCCAATTAAAACCATTTTCGGTTGTCACACAAGATGGTCGTGGGGCTCCAAAGCTGATAACAAGATTAACATAACCATTTTTATCAGTAACGGTTTGAAAATCACTAAGAGTGTAGAGTCCTAATAAGCCCACTTTTGTTATAAAAGACATACTCCAGTAACGCATGTCCTCGTGTCCTGAGATTCCGATATTATGATAGGTGTCAGGAAATGTTGGAGCTTTCCATCTAATAAATAATAAATTATCAGGATCTCTTTTTATTTGATCAGAAAGTATATAGACAGTATTTAGGTCAGGTTGTAAAATTCTTGTTGCTATAACACCTATACGACTCCAGATTAAATCGCAGTTTTGTCCAACTATATTGTTACAACGTTCAGAGAAAAGTTCTTTATCAAAAATATTTGTAGGGGTTGATGGAATTTCAGGATTAGTGGTTTTGTTAACAGTTTTATAGGTTCTTGTATTTCTACAATTCTTTTTTGTAGAGCAGTAAGTGATTTTAGGAAGACCTACGCCACCCGTCTTATCATAGCCAATGCTAGGAACATAAATTCGGAATCCAATAAGTCCAAATTTATTAGGTGTACCATCTTTTAAAGTTCCAGCATAAAAGGTGTTATTGCCTGCCTCAGGGACAAAATGCTCAGATCCCTCTGGTGGAGCAGTAGGAAGGATTTTTATAGTATAATTACGATTCTTTGCATTCCAATCAGAACAAGGTAAAAAAGGATTTGTACTTCCAGGGTCAGGAATTAATAATCGATCAGATGCTGTAGCTATGACATTGTCCATTTGACCACTTAAAGTAAAAGATATATATCTTGCATATGGAAATTGCCCTTTGATAACAATCTCTACATCAGAATCTACTTCATAGGGAAAAACATAATAGTTAGCATTGAAATCCCCTAACATCAATAAAGAATTACTAGGTTGGAGAATCCATTTCTGCATAAAAAACACTCCTTAAAATAATATTTTTTCGTTTTATAATATGCAGTAATTGATTGTTTGTGATTACAAGATAGTATTATACCTCCTTAACATTCTATAATCCTAGCAATATAGGCTTTTTCTGTTTTAGTTATTTTTAAATCACAATTACTTTCTTTTAAACATTTTTTATAGTATTAATGCTTATCATATACATAATGAAAAATTAAGATATTAATTAAGTTTAAATTTAATATTTTTCTTTTTTTATAATAAAAACAGCCTTATATGATATTCTTATTTTATCATATAAGGCTATTTTATTTTGTGACTTATAGAGTTTTGTTCACAGACTTTATTGTATATTACAACTATAAAGTGAATAAGTACTAAATCATATTTAAAATTGTGGAGAAAAATTCATCAAAGCTATTACATTTCAACAAGCTTTGTATATTTTTCGGTTCAGATAAAATTTCTATTAAAACATCAAAAATTTCTCTGAAAGCTGAGGAGTCAGTAGGGCTTATACCTATTAAAACAACAATGTTAACTAAATGCTCTCCCCATTCTATTGCTTTTTCATTTAATACTATAGAAACAAAGGATTTTTTTGCATTCTGTTTCATTGAATGAGGGACGGCTACTAAATTACCAAATGACGTAGATGACATTTTTTCTCTTTGAATAACTTCTTTATAAAAATCAGGTTTCGTAAATCCTAAGGTAATAACTTCCTCAGTTAAACATCTAATCATATCAAATTTATCGTATAAATAAAGATTTTTTTTAAAAAGTATAGGACTTAAGAAGTATTCAAGATATTTTTTTAAATTTCCTTGTTTATTATTCTTTTTTATAGTGTTTATTGTAGATTTTATCTTATTTAAATCATCATCGTTAATAAATGGATTTACTATAATTGTTGTATGTTTATCTGATATTATCGGTACAGATGATATAATCAAATTAGCATTTACTTCTTTTAAAGAAAAATTATTAATAGATGTTGCATTTATAATTTCCAAATCATCATTAAAAATATGTTTAATTTTATCATAAGCATGGGTGTGTAAATTATAATAATCTGCATATACAAACACAGCTGTTATTTTATTTTTAAAGCAATTATTTTTTTCTATTTCTGCACCAATATGCAAAGCAAGAAAGGCTATTTCATCTTCTTTAATTTGTATATCTGCATTTTTTTCAATTTCCATTGCTATAAATACAGCCATCTCGTAGATTAAAGGATAAGTCTCCTTTATCTTATTCGTCAAAGGATTTTTTGTATAAAAATTATTGTTTGCTCTTATTATAAGATTACGAATATGTATCGTAAATTTAGTTAAAAATTCATCATTAAAAATATCAAGTAAGAAGATTTTTTCAGCATTTTCAACAGCTTCTTTTGTTATTTTGATGTATTTATCTTCGATGAAGTTATGGATATTATTTGCATTTATTAATGCATAATTAATTTTAGATGTATTACTAGATATTGTTAAAGTTAAATAATAAATTTCAGAATCATTTAGATTGATTTCATAGGTTTTATTAAGATATATATTTATTTCTTCTGCTACTTTAGCTTCTATGGTGTTTTTTATTTTATCAATTGGTACATATTCTGATATATTCAATACTTTAGCAATCCTCTGAACCATAACTATTAAATGGAGAGTAACATTATTCAAAGCATAATCATTTATAAATAAGCCATTACTATTAAAAATTGAAAGAATGGAATTACGGAAATCTTTATATTGTTCTTCATTCAAATTCATAGCAAACATGCTTAATGCTTCAGTTGGAATGAAATCTTCAGCACTTTCTAAATTTATAATATATTTAATCATTTTCCTTTTATCTCGTTCAAGACCTTGTAAATATAGAACTTCACCGTCTTTTTTTATTACTTCTAAATTAAAACTTTTAAAAAATGTTTGTAAAACATTTATATCACTTAATATAGTTTCTTCACTTACATATAAATCAGTATAAAGGTTGTATATACTGTAACCTTCAGGATGTATTATTAGCTTATTTCTAATAAAATCTATCCTTTGCTGAGGAGTTTCAATGTTTTCGTGTTCCTTTTTTTTACTTTTAATTAAATTATAGTATTCTAGATTTATTTTATATCCTAGTGAGGAAGAAAATATTAGTTCTTGATTTTCAAAAGCTGTATTTAACTGTTTTACATAGTTACGAATTGTTCTAGTTGATACAGATAACAATATAGATAATTGTTTTGAACTTACCCAATCATTTTTTTTCTTAAGATATTCTAATAATAGTTTTTTATTTTCTTCCATAAAAAATTATCCTTTCAATATGAAATTTCTTTTATCTATTATATGTTTAATATTAGTATATATAGTGAAATTTATTATCTCAAATAAATTATTTTCCTAATGGTAGGAATGAGAAGTATTTGAATTGAGAACTTAAATAGATTAATCTGTAATTACAAAAAGCAAAGGAGGAATTAGTATGGATGAAAAAAATGTTTTAATTGTTTGTGGAGGTGGAGCATCTAGTGGATTTTTGGCTCAAAATATTAGAAAGGCTGCAAAAAAACGTAATGTAGCAATTAATATTAAAGCGCGCAGTGAGTCAGAAGTAGATGATTATATCAATGATATTGATGTTTTATTATTTGGTCCACATTTAAAGTACATGGAAGAAGAATTATTAAGTAAAGGTAAGGCTCATAATGTTCCTGTGGCAATGATTGATAATTTAATTTATGGAAGCTTAAATGGAGATAAAGCTTTAGAGTTAATTTTAGAATTACTTATAAAATAATATATAGAAAGGAGTAATATTATGAAAAAATTTATTAATTGGATGAATGATAAATTTGCTCCAGCAATGAATAAAATTACAAGAAACGTATGGGTATCAGCGATTCAAGATTCTATTATGGGTGCAATACCTTTAATACTTGTAGGTTCTTTAATAACTATGATATCTATTTTAAATGTATATTTCCCAAGTATGCCAGATCTTTCGCCAATTTCGTCATTTTCTTTTGGACTAATGAGTATATTCATAGTATTTTTAACACCATATTTTATTATGGAAAAGCAAAAAAAGAATGATAGAAAGCTTATTTCAGCATTAACAGGTGTAGCACTATTTTTAATGTTATTAAAGCCTAATATAGCTGATGGAAATATTTCATTTAGTTTTGAGCGCTTAGGTGCTAACGGAATGTTTGTTGCACTTTTAGTAGGTCTTATAGTAGGCATAGCAATGTATTTTTCTAGTAAGATGTCACTATTTAAAGATTCAAGTTCTTTGCCTGATTTTATAATTGTTTGGTTTGACACAATCATTCCAATATCTATTTTACTTATTCTAGGATGGCTTTTTACTTTCCAATTACATTTTGATTTGTATGCAGCTATTTTGAAAATTTTTGAACCGTTATCTTATATAGGACAAAGTTTTGGTGGATTTGTTCTAGGTACGTTTATTTGTGTATTCCTATATTCTTTTGGAATAAGTCCATGGTCTCTATATCCAATTCTTTTCCCTATCTGGGTTGCAGGAGTTGATGCTAATGCTCAAAATATTGCAAAAGGATTGAGTGCAAATAACATTCATACCTTTGAAACATTAATGGGTTGGGTATGGATTGGTGGTATGGGAACTACTTTACCACTTGTACTATTGATGTTATTTGCTGCAAAATCTAAACGTTTAAAAGCTGTAGGAAAGGTAACCATAGTGCCAGCCATTTTTAATATTAATGAACCTACAGTATTTGGAGCACCAATCGTATTTAATCCGATTTTGATGGTTCCAATGTGGCTAAATGGACTAATAATACCATCAATTACTTATATTTTCTTAAATATAGGCATGGTTACAATACCTTCAAAAGTTATGCAACTTTGGTACTTGCCAGTAGGAATTTCAACTTATTTAGTAAACTTTGATTTTAAAGGTATATTGTTATTATTTGTGAATATTTTTGTATCACTTATGATTTGGTATCCATTCTTTAAGGTTTATGATATTCAAGAAACAAAAAAGGATTTAATAGAAGAAAGATAAAACGTAGTAGGAGGTCTAAGCGATGTTAGATTTAGAACAATTAAATGAAATAAGTATGCAGATTATATTAAATGCAGGGGATGCACGAGCAATTATTGAAGAAGTTATAGTATGCATTGAAGAAGGCAATTTTGAAGAAGCTGAAGAAAAGATGTCAGAAGCTAAAAAGAAAATTTCTTTTGCTCATTCAAGTCAAACAAAGGCTATTCAAGGAGAGGCTATGGGAGATAAACTTCCTTACTCAGTATTATTTGCACATGCACAAGATACACTAATGGTGGTTATGAGTGAACTAAACACAACTAGACGTCTTATGAAATTATTTAAAAAATATGATAAACGTTAAAAATAGAAGGTGAAATTAAAATGAGATATAAAAAACCTAAAGCATTTCCAGATAACTTTTTATGGGCAGCAGCTACATCAGCTTATCAATTTGAAGGAGCATATTTAGAGGATGGAAAAACTATGTCCATTGTAGATGCTAATATTAATGAAAATTATACTAATACAAGTATTACATCTGATCATTATCATCGTTTCAAAGAAGATATAAAGTTAATGAAGGAATTAGGCATGAAAGCCTATAGGTTCTCAATATCTTGGAGTAGAGTGTTGCCTAATGGAAGAGGGGAAGTTAACGAAAAGGGAATTAACTTTTATAAGGAACTTGTAAAAGAGTTAAAAGATAATGATATTGAACCTTTAGCAACTATTTATCATTTTGATTTGCCTCTTTGTCTACAAGAAGAATATGGTGGATGGTCAAGTAGAGAGGTTATCGATGATTTTGTTTATTATTGTGAGGTTCTCTTTAAGAACTTAGGTGAAGATATAAAATATTGGTTTACTATTAATGAACAAAGCAACATGTTTCTTCTTCCATATCTTATGGTTTTTAATAGTGAAATTCCACTAGAAAAACAAAAATATGAAATGAATCATATTATGATGGTAGCTCATGCTAAAGCTATTAAGCTTTTTAGGGAGATGGTTCCTTCAGGTAAAATTGGACCGGCTATAGGGATTTCACCTAATTACCCTAAGAGTTGTAAACCAGAAGATATTCAAGCTGCAAAGGAAGCAGATGATTTCCGTACCTATTTGTTTACAGACCTTTATGTACATGGATGTTACCGTGAAAATGTATGGAGGTACATGGAGGAAAATAATATTGAGCCAACCATAGAAGATGGAGACATGGAATCAATTGTAGCTGCAAAACCAGATTTTTTAGGTATAAATTATTATCAGAGCAGAGTGGTTGAATATGCACCAGAGGATATAGAAAATAGAGATGTTATTCTTAATACTGACGGAAAAAGTGGGACAACATCCTTTGAAGTAAATCCTGGACTTTATAAAGGAGATTCTAATCCTTTTCTTGAAAAAACAGAGTGGGATTGGGAAGTAGATCCTATTGGATTAAGGGTAGTTTTGAATGAATTAAATGATAGATATCATTTACCTATTATAATAACTGAAAATGGTATAGGTGGTATCGAAAATTTAACAGAAGAAAATAAAGTTAATGATGAATATAGAATTAATTATTTAAAAAGTCATTTAAAACAATGTAATTTGGCAATCAATGATGGAGTTAACCTATTTGGTTATTGTCCATGGTCATTTATGGATCTGTTAAGTACTACTAGTGGTTTTCGTAAACGTTATGGTTTTGTATATGTAAATCGAACTGATAAAGATTTAAAAGATTTAAAAAGGTATAAAAAAGATAGTTTTTATTGGTACAAAGAAGTAATTGAAACAAATGGACAGTCTGTTATTGAAAATTCAGAAAAAGTATAAGTAAGTAAACGAGTTTCGTTTCTAGGACAAAAGTTGATAGTTAAGTTAAAATCTTGAAAAAAATCACATGTGAAATTGCACTAATATTCACATGTGATTTTTTTTATCCGCTATTAGCAAATAAATTTTAATACAGCATCATTAAAATTTATTTTAAATAAACTCAATTATGAAATTGAAATTTATATTATATAATCAATACTGTAATTCATATTCACGGCATTTTTGTATTATTGAGACATATTCACTAATATTATTATATGAAACATGAAGTTTCTTCAAATATATATTGGCTAATTGCTTTTGCATATATATAATTTTTTCTCTGTTAGGTACTTCTTGTGGTACATCACCCTCCGAAATTAAGACATATGTGCGAGCAACATCATATTGCCATGGCCCATGGCATACATTCATAAAATCAATTACCGAAATTTTATTATTTGTATCCATCCAAATATTCCCTGGGTGGTAATCTCCATGACACAAACAAGTATCATCTGGTAAACTTTTTATTTCATTGTATATATCTACATTACGAGTTGTTTTTTCCCCAATACATAATTGAAGGAATTCTTTATATGACATTACTTCACAAGTATTATATCCTAATATTTTTTTATGCAAGTCAACAATTTGATTAAACAAAAGGTTAACATCTCCGCCTTCAAGCAATTTTTCTAATACTGATTGTCCCTCAAGTCTATCATAAATTATTCCTTCACGCACTCCAACATGTACAATTTCATAAACTTCGGGCATTGGTATGTCCATTGTTTGTATTAATTTTGCATTATTGTATTCACGTTCAACTGCACTATGAGGATATCCTTCATAAAACAGTTTACAAACTTTATCGTTATCCCATTCTATAACTTCTGCTGTATTTCCTTTACCAAGAACTCTCATAATTTATTTTCACCTTCTTTTCAAATTGGAATTTATCTTTGAGTTTATAACGGTTTTGTAAAATAATATCGTTTTCCTGTCACGGGATAATTTTCCAATTTAAACACTTCTTCATATCCATGCTTTTTATAGAATTCAGGTGCTTGAAAACTAAATGTATCTAAAAATGAATACTTGCAACCTCTCTCTTTTGCTACTTTTTCTGCCTGATTTAAAATATTACTTCCAATATTATGTCCACGTAATTCTTCGCTTACCCATAAAAATTTTATAAACAACCAATTACCATGTGTATCTCCAATTAGACCAGCAACTTTTTTACCTGTTTCATCTTGCAAATAAACCCCTAAATCCTTTGGGTTTTTATCTTCAATTCTTGCTAAATTATATTCTAATATCCCTTGAAAAATAATGTTTTTATCTTGTTCTTTAATTTCATCAGTAATCTCAATTTTCATTTTAATTCTATACCTCCTTTGTTGAAATTCAAACATAGATAAATTACTATTTATCTTGTTCAGACAATTTCACAATGTCTCTATTCATTAAATTCACCATCTTTAGACGTATATTTGCCTGTAATCTCTATCACATTATCATCTGGATCTGCAACTTGAAAGTAATAATATGGCATTACATTATTTACATACTTAACATTAGTCACCAAATCGCTTATTTTTAGATTTATTATTCTTTCTCGTTCTTTTTCTAAATCTTCAACCCAAAAATTTAATACAAACTTATTTGTGTTTTTTGCCTTTGCTATAGCAACCAGGTTATCAAATTTTTCAACATATTGACCTTTATGTATTGTTAATTCAGGGTTTTGATTATCAAAATAACCGTTCATTATAGATATATTATGTCCCTCAAATTGAAATTGAGCAAAGCGATCCATATTTCTTGAAGTTACTTTCATCTCCAATAACTCTTCATAAAAATTTATGGACTTATTAAAATCTTTAACTATTAAATAAATTGAACCTAAATGCATTTAATACCTCCATCAAATATTTTTAAATTTAATCTAAATATTGTGTGCTTCGTTTCCACCATTTATTTTTTTAGACATAAGTAAATCATTTTCTGATTCTATTGCTTCTTTCTTAACACGTTCATCATCGTAATCTTTATATAATCTAATCACATTTATATATTTCCAATTGAATGTACTACCTAATGCAGCTATGGCATTTGCTAAATCTTCATTATTTAATAAATTTAGGTTTTCTGCTAAATAGTCTAAATCAGAGTCTGAATACATAATTAATAAATCAAGAATATCCTCTCGGACATCAGCATTTTTTTCTTTGAATAAATGGTGTTCTAAAACAGATATAATTTCTCTCTTATTTGGAATAATATAACCAAACCATGGGTCTAAATACTTATCTAGATAAAAAAGTATGCTAAATAATAAACTTAGAATTTATTCAATACATATAAATAATACTGTTGAATAAATTGGAATTTATATAAACAAACTAGCTTATTTAAGCATAACCCAAAATTCAACTTCTTCAGTTTCTGATATTCTTACAAAAGAATTAATTTTTTCAAAACCTGCACTCTTATAAACTTTTATTGCTCGTTGATTAAAGGCTGCAACTGTCAAACGGATTCTTTTTACTGATAATTTATTATTAGCAAAGTTTAAGCCATTACTTAAAAATTCTAATCCTATTCCTTGACCACACAAATTTGGTTTTATTCCTAATCCAATATCAATAATATCTTTGCAATTATAAACTCCAAATTTATTTTCTACTGGAACTTGAGCTGATTCACCAAAACAATAGTAACCTATAATATTATTTTCTTCATCAGAAACTAAAAAATATGTTCCATTAAGAAGTTCAGATATGCAGTTCTCACTTCCGTCCATACTATATATTGAATAGGGCTCTTTATAAATCCATTTTGAAATTTGCTTTGCGCCATCATAATTCATAGGCTCTATGTTCATTTTCATATTAATTTCTCCATATAATTCATATAAGCTAATATAAGCGATAAATTGGAATTTGACGAACAGAGATTATGCTTGTGCCCATGGATTGAATTACAGCCAGATAGCAAAATCTTTGTACTCAAAAGTCCCGCTGCCGTGGTGCAGTTTGCCTTCTGTTTTCAGCTGCTGGAAAGCATCTCGAATTCTTAGGAGTATTTCCGGTTGTATATCCAGACTGTGATGCGCCGGAAATACCCTATTTACCGGAAGTGCAGTAATTCGCTCCATTGATTTCAAATAGGCTTTCGGGTCGGTGGAGGGATAATAGGCGAACAGGGTATCTTTGTAAACCAAGTCTCCAGTGAAAAGATAGCCACGCTCCTTTTCATAAAAGCACATATGCCCCGGTGAATGGCCAGGCGTATGCAGTACCTGCAAGATGCGACCACCGATATTAATCACGTCATTATCCTTCAGCACCCTTGTAGGCGTTTTTTGAAAGAATTCATAGTTATCCACGTCGTATCCTTCCGGCAAATCGCAACGATCTACAACCATTCCCCTGATTTGTTCCATGGTTAGCGGAAACTCTCCGCTGAGCCAATTCAATTCCTCAACATGGGCATAAAAATCGGGAAAGTATTTATGACCACCGATGTGATCCCAGTGAATATGGGTTGCCACGGCAGTTACTGGCTTGTTGGTCAGCTTTATCACTTCATCGTAAATGTTGCAGATGCCAAGACCGGTGTCAATTAACAGGCTGCGGTT
Organism: Clostridium cavendishii DSM 21758; assembly: GCF_900141845.1. Lineage (GTDB taxonomy): Bacteria > Bacillota > Clostridia > Clostridiales > Clostridiaceae > Clostridium_AG > Clostridium_AG cavendishii. The sequence goes on along the minus strand of NZ_FQZB01000011.1, from coordinate 14,281 downwards.
TGCGCCGTTTAAAAGATAAGCGTGCGTTTCCTCCCAATGCCTGTATTCGCTGATAATATGTGTGTCCTTGTCTATATGGTCAATTGTGAACCAATCACTCATTCAACATACCCCTTTCTAACTTGTTTGTAGATATAAACAATCTGCCTTTCCAATTACTATTTATATTGCTTAAACTCAAATTGAAATGTGTATTAATATTTTATCTATAAATAAAATCTTTAATTTCATATGATATAGGAGCCTTATGGGCTAAATAATACTCTGCAATGGCATCGGATAAATAGTCATAAATATCATCATCTGTATATGCTAATTTAAGTATATCAACTTGATTATCACTAATTTCACCATTAGCATATTTACGAGCATAATTACCATTATCCTTTATATAATCTAAAATCATCTTTATTTTCATAATCTTTGTTTCATCAAACAAACCACAACTTACTAAATTTTCTTTGAGAAAATCGCAGAACCATTCGAAGTTGTCATCCCAATTTATATTTCCGTTATTAATGGCTTCATTGCTTAACTTTACTACCATTCTAAGCATTTCGCCTTGGAGGTTATTAGCCTGCCCTGATTTAGGCACCATGTTTCTCCATATGTATTTACATTCTTCAAGATGTATTTGTAAATAACCTCTTACCCCTATCTTCTCTACAACTTCATACTGTTTGCTCCAATCAATTTTATCATCATTGCTTTTAAAATCCTCTGATTTTTCAGTGCTTTTCATATATATCTTCTCCTCACAAAATAGCTATTTATATAACTAATTTTACTATTTTTCAATTAATTTTCTTTCATTTCTTAGTGCTTCAGCAATATTAGCGCCACCATTACGCTCACATAATTCTATTTCTTCGTCAATAAGTTTTAGCATCTTTTCTTTAGTTATTATATTATACTCATGTTCCAATTCAGCATCGCCCCAAAGTTCTGGATAAGTATAATCAAAATAATATTCATTTGTTGATGTTATACCATATATAACTACTTCAATTGGGCCAAAACAATAATAATTTATTATAGCTCTTTTACCATCATCGTCAGGAATCTTAGATGGCATGCAATGATAAAAATTTCCTATAAATATCCCCTTCATTGTACATCTCCAAATCATAATTCATTAATTTAAATACAAATTATTATTTATTTAATAGTTTTATAATAACATAATAGTGAATTTTATCCTATAGATTCCTGTTTTTTTAATCAATATAAGGGTGTAAATATCAACTTCAAAATGTAGAAAAATTCCAACATGGAAATGCATAAATTTTAAAGTTTCTAATGGTGATTAAGAGTTTCAAAATAATAAGTGAATATTTAAATATATATGTTTCGATATGATTTTTACATTCATACATATAGCCTGTCTATTATTTGTGGAGAATCATATTTATATTCTTTATAAATTTTTAAATTGAAACTTTAACTGGTGGTAAAAAAGAATAAAATAAACAAGTGACGATATTAATACATATTATCACTTGTTTATTTTACTTAATATAAATTAATCGCCATCTTCTCCACCAGGGCCATCTCGTCTTGGACGTGAGGATTCAGGAAGAGGTTCAACATTTTTATATTTATTAGGGGTAGAAATTCCGCTATCATGTATAGCATTAAAAGAATTATCTTGTTGCTTAGAGTTTAAGCAATTATTTTTTTGAGTGAAATTGGAATGGTTATTTTGATTAGTCATTTTATAATCACCACCTTCTAAATTATTTTGTGCAGATAATAAGTTTTTATGTTGGAAATTTTTTCGATTATTAACATTGAAATAAAAGTATTAAATAAATATTTCAAGTGCTTCATTCAGTAATATAACTATAAAATCTTTTATTAAGGCACAGAAAAAATTTTAACATTTCTTATCTTCTTCTAATAGGAATATAAATACCATCAAGTAGGGAGCCATCTTTTGAAATTAGAATTTTTTTTGCTGATATCCCAAGTTCTAATGCTCGAATCGTGAAAATCTCTATCCTTAATATTGCTCACAATTTTATATTTTAGCTTTTAAACACTTTCATATTAACATTTTTAGGTACATAATAATAAATAAGGAAAATATTATGGTTTTATGAAAAATTTTAAGAAATGAGATTATTCTTAAATGGATAAAACAAAATTTAGGATATATATTTTTTAAACAAAGTCAATGAGAATAAAAAAATATATAATTGATAATTAAGTTAATTAATAATATTAATTTGGAGGAGAAATATGTTAAAATTAAAATCTTATGATTTAAAAAATATTAAAGATTGTGATTTAAAGTTTGCTGTAATTGCAACACAATACAAGGGTAAGTGGTTATTTGTAAGAAATAAGGAAAGAGAAACATGGGAAATGCCTGGTGGACATAGAGAAAGTTTTGAGGATATTAATACTACTGCTTCAAGAGAATTGTGGGAAGAAACTGGTGCTAAAGAATATGAGTTATATCCTATATGTATTTATTCAATTGATGATAATGGAATAGAGTCTTTAGGAAAACTTTTTTATGCTAATGTAAGTAGGTTAAGCGAATTACCAGATTTTGAGACATGTGAGATTAAATTATTTGATAGTATACCTTTAAATCCAACATACCCATTAATTCAAAATTTTTTAATTGATAAAACAATTGAGTTTCTAAAAAGTAGAAAAGATATTAAAGGCTAGCTAAAGTCAATGGGAGTGTATCAAAATAACTTGAATAATGAATTAATTACTAAGTTTAACTTTAAATTTATAGTTAATGTTATAAGTATCAAGAGTGGTATTAAACATTTTGAGTTTCAATTTTAAGTAATGTTATATTCTTAGTGATTATGAAAGTTAATTTATTTTAAATATATCTATTCATTTGAGAAATATATTAGAATGTAAAAATTTTAATAACAAAACTAATAATTTGCTATATTATGGTATAATATGGACATGCTGTTCTATTGGAGTGTGAAAAATGAATAGAAAAATTGGTGTTAAAATAAGTGAGGGTGCTTGCGCGGAAGTTTTTGAATGGGAAGGTAATGAAAAAGTAATTAAATTAGCCAAAGCTAATACTAATTACAATGCAATGGAAATAGAATACTCAAATACTAAAATTGTATGGGATAATGGGTTGCCTGTACCTGAACCTTTTGAAGTATTAGAATTTGATGGTCGTTGGGGAATTGTATTTGAACGTGTATATGGTGAAACATTGATGGAAATCTTCATGAAACAATTTTTAATCCATTCTTCCGTTGAAAAGAGTATACAAAAAATTAATTATGAAGATACCACTAAAATGACAGCTAAAGTTTTAAGTGAAATACATAGTAAATCAATTATAAATATGTCATCTCAAAGAGAGTCTATTATTAATTCTATAAATAGAGGAAATCACTTAACAAGCTCAGAAAAAGATTTAATTCTCAATATTTCAAATAATATACCTGTTAAGAAGCAGTTGTGTCATGGAGACCCTAATCCCAATAATATATTAGTTAGAGATAATAAAACTTTAGTAATTGATTGGGCAAATGCTTCTAGTGGTAATCCAGAAGCAGATTTAGCGGAATATATTGTTATGATGAGATTTGGAATTGTACCTGCGAACATACCTAATGAAATAGTATCCTATTTTGATTCAATTAGAGAAAAAATAATTAAAGTGTTTCTAGATGAATATTTAAAACATTCAAATATATCTCTTAAAGAAATGGAAGATTGGATTTTAATTATAGCTACTCGTAAATTATCTGTAGATGGAATAGATGAAGTGGAGAAGGAACTTCTTACTACTGAAATTAGACGAAGGCTCAAAAATATACATAGTTTATAGTTAAATATTTAATTTACATTTTAAATGCAACAAAAAAGGTGCATAAATCCTAAACCTTAATATTAGAGTCTTTATGCACCTTTATATTAGCCTTTACAACATTCGCAATCCTTTAAATTTCCAAAGAATTCACTTTCCAAAATTCCTTGTCTATATGCCTTACTAAAATGACCATCTTCTGATTTTATTGGTGTTAAAACCTCAAAAATATTATGTTCATATAAATAATTCATTTGTTTCTCGTATTCCTCTTGTGTGATAGTACCTTTTTTAACCTTTTCTAATAATTCCTTTGCAAGACTTCCTTTTTTAACTCTTTCTTTTTTTGCACGTTCATTAAATTTAGTCATTTTATCTTTAGTAACACATGGTACACTTAAATCTCCAAGATCTTTGAAATATTTTTGAGTATCATTATTACACTTTACCGCTAATGTCATTGAAGAACTTACTTGAACTTTTATTCTACCACTATACTTTATAGTCTTTTCAAAATGTATTACTTGCCTTTTTTCCAAAGATTCTTTACCATAGCCTCCATTAATATAAACTCTCCATGGCCATATATTAGGTTTTTGTCCTGGGGTTACCGTTTCACTTGGTTTTGGATTAGGCTCAAACTTAAATAAGCCTTCGCTTGATTTTACTTCGTTATTTAATGCCTCAAACATTTCTTTACCCATATCAAAAATTTGTCTGCCATATTTTTCATTATCTAAAGAACCTTCTTTGAATTCTAACTTTATAATTTGGTTTTTATGTAAACTTTCAATTATAGAATTATATTTAACTAATGGAATTTCAAAATAACCTATAGAAATACTAAGATCAAATTGTTCCCTGACATAAGACCAAACTTGATTTAAATCTGCTGTAACTTTTACCTCCCAAGGATCTCCTACAAATTCTGCATCACCAAATATATTTATTCCAAAATCGGAATTTGAAACAACCCCAGCTTCAGTTGTTTGAGCTCCTACATAATTTGCAAAAAGGCTGTTTCCAGTACCTAAAAGATAATTAAAAGTAGACCCGAAATTAACGACTTCAGGGAATTTTTTATCAGACTGAGGCCCAAATTTTAAAGTATTTTCACCATATACCATTTGTACATTACAATTTTCTAAGTGTAATGGTATTAATTGTGGTTCTTTAATTTTATAACTATCCTGAATAGCACTTTTTATTTTTTTACGTTGATTATTAGAAATATCAAAAGTTGCTCTTCCAGATAGTGTGGCTCCAGAAAGGCTTATAAATTCTCCAGTGTCATCTTGAACATAATAGGGATCTCCTAACCCCCAGTAAGTGACACTAAACTCTTTTAATGTATCTCCTTCTACAAATTCTATATTTGCAGGTAGATAATGAAATTGATTTGAATCTTTGTCATCTTGATAAGCAATTACTCCCGCTGATGATACTCCTCCACTTATTTTTGCTGCCATTTATACACATCTCCTTTTTAACTATTATCAGATTAGCTTTATAAAAGAATTATTATTTTATAACATAATTTTAATCTTGTAGCTAATCAATTAACTGCCTTTTTATTTTAGGCTTAAATATAAAATTTATTCACCTTATTTGTACTTAAAATTATCCAATCTATCTAATAAATCTTATAATTAAATATTTTTATATAAAGTTATATTTTCTATAATCTCCAAAATATCTGTATATGTAAATACATATAAAATACTCTAAGTATTTCATTGTATAATTAGAATTATTTTTATAAAAATAAATATGTATTGAATTTTTTATAAACATTCTAAATAATTATAAGTTTCATTATATTTTACTATTTATAAACTGAAAGGAATGATTTAAAAATATGAATTTAAAATTGAATGATATTAATCCTCTGGATCGTCATGAGCCTATGTTTATGGGGATAGGGTTTTGTGGAAAAAGTCATACTCACGATCCTGGATCGATAGGCTGTTTCTTACGCACTGAAACTGGTAACGAAAGCTTTGGAATTCATCCAGGAAAATACATGTTAACGTGTGAACATGTATTTACTCATTCCAATCCAAATGAAGAAGTTTACCAACCACATCCTAATGTTAAAGAAAGTTTATGCGGTATATATACAAAAGGATTTAATCAAAGTGGACAGAGAAGTACAGATTGTGGCATTGTTCATTTAGTTTTTGATAGAAGGTATGAAAATAGTGTTTTAAAAGGACATAATGAGCCTACTAAGGTAAATATATCTTCAATAGGTACACCTAAAGTTGGCGACATTGTCTATAAATATGGTTGTAGTACTGAATTCACTACTGGAGTAATAGACTCTATTACCGCTTCAACAGATGGTTTTACTAATTTAATAGAAGTACATGGCGTTGGTAACCCTGACGGTAAACCTTGGATGTTTGGTGGTGATTCGGGTTCTGTATTAATACTTAAAGATACCAATCAAATCATTGGACTAAATTTTCGTATTCAGAAAGGTTACTTAAGCAATATAGGTTATGCTCTTCCAATACAAAGTCAATTGGATGCTTTCAATTGTAACTTTACGTTAATCTAGACTCAAATGAGCGATGTTAATTTTCAAAAAATTAACATCGTTACTTTTTTAGTTAAGCAAATCTACCAAAATCACTTTTTTGCCACTTTCAAGTAAATATCTTATATGATAATCCTCATATTTTTCATCACCACTTCTAAGCTCATTCCCTTATTAGCCTTACAGATTCTCCAATCATCTTAAAATGTAAGTCCCATAAAATTTAATATTTAATTCACTGCATATCTATCTGGTGGTATACCCCTATCTTCATTACTATTTTTAAAATTTATTTAATGAACAATATTTTTTCTTCACCAAACACTTATAAAGTGTTAATATTTTGTTATATGGCAAGTTTCTACTTATCAGAAAATGGTGTATGGTTAACTGATTATATAGATGTTAAATATATAATAGGTGAACTAAATTAGTAAATACGTTATTTGTTAATTAATAAAATTTATGAACAAATGAAAGTAGGTAAGCATCATGAAACTAAATATAAAGTATATATTAGCTTTTATTATTTTATTACTCACTGAAATATTTATAGCTCTTTTTGTCCACGATACAATTATTAGACCTTACATTGGAGATATTCTAGTAGTTATTTTAATATATACCTTAATAAAAGGATTTACAAAAAAGTCAATAAGACATTTGCCTATCTACCTATTCTTATTTGCTACAACAGTTGAAATAATGCAGTATTTTCATATTGTAAGAGTATTACATCTAGAAAAGCATAAAATAATTGCAACAATTATAGGTGATTCCTTTGATTTGCAGGATATTTTGTGTTATTTCATAGGAACTATGATTTTAATTATGTTTGAGAAAATGTCTAAGAACCCTTTAAAAACTAGTAAATAAAGGATAGATTACAAATAAACTTAAAAAGTTACTATAGTCATTAAATCCTAGTGACTATAGTAACTTTTTTATAATTAAATAAATTTATATTATATTTATATAAGATTATTTTTGCATATTAATACATAATTTTAATATTAATTCACATTTATAGGAGTATGGTAGTTTTTCTAGGAAGTTAGTTAAAAAGCTCAATAAAATAAATGAGTTGTAATAATTTATCAGTTATAACCAGTATTTTACTTTTGTATGATATAATTCATATATAAATAAATGATTGGTTAAATAGTAATTAATTTTGGAGGTGTTAATATCTATATTATAAATTAATTAGGTATTTTTATTTATTAAAAATAGGACAATAGGATTATACTTATCTTTCAATTAAATACATTAAAGCGAGGTGAACGTAAGTGAAGCATATTGTAAAATTTTCCTTGAAAAATACCTTTGTAATATTCTTACTTGTATTTGTTCTAATATCTGGTGGTATCTATTCAACTATGAATATGCAACAAGAATTCTACCCAAGTATGAATGTTCCCTATGTTTTTGTAACAGGAATTTATCCTGGAGCTACATCTAGAGAAATTTCAGAAAAAATTGAGAATCCACTGCAAAAAGCTATGTCTTCAGTAGAAGGAGTAAAGCAGATAAGAGCTACTTCAAATGAAAACTATGTGACTTTAACAGCAGAATTTCCTTATTCTTGCGATATAGAGAAGGTAAAAAAACAGGTAGAAGATGTTGTTAATAACGTTAAATTACCTGAAAAAGCTCTAAAACCAAAAATCTCTACCTTTAGCGTAGGTGGTGGAGAATTTGCAGAATATAGTTTAAAGACTACAAAATCAAAAGATGATTTAAAAAAATACATTGATGAAACCCTAAAACCAGAATTAAGTCGTATACAAGGAATAAGTGAAATAGCTGTTTCGGGTATAAGTAATAGCGATGTATATGTCACTTTAAACTTAGACAAACTTAAAGAAAAAGGGTTAACAATAGATAAGATTAAGCCGATGCTTGAAGCAAATAATCTTTCATACCCAACAGGTTCTTTAAATGTAGATAATAAAAATCTACCAATAAGAGTAGAAAAGAAAATTACTTCCATTGATGATATAAAATCTCTACCTATTATTATTCCACCTAACCAATCTAAGATGTTTGGAGATATTATTAAACAAGCAAGTGCTGGTATGAATTCTCTAGCTAACGGTCTTGGACAAGTAGCTCAGGGCACTGCAAGTATTGGAGAATTAACTGGTGGAAATACAGAATCAATAGCTACACTCGCTCAAATCCAAGCGGTAAAAATGCAACTTGATAGTGATTTAGCTATTTTAAATAAGTTCCAAGCTAATCCGAAAGATACAAGCTTAAAACCTGAACAAGTAGCTGCTGCTAGTAAAGATGCTGTGGCGTCTAAAGAAAAATTAGAAGCTCTTAGTACAAGTCTTTCAAATAATTTAAATAACCAAGCTAAGAAATTCTCAGAATTACAAGCTAAAGCTAGTGAAATGCAAAAATCACAAAGCAGTAAAGCTTCTAATTCTTCAGCAGTGTCTACAAACGGAACTGAACCTAAAATTGAAATAGCATTTTTAAGTGATATTGCAAATGTTGAGTTAAAGTCTGGTGAAAGTGATAGTTATGTTAGATCTGATGGTAAAGATGCCTTAATACTAGGTATTTCAAAGACACCTGCGGCAAATCAAGTTGAAATCTCTAAAAAAACTGAGGATCTATTAAAGAAACTTCACGATCAAGATAACTCTATATCTTTTCAAAAGATTTTTGATATGTCAACTTATGTTAAGAGTTCTATAAATAATATGCTTAAGGAAGGTGTAATTGGAACTATATTTGCAATTCTTGTTATAGCTATATTCTTAAAGGATATAAGAGCAACAGTTATAGCTGTAATTTCAATACCTTTATCAGTTTTAACAGCTTTAATTATACTTCCAAGATTAAATATATCTATAAATCTTATGTCCCTTTCTGGAATTGCTGTAGCAGTCGGGCGTATAGTTGATGATTCCATAGTTGTAATAGAAAATATATATAGGCGGGCTAGTTTAAAAGGAAAAGCAGACACTGAACTAATAGAAAGTGGAACATCAGAAGTTGCAAGGGCTATAACTTCCTCAACCATCACAACTATTGCAGTGTTCCTACCACTTTCATTTATAAGTGGTCAAATTGGAGCTTTCTTTAAAGCCTTTGCTTATACTGTAATAATTTGTTTAGTAGTATCTTTGTTAGTTGCATTAACTGTAGTTCCTGCTATGAGTAAGGTAATGCTTACTAGAAGAAAGCGTATAAAAGAGAATAATCACGATGGTAAGATAGCAAATACTTATAAACGTTTATTAGAAAAGTGCTTAAAGCATAGACTTATTACTATTTTTGTATCTATAGTACTTTTAGCCGTATCAATATTTACAGTAACTAAGGTTGGTCTTCAATACTTACCTAAGGAAACTCCTAATTCCTTATCTGGTAACTTAGCTATGCCAGCTGGAACTGATGCTAAAACAACTAATGAAGAAATTAAAAAATTTGAAAAAGATATGTTATCTAGAAATGATATAGAATCAGTAAGTGTTACTGTAGGTTCTATTGAAAACTCTAATGGAACTAAATCTGCTAGTAATTCTGCAGGTTTTGTAATTGTATTAAAGGATAATAGTGATAGAGATAAAGCTTCAACTGAAATAATGGATAAGGTAAGAGCTATGTCATCTGATGGTAAAAAATATTCTATAAATCCAATATCACTTCTTGGTGGAAATTCTATGAATGGTTTCTCTGTAAATATAAGAGGTAAATCAGAAGAAGATATTAATAAATCTGCAATGCTTGTTGTAGATAAACTTAAAACAATAGAAGAACTTAAAAATATTCAAAATAACTTGGAAAATAGTAAACCTGAAATATCAATTAAAGTAGATGCGAATAAAGCCGCTGAGAAAGGTTTATTAACTTATCAAGTTGCTACTTCTGTTCAAGAATTACTTAGCTATAATACTGTAACTACCTTTAAAAATAATGATAAAGATGTATCTGTATATCTTGGAATATCAAAAGATAATTTAAAATCTTTAGATAATGTAAAGAATATAGAAATAGCCTCACCTATGGGAGAAAATATAAAATTATCTGATATTGCAGATGTAAGTGTTATTAATGGACCTGTATCAATTAAACAATTAAATGGTGAATTGTATACTTCTATAACAGCAGATATTAATAGTGAAGATATTCAAAAAATTTCATCTAAAGCCTATAAAGAAATAGATAGTATAAAATCTAGCTTTCCTAAAGGAGTTGATTATCTTCAGGGTGGTGCTTCTGAAGAACTAAATACTAGTTTTAAAGAAATGATGGTAGCTATTTTAGTAGCTGTAGTTTTAGTATATATAATAATGGTTCTAGCTTTTGGAGAAGCTAAAGCACCGTTTGCTATATTATTCTCCTTGCCATTTGCGGCTGCTGGAGCATTTTTAGCTTTATTTATATCAAGAAACGCATTATCAATGGTTGGGCTTATAGGTTTACTTATGCTTATAGGTATAGTTGTAACTAATGCCATAGTTTTACTTGATAAAGTAGGGAATAATAGAAAAGAGGGTATGACAGTACATGAAGCATTAATTAATGCAGGAATGGTAAGATTAAGACCAATATTCATGACTGCTATAGCAACTATAATGGCTCTTATACCTCAAGCAGCTAATTTACTTGGTGAAAAAACTATGTATCAAAATATGGCTATTGTAGTTATAGGGGGACTTACTTTATCCACTTTATTAACCCTTATAATTGTTCCTGTAATATATAGCCTTATAGAAAGAGATAAAAGACTGCCTCAAGATAATGATGTAAATGAATTAATTGCACTAGGAAAAGAATAATATTTACTAATATATATTGTGTAGAATTTATAATAAATAATCTAATGCTATATAAAACAATATTTAGTGTTTAAGATTATATTAATTGTAGCTTTAATCTAGAAAATAGTTTAGATAAAATTTATAAAAATGTAACTAGGATTATTAATTCTAGTTACATTTTTTTAAATAAAATATAGGTTGTATAACCATGTATATACTTTTGCAAGACATTTTAAGGTGTTTTTAGAGACTACTAAAAAAATTATGTATCTCAGATAGGTAGCACTAAAATTATTTATAATTATAAGCGAGTAGTGAATTGTAGAAGTGGAGATTTGCCTAAGTAATACAATATTTATAGGTTATTATGTTTTTTTAATAGACTAGTCTATATATTAAAAAACTTTCACGAGGATTTTTATCGTATAAGTAAGGTAGCTTTATTTCGGTGAAAAGTACAAAGGGGGTATTGTCATTTAGAAAGTAAATATACTCCTCTGATGGATAGTATAATATAATATCTACTGTTCTTTTATATTCCTTTACAGAATTTAAAATGTTTTCTATAACTTTTATAAATATGTGTATAGAAAAAGGGTTAAAAAAGTAAAATTTATTATCTGATGGACTTATATTATATTCCTCTGCAAAGCAATCTAAAAAATTAATTTTATCATTTATTTTTTTATGTTTTTTTAAATAATTTCTTTTATTATCAATAGATTCCTTATAGAAAAATGTATTCATTTCTATACCTTTAACTGTGGAATCAAAAAAATGGTTTATATAAAAGTTAAACCGTCCCTTGCCACATCCAAAATCAATTATACTATCTTCAGCAGTAAAATTATATTGCTCACATAATATTTCTAATGCAGAGTAAGGGGTTGGTTCATATGTGCTATAGTGCAATGATTGATAGAATACTTTTTGTTCCTCTAAAGTTTTTATATTTAATAGTTTTTCATAATATTGTTCTCTCATTACAATTCCTCTCTAGTTTTGGATTTCGTATAAGTTAAAAAAATACTTTAATATAATTTTTTTCCTTTCTGATATTAGGACAATTTGAGATAGCATAGCTAAAACAAGTGTTAAAGTAAATTTTAAATGTATTATTTTTAATTAATATTTTTATGAAATTAAAAATTTTAATAGATTTTGGATAAACACCAAACTACGGATTTGGTGATTATCAAAGAGTAATTTCATTATATCCTTTGTATGAGTAATCTTCAATTTAAATTATCTTTTTTATTTGTAATAATACCTTAGATAAATAAATTTTTACAAGAAGGTGTTTTTTGTAGTAGGCGTTTATACTTTAAAATATACAATAAATTATAATAATAAAATATGAAAGAGTAGAAAAGCTGTATTTAATATTTTAGAAAAGGCATTAATCTTACGATAGTTTAATTAGTGTATTTATGTAATATAATTACTATGCAAGAAACTTGTAGAAATATGCGATTAATCTGTATATAATATAAATATAATAATTATGAATAAAATGAAATAATTGCTAATAAGAACTATTTATAATTAGAATATTGTATGAGTTATAAGGGGGATAATTATGCTAAGGAAAAAAATTATGAATTTAATTTTGGCTACATCAATAATTTCTTCAAATTTAAATTCTGTTGTACAAGCAGCAGTAATTATTAAAAATCAAGACAATCAAGACAATATTGATGCTAATAAGGTAAAGGCAAAGGAAAATTTTAAATTTGATAAATCAACTGGAACAATAACAAGATATACTGGAACTGAGCCGAATGTAGAGATACCAAGTAAAATTGATGGAGTTCCAGTAAAGATTATAGGTGAAATGGCATTTGCTAAGTCTAAGAATCTTAAAAAAGTAATACTTCCTGATACAATAGAAACCATAGGAAAGTATGCATTTCATAATTGTAGTAATTTAACTGGTATAGATAATTTAGGTAATGTAACTAAAATAGAGAGTGGTACATTTCTTAACTGTAGTAGCCTAAAAAGTATAGAGATTTCAAGTAATATAATGTACATAGACGAAACTGCATTTAATGGATGTGGTAATTTATTAAACATAAATGTTAATAAGAATAATCAAAACTATGAAAGTAAAGATGGAGTTTTATTTAATAAAGGAATAACAAAGTTAATAAGATATCCAGAAGGAAAAGCAAAAGAGAAATATTCAATACCTAATAGTGTAATAACTATAGAAGATGGAGCATTTTTCTCGTGTAATAATCTTGAAAATATTACAATTCCAGAAAGTGTACAAGCTATTGAGGAGAATGCATTTTATAATTGTATTGGATTAGAGAATATAATAATTCCAAGTAAAGTGAAAAGTTTGAAAAATAATACGTTTAATGGTTGTAGTAAGTTAAAATCGGTAGAATTAACAGGTGAATTAACAAGCATCGGATATGATGTATTTCATGGATGTGATAATTTAGAAGTTGTAAAAATACCAGGTACAATAACTATCACAGAAAACCATACATTTTATGGGGAAAGCAGACTTAAAAGCTTAGAATCTGATGAAGGAACAAGAGTGTTTATAGATCATAATGGAATAACGAAATGTGATAGTACTGAAATGCTTTTAAGAAGTAGTGGAATAGGTAGTCATGCTAAAATAGAGAAATCAGCTGAAGATTCATCTTCTAAAATTGATAAGAGTAATTCAACAACAGATAAAAAATCTAAAAATAAAGCTAGAATGTTAAATCCTACAATGGTTGGAATAAGTGATTTAACAGAATGGAAAACAGATAGTGATTTTAAAGATAACTGCGTTACAATAAAAGGTATAAAATTTAGGTTAACAGATGCTAATAATAAATGTGTAAGTGTGAATGATGTAGTAGGAGAAATAGATTCAAAACTTATATTGCCAAGTAAAATTGTATGCAATGATGAAGTGTATAACGTTACAGACATTAGAGGCTGGGCGATGCAAAATACAGATAATCTTACAAGTATAGTAATACCAGGTAGCATAAAAAGTATAGGAGTTGAAGCACTATCTCTTTGTGACAATCTAACAAGTATAGAAATTCAAGAAGGTGTAGAAAGTATTGGGTATGATGCATTTCGTGAATGTCCAAATTTAGTTAGTATTCAAATACCAAGCAGTGTAAAAAGTATAAG
>NZ_FQZB01000040.1:2139-3695 GCF_900141845.1 Clostridium cavendishii DSM 21758 | reverse complement strand
CCAAATGTGGAAGAAAATATTATAACAGGTTCAGTATATGAAGCACCAAGAAATGAAATAGAAGAAGATTTGGTAAAGATATGGGAAGAAGTATTAGGTGTAAGTAATATAGGAATAAATGATAACTTTTTTGAACTTGGAGGACACTCACTAAGGGGCGCAGTAATAACTGGAAGAATTTTTAAGGAATTTAATGTGAAAGTATCTCTTAGAAAATTATTAATATTAGGAAACGTGAAAAATATAAGTCAATATATCAAGTCAAAGGAAAAGAATGTTTATGAAGCAATAGGAAAAGTAGAAGAAAAAGAATACTATATATCATCTTCAGCACAAAAAAGAATATATATGCTACAAGAATTTGATAAAGAAAGTACAGCATATAATATTCCAGGTGCTATAGAAATAGAAGGAAAGCTTGATATAGAAAAATTAAATGAAACTTTCTTAAAATTAATAGAAAGACATGAAACTTTAAGAACTAGTTTTGAAGTTGTAAACGAAAATATAATGCAAAAAGTACACAGAATGGAATCTATGGAATTTAAAATAGAAGAAATAAAAGTAAAAGATGAAACTGAGATAAAAGAAAAAATAAGTAATTTTATAAAATGTTTTGATTTAAGTAAAGCGCCATTATTAAGAGTAGAGTTATTAAAATTAGAAGAAGAAAGACATATACTTATATTTGATATGCATCATATAATCTCAGATGGTACATCTATTGGGGTTTTAACAAAGGAATTTGGAGAAATTTATGGAGGCAAAAAACAAGAAGACTTAAAAATACAGTATAAAGATTATAGTGAATGGCAGAATAAAATGCAGCAAAGAGAGGAATTTAAAAAGCAGGAAGAGTATTGGTTAAAGGAATTTGATGGAGAGATACCAGTACTAAATATGCCTATTGATTATACTAGACCATTAGTTCAAGATTTTGAAGGGGATAGTGTCGATTTTACTATAGGAAAAGAAGAAACTAAAGGACTACAGGAAATTGTAAGAGAAACAGGAAGTACAATGTATATGGTGCTACTTTCTACATTTAAGATACTTTTATCAAAATATAGTGGACAAGAAGATATAGTTGTAGGAACTCCAATAGCAGGTAGACCACATGTGGATTTTGAAAATATAATAGGTATGTTTGTAAATACTTTAGCAATAAGGAGTAATATTAATTCTGATGATAGTTATGAAGCTTACTTAAGAATGATAAAGGAAAAATCACTTAATGCATATGAAAATCAGGATTATCAATTCGAAGATATTGTAGAAAAAGTAAATGTGAGAAGAGATGCAAGTAGAAATCCATTATTTGATGTTATGTTTATAATGCAGAATATGGAGAGGAATTCATTAGAATTAGAAAGATTAAAGATTAAACCTTATAATTTAAAAAATAATATGGCTAAATTCGATATAACTATGATAGCAATAGAAGGTAAAAATAATATATATTTAAATTTAGAATATGCTAAGAAGCTATATAAAAAAGAAACTATAGAAAGAATGAAAGAACATTTTTTAAATTTAGTTAAGAAAATAATCACTAA
>NZ_FQZB01000040.1:0-1689 GCF_900141845.1 Clostridium cavendishii DSM 21758 | reverse complement strand
AAAAAGTAAACGTGAGAAGAGATGCAAGTAGAAATCCATTATTTGATGTTATGTTTATAATGCAGAATATGGAGATGAACTCATTAGAATTAGAAAGATTAAAGATTAAACCTTATAATTTAAAAAATAATATGGCTAAATTCGATATAACTATGATAGCAATAGAAGGTAAAGATAATATATATTTAAATTTAGAATATGCTAAGAAGTTATATAAAAAAGAAACTATAGAAAGAATGAAAGAACATTTTTTAAATTTAGTTAAGAAAATAATCACTAATAGGAATATTAAAATTAAAGATATAGAAATTATTAATGAGGATGAAAAGAAAAAATTATTAATAGATTTTAATAATACAACAGTAAAATATCCAAGTAATAAAACTATTAAGGAATTATTTGAAAACCAAGTAGAAAAGACACCAGATAATATTGCTGTTGTGTTTGAAAATGAAGAGATAACTTATAGAGAACTCAATGATAAGGCTAACTCATTGGCAATGATATTAAGGGACAAAGGAGTAGGTCCGGATGTTGTAGTAGGTATTATGGTGGAACGTTCTATAGAGATGATAGTTGGTATTATTTCTATATTAAAAGCCGGTGGAGCGTATTTACCAATAGATATATCATATCCAAATGAAAGAATTGAGTTTATATTGAAAAATAGTGATTGCCAGATTGTTTTAACGCAAAAAGACCTATTTAACAATATACTATTTAATGGAGAAATGCTTTATTTAGAAGAAGAAAGTTTATATTATCAAATTTGCATCAATTTACCTAATATAAGTGAGCCTGATAATCTTCTATATATTATATATACCTCTGGAACGACAGGCACTCCTAAGGGAGTTATGTTTAAAAATAATAGTTTAGCAAATTTAATTAATTTTGAAATTAATAATACTAACATTGAATTAAAAACAAAAGTATTACAATTTGCAAATTTATGTTTTGATGTAGCTAGCCAGGAAATATTATCTACTTTGCTAGCTGGTGGAGAATTATATTTAATTAAAGATGAAGTAAGAAAAGATGTAGTAAGCTTACTAAACTTTATAGTTAAAAAACAAATAAAAACTGTATTTTTACCAACAGCATATTTTAAATTATTACAATCAGAAGAAAAATTTATTGAATGTCTTATTAATAATGTTAGAAATATAATTGTTGCTGGTGAACAATTAACTCTAACTGATAAATTAAAGGATTTAATTTATCAAAGTGATATAAACATTCATAATCACTATGGACCTTCAGAAACTCATGTTGTTACAACTACTACAATAAATGCATCTAATAATATAAGAAGCATGCCAGTTATAGGAAAACCTATAGGTAATAATAAAGTATATATTTTAGATAAAATGATGAAGTTAGTACCAATTAATGTAGGAGGCGAACTATGTATAAGTGGTACAGGCGTGGCAAGAGGATATTTAAACAATAATAAATTAACAGAGGAAAAATTTATAGAGAATCCATATAAATCTGGAGAAAGAATGTACAAAACTGGAGATTTAGCAAGATGGTTACCAGATGGGAATATAGAATTTTTGGGAAGAATAGATCATCAAGTAAAAGTGCGTGGATTTAGAATAGAGCTTGGAGAAATAGAGACTAGATTATTAGAAGTAGAAGGAATAAAAGAGGTAGTAGTTGTAGATAAAGAAAAAGATGGTGATA
>NZ_FQZB01000013.1 GCF_900141845.1 Clostridium cavendishii DSM 21758 | reverse complement strand
GTCGCCAATTTTAATTGGTGATAAATTTAAAACATAAGGCTCCTTGGTCAAGCGGTCAAGACACCACCCTTTCACGGTGGTAACAGGGGTTCGATTCCCCTAGGAGTCACCATTTATGGAAGCATAGCTCAGCTGGGAGAGCATCTGCCTTACAAGCAGAGGGTCACAGGTTCGATCCCTGTTGTTTCCACCACATATGGCTCAGTAGCTCAGTTGGTTAGAGTGCCGGCCTGTCACGCCGGAGGTCGAGGGTTCGAGCCCCTTCTGAGTCGCCAATTTTAATTGGTGATATATAATTGAATTAGTACGCTGGCATGGCTCAACGGTAGAGCAGCTGACTTGTAATCAGCAGGTTGTAGGTTCGATTCCTATTGCCAGCTCCAAAACTTCTTGGTTTAACCAAGAAGTTTTTTGTTTATGTTTAAACTTTTATAAAAATAAAAGAAGGACTTAGCCTTCTTTTATTTTTATAAAGTAGTATCTATTTATTTTTTAAAATCAACATTTGGTTTGACATTCCAATGCCTATACCAATTACGATTCCATTAAGTATAGAATATATAGTTTGGGGAATATCAATTACATACATATCAATAATCCAAAAAGATAATATAATCAACATTGTGCAAGAGAAACAAAAAAATGATTTCCATTTATCTTTTACTCTAATCTTTGAACTTATCTTATCACTTATGCCATACTTTTTATCAACTTTCAAGTAAGCTATTTGACTTATACCTAATGATAACAACATTGGTATCATTTCATATATTAATTTACCCATATTTTTTCACATCCAATCAAAAAATTATATAGTAGTAATATAAAGTGCTTTTAATGGTAGGTTTATGAAAATAAAACTTTTGTAGTTTAAGGTTTCTTTATTATCTATTTTTGCTGAGGTTCTTTTTTACTCTTATGTCATCACCATAAACTTTAAATAAGGTAAAGTTACCAAATAACCTAGAAGTTATTCTTTCAGCATAGGTTTTAGTTAAATCTGAAAGATTTAAATTTGTTGAAATAATCATCTTTTTTTTCTTTAATATTTTTTTGTTAAGTAAAGTAAATAGTTCTGTTACAGAGAATTCAGTGACTTGTTCAGCACCTAAATCATCTATTATTAATAAATCACAATTTACAAGTAAGTCCTCTAGATTTTGATTGTTTTCAAATCTAATTTCTTTTAAGTTACGAATAAGTTCATCAGAGGTTTTATAAACAACTAAATATCCAGCATCTAAAAGCTCTTTAGCTATGCAATGGGTTAAGAAGGTTTTTCCTGTACCTGAATTTCCGTAGAATAAGATATTATCATCAGTTCTATTGAAATTAGGTATATATTCATGTGTAATTTTATCTAAAATACCAGTCATATTTCTTCTAGGAGAGTATCTTTCATCACCAACTCTACTAGATGAGTAATATTCTATGTTAAATGTATTAAAGTTATTAAATTTAGTAGCTTCTTCTATTTCTGAATTCTTATAATAAATTTGGACTAACTTTTGATTGTAACATCTGCATTTCTCAGTCACTATGTAACCTGTATCCTTACAATGTTTGCATCTATAATGAATATTTAGATATTCAGGATAGTAACCATTTTCAACAAGAAGCTCATATTTAGTAGCTCTTAAATTTTTAATTTCATTTTTAATGTTCTCTAATTCTTTGGTGGCGTTAGGAACATTCTTCATAGCTGTAGTTGCAAGCTTTAATGAGAGTTTAGCTATGGTGTTCTCAATATCCATAATCTTAGGGCAACTTTTGGATATTTCTTTACGTCTAGTTTCTAAAGCTTCTTTTTCTTGTTCACGTATTTTTTCGTATATATCCATAAGCTCGCTTTGGTATCCTTTAATCATTATCATCCCATCCTAACAATTTTTTTTCTAGGGAGTCATAGTCATAATCCCTTTGCTCATAATTTGAAAAACGTAATGGTTTTTTATTTGAAGGTTGAGAAGTAACAATATCCTTATTAAAATCTTTTTTTACATAAGGTTTTTTAAGGATGTCTTTAGCCTCAATTTCCTCTTTAGTTTGAAAGCCTTCCTTGTGCCATTTATTTAAGATACCATCTATATATTTAAAATCAGCTCTATTTAACCTTTCAAAACAAATATCACAAGCCTTAAAAATAATTTCAAGAGAAAAGTTGTAATTAAAAAGCCATTTTTCTAAAAGATCTTGTTGAGGCTTCATTATCTCATTATTATTAATACCTAAATAATTAAGGATTTTTCTGAATTTAAACCACTTATCTTCATTTTTAGTTATATAATTTTGGGCAGCTTCTATAGTTGAAATATTTGTTTCATGCCAAGCTAAAGCTACTTTTTCAATATAACGAGCATCACTTTTACCTTTAGATGCGCAATATTCTATAAGTAGTAAAATAAGTTCAGAAGGAAAACCAAAATCCTTTTGCCAACTTAGATAAGTATGCATTTCTTTTGGAGAGAGTGGTCTGCCTATTAAAAGTTCTATTTCTTTTAACATGCCCTTAGTGTTATCTTGGTTAAGGGCTTCTAATAAATCAACATTTGAAGCTGGAGCTTCTATATTTTCGGATAAATCTTTAAATTTTATATTAAAATTGCCCATTTTATCTATAGCAATAAGATCTATGACACCTTCTTCTTGCCAGTAGTTTAAAGCGTTCATAATATCAGATTCTAAAAGACTCAAATTAGAAGAAATTATTGACGAGCTAACTCCAAGTTCACCTGATATGCTATATTTAAGAATTAATAAATAAACTTTAACAAATTCACCACGAGCTCTTCCCATATATTTATCTATAAATATATTGCTTACTGGGGTAAAATTTACTGCTGAGTTTTTTAGCATAAATGTGCTCATATCTTATCACCTTTCTAAATTATATTTAAATTAAGTAAGAATCCAAACTTTTAATAATACATACAGGATTATAAAATTATTTATAACATAAATCAAGAGATATAAATATTTCAAAATATATTATACCTAATTAATCCTCTTTATATTATATGGTAAGTTAATTATAACAAAGAGGAGTTTATCTAACAACAATGCTAAAAAATTAATATGAAACATTTATTTGAATTTAAATATTAGGAATAAAATTTAAAATATGGGGAAGAGTATTTAAGGTATTGTGTTAAAATTTTACTAATGGAGGCTTGAAAATATACATTATGAGTAATTTGAAAAAGAATATACTTAAATTCGTAATGTCAGTATCAATACCTTTAATGCTATATTTAATAATTGATTTATGGCCTGGTGTTTATGAATTTAAGGTGGATGGAATAACAGTTGGATACATAGATAATAAAACTTTAGCACGCGATAGTTATAAAGAGTATATTTCTGAAATTAAAAGTAAATTTAAGTTAAGTGATATAAAAAACTCAGATTTAGAGTTTAATAAAATAATAGGAAGTAATATAAATTTAAGTTCAAGTGAGGATATAAAAAATAATATAAAAAATAGTTTAAATATAGATGTAAATGCAAAAGCATTTATACTTAATGATAAGGTAGTTGGATATGTATCAGATATAGAAGAAGGTAAGAAAATCTTAAAAGAACTACCCGATTTATACATAAAAAGTGGGAAAATAGATAAGAAAAATATTATATATATAAGAGTCAATACTAACTCACAATACAAAGATGAAATAGTAAAATTAAATAAAATATCTTCAAAAGAGTCTATAAAAAATAACATAATTAAACTTAATTCAAGTGAAGAAACACAAGTTGCAAAAGTTGAAATATGTTTAAAAGATAAAGTAGTAGAAGCTTCTGAACCTACTATAAATGTTATGCAAACTTCAACTTTATATTTAGGAGAAAGTATTAAACAAGAGGGATTAAAGGGTGAAGATGAAGTTGTTAAAAAAGAGATCTTTATAAATGGAAAGCTTAAGCAAAGTAATGTTTTAGAAAAGAAGAGTATAGTAGTAGCTAAACCAATTGTGATTTTAAAGGGAACTAAAAATCCAATAGCTGCAAGTGTACCATTTTTAAATAAACCTACTAGAGGAGGATTTATAACATCACCATATGGAGAAAGACATGGAGCAATACATCATGGTATGGATATTGGAGAAGCCTATGGGGCACCTATAACTGCAGCATTGGATGGAGTTGTTAAATATACTGGTTATAATGATATTTATGGAAATATGTTAATACTAGATCATGGAAATGGTATAGAGACAGTATATGGTCATGCCAGTGAAATACTTGCCAAAAAAGGTGCTTGTGTTAAAGAAGGAGAGTTAATTGGTAAAGTTGGTAGTACCGGAAATAGCACTGGGCCTCATTTACACTTTGAATTGAGAACTAATGGTATGGCTATTAACCCTAAGCAATATATAAAATAAAACTTATGATAATTATAAAAATATATATGCTATATATTTTGGTGGGTTTATTAATATTAATTTACAAATAAAGTTTTTAGTTAAAAGTTAAGTGGTCCTATATAATTTTTATTGAATTAAATTAATTTAATTAATTTAATTAATAAGAAAATTATATAAGACCACTTTTTTATTTTTTATTAGCTAGCATTGTAAATAAACGTTTTGTATCTAATATACCGTCACCAATAAAATTTTTATCAATATCCATATTATTAGAGTAAAGTTTAAGTAAGGATGATATATCTTTAAATGTTAAGCTGGGGTTTGCTTCAAAAATCAGACTACAAATAGCACTTATAAATGCAGCTGAAATGGATGTTCCAGTGTAGGTTATATAAGGTGTTTCTAATCTTGGGGAATAAATTTTAATCCCGTTCTTTTGAGAAATATAGTTTTTATCTGTGTTAATTGATGTTATATTAACACAAGCTACACTTAAATCTGGTTTGTGAGTTTTAGAATAACATGATGATGCTGAATAGATATAAGGTACAGGTGAAGATTTGGAGTTATTTATACCACCTACAACCAAGCAATCAGAAGAAAAGCAAAGAGGGTTCATAGATCCTTCGCCATTTGGACTACTTCCAGAAGGTATGACTACAATTATGTTCTTTTCATTAGCTAGTTTAAACAGTTTATGAAAAAGTGATATTATAAACATATTGTGAGATATTAATTCAAAAGGTAAACAAATAACTTTAACATTAAGATGCTCACTTTCTTCAATGAGTGATTCTAAGGCACATAAAATGTTAGAAACATATCCCTTACCTGTTGAATTAAAAGCTTTATAACAGATGAGAGAACTTTTTTCCGCTATTCCTTTATATAGATTTTTAGAGCTTATACCACTTCCACACAAAATACCCGCTATAAAACTTCCATGTCCATGATCATCATAAGGATATTTTATATCATTTATTAGGTCGGTAAATTTTAGAATTTTGGAATGTGGTGAAGATAGATCAGGATGAGGAAAAACACCAGTATCGATTAAACCTATAGAAATTCCTTTTCCAGTAAAATTGAATTTTTCAAAACTACGACCTCCAGTTGCAGTAGAAATACTCATAGCGCAAAGTAAGGCGTACTCATCAAAACATATATAATTAACCTCTGGATATTCAATTAACCTATAGATTGATCGCTGACTTAAATTAGCAGCTATAAGACCTTGGGATTTGATAGAACAAATTAAAGTTCCTTTAAGAGATAGAATTTTTTTTTCTATATTATCTTCAAATCTTTTGCATTTAATAAGTACTCTGTAATTTTGCTGAAGGGACTTATCTAAATTAATCCTTAGATTATGGTCTAATTTGCTTTTAAGTGAAAACATAAAAAGCTCCTTCCTAATTATTACAATATATATTATATGCTTAGGAAGGAGTATGCTATACTAATTTATAATTTTATATTAAATTTTTAAAACTTCACCAACGTTTAGTATATTTATTGATCCATCGTTTAATTTTTCTAGTCTTAAGGATGTCTCGTTAAAATCCTCTAAGGATAACATAAAGGTTTTATAATGAATAGGAAGCATAATATTTGCATCCATCATCTTAAACATCTCAAAGCTTTCTTCTGGAGTGCAGTGCATAACTGAAAATCTATCAGGCTTATAACAGCCAACAGGCATTAAAGCAACATCACATTTTAAATCTTTAAAACCTTCAGTAAATGCTGTATCACCAGCGTAAAAAACGCTTTTATTTTTATGTTTAATGATATAAGAATTACTTTCATCATCTATACCCATGTAATATCTTCTACCATCATGATTTGCTTCTAAAGCTTTGATAGAGATGTATTCATCATTATAAGTTTCACCATGTCTTAAAAGAACTACGTTTTTAAATCCCATAAGTTTAAGTAATTTTTTATAACCTTTAGGCACTATAACAATAGCATTCCTATTTAATTTAAAAAGTGATGAGAAATGCATATGATCCATGTGACCATGAGATAAAAGAATGTAATCTATATTTATATTCTTTAAATCATTAGGCATTTTAACCATTCTTTTAAAATGACCTAAAAAGTTCGAAGTAACAGGATCGGTAACTAATATTTTATTACCAAGATTTATAAGAGCTGTAGCGTGGCCCAGCCATTTAACAGAGTCCTCGGATAAATCATCATTCATACAATCCTCTGGTTTTTGAGAATAAGCTTTAAAGTTATTTAATGTAAGGCGTGAAAGAAATTTTATATTGGCAAAAAAATTCATAAATAAAGTCTCCTTTTAGTGTTTCCATTTAAACACTATTATACCAACAATCATTATGATAACGCCAATAATTTCGTTCATTCCAAAAGTTAATTTTTTTGAATCAAATAATCCAAAGGCATCTATAATTGCAGCAGCAGTTAATTGAGCAACTAATATTATAGCTATAGAGTATGTTGCTCCTAAAGAAGTTATACCAGTTATGACCGTGAAAATTATTATAACTCCCAGAACACCACCTAAAAGATACAATTTATTTACAGTGCGTAGTTCTTTAAAGGTTCCATTACCAAAAAAGAACATAATAATAAGAGTTAAAACAAATGCCGATCCTTGAACGATAGCATTTGTTTCCCAAATACCTATTTTATCACTTAATCTACTATTAAAAACTCCTTGGATACTCATGGCTACACCAGCTAGAATAGAGAAAATAATACCTATCATAAAATCACCTCTAGCTTATTGTATCCAAAAAATAAAAAAAAAAGCACTCTAAAAAATTAGAGTGCAATTTTACAATAGTTTATATTAAAAAAACGTTCTTCGATTTGATCTGATGAAAAACCTAAACTTACACCAAGACTCATAAAGTCTTCAAGTAAAGTTTCATAATGATCAATTGAAGGTGATATTATAAGATCATTTAAATCTATAAATAAATTTAAAAATTGATCACTTAGACAATAATCATTCGGTTTTATAGTTATTGAATTTAGGGTAACATAATTTTTATCTATGCCTAAAGTCAGTATGTGACCTAAGCAATCTACATATTTTTCTAGGACTAATTGTTTTGATATCTTAGTTTCTTTTTCAGTTGAATAATTAAAACATTTTGTTTCGTTAGCTAAATCACTAAGCCTAACTTGCAAAGTTAGTTGCTTTCTAGCAGTTATTTTATACTCGCTTAAATTCTTATCAACTGAAATTTTAGAATTTATTAAATTTTGGTGAGAAAATAATTTATCAAGATTCATTTTGTGAAATCCCCCTATCCTCTTTAACACAAAGTGTTACAACTTTATTTTACAAAAACTTTTTAAAATTGAAAAGGTGGGTAAACGAATACAAAAAGAAAAAGTTAAAATTTTTTTAAATTTATTGACAAATCCAAATATTACGATTATTAAAAAAGAGCATATTATAGATTTTAAAAAAATATATATGCTCTCGTAAATATTTTCGTATTAAATTTTAAAAGATTAATAGTCTCTAAGATTGTAACTTTTAACAACCATATCTTTTTTGTTATTAACAGGTTTCCAAAGTTCTATCCTATTTATTTTTGCAACACTAAAAAATCCTTTGTCTTTTGTTGTACTGCAAGCTATTTCATACTCATTTTTTTTCCATTCCCTATTTGCAAAATTTGAATTAGCAAGAGAAACATGCATATCCCAATCATTTATATTATCTCTAACGAAGAAACCATGTAATTTAAGTAAATCATTCAATGATCTAGAAATCTTTTTTATATAACCTGCATTCTCTACTTTTAAATTTACAGATTTATGAGGTTCATTAAAACATATAATATCATTTAATTCTACTTTGAATTTTTTATAAGGTTTAAAGAACTTTTGTAAGATTTCATCAAGTTTATCAATGTTAGGGTTATCAATAACTTCTAAAGTTATGTGAAGTGTAGGAAGATTTTTATATAACTTATACTTTTTTGATAAACTTTTTTGTAAGGGTTCTATATTCTTATAAGAATTTTCATCAAATAATGCTACTAAATAATATTTCATATTAAAACCTCGCTTAATTGTTGTATTTATATAATATACAAACTTTGTTATAAATTATAGCATATTACAAGCAATAAAAATATAGAATAATTAAATTTTTTATGTACATAATAAGATTTGTGAATTGAAATTCATAATTATATTTTAAAAGTAAGAGGAGATTTTAAAATGAGACATAATGATAGTATTGGATGTTCTGTTGAAGAATGTGCATATCATTGCAAAGATGATAATTATTGTACATTAGAAAAAATTCAAGTTGTAAAACATGAAGCTACTGCTAAAACTAAAGAATGTACTGATTGTGGAAGTTTTAAAAATTCAAATGCATAATTTAATGTAAGAAGGATTAAATTTTTATATTATTCTTACTAAAATTAAAAAGATAAGCCTTATAATAGAATTTAATTTTATTATAAGGCTTATTTTTTTTATTAATTCAAGTAATAAATCCTCAGAATTATATAAAATAATATTAAAAAATGCCTATGAAATGAATATTTTTAAGAACATGTGAAACAATATATTTAATGGGAAAAATTAAATAAAATTGAAAAAATAAACTAAAAAGGGAAAAGTGTAAAAAAGAAATTAATTAAAAATTGATTTATTATTGTATGTTTACATTTACATAGAATAAATTACTATAATAACATTTGAAAAAACCTATTTAAATATAGTGGTATTGTGATATAATGAAAAGAGTTGATAAAATCAACTAATAATGGAATTTAAAATATTTTTAAAATATTTACAGGAAGTTTTCGGATTGAAATAGATAATAAGAAATTTGATGGGAATTTGATATATAGAATAAAAATAGGCAAGGGTGAAGTGGATGGAAAGATTAGTTATAAAAGGTGGAACAGCTTTAAAAGGTGAAATAGAAATTAATGGAGCTAAGAATGCAGCCGTAGCAATATTACCAGCTGCAATATTAGCGAGTTCAGGGGAATGTGTAATAGATAATATACCAAACATAGAAGATGTACATTGTTTAGAAAGAATATTAGGAGTATTAGGTTGCGAAGTAGAAAAATTAGGGGAAAATACTTTAAAAATAAATGCTACAAAAATGACTAGCGTAAACGCTTGTACAGAACATGGTAGTAGAATGAGAGCATCATATTATTTTATAGGTGCTTTACTTTCGAGGTTCAAAGAAGCTAGAGTTGACCTTCCAGGGGGATGCCCTATAGGGGTTAGGCCTATAGATCAACATATTAAAGGCTTTGAAGCATTAGGGGCAAAGGTTTCTATAGAGCATGGAACTATTTCAGTTAAGGCTGAAAAGTTAGTTGGAGCCAATATATTCTTTGACGTAGTAAGTGTTGGAGCTACTATAAATTTAATGTTAGCAGCAACTTTGGCAGAGGGAACGACTACACTTGAAAATGTTGCAAAAGAACCACATGTTGTAGATGTAGCTAACTTCTTAAATTCGATGGGAGCAGATGTTAAGGGTGCAGGAACTGATGTTATAAGAATAAAGGGCGTTAAAGATTTAAAGGGATGTAATTATAGTGTAGTTCCAGATCAGATAGAAGCAGGAACATTTATGATAGCAGCAGCGGCTACTAAGGGAGATGTTACACTAACAAATGTTATACCTAAGCATTTGGAATCAATAAGTGCAAAACTTATTGAAATGGGTGTTAATATAGAAGAGGGTGATGATACTATAAGAGTATTTGTAGATAAGCAGCTTAAAGGTATAAATATAAAGACATCACCATATCCAGGATTCCCTACAGACGTACAACAACCTATGTGTTCATTACTAAGCTCAGTAGAAGGAAGAAGTTTAATAGTTGAAACTATATGGGAATCTAGACATCAGCATGTTGATGAGCTTAAAAAGATGGGAGCATCAATAAAAGTAGAAGGAAGAACTGCTATAATCGATGGGACAGACAAGTTAACTGGAGCAGTAGTAAAGGCAACGGATTTAAGAGCAGGTGCAGCAATGGTTATAGCTGGTCTTATAGCAGAAGGAAGTACAGAAATATGTAGTATAGAGCATATAGATAGAGGATATCCTAGAATAGAAGAGAAGTTCAAATCACTGGGAGCTAATATATCTAGAGTTCAAAGATAACTAGGTGGGGGAAACATAATGAATTTTTGTTCACTATATAGTGGAAGTAGTGGAAATAGTATATTTATTGGTACGGATAATACAAGAATATTAATAGACGCAGGGCTTCCAGGGAAGAAAATTGATGAAGCATTAAAGAGTGTAGATGAAGATACAACAAAAATTGATGGGATATTTATAACTCATGAACACTCAGATCATATAAAAGGTGTAGGAGTTCTGTCTAGAAAATATGATATACCTATATATGCAAATTCAGATACATGGTTAGCTATGAAGTCTAATATTGGGAATGTTAAGGATCATAATATTAAAATTATGGATAAGAGAAGCACTGTAAGTATAAAAGATATAGAAATAAAATCTTTTAATATACCACATGATGCAGCAGGTCCTGTAGGCTATACAGTAAGTAATGGTAAATATAATTGTAGTGTAGTAACTGATATAGGAACATTTACAGAAGAGATAAAACAAAATATAAGAAAATCTGATGTGATATTGTTAGAAAGTAACCACGATGTACAAATGGTTAAATACGGACCCTATCCTTATATTTTGAAGCAAAGAATATTAAGTGAAATAGGTCATTTATCTAATGAGAATTGTGGTGAGGCAATAGTAGAGATTATGAAATATGGTAGACAAAAGCATATATTTTTAGGACATTTAAGTAGTACAAATAATCAAC
The DNA here is from genome assembly GCF_900141845.1 of Clostridium cavendishii DSM 21758. Classification (GTDB taxonomy): domain Bacteria; phylum Bacillota; class Clostridia; order Clostridiales; family Clostridiaceae; genus Clostridium_AG; species Clostridium_AG cavendishii. Next base: position 225,272 of record NZ_FQZB01000013.1, on the reverse strand, counting down.
CAGATTTAGCATATCAAACAGTATTAAATGTATTAAATGAAAATAATCTAGAACTAGATAAGGATTTGATTCTAAAAATGGCAAGTAGGAACAATCCAAGTGAATACATAAGATTAGCAAAATAGGATTAAACATTATAGATAAGTATTTTAGGTAGAAGTTGAAATGTATTAAACCTTTTAGAAGAGGTGATTTATATGGATTTAAGAAACATCATATTAGCTTGTGAAGAGCATGTAGAAATTGCAATTGATGAGTGTATATCTAAAAAAGAAAGCTTTCCTAATATGATAATTGACGAAAATTATAAATGTAGTTATTGTGAAAAAGTATCAAAATATAGAATTGAATAAAAAGAAAATATAAATTTGCTTGAAAATAGAGGAATTAATTATTATAATTTTTATATAATATTTATGATTAAAAAGGAGATAGGGAAATGAGTTTATATAAACAATGGACGGATATGGTTGTAGAATATGTGAAAACTAAGGGCGAAGCAGCATTTTGGGATGAATATAGTGATATAGAAACAAAAATATACGTAAATTTATTAGCTAATCATGGAGAGGTTAAGAAGGCTTCTATAAAATCATTAGCAGATGAATTTGGAGTAACAATTGAATTTGTTATGGGATTCGTTGATGGAATAAATGATAGTTTAAAAACTTCATATGACTTAGAAAAGGTTGAAGCGGATCAAGAATTAGCTTTTGATATAGATTTTGAAAAATTATACTTTAACATGTTAGATGCTAAAGCTGAATATTTATATGAATTACCACAATGGGAAGCAATATTCTCACAAGAAAAGAGAAAAGAAATTGCTACAAGATATAGAGAATCAAAAATAGTTAGAAATGAAAATAAAGTTGGAAGAAATGATCCATGTACTTGTGGTAGTGGGAAAAAGTACAAGAAGTGCTGTGGTAAATAATTATTTACATAAGATATATGAAATAAAATAACTAAAAAGTGAGAGTAATATCTCACTTTTTTTATATAATATAGGAGGGTGTGTTTATGAATAAAAATATTGAATGGGTAAATGAAAAAAGAGCTGAAAGAGTTATAGCATCTTTAGAAAAGAATAATATGAACGGTTATTTAGTTAGGTCAAAAGATGAACTATTAAAAAAGATAGAAGAACTTATAAAAGATGGAGATACAGTAGGTTGTGGTGGATCAATGACACTATTTGAAACTGGGATAATAGATTATTTAAGAAGTGGTAAATATAATTTTCTTGATAGATATAAAGATAATCTAACAAAAGATGATATTAAAAAAATATATAGGCAAGCATTTTTTGCAGATGCATATTTTTCAAGCACAAATGCAATAACTGAAAATGGAGAATTGTATAATGTTGATGGTACTGGAAACAGAGTAGCAGCGCTTTTATACGGCCCAGAAAAGATAATAATAGTGGCAGGATTGAATAAGATAGTAAAAAATGTTGAAGAAGCTATAGCACGAACTAAGGATATAGTAGCACCTGCAAATGCTAAAAGGTTAAATAGGAAAACACCATGTGCTAAAGTTGGATATTGTGTAGAATGTCAAAGTGAAGATAGAATATGCTGTGAGTATACATTAATAAGAAGACAAACCATAAGCAACAGAATACACGTAATATTTATATCAGAGAATTTTGGTTATTAAATTTATAGTATGACTAAAAAATAATTTACCGTTAATTGTAGTGTTTATTGGGAGAGAATTTATGAAAAATAAAATATTTAAGGCATATATAGGTACTTATACTACAGAAGAAAGTGAAGGTATTTATAGTATTGAATTAAATTCTGATAGTGGGATTATTTCCGAGATAAAGTTAGAAGTTATTATAGAAAATCCAACATATTTAAGTTTAAGTAAAGATAATAAATATTTATATTCAATAATTAAAAAAGATAATTTTGGTGGAATAGCTATATTTAGAAATAATGTTAGTGGTTTAAATATGATAGATTATAAAGTGAATGAAGGGAAACCTCCTTGTTTTATAAAAAATATTTTTGAAGATGTTATTGTAACTGCTAATTACCATACTTTTAAAATAGAAGAATACTTTTTAAGTAATCAAGATAAAAGAATAGAAGATTTTCATAGTATTCCTAATAATTTAAATCACAATTTACAAAGTCATCCTCATTATGTTGATATAAGAGATGATAAATTTTTAGAAGTTATAGATTTAGGTATGGATCAAATATCAATTTATGATGTTTCAAAGGATAATAAGTTAAGGACTATTAAAGAGGTTATTAATTTGAAATCAGGTTGTGGACCAAGGCATATGGTTAAAAGTAAGGATGATAAATACGCGTATGTACTTACTGAAAAAACTTCTGAAATAATAATCTTGAAATATTTAAAAGATGGAAAGTATGAAGTAGTTAAATATCTAAAAACATTACCTGATAATGTTAAAAACAGTTTTGGTGGAGCTATTCACATTTCAAAGGATGGGGAATATATTTATATATCGCACAGAGGGTATGATAGTATAATGTCATTTAAAATAGATTATGAAAATGAGAATCTAATTTTTATTGATAATTGTAAGTTGAATGGTTCTTATCCGAGAGATTTTTCTTTAGATCCAGAAGAAAAGTTTATAATTGTTTGTAATGAAAAAAGTAATAATATAGAACTTTTGGAGAATAAGAAAGGAAAGCTTAAAAATTTAAATAAGAAAATTTTTTGTTCAAAACCAGTATGTGTTAAATTTCTAAACTATTAAATTAAAAGATATAAACCTAGAGATGCATTATAACTCTAGGTTTATTTTTTTTATAAATATATAAAAACAGTTTTTACAAGATAATTTTTTATTTAATTTATTTATCTTAATGTAAATAGATACAATGTATAAAATATAATGTTAAAAAATGGTGGTAATTAAATGGAAAAACAATAAACCATAATTAAAATTATTACATAGTATAATGTTATAAGTGAATTTTTGGAGTGATATATAATGCAGGATAATTTAGGATCTAGTAAAAGTGAAATAGAAAATATAGAGATAAAGGATATCAAAGTCTCACGAGAAGAAAATATAAAAAAACGAGTTAAGCTGGTGTTTTTTGTAAAGCAAGGATTAGATAGTTTTTTAGGTGATATTATTGAGGGACTATCAGAAGATTATGATATAAAAAAAGTCATAGCAATAAATTCTCAACAAATTGATGAAGGAATGAAATGGGCTGATATTTGCTGGTTTGAATGGTGTGATGAATTAATAGCATATGGTAGTAAGCATGCTTTAGCATATGAGAAGAAAATAATATGTAGAGTTCATAGTTATGAGGCATTCACTAATTATATTAATAATGTTAATTGGGATAATGTTGATAAAGCTATTTTTGTTGCGGAACATATTAGAAGTAATGTGCTGAAAAAGGTAAGCATAGGAAAAGAGAGAACAGAGGTTATATATAACGGAATAAATTTGGATAACATTAAATTTAAGGAAAGAGAAGTTGGATTCAACATAGCGTATGTAGGCTATATAAATTATAAAAAAGGACCTATGTTACTATTACACACATTTAAGGCCATTTATGATAAAGATAATAGATATAAACTATATATTGCTGGACAATTTCAGGATGAGAGATATGTACTATATTATCAGCAAATGATAAAGGAATTTGGGCTTGAAAACAACATAATCTATGAAGGATGGCAAGATAACTTAGATAAATGGCTTGAAGATAAAAATTATATATTATGTACGAGTGTATTAGAATCTCAAAATATGAGTGTAATGCAAGCTATGAGTAAAGGGATAAAGCCTGTCATCCACAATTTTGTAGGTGCTAGTAGAATATATTCATCTAAGTATTTATGGAATACCATCGATGAAGCTGTGAATATGATTACTGTTGATAAATATTATAATTCCATGGAATATAGAAAATATGTAAAAAATAAGTGTGAGTTAAAAAAACAAATAGCTTTGGTTAAAAATTCAATTGAAGGAATAATAAATAAGGAGAAGATAATAAATATTGTTAAAAAGTTCTTAAACAATGAAAATAAAAATGAAGTAAAACTAAATGATTGTACATTGTTAATTACGTCATTTAACAGACTTAAAATATTAAATGAGGATTTATTCAGGGGGTTTAAGTTTGGATTACAGGATAAATTAATTGTTGATGATTGTTCAACAGTTGATTTAGAAGAAAGAAACTCTATTATAAAAAATAAAAAAGTTTTGAGAATAGAGGATATAATAATTCATGAGATTAATAAAGGGTCAGCAGAAGCAAGAAATACTGGTTTTAAAAATATAAAAACTCTAAACACAATTGTTTTAGATGATGATGATATGCTTTTATGTATAGACAAAAACAAAATGAAAATTGAGTACAACAAATTAGCGGAAGATGCAATAATTGTAGTGCCTAGATATATAGTAAATTTATATGAAAATGGTCAAATTGAAGTAGCTTATGATAGAAAAGGTTATGGCGGATTACAAGCTAAAAGTGTTTTAAAAGATATAACAGTAACCTCAGAGATTAAGGCGCTTTTAGCAGGTGCAATAGTAAAAAATAGTGAGCTAATAGTTGCTAATAACAATAATGATAAATTTATTATATCAGAAGACTTTATAGCTTTAATAAAATTGTTTGCTAATAATTTAAATAAAAAAGTAGTAGTTTCAGAAAATTATGTTCATGTTAGAAGAATTAATAGTAATTCCTTAAGTAGAGTAATTAATGAGAAAAGAATAGCGATAGGATTAATTGCTCAATGTGTTGGGTGTTATTATTGTGTTAAAAATGAAATTATTAAAATTGAAGATGCATTTGAGTATATGAGAAAAAGAGGAAGTTTGATCCAACAAATTTATAAATATGGAGAGGAATTTATTGAAGAGTTAATCGCATATTTAAATTATGAAATTAAAGAGAATATTTTTGTTAAATATTTAAATACTTTGGATATAAAAGTTGAAAATTCTGTTGATGAAATATGCTTAGAAATAAATTTAATGAAGAAACTTATTAAGATATAGTACAAGGTTAGTATAGGCAAATAACTAGTTAAAAAACTAAGAATTTTTGACTAGTTATTTATTTACAATGTCTAGTTTAAAAAGCAATAGTACTTTAATAAAATAGGATGAATTTCGAGGTGATTAGTTAATGAAGGCTGTTATATTAGCAGGAGGGTTGGGAACAAGACTTAGTGAAGAAACAGAATTAAGACCAAAGCCTATGGTTGAGATAGGAGGAAAACCAATTATATGCCATATAATGAATATATATTCTCATTATGGGATTAATGAATTTATTATATGCTGTGGCTATAAAGGATATATTATAAAAGAATATTTTGCGAATTATTTTATGCATATGAGCGATTTGACAGTAGATTTAAGTTCTGGAGATATAACGTATAATAATAGTAAAGCTGAGCCGTGGAAGATCATGATTATAGATACAGGTTATAATACAATGACTGGAGGAAGAATTAAGAGGATAAAAGATTATGTAGGAGCTGAAACATTTATGCTTACCTATGGAGATGGGGTAGCCGACATTGATATAAATAAGCTTTTAGAGTTTCATAAAAGTAATGGTAAGATAGCGACAGTTACAGCAGTGCAACCTGCTGGTAGATTTGGAGCATTAAGTATAGAGAATAATATGGTTAACACATTTATGGAAAAGCCTGATGGAGATGGAACTTGGATTAATGGAGGATTCTTTGTGTTAGAGCATGAAGTATTTGATTATATTAAAGACGATAGTACTATATTTGAAAAAGATCCACTTGAAAATTTGGCCAAGGATAATAGCTTAAGTGCATATAAACATAAAGGTTTTTGGAGCCCTATGGATACATTAAAGGACAAAAATATGTTAGAAGATATGTGGCAAAAAGGAGAGGCAAAATGGGCAATGTGGGATTTGTAATAGTGTCTAATCTTTTAGTGTATAAAATTAGTGAGCACGCACATTTTATTTGTACACACATAATATGGAGTGTATGATATATTTTGGATAAAGATTGAAATTCAAAATATTTATTTAGCAATTATATAATATAGAGGGAGTTTGATGAAAAACACAATAAGCTTATGTATGATTGTAAAAAATGAAGAAGAGTATCTTGCAAAATGTTTAAATAGTATTAAGGATTTAGTAGATGAAATAATTATAGTTGATACAGGTTCTAAAGATAAGACAGTAAAAATAGCTAAGAAATTTGGTTCTAAAGTTTACCATTTCAAGTGGAACAATAATTTCAGCGAAGCTAGAAATATATCATTAGGGTATGCTACTAAGGATTGGATACTTATATTGGATGCGGATGATGAATTTAGTGAAGAGGCAAGGGTAAATTTCAAAAAATTACTAAATGGGAAGTTGGATGAAAAAGCAATATATTATTTTGAAACTCTAAGTTATTGTGGTAGAAGTGTTGAAGAAGGAACTGTGGTTACAAATTTAAACCCACGTTTATTTAAGAATAAGAGAGGAATTCACTATGAAGGAGAAGTTCATAACCAACTAATATATACTAGTCAAGAATATAACGTAGTTGAAGACTCTATAAAGATACATCACTATGGTTACTTAGATAAAAGAATTATTTCTCAGGATAAAAGAAATAGAAATATAAAAATTTTAAAGGAGCAAATAAAGAATAATCCTAAGAATTATTTTGCTTACTTTAATTTGGGGAATGAATATTCATCATTAAATGAGTTTAAAAGTGCTTTAGAATGTTACTATAAATCTTATGAAGATTTTAAACCTTCTAGAGGATATAGTTGTGTGTTAATATTAAGGATAGTCATATCAAATTATAATTTAGGAAATTATAATGAAGCTTTTAAGTTTATAGATATTGGACTTAAACATTATCCAAAATGTACGGATTTACATTATTATAAGGCTAATGTATATAAAGAAATAGATAGTCCTGCAATCCAAATAAGAGAGCTAGAAAAATGTTTAGAACTTGGAGAACCACCTTCAGATTTGAAATTTATACATGGAGTAGGTAGCTTTAAAGCAAGTTATGAGCTTGGAAATGCGTATATGAGACTTAGAGATTATGATACTGCATATAAGTATTATATTGAAACACTTAAAACAAAGCCTGATTATATTGATCCTTTATATAAAATAATATATATATTAAAGCTACAAAATCTATCGATAGAGGATTTTAAAGCAACAGTAGAAAAATTCTTCGGTGAAAATATTAAAAACGCATATGGCACTATTGCAGATTTATTTTGTAATATAGAATATTATGAAACAGCGCTAGAATATATAAAAAAATGTGAACAAGAGGGAAATACTACAGAAAGTACTTATGTATTAAAAGCTATATGTCTTATGAGAAGTGGTAAGTTTGAAGAATATATTAATGTTGAGAGTATAGGTGAAAATAGTATTCATTATGTGGCCTTTTCAATGTATAAAGTTTTAAGCGCTTTGATAATTAATAAATATGAATATGCAGAATCTACAATAGATAAATTTAAAAAAATTAATTTAAAAGAATCTGATAAAAAAGTTTTAAGTATATATACACAATTAGTAAATTTATTTCTAAAGAAACCAACCAATATAATATCAGAATCAAAAAATGAAAAAGAGTTGATAAATATAATTTTAGATATCTGTGAGATTTTATTGATGAATCAAAAAAATGATGAATTTGAAATAGCTGTTAATTTATTTAATTTAATAGAGAATGATTGTGCATTACTTTGTGTTGGAAAACTTTATAATAAGTATGGATATACTGATATTGCTAAAAAGGAAATCTTACGTTCTATAAAAGAGTTCGAAGTATATGATGTTGAAGCATTAGATATATTAAAATTATAAGAAAGCCTCCCATTAATTTGAAATATGATATTAATGGGAGGCCTTTTTAATCTACAATGGATTTTTATATAATTTTTATAAGCTATCCTAAATAAGAACCATAGAAGTTTATTGTTTCAGAATCGCAAGCAGATTCTTTTGGAATGATTGCTAAATTGTAAATTTTATCTATATTTATTGAGCTAGTATTTTTAGAATTATCATATTGATCAGCAATATAGTAAGAATCTATATGCCCTGATGGGTTTCTTTGAACATCGACATTTACAACTGCGTTATATATTGAATCTGGGGCAACAGTTCCAGTTACTTGTATTCTTTTTAAAGTTGCATCTTTATAATCATTGCAACAACAGCAATCAAAGGTTATTTTTAAGAATGGAATAAGGTATTTATCTGTACATTTTGCTGAACCAAAATGTAGAAGAGAGTTTTTCTTTTTACCATAGAGCATTAAACTTGTGTTAATAGAGCTATTTTCAAGCCAAGCTTCGACAAATGAAGTGATTGAAACTGTTACAACTGCCTCAGTAGTAAAAGGAAAAAATTCCTGCTTTAGTTCATGATTTATTTCGGGGTAATTATTGTAGTTTGTAAATGAACTAAAATATCCGTTTAATCCATATATTCCAAAAGCTTTATTATCACAATTATAAAATTTATCTGTTTTAAACAATACAAGTTCTGCAGAACGAATTACAGCATTACAAGGTACAGCAGAAATATCGAAGAAAAGATAACTCAAATAATTATAGCATCCATCATTACCAACAGATAAAACGGCATTATTTATAGACATATTAGGATACTTATTAGTTATTGTAATACTTTTAGCTGCAGGAATAATTAAACTAGACATATTTTTAATCACCTATCTTAAATTTTATCTAATTATAATATAGTAATATTTATACAAGCTGTGATAAGAATTTTAAATTCCAAGATAATAATATAAATTTTGAGTTATTAAATTATGAAAATATAATATATCTTGATTTAGTATATGATTTATAATAATAAAATAATACTAAATGTATGTAGTAATTAATTAATCACATTAAAATATGGCGTACATAAAATGGAATATGAGATAAACTTTTTAAATCCTAAATGTTTATTGAGTAAGAGTATATATAGAGGAAGTTTAATGAAAAATACAATAAGTTTATGTATGATTGTAAAAAATGAAGAAGAATATCTTCCAAAATGCTTAAATAGTATCAGTGATATGGTTGATGAAATAATCATAGTTGATACAGGTTCCAAAGATAAAACAGTAAAAATAGCTCAAAAGTTTGGTGCTAAGGTTTATTATTTTAAGTGGAACAATAATTTTAGTGAGGCTAGAAATGAATCATTAAAATATGCCAATAAAGATTGGATACTTATATTAGATGCGGATGATGAATTTAAGAATGAAGATAAAGAGAAACTTAAAATATTGATAAATGGAGAATTAGACGAAGAAGCAGTATATTACTTTGAAACTCTGAGTTATTATGGGGATAGTATTGAAGAGGGAAATATTAATGCAAATTTAAATCCAAGATTATTTAAAAATAATTGTGGGATTCATTATGAAGGAGAAGTGCATAATCAATTAATTTGTATAAATGATGAAAAGAATGTAATTTATGATGATATAAAAATATATCATTATGGATATTTGAAAAAGAGAATTGTTGACCAAGATAAGAGAAGCAGAAATATGAATATTTTAAAACAACAAATAAAAAATAATTCTAATAATATATTTGCCTATTTCAATTTAGGAAATGAATATTTAGCATTAGATGAATTTAAAAATGCTTTAGAATGTTATTATAAAGCCTATGAAGATTTTGATCCACGTAGAGGGTACAGCCATGTATTAATACTAAGGATAATAGTTTCAAACTATAATTTAAAAAAATATAATGAGGCATTTAAATTTATAGATATTGGAGTTAAGTATTATCCAAATTGTACAGATTTATATTTTTATAAAGCACTTATATATAATGAAATGGATAGACCAACCCTTCAAATAAGGGAATTGGAGAAGTGTATTGAACTTGGTGAACCACCTTCAGATTTAAGGTTTATATATGGAGTAGGGAGTTTTAGAGCTAGGTATGAACTAGGAAATGTTTATATGAAACTTAAAGATTATGACACTGCATATAAATATTATATTGAAGCAATAGAATTAAAAGAAGATTATATTGATGCTTTATACAAAATAGCATATATATTAAGGATAAAAAATACACCGTTAAAAGAGTATAAAGAAATAATAGAAAACTTTTTTACTAAAAGTATTAAGGATTCTTATGGTATAATTGCAGATATATTTTATACCGTAGGTGAATATCCGACTACATTGGAATATATAAAAAAATCAGAAAAAGAGGGAATCTCTACAGAAAATAATATTATATTAAAGGCAATATGTCTTATAAGAAGTGGTAGATTTGAGGAATATCTTAATATTAATGATGTAGATGAAAATAATAATAAATATGTAGTCCTTTCAATGTATAAGATTTTAAGTGCCTTAGTAATAAATAAATATGATTATGCAATAACAATGTTAAAAAGATTTAAAGAATCTAATTTGACAGGAGCAGATAAAAATATTCTAAAAGTATATAATCAATTAATAAATTTGTTCACAAAACAACAAACAGCTATAATATCAGAAAGTAAAAATGCAATAGATCTTATAAATATAATTTTAGATATTTGTGAGATATTATTAATGAATAAAAAATTTGATGAGTTTGAAATAGCTGTTAATCTATTCAACTTAATAGAAAATGATTGTGCTCTACTTTTGGTTGGAAAGTTATATTATAAATATGGGTATATTGACATTGCTAAAAAAGAAATATTAAGATCAATAAAAGAGTTTGATGTATATGATGCAGAAGCACTTGATATATTAAAAGTATAAGAAAGTACGTTTAATTAGGATTAAGGGACTGTATCTGATTGAGCAAAATGCTCAATCAGATACAGTCCCTTTTTTGAAAGATTGATTTAGTTTTAACGAATCCCTTAGACTTTGAATATAAAATTCAAAATAAATAATATATAAAAGATGTATTAAATTCATTCTTAAATTAATTTAATACATAATCTTTATGAAGTTAATATATTATAATTACTTTAGAGAGTAGTTATAATTTAGAGTTCCGGTTGCTCCAAACATTTCTGCAGGTTCAATACATAGAGTGAAAGTTGAGGTAACTGCTTGAGCTACACTACTAGTAGTAAATATAATTGTTTTATAGAAAGTCTTTGAAACACCAGTAGCACTACCATCAGCAACAGTAGTAGTAACTCCAATATGAAAATAAGCTTCAGTCGGATGTCCTGGCTCAGTAACTGGAACATTTACTTTGAAGTCAACAAGTTTAGCGGAGCTGGTTTTTGGGGAATCAAAATCTACTGAAAGATTAGCCATATTAAATACATCTCCTTAATCAAAAGATTTCAAATGTTATCTAATTATAATATAGTAATGTTTCTGTAAAATGTGACAAAATTTTTAGTAAATGAAGATATATTATGTTGAATTAAGAAAATTTATTGATTAGAGATTCGATGGGCTGAAGAGTATGTTTATTTTAATGAAAAATAATAAAAATCGCTATTTTTAAAACTAATAATAGCGATTTTTATTATTTAATTTAATATTCTACGAGCTCTTGAAACTTTATTCCAAGGAACAGCTGTAATTCTTACTTTACTTTTAGAGTTTGGAGCTTCTAACCATTGACCATTTCCTACATACATACCAACATGGTTCAAGTCAGAATAGAAAATTAAGTCACCAGGTCTTAAATTATTTAAAGATACTTCTGAGCCGTTACTTATTTGATCCCAAGTAGTTCTACCTATATTAATGCCTATTTGTCTAAAGCTCCATTGCATTAGACCAGAACAATCAAAGGCTTTATAGCCTTTATTGAAGACACTAGGATCAACATTGTAGATACCTCTTGCAGCTTCAGAAGGGAAAGTATTTTTCAATCGTTGTATTAATTCAGGTGTTAATAATTCTCCTGAGCCACCAAATATATAAGGTGATCCTATTTGACTTTTCATAACATTTAAAAGAGCTTCATAATTTTTTGAAACTGAAGCATTAGAGTTACTTGAATTAGAATTATCTGAACCTGTATATTTTTTTATGTATTGTTTATTAGCATAACCAGTTTTATCTTTATAAATTACTTTATACCAATCACCCATGTCAGATAAAATAGTTACCTTCTCATTTGAAGCTATATAGGCTAAAGTATTGCTAGCACTTGAGGTATTTGGTTGAGTTCTTAATCTAAGATTTGTACTTACATTATAAACAATACCAATTTGTGTTTCGTTATTAGTGTTTGGTTTAGATGGTGTAGAATTATTTGTGTTATTATTGTTATTATTATTGTTATTATTATTGTTATTATTAGAACCATTATTTTGTGTGTTTGAATTATTATTAGAACTATTGTTAGGAGATGAATTTTCTATTATTTTAACATAATCAGAACTTATATAACCATCAACATTGTTAAAGGCAATCTTGTACCAGTTACCACTCTTTGCTTTGATAGATACGTTACAGCCATTTGTTAAATAGCCTATTATTGAAGAGTTAATATCTGCAGCTTGTCTTACTCTTAGTGTTGAGGAGACATTCATAACTTGTCCACTTGAAGCACTAGGTTTTTCAGTACTTGTATTAGGTGTAGATGGCACAGAATTATTATTAGTGTTAGTATTTGGGGTAGATGGTGTACTATTAGAAGATACTTCTTTCACATAATCTTTAAAAATATAACCTTTTTTATTTCCTTTTTCTATTTGATACCAATCACCATTAATACCTTTAATTATGAAGTTTTCTCCATTATTTAAATAACCTACAATAGAAGAGCTAATATTAGCGCCTTGTCTTATTCTTAATGTTGAAGAAACATTTATAACTTGGCCGTTTGAATTTTTTGCAACTTCAGTGTTAGTAGGTGGTTTTATAGAGTTAGTAATATTGTTGTTTGATGAAGAGTTTATGTTGTTAGAATCTAATCTTTTCACGTAATCTTTAAAAACATAACCATTTTTATTATTACTTTCGATTTCATACCAATCACCTTTAATGCTTTTAATCGTGAAATTATCACCATTAACTAAGTAGCCTATGATAGAAGAGTTGATACTAGCATCTTGTCTTATTCTTAAGTTAGTAGAAACGTTAACAACTTGTCCTTTTGCGATAGAGCTTTGTTCTATAGTTTTAGCGTTTGTAATATCTTTATTATTTAAAGGTTCGGCAGAAACCTTTTTATCTAAGCTTGCTAGACAAGCACAACTTGCGGAAGTTACTATAAGTAACTGTGCAATTTTCTTTCTATTCATCACGATCACTTCCAATTTAAAATTTATTTTAATATAATTATAACTTATTTTATTACAAATGTCATAAATTTTTGTAAATGAGGTAATTTTCTTAGGATTTATATGAATTTTAAAAAATATTATTCATTAAATTAATAATATTTTAGTTTTTATAAGTAATAGACATAATAATTGTATTGACGATAACATAATAATAAATTAAAATTAGTTTGCATACAAACCAATTGGAGGTCGAAATGAATAAAAATTTTAATGCATTTAAAATGGCTATGCTTATAAAAGAGATGTATTCAAAAACAACATGTTTAATGAGTGATAATTTAAAAGATAGTGGGCTTACGCATCAACAAATTGTAGTTATTAAATTAATAGCTCATAACAAGCAAATGACAATAAGTGAACTTTGTGAAGAAATGAGTTTGTCTAAAGGAACTGTTTCAGGAATAGTACAAAGACTGGAAAGGGGTGGATATTTAGAAAAATTCAAAAGTGAAGAAGACAAAAGAAATACCTATGTTAGATTTTCGAAAAATGGTTTAAAATTTGCAAATGATTTTAGGCAGAATATAAATGAGAGCTTTGAAAAAATATTCGAGAATTGTACAAATGAAGAGTTAGAGGAAATGATAAAAAGTTTAACAAAGATTTTAAATAAAATCTAGGAGGATAAAAGAATGAGTATTCTATTAATATTTGCAATTATATCAATAACACTAGCATTAGTATTTTATACTATTGGTGTTTGTGGTGAACATAGAGCTAAGGTTTTAAGGAAAAAACATGTTATTATATTTTGGTTAGGTTTAGTTTTGGATACTTTAGGGACAACGGCTATGAGTAAAATTGCTAAAACAGCAAATGCTTCTGGTAATGAAGTCATGATACATGGAATAACGGGTGCATTAGCTATTATATTAATGTTAATACATGCTGTTTGGGCAAGCTATGTTCTTTATAAAAATGATGAAAAAATGAAAAAAATATTTCACAAGTTTAGCTTAGTAGTATGGTTTATATGGTTAGTTCCATATTTAGTTGGAGCATTCATGGGAATGGCTAAATAGAGATAAAAAGACTTCTTTACTTGGTTTTAGTGAAGAAGTTTTTTTGCATTGATTAGTTGACTAGATTATGTTTATTAATTTATCAATTTAAATATAACTTTTATTATTCAAATTAATAGTTATAGGATATATATAATGCATATTAGATAAAATGAAGATTATATTATTTGTTACATGGTATAATAATGTAAATAAAGAAAAAAGAGGTGTGTTTATGATAATAATAGATAGAGAAAAGTCATATTTTGATAGGTTAAGAAAATATAAAATAATGTTAGATGATACATGTATAGGAACTATATGTTCAGATGAAAAAATGTCATTTGAAATTCCAGAAGGAAATCATACTATTTATATGAAAATAGATTGGTGTAGAAGTAATAAAATTAATTTTTATATGAAAGAAAATAGTACAATAAAATTTGAATGTGGAAACAATATACATAGTTCTTGGAGAGGATTCATTTGTTTTGTATATATATCGATTCTTAGAACTAAATATTTATATATAAATATAAAACAATTCAATTAGGGTAAAATATTATAACTTGCTTAGGTGTTAGTGTCATATTTGTAACAACAAATATATAATTGAAACACATCTGACCTTCTGGTTTTTTTATTTTAACAACAACTCTACGTTCTTTATAGCAAGAGGATGAATTATACTTAAACTCTCAATATAGCACCTTATAATCGTAGATATTATCTTTACATTCTCTAATCATTATATCAGTTATTTCAGAAGCTTTTGTATACAGTGTTTTATAAGCTTTTAATCTTATAGTATAAAAAGTATTATTATCTTCAATAAAGTTGTATAATTCGAGTGTGGCAAAGCTACTATCAGCTCTAACAAACCTGAATACAAACTTATATTTATTAACATATTTCTTTAAAATAGGTCCTAAAAATCTAGTTACTTGTCTTGAAGTGTATACATTACCAGACCTAAGTTCGGCTTTTATACAATTGCCTGTTAATCGATCAAAAGCTAGTAATGGATGATATCCATTAGAAGAATAATGGTAATTATAATTTGAAGCATATTGATTACCATAGGTTTTACAATTAGTTGAATTTAAATCGATTAATATTTGTTCAGGCATTTTAATAGAATTCACTTTATCTTGTAATATTTCATTGCATGAGTGTAATTGCTTAACGATATCAGTATTTAATCTATTATTAAATCTTAAAAATGTTGATTGTGAAGCTAAAGATTCTTTACCGAGAACTGCCTTAAATGTAGGATCTATTGTTAATTCATCTGCGTTATCATCTGTATGATAGCCTGCTATATTTTGATATATTTTTTTGAATAGATATATTTAGAGTTATATAAATATGAATATTTTTTATTTTTCTATGAATAATTCAGGTTTATTTAAATACTGACCTACTATAAACTTTAAATAGAATATTAAAAGATTTTCCACCATCATCAGAAAAATTACTAGAATGCTACAAAATAAAAAATAGCCCACTTTTTGGAGGGCTATTTTAAAATCTACAATATATTCAATTGGTACTACGTATTTTTCTGTACCAATTCAATTTTATTAAATTTATTGTAGTTTTAGGATTAAGTTAGACATTTCTAAAGCTTGAGTATATTCTTTTTCATTATTGCAAATAAAAATCATAGTATCATTATTTTTTGCTGTTTTAATAGTAATAATAGATTCAGTATCATTTTTTTCAACATTAAAGGACGTTATATCTTTAACATCAATAGTTTCTTTATTTTCAGTTTCAGGTAAACCTCCCCATGTTGAATAACCAGTTGCATCTATATATAAAATACTTTCAGTAAGGGTTAGTTTGAAATCATTTGTTATTCGTCCGCCAACTCCACCGAGTCCAGCAACAAGTAAATTTGCTATAAAGTTAGACATTACCTTTGATTTTGTTATTTCTTTATGTGATTTTACTATACAAAGTACTTCTGTGCATTCATTTAAATTATTCATATTTATATAATCCTCCTTTTAAAACTTAAGATTTTAAATAGTAAAAATTTAATATATCATCAATTTTATGTTTTATTATGGATAAGTCTTTTATCACTAAGTTAATATCTTCTGTACACTTTAATTTTTTAAACATACTAAAAGCTAAGTCATAATTTCTTGTAGTGAAATATACCCATCCCCACAAAGAAAATAAATGATCAGCATTATTATTTATTAATGAGAATGAATCTTCTATATTAGATACTTTTTTTATACTTGAACTATTTATACTTGCTAGATGAGTTATCATATTCATATATCTTTTTAGTAAATCAAAGTAGTATCTGTCCATACAATTTGAATTATGTTCTTTACATTGTTCTAGATATTGATAAAAACAATCTGTATTTTCAAAATCTAATTCCATTAATTTTATTAAAATTCCTATTTTGAAGTTTTCAGGGTCATCGTATGAATAATTAAGCCCCTTTAATAAAATGCTTTTTATATAATCTTTAGGCATTTTTAAAAAAATGGAATCCCTAGCTAAAAAATAATACCATCTGATATTTTCTGGCTCTATTTCAATCATTTTTTTTAATAAATGGACATTTCTATTATACTTATCTTTTGAAATTATGATATTTTCCATATATCCATCATGATAAAGCTTTACATTAGGGATAATATAGTTTTTAATAGTAGCATTTTTATATCTTAATTCCTCATGAACCATTCCAAAATATTTAAAATCAGAAGTTCGTTTAAAAATACGTTTTGTTATAAAATATTCTCTTTTTGTATGATCTATTATTTTAGGACTTATCACTTTAGGCTCAATATCAAGAGTATCAATAATATTAATAAAGTTTTTTAATACTATTTGATCATTCAACTCTAAAAATTCATCAGCATCTATTTGAAAAATCCAATCACAACTAGACAAATTTATTAGTTCGTTTCTAATATAAGAAAAGTCATTTTCCCAAGAGCGCATAAATAATTTAACTGCAGGAAATTTACTTGATATTATATCAATAGTCTTATCTGTAGAACCAGTATCTATTATTATTATTTCATCAGCTATGTTTTCAATGCTTTTAATACATCTAGATATACATCGTTCTTCATTAAACGTCATAATTACAACTGACAAAGATACACTTTTTTTTATGGATTCTAATGAATTATTAATAAATAATTCATCATCTTTTTTTGATAACAATATTTCATTTATATCATTAGAGCACTCTTCTATATTATTGAAAAATATATCATTTAATATTAAAGCATTTTCATTATTCACTGTATTACAACTCCTAAATAAAAATAAGATTTGTATAAAAAAAAACCTATATTTTTATTTAGGAAACATAGGTTTTTTTCATTAAATGTTATCTATGAGTACAGCTAGAGCCACTACCAGAGCCGCCACCAGACACTGAAGAACCACCTGCCCATTTCCAAGCTTCATATACACTGCTAAGTCCACCAAAGCCTGAGCCTGGACGAATCCATCCTCCATCAATTTTTTCTAAATCTTCATTTGAAAGTGCGTTTAAAACTACATTCTTTCTATTATTCATTATATGTATCCCTCCATTTATTGTACTTCATTCAAATTATAACATATATTTTTAATTTTTTCCATATAAATTGTTGATTTTTGTAATTTTTTATATTTAAATAATATTATCGTTAAGAATATTTAATTGTTAAAAATATTTTAGGAGGTTTTTAATTAGAATGTTAAAAAAATATTATTGTATAAGGCAACATGACTATAAAGATTGTGGTTGCGCATGTTTAGCAACAGTATGCAAACAGTATGGCTTAAAATATCCAATATCTAAAATAAGAGAACTTGCTGGAACTGATAAACAAGGGACCAGTGCATTAGGTATTATAAAGGCATCCGAGAAACTTGGATTTACAGCTAAAGGAGTGAAAATTAATGAACTTAAAGATATCTTTAGTGAATTTCCATTACCAGCTATAGCACATGTAATTATTGATGAATCTTTTCTTCATTATGTTGTTATACATAAAATAACTAAAAACGAAATACTAGTAGCTGATCCAGGTAGAGGTATTATTAAATATAAATTAGAAGAATTCTTTGAAATTTGTACGGGTGTATTAATTCTAATGACACCAACAACAAAGTTTACAAAAGGAAATGAAACTAAAGGTTTATTTAGTAGATTCATGTCATTATTAAAACCTCAAAAGAAACTTTTAATTAATATATTTTTATCATCAATACTTATAACTATTTTAGGTATAGGTGGTTCGTTTTATTTTAAATTTTTATTAGATGACATAGTGCCAAATAACCTAACAACAACACTACATATTTTTTCCATAGGAATAGTGGTTCTTACAATATTTCAGGTATTAACGCAAGCCTTTAGAACTCAACTTTTAATACATTTAGGTCAAAAACTTGATATTCCATTAATGCTTGGTTATTACGATCATGTCATAAATCTTCCAATGAACTTTTTTGGTACAAGAGAAGTTGGAGAGATTATTTCAAGGTTTAATGATGCGTCTAAGATAAGAGATGCCATATCAGGGGCAACGTTAACTATGATGATAGATACATTCATGGTTATTATAGGAGGTATAATTCTTTACAATCAAAATTATACATTATTTGCCATAACTATAGTTCCTGTTATTCTTTATGGAATAATTGTTTTTAGTTTCAAGAAGGCAATTGAAGTAGTAAATAGAGAGACTATGATAAGTAATGCAAAGCTTACATCTTATCTAGTAGAATCATTAAACGGAATAGAGACAGTTAAAGCTTTTAATGCTGAAAGAGAAGTAAATCTTGAAACTGAAAAAAGATTTGTTAAGCTTATAAAAAATGTATTTAAAAATGGATGGATAAACAATCTACAAGGATCTTTAAAGGGTGGTATAAAATCAATATTTGCTATAGTAATTCTTTGGCTTGGAGGTATGCAAGTTTTAAAAGGAAATCTATCTATTGGAGAGCTTTTAACTTTTAATGCACTACTAGCGTATTTCTTAACACCAATTGAAAACATCATAAACTTACAACCAATGCTTCAAACTGCTGTGGTTGCAGGAGAAAGACTTGGAGAAATCCTAGATTTAGAGCTTGAAAAGAGCGTAGATGAAGATAAGAAGATAAATCCTAATTCTTTAAAAGGAGTTATTGAATTTAAAGGTGTAGATTTTAGATATGGGACAAGACAATTAGTTTTAAAAGATATTAATTTAGAAATTAAACAAGGTGAAAAGATAGCATTAGTTGGAGAAAGTGGTTCTGGTAAAACAACTTTTGCTAAGATTCTTATGAAGTTTTATGAACATGAAAAAGGTGAGATTTTACTTAGCGGATATAACATTAAAGATATTAATATAGAAGCTTTAAGAGATAAAATAGCTTATATATCACAAGAAACCTTTTTATTCAATGGCACTATTATAGAAAATCTTTCACTTGGTAATCCATATTTAACTTATGAAGAAATAATAGAAGCTTGTAAAAAGGCTCAAATACATGACTTTATAAATTCATTGCCTTTAAGATATAATACTATGATCGAAGAAAATGGTTCAAATTTCTCTGGTGGACAGAAACAAAGGTTATCTATTGCTAGAGCAATTCTTAGAAAGCCAGAAATATTAATAATGGATGAGGCTACTAGTAGTTTAGATTCAATAACAGAAAAAGCTATTGAAAAGACTATGAATGAATTTAGTGAAGGAATAACAACTATAGTAATAGCTCATAGATTAAGCACTATTATGCGTTGCGATACTATTTATGTTATGGACAAGGGTGAAATTAAGGAAAAAGGTAGTCATAGTGATTTGTTAAGATCAGGTGGTATGTACTATGCATTATGGAAAGACCAACTCCCTGAAGTCTACTTAGAAGAAATAGCAGCAACTAAGGAGGTGGCGAAGTAATGAAATTTGTAGTTCAAAACATTAATGATATTACAGATAGTAGAGAGTTACTAGAATCAAAGCCACACCGTTTTACAAGTATATTTGTTTATCTTGTATTATCTTTAATATGTGCAGCACTAATATGGTGTTGGTTCAGTGAAAAAGAAATAGTTGTAAAAACAAATGGTATTATAAGACCTAGTGGAGAAATAAATAAGGTCGCCAATATGGCTTCTAGTAAAATAGACTCTATTAAATTTAAAAATGGTCAAACAGTAAAGAAAGATGATATTTTGTATACTTTAGATCATTCAGAGATAGATTTACAAAAAAAATCTATTGAAACTAAAATTGAAAATTTAAATCAAGATATAGAAAATCTAAAGAAACTTAAAACCTCTATTTCAGATGGTAAAAACTATTTTGATAAAGATAATGATAAGGAAAAAGATTATTATAATAAATACTTAAATTATGAAAAAGGAAATAGTATTTCACTTTCAGATTCTAATACGATTTTAAGTTCAAAAAATGATATAAATTCAAAAATATCATTATATACACTATTAAAAAAATCTATAAATGAAGGTAAAAACTATGTTGAAGCAGATACCCTAGTATCTGATCAGTATAAAAACTATAATCTTTCAGAAAAACAACTTGAAGATAAGATTAGTGAATTACAAAAGTCTTATGATAGCTTAAAGGCAAAAAATACTGATAATGATACCCTTAACCAAGCAGAAAATTTACTTAAGACTTCTAAAAACGATTTAGAGAAATTTAAAAGTGATTATAACTTAAAGATTTCTCAGACTATCGAAGAATTAAAAACTAAGAATAATGATTTAGATAGTAACTTAAATAAAATTAATGATAGCAATAATTTAGCTAAAGATAAAAATAAAACTACTATATTAGTTCAAGTTGACGATGCTTTAAAAGCAAGTAATGAAAAGCTAAAAGATATACAAGACAATTTGAAAGTAATTGATACTAATATTGATAAGTGTACAGTTAAAGCTCCAAGTGATGGTGTTTTAGATACATTGGCTGATTTAAATATAGGTGATATTGTGCAAGCTGGAGCTGTAGTTGCAAATATATTACCAGATAAAGCAAAGTATAAAGTTGATTTATATATAGCTGATAGAGATATAGCTAACATAAAGTCCGGACAAGCTATAAAATACAGTTTTCCATCATTACCTTATAAAGAATATGGATTCTTAAATGGTAAGATAGAAAAAATAAGTGCTGATTCTAAAGTGAATAAATCAAGTGGAATTAGTTTTTATACTGCTGAAGCATATATTGATTCCAACAAAGTATATAGCCATAAAGGTGAAGAATCAGAAATAAAAAATGGGATGACATGTGAAGCACAAATTATAACTAGAAAAGAAAAGATGCTTTATTATTTATTAGAAAAATTAAATCTTAAAGATTAAGAATAAGAATGTTTTAATTCTAGATCATATTTAATAATATTATTGTTAAAATAGACAATGATGAAACTTTAGTAACTTTTATAATCATTGTCTATTTCAGCATGAAGAGTATTTTATTTTAATATAAAATATTAAGATAAGTCATAAAAAATAAGTGATGATAATTGTTGTACATTTGTTATCACTATTTATTTTTGAAAAAATAATAATCTATACATATATAACAAATGAAAACTTTTTTAAGGAGGTATAAGACTATGTCAAAGAAAATAGGTTTTAAAGAGGTAAGTTTAGCCAAGCTAACACTTGTATAAAGTGAAGATAAAAAGACTTCTTCACTTGGTTTTAGTGAAGAAGTCTTTTTAGTTCATGATTATAATTATTGTGTATTTAATTTATCTTTTTTTAATCTGGTAGCTATAATGAAACTAGCTATAGTTAGAATTATAAGTGTTAAATATACGTTATGAACACCTGTAAAGAAAGCATTTTTTATTTCTAAACTAGAAGTTGCTGATGAGTATATATTTTCGGAAGTTATTCCGTCAATTCCCATTTTTGAAAAATGCTTTGAAATACTTGAGTTAACTATACTACCAAAAATACTTACACCAATGGTTTGTCCTAATGTACGGATAAGAGCATTTGTAGAAGTCGATACACCTCTTTGTTCATATCCAACAGCAGATTGAACCATTATTGTTGTGACAGTAAATATAAAGCCAAAACCAAAGCCCATAATAAAAATAATAATTATTAAATATATCACGGAACTAGATATACTTAAGAATTTTAATAGTATAGATGTAGATATAAGTATTATTAAAGCTGATAGAATCACCTTTTTTTCTCCATACTTAGGAAGAGCTTTAGACAATATAACTGAACTAAGTAGCCAAGCTATTGACATAGGTCCCATAATAACACCAGCTATAGTTGGGCTAAAGCCAAGAACATTTTGAGTATAAATAGGAGTATATGCTTCAATACCCATTAAAATTGATGATGTTAAGAAGGCTATAATGTTTGCTATAATTGTTGCTCTAGTAAATATAGAAAATGGAACTAATGGATCCTCAGCTTTATTTTCTACAAAGTAAAAAATAACTAAAGATATTATTAATGTAAATAAGCAAGATATTTTTAATGTTGCATTATTTAAAAATACTCCAAACAATACAGAAACAATAGAAATTGTTAAAAGTAAAGCTCCTAAATAATCTATCTTAGGTTTTGTATTACTTAAAGTTTCAGTAAGATTTTTATTTAATAGGAAAATTGATAATAAACCAAATGGAACATTTATGAAGAAAATCCAATGCCATGAAAGATAGTCTATTAAAAAGCCTCCTAAAAATGGTCCAATCAAGCTAGCGATACCCCATACTGTACTCAACCAACCTTGTATTTTGGTCCTTTGCTCAATACTAAATGTATCACCTATTATAGTATAAGTAATTGTTAATATTGCACCAGCACCCAAACCCTGAATTAAACGAAAGATTATAAGTTGAAACATATTTTGGGAAAATCCACATAGAGAACTACCGAAAATAAATATTAAGATACCAATAGAAAGCATTTTCTTTCTACCGTATAAATCAGATAGTTTACCATATATAGGTGTAGAGATAGCTGAGGTTAAAAGATAAGCTGAAAATATGAAGCTTATTAAGTTAAAACCTTTAAGACTTTTAGCTATTGTAGGCATAGCTGTTGTTACAACGGTACCCTCAAATGCAGCTAGAAACATTGCTACCATAAGTGCAATTACGATATTTCTATTTTTTGAATTCATATAAAACACAACAATAGATATGCTATTGTTGTTAATCACCCCTTTCTTTTTGTAAGAAATTAAAATTAGCAGTTATCATTAAATAATACACCAAAATAATATATTATTTCAACATATATATTATTTAAATATCTGGAAAAGATATATTAGTAAACTAATAAATAATAAGATTTTTATAAAAAATATATACCATATATTAAATTCATGCTAATATATGGTATATAATTATTGAATAAATATTTAAGGAGATTGAAATATGAAATATTTAAAAATATTATTGATATTTGTACCAATAAGCATAATATGTAAATTTATTCATCTTAATCAACCAACAGTTATGTTTTTATTGTCTGCTTTAGCTATAATCCCATTAGCTGGACTTATGGGAGAAGCTACAGAGGAAATATCATTTTATTCAGGAAGTAAAATAGGTGGGTTTTTAAACGCTACTTTTGGTAATGCAACTGAACTTATAATATCCTTTTTTGCGTTAAAAGAAGGGTTGTTTGATGTTGTTAAAGCATCTATAGCAGGGTCAGTTATAGGAAATATACTCTTAGTTTTAGGGGCTAGTATGTTTTTTGGAGGCATAAAACATAAAAATCAAAAATTTAATAGGAAGGTAGTAGAAGTATCTTCTAGCATGCTTATTTTTGCAGTTATAGGTTTAAGCATACCAGCTATATTTACACATACAGTAAAATCTGAACTTTTAAACACAAAATATGAGTTCTTAAGTGTAGGGGTTGCAATAGTTATGATAGTAATTTATGCACTTAGCCTGTTTTTCTCTTTTCATACACATAAAGATATTTATTCATCGGAACCAGAAGAACATGGTGAACCAAATTGGTCTCTTAAAAAGGCAATAATAGTTTTAGTATTGGCAACATTAGCTATTGCTGCTGAAAGTGAAATTTTGGTTGAATCAGTAGAACCTATGACTCATGCTTTGGGGTTAAGTGAATTTTTTGTTGGTATAATATTAATACCTATCATAGGAAATGCAGCAGAACATAGTACTGCAGTTCTAATGGCTATGAAAAATAAGATGGATGTTGCTATAGAAATAGCCATAGGATCAAGTTTACAAATTATTTTATTTGTAGCGCCTGTTCTTATATTTTTAAGTCTTATATTTAAGCCAATGAGCATAATATTTAATGAGTTTGAGCTCATAGCAATGATAGCATCTGTTTTTATAGCAAATAGAGTTGCTAGTGATGGAGAATCTAATTGGCTTGAAGGAATACAGTTGTTAGCAGTGTATCTTATAATTGGTATGTCGTTTTTAATATTATAATTAATAATAAATTTCAACTAGTTTAATTAGTAGAATCACTCTTACAAAATAGGTTTAATTAGTTAAATACGAGGTTTATAATATCAGCTAATTTCAAATAATTAAATCTAATATTTAGATTTTAATTTAAGGCAATCTTTGATAAAAAGGTTGCCTTGTTTGACAAATAAAATCAGAAATGGAATACTATAAAAGAAATATGGTGATGAGCATGGGTGGAGGTAAGATGAGAAATTTTAAAGAGTTACTAGAAGAAAATCCAGTAATAGCTGCTGTTAAAGATATGAATGGTTTAAATAAAGCATTAGAATCAGATGTACAAGTTATATTTGTTCTGTTTGGAAATATAATAAACATATCCGAAATTAGCAAAAAGATTTATGATAATAAAAAGGTTGGGATAATACATATAGATTTAGTAGATGGACTTGCTAGTCGTGAAATTGCAATAGAATTTTTAAAGAATAATACAAAATTTCATGGAATAATAAGTACTAAACCTCAAGTTATTAAAGCTGCTAAAAATTATGGGTTTATAGCAATACAAAGAAGTTTCATATTAGATACAATATCACTTATAAATGTAAAAAATCATTTAGTAGAAAGTTGCGATGCTGTAGAAATATTGCCCGGGCTATTATTTAAGGTAATGAATAAGCTTTCTAAAACAATAAATAAACCTCTTATAGCTGGTGGACTTATTTCGGATAAGGAAGACGTCGTAGAAGCTCTTAGATCAGGAGCTACATGCATATCTACTACAAGAGAAGAAATATGGGATATGTAAAAATCTTTTGAGTTATATTTAATATTGAAAGCATATTAGTAATTAAGGGTATTATAAGTAGACTTTATTTAAAAGATAGTCTTTATATTAAAAAAGTACTGGAATTAATCTTAAGGGTATGTTAAAATAATATTGTAAACATTTAAATAGAATATAAAAGGTGCTAAGAGAAGTAGAGTCAAGCATAAAATTTAGGATTATATATCCTTGTTTTTGCTTGGCTTTTTTTAATTTTACTAAATAACTTTGTATCAAGTAAAGTGCATATTTGTGAATAGGTTATTTACAGCTAAAATTTAGAGGAATTGTCTAATTTCAAAATTAACTTTAGTAATTTATAGTTTACAAATAGGGAAAAATTTATATAAATCAATTTTTGTATTTATTGAGGAGGAGTTTTAATATGTATGATGTAGCAATTGTAGGAGCAGGTGTTATTGGAGCCTCTATATTTAGAGAGCTAACTAAGTATAATTTAAAGGTTATTATACTTGAAAAAGAGAGTGATGTAGCAATGGGGACTTCAAAAGCTAATTCAGCTATAGTTCACGCTGGGTATGATCCTAAAGAAGGGACTTTAATGGCTAGGTATAATGTTAAAGGTAATGAAATGTTTGAAGACATTTGTAAGGAACTTTCAGTACCATTTAAAAGGAATGGGTCACTTATATTAGCTTTTAGTGATGAAGATATGAATACACTAAAAGGATTATATGAA
Source organism: Clostridium cavendishii DSM 21758 (assembly GCF_900141845.1). Lineage (GTDB taxonomy): Bacteria > Bacillota > Clostridia > Clostridiales > Clostridiaceae > Clostridium_AG > Clostridium_AG cavendishii. The sequence goes on along the minus strand of NZ_FQZB01000013.1, from coordinate 198,992 downwards.
AATGGTAATAAAAATAAAGTTAAAGGCTTAAGATTGTTAAGTAAGGAAGAAGTATTTGAGAAAGAGCCTAATGTTAAAGATACAGTTGTAGGAGCTCTATATGCGCCTACAGGAGGGATAGTAGGACCTTTTGAGTATACAATAGCACTTGTTGAAAATGGTATTGATAATGGTGGACATATTAGGCTTGGTGCTGAAGTTGAATCAATAAAAAAGGATAATGATTTTAAAATAGGACTAAGCACTGGAGAAGTCGTTGAAGCAAAATATATAGTTAATGCAGCTGGAGTATATGCAGATAATATTCATAATATGATTTGTAAAAAAGCTTATACTATTACACCAAGAAAAGGTGAATATTATGTAATGGATAAAGATCAAGGAAAGTTAATGAGTCATACTATATTCCAATGTCCGTCTAAATTAGGAAAAGGAGTTTTAGTTTCTCCAACAGTCCATGGAAATCTTATAGTAGGACCAGATTCACATGATATAGAAGATAAAGAGGATACATCAACTTCAAGAGAACAACTAGAGTTTATAAGAGAAACTTCTCAAAAGACAACTGATAAAATAAATTTTAGAGAGAGTATAAGAAATTTTGCTGGGCTTAGAGCTTTAGCAGACAGGGATGATTTTATTGTTGAAGAGGCTAAGGATGTTAAAGGATTTATAGACGTAGCTGGAATGAAATCACCAGGTCTTTCTTCAGCACCAGCTATAGGAGAAGATGTAGTTTTAATACTTGAAAAAGCTGGACTAAAACTAAAAGAAAATAAAAATTTTAATAAATACAGAAAACAAATTCATTTTGTAGAGTTATCAGCAAAAGAAAAAGGTGAATTAATAAAAGAGAATCCTAAGTATGGAAGAATAATATGTAGGTGTGAAAACATTACTGAGGGGGAGATAGTAGATAGTATAAAGAGAACTTTAGGTGCTACTACATTAGATGGAGTAAAGAGAAGATGTCGTCCAGGAATGGGAAGATGCCAAGGAGGTTTTTGTGGACCTAGAGTTCAAGAAATACTTTCAAGGGAATTAAGTATACCTATGGAGGATGTAAAGCTAGAAACCAAGGGTTCATATATATTAACAGGACATACAAAGTAGGAGGGGAAGATTATGAAATACGATGTGGTTATAATAGGAGGAGGTCCTGCAGGGCTTGCAGCAGCTTATGAAGCTTATAATAATGGGGTAGAAAGTATATTAATTATAGAAAGGGATAAGGAACTTGGGGGAATACTTAACCAATGTATCCATAATGGTTTTGGGCTTCATACATTCAAAGAGGAATTAACAGGGCCTGAATATGCTCAAAGATTTATAGATATGATAAAAGACACAAAAATAGAAGTTAAGTTAGATACAATGGTTTTAGAAATAGATGATAATAAAAATATACATGCTATAAATTCAGATGATGGATATCTAGTTATAGAAGCTAAAGCTATAGTTCTAGCAATGGGATGTAGAGAAAGAACCAGAGGAGCTATAAATATACCTGGCTTTAGACCTTCAGGAGTATTTACAGCAGGTGCTGCTCAACGATATATAAACATGGAAGGGTATATGGTTGGTAAGGAGGTTGTTATCTTAGGTTCAGGAGACATAGGACTTATTATGGCAAGAAGAATGACATTAGAAGGAGCGAAAGTAAAGGCAGTAGTTGAGCTTATGCCTTATTCAAACGGATTAAATAGAAATATAGTTCAATGTTTAAATGATTACGATATACCACTTTATTTATCACATACTATAACTAAGATAGAAGGAAAAGATAGATTAGAAAAGGTTATAGTTTCAAAGGTTGATGAAAATAAATGTCCTATAAAAGGTAGTGAAATAGAATTTGATTGTGATACGTTACTTTTATCAGTAGGATTAATACCTGAAAATGAAATATCAAAAAATGCAGGAATAGAGCTAGATAGGAGAACTTCAGGTTTAGTAGTTAATGAAAGTATGGAAACCTCAAAGGATGGTATATTTGCTTGTGGTAATGTAGTTCATGTACATGATTTAGTTGATTTTGTAACAGGGGAAGCAAAAAATGCAGGTAAAAATGCTGCTAAATATATTAAGAATGAACTTAAAAAAGAAGGATATTTTAATATAATAAATGGTGATAAAGTAAATTATACTGTACCACAAAAATTTAATGTAGATAATATTTCTGATAAGTTAGATATATTTATGAGGGTAAATAATATTTATAAGGACATGGCTTTGGTTGTTAGATGCAATGGTGAAAAGATTGCAGTATTCAATAAGAAGCATTTAGCACCTTCTGAAATGGAAAAAATAAGCCTTAAAAAATCAGATTTAGAAAAGGTAAATGGAGATATAACAATTTCTCTAGAGGAGGTTAAATAGTTATGGAAAAAGAATTAATTTGTATATGTTGTCCTATGGGCTGTCATCTTAAAGTAAATTTAGATGAAAAAAAAGTTACAGGAAACACTTGTCCAAGAGGAGCAGCATATGGAATAAATGAACTTACTAATCCTGTTAGAGTTGTTACATCAACAGTAAAGATAAATGGTGCTATCCATAGGGTTTTGCCAGTTAAAACTAAGGAGCCTATAAAGAAAGAGCTTATATTTAAATGTATGGAAGCTTTAAGAGATGTTGAAGTTAATTCTCCTGTAAAAGTAGGAGATGTTATAATAGAGAATATACTAGGAACAGGTGTGGATATAGTTGCAGCAAGAAATATGTAATATGAAAATAGTCAAGGCTATTAAAGGCTTTGGCTATTTTCTATAAAAGTCCTAATTATCTATTGTCTCGTATAATAAAGATATATTATTCCTTCTTCCCAGTTAAAAATTCAGGTGGTCTATATCCCTCGTATGATATCTTTCTTGTCTCACTTAAAGTTTTATTGTCTAAGTTCTTATTATAATATAAGCCATTTTCATTAATAGAAAATGTTTTAGCAAAGATATCATCTGATTCAACTAGAGTCTTTATATTATTACACCAATCATATTTAGCAACCAATTGTAAAGGTTTTGATGGCTTTCCTTGAATTTCTCGCTTATATTCTAGCTTTAGCCAGTCAATAATGTTTATCAACACTATCCTTAGCTGACGACCTCCTAATATTTTTTCTGCATTATTTAGTAATGGCGTTACATTGTTTGTATTAATACTTGTTAATACATTAGATATTAAATCAACCATCTTTTTGCTCCTTCTTAGAGATATTTTCTTGCCACTTTGTATTAAATCTTACCAACTAATCTGCGGGATTCCTCAAAAATTCAAAAACCATATGGATTAAACTCATCATATTTCTATGATTCTATTTAATAACATATTAACATAAATGTCCTCTAATAAAATATCTCCTAATTAACATAAATATCTTCTAAAATAAATATTAATAAATATTTAATATAAAATTTATAGCTAATTTTCTTTAAATATAATGAAAGCTGACTAATAACTGGAGAAATTTTCAAGACTTTATTGTGGTGTATAAAAAGGAAAATTTAAGAAAGAATTAATAATATACTAAGGTTTTATTAATAGAAAATATTATGAATTTAATATACAATTTTTATAAGATATAAAATAAATCTTATTTTATATCTTTAAAGTTAATAATTAAGTATTGAGAGTTTGTTTATTAAAACTCTCAAATTTTAAATCACAATGATTTTGAAAATAAGGAGAGTACTATGAGTTCTGATAATAGAGTTACTGGATTAACGTCCTCTCAAGTTCAAGAAAGGATAAGAGATGGATTAACTAATAAACTCCCTAAGGTTCCAACTAGAACATTTGCACAAATATTAAGAGCAAATTTGTTTACAAGATTTAATGCTATAAATGCTGTACTTGCAGTATTAGTAATAATAGCTGGATCACCTAAAAACGCGTTATTTTCAGGAGTTATAATAACAAATACTATAATTGGTATAATACAAGAGGTTAGAGCTAAGAGAACTATAGAAAAGTTATCATTATTAAATGTAGCTCATGCTAAAGTTCTTAGGGATGGAAAAGAAGTTAGTATAAATATAGAAGAGATAGTTCAAGATGATGTTCTAGTGCTTGTACCAGGAACGCAGCTTTTGGCTGATGCAAAGGTAATGGTCGATTCAGAGTTTGAAGTAGATGAAGCTATGCTAACAGGAGAGGCAGATCCGGTTCATAAGAAGGAAGAAGATGATTTGTTATCTGGTAGTTTCATAGTTAACGGTAGTGGATACGCAAGGGTTATTAAGGTAGGAGCAGAAACTTATTCCTCAAAAATAGCAAATGAAGCTAAAAAGTTTAAGAGGATAAATTCAGAACTTCTATCAGCAGTAAATAAAATTTTAAAAGTTATAATGATGCTTATAATACCTGTCGGAGGACTATTAGTATTTACACAAATATACTTTACACATAGAACTTGGCAAGAGGCAATTATAAGCGCAGCAGCTGGCATAGTTGGCATGGTTCCGGAAGGATTAGTTCTTTTAACTAGTTTAACCTTTGTAGTAGGTATAGTTAGATTATCTAAATGGAAGACATTGGTACAAGAACTTCCAGCAACTGAAGTATTGGCTAGAGTAGATACTCTATGCTTAGATAAGACTGGAACAATAACAGAAGGTAGGTTAAACTTAGTAGATGTAAGAGTTTTAAATGGAATTGCTGGAAATGAAGTAGATGAGATAATGCAAGGTGTAGCTCATGGATTTCCAAGTACAAATCCCACTCAAGAAGCAATTCTAGAAAAATATAAAAGTGAAAGTAATTTAGAAATAATAAATAAAATTCCATTTTCATCTCATAGAAAGTGGAGTGCGTTAGAATTTAGAAATAAAGGTTCATGGATTTTTGGGGCACCTGAAATGATATTAAAAGATAAATATGAGGACATAAGAAATATAGTTGAAGAAGAAGCTGCTAAAGGTAGAAGAGTGTTACTGTTAGCAAAATTTACAGAGGGAACTTTAAGCGAGGAGTTAGCAGGTAAGGTAGAGGCTGTGGCTATGTTCTTAATAGAGGATGTTATAAGAGAAGAGGCTCCAAAAACTTTAGAATATTTCAGAAAAGAAGGAGTTAATATTAAGATAATTTCTGGTGACAATCCAGTTACAGTTTCATCAGTTGCAAAAAGAGCTGGTGTTCATGGAGCGGAGAATTATATTGATGCTAGAACGCTTCCAGAAGATATAGATAAATTAGAAGATATAGATAAATTAGCTGATATTGTAGAAAATACAACTGTATTTGGCAGAGTAACTCCACATCAAAAGAAATTATTAGTTAATTCACTTAAATCAAAGGGACATGTAGTTGCTATGACTGGTGATGGTGTTAATGATGTACTTGCATTAAAAGAAGCAGACTGCGGTATAGCCATGGCATCAGGTAGTGATGCAGCTAAAGCTGTATCTCAATTAGTTTTATTAGAATCTAATTTTAGTGCTTTGCCAGAAGTGGTTTTAGAAGGTAGAAGAATGATAAATAATTTAGAGGGTGTATCTGAACTATATTTAAATAAAACAGTTTATTCAACCTTGTTATCCATATTATTTGTTATTTTAATGGTACCATATCCATTTACCCCTATAAATATAACTTTAATAGGTTCAATAGCAATAGGTATACCATCATTTTTCTTAGCTTTAGCACCTAATAAGGAAAGAGTTAAAACAGGTTATTTGAAAAGAATTATGATAGTATCACTAACTAATGGTGGAGTTTTAAGTTTAAGTACTATGGGAATGTTTATGTATGCATATAGTACTGGAATTAAAGTAACCCAAGCTAGTACTTTAGGAGTTATGGTTGCTGGAGGGATAAGTTTAGTTGTCTTATTGAGGGTTTCTAGACCTTTAAGTAAACTTAAAATAGCTTTAATTACCTCTATGGTATTTTTATTCTCACTGGCTTTCATAATTCCGTTAGGAAGGTATATATTTTCACTAGAATTAGCTAGCATTAAATATTCAGTATATGCAATAGTAATAGTTATTTTAAGCTATCCAATAATATCAGGAATCATAGGTTTGCTTAAGAAGATATATTATAAAAAATAAAAATAAGGTTCTAGGTTTTAATACCTAGAACCTTATTTTTTATCTAGAATTTTTAGATTTTAAATATATTAACTTGTCCTTTCAATTGTTTAGAAAGACCTTCTAAATTATCTATTAATCCAGTAATTTCATCTAGTGCAGCAGAAACTTCTTCAGTAGAAGCACAAACTTCTTCAGTAGAAGCGGCTGTTTCTTGAGATATAGCAGAAAGGTTTTGAATTTCTGCCATTACAGAATCCTTTTTATAATTTACTTGTTCAATAGCATGAGATATTTGAGATACTTCTGTGCTAAGTTTATCTATTGAGCTTAGGATTGTTGAGAATATTTGGTTACATTCATTTATAGCAGTCTCTTGACTATTTACCATTTCATTGGTTGTGTTAACTGCATCAACAGCTAATACAACCTTAGTTTGAACATCCTTAACTATGGTTTCAATTTCCTTAGCTGAATGACTAGACTCTTCTGCTAGAGTTCGTACTTCTTCTGCAACTACTGAAAAACCTCTACCAGCTTCACCGGCACGAGCAGCTTCAATGGCGGCATTTAATGCGAGTAAATTAGTTTGTTCAGTTATCTGAGTTATAGATTCTGTTATCAAAGCTATCTTTTTTGAACTTTCATTAACTTCATTAACTATTTCACTAACCTTTAAAGTTGAAGACTTTGTGTTTTTCGATTTTAACTTAACGTCAGTTAACTTAGCTAAAACATTGGAGCTTAAATCTTTAGTCTCTGTAGATACTAAGTTTACGTTTTTTGTTGAAGAATTAATTTTATCAATTTCATCACCTAATAGAGTTAAAGAAGAAGAACTATTTTCAATGTTACTTGATGAAGTTATAGCACCTTTAGAAATATCACTAACAGTAGATGCTACTTGAGTCATTGCTTCAGCTGTAGAATTACTTACTGAAAAAAGGTTTTCAGTAAAATTATTAACTTCAAAAACTGAGTTATCAACGTTTTTTATAAGTTCTATTATGTTATCTTGCATATCATTGAAATGGGCGGCAAGCAATGAGAATTCATCTTTAGTATTAATGGAAATCTTTTTAGTAAAGTCTCCGGAAGAGGCTATCTTAAATGCAGAGATAAGTTTTGTAATACTATCATTTACATAGTTGGTGAATTTTGTAGAGCCAATAAGTATAAGTATAATCACTACTAGAGTTATAATGATTGTTGTATTTCTTATGTGATTCGAAGAACTTAGTATATCAGAGCTTGGAGAATATAAAACAATTGTCCAATTTGTTTTAGGACATTTATATTGAACAGCTGTATAGTCAGTTTTATTGTTAGTGAAATCAAAGGTTTCTTTATCATTTGACTTTATGTGGTTCCAAATAGGAAATACAGTATCAAGATCTTGTCCTATTTTAGTTTTATCATTAAAAGCTATGATTTTTCCTTTAGAATCAGTTAAAATGAAGCCACCATTTTCATTATATTTACTTTGTGATAAAAGATCAGATAAAGATGAAAGATTAATGTCTAGTGCAACTACGCCTTCTAATGAGCCTGTAGAATTTGTTGCATGGGACATTGTGATAATTGGTTTTTTAGTAATAGTATCTAAGTAAAGGTCACTTATAATTGTTTTATCAGGTGATTTTATTGCATCTTTAAACCAAGGTCTAGAGGTAGGATCAAAATCAGATGGCATAGTTTCTTCAGGATATTGAATATAGGTTTTATTAGCTAGACCTGTGTATACAAAATCTATGGATTTACTTTTACTTTTGATATTTGATAATATTTTAGAATAATTTGGATCGGAAACATTTCTTTTTGAAACCCAGGTTAATTGGTCTTCATTAGAAGAGAATTCATTATTTAGTGTGCTTGATATAATTTGAGCAATATCTAAAGCTGATTTAGTGTGAGTTTTAGTAAGCTCATTTTTAGTTGTAAAATAGCAAATATTGCTAATAAATAAAATAGGAATTAAGGCTGTAAAAATAATAAAAATTCTAAGTTTATTTTTAATGGATTTATGAGGTTTATTTATTGTATTGTTGTTCATTAAAAAGCTCCTTTCTATTATCTAGTATATAAATAATAACAATTATATATAAATAATAACAAATTTCTTAAATTATGTAAAACTTAATAGGGTAAAATATTAAATTTTTTGTTATAAGTTACAAATTTCATGCTTTTATTTAAATGTAATTACATTCTTTGAACCTAAGTATTTACAATAGTTATAAATAAAAATAGAATAAACATATAATATAAAAGGTTTTCATAAAAGGGTTAATGGAGGAATGAAAATGGCAAAAATAGAAGCATGCTTATTTGATTTGGATGGAGTAATTGTAGATACAGCAAAATATCATTACCTAGCTTGGAAAAGACTAGCTAATAATTTAGGTTTTGATTTTACTATAGAAAATAATGAACTTTTAAAGGGTGTTAGTAGAGTTAGATCTTTAGAAATATTATTAGAAATAGGAAATTATACTGCTACTGAAGAAGAAAAGCTTAAGATGGCTGCTGATAAAAATGAATGGTATGTTGAATATATAAGCAAGCTTAAAGAAGATGAAATACTACCAGGAGTTAGAGAGTTTTTACTAGAGCTTAAAGCAAATGGAATAAAAATAGCCTTAGGGTCAGCATCTAAAAATTCTATGTTAATATTAAATAATTTAGGATTAACAAAGTATTTTGATGCAATTATAGATGGGAATAAGGTATCAAAAGCAAAACCAGATCCAGAAGTGTTTATATTAGGAGCAGAGGAATTAGGAATTTCACCAGAAAATTGTGTTGTATTTGAAGATGCAAAAGCTGGTATAGAAGCTGCAAAGGCTGCTAATATGAAGGCCATAGGAGTTGGCGACAAGACTATATTAGGACTAGCAGATAAGGTTGTTAAGGATTTAAGTAACGCAAATATAGATATTATTAAATTTTAATATGGAAGATATGATTGATTTTAACTAAGGTATCACTAAGGTCATTAGTGGTACCTTAATAAAGTTTGATTTTTTATTTTAAATTTTCATTTTAATTTTAAAATAGGACCGTATAGACCTCTAGTATGAGAGATTGTAGCATCAGTAAAGAAAAATGATATGCTTTTATCAGCCACTATTTTAATACCCTTATCTTCTACTATTTCGTCATTATCAGTAATTTTATCAGCTATTATTTTTACAGTTATGCCACCACAACCAGGACCAGCTTTAGCTATTCTAATAGCTTCAGTATTTTGTTCTTTCAACATTTCTTGTAATATTTCTAACGTATCATCAGCAATTGCAATTTTCATACATTATACTCCTTCATGATTATTTATAATTTTAAATTATATCAAGCTTTAAGTTATTTGTTAAGAAAACTCTAAGTATATTATAAGCATAATTTCATAATATACTTATAATATTAAAAATAACAAAGAAATAGAAACTTTATATTGTTATAAAGTATAACTATAGTTTTAGGGATAAGTTTATTAAGTTTAAGTGATTTAGGGTATAATGGAGGAATAAGAAAATTAATAAATTTACTACTATAACATTACATTTGTACACTTTAATAAATGTTATTGTAGAATTTATTGATGTAAAGTCATATAATCAATATAAGGAATTTTAAAAATAACTTAATTGGGGAATTAAGAAATAGGGGGCAAAAAAATATGAAAAAAGTAAGGATAGCATTACTTGGTCTTGGAAATGTTGGTAGAGGTGTTTGGAAAATACTTCAGTTCAATCAAGACGAAATAAGAAAGAGATCAGGTTATGATATTGAAGTAGCAAAAGTTCTTGTAAGAGATATGAATAAAGCTAGGGGAGTAGATATACCAGAGGAATTATTAACTACTGATTTTAATGATATAATAGAAGACTCGTCTATTAAGATAGTAGTTGAAATGATGGGTGGAATAGAACCAGCTAAAGAGTATATGCTAGAGGCTATGAAGAAAAAGAAACATATAGTCACAGCAAATAAAATGGTACTTGCAACAGAAGGTGATCAGCTTTTTGAAACTGCTGATAAAGAAGGAGTAATGTTTTATTATGAAGCTAGTGTAGCTGGTGGTATACCTATAATTAGTGGAATAAATGAAAGTTTAACAGCTAATAAAATAGAGCAACTTTATGGAATAGTAAATGGAACTACAAATTATATTTTAACTAAGATGGCATTAGACGGGATGGAGTTTGAGGAAGCGTTAGAAGAAGCTAAAGAAAAGGGATATGCAGAAGCTGATCCTACTTCTGATATAGAAGGGTTTGATGCAGCTTATAAATTAGCAATACTTTCTTCATTAGCATTTGGAACTAAGGTTGAATTTGATCAAGTCTATAGAGAAGGGATAACAAACATAACATCAGAGGATATCACTTATGCAAAGGAGTTTGGGTATGTTATAAAGCTACTCGCAATAGTTAAGGAAATAAATAATAAATTACAGCTTAGAGTTCATCCTACTTTTGTACCAGCAACACATCCATTAGCAAATGTTTATAATTCTTTTAATGCCATATTTATTAAAGGAAATGCAGTAGGCGACTTAATGTTATATGGAAGAGGTGCTGGAGATTTACCAACAGGAAGTGCAGTTGTTGGAGATATTATTTCAATCCTTAGAAATAATGTAGATTTGGAGAGTTATTTACCATCAGTAAAAAATAACTTATGGCATAAAGAATTTATAGATATGAAAGATGTAGAATGTAAGTATTATATAAGAGCTACAGTTGAAGATAAGCCTGGAGTTCTTGGAGAACTTACAACTATGTTTGGGAAAAACAATGTAAGTCTTCGTTCGGTAATTCAGAGAGGTAAAGAGCAAGGTGAAGAAGGAGTATCATTAGTACTTGTAACTCATTTCACGAAGGAAGAGAATCTATTAAATGCTATTGATCTTATAAATATAGCACCTTATGTTGTTAAAGTTGATAATATAATAAGAATAGAAAATTTTTAGTAAAAATATAAAGAGTATAAATATAGCTATTAAGTAAATAATACTTAATAGCTATATTTATGTAATAAGATGAGGTAAATAACAATGCTAATGAAGAAAACATTTTTTATAATAGTATTAAATGATAGGTTTATTGTAGTTGATCTTAAAACTTATGATAGAACAGAACTAAAATTTAATATAGATAAATTACCATACACACTTTTTTATCATTATTTGTTTGAGAATGATGAGAGTTTAGAATATATGAAGAAAGAATTAGGCAGTAAATTAGGTAGGATTATAAAGAGTGATGCTATTATATCTATACCAGAAGATTCTAATTATCTTGATAAGAGAATTGTAGTGGAAATATTTGAAGGATTAGGTATTAGGAAAATAATAATCATGTCACAGAATGCTAATTTTAGTAATTTAGAGACTACGTTTATTACATTATCTAAAACTGAAAGAGTATATTCACTTTCATATTTTAAAGATAATAATCTACAAAAAATAAAATATTTTGATATAAATAGTTTTAATCTAAAAAATATAGAGTTAGAGATAAAGAATCTTGATAAAGATTGTGAGTATAATAATAGTGCTTTTTATGTGAATTGTTTAAATAGTAATGAACTAATTAATTTTGGAAGACCAGTATATTTAAATGATTTTATTGATAATTTTAAGATAAAACAAGAAGAAGCTTTAAAAATAGTGAAACACTCTTAAAAATATACGAAATAAAAAATTTAACTTAATATAGATTTAATAGTATATGTTTTATGTTTTGGGAAAATATAAAATTGAATTTTAAAATCAAAACATAAAGGAGCGTTATCAATGAAAAAATTTATAGCCACTTTATTATTAAGCTTAATGTTTTTATCAACAATAGGGACTGGAATTAATGTAAAAGCATCAGATGATACTAAAAGTGAAAAATCTAGCTATAGCAAGGCAAAAAAAGATTTAAAAAACACAGAAAGAAAACTTTGGGACCAACATGTAGTATGGACTAGAAATTTTATTATAAGTGATTTAGCTTCACTTGAGGATAAAGATGCTGTGCTTCAAAGGCTTCTTAAAAATCAAGATGATATTGGAAATTCAATTAAAGCATATTATGGAGAAGATGCAGGAAATAAACTAACTAAGTTATTAAGAGAGCATATTGTATTAGCAGGAAATATTGTGGATTTTGCTAAAGCAGGAAATAAAGCAGATTTAGAAAAATATAATAAGTTATGGTATGAAAATGCTGATAAAATTGCTGGTTTTTTAAGTACTGCAAATTCTAATTGGTCAAAGGATACAGTAAAAGACATACTATATAAGCATTTACAGTTTGTTACTGATGAAGTTACCTCAAGGTTAGCTAAGGACTGGAAGGCAGATATTGATGCATATGATAAAGGTCAAGAACATATGATGATGTTTGCAGATGTGATTTCAGATGGAATAATAAAGCAATTTCCTGATAAATTTAAATAACTTTACATAAAAATAAAGATTATAATTAGTATTTACACTATAAAAAGAGGTTACATCAAAATTGATTTTCTTAAATCAAGCAGATATAACCTCCTTTTTATATTTTGTTCTTTTTAATATTATTTTAATCTTTATATTTTTCACAGATATATGAAGTAATTTTTAAAGAACCATCTTCATTAATACTTTCAGCACAAATATGAATAGAATCTATAAAAGTATGAGATAAATTTTCTAAAATAACAATATCGTGCTTAGTATTATTTTCATCTAAAAAATACATATATAAAGGTTTGGGATTAATTAAATTTTTAATTGATATAGCTGTTGATTTAACCTTATTAGGTTTAATTTTTTTTAATGAAGAGTCTATTGATAATCCCTCATAAGTAAAATATAATTCAGGAATAGTAGTGGTAGTATTGTTATGAACATATACCATTGGAAAATTGAATACTGGACGAACGGTTTTAAATATAGTAGGCATTGTATTGTCCCCTTTTTTTATATTTAATATAGTATGAGAATAGCATGGTTATATATTAGACTAAAGAGATTAACTTTAAAAACATCCATATTATTTATAAAATGTCGTTTTTTCACACTAAAATTACAAATATAATTTCATCCTAAAGTCTTAATTAAATAAGTGTGATGTAGTCACTTTGTTATAACTATTAAATATTTAAAATAAATTTTATTAACGTAACTTTGGTTACCGATAAAACTATACTTTGTTAGTATAATTTAGACGTAGAAAAGAAAAAAATAAATTTAAATAAATGGAGGAATTTTAAATGGGTATGTTTTGTTTTCAATGTCAAGAAGCAGCTGGTTGCACAGGTTGTACTATAAAAGGTGTTTGTGGTAAAACAGAAGATTTAGCTAAGGTTCAAGACTTATTAGTATATGTAGTTAAAGGATTATCAGAAGTAGGAGTTAAAGCTAGAGAAGTAGGCGTTATTAATAAAAAAGTTGATAAATTCGTAACTGAATCATTATTTGCAACAATAACTAATGCTAACTGGGATAATTCAGTATTCATAACAAGAGCTAAACAAGGTTTAGAGTTAAGAGAAGCATTAAAAATTGAAGCTAAAAATGCTGGAGCTGATTTAATCAATTTAAATGCAGCTGCTAACTGGAGTCCAGCTAATGATTCAGAAATGCTTGCAAAAGCTGAAACAGTTGGAGTATTAGCTACTGAAAATGAAGATGTAAGAAGTTTAAGAGAACTTATAATATACGGAATAAAAGGATTATCAGCTTATATGAAGCATGCTAATCAATTAGGATATGATGATGATGCTATTAGCGGATTCATGCAAAAAGCTATGTCTGCTACTTTAAATGATAATTTATCAGCAGATGAATTAGTAGCTTTAACATTAGAAGCTGGAAAATTTGGTGTAGATGGAATGGCTTTATTAGATAGAGCTAATACAGAAAGCTACGGAAATCCAGAAATGACAAAAGTTAATATAGGAGTAAGAAACAATCCTGCTATATTAATAAGTGGACATGATTTAAAGGATATAGATCAATTACTAGCTCAAACTGAAGGAACTGGAGTTGATGTTTATACTCATAGTGAAATGTTACCAGCTCACTATTATCCAGCATTTAAAAAATACTCACACTTTGTAGGAAACTACGGAAATGCATGGTGGAAACAAACTGAAGAATTTGAAAAATTCAATGGTCCTATATTAATGACTACAAATTGTTTAGTACCACCTAAAGAATCTTATAAAGATAGAGTTTATACAACTGGGGTAGTTGGACATAAAGATTTAAGACACATAGAAGCAGATGAAAATGGGGTTAAGGATTTCTCACAAATTATAGAACATGCTAAAAGATGTGCTGCTCCAACTGAAATAGAAAAGGGAGAAATAATAGGTGGATTTGCTCATAATCAAGTTTTAGCTTTAGCTGATCAAGTTGTAGAAGCTGTTAAGACTGGAGCTATAAAGAGATTCTTTGTTATGGCAGGTTGTGATGGAAGAGCTAAATCAAGAAATTACTATACAGAATTTGCTGAAAAATTACCAAAGGATGCAGTTATTCTTACAGCGGGTTGTGCTAAATATAAATATAATAAGTTAAATCTAGGAGATATAAATGGTATCCCAAGAGTTTTAGATGCAGGTCAATGTAACGATTCATATTCATTAGTAGTAATAGCATTAAAGCTTAAAGAAGTATTTGGTTTAGATGATATAAATGAATTACCAATAAGCTATAATATAGCATGGTATGAACAAAAAGCTGTAATAGTATTACTTTCATTACTTCACTTAGGTGTTAAGAAGATACATTTAGGACCTACATTACCAGCATTCCTTTCACCAAATGTAGCAAAAGTACTAATAGATACTTTTGGAATTGGTGGAATAACAAATGTTGAAGATGACATGAAAATGTTCTTTGAAGCATAAGAGCTAAATATAAAAGCAAATAAAGGGTCACTAGGTGTTTGATAAAAACAATACTAGTGGCCCTTTAAATAGTGGGTTTTGATCCTGAAATTATGGCTTCTAAGTCTGCAATTCTCTGTTCCAAATCAGATACATCTGAACTTGAATTAGTATTAGAATTATCAGCAGGTCGTTCGAAAATGCCTCTTTCAACAGCAATAAGTCCTAAATTACTACTAAGAGAGCTAAGAAATGCTGTTATGACAGCTAGTTTACCAAGATCGTATTGGTTAGATATGCTAATAGCAAGTAAAAGACTTAATGTTGATATTTCTTCAGGAGTCTGATTAAAAAAGTCCATAAAACCTCTAATGAAAAATATTATATAATATATATATTATTAAAGGTTCTAAATAATAACCTATAAATTTAAACCGTGTAATATGAAATAAGTTAAAAATATTATAGACACTATATACATAGGTAGTGATACTTCCTTATATTTTTTAGTGAATAATTTAGCTAAAGGATAGGCTATAAATCCAAAAGCAATACCGTCAACTATACTATAAGTTAATGGTATTAATACTATAGTTAAGAAAGCTGGAAAGCTTTCAGAAAAATCTTCAAAATTAATATTTACAATGTTTTTCATCATTAATCCACCAATAATTACTAAAATTGGTGAAATTGCAGCACTTGGTATTATAGTTATTAATGGAATAAAAAACAATGAGACTAAAAATAATAATCCAGTTAAAAATGACGTTAGTCCAGTTTTACCACCAGCAGCTATTCCCGCTGCACCTTCAACAGTTGATACAGATGGACTTGTGCCAAGTAAACCACAACCTATTGTAGAAAGAGCTGTAGCTATTAGTGATTTATTTATCTTTTCAGGTTGTTTCAACATTCCTGCAACTTGTCCGTGTAAAAGCCCTATATTTTCAAATACTAATACTAGAGTAAGAGAAAATGTTGCAACCCAAAATGGTATAGTGGAAATCTTACCAAAATCCATGGCAAAAAATAAGTCGTTATATCCAGAGAAATTTGGAAGTCCAAATTTTAAAGAAGATAAATTTACTATACCAAACATTATTGATATTAAAGTACCTAAGAAAATGCTTATTAAAAATGCACCAGGTACATCCTTTAAAAATAGGAATAATGTAATTACCATAGTTATTAAAAATGCTAAAACATGAGGGTCTGTTAGTTTACCTAATCCAACTAATGTAGAAGAACTAGAAACTATCAAACCAGCCTTTTGTAGACCTATAAATGTTATAAATAAGCCAATACCAACTGTTATAGCTTCTTTTAAACTATGGGGAATAGAATTAGATAAAATGTTAGCTAGTGGTGTAAGCGCTATCACAGAGAATAGCAAACCAGCGATTACAACTGCAGCTAAAGCTTGATGATAGTTAAGTCCCATAGCTCTTACTATAGTATAAGTAAATAAAGCATTTACACCCATACCAGGCATTATTATAAGTGGAGTATTGCTTATAAAAGCTATCAGTAAACAGCCTACAAGAGAAGCTAATACAGTTGCAATTATTTGAGCATCAATAGACATTCCGGCATCACTTAATATGCTAGCGTTTACAACTATTATATAAACTGAGGCGAAAAATGAAGTTAGTGCTGCGGTAAGTTCATTTTTAAAATTAGTGTTGTTTTCTTTTAATTTAAATAAATTTTTCATCCTTTCAATCCTTTTCAATATATCCCATCACCCACCCACATCAATATGATGCATTAATATTATAGCACCACATTGAAAATGTTTAAATAGAAATTTTTTAAGTTTAATATATTTTATTATATTTAGTAGTATTTGTTGATAAATTATAAAAGAATTTATTTATAATGTAAGTTAAATCTTAAAAGAGTCATCTTTAAATAAGATGACTCCTGAAATTAGTAGAAGTATAGCCAATAAACGGAGAATTTATGAAAGGCTACAAAAGATAGTATAAACAGAATGCCAGAGTATTATTCCTTAAATAATATAGATTTAATACTCATTTTTTTTCTTAATGACTGATAATTGAATTTTCATGACTAGTCTTGCGGATAATGTAAGTGGAATCAATTTTGAGAAAAATATTGCTATTTTATTCATAAAACCAGGGGTTATAATAGCTTTATTTTTTGCTAAACCATTATAACCAATAAGAGCCACTTCATATGGAGACATAGCTGAACTTAAATCATTTTTACCAGCTCTTTTAGCAAATTTAGTTTTAGTAGCTCCAGGGCAAAGTGCTGAAACTGTTATGTTTGTATCCTTAAGTTCTTGTCTTAAAGCCTGAGTAAGAGATAAAACGTATGACTTAGTTGCATAATAGACGCCTATATATGGACCGGGTTGGTAAGCGCCTGTGGAAGCAACATTTAGGATTTTGCCGCTATTACATAATTTCATATCATTAGCTATTAAATAGGTTAGTTTTGTTAATGCTGTTATATTTAGATTTATAGTAGAAATATGATTTTCCAAAGGAACATCCAAAAAACCTCCATTAAAACCAGCTCCAGCATTATTTATTAGAATATCTATTTTTAAATTTAACTTTTTAGTTTCATCATATAGTTTTGTAACTGAATTTAAATCACTTAAATCATAATTAAAGGAGAATACCTTTATATTATAGGCTGAAGAAAGTTTAGCTTTCATTTCACTAAGTATATCTGAATTTCTTCCGGTAATAATCAAATTGAATCCATTTTTTGCGAATAGTTTTGCAAACTCAAAGCCTATACCAGAGGTTGCACCTGTTATAAGTACAGTTTTGTTCATTATAAACCTCCTATTTTAAGTAAGAATCCAAATTTTTAATTTGGGTATTCGAACTTACTCCTATGAATGATAATGAATAGGAGTTTCATTTAATAATCCTAATATAATTATAGCTTAAGGCAATAATATTTAATATAAAAATTTAAAAGGAGTGATTTAAATGGAAACTAAAAACAGTGAACAATTTCCTAAGGGTTTTCCAAAACAACACCAAAATAGGCAACCAGGTAAGGAATCAGAAATGAAACCAGAACCTATATATGAATTAGAAGGATATAATGATTTAGGTAAAAAGCTTTTAGATAAGGTTGCTATAATAACAGGAGGAGATAGTGGAATAGGTAGGGCTGTTGCTATAGCTTTTGCCAAAGAAGGGGCTAAAATTGTTTTAGTGCATCTCAAGGAGAATGATGATGCTAATAAAACTAGAGAAATTATAGAGAAAAAGGGTGCAGAATGTATATTATTAAATGGTGATATAGGAAGCGAAGAATTTTGTAAGCAAATAGTTAAAACTACTATAGATAAGTATAAAACAATAGATATACTAATAAACAACTCTGGCGAGCAGCATGAACAGAAAAATCTAGAAGATATAACAACAGAGCAAATTAGAAAAACTTTTAATACTAATTTTTTTGGAGCATTTTTTTTAACAAGAGAAGCTATGCCACATTTAAAACAGGGTGCTAGTATTATAAATACTACATCAGTGGTTGCATACAGAGGAAGTAAGACCTTAATAGATTATTCTTGTACTAAGGGAGCATTAACTACATTCACAAGAAGTTTAGCTATAAACCTAGCTGATAAGGGTATAAGGGTAAATGCAGTGGCACCAGGGCCAATATGGACGCCATTAATAGTTTCTTCTTTTGATGAAACTAAAGTAAGCCAGTTTGGTTCAGATACACCGTTAAAAAGGGCAGGTCAGCCAGTAGAAATTGCTCAAGCTTATGTGTTTTTAGCTTCAAGGGATTCTTCGTACATAACAGGAGAAACAATACATGTAAATGGTGGAGATATGGTGAATTGCTAATGGATTAAGGATTAATTTAAAAAACTCTTAGAATGTTTAAAAATCACTATAATATATTTAAATTATAATAATATAAGAATTTATACTGTAACAACAATAGTAAAATATATTATAATATATCTTAATATATATTAATTGGGGTGGTTTTTTGATTATAAGAGAAGATATTCTAAGTGTTAAAAGAATAGTAGTTAAGGTTGGGACATCTACATTAACTCATGATGATGGTAATGTTAATCTTGAAAGTATAGAAAAGCTTTCAAGAGTTTTATCAGACTTAGCTAATAGTGGAAAAGAAGTGATACTTGTATCGTCAGGAGCAATAGGTGTTGGATGTAGTAAGCTTGGACTTAAAGAAAGACCTTCATCTACAAAAGGAAAACAGGCAGTAGCCGCAGTAGGGCAATGTGAACTTATGAATATATATAGTAAGTTTTTTGAAAAATACAATCATACTGTGGCTCAGATTTTACTTACTAGAAATGTGGTTGAAGATGAACATATGAGGAATAATGTATGTAATACATTTGAGACATTATTAGAAATGGGGATAATACCAATAGTTAATGAGAATGATACAGTTTCTATAGATGAAATAGAAAACATGTGTAACTTTGGGGATAATGATACACTTTCAGCAATAGTGTCAAAACTTACAAAGGCTGATTTATTAGTTATATTATCTGATATTGATGGATTTTATGATTGTGATCCACGAAAAAATAGTGATAGTAAACTTATTAAGGAAATAGTAGAAATAACTAATGAGATAGAAGCATGCGCTGGTGGTGCTGGAACAGATATGGGGACAGGAGGAATGGTTACCAAATTATCAGCGGCTAAGATAGCTAATTCTAGTGGGGTTAATATGATACTTACCAATGGTAAAGAACCTAAAGTTCTTCTGGGTATTTTAGATGGTGAAGAAATAGGAACTTTATTTAGAGCTAATTAATATTGGGGAGGGTTTAAAGATGGATGAATTAATTATGAAAGGGCAGAAAGCTAAAAAGGCATCGTACATTTTAAGTAATATGTCAGCACAAGATAAGAATCAGGGGCTAAAGAAAATAGGGGAAAATTTAATAAAAAGAGATGAAGAAATTCTAGCTGCAAATAAAATAGATTTACAAAATGCAAAAAGCAAAGGGATTTCGGAAGTCATGATTGATAGGTTAGCTTTAAATAAAGATAGAATTAAAGCTATGGCTGAGGGAGTGTTTCAAATAATAGAACTGCAAGATCCTGTAGGAGAAGTTGTTTCTATGTGGCAAAGACCAAATGGACTTCAAATAGGACAAAAAAGAGTACCTTTAGGTGTAATAGGAATAATATATGAAGCAAGACCAAATGTTACTGTAGATGCAGCTTCTTTATGTTTAAAAGCAGGAAATACAGTAATATTAAGGGGTGGGAGTGAAGCTATAAATTCTAATAAGGTAATAATAGATATTATTAGAGAGAGTTTAAAAGAAACTAATATACCTATAGATTCTGTGCAATTAATAGAAGATACTAGTAGGGAAGTAGCAACCCAATTTATGAAGCTTAATGAATATTTGGATGTTTTAATACCAAGAGGGGGAGCAGGACTTATAAAAGCAGTAGTTAAAAATGCTACAGTACCTGTTATAGAAACCGGAACAGGTAATTGTCACATATACGTAGATAAAGATTGTGATATAGAGATGGCAAAAAATATAATAGTAAATGCAAAAGTTTCAAGGCCATCAGTTTGTAATGCAGCTGAAAATTTACTTGTTCATAAGGATATAGCAATAGAATTCTTGCCACTGGCTATAGAAGCACTTAAATCTAATGGGGTGGAAATAAGAGGCTGTAGAGCTACAAAAGCAATAGTAAATGATATTATACTTGCAACTGATGAAGATTTTAGAACTGAGTTTTTAGATTATATTTTATCAGTAAAAATAGTGAATGATATTGATGAGGCTATAAACCATATTAATGAATATGGTACAAAGCATTCAGAGGCCATAGTTACAGAAAGTTATAAGGCATCTCAAGAATTTCTGCAAAAAGTAGATGCTGCTGCTGTTTATATTAATGCATCTACAAGATTCACGGATGGTTTTGAATTTGGATTTGGTGCTGAAATAGGTATAAGTACTCAAAAGTTACATGCTAGGGGACCTATGGGATTGAAGGAATTAACAACAATAAAATATATTATATATGGAAATGGCCAAATAAGATAATAAAAACACCTTGAAATAAAAAATTTCAGGGTGTTTTCTCATTAATGCTAAAAATAAGGAATATTATACTAAGGAGTAATAACTTATTTTTATAAAAATGGAGGGTTAAAATGGTATTCAATAAGAATACTTCTTTATGTAAAGGAAGCAACTATTTTGATATTTATGGTGTTGCAGATAAACAAGCTGTTAATTATATTAATAAATCAATGTCATTACCTAATTCTAATTTTTTCAAAGAGAAGGTAATTTTAGTAGATGCTAAAGTTCAGGCTCAAAAACCTGATATTGGAGCAATACAAAGTATAAATCTATCCGTAGATATTTTAAGAAAAAAAATAATTTCTACACCAGGAGATGATATTGTTACAAATTTAGAAGGTGTCAAATCTACAGGAAAAAAGATAATTATAGAAGGAGCTTTAAATTTGTCTATCCAGTACATTTCTATGGAATTAAGACATGAAGTTTATAATTTTAATTATGGGGAATATTTTTCAACATATATAATGTTAAATAATCAAGTTAAGTTGGAGGATAATTTCAGCATAATACCATATGTTGAAAGTTTTATGGTATCAGAAATTTATCCGAGAAAAATATCAGCTTGTACAAATTTATTTTTAGTGGCATCAAGGCTTAGTATTAATGATTATGATAAAGAGATAGAAGAGGATAGTGACTATGAAATGGATATTCCAAGTTCTAAAAACACAAATGATATAACAACTTTTTTAGGACCACAAGATAAAGAATGGACTAATATTAATATCAAAGAAAAGTATACGATACCAAAAAATAAACCTGATATAGGGAAAGTAATTAATATAACATCAAACATTATAGTTAGAAATCAAAGGGTAGTATTGGTACCGATAAAACCACCAGTGAGTAGTGGAGGGAATATATTCAAAGAAAAGAAATTATTAATAGATTTAATTTTAAATCAAGATATTATATATAATGAATTTAATAATGAAGATAACTTAATTTCGGTTCAATATGGAGTGCCATATTCTATTTATATATCTATAAATGACAATTGTAAATTCACAGATAGTTTTATAATAGACTCATGTATTGAAGATTTACATGTAAATGTTTTAGATAAAAGGAATATGTTTGAAAATATAAGCATCTTTTTTAAAGTTAATAAGAAAACATATTTTTAGGGGGGCGGGGTAATATGTTTTTGAATAAAGATGACAATTCAAATTATGAAATAACTTGTTTGAATAATAATATTAATTTGATGAATTATAAGGATGTAAATTGGAAAGAAATAAATATGGTAGATAGCCTAACATTACCAGAAGATAGTTTGGATATAAGAAAAATAAACTCTATAATAGTGGGGTGCTCTATACAAAAAAAGCAATTAATACACACTCCTATGATAAAGAATACACCTATAGAAAATTTAGAGGGAGAAATAATGACTGGTTTTAAACTAATGATACAGGGAGAAGTAGATGAAAAAATATTTTATACAGTGGATAATGAGGAACAACTTATAAGAGCATGTGAGTTTAGACTGCCATTTTATACAGCCATAACATTGGACAAAGAAACACAAATAAATGATACTTATTATGTTCAAAGCTATATAGAGAATTTGTATACTAAAGTAATAAATCAAAGGGAAATATCGAATAATATAACTATATTTTTGAATGCAGAAAAAATAAGAATAGGAAATTATAAATAGAAAAAATCATGTTTCAATTAAACAAACCCCTCTGCTTTTATCAGAGGGGTTATATATTTATGAGGGGTGAGACAAATAGTGCTTAAAAGCATTATATATGGATAATTTGATTGTTATAGTTGATGGTTAAGTTTAACAAATTAAAATAGCCATAGCTCACGGGGGCACTTTTAATTTGTTAAACTAATGAGGTTAAATGATAAGTTTTGATAGCTAAGGGTAAACTTTTCATTTAACAAAGAGTAAGTTCTAGAATATTACCTCTTACATTATGTATTATGTGTATTTTAAAAAAAAATACACTGGAAAATATTGAATAAGAGTGACTTAAGTAATTGTAAAAATTACTTAAAGTAATATTCTTTAGTAAACATATATGATATTATAAATAGGAAATAAAGAAAGCGGGGCGATTACATGCTAGAAGTTAATGGGCTTACAAAAACCTTTAAGAACACTAAAGCTGTAGATAATATTTCATTCAAAGTAAATACGGGTGAAATTGTTGGGCTATTGGGAGAAAATGGTGCAGGAAAAACTACAACATTAAGAATGATTTCAACAATGATGCAGCCAACAGAAGGAACTGCAATTGTTAATGGATTTGATGTAAATAAAGAACCTACAGAAGTAAGAAAAAATATAGGTATTTTATTTGGTGGAGATGTAGGACTTTATGATAGACTTACAGCTAGAGAAAATATGAAATATTTTGCTGATCTTTATGGAATAGATGAACAAACTTCAAACAATACAATTAATGAACTATCAAAGGAACTTGGAATGGAAGATTTTATTGATAATAGAGTAGCTAAATTTTCTAGAGGTATGAAGCAAAAGGTATCGATAGCAAGATCAATAGTACATTCACCATCTATAATGCTCTTTGATGAACCGACTACTGGATTAGATGTAACAGCTGCTAGATCAGTTCATGAATTTATTTTAAATTGTAAAGAAAAAGGAAGAACGATACTTTTTTCAAGTCATTCTATGAGAGAAGTAGAAAAACTTTGTGATAGAGTTGTCATAATAAATAAAGGAAAACTAATAGAGGAAGGCACTATATCTGAGTTAAAGAGCAAATACAACAATGAGGATTTAGAAGAAGTATTTGTAAAGCTTATAGGAGGTGCTGGGCATGAATAATTTTCTTACTATTTATAAAAAAGAAGTTAAAGATATATTTAGAGATAAAAAGACTTTGTTTTTTACAATATTTTTACCAATAATATTATATCCATTAATGTTTGGTATAATGAATTTTGCTATGAAGGATACTATGGATAGTGTTAGTAAAGAGTTTTCCATAGGTATTAGGGATAATGGAAATTCATCTATAACAAAGGTTTTAGAAGCAGATAAAAGTATAAAATTAGTTAAAGGTGACGATTTAGACGAAAAGATAAAAAAAGGTTCTATTGGATTAATATTAGAAATACCAGAGGACTTTGATAAAAATATTGAAAATGAAAAACAAGCTGGAATAAAGATGATAGTAGATGATGAATCCAATAAATCCATGATGGGATCTCAAAAAATAAAAGAAGTTTTAGATGTATATTATAAAAACATAGTTAATACTAGAATGGAGAAAAGGGGTATTAGTAACACTGTACTTAATCCATTTGAAGTGGAAAAAGTTAATACAGCAAATAAGAAGGATACAAATAATATAGGAACAGTAATAACTGGTCTTTTACCAACATTACTTATAATTTTAATGATATCTCCTACAATGGGAATGGCTCCAGATTTAGGTGCAGGAGAAAAGGAAAGAGGTACGTTAGAACCATTATTATCAACGGCTGTTAATAGAACCTCTATACTTTGGGGGAAGCTTGCAGCTTTAGCAACTATAGCATTTTTAAATTTAGCAGTATCATTAGGAGCAATAGCTATATCCATGATGGTTATAATTAAAGGTGGAAAATTAACATTAACAGGTGGTTCATTAGCTGTTATGGGGATATTCTCATTGTTCCTACTTATAGCAGTATGTGCATTAGAAATGGCTGTTAGTATATATGCAAAATCCATAAAAGAAGCTGGTTCATTAATGATGGCAGTATTTTTCCCAGTAATGCTTTTATCTTATGTACCATATATGATGGATGCAAAGACTATAAAGTTCATATATTTTAATATACCAGTAGCTAATGCTATAAGTGTAATGAAGGAAGCTGCTGTTGGTATTTATGATATGAAACATTTATTAATAGTTGCGGGATGGCATCTTGTATATATGTTCATAGCTGTAATGATATCTAGATATATGTTCTCAAAAGAAAAGGTTGTATTTAGAGCATAAAAAAATTAAATTTAAAAAAAGTTCATAATAAGTGATTATATATTATTATAAATAATGGCAACACTAATAAAGAATAAATCATAAGGGAAGGTGTTGTTATTATGAAAATAAGAGAAGGACTTATTCCAACCATAGTAGGGTCAGCAGTAACTATAGGAGCAGCTACTGTTAGAGCCAGAGATCTAAAAAAACACGGATTACCTAAAAAAGAGATAGCTCCAATGATAGGAACTGCCGTTTTGGGCTTTGGATTAGCACATGTAGTTTTAGGAGCTATAGATTTAATAAATGATAGATAAGTCAAAAAGATATTATTAGAACATCAACTTAATGTTGATGTTCTTTTTATATTATTATACCATATTAAGGAATAATATATGGTTGTTATATTTTGGATTTTAAATATTCAAATAAAAATTTATCATATATGTGGATAAATTTTTTTAGTTTATATTTAATAAATAGAAATAATAAAAAAGTAGAAATGAATCTAAATAAATAAAGTAAATAAGCCACCTTTAGGTGAATAAAAATGCGCATATTATACCTTTAAAGACTATAAAATATTAAATTTCAACAAAAATTTCAACAGGTTTTTTAATTTCTGTGGATAAAATATGTGGACAATGTGGATAACTTGTTCAACATGTGTGTGAATTATTAATTTACAAGGTTTTGGTGGCAAATAGATTTTATATACATAAAGTATAAATAGGAATAATTTTAATGGTAAAACAAAAATGAAAAAATTATATAATATAGCCCTTTGTTATCAGGGAATAACTGAGGATAAATCAAAGGTTAGTAATTATATTACTTATATAGAGGATTTTAAAGCACAGATAAAGTATATTATTAACCTAGGATATAGATTGGTATTTCCTAAGGAATTTTATAATTGGTATAAAAATAATAATTTTTTAAAGCAAGATATATGTATGATAAGATTTGAGGGTGGATTGAAAAGCATAATGCCAGCAATAGTTTGGCTTATTGAAAATAAGTTGTTTTTTGGTATATCAATTATAGCGTCAAGAGAAAAAAGTGGAGTACCTGAGGAAGGTTATTTAAGTTGGGATGAATTAAATGGAATACTAGGTAGTGGTTTTTGTGAAATTATAAGTCATAGCTATAATCTTAAAAATTTTGATTTAGCAAAGCAGGGGAATAATATAATTTCCGTACCTGTTTTAGAACTTCCTGCATATTTTGATAATGGATTAAATTTATATTTGAAAGGTGACAGTGTTCCTTATTTTGACAGGACAATAGTTGAAAGTGCTAAGGCATTTCCTATAATAGGAACTGATATAAATACAAATAATTTAATAAAATCAAGTATACAATTTATAACACCTAAAAGTTTTGATGGAGTGCTTTTACGTTTATGGGCATGTCTTGCTTATCCTGTATCAACAGGATATAATGCACAAATTAGAGTAAGTATAAATCAAGAAGAAGTATATAGTGGAGACTTTAACGCTATATCTTATCCAGGCAATATTCAGTGGCCAGAAATGGAATTTGTAACAATAAACTTTAATAAAGAATTTTATTTTGAGCAGGGGAAAAAATATAATATTGAATTTGAAACTTTAAACATAGGTAATAGTTCTTTTAGAGTATATGCAATAAATAATGGTGATAATAATATAATTCTCAAAACTAGTTTTTTAAATGGAGATAATTTAGATGGTTTAGTGCCATGTATAATAATAGGTGATGGTAGTGGGAGTTCATGGACATTAGAACAATATTCTAATTATGTTAATAGGGATTGTGAACAATTTAGAGGAGCTACAAATAAGTATTTAAAATATAAAAAAGACATAACTCAATATGCTTATCCTTATGGAGCATATTTAGCAAATAAGGATGGGAATAGTATAAGTAGTGTATTAACAGATGTATTAAGTAAAAATGGATTTTTAGGTGGCTTTACTGTATATCCAAGCAGAATATATGATAATAGAGAAAGTGAATATATTATACCTAGTATAGCTGTTTATGGAAATAGAAGTAATGATATTATACTTAATAATATAAGCGCATATATTGGCCAACTTTTTGAAGAAATAGATTTAAAAAATATAATATGGCAAGGAATACTAGGATATGATGAGGAAGATTTTGTTGAAAGTAACAAGCTAAATATCATAGGTGTAACTAAAATAGAAAATTATAAAAAGAAGTATAAGAGTCAACTATTATTTAAGGATATAGATTTGGAAGAGGTTAGGAATCAAGATTTAAGTGTTATTGTAAATGGTTATGATGGGATAAATATTAATTGTAATACTAATGCTGATTTAAATTATATAGTAGACTTAAGCAATATGTTTAAAAGGTATAGAAAAAAACTAGAGTTAACAATAAATATAAAAATTTTTGATACTCAAATGACAAATTTTTCATTTATTAATTTCTTTAATATTTTAAATAACTGTTTTCTTTTTAACTTTAAAGTTATAAACAATAATAAAAATAATTTTAGTAATTCTGTGGATAGTTTAATTAAAATTGTGAATAATATTTGCACTACTAAAGAAAAACAAAAAATAATGATTAGTTATAATACAGATAGTATATTTAACCAAAGTAATAATATTAGTGAGCTTTCCTTAAATGAGGCTATAATCAAAGCAATACAATTAGGAGTTAAAATACAGTCAGATAATATAGACTATTTTTATACAGCTAATAATATTAGCTGTTTTATGAATACAAGCAATGGATTAAATAAGCTTTCTAATAAGATTAAACAAAATGGGTTAGGTGGAATAAGTTTATATTAATAAAAATAAATAAAGAATATATAAAAATATCCTTGTAGTTTATGGAGGAAGGTCATTAAGTTTTAATAACTCGGAGTGTAGAGATGAAATAAAAAACTTAATGACCTTTCTCTACCTTCTTGTCTAGAGTAGAATAATTTATTAAGGTATCTTCTAAAAAGGTATATTGATTATCTTGAAGGCTTTCTATTTTAGCTATATCTATTTCAAAATACTTAGATAATTCTTCGGCTGAAACGGGGGCTTTAAAGCTTCGCCTATTTAAGCTGCCAAAGTATTTTTTATTATATTTTATCCAAAAAGTATTTAATAGAGACCATAGCATAGCTATAACTAATGATATTTTAAGATATGTTGTAGAATAAGTAGGCCCCGATCCTTTTAACGAATTAGAAAAACTTTTAATAGCAAATATACTATTGCCGAGGATAAATATCCAGGCTACTATTGTCATTAATAATGAGGTTATAAATCTAATCTTCTTCATTAACATCATCGCCTCTGTCAGGACTAGTCCAAGTAGCATAGCTTCCTTTTTTACTCATTAAGGCTTTGGGCATAGCAAAGATTATGTAAAGAGCATTTAAAAACCAATATAAAAGAGGATACCAAGCCGCCCATATAAAATTTTTAAGTGGCATTTTATTATACTTTTTATCCATTAATACGGCTATAAAAAACTGAAAAAGACAGAGGATGGTTAAAAATGAAAAATCAAATATAAAACGTATAGAGACCGTAGGACTTATAAATAAGAAATATATTATTAAAAATGCTAATACATAAACCCATAATACGCTAATGCATTCAGAAACCATGATTAAAAAAAAACGTCTATCTGACCAATTTTTAAGCATACCTAAGTTTCTCTTTAGTGTCTCAAGACCTCCTTGAGACCAACGAACTCTTTGTTTCCATAACCCCTTAAATGTTTCAGGAACATACATATAGCAGATAGCATTAGTTTCATAGCGAACATCCCATTTACTTCTCTGTAATTTCCAGGTAACTGCTATATCTTCTGTTATTATATCCCTATCCCAAAATCCACATTCTAAAAGAGCTCTTTTTCTATAGGCAACTAGTACTCCTGATACAGTCATAATTTTGCCTAAAATACGTTGACTTCTTTTAATGAGTCCTATAATACTAGAGTATTCTACAAGTTGGACCCTAGCAAGGAGAGTATTAGAATTTAAGACTTTGGGGTTTCCTGTAACGGCGCCTACTCTTTCACCATTACGAGGTGCTAGAAAATGGTTCATTATATAAATCAAAGCATTATTTTCTAAATGAGCATCAGCATCAACACATAAGAGATATTCAGCTTTTGAAGCTAAGGCTGATAGATAGAGTGCGTTAGCTTTTCCCCTATTAGCTTTTTGGTCGATGAATCTTAAGTTAGAATACTGTAATTGAAGCCTTTTTAATATTTCAGAGGTTTTGTCAGAACTACCATCATTAATTGCTATTATTTCATAGTTTGGATAGTTTATATTTGATAGTTCGTGAATAGTTCCTTCTATAACTTGCTCTTCATTATAACAAGGTATGACTATAGAAACTAAAGGGAAGCTAGGAAGAGTTGGAAGACCCCTATCTTTAGATTTTCTTTCCCTACGAAAGTAAAAGAAGATTGATGAACTAATCCAACCTAGACTCATAGTAACTGGAAACCAAAATAAAAATTCTAATAAGAAATTTATCATAAAAATAAACCTCCCTCTTTTATAATTATAGTTTTACAAATAGAAGGAGGTTTTATTCGATACATTTATAAGATTACTAACTATTTACCATAAACTTCGAATTCATATATTCTTGCAGCAGAATCATTTGTATTAGTAGGGGTAGTTATATAAAGTCTTAAATACCTTGAATTAAAAGTAGGAACCTTTCTATCAGTAATGTCTGAATTATTACCTACTACAGTATCTACATCTGTCCAATTTATACCATCAGAGCTTTTTTGTAATTTAAAATCTTTTGTATTCCAAGCTGAAGATTCTGATCCAGCACCTGCGTGTTTTACAACCCATCTGCTTATATCATAATTTTTACCTAAATCTATTTTAAGCCATTTTGGTCCAGATACAGTAGAACACCATTTACTATTATCAGTTGTTGAACCATCTACAGCTAGAGATGGATTCTCACCATTTACATATTGATTGGCTGTTACAGATTTATTTAAAGCCAAATTATCAGATGAATAAGGCGGAGTTTGAGTAAAAACTGAATTTATTGCATTAGCATAGCTAGCTGTTGATAGCTTATTATTTAACATATCATCATAAAGCCACATAAATCCACCAGCTATACCAGAAGATTTATTCCAATCGGATAGTATATTTTTTACTGAGTTTGCAGATTCGTCTCTACACCATAGTCCAGGGATAACTTTCATTCCTAAAGCTGATTGCCAAGATGCTGGATTATTTGAAGATCCACCAGCATAGCATTGTAAATATACACGGTCTACAGTATCACCCAATTTGTTTTTTACATTAGACCAAAAGTTAACGTTAGTATATGGGCAAAGAGTTACATTTTTATATCCCATATTAGTACACATTTGTCCAAATTTAACTGCTGAGTCAACATCATAACAACTTTCATCATCGTAATCTACAGCATCTGCGCCAGTTGCTTCTAGAAGTGCTTTGAAGTTTTTGTATAGATTAGTGTTTGGGCCAGTACCTTGGGAATTAATTAAGTTTCTTATATTCTCAAAATCGGGAGTTCCCCAAGCACCTATGCTAACTTCTATACGATTTATTGATGTAGGTGCTTGCTTTAATGTTGCCCATTGAGCTTTCCAAGCATCACTTCCTACATAGGAACCATTTTTACAGATTTCATGATCATTTATATTTAAATCACCTGTAGCACTAACATGTATTGACCAAATCATAACAGTATTAAAACCAGAAGATTTTAAATCATTCATTACAGATTGGCCTTTTTCATAAAATGGACCACCGCCAAATATCGCAGAAACAGGCTGTGGTGAAGCTTGAACATTCTTAAATGGGGTAAAAATACTAATAGAAACAAAAATAATAACTATAAACATTGATATTTTCTTTTTCATATCACATAGACCCTCCAATATATTTATTTGTGTAATTTTAAGAATAAAGATTTTACTTTAGTCAATTACCTAGATGTTGCAAGGAATAATGATATTAAATTGATATAAACTTCTTAAAGCTAATAGCGTTTAATGAAGTTTAAGATAAGGTATAATAAATATTGAATAAGTTATCTCCTCCTTTCATGGTTAAAGTCTTGTTGCGATTATTGATATAATTTATTTGATGTTAATTTTTGAGTAAACTTTTAGATTATTATTAAAATATAAGGTAGGTACAAATATATAATTAAGAAATTTCTTTAGTAAAAGATATTAATATAATTATAAATTAACTAAATTTTGGATTATAGTTGAATAACTATATATTTACTGTAAAAATTATACTTTAATTTACATAGCAATCTATATAGTTATTCATACAGATTAAAATTTTAATTTTAAGGAGTTAAGAATGAAAGTTTCAAGAGAGTTTTTTAGTAGAGATACTTTAGTTGTTGCTAAGGAATTGTTAGGTAAGATATTAGTCAGAGAGTTTGATGGTAAAATAATAAAAGGAAGGATTGTGGAAACAGAGGCATACATAGGACCTATTGATAAAGCTTGCCATGCTTATGGGTTAAAAAAAACACCTAAAGTTGAGCCCTTATATGGAGAACCTGGAATAGCTTATGTCTATTCTATATATGGGATGTATTATTGTTTTAACATAATAACAAAAGAAAAAGGTAGTCCAGAAGGGGTGTTGATAAGAGCTATAGAACCTTTAGAAGGACTAAATATTATAAGTGAGAATAGATTTAAGGATAGCTATGAGAATATTACTAAGGCTCAAAAAAAGAATTTAGCTAATGGACCAGGTAAGCTTTGTATTGCATTTAATATAAATAAGCAAAATAATTGGGAGGACTTAATTATAAGTGATAGTCTGTATGTAGAAGAGTCACAAAAAAGTTATAATGAAAAATTTTGTGATTTTGATATAGTAGAAACTACCAGAATAGGTATAGACTATGCGGAAGAAGCTCGATATTTTCCTTGGAGATTTTATATTAAAGATAATAATTTTATATCAAAAAAGTAATGAAAAATATGTAATTAATACAAAGGATACACTTTGGTATTAATTACATATTTATAAAAAGTGAGTTTTCACCTAATCTTTAATTTTATTTAGTTCAAGTTCAATAAATTGTCGTATATTTTCTTTAGAAGCTAGTGTAGTTTTTAAATTATCTTCAATGTTATTTATTATATTATCCATATTCCAAATGAACGTTCCATTATGTACTTTAAATGCACAATCTCCATAGTCTATAACTTCCCTAATTTCTATACTCTTATTGGCGGTATTAAATGGAATTGATTTTAAGCGTATAACACAGAATTCTTTATTCCAAAGAAGCCACAATTCATATTTATCAATTGAATTAGGTGTTAAGACCCTATTTACATCTATTAAATTATCTAAAAGTATGGCATGTTGGCATAAATTTTGAAAAAAGAGCAGATTACCATACTCAGCGTTAAAGTGTGTTAGTTCCAAATTTTCAATTTTATCAAATGTAAGATATTTAAATGCTATGTCTAATATGTCATTAACTTCTTTTATCTTTATATTCAGTAGTTCAGAAGTTTTAATACCTATAACTTGTTCATTAACCTTTATTTTTTCAATTAATTGTTTAATATTTTTCATTAACTAAGTCTCCCTAATATTTAAATATATATTTTATTAAAGATATAATAAAGTTAAAATTCCTCACAATAATATATGAAAATTCCTTCTCATGTTCATTTGAATGAGTAAGTTTGAATACCCAAATTTAAATTTGGATTCTTACTTATTGTAAAGAAAAATTTAATAAACATAGTTTATGATTAAAAGATAAAAACTATGAAATTATATTTTTAAATTTTTAAAAGCAAACAGACATTTTTATAATAGAATAAACGTTTACTATTTTATTTAGGCATTTAAACCTTAGAGAGATTAAAAATAGAGCTTTTAAATCGTATTAAAAGTTCTATTTCATATTAATGAGACTACCAATTATTAGTTTTAGAATTGAGATTTATTTTTAATAGTTGATGCATTTAGCTCAAGTTCTATAGAGTGGCGTATATTTTCTTTATTGGCAAGGGTAGCTTTTAGGTTATCTTCAATACTATTTGTTATGTTATTCATATTCCAGATTAATTTGCCATCATTAACAGCAAATGCACATTTTCCATAATCTATAACTTGTCTAGTTATTGGTTCCTTATCAGTATTAATAGATGTTATATCTTTTAATCTTGTAACACAAAACTCTTTATTCCAAAGTAACCAAAGTTCATATTTGTTAATCGAATCAGTTGAATTATTATCAAATATTTTATTTACATCTATTAAAGTATCTAAAAGTATAGCGTGATTGCATAAATTTTGGAAGAAAATCAAATTGCCATATTTGCTATTAAAATTTGATATCTCAAAATTTGCAATATTAGAGAATGTAAGATATTTAAATGATAGATTTAGTATATTATTAACTTCTTTAATTTTTTCATTTATCAATTCAGAATTTTTAGTGTTTATAATTTGATCATTAACTTTTATTTTTTCAACCAATTGCTCAATGCTTTTCATTACATGTATCCCCCTAAGATGTTAAATAAGATATCATTATTGCTTAATATATAGGTAAAATTAAGTATTTCTACTTATATTTATCGTAAAATAATTCAATTTATATAGTAATATAAACAGTTAATATATAATAATTTGCTCCTAAGATTAGTATATATTTAAAAATAGAATAAATATTTTTCCTTTACAAATAATAAAGATATATATACGTTACAATTTTAAATCTATCTTAGGATACTTGTTAAACATAGAATAAAGGCAACACTAAATTTAATTTTCAGAAATCATATTACAATTTATAAGATTAAATTTCATATATTTTAGTGAGGAAGATATGGTTAAATATATATTTTGGAGCATAATTATAATAGTTATTATAAGTCTAATTTTAATCGATTATTTAGATTTGGTAAGAAGTAAAAAAATTGAATGGGATTATACGGATTTTTATAATGGTAAAAACTATATATGTTTTGATAAAACTAGTGGATATATATATTATGATGGGGAAGAAAAATAGAACATTTAGTTTTAACCTAAATGTTCTATTTTTTTAAGATTAATAGCAAACAAAGGAATCAATTCTATTGGTATCAACACCAAAAAATACCCACCTAAAGCCTAACCATCTCCAACCAGATACGGATCGAGGATCTATTCGTGTTAAATAAGCCCAATAACTACGACCATTATTTTGCCATATATAAGTGTAACGATAAAGGCAAGGTTTTAGAGAACCACCACTAACATATTTCATATTAGGATTGTTAGAATCCCCAGAAGGTGAAAATGATTTTACTTTGGTATCATTTTTTGCGGGAATATAAGCTGGTGGGGGGCCCATAGGTGATCCACCCTGACCACCAAATTGTCCACTTGGAATAAAGCTTGCAGCTAAATTTATTGGGAAGGTCTGCATTAGATTGTTAGGAAAATCAGAAAGAGCATTTGGTAAATATTTCTGGGTCTTTTTATTACCCTCGCCATCTCTGAAGTCACTATTTTCAGTAAGTTCCATAAAGTCTAAATCATAATTTAAGTAGCTTTCATCATAACCTCTATTTAAGGTGTACTCTTCAAGTGATTCAAATATAGGTAAAAAAGGACCATCTACTAAAACTTCATATTCACCTACCTCATCTTTGTTCCCGTCGCTATAAAATCTTACAAAATTAGTAGGATAAAAAAATTCCATATGGCTTCTCCTAAAATATTTATATATAGTTAACTTATGAAACTAATTAATAAAGGGTGCATACTATAAAAAATATACTTAGGATTTAATAGTTAAAATCGCTAAATATAAGTAACTTGGAATTGACAAATTTGCCTTAATAGATAATAATATAAAGGACTTCAATAGGACAAATTAAAGTCAAAAATAAAAGACAACACGCACAAAGGTAGTACACCTTTAAAATGTACAAGTTCTGAAAATTTCTATGGGTAAGGTAGAAATATGCTAAAGAGCCAAAGAGTATAATCTTTGGCTCTTTAGTGTGCCAAAATAAATAATTTAATTAAATTAAGTGTAAAATATTAATTAAATTATATTAATATAATTTTTAAAAAGATAACAATTACATTAAGATAAGGTGCTTGACAAATGCTGTAAAGTTAATTAGAATATATTTTAAATACAAATTAAATAAAAAAATACACTTTAAATTGGTCCTGTGAGGCCAGAAAGGGGTATGTAAAATGGCATACATTTTTTTTGATACAAAAAAATCATCAAAAAATAAAATAGCTTTAAAATCAATTATGTTTCCTAGCGTTATTAATGATATGGATAATAGGGAGATTAGACTAGAAATTTAATCTCTTTGTTATCCTTTTGTTTTATATAAAAAGGTAAATATTTCATTTTGGTATTTATAAAAACATATATTTAAATAATTTATATATAAGATATTAATACAATAGGATTAACCTTGAAAAAGTGTTTTTTTTATAAAAATTATAGGGAGGTTACGTAATGAAAGCAGAGCTTATATTAGAAAATGGAATGGTATTTGAAGGTAAGGCATTCGGTTATTTAAAGGAATGTGTAGGCGAAGTAGTTTTTAATACTGGAATGACTGGATATCAAGAGGTTTTAACGGATCCATCATATTATGGACAAATAGTAACTATGACTTATCCTTTAATAGGAAATTATGGTGTAAACCTTGAGGATGGAGAATCAAATTCACCAAAGGTAAAAGGATTTATAGTTAGGGAATGTGCTGACAAGCCAAGTAATTTTAGATGTGAAATGGAATTAGCATCATATTTAAAACAAAATAAGATATTGGGATTAGAAGGCATAGATACAAGAGCTTTAACGAAAGTTTTAAGAAATAATGGAACTATGAAAGGTTTAATACTTTTAGATGAATTTTCAAGAGACGAAGTTGAAGAAAGAATAAGTAAATTCTCAAATAAAGCTGCTGTGCAGACTGTATCTACAAAAGAAGTTTATCAAATAGCAGGTAAATGGAAACATGTGGCTATAATAGACTTTGGGATAAAGAGTAATATAGTTAGAAGTTTTAAAAATAGAGGCTGTAAGATTAGCGTATTTCCATATGATGTGAAACCAGAAACAGTTTTAAGTGTAAATCCAGATTTAATCTTTTTATCAAATGGGCCAGGAGATCCAGAAGATTTAACTGAAAGCATAGAAAATATAAAAGGATTAATAGGAAAGAAGCCTATAGTAGGAATATGCTTAGGACACCAACTTTTAGCATTAAGTTTAGGGGGAAAAACTAAAAAACTTAAATTTGGGCATAGAGGTTGTAATCATCCAGTTAAAGATTTGATAAACAATAAAGTCCATATAACTTCTC
Source organism: Clostridium cavendishii DSM 21758 (assembly GCF_900141845.1). Taxonomy (GTDB): domain Bacteria; phylum Bacillota; class Clostridia; order Clostridiales; family Clostridiaceae; genus Clostridium_AG; species Clostridium_AG cavendishii. Next base: position 162,651 of record NZ_FQZB01000013.1, on the reverse strand, counting down.
AAAATCATGGATATTATGTAGATATATTACCGGGAAATATGGAAGTAACACATGTAAGTATGAATGATGGAACTATAGAAGGAATGAAACATAAAGAATTACCTATATTTTCAGTACAATTCCATCCAGAGGCGTGTCCAGGACCAAAGGATAGCGACTACATTTTTGATGAATTCATGAAATATGCACTTTAGGAGGGAAAGTTATGCCATTAAATAAAGATATAAAAAAAGTTTTAGTTATAGGTTCAGGCCCAATTATTATAGGCCAAGCAGCTGAGTTTGATTATTCAGGAACACAAGCTTGTCAGGCACTTAAAGAAGAAGGAGTAGAAGTTATATTAGTTAATTCTAACCCTGCTACTATAATGACTGATAAAGAAATAGCAAATAAGGTTTACTTAGAACCATTAACTGTTGAGTTTGTAGAAAAAGTTATCGCAAAGGAAAGACCAGATTCTCTTTTAGCAGGTATGGGAGGACAAACAGGACTTAACCTTGCAGTAGAACTTCATGATAAAGGTATATTAGATAAATACGGTGTAAAAGTAATAGGAACCTCTATAGCTTCTATTAAAGAAGGTGAAGATAGAGAATTATTTAGAGCCATGATGCAAAGAACAGGTCAACCTGTAATAGAGAGTGAAATCATAACTGAAATGCAAGCAGGAAGAGATTTTGCTAAAAAAATAGGCTTCCCAGTTATAGTTAGACCTGCTTATACATTAGGTGGAACTGGTGGCGGTATTGCAAATAATGAAGAAGAATTAGAGGAAATATTAGCGTCAGGACTTCAATTAAGTACAATAGGGCAAGTTTTATTAGAAAAGAGCGTTAAGGGTTGGAAAGAAGTAGAATACGAAGTAATGAGAGATTCTTACGGCAATTGTATTACAGTATGTAATATGGAGAATATAGATCCAGTTGGTATTCATACAGGAGATTCTATAGTAGTTGCACCTAGCCAAACTCTTTCAGATAAAGAATACCAAATGCTTAGAAGTGCATCTATAGATATAATAAATTCAGTAGGAATTGAAGGCGGGTGTAATGTACAGTTTGCATTAAATCCAACATCTTTTGAATATGCAGTTATAGAAATAAATCCAAGAGTTTCAAGATCTTCAGCATTAGCATCTAAAGCAACGGGATACCCAATAGCAAAGGTTGCAGCTAAGATAGCTTTAGGGTATGGATTAGATGAAATAAAAAATGCAGTAACTCAAAAAACTTATGCATGTTTTGAGCCTTCCTTAGACTATGTGGTAGTTAAAATACCAAAATGGCCTTTTGATAAATTTCAAGGAGCAGATAGGGCGCTTGGAACAAAGATGATGGCTACAGGAGAAGTTATGGCTATAGGAAGTAACTTTGAAGCAGCTTTCTTAAAGGGGATAAGATCCTTAGAAATAAGTAAATATTCTTTAGAACACAAAAAGTTTAGAAATCTTTCAATGTCAGAATTAAAAGAAAGAGTAGTTACTCCAGATGATGAAAGAATATTTGCCTTGGCAGAAATGATAAGAAGAGATTATAGATTAGACAAGGTTGCCAAAATAACAGGAATAGATATGTTCTTTATAGAAAAACTTAAATGGATAGTAGATGAGGAGCAAAGGTTAAAGCTAAGTAAAATAGATGATTTAGATAAAGAGTGGCTTTTAAAGTTAAAGAAAAAAGGTTTTTCAGATAAGGCTATAGCAGATATGCTTAGGGTAAAACCAAATGATGTTTATAATCTAAGAAGTATATGGAATATAAAACCTGTATTCAAAATGGTTGACACTTGTGGAGGAGAGTTTGAAGCACTTTCACCATATTATTATTCAACTTATGATAAGTATGATGAAGTTACAGTATCCAACAATAAGAAGGTAATAGTAATAGGGTCAGGTCCAATAAGAATAGGTCAAGGAATAGAATTTGATTATGCTTCAGTACACTGTGTAATGGCACTTAGAAGATTAGGAATAGAGACTATAATAATAAACAATAATCCAGAAACAGTAAGTACAGATTTTAATATATCAGACAAATTATATTTTGAACCTCTAACAGAGGAGGATGTATTAAATATAATAGATAAGGAAAAACCAGATGGAGTTATACTTCAATTTGGTGGGCAAACATCTATAAAACTTGCAGAATTCTTAAAAGAAAAAAATGTGAAAACTTTAGGAACTACAGCTGATCAAATAGATTTAGCAGAAGATAGAGAAAAATTTGATGCTTTACTAGAGGAGCTTGGAATAGCTAGACCAAAAGGAAAAGGGATTTGGAACATTGAGGAAGGATTAAGAGAAGCTGAAATTTTAGGTTTTCCAGTACTAGTTAGACCTTCTTATGTATTAGGTGGGCAAGGTATGGAAATAACACATGATAAAGAAGAATTAGTGTTCTACCTAAAGAATGCTTTTGAAAAAGATACAAAAAATCCAATCCTTATAGATAAGTATTTAATGGGAAGAGAAATAGAGGTAGATGCAATCTCAGACGGTGAGGATATTCTAATACCAGGAATAATGGAACATCTTGAAAGAGCAGGGGTTCACTCTGGGGATAGTATAACTATGTATCCAAGTCAGCATTTAAGTGAAAAGATAAAGACAGATGTTTATGAATACACAAGAAAGCTTGCTTTAGCAATAGGAATACATGGTATGATAAACATTCAGTTCATAGAGTTTGAAGGTAAGTTATATGTTATAGAAGTAAATCCTAGAGCTTCAAGGACAGTACCATATATATCAAAGGTAAGTAAGGTTCCAATAGTAGATTTAGCAACTAGGGTAATGACTGGAGAAAAATTAAAAGATTTAGGTTATGGAACTGGAGTTTATAAAGAGCCAGAATTAGTATCAGTAAAAGTACCAGTGTTCTCAACTCAAAAGCTTCCAAGAGTAGAGATGTCTCTAGGACCTGAAATGAAATCTACAGGAGAAGTTTTAGGTGTAGGAAGAACGCTAGAAGAAGCTTTATACAAAGGCTTCGTAGGAGCAAATATGTACACTGGTAAAGCAGGTGGTACAATACTTGCAACTATAAATAAGCATGATAAGCAAGAATTCTTAAGTATAGCTAAAGGATTAGATAACTTGGGTTATAACTTCATAGCAACCTCTGGAACAGCTAAGCTATTAAATGACGCTGGTATAGAAACTAAGGAAGTAAGAAAGATTGATGAAGAGAGTCCGAATATATTAGATGCTATAAAAAATATGGAAGTAGACTTAGTTGTGAATACTCCAACTAAAGGAAATGATTCTAAAAGAGATGGATTTCATATAAGGAGAGCAGCCATAGAAAGAAATATAGGAGTTCTTACAGCACTAGATACATTTAAGGCATTAGTAGATGTAAAGTTAAGCAAGGTTGAAGATTTAGATTTAGAGGTATTCGATTTAGTTAAAGAGTAAACTTAAAAATTAAAATAGTAGTTTAAAATAGGAATTAGAAAAGATATTTTCTAATTCCTATTTTTTACTATTGTATATTTAATAGAAATATATTACAATTAAATATATCGAGATGAAATATATTTAGAGTAAATACATTGGAACGAAATATATTGGACTAAAATACATTTGCAAAAAATATGGAGGTGAAAAAGTGGATATAAGTAAATTAATTAAATCGTACTTACCAATGTCAGAAACTATGTATTATATTCTCCTATCCACTGTAGAAAAAAGACACGGCTATGGAATAATACTTTATGTTGAAGAGATAACAAACAAGAGGATAAAACTAGGGGCAGGAACCATATACAATACTTTATCAAAGCTAGAGGGTGACAGTTTAGTGAAAGTTGTTGAAGAGACGGATAGGAAAAAGATTTATAAAATAACAGACTTGGGAAAAGAGATACTTGCAAAAGAGATTGAGAGATTAAATGAGTTAACTGCAAATTCTAAATACTTCTTAGTTTAAATGAGAAGGGAGTGAGTGAAATGGGGTCAATAATAAGGTTTAAATTAGCTACATTAGATATCAAAAATTATGAAGTTTGGCTTGAGAAAAAAGCAGAAGAAGGGTTGAAGTTAAGAAGAAAATTTTTAGGATTTCATATTTTTAAAAGGGGTAAAGGTGAAAAGGTTAAATACTTTTTAGATTTGAATGATTTTCCTAATAATGTATATTCGGCAAAAAGAAGAATGATAGATGTGAAAGATGTTGAACAAGGAATTATAGATTATGAAGAGTTATATAAAAATATAGGTTGGGAATTAGTATGGAAAAGAAAATCTGAATGGGGTCACGGAATAAGCTTTCATTTGTGGAAAAAGGGTTGTAGTGAGGAAGAACCAGAAACTATTAATGATTATGATTCTTTAATAAAATACAATAAAAATATTATGTGTATATCAAATTTTTTAATAGTAACTTCTGTGTGGACATTAAATATGTTTTTAAGTGAAAAATATTATAATAATTATTTCTTTATAGCTTTAATTTTGTTTCTTATACTTTGTGGTGTTTATGGTACAACTATAAGACTTAAAAACAACAGAAAATATAAAAATTTGAAGTTAGAAAAAGAGTTTAAAGGGTAAAAGAATATACAGATGAAAGACCAGAAGCTATAACAGATACTGATTCACTTATAAAGCTATATAAAAATAACTTATCAATAACAATGACTATTTTAATTCTAGAATTATTTTGGGGAGTATATGGTGTAGTTAAGTTCGAAAATCATATTTTCTGGTACTTATTTTTATTACTTCTTTTTAGTATTATAATTTACTATTTAATAGCTTCATTAAGATCTTATAGAAAATATAAGAATTTAAAAATAGAAAAAGAATTTAGATTGTAGAATAAATGATATTATAATAAGATTAAGCGACAATTCAATGATAATTATGAATAAATTGTATAACAATTATTGAATAAAGAAGGTAAAAACGATAAACTATGGATTATAAAAATTAAAGGGTGGGGTTATAAAATGAAAAAGTTAAAATGGCTATTTAGAATTTTTATAATAGGAAGTTTATTCAATGGGGCTATCCTTATAATTTATCTTTTATATACTAAAAACTCATTAGCACAATTATCAACATTTTTAATGGTTGCTACAGCTATAGAGTTTATATTAGCGTTTCTTTGTCTTTCTAATCCATCAGATGAATTATCACGATCAAAGCGAAATATGTTTAATGATTCGTTTGGTTTTATGAATAGAAGTTTAATGGGAAAATACATATCTGATTCTGAAAATTGTAATTTTATAGTATTTCAAATATTTAGTGTTTTTGGAGTAGTTGGTATTTTGTATTTATTTATAATAACTAAGTTATCTTAGAGTATTTTTTATAAGTAAAAATAGATGATTATTTATAAAGTAAGTGTAAATTTAAAAAGACACTTACTTTTTTTATAATATGTTATTAAATGCGATTTCTTCTCATAAATACATAGTATAGCTAGTAAATTATAATTTTAAAATTGTTAATGATTAGAAATTCTGAATTATGATATAATATAAAATGGCAAGAAAAAACCTTATTAATTTGGAGGATATAATGAAGGAAAATAAAAGAAAAAGAGGAAGAAAAGTAAAAACCAGATTTAATATAAAAATTTTTTTATTAGGATTAGTATTTATGATTGCATTTGTAGGGATAACATCACCTATATTAATTTTATATGGACCATATGATACTTTAAGAAAGACTGCAATATCCACAGTACTTGCAACAAGACATAAATATTTAATAACTGATATGTTTTCCCAACAAGAAATAGATAAATTTTTGGGCGTAACCGAAAGCTCAGGTAAAGAAGAAGTACAAGATATTAAGAAGGTTAGTATAAAAAATAGAGGTAGTAATGATGTATCGTGTCAAGAGATACATACAGATAGATTTGATGGATTTTTAGTAAAGATAAGTAACCCAACAAAGGTAAAGGTAGCTATGACAAAGTATCTTTATAAAAAAGGGCAGAAAACAAGTGAAATGGCAGAGGATCATAATGCTATAGCGGCTATAAACGGTGGAGCATTTGTAGACAAATCTTCAAATGGGACAGCTTTTGCAGGAACAGGGGCTGAACCAGGGGGATTCGTAGTGTCAGGTGGGAAAGTTATTTATCCTAAACAAGAAGATTTGAAAACTGTATATAATGTAGTTGCATTCACAGAAGATGGACACCTAATAGTTGGAGATAAAAGCTTAGGTGAACTTAAAAGTATGAAAGTTAAGGAAGCTATGTGTTTTAGAAGGCCAAATTTAATCATAAATGGAAAACCTCAAATAACAAATAGAATGGAAGAAGGGTTAAATCCTAGAACAGCAGTAGCGCAAACCGGGGATGGAACGGTATTGTTCTTGGTTATAGATGGAAGAAAGGCAACTAAATTAGGTGCAAGCTTATATGATGTACAAAAGATATTTTTAGAGTATGGAGCAGTAAATGCAGGGTGTTTAGATGGTGGTTATTCAAGTACTTTGTATTATGAAGGAGAAGTAATAAATTCGCCAAATGCTTGGGATGGTGAAAGAAGTGTTGCTACAGCCTTCTATGTAGAAGAATAGATTGATGAAAAGGTGTTGAAAGAATGAATAAAAAAATAAGATTGATTGTTGGATGGACAATAATAGCTATACTGATTCAAAATGCAATATTCTTATATATAGATAAAATATATTTAACTTCTGATTTGAAGCTAAAGGTTGGAAATATAAATAAGAAGAAGGTTGAAGACGACAAAGAAATAAAGGTGGATATAGATAGTTCAGCTGAGAATATAGCAGCGAGTTATGATGGTAAATATGTGTCTTATAAATTAGATAACAAGTTAAAGATTAAGAGCTTAAATGATAATAAGGACACAACTATAGATTTAGATGAGCTTATAAAAGATGATACTAAGAGAACAGTTAAAAATAGAGAGATAGTTTATTATAATTGGTTTGAAAGTGATGATAGTATGATAATAATGCAAAAGCTAGTGCAAAATGGGAGAAGTTATTTTGAACCCATAGCTTATAATGCAAAGAAGAATGAGGTAAGAGAACTTTCGGACTTTAATATGAAGAAATTACAAATACCTGTAAATTCAAAAGAAGATACTGTAGGAGATATAGCTTTTTCTAATTTAACACATAGTATATATATAAAAATAGATAAATCTAAGTCAAGATCAGATATATATTATGCAAATGTAATGAATCAATTGAAGAAAGTTAAAAATAATAGTCAGGTATCAGACATGGCTGTAACTACTACAAATACAAATCTGATAACAGAGGAAGGAAATAAAATAAGAGTATTAAATAGAAAGAATGAAATAAAGATACAAAATGAAAAAACGCTAAAAATACTTGGAACTGATTCCAATGATAATCTATTTATTGGAGCAGGAAGTGATACTAAGATAAATAAAGTATTTTTTGGAGAGATAAATGATAATAAAAATGATTTTAAAACACTTAATCTTCCAGTAGCTGTTAATAAAAAGGATATATTTATAGATAATCAAGGTAAGGTTTTTATAAATAACAAAGATAAAAGTGAAATTATAGACATTAGTAATGGAAATAAGAGTTATAAATATTCTGGAGATGTTATAGCTGTATATAATAAGGGATTAATACTTAAATCAAATAATAGCATAGTAAGGACTAAGTTTTAAATAAAAGCACTAGTTTAGGGTTAGAGAAATTTCTAGCTTAAACTGGTGTTTTTTTTAGTAAAAATTATTGACAACAGAACAAATGTTTGCTAATATTTATTTCAGAACATAAGTTCGGAAAGTGAAATTTAAAACTTGAATTATTAATTAAGTAATATTTTTAAGGTTGACATAATATATATATGAGAGAGTTATATTTTGGGGGGAATAAAAATGAAAAAAAGTAATGGTATTTTTGTAAAGATTAATTATAAGTTGAATAAAAGAGAGAAGGCATTAGGTAAATCTATAAGTGGCGTAGTCAGGGATATAAATATGTCTAAATACTTACTTTGCGCGGGAAGGTATAATAAAAACGGTGGCACCATAATTTTTCAAGCAAATAATCTTATGGAAGCAGAAGAAATCATAAGTAATAATCCATTTTCACATGCTGAAAATTATTCGTTTGAAATTTTGAGCCAAAATAGAATAGCTTTATATAATTAGAAGAGTAGTTTTATAGAGTTTTACCTAAATATTAAGAAACCCATATTTAGCATAAGTACATGCTAAATATGAGTATTATTTCATTTAAGAAATATTAAGTTATAGTTCATATTGAATAGATGAAATAACGATTGAAAGCTCTTTTACTAAATCGACTAAAGTACCTATACTGGAATGCTTTTCACTTTTTAATATTTTAACTGTAGGGCGAAGTGGATAATTTGAAGGTGTTTTTTCAACTATACCTATGTCACCTGTACTTAGTTTAACTAGTGTTCCTTTAGGATAAGGAACTATTATATTAGCAAATGCCTTAACTATATTATAATCAAAACTAGTATCCGCATTTCCAAGGATGTATTCAAAAGCTTCATTTGGAGACAAAGCTCTTTTATAAGGCCTGTCCGATGTTAGGGCGTCGTATACATCGGCAACAGACACAATTTTAGCAAGTCTATTTATCCTATTATCTGCTCGACCATCAGGATAACCAGTACCATCAATTCGTTCATGATGTTGCAAGACTATAATTCTAGAATTTGTGCTTAAATTAGAAATTTTTTTTAAGTGATTATATCCAAGTTCAGGATGCTTTTTCATAGTTTCGTATTCTTCATCAGTAAAAGGTCCGGACTTAGATAATAGAGACTTATCTATGAAAACTTTACCTATATCATGTAATAAAGCGCCAATGCATAAGTCTAATAAATCTTGTTTTGGAAGATTTAAACCGATGCCAAGTACTAAAGAAAGTATAGCTACATTTGTACAGTGTTGATATGTATAGTTATCCATACTTTTTATGTCTACAAGATTTACCATTATGTTTTTATTAGACATAATATTATTAAGTAATTCTTCTGCTAAATCATAAATAGACGTTAAGTATTCTTCTTTTTCACGGATTAAAGCGGAATAACTTTTTTTAGGTGATGAATTATCCTGCTTAAAATATAATTTTTCTGCATTGCAAAAGGTTGATTTAACTAAATTAATAGATTTTTGGCGAAGCTCTGGTTTTATTACATCCTCTATTTCATGCTCGCTATATTCATCCACTATATATAATGAATATATATGAATATCTTTTATTCGTTTAAGGAGACTAGCTGTGAGTTTAACTCCTTCACGCAGTAAAGTTCTTCCATCTTCATCGAATATAGTCTTAGCTAGGTAACACCCTTCTCTTGCACATTCAATTGGTACAAGCCTCATTATAAAACACCTCGAATTTATATATAGTTTAATTATACTATAAGGAATAGGTGTATTCTATAAAAAATGTAAAAAATAAAAGAATTTTCACCAATAAATAAAAAATAGAAGACATTTCAATGACTTCTATTTTTTAATATTATAGTACAGTATAAAATTATATATATTTTTTATTAAATGTCTAATAGGTTTTTCTTATAGTTTGAGTAAAGATGTCTAAGCATATGCATACTTTCATCAAGCTCAAGTTGTAATTTTGAAGCCTTATCATATTTTTCAGCATTAATTGCTTCTTTTATTTGTGTAAATAAACCTCTTGTTGAATAGGTATCTTTCATAATAATATGCCTTAAATCATTTATAGCAATCCAATTAGTCAAATCTAAGTCTAAAGCTTTTTCAGAATTGTGAAGACATTTATAACTTCTAATTTCATCCATATAATTAGAAATTATTCTGCTTATTATTTCAGTAGCCCATCTCTTAGTAACTGCAGTTTTAAAACTATTTATAAGTTTATCAGTAAATACATTATTTCTCTTTAATGTTTTAAGTTTTTCAGGATATCTATCAAATGCTTGAAGATTTTCATAGACAGTAGCTGGAGCTACTCCAAAGAATTTCTTTCGTTCTTCTTCAGTATAGTGTTCAAATACATCTTCTTCACTTCTATAAGCTCTATCTTTTTCAAGGTATTTAGCATCCTCCCCAGCTTTTTTAGATAATTCAGCAAGTAATTCATCCTCTGATTTATTGTTTTCTAATGCATACAAAATACCATCAAGCATAGCTAAATATGACACAGCTAAGCAAAGATAAGTGTTTGTGAATGGATTAGGTGCTCTAAGTTCAAATCTTGTAGCTAAAGGATTATTAATGTCTCTTATAAGACCGGCTAATATAGTTCTATTTCTTGAAGGAACTTCTGGACTTGCTCCAAGAGAAGTAACTATACATACAGGAGCTTCAAAACCTGGTTTTAATCTCTTAAGAGAATCTGTAGTTGATGATACAAATGGATTTATAACTTCATAATTTTTTAAAAGTCCCATTATAGCACCATAACCAATACAGCTTAAGAAGTGCTTTTTAGTAGCTGTAAATAAATTGATTCTTTTACCATTTTTAAGTTTTAAGCTTACTCCAAGATGTGTGTGTTCACCAGTTCCAGCAACCCCCTCTATAGGTTTTGCTAAAAATGTTGCTTCTAACCCATGTTTTCTAAAAGTTTCTTTGACTAAGCTTCTTATAAATAATTCATTATCAGCTGCTTGTGAAGCACCATCAAATTTCCAATCTATTTCAAGCTGTTCCATTATATGATTGAAATTACCTGAAGAATCAAATTTACCTTTAACTCCTCCAACTTCTTTATGTCCCATTTCAGGTTCAAAGCCATAAGCATCCATAAGAAGAAGGCTTTCTTCTAGGGCAGTTCTAACTATACCTTTGGTTCTAGTCCAATATTGTTCTTGTAACACTTGAGAAGTTGAAAGTTCTTCGATATGAGCAACATCATTAGGTGTTTGAACCCAAAACTCTAATTCGGTAGCAGAAGTTATAGTGATTTCATCTATATCATCATAGCTAATGCCAAAAGGAACTAAGGTGTTAGGGTTATTTTTAAATATATTTAATAATGATTCTTTAAAAGTTGATACTGCAGATTTTAAGATATATCTTGAATCAACTGCTACATTTTCGTGTATTAAGAAACAAGGAATTCTTAAAGTTCCTACAGGTTTTTCAGTAGATGGATCTATAAAGTCATAATTATAGTCTACAAACCAATTACATTCTATATCTGCTATCATATCTATTTTGGCATTATTTAAGGTAGCTATTCCAGGTAAAACAACGGAAGAACCATCAGTTTGTACTGCTGTTCCGTGAAGAAATGCTTCAATATCTTCAATGAAAATTTTAACTGGAATTTTCTCGTCAGTATCATTACCAGATAGGTCAACACCAACTAAAGATACGAATTTTATTTCAGGATGTTCCTTTAGTATATTTAGCAAGTCCTCTTTGTTATGATTCGTCTTTTTAATCGTGTAGATTAGATTTTTATTCATAAAATTCATTTATCTATAAATCATGGTCAGTAATTTAAGATAAATTTTTCACTTCCTTTCAAAATAAAATAGTATAGTGAAAAGTTAATCGAACGTTTTTAAAAAATTTCGATGAATCATTCGGTCAAGTTATATATAAAATTTTATTATAATTATATATCTCTGTCAATAAAAGTAAAGCCTATTTTTAAAATATTAAAAAGTTTGAATTAATGAAAATTTAAAACGATATCATTTGGTAAAATAGAAATTTTAACAACTTTAAATAATCTTAAAACATTAACTTTATTAAGATATATATGTATTTTGAGAAAAACAATAGATTTATATGTATGAAAAGTATAAAATAGTATATGTAAATTATGAGGATTTAATGGAGTGATATAGATGAAAAGCATTTTAAGTAGAAATAATCCAATTGGTTTTTTTGACTCAGGGGTAGGTGGATTAAGTGTGATGAAAAAAACAATAGAGCTTTTACCACACGAAAATTACATATATTATGGTGATTCTAAAAATGCACCTTATGGAGTTAAAACAGTGGATGAGGTTAAAAAGCTTAGCTTTAAGGCCGTAGAATTCTTATTAGAGAAGGGCGCAAAGGCAATAGTGATTGCTTGTAATACAGCAACAGCTGCAGCAGTTGAAGATATAAGAAAAGGATATGCGGATATACCTATAATAGGAATAGAGCCCGCATTAAAACCAGCTATAGAGCTTAATAAAAATGGTGATATTTTAATAATGGCTACGCCTATGACATTAAATGAGAAGAAGTTTGCAAAGCTTATGAGTAGATATAAAGAGAAGAAAAGCATAATACCATTACCTTGTGCAGGACTTGTTGAGTTTATTGAAAGTGGTGTTTTGGAGGGGGAAGAGCTTAGGAAGTTCTTAAGTGAAAAATTACAAGGGCATAATTATAAAAATACTTCAAGTATAGTTTTAGGATGTACACATTATCCTTTTGTAAGGAATGAAATTCAAAGCATAGTAGGCCATGAAGTTAATATAATAGATGGAAGCCTTGGTACAGCAAAAGAGTTAAAAAGAAGACTTAAAGAGAATAATATACTTAATGAAAAAAAGGAAAAAGGCAATATAGAAATTTATAATTCTAAATCTGAAGTTGTAGAATTAAGTTATAAATTAATAAATTTATAAGTGAGAGTCTAAATTTTATATTTGGTAGTGTAATTTACTTATTCGAAAAGAATCTTAACAGTAAAAAGTTAAGATTTTTTTTATAAAACTTTGTTAAAATGTTGACAAAAAATGATCAAATTGCTATTATAATAATATAAAAAGAATTTTCAGAAAATTTAAACAATAAAATCAAAGAGGTGGATACAATGGAAATTAATGTTAGGGGATTTTTAGGCGATGATTTTGTGGTAGAAGATGCTATAGTTCTTAGAGAATATATAGAAGAGAATACAGATGAAATGATATGGTTAGATTTTGACGGAATTGAAAAAGTTTCAACCACTTTTTTAAATTGCTTGTTCACAGATTTAATAAATAAGGAAGGTAGAGATACTATTATTAGGAGAATATGCGTTAAAAATTTAGCAAATCAAAGGGATTTTTGCAGAGTCGTTAGGGGAACTGCTTTTTGTTAGAAATTGTTGCATTAGTATAGCATATAGATATATTTAAAGTATAATGATTAAGTAGGCATATAGAATTTGGTAAGGTGTTTTTATTATCAAGTCCTATATGTTTTTTTGTATTCCATAAAGGCTAGAAATAATATATAATCTATATTAAAGAATATTCCAGAAGATATACTTTACATTTTTTATCTATGATTTTACTACATATGACCAAAAATAATAGATAGGTATGGTTATTGGTGTATTATATGGAACATAATATATAGTAATACCGTTAGGTATTTTATAATTTTGAAGGGAGATTTAAAATATGAATCCAATAGTTACTATAAAATTAAATACAGGTGAAATTATAAAGGCTGAGTTATATCCTGAAATAGCTCCAAATACAGTTAAAAACTTTGTTAGCTTAATTAAAAAAGGTTTTTATGATGGATTGATATTCCATAGGGTTATAAAAAACTTTATGATACAAGGAGGATGTCCAGAAGGATCAGGTATGGGAGGTCCAGGATATAGTATAAAGGGAGAATTTAATTCAAATGGGTTTAAAAATGATTTAAAGCATACTTTAGGTATATTATCAATGGCTAGAGCTATGAATCCAAACTCAGCAGGAAGTCAATTCTTTATAATGGCCGGAACTACTCCACACTTAGATGGGCAATATGCAGGTTTTGGTAAGGTTACAGAAGGTATTGAAGTTGTATTAAGAATAGCTGATATAAAAACAGATAGAATGGATAGACCTTATGAAGATCAAATAATGGAATCAGTAACAGTAGAAAATGCTGATGATATGGAAGAACCAGAAATCTTTTAATTATTAATTAATGGGGTGAGGATATGCTTGAGAATAAAAAATGTCTTTTAACTTATGGGTTAACTGAGGAGCAAAACAAAGAACTCCAATCAACTGGTATAAAAATTGAAGTGATAAATCCTTTGATGGTAGAAATGAAGATAAGTGATATAATAAATGGATTTAAATTTGAAACTGCAGGTAGGATGTTATCACTAGAAAAAGTAGTTTTATTTAATAGTTTTTCAGATGAAGACCTTCATAAAATGATTAAAATAGTAAAGGCTATAGCTGGTGCACCAATACTTGCTGTAGTAACTCCTACATCAGAACAGTGGACTTTTGCTAATTTATTAGAACATCTTATGGAAGAGAGAGAATGGTATAGTAAACAAGGGAAAGGAAGATAAGAACATTGAGTAGAGTTGGGGAAAAGATTAAAGAGGCTAGATTAAAAAATGGAATGTCTCAGAAAGTATTAGCTAAAAAATTGGGAGTAGCTGAAAAGTTTATAAATGAAGTTGAACTTGGAAGAAGAATATTAAATGAATCTTTAATAGAACGTATAGGTAAAACCTTAAATACAGATTTAAATGATGTTAGTATGGTAGTTACTGATGAGGATTTAAATAGAGAGAAAGCATTATTTAACGAAACTAGAGCTAATCAAAGTAAGGCTAGTAAAAAAGCTGATACTGAGGTTAATGAAGTGTGGAATCAAGCTTTCGGATCAGTACTTAAAAATGTACCTATATATGATTATACTTTAACTAAAGTGCAGGGATCTAGACAACTTCCGGTTCATTCAAATAAAATAGAAGGTCATGCATCAGATAAGGTTTTTTATTTAGTTGTAGAAAATGATGATATGAGTGGCTATAGAGTAGCTGCTGGAGATATTGCTTTTTGCCATGCTATAAAAGAAGTTGAAAATAATGCAATATGCCTTTTGGACTATAATGGGAAAAGAGCTATAAGACAAGTAAAAAAACTTGATAATACAAAAGTGTTACTTATAAGTAATAGAGGTAGCGTAATGACTGAGACCGTAGAAATAAAAAAAATACAACCTGTAGCTAAATTAGATAAGGTTGAAATTCAATTATAATTTAATAAATGATTTAAAAACTCATGTTTATAATGCATAAATGCTAAGTAAATATGAGTTTTTTTGTAATTAAATTAGGTACATTTGAATAAATTATTTATAATAATATTTTTGATAGAGGGTGTTATTATATCACAAGATGAGCTAAAGTATCTTAATATGAAATTTATAACAAAAAGTTTAGTAAAAAAACCTGAGTTATTGGCACAAATTAAGGATATAAATTATAGGGAGGCATATTCTGAAAATGAATTTACAGAAGAAGAACTTAACAAAGCGGTACAAAATTATATAAATCCTAATTATATAAATTTAATAGTTGAGTATCAAGGAGAACTAGTAGAGGCTTTGAGAAAAAGTGAAGATATAACAGGGTTTATCTTTGATGATGTATTTGCAATAATTTCAGTGAAAAAAGAGAAATTTCCTGATGCGATTGTAAATATAGACGAGGTTATATTTACAACTCCAGCAGGACTTTATACACTAGGAACAGTATCACCAGTAGAGACTTCATATGCTACAAAATTTCATAATAATATATACTTAACTCTAGATGGACAAGAAGTGCTTGTTGGAATATTAGATACTGGTATAGATTATTTAAATGAAGAATTTTTAAATGAAGAAGGAAATACGAGAATAGAGAGTATTTGGGATCAAACTATAGAGGAAGATAAAAAGACTAATAATTATTTATTTGGAACAGAATATACTAGGAATAATATAAATGAGGCATTGAAGGCTAAAAAGGATGGGAAAAATCCATACGAAGTAGTCCCATCTAAGGATATTATAGGGCATGGAACTCATATGGCTAGTTTAGTAGGAGCTGGTGGAAAAAATCCTGATTTAACGGGAGCTGCCCCAAGATGTGATTTTGTTATTGTAAAATTAGCAGAGGCTAGTCTATTTAATAGGGAGTATTTTGGAGTTTATGAAAAGGGAAATCCATGTTTTAGTAGTACTGATGTAATTTTAGGGGTAAAGTATTTATTTGAAAAGGCAAAAGAAGTCGGAAAACCTATGGTTATATTAATACCAATAGGAAGTAATATAGGTGCTCATGATGGAACGGCGCCCATAGAAAGATATATTGATAGCATAAGCAAAAGCAGGGGAATTACTGTTGTTACTATGACTGGAAATCAAGGAGATGCAGAAAATCATACTACTGGAATAATACCTAAAGCTGGTGATTTTAAAATTATAGAGCTTAAAATTGGGAAGGGACAAAAAAATATATATTTTGATATTTGGTGTAAAAAGCCAGATAAAGTAGGCTTGGAGATAACGTCTCCTTCAGGAGAAATAGTAGATAAAATATCAGCAAGGTTAAACCAAACGGTTGATGTTAAATTTGTATATGAAGGTACGAAGATGTCAATAACTTTCTATTTGCCAGAAGAAGTTACTGGTGACGAAAGAATAACAATTAGGGCAACAGATATTAAGGAGGGAATATGGAAGTTTAAGCTTATAGGGGAGCTTATTGTAAGCGGAAGATATGATGCATGGCTTAATCAAATAAAACTTTTAGATTCAGATACCAAATTTTTAAATTCAAGTGCATATACAACCATCGTAATACCAGGAACATCTTCAAAAGCTATTACTGTAGCATTTTATAATCAAAATAATAATTCTAATGTTATCGAATCTGGAAAAGGATATACGAGGGATGGACGTATAAAACCAGATATAGCAGCTGGAGGGGTTGAGGCTTTAGTAGCTGATCCGACTGGGAGAACTAGTGTGGTATCTGGTTCGAGCGTAGCAAGTGCTGTAGTAGCTGGGTGTTGTGCATTATTATATCAATGGGGTATTATTTATGGAAATGACCCTAATATGTATTCTACAAAAATGAAAACTTATTTGATAAGAGGGACGTTTAAACGTGAAGGAGATGTATATCCTAATCAACAATGGGGATATGGGATAATAAATATGGATGGTGTATTTTCAAATATAAGAAATTTAGGTAGCACTAATATATATAAAGATAGAGGTAGAGTTAATAAATATAAAGAGGATATTGAATTTGAACCTATAAAATATGAATTAAGAAAATACATTTATGATGATGAGTTGTATGAAGAATATTACAAAAACAATATATTTATAAGAAAACCAGTTTATTTTTTATAATACTATTTTCTTGAATGGAGGATTATGCGGGGCAAAAATAATTTGAATCAATTAACAGAGGAAGAATTTAGGCTGGCTAGTGAGAATTATATAAATCCAGAATTTATAAATATAGTTGTTGAATATGAAGGAGAGATAATAAAAAAGATTAGAAATATTAGTGATATTACTGGATTTATATTCGATGAAAATTATGTTATTATATCGGTGCCAAAAGCAAAGTTTCCAGAAATAATAAATTCTTTAAGTCAAATTGTATATACAGATCCAGGTGGACTCTATACATTAGCTAATTTAGCACCTGTTGAAGCTGTACAAGCAAAAGATTTCCATAAAAACGAATATTTACCTCTTACAGGAAAGGGTGTTTTGATAGGGATATTAGATACAGGAATAGACTATTTGAATAAGGAATTTATAGATGATGATGGAAGTACTAGAATCAAATATATATGGGATCAAAATATACAAGGAAGTAAAAAACCTAAAGGTTTTGTATACGGAACTGAATATAGTAAAGAAGATATAAATAGGGCTATTTTAGAAAAAGATAATGGAGGAGATCCTTATAAAATAGTTCCATCAATAGATGAAATAGGTCATGGTACTAGTATGGCAAGTTTAGCTGGGGCTAATGGAAGAAATCCAAGTTTAGTAGGAGCAGCTCCAGATTCTGAGTTTGTAATAGTGAAGTTATGGCCAGCTAGTGAGTTTGTTTTAGATTATTTCGGGGCTTATAATAAAGGAAATGTAGCTTATGATACGATTGATGTATTACTTGCTATAAAATATCTATTTGAAAAGGGACAACAGCTTAAAAAGCCAATTGTTATATTAATTCCTATAGGCACTAATGTGGGTTCGCATACAGGTGCAACAATAATAGAAAAGTATATAGATAAGATAAGTAGAATAAGGGGTACAGTAGTTGTAACTACAGCAGGAAATCAAGCAGATTCTGATAATCATACAACAGGTATTATAGAAAATACAGGAGATTATGCAATATTAGAATTAAAAGCAGGTGTAGGGCAAAAGGTATTATACTTTGATATTTGGGCGAATAGGCCAGACAAAATAGCATTATCTATAATATCCCCATCAGGTGAAATAATAGATAAAATTCCTGCAAAATTAAATCAATCTACAGATATAAAATTTCTATATGAGGGAACAAAAATGTCTGTGAAATTTTTTTTGCCAGAAGAGGTTACTGGTGATGAGAAAATAACTATAAGAGCAACTGATGTGCGTGATGGAATATGGCAATTTAAGCTCATTGGTGAATTAATTGTTAATGGTAGGTATGATGCATGGTTAAATCAAGAAAAAATATTAGCATCTGATACTAAATTTTTGAATGCTAACTCTTATACTACAGTGGTTATTCCGGGAACATCTGACAAAGTTATTACAGTTGGTTATTATAACCAAAATAATAATTCTATTGTAGGTGAATCGGGAAGAGGTTATACAAGAGATGGAAGAGTAAAACCAGATATAGTAGCTGGAGGGATACAAGCATTGGTAGCTAAATCAGGGGGAGGGATAGGCGTTTTATCAGGAGCAAGTGTTGCAGGAGCTATAACTGCTGGTTGCTGTGCATTATTGTTTCAATGGGGAATAATCGATAGGAATGATCCTAATCTTTATGCTACAAAGATTAAAACATATTTAATAAGGGGAACAAAAAAGAGATCAGGGGATATTTATCCAAATCCACGATGGGGATATGGTGCTTTGGATATGGAGGTAGTTTTTGAAAATATAAGAAGTATATTAAATTTAACCTCACCATTACAAGAAGAACCAGCTGCAAGGAGTTTAGAATTAGGATGTATAGAATATTATAAAAATGGTTTGTTTATAAGAATACCAAATCAAAAATATATTGATTTTTAAGAACAGTATATTAGTTAAAATCATACTATTATATTGGAGTATTTTATTAAGGAGTTAAAACATGGCTTCAAAAGGATTTTTAAAGGTGCAATGTTTTAAGGGAAATGATTATTATCCTGTAAGTAAGACAAAAGTAACAGTAACGCCATCAGGGGATAGTACTAATGCTAAAACAATGGATATTTTTACAGATGCTTCAGGACTTACTGAGGTTATAGATTTGGAAGCGCCTCCAATAGCAAACTCTCAGAGTCCTGGTAATGTGCCATACAGTTTGGTAGATTTACAGATAGATAGACCTGGATATCTTCCTTTGTTAATAAAAGGAGTTCAAATATATCCAGATAGGACAGCTCTTCAACAATGTAATTTGAAATATCAAGGGGAGACTAGAGATACTGATTCGGGAATAATAGATATTGCGCCTAATGTACAGGTAGGAAATTATCCATCTAAGATTCCAGAAGATCCAGATAAGGCACTACCACCACCACCATTAGGGACTGTAGTGCTACCTAAACCTGTGGTTCCAGAACTTGTAGTAGTTCATGCAGCTGGACCAAATGCACCAGGTCCAAATTATACTGTACCATTTAAAGATTATATAAAGAATGTAGCTAGTTGTGAAATTTATTCTACCTGGTCAGAAAATACAATAAGAGCTAATGTAAATTGTATAATTTCATTCACTTTAAATAGAATATATACAGAATGGTATAGAGGTAAAGGGAAGAGTTTTGATATAACAAATTCAACAGCATATGATCATGCATTTAACTATGGAAGAAACATATACGATAATATAAGTGTGGTTGTAGATGATATATTTTCAACCTATGTGAGAAGAATTGGCAAGAAACAGCCGTTATTAACTCAATACTGCGATGGGAATAATGTAAAATGTCCTGGATGGCTTACTCAATGGGGAAGTAAATACTTAGGAGATGAAGGAAAGCAACCATTTGAAATATTAAAGAATTTTTATGGTTCTGATATAGAATATACTCAAGCGGAGAAGGTTGAAGGAATACCTAAATCTTATCCAGGATATACGTTAACAATTGGTTCTAAGGGTATACCAGTAAAGACTATACAAACTTATTTAAATGAAATTTCAAAAGCATACCCTTTGATACCTAAAAATATTGTAGATGGTAACTATACTGATAAGACTGCTGAATCAGTTAGAGTATTTCAAGGGGTATTTAATTTACCTAAGACAGGTCAGGTTGATTATGCAACTTGGTATAAAATATCTGATATATATGTAGGAGTTAGTAAGATAGCAGAACTAAGAGAGAGCATAGAAGGAAAAGAAAGAATATTTTATCCTCCTACTATAGGAGATAGGGCGATAAATATACCGTATGTTCCATATTATGATGATCAAATTTAACTTTATTATGACAAGAGCCCCTTTATGGGGCCTTTGTTTATAAGATATTAATATTTTATATATCTGAATAAATAATTTAAATTATGTCAGGAATAAATAGGAGTTTTAGCCAAAATTAAAATTATATAAAAATTGATTTTCTAAAAATTAAATTATGTATTTTCATCACAATATATAGTATACTAAAAAAGTAGATTATACTGTATGTTGAAAATTAAATATATAAGTATATATGTTATAATTTAGAATCCATATTTATATTAATATACTTATTAACCATAAAATAAAGATAAAATTACATTTATTTTGTAGAAAACATATTATAATATATATATATTGAACTTAAAGAAAAATTATATAAAGAAATCATAGATAAGGAGTGTTTAGAATGAAAGGAACTGTTGTTTCAACATGGATAAAAACTTGTAGGAAACTTTATGGTGATGATATTGTTAATAACTCTATGGAAATAGTTCGTTGGGATAAGAATAGAGTTTTTACACCTCTTGAAAATGTAGAGGATAAAGAAATAAAAGAGGTTTTAGAAAATATAGCAAAAGGTGCAAAAATAACACCTGATAACCTTTGGCTAATACTTGGAGAAAATAATATAGTTACATTTTTTAATGATTATCCAGCATTTTTTAAGAGAAGTAATTTATACAGTTTTTTAAAGGCAATGAATGATGTACATGCAGTTGTGATGAAAAAAATTAGTGGTGCAAAACCACCTAAATTTACTTTAGAATTAGTGTCTAAAAATGAATGTATATTTACATACAATTCAAGTAGAGGAATGTTTCAGTATTTTATAGGCTTACTAAGGGGAAGCGCTAAGCATTTTAAAGAGAATATAGATATACAGGAGATTAGCAGAACTTCAGATTCTTTGGCAGTTAAGCTTAAATTTGATTATGAGATAATAAATAAGAAAAAATTTGTACTAAATAATATATTATCTTTTGGAGTTATAAAAAATATAGGAATAAAAGCATTTATACCATCATTAGCTGTGGGGGCTATAATTTCTGTTTTTACAGGTAATTTTGTTACTTCAATGATTTCATCAGGAGTAACAGCGCTTACAAGCTGTATTATGATTAATCTACTTCTAAATCCTAAAAAGGAAATTATAGAAGAAATAAAGGTTATGCAGAATAGAAAACATAGTAATACTCAAATTTATACAAACGACTTTTTAGAGGATATTTTTAATGAAGTAATAGGACTTGAAGAAAGTTGGGCAAAAGATTTAACATCCTTTAGTAGTATTACTGATGAATTAAGAGTATTTTCAAATAATATGTTTAAATTAACAGAAGAGATGAAGGAAACAACAGAAGAAATAAGTGGTTTTTCAGAGGCTGTTTCTCAAATGGCAGTAAGACAAGAGGAGAACACCGAAACATTAATAGATCAGATTAATAGAAATATAGATGGTATAAATAATGTAGTTAATCTGGAAGATGAGAATAAGAAAGAATTAGAGGGAGCAATTGAGAAAATAAATACTAGTTATATAAAGGTTGATAATGCAAGTGAAAATATAAAAGAAACCTTAGCTTCATTTATGACAGTTAAGGAAGATGGTAGGAAGTTACAAGTTAAAGCTCAAGATATAACAAAGATTGTGTCTATAGTTTCAGGAATATCAGAGCAAACAAATCTTCTAGCTTTAAATGCATCAATAGAGGCAGCAAGAGCTGGAGAACAGGGAAGAGGTTTTGCAGTAGTAGCTGAATCTATAAGAAAATTAGCTGAACAATCAAAAGATGCTGTTAGTAATATAAATAGTAATTTAATAGAATTCGTTACTGAAATAAATGGTTTGGTATCAAATATAGATGAACAATATGGGATATTGGAAAATGAAACTAAAGGGTTAAAAGATGTAAGAGATACAAGTTATGATGCTACTAAATCAATAAAATCGGTAGCTAGTGATATAAATGAAGCTATTATGTACTTAAACAAAGAAGTACAAGCTATACAGGATTTATTTAAAAACATAGATTCATTAGCAGCAATAGCAGCAGAAAATTCTTCAGCAGCTCAAACTGTAAGTGCGTCTATTGATGATTATAGTAACGAGATAGTAAATATACTTGATAATATTCAAAAGGTTAGAATAGTTATAGCTAACTTTAAAGATGAAATAGAACAATATTCTATTTAAAGGCAAATTAAAATCTCCTAGAACTTAATTAAGTTCTAGGAGATTTTAATTTAGAAATTTTATAATTTTAGAGATTTTGCTAATTTTTAATGACTTTAAAACTGTCTATTGAAATAATAAAATTAATAAAACTCCATATTTGTATTTGGGTAGAAAAAATATTTTTAAAAGTCTAAAAGATTTCTATATTTAGTTTTTTTATTTTCATCTTAATTTCATTAGATAAATTAGAATCTGTTATTATGGTAGATATATCTTCTAAATTCGCATATTTATATGTTCCATCAACTGTGAATTTTTCTTTTTCAGTAAGTAAGAAAATTTCTTTGCTATTAGATATTATAGCTTCTTTAATTAAGCCATCTTCTAATGTGGCTGTACTTACTGTTTTTGTTATAATATTAATTCCTGAGCTACCAATAAAGCCTTTATTAAAATTATAGTGTTCAATATCTCTAATAACATCAGCACCAAGCACGGCACCTGATTTTTTATCATAAATACCGCCTATACATATAAGAGTAACAGTTTCGTTATTATCAAAAAAGGGAGTAATTATAGGCATATTTGTAACTAATGTTAAAGATTTTGAACCGTTAGCTATCAAGGTAGCTAGTAAAAAATTTATACTAGATGAATCTAAAAAAATTATATCACCTTCATCTATAGCTTCGAAGGCTTTTTGAGCTATAAGTTCTTTACTATCCAAATGAATACTCATTCTAGTTGACAGAGCACTACAAGATACTATTTTTCGATTTAATATTGCACCACCATAAGTTCTTTGGATGTTATGTGATTTTTCAAGCTTTTGCAAATCTTTTCGTATCATACCTTCGGAAACTTTAAATTTTTCACTTAAATCTTTTACCTTAATTCTACCATTTTCATTAAGCATATTGAGAATTTCATTTAATCTTTCCTCTGCAAACATATATAAACCTCTCTTATTATCGTTTATTACTACTTTAATAATGAATATTATAACATTAATAAAATAATTATCAAAATATATTGAAAAAAATATTGAAATGGAGTACAATGATAACAAATGATAAAAAACAATAATGAATGTGATCTTATAATTTAGCGTGATAGGGTAAAGCTTAGCGAAATGTTTTATAAGATTATATTAATAAAAAGGGGATATATCCCCTTTTTAAATATATAAAGAGTCTATAATTTGAAAACTATTTGTAGTACTACTTTAAAGCGTTGTAAGCAGAAGAAGAAGAAATTCTATAAGATTACCTCATTAAATAGAATTTTGACAAAGGAGGATTCTAACATGTATAAGTTATTAGCAATTGATATGGATGGTACCCTTTTAAATTCAAAGGGGAATATATCAGAGGGAAATAAAGAGGCAATAAAGAGAGCGATAGAAAATGGTGTGAAAGTAGTTATAACATCAGGTAGATCTATTGGAGGTCTTAATAGATTTTTAGAACATGTAGGATTAGTAGGGGAAAACGAGTATATTATAACTAATAACGGAGGCAGTATTTATAGAACTAATGATTTTAAATGTATTAGTTATAAAGGACTTAAGGGCTCTGATTTGATGAAAGCATATAAATTAAGTAAAGAATTAGGAGTAAAAATATCAGCTTATGTAGAAGAAGGCTGTATATTTCCAGAAGATAATGAATTTGTGAAGTTTGAAAGAGAACATATAGGGACACCAGTTAAGATAATAGACTTTGATAAGGATGTAAATGATAATGATGAGATAGCCAAAATTTTATTTTTGGGAAAAGATAATGATTTTGAAAATTATGAAGAAAAAATACCAAGGGAATTTTTTGATAACTATCATATGGTAAAAAGTTTATCCTTTGTGTTAGAGATGATGAATAAGGAATGCAACAAGGGATATGGAGTTAGAACCTTAGCTGAATATTTAAATATTAAAATAGACGAAATAATATGTATAGGGGATCAGGCTAATGATTTGGAAATGATAGAATATGCAGGCTTAGGTATAGCTATGGGAAATGCAATAGACGATATAAAAAATATAGCAAGTTATGTAACAGATACAAATGATAATGATGGGGTAGCAAAAGCTATATACAAATTTGTATTAGGAAGTGGATGTAAATAAATATTTATGAGCACTTAACAATAATTAATAAAATATTGTTAAGTGCTCATTTTAACTTTAAACACCTTGATTATTAAAATCAGGTACATAAGCTTTGGTATCTGTTCCCTCTTCTTGAATAAAACCATTTTTAACTCCTAAATTCAAAGCATAATCGATTAAACTATCATAATGCTTAGGATTTAAAGGCTTATTTATTTCTTTATATTCTGAAGCTTTATTTAAAGGAGTATATTGATTCATTATAGATATATATAACTTGTCTCCAAAATTATTGTATATTGAATCAATAACTTTTTTAGAATCAAAAAGCAGGCCAGGAAGCATAAGGTGACGAACTATAACACCTTTTTGAATAATTCCGTTTTCATTAAATTTAGCATTACCAACTTGAGTTATCATTTCATCTATTATTTTAAGTATATTTTCTTTATAAGAATATGCTTTTGAATATTTTATAGCATACTTATCATCAAAATATTTAAAGTCAGGCAAATAAATATCTATATAACCTTTTAATGCTTTTATAGTATCCAAGCTATCATAACCGTTTGTATTGTAAACAATAGGAAGCTTTAAGCCCTTAGTTTTTGAAATTTTTAAAGCTTCTATAATTTGTGGAACATAATGAGTCGGAGTAACTAGGTTTATATTGTTAGCTCCCTTTGCTTGAAGTTCTAAAAATATATCACTAAGTCTTTCTATTGAAATATGTTTACCACTACCTTCTTGAGAAATATTATAATTTTGGCAAAAAACACAACGCAAGTTACAATTTGAAAAGAAAACTGTTCCAGAGCCATGGTCTCCAGATATGCATGGTTCTTCCCAAAAATGAAGTTCTGCTCTAGCTACTTTTATATCTTTAGAAGACATACAAAAACCTAATTTATTTTCTAGTCTGTTTACTTTACAATTCCTTATGCAAAGTGAACAGTTCTTTAGCATATCAATCGAATTCATAATAACACCACCTAGTGCTATTATAACATCAATTTTTCATTTTTTTAAAATAAAAATATATGCATTGAATAACAAATAATAAGCTTAACACTCCAAATATAGGATATAGTGTGGATATTAAAGTTGAAAAGCCTACTTGGGATATAGGTAATGCTATACATAAAACTAAGAATATAGCATGCTTAAATTTAATATTGAAGGTTACATTAAGTGTTTTTGAAATAGAGTATACATCGGAAACTTCTGTAGAAAACATTTCAAGCCAAATTATAGCAAGTAGCATAGCTTGTATTCCTCTTCCAAACCTATCAGCTACATAAAGGAGAGGAATTTCATATTTATAAATATAAGGCTGATTTACAGTAAGCATTAAATTTATACAAATACAAAGAATAGTTAAAACTGTAGCTCCTAAAATTATTCCAATTATCATAGTTCTAGGTTTTTTAGTTTCATTACTTAATGGAACTAAGACTCCACAACAACAAAGAATGTTATAGCCAGCATAAAGAAGTGCTGATATATGCCAGTTATTACTTTTTGCACCGAATGATTTAAGTGAGTTTAAACTCATAGAATCTTTAGAGAATACAACATAAAGTATCGTTAACGTAGAGATTACTATAAGTAGTGATGGGACTATTATTGAGTTAATTTCTATAAGTCCATTTGTTTCTCTAAGTAATATCATTACTGCAAGAGTTAACATTATAAGGGTACCAATTATCTTGGGTAAACCAAAGAATTGATTAAGTAAAGCACCACTACCTGCTAATATTATTGAAGCACTGGAGATCAGATAGACAGTCGTAATAACTCCTATAGCTTTACCTAATAAATTAGGACTTACTATATTAAATACCTCGCCATAAGAATTAAGGTTGTATTTGATGCTTATTTTTGAGATTATAGTACACATAGCTATGTAAAAAATCCCTGTGAAAATTATTCCTATAAAACTCTTATAGCCATATTGAGTAAAAAATTGGCATATTTCTCTACCGGAGGCTAGTCCAGCACCTACTATGGTACCTATAAACACAGCTGCTATTTGAAATATACGTGTAATTTCTTTTTTCAAAATATTCACTCCTTATTAAATTAAAACTATACATAATTATGTATATAATGCTTGTCTTAGTATTATTCTAAATTTTGAAATTTCATTATCTGTGAAAATACCAAATAGTATTATATAATTTTTAAAAACTCAGATTTAATTTGCTATATCAAGAAAATTATGTAATGCAGCTTTTTAATAATAGTTTTTACTATTTAGGAAAAGCTAAATATATAAAGTTTTAGGGAGTGAAATGCTATGAAAAAGTTTATCGTTATAGGAATTCTTTTAATGACATTAAGTTTTACTGCTTGCGGTAAAGTGGATAATAAGGCACAGGCACAAGATATTAGTAATTTTATTTTTGATGAAACTAAATCAAAAGAGATAGCCAATCAATACATAGAGAGTCTTAGCAAAAAAGATTATAGTAAGGCTTCAAATGTTTGTGCAGAAGATTTACAAAAGCAAACGTTGAAAATTAAGGATAAAGGTATAGATATAAAGAGTTTTAAGCTTGAAGATATTGTTCAAAAGGGAACTTCATGTATTTACAAATATATGGTTAATAGTGGAAATGAAGAAAAAAGAATAAATGATTTAGAGAATTATTATGTTACAGTAGAAAAGTTATATGGAAAATATAAAGTAGTAAGTCTTAAAGCTAGTACAGAAATAGAGGTCTTTATGGAAGATGATGGTTTGGTATTAAGAAATAAGGATGAAGTAGATGTTAAACCTGTTATAGAATTAGGTAAGTTACCTACACAGGCTTATAGTAAGGCTACAGCTTCCAATCTAGAAAAGATGGATATACCTAAAAAGAATTTTGGAGTAATGAATTTTTCATTTAAAGGTAATAAGTTAGCTATAAGTTCTATGGGAGATGATAAAACTTATATCGCTATTTTGGATATAAGTGGAAGTGAAGGTAGTGAAGCAAAGCAAGATAAAGATAAAGCTAAAGGTGAAGATGAAGGGAAAGAAGGCGGAAAGAAAGAAAAATCTGTTGCTAAAAAGATTAGTACAGTGGATATTTACGATAATATAAAACTCAAAGATATAAAATTTACAGGAGAGAAAGATAATTTGATTGTAAGTTATGAGGAGCAAGGGAAAGATAGATTTAAAATCTATGATAGTAAGGGAAATATTATAGAAACACGTATAGATACATTATTCCCTAAGCAAGAGTATGACATTATTTATGAAGAATTCAAAGAGGATGCTGTCATATTTAAAGTAATAAATAAGAGTGAAGGAAAAAATAATGTTGAGAGATATAAATTATCAATAAAAGATTTTAAACCTATAAAATTATAGTATAATAATTTAAGACATACTTAAAAATATTTAGCCAATATGAATTCATATTTTGGCTATTATTTTTTTATTAAGTCTAAAATAGTTAATATATATTGTAATATGCTTTCTATAATTTAATTTTAAAATTATTTTCAAGGTATCTTTTTATGGATATTTAATTAAATGTAGAATTTTAATTCCAATATATATAATGTTTTAAATTAGTTTGGAAAAGAGGTTTATATATATGGATGAAATCACAAAATGGGGAGATAAAAGATATAATAGTTTAAATTATTTCTTAAGACAAAAGTTTGGAGAAAAGGTATTTAAAATAAGTTTAGATGGAGGATTTACTTGTCCTAATAGAGATGGAAAAGTAGCTAAGGGAGGCTGTGTATTTTGTAGTGCCAGGGGATCAGGAGATTATGCAGGAGAAAGACTCGTATCTATAAGTGAGCAATTTGATAATATAAAAATTATGATGAATAAAAAGTGGAAGGGTGAAAAATATATAGCATATTTTCAAGCTTATACTAATACCTATGCGCCTGTAGAAGAGCTTAGGGCAAAGTATGAGGAGGCTATAAATAAAGATGGCATAGTAGCCTTAGCAATAGCTACAAGACCAGATTGTTTAGGCGATGATGTATTAGAACTTTTAGAAGAGATGAATAAAAAAGTTTATACATGGGTAGATTTAGGCTTACAGACTATACATGATGAGACAGCTAGATTAATAAATAGAGGACATGATTTAAAAGTTTTTGATGAAGCTATGAAAAAACTTAAAGCAAGGGGAATAGATGTTGTAGTTCATACTATTTTTGGACTTCCAGGAGAAAGTAAAGAACAAATGCTTCAAACTATAAAGCATGTAGCTAATAGTGGTGCTAAGGGAATAAAGTTTCATTTGTTGCATCTTATGAAAAATACTGCATTAGTTAAATTATATGAAGAAGGTAAATTAGCATTTTTATCACAAGAAGATTATGTGAATTTGATATGTAAGTCTATATGTATGTTGCCTAAAGAAATGGTAGTACATAGAATGACAGGAGATGCACCTAGGGTTAGCTTAATAGGTCCTATGTGGAGCCTTAAAAAATGGGAAGTATTAAATGATATAGATAAAACTATGGAAGATAATGGATATTATCAAGGATTATATTATAAGAAAGATTAGAATAATCAGGACTTTGTATAATTCTACAAATAAGTAGAATTATATTTGGAGAATATTTGTATGGAAATAACCCTCTTAAAACGGTTACAATATTAATATAGAATGATTGGAAGATTTACAAAGTTTAAAAGGGGGATTTAAAATGGCAAATTTATCATTAAAAAACATATACAAAATATATCCTGGAGATGTTACAGCAGTAAAAGATTTTAATCTAGATATAGAGGATAAAGAATTTATAGTGTTTGTAGGACCATCAGGATGTGGTAAATCAACTACACTTAGAATGATAGCAGGTCTTGAGGAAATATCAAAAGGAGAGCTTTATATAGGTGATACATTAGTTAATGATGTTGCACCTAAAGATAGAGATATAGCAATGGTTTTCCAAAGTTATGCTCTATATCCTCATATGTCAGTTTATGATAATATGGCATTTGGATTAAAGCTTAGAAAAATAGACAAGGCAGAAATAGACAAAAAAGTTAAAGAAGCAGCTAAAATTCTTGATATAGAACATTTATTAGATAGAAAACCAAAGGCATTATCAGGAGGTCAGAGACAAAGAGTTGCATTAGGAAGAGCTATAGTTAGAGAACCTAAGGTATTCTTAATGGACGAACCTTTATCAAATCTTGATGCGAAGTTAAGAGTTCAAATGAGAACTGAAATAGCAAAACTTCATAAAAGATTACAAACTACATTTATATATGTAACACATGACCAAACAGAAGCTATGACTATGGGAACTAGAATAGTTGTAATGAAAGATGGTATAGTTCAACAAGTGGCAAGTCCTCAAGAAGTATATGATCATCCATCAAATATGTTCGTTGCAAGCTTTATAGGAAGTCCTCAAATGAATTTTATAAACACAAAACTAGAAGAAGCAGAGGGAAAAGCATTTGTTAAATTTGGTGAAGATAAAATAGAATTACCAGAGGATAAAGCTGCTTTATTAAGATCTAAAGGATATATGAATAAAGAAATAGTTGTTGGTATTAGACCAGAAGATTTAGATCATGATGAAGAATTCCTACAAAAGTATGCAAAGTCTTCATTTACTGCAAAAGTAGAAGTTACAGAACTTATGGGGGCTGAAAGTTATATATATGTAAGTAAAGTTGGTACTAGCTTAACTATAAGAGTTAATGGAAGTACTGATATTAAATCAGGTGATAATGCAAAATTCGCATTAGATCCTAGCAAACTACATGTATTTGATAAAGAAACAGAAGTTACTATAATATAGGAGGACTTTAAAAGATGTGCAGTTTTAAGGATTATTTACAAAAGTTAAGTATAGAATCAGGCGTGGACTTTAAACTTATGAATGAAGATAATAGTGTTTTTTTTAATACTTTAGATGATTCAATACAAGAAGATTTAAAAGAAGTTTGCGTTACACTAGGAAATAAAAAAGGTAATCTTAAAATTAAAAAAGAATTTGAGTTATGCGCATCTTTATTAAAATATTCTATAGAAAGTAAATATAATGAATCTTTTTTGAAAAGAGAACAATTTATAATAGATATATTAGATGGTAATGGTACTAATGCTCAGGTAGCTTTGGGTGCCATACCATTTTTAAATAAAGAATGCTCATTGTTTTTAATTTCTTTAGATAAAAGTAGAAATGAGGCATTAGGTCTTATAAAGCAATATTATGATGATGATAAGATTTTAAGCTTTATTTATAAAGATTATATATTGGTTATAGGAAATGTAGAAGATCCAGCAGAGCATGCACTTAGTATAAAGGAAGTTTTAGAATCAAATCTTTATTGTAAATGTGTGCTAAGTTATAATACTTTTTTTGCTGATGAAGCCGAAATTAAAAGAAATTTTAATGATATAGCAACCTGTATACAGGTTAGTAAAAAGTATGGATTGAAAGAATCAGTTTATAAGTCTGAAAGTTTGCTGTTTGAGAAAATAGTGTATAATATAAATGAGAATGTAAAGGCAGAACTTTATTTGAAGTTCAAAAAAAAGTTTCAGAAATTTGATTCTGAAGCAGTTTTAACAGTAGAAGAGTTTGTAGCATGTGGACTAAATATAAGTGAAGCTGCAAAAAAACTTTATATTCACAGAAATACCTTAATATATAGGCTAGATAAGATAGAAAAAGATACTGGCTATGATATTAGGAACTTCAAACAAGCAACCATATTTATCATGGCCTTCTTAGTATGGAAGGAGAAAAGGGTAGATGAAAATTGATGTTATTATCTCGGCTGATGACATTAAAGAAAATAAAATTAAGGATAAGATAGTTGTAGTTATAGACATGTTAAGAGCTACATCTGTTATAACTACTGCACTTAATAATGGTGCGAGTAGAGTTATTCCATTTTTGACAGTAGAAGAAGCTTTTTCAAAAGCAAAAGAGTTAAAGGATAATTATTTGCTTGGAGGAGAAAGAAAAGCTGTTTTAATAGATGGATTTAATCTTTCTAATTCACCACTTGAATATAGTAAAGATGTGGTAAATGGGAAAGATATAATTCTTTCAACTACAAATGGTACAAGGGCTATAAATAATTGCTTAAAAGCAAAAAGAATATTTATAGGAGCTATGATTAATGCTAAGGCTTTAACAGATAAGTTAGCAGAAATAAATGAAGATGTAGTGTTTGTAAATGCAGGAACTGTAGGACAATTTTCTATGGATGATTTTATTTGTGCAGGTTTTATGATTAGTAAATTAAATGAATTAAATAATCATGAACTTTCTGATATAGCTACAACAGCTAGATATATTTATGAAAACAACCCAAATGTAATAGAATATATAAAACTAGCAAGACATTATAGTGTACTAAAGAATTTAGGT
Source organism: Clostridium cavendishii DSM 21758 (assembly GCF_900141845.1). Taxonomy (GTDB): domain Bacteria; phylum Bacillota; class Clostridia; order Clostridiales; family Clostridiaceae; genus Clostridium_AG; species Clostridium_AG cavendishii. Next base: position 130,626 of record NZ_FQZB01000013.1, on the reverse strand, counting down.
TTAGAAGCTGATTTAGAGTATTGCTGTAAAAAGGATATAATAGATTTAGTACCTGAATTTGTAAATGGAGAAATAAAATTAATTTAGCAAGCAACAAAAATTCATATAAAACTAACTTAGTCCTTTCAAAAAATTCAGACCCAGGATGTATATTTACAGTTTAACTGTAAGGTATACATTCTGGGTTTGAGTTATATTAGTGAAACTCCTATTTGTTATTCTCATAGGAGTAAGTTCGCATTAACCAAATCTAAGATTTGGATGGTTTTTTAAGGAAACTCCTTCTCACATTCGTTCGAATGAGTAAGTTCCTATTACCAAATCTAAGATTTGGATAGTCACTTAAGGAAACTCCTACTCACTATCGTTCGTAGGAGTAAGTTCGAATAACCAAATTGAAAATTTGGATTCTCACTTAAACCACTTGGAATACGAAGAATTTTAAGTAGTATGATTCATCAGAGCTCCAAAGTATTGGGTGATCAGCTGATTGAGTTCTGAATTCCACTTGCCTTAGAGTTCTTCTAGCATCGCTAGCAGATTCAGCTATAGTTTTTTTCATTAATTCTTCACTAAAGTAGTGAGAACAAGAACAAGTTACAAAGTAACCTCCTGATTTAACCATTTTAAGTCCTCTAAGATTAATTTCTTTATAACCTCTTAAAGCTCCTTTTATTGTATTTTTGGATTTGGTGAAAGCTGGTGGGTCTAATATAACAACATCGAATTGTTTTCCTTCCTTTGACCAATCAGAAAGTACATTAAAGGCATTATGGCATTCGAATTTAACAACATCAGAAAGGCCATTAAGCTCAGAATTTCTAGTAGCACAATCTACAGCATGTTGAGACACATCGATGCCTAGAACTGACTTAGCACCAGCTATACCAGCGTTTAGTGCAAAAGAGCCAGTGTGTGTAAAGCAATCTAAGACGTCAGCATCTTTACATATTCTATGTATAGCAGCTCTGTTTTCTTTTTGATCTAGAAAAAACCCTGTTTTTTGACCATTTTCTAAATCAACTAAATATTTAACACCATTTTCAATTATTTGAACATTTGTATCAAATGCTTCTGTTAAAAAACCTTTTCTTTGTTCTAACCCTTCTATTTCTCTTGTAGCTAAGTCACTTCTCTCATAAACTCCCTTAGCACCATATTCTTCTACTAGGATTTTAACTATTAAATCTCTGTATTTATCCATACCTAATGTAGAGATTTGAATTACAAAATAATCTTCAAATTTATCTATTGTAAGACCAGGTAAAAAATCTGCTTCACCAAAAACAAATCTGCAAGAAGAAGTATCTATAACTTTTTTTCTATAATCATAAGCAGCTTTGAATCTTTTTTTGAAGAAGTTTTCATCTATTTCCTCATTGATATCTCTAGTCATTATTCTTATAGTTATTTTACTTCTATCATTTATGTAACCTTTACCTATGAATTGATTCATAAAGTTATAAACTTCTACTATATCACCATTTTCATAGTCTCCATCATACTCATTAATTTCATCAATATATATCCAAGGACGTCCATTTTCAGCTTTTCTTCCTAAACCTTTATATAAATAAAATTTACTTGTCATAGTGTATCTCTCCTCTTTATTAAAACTCTTAATAGATTATAACATAATAAATGTTTTTTTATAGGGAGATATAAAAATATATTAAAGACAATAATAAGGAATATATGGTAAAATGTAAAAAGTAGGGGGTGCTTAGGTGAAGTCTATAAAAAAGGGCTATGACATATCTAAAATTATTTTTTTATCAATAATACTTAATTTAATACAAGTAATTTTTATAATACTTTTTATTTACTATAAAAACAGTAATCCATACAAAATACAGGACAATTTTATAATCTATGTTATAGCAATAAGTATAGGAATTAATAGTATTATTACAGGAATAATTTTTTATAATCTTTTGTTTAAAAAAGGAAGTAACAACTTAATAGATACAATAAAGGGTTTGGAAAGGTTTAATAAGACATTAAGAGCTCAAAGGCATGACTATTTAAATCATATTCAAGTAATATATTCGCTTATGGAATTAGAGGAATATGAAGAAGCTAGGAACTACATAGAACCGGTATACAAAGATATAGTAAGAGTAAGTAAGGCCTTAAAAACATCAAAGCCAGCAGTTAATGCGCTGCTTCAGGCAAAGCTACAAGTAGCAGAACAAAATGAGATAGAAATGGAGCTCGAAATCAAAAGTGATTTGAAAAATCTTCCTATGGAAGCTTGGGAATTTTGTAGGGTTATAGGAAATATAATAGACAATGGTATATTTGCTTTAAAACTAAAAAAGGAAAGTAGATATATGTTCATTGAATTTGCAGAGAATTTAGACGATATAATAATAAATATATCTAATAATGGACCTTGCATACCAAAAGAAATCTTAGGGAATATTTTTAAAGAAGGCTTCACAACTAAAGCTGAAAAAGGTGAAGGAATGGGGCTCGCTATAGTCCAAGAGCTTATAGAAGGTTTTGGTGGAAATATAGATGTTACGTCTAATTCTGAAAGAACATCTTTTAAAATAGTGTTACCAAAATAAGCATAAATGACATTTTAAATTAAAAAGTGTATGTTTTAAAGATTATGTATTAATAAATTTTAATTAAAGCATTATTATTTATTTATAAGGTAAATAATAAGGAGGTAATCGAAATGGTCCCAGATATAACTGTATTAACTATAACATTGTTAATAATTGGATTCATATTGGTGTTTGTAGAGATGCATGTCCCCGGTTTTGGTGTACCAGGGATTGCTGGAGCCATATGTCTTATTTTAGCCGTAGTATTTACAGCTCAGAGCTTTGCACAGGCATTAATGATGGCATTAGGAATACTAGCAGTTTTAGGAACCATGCTTGGTATAGTACTAACATGTTTTACAAAGGGAAAGCTCTTTAAACCATTAATATTAGCTGAAGAACAAAGAAAAGAACATGGATATATTAGCTCATCAGATTTAGATTACTTGTTAGACAAAAAAGGAATAGCTATTACAGATTTAAGACCTGCTGGTTCAGTAGAGATAGAAGGGGTTAAATTTGATGTAGTATCTGATGGTGAATATATATCAAGGGATTCTAAAATCCAAATAGTTAAAGTTAATGGTGTTAAATTAGTAGTCAAAAAAATATAAAATAAAATGATAAGGAGAGATTGAACATGGGAGATGTATTAATAATAAAAATATTTATAATAGTTGCAGTTGTAGTGGTTTTACTTGCTTTATTCTTTACTTTCGTTCCATTAGGGTTATGGGTATCTTCATTAGCTGCAAATGTTAAGGTGAGTGTGTTTAATTTAGTTGGTATGAGGCTTAGAAGGGTTGTTCCATCTAAGATAGTTTTACCTCTTATTAAGTCAACTAAAGCTGGTATGGGACTTACGGTTAACCAACTAGAAGCCCATTATCTAGCAGGTGGTAATGTGGATAATGTAGTTAATGCATTAATTGCAGCACATAGAGCTGATATAGATTTACAATTTGAAAAGGCAGCTGCAATAGATTTAGCAGGTAGAGATGTTTTAGAAGCAGTTAAAATGAGTGTTAATCCTAGAGTTATAGAAACTCCAAATGTTTCAGCTGTTGCAAAAGATGGTATAGAACTTTTAGTTAAAGCTAGAGTTACAGTAAGAGCTAATCTTGAAAGATTAGTTGGTGGAGCTGGTGAAGCTACTATATTAGCAAGAGTTGGTGAAGGTATAGTAACTACAGTTGGTTCTTCACATAGTCATAAAATAGTTCTTGAAAATCCAGACGCTATTTCAAAGACTGTTTTAAATAAAGGGTTAGATGCTGGAACAGCTTTCGAAATTCTTTCAATAGATATAGCTGACGTAGATGTAGGAAGAAATATAGGAGCTCAACTTCAAACACTGCAAGCAGAAGCAGATAAGAATATTGCTCAAGCTAAGGCTGAAGAAAGAAGAGCTATGGCTGTTGCTAAAGAACAAGAAATGAGAGCTGCAGTTGTAGAAGCAGAAGCAGAAGTTCCAAGAGCTATGGCTTACGCATTAAAAGAAGGTAAGCTTGGTATAATGGATTATTATGATATGCAAAATGTTATTGCAGATACAAGTATGAGGGCTTCTATTTCAGGTGTTAGTGCTACTAATAAGACTGTTATGGCACAGGACACAGATAAGAAGGATAAAAAATAATCCCTTAGGAGAGTGAGACTGATGAAATATAATGATGTCTTTAATACGTTAAAAGCTGCTACAAAGCTTGTAGAAGACCGTTATAGTATAGCAGATAGTTTTAAAGAAAAAGGTGGAGTTAGCAATTTGTTTAAAGACTTGTACAATGCAACTCATGAAGATAATAATAAGAGGACACCTTATGAACAGGATTTAGGTAATTTTGACGACTATGGTGTAGAAGATATTTATGAGAATCATGAGGTAGCTTACAATGAAAAGTCAGAAGTTTACAAAGAAAATAATGATAATTATGAAAATCAATTAAATGATGTTAGAAAAATTGATGAAGAAATATTAGAAGAAAAGAAACCAACTTATACTAATAATGCATTATTAGATGCTATTACTCATGAAATAACACCTTTTGGTCTTCAGCAAGCAATAGTGCTTTCCGAAATAATTAGTAAGCCTAAGTGTAAGACTAGAAGGCGTAGAAGATTTTAAAATTTTAGGAGAAGATTATATGGATATAAAAGTACTTATAGTAGATGATGAACCAGGAATGAGAACTGTAATTAAGAAAATATTACAAAAAACTAGTGGCTTTGAAGTTATAGGGGATACTGATAATGGTGATGAGGCTATAAGTATATTTAAGGAGCACCATCCTGAAGTGGTGTTCCTTGATGTTGAAATGCCAATACGTAGTGGTATAGAATGTGCAAAAGTATTTACGGATATAGATCCTAAAACAATAATTATATTCGCCACTGCTCATGAACAATATATGTCAGAGGCGTTTCAAGTATATGCATTTGATTATTTAGTCAAACCATTTAAAATAGATAGGGTTATGCAAACACTAGACAGAATTAAAAAGCTTAATAAACCTAATTATGCAGAGGGAATAGATAAAATAATAAAGCATGAAAAAGGCTTAGATAAGCTTATGATAAAGAATAAGGATGGGATAAGCTTTGTAGATACTAAGGAAATAGTTTTAGTTCAGAGAGAAGAGAGTTCTACTGTTATATATACTAAGACAGATAGCTTTACAACTTCTATATCATTAACTGAAATAGAAGAAAAGTTAGATCCTAACCAATTTTTTAGAAGTCATAAGTCATATATAATAAATCTTTCTTTGATAACTAAAATTTATCCTTATGGAAGATGGACATATATAGTTAAGCTTAAAAATACCGAAAAAGATGCTCTTTTAACTCATGAAAAGTATGAAGAGATAAAAAGGTTATTCAGTTTATAAGGAGTTTATAATATGTTTAAGCTTAAAGAAATAAAACCAAGAATGATTAGAATAATATTTTTATTTTTTTTTATTATAGGTTATTTAGGATTAAGATCTGATTTGACTTTAGGGTACTCATTTTTAGTATTAAGTACAGTATTTTTAGTTATTTATGAAACTTATAGAAAATTAGTAATAAATAAAGACAAAAGCTTTAAAGATGTTTTAATGGTTTGTTTAAACATAATATTATTAACTGGATTTTTACTTTCTGCTTATAGTTTAATATTTACACCATCAATAAAATTAGTTGTCGCGCCATACTTATTAGCTATGGCTATTATATATTTTTTAGTTTATGATGCTATAGACGATTTTAAATGGAAGATTAACAATGAAAAAGGTGATGGTAAAAAATTAAGAAAACAATTCACCAGTGCGTTTTTTTGGGTGGGATTAATTCTACTTTCTTTTAAAAGTTATGTTTTTGATGAAATTAGTTTTATAGAACTTAGAAATTATAAAGTTGATGATTTTAGTTTAAATAAAGAATTAACAACTAATTTAGAAAAAGAGTTTAATAATATTAATAAGTTAGAAAATAGACGTAATTTTGATAGATATAGTTATGAAAAAATAGTTGATTTTAGAGAAAAAGTTAAAGTTAGGCTTAATGATAAACATGATGAATTAAGAGGAGGAGTATATCTTTCAGTAACTGATTCAGGGCTTAGTTATCTAGAGATTGATAATAAAACTATATATGATGTACCTATATCAGAAAATCTACAGAAACAGATATATAATTATGAAAAAGCTAGAACAAAGTAAAATGAAAACTTACTTTGTTCTAGCTTTTTATAAATTATAGGGTTTTAGCTCCTAAATTACCAATAAAATCATAGAATTTATTTATAAAAAAATATTTAAAAATGATAATTTGTTTACGATATTAATAATAACTTTTATCAAAATTTTATAGGAAAAATAATCTTCAATTGGATTTGTAAAGATATAGAATATTACTAAAGCTGAAAAGGGGGGAGTCCTTTGAACCTTAGGAAAAAAGTTAACTTATTTATATTAATTTTAATTATTACTTTTTTTATTAAAGGCATTGAAGTATTCGCGCTTAGTGTTAATATTAATAGTCTGAATGTTAGCAAGCAATCTGCAAAGGTTGGAGAAACAGTGAATATTAGTGCTATTGGAAGTGGAAGTAAAAATTTGCTTTATAAGTTCTCCATATATGATGGAGCAACGTGGTATGTGCTCCAAGATTATTCAAGTAGAAGTACTACTACTTGGAAGCCTTATAGGGCATCTACTTCAAAAATAAAGGTTGAAATAAAGGATAGATATTCACCGGGAAATTATAGCTATAAGCAGCTAGACTATGAAGTTTATAGTAATGTAAAAGCATCTAGTATAACCACTAGCCTGAATACACCTCAATTAGTTAATAAAGATATAAAATTCACTACAAATACTAATTTAACTAAAGGTGTGCTTTATAAGTATTCAGTTTTTGATGGACAAGCATGGATGGTTGTTAGAGACTATACTTATGATAAATCTTATACATGGAAGCCTACTAAAGCTGGAGATTATAAGATTAAGGTAGATATTAAAGAAGCAAATTCAAAAAGGTATCCAGATACATCAATACAAACAAGCTTTCAAATAGCTAATCCACCGCAAATACAGCAGCTTTCAAGCAATGTTGTATCACCAAGAAAGATTGGAAATACTATAGTCTTTAATACTAAAGCTATATATGGCACGTCAACTTTATATAGATATTGGATAAATGATGGTACTCAGTGGAGTATGTCTAGAGATTATTCAATTGATGCTAATTATACTTGGATTCCATCTAAAGAGGGAAATTATAAAATTAAAGTAGATGTGAAGGATAAAAATTCTTTAAATCAGGTAGATAGTTCTAAAGAAATGTCATTTCAAGTATTAAAGTATGGAGTAATAACTTATATTAATACTAATTTGACTCTTGATGTTTTTTTAAATAGTCAAATGAATTTAAATTCACCAGCTCAAGCCTGGAGTAGTGGAGATTGGATTAATGCTAGTAAAGATCAAGTTCAATACTATTTAAATCCTAATAACTTTATAACTGATTATGGAATAAATCAATTCTTAAAATTAAATTATATGGATGGTATAACAGTACAAGATTTAAATACAGTATTAATAGGGAAAGGTGTTCTACAGGGAAAAGGACAAGCTTTTTTAGATGCAGGAAAATTATATAATATAAATCCTGTGTATTTATTAGCACATTCACTTTTAGAAACTGGAAATGGAACGTCCACACTAGCTACAGGAATTACTTTAAGTTCAATACATGAAACTTTTGGAGATATAAACTCTAAAATAGTTCCCTTAAGTAATCCGACTAAAGTATATAATGTTTATGGTTATGGAGCTTATGACTCTAATCCAAATTTATGGGGCTCAGAAAAGGCGTATAGAGAGGGATGGTTTAGTGTAGAACAAGCTATTATAGGTGGAGCTAAATATATATCTAAAAACTATATAAATAATTCAACCTATAATCAAAATACACTATACAAAATGAGATGGGATTTAACTACATTATCTAAAAATCCAACTACGCCATATGCTCATCAATATGCAACAGATATAGGTTGGGCTTATAAACAGTCTCAAACAATTAAAAATATCATAAGTAAAATGAATAATTCTATGTTTTACTATGAGGTGCCTAAATTCATTCAATAATTTGTTTTAAATATCGATAAAGGATGTCCTTATAATTAGGGCATCTTTTTCATATTAAGTAAGAAAATCAATAGAATTCTTCTTTGTGTAGTTAGGCAAAAAGATGAAGTAATAAAATCAAAATTTTTAGTAATACTAATTATGAATATAATCTGTTAGGAGGATTTGTTATGGTATGGGATAAAATAAAGGAAATGAATCTTTATGATAAAATAAGTGATGACTTAAAACAAATAAGTTCTCACGATTCAGAAGTTGTAGAAAGATATATAACAGATACTGATGGCTTAAAGGAAATAAAGAGTTTTATGCGTCAAGGGTGGGATTCAAGTCGTATAGGGCAACAACTTGGATTAACTATAAATCAAGTTGATATAATAAAAGAACTTTTGGGGAAATTAAATTAAATAAAAATTAGAAAAGTACTGTAAGTTAAAATATACAGTACTTTCTTTATTTTTTATGTGAAATGCATAATATAAAAAGCATAGATGATTTTTAATAGGTTATAAATTAGTTGATTATTTTATTAAAGTTTAAGAAGTTGTTGTACAATACATGGCTGTGATGGTATATTTAGTATGTAATGTATTTTTATAGTTTAGTGTGAATATTAATTAGACTCTATATGGTTTGCGAATCTTAAAAAGTAATAAATCATAGAAGGTTTAATAATATATTATGATTAAAAGGGGGAAATAGAAATGAAGAAAAAAATTATTGGTCTTATTTCAATAGTATTTTTTGTTGTTAGTATATTAGTGAACGAAAATATTTTAATAGCTAGCTCAACGACGAGGAATCAAGAGATTAGTGCGAAAGAAGAAACTTTACAAAAGACTACAGTCATTAATAGAGAAAACGTATTAAAAGAAAATAAAGGAACTTCAGATAAAGCAGAGACAAGCTCCTTTACTATAAGCTTAGATACTAAGACTAGTTATGAAGTTACTAATACTATTTCACAAACGCTTACTATTAAGAGAAAGAGTGACTATTTAAATGATTATAGGTATGAGTATATTGAATATGATGAAGAGGGTAATATTGTTAATAGCGGTAACAATAGATATGAGGATTTAGAAATTAGCCCTAATAAAAAAGTTAGAATATCAGCAACAAACGAAAAATGTGAATTATATATTCCTAATGAACTTATGAAATCAACAAAAAAAGTTGATTCACCAACTTTTCAACAGTTATACATAGAAAAAGGTGAGACTTATGAATTTGTAAATAAAAACAATAATGGTAAGGAATTGAGATTTAAAAATGACTGGGGTTGGAGAACTGGTCTAATATATTCGATAATTTATTATAATAAGTATAATGATGTGGAAAAAATGGAATATTCTTCAGTGGGTGATATAGTTATTGGAGAAGGAAAGAAAGTAAAGTTAACCGTTGAGTCAGGCGCAGAGCCAATGTTAGTGCATATTCCATATGAATTTAAAGATTGCTATAAAAAAGTTTCTATACCTAACTTCACCTCATTTATAGCAGAAAAAGGGGAAACTTATGAATTTACAAATGAGTTTTGTGATAATATTGAAATAATTCCGACTTCAAGTGGTGAAAAATGTAGTTATGATTATATTAGTTATGATGAATATGGAGATATAAGACATATGGGTTATAATGAAGACAGGAGTATTTATGTTAGTAAGTATGATAAGACAAAAGTGACGTTTGAATCAAAAGCGATAATTCATGTTCCATATGAATTTAAGGATTCTTATAAAAAAGTATCTACACCTACTTTTGAAAAAATTAATTTAACTTCAGATAGTTCATATTTAATTACTAATTATGATAAAGAAAAAATAGAAATACTATCATCTACTAAACTTGGTGGAGATGAAACGTTAGATTATATATATTATAACGAATCTGGAGGAGAGTATTATTTTAGACAGCAATATGATAATTATAAAATATATAAAAATCAGAAAATGAAAGTTTCACTTGGTAGTGGAAAATCAGCTACATTATATTTACCATACGAATTTAGAGATAAGTATAAAAAAATTCAAACACCAATATTCTTTAAAGAAACAGTTACCTCAGAGAAGGCATATGAAATTAAAAATTCTACAAATTCTAAAATAAGCATATTTAATGATGCATTTCAATCAGGAGCTAAGTTTAATATTGTTACATACAAAGATGAAGTGAAAGTTTGGGATTATGAAAAGTGTGAATTTAATTCAATAAGCCTTAATCCAGGAGAAAGGGCTGTAATAAATGTTTTAGGTAGAAAGTCAATTAACTTTTATGTACCATATGAGCTTAAGATGCCACAAAGTGCTGATAAGATAGAAGATATAAATGGAGATGGAAAAGTAGATATACTTGACCTTGAGGCTGTTGCTGATTGTTATGGATTTAATGATATAAGTAATGAGTTTAAAGAAAGATGTGATCTTACAGGTGATAAAATTATAGATATTTATGATATAGTAAGTGTTGCAAGAAAAATTAAATAAATTTCTTATAAATAATTAAAAAGTTTGAGTTTTTTTATAGGAAGCAATAATTCCTAATTGCAAAGGTAATATATATTTTTGTTGCAATTAGGAATTCTTTTATATATGTAAGCATAATTTTTTATGTTATTATTGATAGTATAAAAGTCTATAAGAAAAGGATGAGTAATATGAATTTAGTAACTTTAGAAAATATAAGTAAAAGCTATTCAGAAAAGAAGCTTGTTAATAATATATCTCTTGGAATAAACGATGGTGAAAAAATTGGGATAATAGGAGTAAATGGTACTGGTAAATCTACATTTTTAAAGATAATCGCAGGATTAGAAGAGCCAGATGAAGGAAATATAACAAAGGGAAATAGAGTTAGAATAGAGTATCTTCATCAAAATCCAAGTTTTGATGATAATAAAACTGTTTTAGAGCAGATTTTTAATGGTTCGTCAGTTGAGATTACCTTACTTAGAGAATATGAAGAAGTGCTTGAAAGTATAGCTCATAATCATGAAGATGAAAACTTACAAAAACGTCTTTTGGTTTTACAAGGGAAAATAGATGCATTAAATCTTTGGGACCTAGAAAGCGAAGCTAAAATAATACTAACAAAGTTAGGTGTAAATGATTTTGGGGCTAAGGTAGGTAAGCTTTCAGGTGGGCAGAGAAAGAGAATAGCCCTTGCGACAGCTCTTATAACTCCTTGTGAACTTTTAATCCTAGATGAGCCTACAAACCATCTAGATAACGAAACTATAAATTGGCTTGAGGAATATCTAAATAAGAGAAAAGGTTCCTTACTTATGATAACTCATGATAGATATTTTTTAGATAGAGTAACTAATAGAATACTAGAATTAGATAGAGGAAATCTTTATAGCTATGATGGAAACTATTCAATGTTTTTAGAAAAGAAAATGGAAAGAATGCAAATAGCTGAAGCAAGTGAAGTTAAAAGACAAAACTTAATAAGAAAAGAGCTTGCTTGGGTAAGAAGAGGGGCTAAAGCTAGAACTACTAAACAAAAGGCAAGGCTTGATAGATTTGATGAATTAGTGAATCAAGAAGGTTTAGCTTCAAATGATAATGTAGAAATATCAGTTATGAGCACTAGATTAGGTAAGAAGGTAATAGAGCTTAATAGTATAAGTAAGAGCTTTGGAGAAAAGAGATTAATTGATCATTTTAGTTATATAGTTCTTCGTAATGATAGAGTTGGAATAGTAGGAGAAAATGGAGTAGGTAAATCGACACTTATTAAGATTTTAGAAGGTAAGTTAGAGCCAGATTCAGGTTATATTGAAAAAGGCGAAACTGTTAAGATAGGATGTTTTTCGCAAGAAAGTAGTCATATGGATGAGGACATGAGAGCTATAGAATATATAAGAGAGGCAGCTGAATATATCCCAACTGCGACAGGAGAGAAAATAACAGCATCTCAAATGTGTGAGAAATTCTTGTTTGATGGAACTATGCAATGGACACCTATAGGTAAATTATCAGGCGGAGAAAAAAGAAGACTACATCTTTTAAGGATTTTAATGGAGGCTCCAAATGTACTACTATTAGATGAACCTACTAATGATTTAGATATAGAGACTTTGAAAATTTTAGAGGATTATTTAGATGATTTTAATGGTGCAGTTATAACAGTATCACATGATAGATATTTCTTAGATAGAGTATGTAATAAAATATTCCACTATAAAGGTAATGGTGATATTAAAGAATATACAGGAAATTATAGTGATTTTTTAGAACATTCTAAAGAGGAAATTGTTAATAACCCTAATATTACAGTGGATAAAAATAAAGTTTCTGTGGATAAAAATGAAAAAATAAGAGAGAAGAAATTAAAATTTTCTTATAAAGAAGAAAAAGAGTATGAAACAATAGAAGCTGATATAGAAGCGTTAGAAAATAAAATAGCAGATATAGAAAAAGCTATAGAAAAATCATCAACTGATTTCACTAAACTTCAACAGTTAGTAGCTGAAAAAGAAGAAGTAGAAGCGGAATTAGAGCATAAATTTGAAAGATGGGACTACTTAAATGACCTTGCTGAAAAAATAGAAGCTGCAAAAAATAAATAAAAAAAGAATATAATCCTCTTTTACTAAATATCTATTATTAAAGATATAAGGATTTTAGGAAAAGGGGATATTTTAATGCAAAAAACAAGTTATCCTAATTTTGTAAGAAGAAAGCATATAGATAAAGTTATAAATTTTAAAGAGGAAAGGGTGTTTAAGCTATCTATACCTATAAGCAAGAAGGGGAAGGAATCTATACTTATAATAAGCAGAGCACCAAAGCCATGTAGTGATCAAGGTGGTAGTAAAATGATTAGTAGAGCACTTAAGTATATAAATGATAATAAAGAGAGCTTTAAAAATATATATAAGGTTTGCTTTGTATACATTTTTCCTATTCTAGAATACGACAGTCACACACTAGAAAACGTTTTAAAAGAGAAAGGTGAGAAATTTTTAACGGGAGAAGATGGGATCAATATAGATGGGGGGAAGGTTGAGAATAGTCAAATTATTAGTGAAGAAATAAAAGCATCTGATTATATAATATTTGCTTGGGGAGAACCTCCTAAAGCTTTGAGTGAGCTATATAATGTTAAAATAGAAGAAATATTAAAGAATTTTAAACTAGCAAAAATGAATACGAATAATGTAAAGAAGGCATATATAGTAGGCGATCTTACTAAAAAAGGCTACGCTAAGCATTGTCTAAGTTGGAGTTCAAAATATGAGTTAGTAGAATATGAACTATAAAGTTTCATATAATTACTTAAAAAAAACACCTGCTTAGCAGGTGTTTAAGATAGGGAGATACAATGTGGACTATATAGCAATAAGGGGAATTATTGCCATTCGTCATTTTGATATGCATCTATCAATTCTTGAATCTTAGGAGTACATCTTCTACCTTTACAGCCACCTGTGCAAGAGCCTGTTGCTTTACTAACGTCAGCTACAGTCAAAGCGCCTTTTCGTATAGAATCTTTAATTCTAGAACGAGGAATTGCTTTGCAAAGGCAAACCTTGGTAAGTTTATCTAGTACTTCTTGATTTAAATTATTATTTTCCATACTGATTTCCTCCATTTTAGAAATAGTATGATTTACTAAAGGGGATCGGAATAATTAATTCCTTGATTTAATTAAAACACAAATGATAAAAGAAGTCAATACTAAATAATAAAAATTATTATTTAGTTTCTTTAGGATATAGATCTGTAATTAATGGTTGAACTATTTTCAAGTCTCTTTTTGAAAGTATTGAGCTTATTTTTTCCTTTTTACTATTTTTTATGTAATAAATGACTAAGGATCTATTAAAAGTTGAAGTATTAAATTCATAAGAGTATGTTGTGTTCCAGGGTATAAAATCTTGCTTTAAGAATCCTTTAAAAATAGAAACAGGTAAGATTCCTTTTTCAGTAATACAAAACTTCCTTTGAGAAAAAATTACAATAGATAAACATAATAAACTGAAAAAAGAAGTTATACTAGAGTGAGTTAAAGAGTGTAAGATACTATCCATAATTATAAATATAGAATTTACAGATAAAAGAATACAAAAAACAATACACCAAATAAATTGTGATTTATTATAATTGCAATAAAAGGTTTTTCCATAGTTTTCTTCACATTTAGATTTAAGAGCATTTATTTGACTTTTAACATTTATTAAATTAAAGATTAGAAATATAGTTATCCCTATAGAAAGTAAGTTGATTAACAAAGTTATAAAATAATTAAACATAATAATCCTCCTAAGTTTAATATGAGTTTATAGTATTTTTTGTAATCAAAGAAAATTTATTTGTAAAATTAAAGCTTATAAAAATTATAAGCTTAGAAGCCTTAATAAACAAGTAATGTATAATATTTCAATTGTTATTGACATTTAAAAATCATTAATATATAATTTTGTTAAATAAAGACTATGATTAGGAAAAGTACTTGTTTTGATATCTAAAGAGAGTAGTTGTTTGGTGCAAAGCTATGATTAGAAGTAAGGAAAATCACCTATGAGTTGGAGGCTGAAGTTCTAGTAAGCTTATCCCGTTAGCCTGCGTTAAAGGATAGAGTATGTTTGTACTCGAAATTACGACTACCCATGTTTTAATAGGGGTAGGGTATAACCTTAGGTGGTATAGCGAATGTAACTTCGTCCTTTAGGATGGAGTTTTTTTTATATTCTAATATATATTATCTAAGCAAGGTATTTTATATATTTTAAAGGCAATAATTAAACTATTGAAATACAAAAAGTGAAAGGGGAAAAAACCATGTATAAGAAGTATGACTCAACGAAGAAATTTGTTGATTTAGAAAAAGACGTAAGAGAACTTTGGAAACAAAAAGATGTAATCAAAAAGAATTTTAATGCAAACCCAGATGGAGAGTATTTTACCTTCTTCGATGGACCTCCAACAGCTAATGGTAAGCCACACGTAGGTCATGTTTTAACAAGAGTTATGAAGGATATAATTCCAAGATATAAAGTAATGCAAGGATATAAGGTTATAAGAAAAGCAGGTTGGGATACTCATGGACTTCCAGTTGAACTTGAAATAGAAAAGAAATTGGGCATTTCAGGTAAGGAACAAATAGAAGAACATGGTGTTGAAGACTTTGTTAAACAATGTAAAGACTCAGTTTTCACATATGTTAACATGTGGGAAGATATGACTAATAAGGTTGGATACTGGGTTGACATGGAGAATCCATATGTAACTTATCACAACCCATACATTGAATCAGTATGGTGGGCTTTAAAACAAATGTGGGATAAGGATTTACTATACAAAGGTCATAAGGTTATGCCTTACTGCCCTAGATGTGGAACTTCTCTTTCTTCGCATGAAGTTGCTCAAGGATATAAAGATGTAAAAGATAATACTGCAGTAGTTAAATTCAAGGTTAAAGGTGAAGAAAACAAATATATATTAGCATGGACAACAACTCCATGGACTTTACCATCAAACTTAGCTTTAACTATAAACAAAGCTTATGACTATGTAGAAGTTCTTTGTAACGAAGAGCGCTATATATTAGCTAAAGAATTAGCTCCAAAAGTATTAGGAGAAGATTATGAAATAGTTAAAGAGTTCAAAGGTGAAGAACTTTTAGGTACTGAATATGAACAATTATTTAAATTTGAAAAACCAGAAGGTAAAGCATTTGTAGTAATACATGGAGATTTCGTTACTTTATCAGATGGTACAGGAGTAGTTCATACAGCTCCTGCTTATGGTGAAGATGATAGTCTTGTATGTAAGAAGAATGATATAGCATTCTTAAACTTAGTAGATGCTGAAGGTAAATTTGTAGATTCGGTTACGCCTTGGGCTGGATTATTTGTTAAAAAAGCAGATGAGAAGATAATAGCTTATATGAAAGAACATAATATGCTATTCAAATCAGAAAAGCATACTCACTCATACCCTCACTGCTGGAGATGTGATACACCACTTCTTTACTATCCAAAAGCAAGCTGGTTTGTAAGAATGACATCTTTAAGAGATAAATTAATAGAAAATAATAATAAGATAAACTGGTATCCAGACAACATAAGAACAGGAAGATTTGGTAAGTTCTTAGAAGGAGTTATTGACTGGGGAATATCAAGAGATAGGTATTGGGGAACTCCACTTCCAATTTGGGAATGTGAATGTGGTCACAGAGAGCTTATAGGAAGTATAGCAGAACTTAAAGAAAAAGGAATAAATGTTCCAGATGATATAGAATTACACAAACCTTATATAGATAAAGTTAAGCTAAAATGTTCTTGTTGTGGAAAAGAAATGACTAGAACAGCAGAAGTTATTGACTGTTGGTTTGACTCAGGTTCAATGCCATTTGCTCAACATCACTATCCATTTGAAAACAAAGAATTATTTGAAGCTAATTTTCCAGGACAATTCATATCAGAAGCTGTAGATCAAACAAGAGGATGGTTCTATACATTACTTGCTATATCAACAGCTATATTTGATAAGAATCCATTTGAAAATTGCATAGTTTTGGGTCATGTTCTTGATAAGAAGGGCTTAAAAATGTCAAAATCAAAGGGAAATGTTGTATCTCCAGATGAAGTTATAGAATCTGCTGGAGCAGATGCTACAAGATGGCATTTCTATACTTCAAGTGCACCATGGATACCTACAAGACTTTCTAAAGAAGATGTAGAAGAAACTCAAAGAAAGTTCTTAAGTACTTTATGGAATGTATTTAATTTCTATGTTTTATATGCAGAGTTAGATAAATTCGATGCTACTAAATATAGTGATTTTGAATCAGAAAATGTAATGGATAAGTGGATAATATCTAAATTAAATACTTTAGTGATTGAAGTTGCAGATCACTTAGAAAACTACAGAATAACTCAAGGTGCTTTAGCTTTAGATGCATTCGTAGATGAATTATCTAACTGGTATGTAAGAAGTAACAGAGCTAGATTCTGGACTACAGAACTTAACGATGACAAGATAGGAGCATATACAACTTTATATAGAGTTTTAGTAACTTTAAGTAAGATATCAGCTCCATTTGTACCATTTATGAGTGAGCTTATATATCAAAGCTTAGTAGTAGGATTAGATGAAAATGCTATAGAAAGTGTTCATTTATGTAAATGGCCACAAGCTGAAAGTTCTTTAGTTAATAAAGAATTAGAAAAAGAAATGGACTTAGCATACACAATAGTTAAGCTTGGAAGAAGTGCAAGAAATGCTGCTAATATTAAGAATAGACAGCCACTTTTAGAAATGCTAGTATCAACAGATGCTATTCCAGCATACTATGGCGAAATAATAAAAACAGAATTAAATATAAAAGAAGTTTTATTTGGAGCTGACATTTCAAAATATGTTAATTTTGAAATAAAACCTAACCTTCCTGTACTTGGAAAGGCTTATGGTAAGTTAATACCTGGAATAAGAAAAGAAATAGCATCTAAAAATCAAATGGAATTGGCCGCTAAAATCCAAAGTGGTGAAAGCGTGGTTATAAATGTTAATGATACTGAAATAGAACTTAACAAAGAAAACTTGCTAATCACAATGCAAGGTCTTGAAGGTTATGCTTTTGCTAGTGAAGGTTCAGTTGGAGCTGTGCTAGAAACAACTATAACTGATGAACTAAGAGAAGAAGGTCATGTAAGAGAGATAATATCTAAAATTCAAAACATGAGAAAAGAAAGTGGTTTTGAGGTTGCAGATAAAATAAAATTATATGTAGCTAATAATGCTATGTTAGAAACTATAGTTAAAAAGTTCGAAGATGTTATAAAAAGAGAAACTTTAACAACAGAGATTATTTATAATTCAGAAGTTAATTATACTGAATGTATGATTAATGGAGAAAGTCTAAATTTAGCAGTAGAAAGAATGTAATTAATTTTGAATAGATAAGAGGCAGTGTACTTCACTGCCTCTTATTTTTTGCGATTTTGTAGTTTAAATTCTGCTTGTATTTAATAAAAATTGAAAAATAAATAATTTAAAATAGAAAAATAAAAAAATTAATAAAGAAAATTAAGATATTTTGTCAAAATATGAAATTTTATTAACCCTATATTATAGTTATAAATTTCATGATATAAATATTAATGGATTAAAAAAATAATATAGATAAATTCCAATAAAGATTATTCAAAAATCAAATTTGCTTTAACTCATAATTTATCATAAGTAAAAATCTAAATTTTAATTTAGTTATTTTAATTTACTTATATGAATGTAAATGAGTAGTAGTTTCATTTTATTAAGTCTTTTATGGAACTTATAAAATCAAATTAAATAGTATATATGATTTTAATTAGCTATTTTTAACTAAAAATGTTTAGTTGCTATTATTTGTTAGTAAATTTGTTTTTTATATAGGATATTAATTAGAACATATATATTTAAGAGAGGAAATTAAGACATGAGTAAACCACAAAATAAAGAGGGATTTTCTTCAGCATTAACCATATTTTTTGCTACATTAGGTTCAGCAATAGGTCTGGGGAATATATGGAAATTTCCGTATCTAACAGGTGTTAATGGGGGAGCGGCATTTATAATTATTTATTTAGGTTTTGTACTTATATTAGGTATTCCATTAATGCTTGCAGAATTCTACATAGGAAGGAGCACAGGCTCTAATCCAATAGGTGCTTTTGATAAAATAAAAGATAGTAAATGGCCTAAAGCAAATAAAATTTTTAAAGTATCAGGTGTATTTACTATGATTACTTCTATGTTTGTTATGTTCTACTACAGTGCAGTAGCCGGATGGGTATATTCATATCTATTTAAGGCTATAAAAGGAGATTTTAATGTTTTAGCTACAATGAATGTATCAGATGCTGTTAACTTTACTAAGACAAGCTTTACACAAACAGTATCTGATGGAAAGGTAGCTGTGTTTTGGCAATTTGTAGTTCTTCTTATAGTTACAATTGTTTTAGCAAAGGGGGTACAAAAAGGTATAGAGAAGGTTACATCTACTTTAATGCCAGTACTTCTAGTTCTTATAGTTGTTTGTGATGTTAGAGCATTAATGTTATCAAAAGCTGGTGAAGGTATAAGTTTTTTAATGAAACCTGACTTTTCAAAAGTATCAACAGATATGATATTAACAGCTATGGGGCTAGCATTCTTTAAATTAGCAATAGCAATGGGTGTGCTAATTGTGTTTTCTGGTTATTATAAAAAAGATACTAATTTAATAGGGATATCATTTAAGGTAGCTATATCTGATGTGGTTATATCAATAATGGCTGGACTTGCTATATTTCCAGTAGTATTTGAATTTGGACTTAACCCAAGCGAAGGAGCAGGGCTTTTATTCCAAAGTATACCGTTATCTTTTGCAAAGCTTCCGATGGGAAATATACTTTTAATAGCCTTTTTCTTATTAACAGCAATAGCAGCAACAACAGCTATGATATCATTATCAGAAGTACCTGTAAGATTTTTATCACAACAATTTAATATAAGTAGAAAGCTTTCAGTAATAATCAGTACTTCAATTATGTTTTTAATAGGAGCTCTTACAGTACATCCTAGTTCTATATTTGGTGGAGTAAGAATCTTCAACAAAAACTTATTTGATTTCTTTGATTTTACGACATCTAATGTATTAATACCAATAACAGGACTTTTAACAGCAATATTTGTAGGATATGTAATTAATAAAAAAAGCTTCGTAAATGAAATAACAAATGAAGGTGCTTTAGCAAAATATAAAGGCTTTGTAAATTTTGTTCTATTTTCATTAAAGGTGTTATGTCCTATACTTATAATTTTAATTTTTATAAGTTCATTTAAGTGAGAATATAAATTTTAATTTAGTTAATAGAGTTTACTTTGAAAGTATGCTTATACTAACAATAATGAATAGGCTTTTTATTAATAATTAAAAAAATAAAAAAGCGGTATAGTATTTATTGTACTATACCGCTAACTAATTTAAAAAAATTTTCTTATGAGCATTTCTTTTCTACAAATCTATTTTTTAAGTTTCAAATTCATATGTCCAGGCTGCAAAGCCATTAGCCATGTTATAAAGATCAGTAAACCCATTATCTTCGAGAATAATAGAGGCTTGATAGCTTCTGCCACCTCTTTGGCAATAAACGAGTACTGGAGTATTTTCATACTGTGCAATTTCATCTATTTTAAGTGGTAAAATAGCTAATGGAATATTAGTACTTTTAGGTAAATGTCCATCTGAATACTCTTCTATAGTACGAACGTCTAATATAAGAGCATTAGGGTTTTCATGTATAAAATTATAGGCTTCTTTTATAGTTAAATTTTTCATTGAAGGCCTCCGTTAAATAAATTTTATATTTATAGCAAATAATATAAATATGCATAAATAAACTTAATATTTATATTTTAGTATACGATATAAATATTATAGTATTCTCAAAAAAGTTTTGTCAATAAAGACAATTTAAAGAAGAAAAATGGAAAATAATAAAATTAATACAAAATATTGAAAACTTTACAGTAATTCTTTATAATTAAATAAAGAAAACGTTTCATGGGAGTTTTGTTAATTTGAATTTTATAATAAACTACAAAAAGTAGCAAAAAAGGAACAAAAAAAGTCAAAATTCTTGTATTAATCACTAGGAAACATTATAATATTAAAATGCTAGTATTATAGGCGTATAAAAGTTTATTAGTGATTACTTGGTTAATTAATAATAAGATGATTAAAATATATAATTTAGAAGAGGAGTGATAGTGTATGGCTACGTCAATTAAGGATGTTGCAAAAGAAGCAGGAGTATCTATTGCTACAGTATCAAGAGTGTTAAATGATATAGATGTAGTAAACGAAGAAACTAAGAAAAAGGTATTAGATGCGATAAAAAAGCTTGGATATAGACCTAACATAGTTGCAAGAAGTTTAAAAACACAAAGAACTAGAACTGTAGGTATATTAATTCCAGATATATCAAATCAATTTTACCCAGAAATAGTAAGAGGAGCAGAGGATGTTGCTAATATTTATGATTACAATGTAATGCTTTGTAACTCAGATTTTGACCCAGAAAAAGAAAAAGAATACTTAAGAGTTTTAAAAGAAAAAATGGTTGATGGCGTACTATATATGAGTTCATCATTAAGTGATGAAATTGTAGGTCTTATAAATGAATTAGATTTAAAAACCGTGTTAGTAGAGACAAAAGATAAAGAAGGTATATTTCCAAGTGTAACTATAGATAATGTTGCAGCATCTTATGATGCAACTAAACATCTAATAGAGAATGGATTAAAGAAAATAGGATTTATAGGAATAGATAAAGAAGCAGAAAATGCTTGGGGAAAAAGATATGAAGGCTATGAAAAGGCTATGCTAGAAAATGGACTTCAAATAGATGAAAATTTAGTATGCTTTAATGGACTAAAAGTCAAAGCAGGGCATAAAGGTGTTAAAGAAATGCTTCAAAAGAATGTTAAGCCAGAAGCTATCTTCTGTGCATCAGATGAAGTTGCTATGGGGGCTATAAATGCATTAAGAGAAAGAGGATTAAGAGTTCCTGAGGATGTTAGCGTAATAGGGTTTAATGATATAGATTTAGCTCAAGTTTTCTATCCAAAGTTAACAACAGTAGCGCAACCTATGTACGATATGGGGTCTGTGGCTATGAGAATGTTAATCAAGTTAATAAATCAAAAAACATTAGAAACTGGTCATTATATGCTTCCATATGATTTAATAAAAAGAGATAGTTCAAAATAATATAAACTGCCATGAAAATGGCAGTTTTTTAATATAGCAAACTATTAGTGGTATGCTGAGTTATATAAATACTTTACATTTTTATGAAGAAGTACAATTACAATAGAATTTATAAAAGTAATTTTTTATAACTATAAATTAGGAGTAATAAAATAATGGAGTATAAACTTATAAGAAGTAAAAGAAAGAGTATAGGTATAAAAATTTCCTTAGAAAAAGGTATAGAAGTAAGAGCGCCATTAAAAGCCAGTGAAAGAAGTATAAATAAAGTTATAATGGACAATAAATTATGGATAGCAGAAACTTGGGAGAAACTTTTAAAAGAAGAACGAGGTAAAAAAGTTATAAAATATGAAGAAGGTAATAAACTGTTCTTGTTCGGGAAATTGTTACCTATAGAAATAAGAGTTGGTAGTAATAATAAACTTAACTGTGAAAGAGATAAATTTATATTTACATTAGTAGAAGAAATAATTAGAGACCAGAAAACGAAAGAAATAATATGTAGAGATCTATTTGAAAATTTTTTGAGAAATACGGCAAAAACTTATTTAATAGATAGGACTATAGCTTTAGCAAAGATGTACAATTTTACTGTAAATAATATAAGAATCAAAAAGGTAAAAACTAGATGGGGAAGTTGTTCAAGTAAAAACAATATAAATTTGAACTTGAAATTGATAATGGCAGATAAAAAAGCTATTGATTATGTTATAATTCATGAGTTATGTCATACTAAAGAATTAAACCATTCAAAAAGATTTTGGACATTAGTGGAGGATTTAATACCGGATTATAAGGAACAACAAAAGTATTTAAAAGAAGTTAATAGTTATTTTAATGTTTTGGATTAATATGTTAATATAGTTTATAATAAGCCTTTGTTTTGGATATGAAACTTTTTAATTTAAAAAAATAATAATAAAATATACTAATAAACTTAGAATATATTTATATGAAAAATAGTTGCGTATGCAACTATTTTTTCATATAATAATAAAGTAAGAATTAAGAAAGGATGATTTTTTTGTCAGCAGATAATATTAAATGCGAAGCTCTAGGGAAATATATATCTATAGTTTATAGGCAAGGAAATGCATTTTTAACAAAGAAATTTAGTAAATATAACTTAAGTTCTGGGCAATATATGTTTCTAATACAGCTTTATGCAAAGGATGGATTGAGCCAAGAGGAATTAAGCTATAAGCTAAATATAGACAAAGGAACAACAGCAAGGGCAATTCAAAAATTAGAGCAAGAGGGATATATAATAAGAATTAAAGACGAAAAGGATAAAAGAACAAATAGAATATATTTAACCGAAAAGGCTAAAGAAATTAGAATAGGATTTTTTGATATATTAATAAATTGGAATAATATATTAACTAGTGGCCTTACGGAAGATGAAGTAGAAATTGCTATTATGTTAATGAAAAAAATAGCATATAATAATTTAAATGAAACTCCTACTCATATTGATTCATAGATGTAAATTCAAATTATAGAATTTAAGATTTTAATTTAAGGAGGGATAATATGGATAAACAAAAGAGACTTGGAGAAGAAAAAGTAAGTTCATTGTTAGTTACGTTTTCAGTACCAGCAATAATAGGGATGTTAGTTAATGCATTTTATAATATAGTAGATAGAATGTTTATAGGACATATACCAGAAATAGGGAAACTTGCTATTACAGGTGTTGGAATAACAATGCCTATCATGACTATTATGATGGGTTTTGGTATGCTTGTGGGAATAGGTACAGCTGCTGTAATATCTATAAAACTTGGACAAGGAAAGAAAGATGAAGCTGAAGAAATTTTAGGAAATGCCTTTACGCTTCTAATTATATTTAGCGTTATAATAACTATTTTAGGACTTTTATTTGTAGATAACATATTAGTTGCTTTTGGAGCAAGTTCAGATACTATTGTTTATGCTAAAGAGTTTATAACAATAATATTTATAGGAACAATTGTTAATATGGTGAGTTTTGGACTTAACCATTCTATAAGATCAGAAGGAAATCCAGGAGTTGCAATGGCAACTATGCTTATAGGAGCTATTTTAAATGTGATTTTAGAACCTATATTCATATTTGTTTTAGGACTTGGAGTTAGAGGAGGAGCTATAGCAACAGTAATATCACAGATGGTAGCTACTGTATGGATATTAAGATATTTTACTAAAGGAGATTCATTTTTGAAGCTTAAAGTTTCGAATATGAAATTAAAAAAGGAATATGTTAAAAGTATATTTGCTATAGGAATTTCACCTTTTGCGATACAAGTTGCAGCTAGTGCTGTGCAAGTAGTGTCGAATAATTCATTGAGAATTTATGGTGGGGATTTGGCTATTGGAGCAATGACTGTAATATCTTCTGTAGCTATGATATTCTTAATGCCTATATTTGGTCTTAATCAAGGTTCACAGCCTATAATAGGTTATAATTATGGTGCGATGAAATATGATAGAGTTAAAGATACTGTAAAATATGGAGTTATTGCTGCTACTACAGTAGTAGTTATAGGTTTTATAGTAATTCACCTTTTTCCGCAAGCTATAATAAAGATGTTTAATAGTGATGAACAGCTTATAGAAATTGGGGTAAAAGGGTTAAAGATATTTTTATTTATGATGCCTGTAATTGGATTTCAAATAATAAGTGCAAACTTTTTCCAATCCATAGGGAAGGCGAAAATATCAATATTTTTGAGTCTTTTAAGACAAGTAATAATATTGATACCTATGCTAATAATACTTCCTAAATTTTTAGGACTTACTGGAGTTTGGTTATCAGGTCCAATAGCTGATTTTACATCATCAGTTATAACAGGAGTATTTTTATTTAGAGAATTTAATAAGCTTACAAATCTTCAGAACCAAAAAGAATCAAAAAGTGAATTAGCAATATAAGAAAGACATGTTATCACAATAAAATGTGATAACATGTCTTTTTATTATAGTATTCCTTCACTTTTTAAAATATCTTCTAAAGCTTGAACTTTTTCAGTTAAAGTTAAAAATTTTTCTTTTAAAATTTCTTTTGGTAAATCTTCTTTATCCATATAAGTTTCCAAAGATTCTACTGCTTTTAGTGCTTCCTCAACATCTTGTTGAGCTAATTTAAGATTATCTTCATTCATTGTCAAAATCTCCTTTAGTATGTTAATTAGTACGATAATTTTAAAAAAATTTGGAAAATTTAAATTAAACAATCTATAGATTTATGTTAACACTACTAAAGCTAGCTTGCAAGACATATATTGTATAGAAAATGTAAAAAAGGAGAGATATGAATGATTAATTACATATGGTTTATACTTTTAGTATTTGGCATATTAGTAGGGATCTTTACAGGTAATGGTGAGGCTATATCCAAAGCAATAATAGATTCAACATCATCTACAACCAATTTGATACTTGGTCTTATGGGAATAATGTGTTTTTGGTGTGGAACAATGAAAGTTGCAGAAAAGAGTGGATTAACTTCTAAGCTAGCAAAGGTATTAACTCCAATTTTGAAGCTTCTATTTAGAGATGCATCTAAGAGTGAAAAGGCTATGGGAGCTATAGTTATGAATCTAACTGCAAATATGTTAGGTTTATCAAATGCAGCAACACCATTTGGAATAAAGGCTATGGAAGAATTAGACAAGCTTAATCCACAAAAAGGGCGAGCATCTAATGATATGGCTCTATTTTTGGTTATGAATGCAGCTTGTATTCAGATATTACCTTCTACAATTATATCTATAAGGGCAGCAGAAGGATCTAATAATCCAGGAATCATTATAATTCCAGCTATGATAGCTACAGCTACAGCAGCTACTGTTGGTATTTTATGCTCAAAGATACTTCAAAGATATTTTTAGGGAGGACAAGCATGTTTAATTATTTATTAAAAAGTATTATACCTATAATTTTTCTTGTAATTATAATCTATGGAATGTTTGCTGGTAGAAAGGTATATGAATGGTTTGTAGAGGGCGCTAAAGAAGGACTTAAAGTATGTTATAGGATATTTCCATATCTTTTATCTATGATAATAGCAATAAGAATTTTTAAAGAAGCTAAGCTTTTAGATTTACTAAATTCGATATTAGCACCAATAGTAGGCTTGATAGGTCTTCCTAAAGAACTTGTACCACTTATATTAATAAAGCCACTTTCAGGCAGTGGAGCGCTTGGAGTATATACCGAAATATTAAAGCAATATGGTACTGATACTAAGATAGGTCTCATAGCATCTGTTATAATGGGAACTACAGAAACTATATTTTATACGATAACTGTTTATTTTGGAGCTGTAGGAATTAAAAAGATAAGACATACTTTATGGGCTGCTATTTTTGCAGACTTAGCAGCTATAATAATGTCTGTAACAATTATTGGGATATTCTTAAGAAGTTCTTAAGGTTTTTTTAATAATTATATGCTACTATAAAAGAGAGATAAGACAAATCTCTCTTTTATAAATGAAAAATATAAAATTAGTTATGTTTACAAATAAAAAATGACATTTTGGGTTTAAAAACGTATAATTCAAAGATTTACTATAAATAAATTTAGAGATTCGTATTAAACTATATAATAAGGAAATGAAATTGTTACAAATTTATTACAATTTCGAAATTAACGGAACTTTTTTCACTTTAGATACGTCTAATAAGTAGAGAGGTATTTAATAAAAATATTAAATTTAAAAGTTAGGAGGAGAAAATATGGCTGAGAAAGTAAAAAGGATACTAGAGTTTACAGAAGCAGATGTTAAATATACAGCTTATGGTATTGTGACAGGTTGTGGTGTAGGAACAATATTAGGTTTGTTTTTTGAAAATGTTGTATTAGCATTTTCATTGGGAGGAGTTATAGGAATAATTGCAGCTACCATATTTTCTACGATAAAAAAACTTACTTAATGATGTATTAAAAAATAGAAGGCTACTGACTTTGAAAAATGTTGGTGGCTTTTATTTTTTGTATTTAAGAAATGAAGGTTTATTGAAAGTTATAAATAACTTTAAGATTTTTCTTATAGAATAAATTTAATTAATTGAATTTAAATTTAGAATACTACTTACCTTGAAATAAGCAAATTAAAGATTTAGCTTCTCTCTTAACTAGTGAATAATAGTTATTTAAAAACTTAATAATAATAAAGAAGTTTTCTACTTGTATTTATTAAAAGTAGAAGCCCTATATAATAAAAGTTCATAGTTAAGTATTAATTTAATTACTTAAGAAAAGGGGTGTAAATCTAATGAAAGTAACTAATATGGAAGAATTACTTGATAAAATAGATCAAGTTAGAGAAGCACAAAGAAAATTTGCAACTTATAATCAAGAGCAAGTAGATGAGATTTTTAGAATGGCAGCTATTGCAGCAAATAATGCGAGGATTAAACTTGCAAAAATGGCTGTAGAAGAATCCGGAATGGGGATTGTAGAAGATAAAGTAATAAAAAATCATTTTGCATCTGAATATATTTACAATAAATATAAGGATGATAAAACTTGTGGTGTTATAGAAAGAGATCAATCTTTTGGATTAACTAAGGTAGCTGAACCTATAGGAGTAGTAGCTGCAGTAGTACCTACAACAAATCCTACAGCCACAGCTATATTTAAAGCACTTATAGCATTAAAAACAAGGAATGGTATTATATTTTCACCGCATCCAAGAGCTAAAAATTCTACTATTGAAGCAGCAAAAATAGTTTTAGAAGCAGCAGTTAAGGCTGGAGCACCTGAACATATAATAGGATGGATTGATGAACCTTCAGTTGAGCTTTCACAAGTTGTAATGAGAGAATCTGATATAATCTTAGCTACAGGCGGACCAGGAATGGTTAAAGCAGCTTATTCATCAGGAAAACCAGCCATAGGGGTCGGAGCAGGAAATACTCCTGCAATTATAGATGAAACAGCTCATCTTAAAATGGCAGTAAGTTCTATATTGCTATCAAAAACTTTTGATAATGGTGTTATTTGTGCGTCAGAGCAAACAGTACTAGTTTTAGATGAAGTTTATGATGAAGTTAGAAAAGAGTTTAAAGAAAGAGGAGCATATTTTCTAAAAGATGATGAGTTAAAGAAGGTAGGCAATGTTATTTTAATAAATGGAGCTTTGAATGCTAAGATAGTAGGTCAATCTGCATTTAAAATAGCTGAACTTGCAGGGGTTAAGGTACCAGAACATACAAAGGTATTAATTGGTGAAGTTGAATCAGTTGAACTTGAAGAGCCATTTTCTCATGAAAAGTTATCGCCTATTTTAGGTATGTATAGAGTAAAGACTTTTGATGAAGCTTTAAATAAAGCTCAAAGATTAGTTGAACTTGGTGGATTTGGGCATACTTCAGTCCTTTATACAAATCAAATAAAGTGTAGAGATAGAATAGAAAAGTTTGGCTCAACTATGAAGACTGGAAGAACTATAATTAACATGCCGTCTACACAAGGAGCCATAGGTGATATATATAACTTTAAACTAGCACCATCCTTAACTCTAGGTTGTGGATCATGGGGCGGAAACTCAGTTTCAGAAAACGTTGGACCTAAACATTTATTAAATATTAAAAACGTAGCTGAAAGGAGAGAAAATATGCTTTGGTTTAGAGTTCCTGAAAAAATATATTTTAAATATGGTTCATTAGGGGTTGCTTTAGAAGAACTTAAAGATATGCATAAGAAAAAGGCTTTCATAGTAACAGATAGGGTGCTTTATGATTTAGGATATGTAGATAAAGTTACAGAGATATTAAGAGCTAGTAATATAGACTTTAAGGTATTCTTTGATGTAGCACCTGATCCGACTTTAGCTACAGCTAAGCAAGGAGCAGCAGAGATGGATAGCTTTAAGCCAGATACAATAATTGCTGTAGGTGGAGGCTCACCAATGGATGCAGCTAAGATTATGTGGGTTTTATATGAACATCCAGATGTTAAATTTGAAGATTTAGCTATGAGATTCATGGATATAAGAAAGAGAGTATATCCATTCCCTAAGCTAGGAACTAAGGCTATGATGATAAGTATACCAACATCTGCAGGTACTGGTTCAGAAGTAACTCCTTTTGCAGTTATAACAGATGAAAAGACAGGGGTTAAATATCCTTTAGCAGATTATGAATTAACTCCAGATATGGCTATAGTAGATGCAGAACTTATGATGAATATGCCAAAAGGGTTAACTGCAGCATCAGGAATAGATGCCTTAACTCATGCTATTGAGGCTTATGTATCAGTATTAGCATCAGAATATACAAATGGCCTTTCATTAGAAGCTATAAGACTTATATTTAAATATTTACCACAAGCCTATAATGAAGGAACAACTAATATAAAAGCAAGAGAAAAGATGGCCCATGCAGCAACTATGGCTGGTATGGCATTTGCAAATGCTTTTTTAGGAGTGTGTCATTCCATGGCACATAAGCTTGGAGCTATTCATCATATTCCTCATGGAACAGCAAATGGAATACTTATAAATCATGTAATAAGATTTAATGCTGTAGATACACCAACAAAACAAGCAGCATTTCCACAATATAAATATCCAAATGCTAAATGGAGATATTCTATAATAGCAGATTATTTAGGTTTGGGTGGAACAACTCAAGAGGAAAAAATAGAAAATTTAATAAAAGCTATAGAAGAGTTAAAGGAGAAAGTTGGTATACCTAAGACTATTAGTGAATTTGGAGTAAATAAAGAAAAGTTTTATGCTACTTTAGATGAAATGTGTGAAGAAGCTTTTGATGATCAATGTACAGGAGCAAACCCTAGATATCCTTTAATTGATGAAATTAAGCAAATGTACATTAATGCTTTTGAAGGAAATAATATGGATATTTAATAAAAGGTTAAAAATGAGATGTCATTAATTTATAATGATATCTTATTTTTTATGGGCTAAATTATAAATATTAAATAAAGTCTGCATTGTTAATTAAATTTTGGATAAAGTATATAAAAAAGTAAAATGTAAACGAGTATAAAGTATAGACATTATAATATAACGATTATATTACAAAAGTGTAAGAAAAGAAGTCAATACTGTAATTCAGCTGTAATGGTGATTTTTAAGCTTTCATTCTATAATAAGTACATAAGATAAAACAAATTAAAAAACAGGGGGAAAACAAAATGAAATTAAGAAATTTTTTAGACAAGCTTTTTTTAACAAAGGATGATAGTGATATTATAGAAGAGGTTAAAAGTTCTTTAGATGACAAAGAGTATGGTAAGGAAGTAGCAGATTTATTATTAAATATAAATACCAATACATTTAATTTTTAATATTTCTAAGGAGAATAACTATGCTTAGTTCTGTTAATAAAACAGTCTCGTGCCTATTAATTTAGAAGATAGGAAATGAGATTGTTTTTTTATTTTAATTCAAATAATAAAAGTATGATAAATATTAAGATAAGGGAATTTAATTCATTTAGGTATTATTAGTTTTTAGATATATAATATAATTGAATCAGACATAATTTTTGGTAATATGAAATATAAAGGTTTGTTTTAAATCTAATAGAATTTTAAAATAGATTATAATATAAAAAACAAATGAAATTTCGAACCATATTGAAAAATATGGTATACTTAATAAAAGAAATTTTATAAGAAGGGGCAGATAAAATGAATAACGAGGTTTTTAAAAAGAATAGAAAAAACTTAATGGAGTTGCTAGAAGATAACAGTTTAGCAATATTTTTCGCAGGAAATGCAGTTCAGAAGACAGCTGATGAGCAATATAGTTTTACTCCAAATAGAAATTTTTATTATGTAACTGGAATAGACGAAGAGGAACATATACTTTTACTTAAGAAAGTACAAGGTAAAGTAGAAGAAACTTTATTTATAAAAAGACCAGATCTTGTTATGGAAAAATGGGTTGGAAAGACTATAAGAGAAAATGAAGCAAAAGAGGTGTCAGGGGTAGAAAATGTTAAGTTCTTAGATGAATTTAAAGCAGCATTAAATGTTATATTTACTTCAGGGGAAGCTGAAAATCTTTATTTAGATTTAGAGAGAAGAAGTTTTGACGCTTCAAGTACTCAAAGAGAAAAATTTGCAGCTGAAGTAACAGCATTATATCCATATGTTAGAATTAGAAATATATATAATATAATATCAGAGCTTAGACTAGTCAAATCTCCAGAAGAAATAGAAGAAATGAGAAAGGCTATTAAGATTACAATTGAAGCAGTTGAAACCTTAATGAAAAGTTCAAGACCTGGTATGAAGGAATTTGAATTAGAAGCTTATTTTGATTTTATATGCAAACAAAGAGGGGTTAAGGACTTGGCATTTAATACTATAGCTGCAGCAGGAAAGAATGCTACTATATTACATTATGTAGATAATAATTCAGAAATGAAAGCTGAGGACTTAATGCTTTTTGACTTAGGAGCACAGGTAAATTATTATAATGCAGATATATCAAGGACTTTCCCAGTAGATGGTAAGTTTAGAGATAGACAAAGAGAAGTCTATGAATCAGTTTTATCAGTAAATAAAGCAGTTATAGAGATGATGAAGCCAGGAGCAAACTGGGGTAAAATCAATGAAAAAGCTACAGATTTGTTAGCAGAAGAATGTATAAAACTTGGTTTAATTAAAGAAAAAAGTGAAGTTAAGAAGTATTATTTCCATTCAATAGGACATAGTTTAGGACTAGATACTCATGATGTAGGTAAAAGATGGGGAGACTTAAAACCAGGTATGGTATTCACTGTAGAGCCAGGTATTTACATTGAAGAAGAAGGTATAGGGGTTAGAATAGAGGATGACGTGCTTGTAACAGAAAATGGTTATGAAGTTCTAACAAAAGACATGATAAAAGAAGTTGAGGATATAGAAAATTTCATGAAAAAATAAATTAATTTAAAGTATAGAGTTGATTATAAAAATTAAAATTTATATTATCAACTCTATATTTTTTTATAATATTTATGATAGTAATGATAGATTGATAAAAGTTATTAAATGGGTTAATATAGTTGATAATAATATTGCAAATAGTAACGAAGAATCTATTTGTTTACTTCAAAATATAATCTTTCAAGGAATTTAGAACAAACATCTTGGGAATTTTTAAAAGTTGATTCTGCAACCTTACTATAATCGTCTGATAAATAATAATAGACTAAGTTTTTCTTACTGAAACCAAACTTTCTAGCATTTGAGACACTATCATTAACTAATTTATTTAATGAGCTATTCCACTCAATGAAGTCATATGCTTTTATATCACAACTTGTTAACATGAAACTTTCACAGTTATTATCTACCCAATCTTCAAAGGCTGAATGGTCAGAGTTTACTGCTGTCATATTTTGAGCATGATGTGGTACATTCATATCAGCTAAATAATGCATTGCTGAGCCTATTAACCTATCTGTTTCCTCAGATGGATTATATATGTTCTTTTCAGACTTAAGAGCTTTTAAAGCATCATTTGCATATTTAATAAATCTATCTTTAGCATTAGGAGAACTAAATCCCATCCAATTCTTGCCGTTAGCACCGTAAAAATGTCCTACCCATGTATAAGTATCATTTTCATTCTCGTCTGGCCATGCTGAGTAGTTGGCTATAGATTTACCTAGTGTATAGGGTAGGCCTGATAGCTTTGCTGCATTTAGTTCTATTTGTCTATGGCTATTATATTTGCCACCTGTTCCCCATTTTGGCTTAACATTATTAGATGGTACAACTTCTGAATACTTATCAACAATTTCCTTAGGATATTGAATAGTTTGACCATTGTTTAGTTTTGCTTCTAAAACAGTTTCTCCGGATTCGTTAACATAAAAATCTATTTCAGGTTTTTCTTGATGAAAACCTGAATTTTTTACATCTGTTGTTTGTTTAATATCCTTTGTTGTTTGATTAATATCATTGGCGTGTGCAACAGTACTTACTGAAAGTACTATTGTTGAAATTAGACTTAGCGAAAGAATAGTGAATCTTTTCATATTATGAAAGTCCCCCTTTAATAATGATTTGTATAAATGATATGAACTACAAATTCATTGTAAAAAACCAAGATTACATTTAAATCAATAACAGGTTAACTTTGGGTAAAAAGTTAATGTGAAATATTTTTTTAATTTTATATTGGTTTCATTAGTAAACATTAGAAAATATATGATAGATTAAGAAAAATGTTTAATTTAAAGGGGACTAGAGGTTTTTTTAATAATTAGCTTTGAGATTTAACTTCTTCAATATCAAGAATTATTATTTCAGTTCTATTATAATCTATAATGCCTTCTTCTTTCATCTTTATAAGTTCTCTAGATAAAGATGGCCTCTGAACACCTAGTTTTTCTGACCATTCCTTTTTAGACATTCCAAGTGGAATAACTAAAGAATTAGATTTTTTATATTTAATCATCAGAAAGTGGCAAATCATTTGTCTAAGCGACTTCATACTAACTTGTTTTAATTTACTACTAAGAGATAAAGCCTTATTTGATAAAACTCTAAGTAGTTGGGTTAAAAACTCGGAATCCGTTTGACAAAGAGAATATATTAGAGATTTTGGAAGATGAATAACCTTGGCGGCAGTTTTACAAACTACAGACATAGGATATTGATTTCTATCCCCAAATAATAGATTCTCACCAAATACATTTCCGGAGGATAAAGTGGCCACGGTAAGCACATTACCTTCAGGATCTAATTTTTGAATTTCTATTATCCCTGTAATTATAATACTTAAATAATTGCAAGTGTCATCCTCGTTAAAAATAATATCAGAAGAATTATAAGTTTTTGATATTAACTTATCATTTTTAAAAAGCGAGTTTATCTTATCTTCATTAAAATGAGAAAACAATCTGCATTTTTGAATAGAAGTAATTATTTCGTTTAAATTATTCATCTTTAAATACCTCTCAGAAGTTTTTAATTATATTATCGCAATAAAATCTAAAATTGCAAGTAATGTCAATTAAAATTTAAAATATGAATAAACTTATAAATAATGTTAAAAATATAGAAAGCTATGAAAATTTGAAACAGAAATCAAAAACATAATTCCATTATTATCAACATTATATGTTTAAATATTAAGTAAAATGGTATAATTATCTTAAGACTTCAAAGTAAGACATAATTTTATTAGTCATATAAACAAAATATTTTTAATGGGGTGTTTAGAATGATAAATGAGTTAAAAAAAGTTATGTTAGCAGGTGTCGGAGCTGCTGCAAATACCTATGAAAAGGCAAATAAATTAGTAGATGATATGGTTGAAAAAGGAAAGATTACAGTTGAAGAAGGTAAGGAACTTTCAGAAGAACTAAAAAGAAATTTCACAAATAAAACCACTGCTACTACAAAAGTTGTTTCAGAAAAGTTTAATGAAATTAAGCCACTTACTAGAGAAGACGTTAAAGAACTTTTATCAGAATATGAAGTGGTAAAAAAAGATGAGTTCGATACTCTTAAACAAATGGTTTTGGAATTAAAAGAAAGAATAGATGCTTTAGAGAACAAATAAGTAAGAATCCAAATTTCAATTTGGTTGATGTGAACTTACTCTGTAAGAGTACTCCTATGAATGATGATGAATAGGAGTTTCATTTTAAAATAAGAGGTGTAGGTATGCTTAGATATTTATACACCTCTTTTTTGCAATTAGGGTTAAAGGATGAGAAAAGGAGGTCAAGGATGAAAAGAAAGGGAGCCAAAAGATTTAGTGAGATTGTAAGAGTTTTTGCAGGTTATGGTTTTGGATATTTACTAGACTCAAAAAATAATAACTCTAAAAGTAAGTCTCCAGAAAATCTTAGAAAAGCCTTTGAAGAGCTTGGTCCTACTTTTATAAAAATAGGTCAAATTTTGAGTACAAGACCTGATATTTTACCAAAAGAATATATAGATGAACTAGAGAAATTACAAGATTCTATAAATAAAGATAGGATAGAGAAGGTTAAAGATACATTTTTTAATGAATTTAACATAAGTATAGATGATGCCTTTAATTATTTTGAAGAAGAACCTATAGCTTCAGCATCGATAGCTCAAGTTCACAGGGCACAGCTTAAAGATGGTAAGTCTGTTGTAGTAAAAATACAACATGAAGACATAAAAGAAAAAATGGATTTAGATATAAAAATACTTATGAAACTTGCTAGAATAACAAAATCAAGATTTAAGAATTCAATAATAGATCCTATAGAAGCATTACAAGAAATTAAAGATGCTACAGAGGCGGAATTGGATTTTAACTTAGAAGCAAGTAATATGATTAAGTTTAAAAATTTAAATAAAGGTGTAGTGTGCGTTTATTCACCTAGTGTTATAAAACAGTATTCAAAAGTTAAAGTTATAACTATGGAAGCAATAGAGGGATTTAAAATTAATGATATAAGAAGGCTGGAGGGCTATGGGTATGATAGAAAAGATGTAGCTAAGAAGCTTGCATTATCATTTTGTAAGCAAATATTTAATGATGGATTTTTTCATGGAGATCCTCATCCAGGTAATCTTTTAATATATGATGGTTGTATTTGTTATATAGATTTTGGAATAGTTGGAGAACTTTCAGATAATATTAGAAAATGGATGAATGAGGCAATTATAGCTATTGCAACAAAGGATATAGACAAGGTTATTAGCTTTATAATGGCAGTAGGTATAAAAAAAGGTAAAGTAACTACTAATAGATTATATGAAGATTTAGATTATTTATTTGAAAGCTATTTAACAACATCCCTTAAGAATATAAGAATATCATTATTACTTGAAGAAATTTTTTCAATAGCAAAAAATAATAACATACAGCTACCTAAGGATTTAGTTTCCTTAATAAGAGCAATGGTTGTTTTAGAGGGTGTTGTAGCTCAAATAGAACCAGATATTGAAATACTTGATGTTATAATTCCATTTGTTAAATCAAAAAATAAGGCTTATATAAAAGAAAAAATAGATAAAGATGAATTGGCCTTTAAATTATATACTTTCACAAATGATACTATAAAATTGCCGTCTAAAATAGTAGATTTTATAAATACGTGTACAAGGGGACGTCTTAAGGTTCAATTAAAAGTGGATAGTTTGAATTCATACATCAATCAGTTAAATAAGATGGTAAATAGAGTGGTTTTTGGATTTATAGTTGCTGCGATGATAGTATCTTCCTCAATGATTTTAAATTCTAATGTAGGACCCAAGGTACAAGGGGTATCCATAATAGGAATAACAGGATATGTAATAGCTGCAGTTTTCGGACTTTGGCTTATGATTTCAATAATAAGATCAGGATTTATGTAAAAAAGTGATTAAGCAAAATGCTTAATCACTAAATTTTTAATCAATTGATTTTTCAGGTTCATCTTGTGGAACTATGAGTTTATTAATAATTATAGCTACGATTATACCTACAAAAGTTTCGAACATTCTATTAATACTATAAACAAAAGGTGTAGTATCCCTAAGATTAACCATAATAGCTAAGAAAACTATACAACTTATAGAAATAGAAGAGTGCCTTTTTAAAGCAGTTCCTATATATATAAGAGAAATTATCCCTAAAAACACTATTAACGGATTTAAGAAGCCTATATTTAAATATTCTTCTAAATATGCTAATAGCATACCAAACATACCACCTATAATAGTTCCTATCATTCTATTTTTCCCAGCAGTATAAGAGTTTTTTACAGTATCCTGCATGCAAATTACTGCAGCTATACAAGCATAAAATGGATAAGAAAATCCTATTAATTTTAAAAGTAAAATACAAGTAAGTACAGCTAAAGCTGTTTTGATATTTCTCATTCCTACTTTAGGTAGCTTTTTAAATTTGCTAATTAAATAGTCTTTTATTTTATAAAGTTTCTCTGTATTGATACTTATCTTATAGTGTTTATTAAGTTTCACAAAATCACTCCTAATAGAATTTATGAATATTTCGATGGATAAATTATAGCATATATTTCACCAATTTTAAATTTAATAGGTTATAATATTTATAGTTTAAATTATGTGTTTGGAGGAAAACACACATGTTTTTTGAAGAAAGTGAATTAATACATTACGCAGATGAATTAATATATGAAAGAGGTTTAAAACTTTATGAAGATAATAAAGTCATAGCAGTTAAAACGGATGTAAAGCCTTGGGATAGTACAGGGATTAAAGCTTATATTTTAGAAGCTAAGGTTACTGGAAGTAGTGATAATAGCTATAAGGTACAAGTAAGATTTAATGATAAAACAGGATTTACTTATTTTGATTGTGATTGTAGGTATTTTAAAGATAATTATAGACGAAGAGGAGTATGTAAGCATATAATTGCAGCTCTTATAAAAGATAAAAGAGATGAAGTATCTAACATTAAGCAGAAAATAAGTGATTTTAATTTTAATAATTTAGTTAAGAATATTGAAGCAAACAAAGATCTTTTAAATAGAGTAGAGCTTAAAATAAAACCTGTTCTTGAGTTTTATACCTTAAAAAAGATAAAAGCGAATGTAGAGTTTAAACTTGAAGCTGATAAAGCTTATAAGGTACGAGACATTAAAGCTTTTATTAATGCTTATGAAAATGGGGAACAAGCGCTAGTTATAAGGGATTTTATATATTCAAGTTATAAATATTTCTTTGGAAATAGAGATAGAAGCTTCATAAGTATTGTTAGGGAAGCTATAGAACAAGAAAGTTTATTTAAACAAACAGTGGATTATAGTTTGTTACAGCATAGCTTAATTAAGGAAAGTAAGCTTTCTTGTAGTGATTTATTAGTTAAGAGAGTATTTGAACTTTTTGCAGATGTAGGTATAGAAGTTATTATAAATGATAGAAGTTATGGTAGTGTTCCTATATATATAAATAGGGGAATTCCGCTAGATATAAAATTAGTTAGAAACATAAACTCTTATGTATTAACGTATGATTCAAATGAACCAATATTACTTAGTAATAAGGGGGATATTGTTTTTTATAAAGATTCTATATATATTTTAGATGAATTGGAGAGTGCTAGATTTAAGGTTTTTTATGAAGCTTTAAAGACTAAAATAAATATAGACAGTAATTATAAAGAAAAAGTTAAACAGATAATCTTACCAGAACTTATTGATCTTAATGCAAGACTTAATGTTAGTGATGGGATAAGAAAAGAATTTGATATAGATAGACTTAAAATAAAATTTTATGTTGATAAAAGGAAGGATATAATATTCGTAAAACCTGTTTTTAATTATGGTGATACAAGTATTACATTGAAAAACCAAAAGATAAAAAATGATGTAGTAAGGGATAAAATAGGAGAGAGAAGGGCTATAAAATATTTAGAAGTTTTAAACTTTAAAATTTTAGATGACGAATTTTTTATAGAACAGGAAGACCATATTTTTGACTTTTTAAATATCGGAGCTACAAAGCTCAGAGAAATAGGAGAAGTATTTTATTCTGAAGGCTTTAAAAGTATGAAATTACATAATAAGAGTTCTTATAGAGGTGATGTTAGATTAAATGAAAAAGGTCTCTTAGAATTTGATTTTTCAATGGAGGGAGTAGATCCAAGAGAGCTATTTGAAATATTTAGAGGAATTAAAAATAAGAAAAAATATTATAGGTTAGCTAATGGCGATTTTGTAAATCTTCAGGATGATGAACTTATTAATGTTTATGAATTATTAGAATATGATGGACTTAATTTTAAAAGAAAAAATTTTAATAATATAGTTTTACCTAGGTATAAGGAATATTTGCTTAAGGAAGAATGCTTATCTTTTATAAAGGGAGACAATAAAGTAATAGATTTAAATAAAGTTAATGAAACAAGTATTCCAAAAGAGCTTCTAAGTGTTCTTAGAGTATATCAAAAACAAGCTTTTAGTTGGTTTATAAATTTAAGTGACAATGGTTTTGGAGGAATATTAGCAGATGAAATGGGACTTGGAAAAACTCTTCAAGCCATAAGTTTTTTATATGCTAAAAAACAAAATGGATCCTCTTTAGTAATTGCTCCTAGTTCCTTAGTTTATAATTGGTATGAAGAAGCTACTAGATTTTTAAAGGACTTTAGGGTAATAGTTGTAGATGGAAATAAGGCTAATAGAGAAAAAATAATAGAAGCATATAAAGATTATGACTTGCTTATAACATCCTATGCGTTACTTAGAAGAGATCAAGAAGCCTTTGCAGGTAAGGATTTGAACACAATAATAGTAGATGAGGCTCAGTATATTAAAAATCCTAATTCAATGAATGCAAAAGCTTGTAAGAGTCTAAAAGCAGAAAATAAATTTGCATTAACAGGAACACCTATTGAAAATAATTTAGGAGATTTGTGGTCAATCTTTGACTTTTTAATGCCAGGTTATTTACTAAGTAAAAAAAGATTTATAGTGAGATATGAAACACCAATAGTAAAAGAGAGCAAAACAAAAGCTTTAGAAGAATTTAATAGAAGAGTTTCTCCATTTATACTAAGAAGAGAAAAGTCGATGGTAGCAAAGGAATTGCCACCTAAAATAGAGCATAATGTAAGTATAGAACTAAATGATAAACAGAAGAAGTTCTATGCAGCATATGCAAAGGCAGTAAAAAAGGACTTTAAAAAACTCGATTTACAAATAAACGAAAACAAGTTTAAATTTTTAGGTGCATTAACAAGACTTAGGCAAATATGTAGTATGCCAGAGGTAGCATTTGAAGAGTATAGCGGGGAGAATTCAAAACTTACAGCACTTTTAGATATAATAAATGAAGCAAAAGAGAATTATAAAAAAGTTATAGTATTTTCAAGTTTTACTACTTCACTTAAAAATATAGGGCAAAAGCTTTTGGAAAATGAGATAAAGTATTTATATCTAGATGGTGATACAAAAATTAAAGATAGATTGCCTATGGTAAATGAATTTAATGAAGGTTCTGCTAATGTATTTTTAATATCACTAAAAGCTGGTGGAACCGGACTTAACATAACATCTGCTGAAGTAGTAATCCATTATGATCCTTGGTGGAACCCTGCTGTGGAAGATCAAGCTACTGATAGAGCCCACAGAATAGGTCAAAAAAATCAAGTAGAAGTAATAAGACTTATAGCTAGAGGCACCATAGAAGAAAGAATTTATGAATTACAAGAGAAGAAAAAGAGTATGGTAGATCTTGTAGTTGGAAATGAAGAGGTAGGAAATTTTAAAGTTAATTTAGAAGACATAAAAGAGTTTATATAAAACTTTTACTATGTTATTATTTTAAAATTACCATTGACATATAACTATATTTGGAATATCATAATAGTAAATTGAAATACATTGAAGAAAAGAGTAGTAAAGTAGAAAGTGCAAAAGAGAGCTAGGATAGGTGAAAGCTAGCCATGGGAAGCTTTATGAATATGGTTTCGGAGTAGATTTTCTGAGAGAGTAGTCTTTAGGAAAATACGGTAGCAACCGTTATATTGCAAGGTGATGGCATTTTAAAATATTAATTTTTAAGATAAGTCACTTACAGAGGTATTTATGGTAACATAAATATAAATTTAGAGTGGTAACGCGTATATAATGACGTCTCTATGAGCATAGTTCTCATAGAGACTTTTTTAATATTTAAAAAAGGAAAAAGGCACCACGTTTTGGTGGTTGCAAGTAAGAGGAGGAATTTAGAAA
Organism: Clostridium cavendishii DSM 21758; assembly: GCF_900141845.1. Taxonomy (GTDB): domain Bacteria; phylum Bacillota; class Clostridia; order Clostridiales; family Clostridiaceae; genus Clostridium_AG; species Clostridium_AG cavendishii. Next base: position 90,048 of record NZ_FQZB01000013.1, on the reverse strand, counting down.
TGTGTAAAAAACCATATTATATTACTACGCCAATTTATTACCCATCAGCAAAATTGCATATAGGAAACACTTATACTACAGTAGCAGCTGATGCCTTAGCAAGATTTAAGAGATTAACAGGTCATGAAGTTATGTTCTTAACAGGAACAGATGAGCATGGTCAAAAAATACAAAGAATAGCAGAAGAAAAAAGTGTTACTCCAAAAGAATATGTTGATGAAATAGTTGCAGGAATAAAAGATCTTTGGAAAGTTATGAATATAAGTTATGACAAATTTATAAGAACTACTGATGATTACCATGTAAAAGCAGTTCAAGATATATTTAAAAAGTTATATGATCAAGGAGATATATACAAGGCTTCTTATGAAGGTTTATATTGTACACCTTGTGAATCTTTCTGGACTGAAACTCAATTGGTAAATGGTAACTGCCCAGACTGTGGAAGACCAGTAGAGAAAGCTCAAGAAGAAGCTTACTTCTTCAAAATGAGTAAATATGCAGATAGATTAATAAAATATATAGAAGAAAACCCACATTTTATTCAACCAGAATCAAGAAAAAATGAAATGTTAAACAACTTCTTAAGACCAGGTCTTCAAGATCTTTGTGTTTCAAGAACAAGTTTTAACTGGGGAATTCCAGTAACATTTGATGATAAGCACGTAGTATATGTTTGGATAGATGCATTATCAAACTATATTTCAGCTCTAGGATATGGATCAGAAAACCAAGATTTATACAAGAAATTCTGGCCAGCAGATGTTCATCTAGTAGGTAAGGATATAATAAGATTCCATACTATATACTGGCCAATAATGTTAATGGCTTTAGGTTTAGAATTACCTAAACAAGTATTCGGTCATGGTTGGCTTTTGGTTGATGGTGGAAAGATGTCAAAATCAAAAGGTAATGTAGTAGATCCAGTAGTTTTAGTAGATCACTTTGGAGTAGATGCTGTTAGATATTTCTTATTAAGAGAAATACCATTTGGTTCAGATGGATTATTTAATAATGAAATATTCATAAAGAAGATAAACTCAGATTTGGCTAATGATTTAGGAAATCTTCTTTCAAGAACAGTAGCAATGGTTGATAAATATTTTGATGGAGTTATACAGGCACCTGCTGCTAAAGAAGATATAGATGATGAACTTATAAACTTAGCTTTAGCTACACCTAAAAAGGTTGAAGAAGCAATAGATAAATTAAAATTGCCAGAAGCCTTAGAAGTTATTTGGGAGCTTATAGGTAGAGCTAATAAATATATAGATGAAACAACTCCTTGGATATTAGCTAAAGATGAAGCTAAGAAGGAAAGATTAGGAACAGTATTATACAATTTAGTTGAAAGCTTAAGATTTGCATCTGTTTTAGTATCTGCATTCTTACCAGATACAAGCGTTAAGATTAACGAGCAAATAAATACTGAAGTTACTTCATGGAATAGCTTAGCAAGCTTTGATGGAACTTCTGCTGGAACAAAAGTTAATAAGGGAGCAGTAATTTTCCCAAGAATAGATGTAGAAGCTAAGATTAAAGAATTTGATGAACTTAAAGCAGCTCAAGATAAAGCAAATGGGAAAAGAGATATGATTCCACTAAAAGAAGAAATAACTATAGATGATTTTGATAAACTTGATTTAAGAGTAGTTAAAGTATTAGCTTGTGAACCTATAAAGGGAGCTAAGAAGCTTTTAAAATTAAAAATAGATTTAAATGGAGAAGAAAGACAGGTAGTATCAGGAATAGCTAAATACTATAAACCAGAAGATTTAGTAGGTAAAAATGTAGTATTGGTTGCTAATTTAAAACCTGTTAAATTAAGAGGAGAACTTTCACAAGGTATGATACTTGCAGCTTCAACAGATGATGATTCAGAATTATTTGTAGTAAATCCAGGTGAATTACCAACAGGAAGCCAAGTAAGATAATAATATAGGTAAGGAGGTCAGCTTAAGCTGACTTTCCTTGTAATACATTAAATTAAATAATACAGAGTACAAGATTTACATTTAATCTTAAAATATACAATTTCAAATAAAAATATTATAGGGAATATATAAAGTTTATAATAAGAGGGGGCTAAAAAATGAAAGTTATAATAGGTAGTGCTTGGCCTTATGCTAATGGCTCATTACACATAGGGAGATTATCAGCGCTTATACCTGCTGATGTTTTGGCGAGGTATCATAGAGCAAAAGGGGATGAAGTTGTATTTGTATCAGGTTCAGACTGTCATGGTACCCCAATTTCTATAAGGGCAAGAGAAGAGGGAAAAAGCCCTAAGGAAATAAGCACCTTTTATCATTCAGAATTTAAAACTTGTTTTGAAAAGCTAGGTTTTTCTTATGATTTATTTACCAAAACAGATACTCCTAATCATCATCAGGGTGTTAAGAAATTTATACTTGAGTTATATAATAAGGGTTTTATATATGAAAAGGATATAGAACAAAACTATTGTGAGCATTGTGAGCAGTTCTTACCTGACAGATATATTGAAGGAATATGTCCACATTGTAATGGAGTAGCAAGGGGAGATCAATGTGAAGAATGTTCAGAACTATTAGATCCAGAAGATTTAATAGATAAAAAATGTAAGATTTGTGGGCAGGAACCTGTAATCAAAGAGAGTAAACATTTATTTTTTGCACTTTCAAAATTCCAAGAGGATATTAAAAAGCTTGTGGATGAGGATCATGGTTGGAGAGATAATGCAATTAAAATAACTAAGAGATATTTGAGGGAAGGTCTTAGAGACAGAGCTGTAACTCGAGATTTAGAGTGGGGTGTAGATGTACCTCTTGAAGGCTATGAAGGTAAGAAGATATATGTTTGGATTGAAGCTGTTATGGCGTATCTTACTGCATCTTTAAAGTGTATAGAGGAGAGGGGACAAGATTTTAAAGAATATTGGAATACGGATGAAAGTAGAGTTTATTTCACTCATGGTAAAGATAATATACCTTTCCATACAGTAATTTTCCCAGCACTTCTATTTGGACTTGGAATAGATAAATGTAATATTAGAATAATATCTTCTGAACATTTGAATTTAGAAGGTAAAAAGTTTTCAACCTCAAGAAATTGGGCTGTATGGGTACCTTACATTATAGAAAATTATAATGCTGATTCAATAAGATATTTCTTGATAGCTAATGGAGCAGAAAAAAGAGATTCTGATTTTTCATGGCGAGAGTTTATAAATACTCATAATGGAGAACTTTTAGGTGGCTTTGGTAATTTTATTAACAGAAGTTTAAGTTTTATCCACAAATATTTAGATGGAGAACTAAAAAATTGTGAATTAAATTTAGCTTGGAAAAGAGATTTAACTAAATTATATGTAAACTTTGGTGACAATATTGAAAAAGGAAACTTTAAAGAAGGAATTCAAGAAGTTTTTTCTATGGTAAAAAAAGCAAATAAATTTTTTGATGATAAGAAGCCATGGATAACTTTAAAGGAAGATAGGAAAGAATGTGAGAATACATTATATACATGTGTTCAGATAATAGCTAATTTGTCGAATATATTAGAGCCTATAATGCCTTTTGCTTGTGAAAAAATAAGAGGATTTTTAAATATAGAAAAACCTACTTGGAAGTTTATTGAGCTAAAAGAAGTTAGGCTTAATAAGATAGATATTCTTTTTGAACGAATAGATAAAAAGAAAATATTAGAAGAAGTCCAAAGACTTAAAGAAAAAAGAATATAAATATAACCCGTTTAAAGTATGTGTAAGGGGGACAGACTTTAAAACGGGTTATATTTTTTGATTTTAAGGGGTAAAATTAATTTAGTGCTTTAGCTACTTTACAAGTATAAATATACATCTTGAATATGTCAGTTATGTGACAAAAAAGACAATAAATTATTAAGAAGGAGGCAAAATATTTATTAAGTAATAATTATTATTGTTTAGCTTAAGATAATATGTTATACTTTATAAAAAGAATTAAAGGAGAGATTAATTTATGAGTAAAATATTATATATAACAGCTAATCCAAAGAGTGAAGATAAATCATTTTCATTAACTGTAGCAAGAAATTTTATAGAGGAATATAAAAGAGTTAATCCACAAGATGAAGTTAAGGAAATAGAAGTTTATGATATTGAATTACCATTAATAGATAGGAATATGCTAGAGGCTTGGGATGAGTTATCACAAGGAAAAGAATTTTCTAAATTAACACAGGATAAACAAAAACAATTAGCTAGATTTGCAGAATTAACAGATGAATTTGTATCAGCTGATAAGTATGTTTTTGTAACACCTTTATGGAATTTTGCAGTTCCTGCGATGATGAAAGCCTATATAGATACGACATGTGTGGCAGGAAAAACTTTTAAATATACGGAGCAAGGGGCTATAGGTTTATTAAAAAATAAAAAAGCCTTACACATACAAGCAAGTGGTAGTGTATTTTCAAAAGGTGATTTGTCAAAGGTTGAGCATGGAGATAAGTATATTAGGGATATAATGAGTTTTATAGGTGTTACAGATTTTGAGGCAGTGTTTGTAGAAGGCGTAGCTTATGATCCGACTTTGTCACAAGAAATAAAAGAAAAGGCTATTGAACAGGCTTTAAATGTAGCAAGGAGATTCTAATTAATATATTTTAGAGGCAGCTTATTAGTTTTAAGATGCCTCTTTTTCTGTATAGAAAAACATTTATAGTTATATGTTTAATTGTTTTGATTAGATAATATTAGTTAAATTATATTATAAAATAAATGAATATGCTAAAATAACTATAGTAATGTAATATTTATTAATAAAATCTTTAAAGAGGTGAATTTTTATGTATAAGATTTTTGATACACATGCTCATTATGATGATGAAGCATTTGATGAGGATAGAGAAGAATTATTAAAGGATTTAAAAGTTTCAGGTGTTTGTGGAATACTGAATTGTGGTTCAAGTTTAGAAGGGGCTAGAACTTCTTTTAAACTAGCAAATGAAAAAGAATTTATTTATGCCGCAGTAGGTATTCATCCAGAGCAAGCAAATGAATTAACAGATAGTGTTTTAGAAGAAATAAAAGAAATGGCAAAGAATGAAAAGGTAAAGGCTATAGGTGAAATAGGACTTGATTATTATTGGGATGAAAATCCCCCTAAAGAAGTTCAAATAGAAGTCTTCAGAAAGCAAATGTCTTTAGCTAAAGATTTAAAGCTACCAGTTGTAATTCATGATAGGGATGCACATGCAGATACTTTAACGATTCTTAAAGAATTTCCAGAGGTTACTGGAGTTATACATTGCTTTTCAGGTTCTTTAGAATTTGCTAAGGAGTGTATAAAATTAGGTTATTATATAGGATTTACAGGAGTGGTAACTTTTAAGAATGCCAAAAAATTAGTAGAAGTTGCGAAAAATATTCCATTAGAAAGAATGTTAGTAGAAACAGATTGTCCATATATGGCGCCAGAGCCCAATAGAGGTAAGAGAAACCAATCAAGTAATATTGAGTATATAATAAATAAACTTGCTGAGATAAGAAATATGACAGGTGAAGAAATAAATAATCAATTCTTAAAAAATGCAGAAAAGTTTTTAAGTATTAATATTAAATAAAAATGGATGGGGTATCAAACTCCATTCCTTTTTTGTCATATACATTAATTGCTTTTAAAGTGTGCACGAAACAGGGAAAATAAATTTGTAATAATTATAAAAAAGAATGCATATTTTTAAATGTAGGATATATTTGGACCATTTATCAAGACACTCATCTTATAGACTGTTTAGAGTATTAATATTGCTATCGTTAATAAGTATAATCCATATCTGTGGATTGATATTAAACAGTTAATTTAAGTGTGCAAGAGTTACCGATTTGACAATTAGTCACAGACTGGTTATAATTTTATGGTACTCTGCCAAAGGAGGAGAAATAAATGGTGAAAAAATTTAGAACTTACCTCACGGAAAAAATTCCAACAAGTCCTAAGGCAAAAGTTGTAGCCTGCCTAGTAGTATCGATTGGGCTTATGGTTACTATAGCTAGCATGAAAAAGACATTGATAGTTAATATAGACGGAAAAGAAAAGGAAATAGTGACTTATAAAGGGACTGTAGAAGGTGCACTTCAGGATAATAAAATAATTTTAGATTCTAAAGATAAGGTGACACCTGAGCTTAATAGTAAAATAGGTAAAAATGATAAGATAACTATAATTAGAGCAAAAAGTATTGTAGCTTTAGTGGATTCAAAGAAACTAAGTATAAAAACTGCAGAAGCTAATGTTAAGGATATGCTGAAAGCAGAAGGAATAAAATTAAATGAAGAAGACAGAGTTGAGCCAGCTGTAAATACAAAAATAACGGAAGGCTTACAGGTAGAGGTTACAAGAGTTGAAACTAAACTAGTTAGTGAAAAACAACAAATAGATTTCGATACAGTGGTAAATCCAGATGAAAATCTAGATAAGAGTGTTACTAAACTTATCCAAGAAGGTGAGCTTGGGGAAAAAGAGGTAACTTACAAGGTAGTTTATGAAAATGGACAAGAAAAGAACAAGAAGGTAGTTGGAGAAAAAGTATTAAAAGATCCTAAAAATAAGGTGTTGGTTAAGGGAACTATAAGTACATTGGTACTTTCAAGAGGTGGGGATATGCTTAAATATAAAAAGCAAATGTCCATGGTAGCCACAGCTTATGCAGGTGATGGAATAACAGCAACAGGAGTAGTTCCAAGAAGAGTTTTAAATGGGATGAGCACTATTGCAGTAGATCCCTCAGTAATTCCTTTAGGAACGAAGGTTTATGTTCAAGGTTATGGTTATGCTATAGCACAAGATACTGGTGGGTTAATTAAGAATAGAAAAATTGATTTGTTTATGAATTCAGAGTCAGAAGCAAATACATGGGGTGTAAGATCGGTAAATGTATATATTGTTGCTTATCCAGGAGAATGTTAAACTTACAAAAATAGAGATAACGAAATAGTTATCTCTATTTTGCTTTTTTCAGTAAATAATATTAAAATAGGTAGTGTGGATTTTTAGAAAGTCATAAAGTATTGAAAGGGAGTTGTGTACCTTGATTAAAGAAGTTATAGTAGTAGAAGGTAGAGATGATATAACTGCAGTAAAAAAAGCTGTTGATGCAGAAGTTATTGCTGTAGGTGGATTTGGTATAAATAAAAAAGTAATTGATAGAATAAAAGAGGCTCAAAAAAGAAAAGGGGTTATAGTTTTAACCGATCCAGATTTTGCTGGAGAAAAGATAAGAAAAATAATATCGAAAAGGGTTGAGGGCATAAAGCATGCTTATATTTCTAGAGCAGAAGGCACTAAGGGTGATGATATAGGTGTTGAAAATGCAGAACCAGCTGCAATAATAAAAGCGCTGGAAGAAGCAAAAGCTACAGTAGGAGAAAAAAGAGAGGAATTTAATATACAAGATTTAATATTTTTTAAGCTTTCAGCAGATCCAAAGGCTAAACTTAGAAGAGAGCTTGTTGGAAAAGAGCTTAGGGTAGGATATGGAAATGCTAATCAACTATTATCGAGACTAAACAACTATGGAATAGGAAAAGCCGAGTTTGTAGAAGCTATAAAAAAAGTAGATAAATTATTAGAAGCAGGAGAAAATTAATGGATATTAAAGATGTAAAAACTCAAGAGCTTGTAAAAAAGTATAATTTTAAATTTTCCAAGTCTTTAGGACAGAACTTTCTTATAGATGATTCTGTACTTGAGGATATAGTAAATGGTGCAGATGTAAACTCAGAGGATTTAGTTATAGAAATAGGTCCTGGAGTTGGAACACTAACGGCTCAAATATTAAAAAAAGCAAAGAGAGTTGTGTCTATTGAATTGGATTCAGATTTAATTCCTATCTTACAAGCAGAACTTGGGGAAAATCAAAATTTTCAATTAGTACATAAAGATGCTTTAAAGGTAGACTTTAATGAAATAATAGGGGATGAGAAGAGTGTAAAATTAGTTGCAAACCTTCCTTATTATGTTACTACACCTATAATAGCTAAATTATTAAATGAAGGTTATAATTTTAAGTCACTTACAATAATGATTCAGAAGGAAGTAGCAGAAAGAATAAATGCAGAACCAAATTGTAAAGATTATGGCGCTCTTTCATTATTAGTACAATATTACTGTACTACTTCAATAGTGAGAAAAGTAGCTCCATCTTGCTTTATACCTAGACCAAAAGTTGAATCTACAGTTATAAAATTAGAGAAGCTAGAAAAACCAGCGGTAGAAGTTGATAATGAAAAATTGTTTTTTGAAGTTATAAGAGCGTCTTTTAATATGAGAAGAAAAACTTTATGGAATGGTGTTAAAAGTATAAGTTTAAGTAAAGAACTTATGGAAAAAGCTTTTGAAGATGCCAAGATAGATCCTAAGAGAAGAGGGGAAACTTTAAGTATTCAGGAGTTTGCAAATCTTTCTAATGCAATAAATAAATATATGAAAAATTAAATTAAGAGCTAAAAGTGAAGAAATAAAACTTTAAGCTTCAAATATTTATTTAGAAATCACAGAAGAATTATTCTGTGATTTTTTTGCATGTAACAAAATCAAAAATTTTAAATAATATATAAGGTATAAACAATTCTTATTTTAGAAGGAGCATCATATAATATAAGGAATAAATATAAGCGGAGGGACCATAAGTTGGCACACAGTAAATTATATAGAAGCTTTATAATACTTCAAGAGGATGAAAAGGGACATTCAATAGCAGGAGATAAACCTTTATCTGGTTATGCTAAGATAGAGGTTAAAAACGACAGATGTAAGATAGCATTTTATGCTCAAAACTTAAAACATGATTATGATAAATGCCATATGGTATTAATTTGTAGCAAAAAAGATGCTAAACAAAATATAAATTTAGGAAATATGAACATAAATGAACAAGGAAAGGCTGAAGCCACAGTAGAGCATATGGCAAACAATATAGGAGGTACTGGGGTAAACTATGAAAAAGTAGTTGGAGCTGCCTTGTGTAAACAGCTTAATGGAAGAATGGTAATTTTAATGTGCGGATTTTTAAATGGAGAGCAGCCAGAGGATGATTGGAAAAAATACAAAATGATGATGGTTAGTGATGGTGCTAAAGGTGGAAATCAACCTGTTACTCAAAATGTTAAGGTGACTAAGAAGGTGCAGGAAAAGAAAATTGTTAAGGAAGAACCACAAAGCACTATGGATCAATCAAAGCAAATTGATATGAATGAAGCACAGCAACAAATGATGGACAATATGAAACCAAATATTATGAATAATGCAAATCCAAATACTATGAGTGAAGATATGGATTATAATACTGGTGAATATCAAGAAAGAACTTTAGAAAGTAAATATGATGATTATGAAAGAGAAATAAATAATACCAGAGTGGTAGAAGATGACATCCAGTTAAAAGGAACTATGGGCGACTTCTTTGGCGCTGTAGTAGAAGGTTTTGATCCTATGACTAATATGACTTCAGATATAAAAAATACGAAATGGTATAGAATACCTGTAAAGAGCATTGATGATATGCTTAATATTACAAATTATAATAAATATACAGTAGTTTATTATCCAATGGTAAATTATTATCCATATATAAAGAAGAAAGACTACTTTTTATTAGGTTTAAAATGTGACGAAGAAGGCAATGTTAAATACTTAATTTATGCAGTACCAGGAAATAAGGATAAGGATTCTCAACCTTATGGTGGGAAAACTGGTTTTGTGACTTGGACAGAGGATCCTAATGATCCTAATTCAGGATATTGGTTAATGTTTTACGATTTCAAAAATTCAATGATAGTAATTCCTATGAAATAAAATTAAAGGGAAGTCAAATTAAATGACTTCCTTTTAATTTTAATTATAAAGCTTGTACAAAAAACATTCATAAACAAATAGCAAAAAGAATATATTTTATTAAGTAAAGAAGTCGTATAACATGAATGGGGGAGAAGATATGGAGAAATTTATGAATAAAAAGCAGCTTAAGGTTACTCTTATACTTATTGGTTTAATGATTGTGCTAGTTGCTTCAGAAAGTATTTTTAGTAATAAAATGAAGTTTGTAGCTCTTATGAATAATAATATAAGTGACTTAAAAAAATATGAAGCTATGGATAATAAATATACTTATAACATACCAACATTATGGAATGCTCAGGAGAAAAAATATCCAGGTAATTATATAGTTTATGATAATGACTTTAAGAGTGATGATATGGGGATATTTGGGAGCGTACAGGTTATTAATACACCTAAAAGTGTTGCTGAGGTTATAGAAGAAGAAAAAAATACTTTTGTAGATAATGGAGATTATAAAAACACAAAAGAAAAAATAAATGATATTAATATGAATAAAGTTAGGTTTTCAAATAATTTGGATGGAAAGAAGAATTTTGTTAATACAATATATTATTTTCAAACAGAAAAAAATAATGTAATAAAGATTAGTTTTAAATGTAATAAAGATAAGTATAAGGAGAATTATGACACCATTTATAAAGTTATTGTAGAAAGTTTTAAAAAAAGTAAATAAAATTTGATTTAGAAATAGATAAGTATTATAATTTAATGTAAGGAAATAGGAGAAGCTAAGATAGCTTCTCCTATTTGGATAATAAGGTATACTTAAAAAATAATATTCTAAGATATATATTTTAATATATTGTTTTATATGTTATATGCCTAAATTAAATTTTGGAGGTACTAATGAAACCAGTTCTTATTAAAATATTTGGACTAAATGTGTATGGTTACGGTCTTATGATAGCATTAGGTATAATTGTAGCTATGTCTATTTTGAGTAGAAAAGCTAAGTCTAAAGGCTATAATGAAGACAGTATATTTAATATGACTATATTAGCTGTTATATGTGGTATTCTAGGGGGAAAGATATTATATATAATTACAGAATTTAGTGATATTGTAAAAGATCCATCTAAGATATTGATTGAATTTGGAAATGGATTTGTTATATATGGTGCTATTATAGGAGGAGCTATAGGAGTATATTTATATTGTAGAAAGAAAAGTTGGAGTTTTTTAGATATTTTCGATATGGTTGTTCCAGGAGTTGCTATAGCCCAAGGTTTTGGAAGAATAGGTTGTTTTTTAGCAGGTTGTTGTTATGGTGCAGAGACAACAAGTAAACTTTCAGTGGTATTTCCTGATGATAGTTTAAGCTTAGCGCCAGCTGGTGTACATTTGCATCCAACACAAATTTATTCTTCGATTTTTGATTTCTTATTAGGATTATTTTTAATATGGTATAGTAGAAAAACAGATAAAAAAGGTAGAATATTTAGTCTATATCTTATTATTTATAGTATAGGTAGATTCCTAGTAGAAATAATAAGAAATGATCCTAGGGGAAATGTAGGAAACTTAACAACATCGCAATTTATAGCTATATTTACACTTGCTTTAGGAATAATACTATACAACGTAGATAAATTTAAAGGGAGATTGTTAAAAAGTGAAAATTAGGAGATTTATCATAATAGCGACTGTGTTTATTTTAGTAGCTACAACTTTAACTGGCTGTAATTTAATTGATAAAGCTAGTCAAAAGCTTGGTTTTAAAAATAGCGATTTTGAATATATAAAACAAAATAAGGTTGATAAGGTAGTTATACAAAGTACTAGAGATACAGGTTTTAGGTTTATAGTAAGTGAAAAGAATAATATTAAGGATATTTATGATATACTTTCATCAGGGAAACCTGCTACTACTAAAACTAGTTTAGAGGCTGATTATATATTTGAAATTCATAGTGGTTCTGATGTTAAGAAATTTAGTTATGTTGCTGGGCTTCATGATAACAAGCAAGGGAATTTTTATGATGAAAATAAAAGCTATGTAATATCTAAAAGATTAGATAACTATATTATTCAGAATCTTTCTTTTATAAGAAAGCCTAGAGAGTTTGAAAATATTTATTATAATTCTTTACTTAAGGTTATAGAAAATAACAAGTCAAAGTTGGATGTTAATGGACTTAAGGTTGGTGTTGACATATTAGGGGATACTGAGTGTACAAAATATATGATTTCAGTAGATATTGATGATTTTAAAAGAAGGCTTAAGGAGATACTTCCGAGTGCTGATATTGTAAATAAAAATAGGGAAAATTTTGATGTAATTGTATCTATAAATAACTATGGATATAAGACTAAAACTTATAAATCTATAGTTACTATTGAAAATAGAAAAGAAAATTCGCAAAAAAAATTCTATATAACTGGTACTTATGATAGTAATTGGACCACAAGTATAGAGGAAAAAATGCCAAACGATTGGAGATAAAGGAGAGAGAGAATGGGTAATGATTTAAATAAAGATAAAAATGAAAAGAAAAAAATAGTTTCAAATATAACATTAACTAAAAAAGGCGAAAATCCAAAAGTGCAAAAGCCTATGAAAACTAATGTTAATGTTAAGGTATTACCGAAATATGGCGATATAAAAAATATAATAGGTGTTATAAGTGGTAAAGGTGGAGTTGGAAAGTCAACTGTTACTGGAATAATGGCTACGCAACTTGCTAATAAAGGTTATAAGGTTGGAGTTTTAGATGCTGATATTACAGGACCATCTATGCCTAGGTTTTTTGGAATAAATGAAAAAAGAGCACAAATGGTTCCTATAGATAATAACAATAATTTTAAATTTATGCCTGTTGAAAGTAGCTTAGGTATAAAAGTTATGTCAATGAATTTATTAACTGCTGTAGAAGATCAACCTGTTATTTGGAGAGGACCAGTTATAAATGGTGTGCTAAATCAAATGTATCAAGATACTGTTTGGGAAAATCTTGATTACTTATTAATAGATATGCCACCAGGAACAGGGGATACAGCACTTACAGTAATGCAAAGTTTTCCTCTTACAGAACTTATAATAGTATCTACACCTCAGGACATGGTATCTATGATAGTTAAAAAGTTAGTTATTATGGCTGAGAAGATAGGGGTTCCTATTAGAGGTGTTGTAGAAAATATGGCCTATATCAATTGTGGTGATTGTGGAACTAAGATGAAAATATTCAGTAAAAAATCAGCGGAAGAACATGCAGAATATTTGGGAATACCATTAATAGCGGAACTTCCTATTAATATAGAATTAACAGAAGCTCTTGAAGAGGGTAAGGCATCTGAATATGTGGCACAAGATTCATTATATACAATGTTATTTGGTGGCTTATATTAATATTTCATAAAGAAGTAACTTGAATTTAATCAAGTTACTTTTTGATTTTATCAATTAAATTATATAGATGATTTATGATATTAAAATTTTAAAAGTAATTAAATAAAAGTTCGTAATTTACTTTTTTTAAAATATTGCAGAATTTATAAATATTAAATTTAAATATGGATATAATAAAATTGGTTAATGAGATAAAAAAAGGAGTGAGTCATATGCAAGCTAAAGTTGATAAAGAAACCTGTATTGGATGTGGCCTTTGTCCATCAATATGTCCAGAATGTTTTGAAATGGATGATGATGGAAAAGCTAAAACTATAAAAAGTGAAGTTCCTGAAGGAGCACAATCAGAAGCTAAAGAAGCAGAATCAGGATGCCCAGTATCTGCTATAATAGTAGAGTAGAAAAAGAGATGATGGATTTAAAGTCTATCATCTCTTTTTTTATTATGCAGTTTTAAATGATTCCATTTTTGTTTTACTATTTAGCTTTATAAGTCTTTGAATAGGTAAGAAATACATAATAACTAGGCAAATAAATGTTTCAGTCCCTATTAATGATGCATTAATAGTTAATGAGTAAAGCCAAGGCGAAGTACCTTTAGGTGCATAATTTCCAAAAAAGGCTACACCTGATATGAAATGACATATAAATCTACCAAACATAGCTAAAAAGGTTCCAAGCATTTTTTTATTTTTAAAGAAGCCAGCAATACCTAATGCTAAAAATGGTAGTGGATAATCAAAAAGTACTTGTATAGGTGTTAAAATATAAGGATTCATAAATAAATTTATAATTCCAAATAAAAGGCCTGTTAAGCAGCCTATAAGAGGACCGTAGATAAATGCTATAAGTATTATAGGTATCATACTTCCCAGTGTTACGCTGCCACCTTGAGGAAAATGATATAATTTAAACATATGAAGTATAGTAGCTAAGGCTAAAGCCATACCTATCCTTGATATGAGTCTAGCATCCATTTTTATATGCTTAGTCTTTATAATTACTACCAGCAAAACTAGTAAACCTAATATAGTAATTAACGATAATGGATTAGAAAAGATTTTATGTGAATTTTCAGGTAGTTTGGAAAAGAATTTGTACAAATTAGTACTAAATTCATAAAAGATTTTTTGTAAGTAGTTCATAGTAAACCTCCTTGATGCGCTAAGAGGTGATATTTGTTATAAAAATAAAAAAACGCATTCCAAAGGAATACGAAATATTTGAATAACGCTTCCCTACGCTGGTACTAGCCAGATCAGGTTATAGTATTTCAAAATAAATTATTAACTATTTATTTTTTCAATACTTTGAGGGTTAATGGATAATCCATCTCTCAGCCAATTGGCACCCCTAGCACACTATTAATTTGTAAATACAATTAAAGTTTACAATAAGTGTTAAAAAAAATCAACTATTTTATTATTGCCGAGAGTATCATGGTTAAATACGTTGTTATTTAATGATTCTAAAGTCGAAAATGGAATATCTACCATATCTCCTATGTTTATATGTATAGGGAGCTTGCTTAAAGATATGTCCATAGTACTCCCGTCATTTAAACTGACTATAGCATCACTTTGAGTAATATCTAAAACTTTGCCTTTCATAGAATCACCTCATAATAATATTTAACAATATTATTAGCTTATGAGTAAGATATTATGCAAAAAAGACCTGTACTAAGAATACAGGTCTCCATAAATTATTTTAAAAACTTCTAAAGCTTCTTCTATTTTAACTTGGAGTAAATTCTTTTTGTTGTTAAGTTCTTCATAACCTAATGGAGTCAAAGAATAAATTTTTTGAAATTTTTTCTTAGGATCATCCCATTCTCCCACTATGAAGCCCTGTTTTTCAAATTTTTTAAGTAGGGGATAAATTCCACCAGTACTTGGAATCCAAAGTCCTTGAGTACGTTCGCCTATTTGATTGGCTATATCATTGCCGTTCGTAGGACCTAGACTAAGTATATATAATGAATATAGTGGTAACAGTCCCTTTGTAAATACTTGCCCTACAGCTTCATTTTCTTTTTGAATCTTTTTTAGTTCAGATAATTTACGTTTGTATTCATCATAAAGGCGTTTTTCTTCTGCTTTAATATCCTCTATGTTATGAAAGCTAAATTGGTCCATGAGATTAACTTAACCTTTGAATTCCGAGTCCTATAAGTCCAGGACCAGTATGAACTCCCAACGCTGGACTTATTGTGGAGAGATCTAAGTTCTCTATGTTTTCAAAGTCCTTAACAGAATCTAAGAACTTTTTTGCATCCTCCATAGCGCCACCTTCAATTATCCAAACATTACATTTATGATTTTTTAAATTTTCATTTAGAATCTCTTTAAGTTTATTTAAGGATTGTTTTCTACCTCTTGCCTTAGCGTGGGTATAGTAAACGCCTTCGTCGCTAACGCCTATAATTGGTTTTATGTTAAGCATTTCAGCTATAGAACCTGCAACTCTACCTATACGACCACCTCTTTTTAAATACTCTAATGTTTCAAGTGTATAATGTATAGATACGGTTTCTTGTATTTTTGGAATAATTGTTATTATTTCTTCATAAGTTTTTCCTTTAGCTATAAGTTTAGCTGTCTCTAATACAATAACACCTTCAGCAATGCCTAGAATTTTAGAGTCAAATATATAGCTTTGAAGTTTAGGATGGTTTTCAGCCATTAATCTAACAGAGTTAAAAGTTCCAGATAACCCACTAGATATAGTTATTACAATAACATGAGTAAATCCATCTTGTTCTAATGATACTAAAGTATCCTCAATGCATTCCATACTTGGAAGTGAAGTTGTAGGTATTTCTGTATCTAATCTTTTATAGATTTCTTCAGGTGTCACGTTAATTTTGTCTAAGAACTCTGTATCCTTATATATTATTCTAAGTGGTAATAGTTTTATATTATAATTTTGTAAAATTTCTTGTGGTAAATCACAAGCGCTATCTGCAATTAAAGCAATCTTTTGCAAAATTTAATCCTCCTAAAAACATTTTTTAAGTGCAGTCAAAGAAATAATGTAGCAAGGATATAAATATATTGCCACGTTATTTCTGAAATATGCCTTAATAAAATTATAGCATAAGTGATAACTATATCAATAGTGATATAGTTTAATAGAAAAATATTTATATATAAGTTTTAATAAAATGAGAGTGTCCAAAAGTAAAGAGCTAGAAGTGACTAAACATCAAGGGGTTAAGATTGAGAATTTTATAAATAAAATAAAGTAATAAAAACTTCATAATAGGTTCTTTTATAATAAAAAAACATACCTATAATTAACAAGTTTAAGTAATCAAAAAAGCCCAATGTCAACATTAGAAAAAACACAAAAAAAGCTAAAAATTAAAGAATGGAAGACATAGCATTAATTAAATTAGGAAAAAAGAAGTATTTAAAATTGGTATATATATATATAGTGAAGTATAATATGTCAGTACCATATATTGTGTAATGGGGGTAAGTAATATGCTAGATGTTGTAAAAAGGGACGGTAGAGAGGTTGTTTTTAATACAGAAAAAGTAAGTAATGCTATTAAAAGAGCTGCAGATGAAGTAGGTTATAACTTAAAAGAAAGTCAGGTTATAGAGACTGTTCAAAGAGTTATTAACTATATAGAGATGTCGGAAAAAGAAAAAGTTACAGTAGAAGAAATTCAAAATCTTGTTGAAAAAGCTCTTAAGGATAATGGGCATAAAGAAGTAGCGAGTGTATATGCTTATTATAGGGAAGAGAGAACTAGAGTTAGAGAAATTAAGTCAGATCTTATGAAAGCAATAGGTAAAATTGGAGTAGAAACAGATAGAGATAATGCTAATGTGGGAAACAACTTTTCATCAAAGCTTTTAAGAATTGCTTCAGAATCTAACAAGTGGCATAATTTAGCTTCTATGCCTAAAGAATTAGCTAAAGCTCATGAAAATGGAGATGTTTATTATCATGACTTAGATAGTTATAATTTAACTACAAATTGTTTACACATACCAACTAGGGAAATGCTTGAAAATGGATTTAATACAGGATACGGAACTATAAATAAACCAAGAAGAATAGAGACAGCTGCAGAGCTTTCATGCATACTTCTTCAATCAACTCAAAATGATATGTTTGGCGGTCAGGCACATCCTGATTTTGATAATGATATGTCAATTTTTATTGAGCCTACAAGGCAGGAAATAAAAGAAGAATATATAGAGCTTGGTATAGAAGGTGATAGATTAGAAGAGCTTACTAAAAAGAAGCTTAATGAGAGAGTACATCAAGCTATGCAAGGTGTTGTATATAATCTTAATACAATGCATTCAAGAGCAGGTTCACAGGTTCCTTTTAGTTCTATTAATTTAGGTATACCAATGAATGAAGATGCAGCCTTAGTTTGTGAAGTATTTTTAGAAGAATATGAAAGAGGACTTGGCAAAGGTGAGCAACCAATATTCCCTAATATAATTTTTAGAGTTAAGGAAGGCGTAAATAGAGAAGTTAACGATCCATATTTCTACCTTTATGAATTAGCATGTAGAGTTGCAGCTAAAAGAATGAATCCAACATTTATGAATATAGATGCAGATTTTAATAAAGAGTATTACGATAAGGGATATATGCCAGCAACTATGGGATGTAGAACTTACTTAATGAAAAACGTAAACGGTGAACCAGGATGTAAAGGTAGAGGAAATATAGCACCAGTAACTATAAATATGCCAAGAGTAGGTATATTAGCTAAGGGTAGTATAGATAAGTTCTTTGAACTATTAGATGCAAGATTATTACTTTCAAAGGAAGCTTTAATGCATAGATATGGAGTTTTAAAGAATTTAAGAGTCAAAGATTTACCTTTTGTGGCTGGTCAAGGTCTTATGAAAGGGTCAGAAGGATTGTCACCAGATGATTCTATTGAGCCAATATTAAAACAAGGAACATGGGGTATAGGCTTCATAGGTCTTGCAGAAACTCTTATAGCACTTACTGGTAAGCATCATGGGGAAGATGAGGAAACTAGAGAATTAGGTGTTAGAATAGTTACCCATATTAGAGAATACACTGATAAATTAACAGAGGAAACAAGACTTAATTGGAGTACTTATGCAACACCAGCAGAAGGACTTTCAGGAAAGTTTATAAAACAAGATCAAAAGATATTTGGTAAACTTAAAGGCGTAACTGATAAAGATTACTATACAAATAGCTATCATATTCCTGTTTATTATCCAATATCAATTAAACGAAAAATAGATATAGAGGCTCCATATCATAGTCTTTGCAATGCTGGACATATAAGTTATCTTGAAGTAGATGATTGTCCAAATGGAGAAGCTATAATGGATATATTAAATTATGCTTATAAGAATACTAATATAAGCTATCTAGGAATAAACTTTCATATAAGATATTGCAGAGAGTGTGGAACTTATCTTCATAATCATGAACATAAGTGTACTAATTGCGGAAGTTCTAATATACAAGGTGTATCAAGAGTGACTGGATACTTAAGTCTAGATGAAAGGTTCGGACCTGGTAAGTATGAAGAAAGAGAAGCTAGAATTTCTCATTTAGATAAACATAAGAAAGCATATTATTGCGTTTAAATATAATAAGTTGATTAAAGTGGATTTAGCTTTAATCAACTTATTTTTTATTGGAATAAAATTACCAATATGAGCTAGATTTAAAAAGTTTTAATGAATTTTTGATAAAAATATGAATATGTATAAAATAAGGATCGGTTAATTGACCGGTCCTTACTTTATATTCAATTTCTAATTGTAATATGATTTTTATAAATTAAATTTAATATTGTCTTTATTTTATGTTTAACAAGTATATTAATGTAAATTTAAATTTTAAATTGTAACATATATAGGTCCTAATTAATTTTTTAAACTCAAATTACTCAAGATTATAGACTTTTCTAAAATTTATGGCGTAGATTATTTATTAGAATCTATATATTATTAATTTATTAAAAAAACAAAAATATGTGGAAATTGAATTATTGCTATGATAAAATTGTATTTAACAAACAATTCCATATACTTAAAAAGTGTCTGGAGTATTGTGAATAGTAGAATACTGGTTGGAGGTGATATAAAATAAAGAGTAAAAATGAAGCGTAAGAGTTGTTATCATTCAAAAAATGGAGGGCTAAGGTTAGATTTAAAAAAAGGGGGCTAAGGTTATGACTATTAGAAATAAGAAGGATAATAAAAATATTTATATAGTTGACACGACTCTTAGAGATGGAGAGCAAACTGCAGGTGTAGTATTTGCTAACCATGAAAAGGTGACTATAGCTCAAATGCTTAGTGATTTGGGGATAGATCAATTAGAGGTTGGAATTCCAGCTATGGGTGGTGATGAGAAAGAAGCTATAAAATCAATTGTTAAGAGAAATTTAAATAGTAGTATCATGGCGTGGAATAGAGCTGTTATAAAAGACATACAAGAATCTATAGATTGTGGGGTAGATTCAGTAGCAATTTCTATTTCTGTATCAGATATTCATATAGAACATAAGCTTAAAACTACACGTGATTGGGTTTTAGAAAATATGGTTAAATCAGTAGAATTTGCGAAGAAAAATGGACTATACGTATCTGTAAATGGGGAGGATGCTTCAAGGGCTGATATAGATTTTTTGACTAAATTTATAGAAGTTGCAAAACAAGCTGGTGCAGATAGGTTTAGGTATTGTGATACTGTTGGCATTATGAATCCCTTTAAAATAAAGGAAAATATAAATATTTTGACAGCTAGAACCAAATTTGATATAGAAATGCATACTCATAATGATTTTGGTATGGCTACAGCAAATGCATTAGCAGGAGTAATGGGAGGGGCTAGTCATATAGGAGTTACAGTAAATGGACTTGGTGAGAGAGCTGGTAATGCTGCATTAGAGGAGGTTTTAATGGCTCTCAAATATGTACATGATTATGATGTTAATGTAGATACTAGGATGTTTAAAGAGGTATCGGAATATGTTTCTAAGGCTTCAGGTAGAGAGCTTCCAGCTTGGAAGGCTATAGTAGGTTCTAATATGTTCGCACATGAATCAGGTATACATGCAGATGGTGCTATAAAGAATCCTTTAAATTATGAAGCTTTTGAGCCAAGCGTAGTTGGTCTTGAAAGACAAATAATAATAGGAAAGCATTCAGGTAGGGCTTCAATAGTTAATAAGTTTAAAGAGTATGGTATAGAACTAGATAGTGCTGTGGCTGAATACATGCTAGTTAAGGTTAGAGAATTGTCTGTAATGCTTAAGAGATCTCTTTTTGATAAAGAGTTAGTACAAATTTATAAAGATGGAGTTGAAAATGGGAACATTAAAATAAGCAATAAGTAAATATAATAATAGTTTAATAAGCAATAAATAAAGAGGCTTAATAAGAGGAGGGCTAAATTGTGGGCTATAATTTAGTATATAAGATATTAAAAAATCATTTAGTTGAGGGAGAGTTAAAGGCTTTAGAGCCTATAGGAGTAAGGATTGATCAAACATTAACTCAGGACTCAACAGGAACCATGGCTTATTTACAATTAGAAGCTATGGGAATAGAAAGAGTCAAAACTAAAAGAAGTGTAGCATTTGTAGATCATAATATGCTACAACAAGGTTTTGAAAATGCAGATGACCATAAATTTATACAAACTGTTGCTTCTAAATATGGGGTTTATTTTTCTAAGCCTGGTAACGGAATTTGTCATCAAGTATTTTTAGAGAGATTTTCTCATCCGGGCGAGACTTTAATAGGTTCAGATTCCCATACTCCTACGGCAGGTGGGGTTGGAATGCTTGCGTTTGGAGCTGGTGGTTTGGATGTAGCTATTGCTATGGCTGGTGGAGCATACTATATAAATACTCCTAAGGTTTGTAAGGTGAATTTAACTGGCAAATTAACTCATATGGTTACTGGGAAGGATATAGTTTTAGAAGTTCTTAGAAGACTGACTGTAAAAGGTGGGGTTTCAAGGGTTTTTGAATATAGTGGAGAAGGATTAAAATGTCTTTCGGTACCTCAAAGAGCTACAATAACAAATATGGGAGCGGAATTAGGAGCAACTACATCAATATTTCCAAGTGATGAAAAAACGCTTGAATATTTTAGGGCTCAAGGTAGGGAAAATGAATTTATAGAACTTAAAGCAGACAAAGATGCTACTTATGATGAAGAAATAAATATAGATTTGAATAGTTTACAACCTTTAGTAGCTAAACCTCATTCTCCAGATAATGTGGAAGAGGTTTCTAAGGTAGGAAAAATAAAGGTAGATCAAGTGGCTATTGGTAGTTGTACTAATTCATCTTATGAGGACTTAATGAAAGTAGCTAAAATACTTAAAGGCAAAAAGGTTCATAGAGATGTAAGTTTAGTTATTTCACCAGGTTCGAGACAAGTAGTAGAGATGTTAGCTAGGAATGGAGCTCTAGCAGATATAATAAGTTCTGGAGCTAGAATTTTAGAAAATGGTTGTGGACCATGTATAGGTATGGGTCAAGCACCTGGAACTAATGGTGTTTCTTTAAGAACTTTTAATAGGAATTTTTATGGAAGAAGTGGTTGTCTAACAGCTCAAGTTTATTTAGTAAGTCCAGAAACTGCTGCTGTATCTGCTATAAATGGGTACTTATCAGATCCAAGAGAGTTTGATGGAGATATTAGTATAGATTTTCCAGAAAAATTTATAATAGATGATTCTATGATTATAGATCCTTCAGAGGATGGTAAGGATGTAGAAGTAGTAAGAGGACCAAATATAAAACCATTTCCAATAAATAAAGAGCTGAATGATATAGTAGAAGGTAAAGTGCTATTAAAGGTTTCTGATAATATCACAACAGATCATATTATGCCTTCAAATTCTAAGTTGCTTCCTTATAGAAGTAATATTCCTTATCTTGCGGAATATTGTTTTAATACGGTAGATAAAGATTTTCCTAAGAGAGCTAAAGAATATAATGGTGGCTTTATAGTTGGAGGAAATAACTATGGTCAGGGTTCAAGTAGGGAACATGCTGCATTAGCACCTTTATATCTTGGAATAAAAGGGGTTATAGCTAAGAGCTTTGCTAGGATTCATAAAGCTAATTTAATAAACAATGGAATAATACCAATGATTTTTGAGAACCCAGAAGATTATGATAAAATAAGAGATCTTGCAGAGATAACCATTAATGATTTATTGAATAGTTTAAATAATAATAACTTAAAATTAGATGTAAAGAACAATGAAGGAGAAAGTTTTTCTATAAATGTTAGAGTTGACTTAACCTCAAAAGAGATAGCTATATTAAAAGCTGGTGGAAGACTTAATTATATAAGGTAGAGTTTTACGGATTCTTTAACTTTTAAAACTTTAAGTTCATTTTTTATTATAGTTTAAGTTTAAATTGGAGGGGCTAAAATGAATAGGATAGAAATGACCACACCATTGGTTGAAATGGATGGAGATGAAATGACAAGGGTAATATGGAAGGATATAAAGAATGAACTTATACTTCCGTATGTAAATCTTAAAAGTGAGTATTATGATTTAGGGTTAGAATATAGAAATGAGACTAATGATAAGGTTACTGTAGATGCAGCAGAAGCTATCAAAAGATATGGAGTAGGAGTTAAATGTGCAACTATAACTCCTAATGCAGATAGGGTTAAAGAATATAATTTAAAGGAAATGTGGAAAAGCCCTAATGGAACTATAAGAGCAATCTTAGATGGTACAGTATTTAGAACTCCTATAATAGTAAGTAATATAAAGCCGTTCGTTAAAAATTGGACTAAACCTATAACTATAGCGAGACATGCATATGGTGATGTTTATAGAGACGTTGAGTTTAAGGTCCCAGGAGAAGGTAGAGCAGAACTCGTATTTACAAGTTCTGAAGGTGAAATCACAAGACAAGTTATTCACGATTTTAAAGGTGAGGGCGTACTTTTAGGGATGCATAATTTAAATAAATCTATAGAAAGTTTTGCAAGATCATGCTTTAATTATGCCTTAGATTCTAAGAAAGATTTATGGTTTGGAGCAAAAGATACAATATCCAAAAAATATGATCACACTTTCAAAGATATATTTGAAGATATATATGCAAGTGAATATAAAGAAAAGTTTGAAGCAAAAGGAATAGAATTTTTTTACACTTTAATAGATGACATAGTTGCAAGAGTTATAAAATCAGAGGGCGGTATGATTTGGGCTTGTAAAAACTATGATGGAGATGTAATGAGCGATATGGTAGCAACGGCCTTTGGTAGTCTTGCTATGATGACTTCTGTTTTAGTATCTCCAGAAGGAAATTATGAGTATGAAGCAGCTCATGGAACTGTTCAAAGGCATTATTATAAGCATTTAAAGGGTGAAGAAACTTCTACAAATTCAATGGCTACTATATTTGCATGGACTGGGGCTCTGAAGAAAAGAGGAGAGTTAGATTCGAATAATGAATTAGTTGAATTTGCTATGAAGCTGGAGAAAGCGGCTATAGATACTATTGAAAATGGAACAATGACTAAGGATTTAGCATTATTACTAGATAATAAAGATGTTAATGTTGTTAATACAGAAGGGTTTATAAAAGCTATAAAAATAAGATTAGAAAGCTGTTTATAGAATCAAAATGTTATAAAAATTTAATTATTAAAAAGACCTTTAAGGTCTTTTTTTATGTTAAAATATATATACATTATGGATATTTTTTCGTATGGCAAATCTTATAAGAATAATTTTTTATATGGTACATTACAAAAGAGAAATATAGTAAGGATATAAAGATTATATCTTTTAAATTTAGAAATGGAGAGTGTAGTTTAATGGATAAAAGCATAAGATTATCTGGAATAGCTTATGAAAGTCTAGTTAATGGACCTGGAATGAGAAGAGTGTTTTTTTCGCAGGGATGTCGTCATAATTGTAAAGGTTGTTTTAATGTAGATACTCATGATTTTAATGGTGGAGAACTTTTAGATATGGATGAACTTATTTTAGATGTAAAAGAAAATCCTATGTTAAAAGGAATAACTTTCAGTGGGGGAGACCCGTTTGAACAAGCAGATAAATTCACATATATGGCTAAAGCTTTTAAAAAAATGAACCTTAATATATGGTGTTATACAGGATATACGTTTGAATACTTAAGAGAGAATACTAGTGATAAGAATAAATGGCAAGAATTATTAGAGAATATAGATGTATTAGTTGATGGTAGATTTGTTGAAGAGCAAAAACAAGAGGGACTAAGGTTTAAAGGTTCTTCAAATCAAAGAATTATAGATGTTGAAAAAAGTTTAAAGGAAGATAGCGTTATAGAGCTGTCATTTTAAAATGATATGGTTAAATATATTTTAGTAGCAATTTTTATAATTATTTTGATAACTATATTTATATATTATGAAAATAATGTTATAGATGAAACAAAGGTTAACATAATAAACAAAAAAATACCTAAAAATTTTAATGGATATAAAATAATACACATTTCGGATTTACATTCTAAAAGTTTTGGGTATAAGCAAAAACGACTTGTTGATAGAATTAAATCAAATAGACCGGATTTAATATTTATAACAGGTGATTTTGTAGATAGTAGAAATTATGATGAGAAACCCTGTCTAGCCTTAATAAAAGAAATAAAGAATATAGCACCTATTTATTATGTTACTGGTAATCATGAATCTAGAAGTGGTAAAAGTAAAGAATTTTGCAACAAATTAAGTAAATTTGGAGTAAATATACTTTTGGATAAATACGAGTATATATCGCTTGGAGAGGATAGGCTTAATATATTTGGTATTTTTGATGCTAGTGTTAAAATTAGAGATTCTAAAAGAGAAATAGAAACTAGAGTTAATGAGAAGTTAGATAAAATAAAAGGAATAAGAGAAACAGAACTTAGGATTTTACTAGCACATAGACCTGAATATTTTAAAAATTATAAAGAAGCCGGATTTGATATTATATTTTCTGGTCATGCACATGGTGGGCAGTGGAGACTACCTATAATAGGTGGGTTAATGGCGCCAGCACAAGGTTGGTTTCCAAAATATACCTCTGGAGTACATGTTGAAGATGGAAAACAATTGATTATTAGTAGGGGATTAGGAAACAGTGCTTTTCCAATAAGGTTATTTAATCATCCAGAATTAATAATAGTAAATTTAAAGGATAAATAGTAGTTTACTTATATAATTTTAGTGAGGTGGATGGGGGAAAATGGGTAAAAGGATAAGAAACAATAAGAAGTTTATGAGAAAAAAACAAAAGGTTATATTTTATTTAACTGCTGTGACACTTATATTTATAGTGATTTTAAGTATTGATAATTTTAAGCAAAAGCAAAAAGATACTTTACTTAGTACGACTAATACACAGGAGGAACAAAGAAAATTTGTAGTGTGTTTAGATGCAGGTCATGGTGGTTATGACAATGGATGTACAAGCTATACAGGTATAAAGGAAAAAGACACAGTTTTAAAAATTACATTAGCTTTAGGTAAAAGATTAGAGAAACAAGGCTTCAAGGTTATATATACTAGAACTAGTGATGATGTTACTTGGCCAGCGAATGAAAAAAAAGATATAAGAGAGAGAGTTAATATATCTAATGAAAGTAAGGCCAATATATTTTTATCTATTCATTGTAATATGTATAAAAGTTCACGATTTAAAGGTTTCGAAATTTGGTGTAAGAATCCAAATTCAGAAGAAGAAAAATTAGCTAAAGAAATTAGGGATGAATTTTCGAAATTAAAATATACAGATTGTGAAGGTATTAAATATGAAAGTCAAAAATCCTTAGGTGTATTAAGAAATAATAATGCAACATCTGTATTAGTAGAGCTTGGTTATGTCAGCAATAAAAATGATGATAAATATGTAAATTCTATTGAAGGGCAGAATAATCTAGTACAAGCACTTGAAAAAGCAGTTATAAATTATAAAGACTCAATTAAAAAAAGATAAGAAATAAGCAGATAAGGTTAACCTTATCTGCTTAAAAATGCGTTAATTTCTTTTAATACAATTTCTTTAGTTTCTAAATGTGGATTATGCCCTGTTTGGGAAAGTAAAACTAACTTAGAATTTTTTAAAGTATCATTTAATTTATAACTATCTGAGAAAGGTAATATTTTATCATTCATTCCCCAAAGTATAAGAGTAGAAGTATTTATATTCTTTAAATCTTCTTCTTTAAAACTAATATCAACTAAGTATAATTTACTTAAACTTTTACTAGGCTTTTGAGACGTGTAATAAAAATTTTCTTCAAAAGTATTAAAATCAATGAAATTTTTATTGTAAAAACTATTGTAATAATGTATTAAAGAAGAAAAATAATTTAACTTTAAAGCTTTTAGAATAATAGGAGGAAAAATATTTTTGTTAGGTTTTGAAAAAATATTTGGACTTAATAATATTAGTTTGCTTATTGAATTAGGATAGAGTTTAGTTATCTCGGTGCATAAATTTCCGCCTGTAGAATGCCCAATAAGTGAATACTTAGAATAACCAAGTTTATTCATAAGATCGTTACAAGTTTTAGCTAGATTTTCCTTAGAGTAATTTATATTCTCATCCGTAGAAGACAATCCACAACCAGGTAAATCCAATAATACAATTTTATTTGTTTTACTTAGAAGTGTTGAAATTTCATTAAAATCTACAGAGGAAGAGTTAAGATCATGAATTAAAAGAACAGGAGAACCTTCTCCTAAAATCTTATAATTAATATCTATATTATTAACTTTTTGTGTATTAGTTTTTGAAAATACTCCATCATAGTGAAGAAAGATTGACAAATAAGCTATTAGATTACCTAGAATTATAAAAAGTAAAAGAAAACTCATAATAAAAAAGAAAGCTCTTGATAATCTTTTCATCCGTTAGACTCCTTAAGTTTAAATTTTTGTTTAGTAACTATTTTTTTATTATATCAAAAACATAATTAGAATTAAACGGGGATAAATAGATATAATATTAAAAGTAAATAACTTTTAATTAAGTATTAAAAAAGTTATAGAGTTTTTAAATACTATATGCTATATTATTAATAGATAATGGTTTTTAACTAATAATACAAATTGTGGGGTGATAGTATGAAAATAGCAATAAAGAGTTTTAAGTGTACAGATGCTGATGTTACTATAATACCAGTATTTGAAGGAAAATTAGAAACTCCAAATGAAGAAATCACAAAAACGTTAACTCGTTTAGAAAGTAGGGGACAATTTAAAGGGGAGTTTCTAGAGGTTGTAAACTTTACAAGGAACGTAGAAAACAACCTAAAAGATGTTATAGTTATAGGTATTGGAAAGGAAGAAGATGTAACCAAGGAAAAAGTTAGAAAAATTTATGGAAAAGTACAAAAGAAAGCTAATGAATTAAAAACTAAGAAGGTATTTATAAGGGCTATTGATACAAATATTATTTCTTTAGAGGATATAATTAAGGCTTCGGTAGAGGGATTTGTACTTGCAAGTTATAAATTTGATAAATATAAAAGTGATAAAAAAGAGAACATAGAATTTGAAATTTCTATAGGTGGTAAACATATAGGTGATGATAAAATTAATGAGTTAGAAGGATATTTACAAGAGGCTAAAAGTTTAGCAGAAGCTACTATTATAGCTAGAGATTTAGTGAATGAACCTTCTAATGTTATATATCCAGAAACATTAGCTGAAAAAGTTGAAACTCTAGGAAATGAATATGGATTTGAAGTTCAGGTTTTTGAGAAAGATCAAATAGAAGAATTAGGGATGAAGGCATTCTTAGAAGTAGCCAGAGGTTCAAAGAAAAAACCAAAACTTATAGTTATGAGATATTTTGGGGACAAAGAAAATGAAGATAAAAGATTAGGTTTAGTAGGTAAAGGATTGACATATGATTCAGGCGGATATTCGTTAAAACCAAATGATGGAATGGTAACTATGAAATCTGATATGGGTGGTGCAGCTGCGGTTATAGGAACTATGGTTGCTACAGTTAAGAATAAATTAAAGAAAAATGTTATAGCAGTAGTTGCTGCTTGTGAAAATATGATATCAGGAGATGCATATAAACCAGGTGATATTATAGGGTCGATGGCAGGAAAGACTATAGAAGTATTAAATACAGATGCTGAAGGAAGATTAACCTTAGTAGATGCTGTAACTTATATAATAGAAAAGGAGAAAGTAAGTGAGGTTGTAGATATAGCAACTCTTACAGGGGCAGTACTAGTAGCTTTAGGAGCAACTACAACAGGAGTTGTTACAAATAATTGTGAGTTTTATGGAGATTTAGATAAAGCATCAAAGATATCAGGTGAACCAGTTTGGATGTTACCAGCGTTTGAAGAATATAAAAATCTTATAAAGGGTGAGATAGCAGATCTTAAAAATATAGGCGGTAAACATGCTGGAACTGTAACAGCAGGATTATTTATAGGCGAATTTGTAGGTGATAAACCATGGCTACATCTTGATATAGCTGGAACAGCTTGGGCAGATGCTGTAGGTGAATATAATATAAAGGGTGGAACAGGAACAGGTGTTAGAACTTTATATGAATTAGCAAAAATAAGATAGAAGAAAAGGCTAGCTTTAATTTAAAACTAGCCTTTTTAATGATTTTTAGAATTCTGAAGTTCCAGTAGTTCTTGGGAATGGTATTACGTCTCTGATGTTTGACATACCAGTTATATACATTATAAGTCTTTCAAAACCTAGACCAAATCCAGCATGCTTAGTTTCTCCGTATTTTCTAAGCTCTAAATACCACCAGTAATCTTCTTCGCTTAAGTTAAGTTCAGCAAGTCTTGCCTTAAGCATATCAAGTCTTTCTTCTCTTTGGCTTCCTCCGATGATTTCACCGATTCCTGGAACTAGACAGTCCATAGCAGCAACGGTCTTTCCATCGTCATTTAATCTCATATAGAAAGCTTTGATTTCTTTAGGGTAGTTAGTTACGAATACAGGTTTTTTGAAGATTTCTTCTGTTAAATATCTTTCATGTTCAGTTTGAAGATCTATACCCCATTCAACTGGATATTCGAATTCTTTACCACAAGTTTTTAATATTTCTACAGCTTCTGTATAAGTTACCTTACCAAATTCTGAGCTTACTACGTGATTTAATCTTTCTGATAATCCTTTATCTACGAATTGGTTAAAGAATTGTAATTCTTCTGGACATTCATCCATAACATACTTAATAACATACTTAAGCATTGCTTCTGCAAGGAACATATCATCCTCTAAATCTGCAAATGATATTTCAGGTTCTATCATCCAGAATTCAGCAGCATGTCTTGCTGTGTTTGAATTTTCAGCTCTAAATGTTGGTCCAAATGTGTAGATATTTCTAAATGCTAAGGCGAAACATTCACCATTTAACTGACCTGAAACTGTAAGATTAGTTTCTTTTCCGAAGAAATCTTGTTTATAATCTATAGCTCCTTCTTCAGTTTTTGGAATGTTGTTTAAATCCATAGTTGTAATTCTAAACATTTCTCCAGCACCTTCACAGTCTGAACCTGTGATTATTGGAGTATGAGTATATACAAAGCCTTGTTCTTGGAAGAACTTATGAATAGCATATGCAGCTACACTTCTTACTCTAAACACAGCTGAGAAAGCATTACTTCTAGGTCTTAAGTGAGCTATACTTCTTAGGTATTCAAAAGTATGTCTTTTCTTTTGAAGAGGGTAATCAGTGTTACTCATACCTTCGATTATTACTTCTTTAGCTTGGATTTCAAATGGTTGTTTTGAATCCGGAGTTTCTACTAATGTTCCTATAACTGATATTGATGAACTTATAGGAAGTTTTGAAATTTCTTTAAAGTTTGCAAGGTTATTATCAAAAACAATTTGAACATTTTTGAAGAATGAACCATCATTAACTTCTATAAAACCAAAAGCATTAGAAGCTCTTAATGTTCTTATCCATCCTGAAATTTTCACATCTTTTCCTGCGTATTCAGCAGTGTGTCTGTAAAGACTTTTAACTAAAATTACTTGATCCATTTTTTTAGACCTCACTTTCGTTATTATTATTCCAAAATCTAGTGTTTTAATTATGGAATTTTAAATATAAAAAAACCCTTCATCCACATAATGGGACGAAGGGTAAAATTCGCGTTACCACCCAAATTGTCATAAAAATTTATGACCACTCTAATCAGTACAAGTAATACTGTTCAAAATATAACGGTTTGACTCCGTCTAAGTCTACTCTCTAAAAAGATTTCGGTTAGAAACTCAGAGATGTTCTTCAATATAGGTCTCGTTATGGGACTTACACCATCACCCACTCGCTATAACTACTTCCTAAATCTACTCTTCTCTTCAACGTAATAAATTATTTAATTTGATTAATTATGATTTTACACTAAAATTGTAATATTTGCAATAATATAAATATGAAATATTATATTATTTTAAGTGACAATCAAATCTTTACTTTAATTATTGGAGCTAGGAATGATTTTGAAAATATTATATGAATAGTAAATTATTATGTAGTATGTTTTTTTAAAATTATTCTAAGCCACTTTCATATGATTTAACTAAAGGAACGGGGAAATCTTTCAGTTCCATATCTTTCATAGTTCTAGTAAACTCGTATTCTACAGATTTTATGATTACTTTAGGCATTCTTTTATTTTCAATTTCTAAAATGGCATAAGTTGCATTTGGACTACCATTCTTAGGTTTTCCAACACTTCCACAATTCACGATTATTTTGTTATTAATTTCTTTGTGATATGGGATATGAGTATGGGCACAAACTAGAATATCACAGTTTGCAGAATTAATAACTTGTTCCATTTCAACATAATCTTCAGTTACATATTCATTAATTTTTCTAGGACTTCCATGAACAAATAGTATGTCCTTATTTTGGATATTAAGTGAAATAGAATTAGGAAGATTATCTAAATAATATTTATTAGATGTTCTAAGCTCATCAGCAGTCCAAGGTAAAGAAAAAGAATTTGTATTAGTTTCTCTTATATAAGTAAAATCATTATCAACTACAGAAGCATCATAGTTTCCTTTAATACACAAAATGTTTCTTCTGCGTATAAGAGAAACAACTTCATTAGGATGAGGTCCATAGCCAACTAAATCGCCTAAGCAAACTATAGTATCAACATTTTCCGTATCTATATTTTCTAAAACC
Source organism: Clostridium cavendishii DSM 21758 (assembly GCF_900141845.1). Lineage (GTDB taxonomy): Bacteria > Bacillota > Clostridia > Clostridiales > Clostridiaceae > Clostridium_AG > Clostridium_AG cavendishii. The sequence goes on along the minus strand of NZ_FQZB01000013.1, from coordinate 58,650 downwards.
CTCATTAAAGCATATATGTTTCCATGTATATCAGATATAACAGCAATTCTCATAATAAAATCTCCTTATAAATTTAATAAAATAATAACAAAAATATTATAACACCTAAATAGAGGAATAAAGAGGTTATGAAAATTTTTTAAAGATTTATTAATATTTTTATCAATATAGCTATGAATTATAAATAGAAATTATGATATAATTATGAAAAGAATTCTAAGGAGGGTACATAATGAAGAATTTAAGATTAAAAAGAGTATTAGAAAAGATGGAATCTTGCGATATACCACAGATGGTGATCTCATCACCAGCGGCTATTTTTTATTTAACAGGAAAATGGATAGAGGCTGGAGAAAGAATGGTAGCCTTATATATAAATACAAAAGGTGATAAAAAACTTGTAATAAACGAGTTATTTCCAGTAAATGAAGATTTAGGTGTTGATTTAGTTTGGTATAAAGATGTAAATGATCCTGTAGAGATATTAGCAACATTTACAGATAAAACTCAAGTCTTAGGAATAGACAAGAACTGGGCAGCTCATTTTCTTATAAGATTAATGGATAGAAAAGGTGCTTCTGGATATGTTAATGGTTCATCAATAATAGATGAAATAAGAAGTATTAAAGATGAAGAAGAAAAAGAATTAATGAGAGATGCATCTAAGGTAAATGATAAAGTTATGGCTGAAATAATAAAACATGTTTCTTTAGAAAAAACAGAAAAACAAATGTGCACAATACTTGGTGATCTTTATGAAAAAGAAGGAACTCAAGGTTTTTCGTTCTCACCTATAATAGCTTATGGAGCAAATGGTGCAGATCCACATCATGATACAGATAATTCACGTCTAAAAAAAGGCGAGGGAGTTATAATAGATATTGGATGTAGAAAAAATGATTATTGTTCAGATATGACTAGAACAGTATTTTTTGGAGAACCATCTGAAAAAGCTAAAGAAGTGTATAATGCTGTTTTAGAAGCAAATCTTAAAGCTATATCAGTAGTTAAACCAGGAGTTAGATTCTGTGATATAGATAAAGCAGCAAGAGATGTTATAGAAGGTTATGGATATGGCAAATACTTTACTCATAGAACAGGTCATAGTATAGGTATAGAAGTTCATGATTTTGGTGATGTAAGTGCGGCAAATACTGATACGGTTAAACCAGGTATGATATTTTCAATAGAGCCAGGAATATATCTTCAAGGCGAAGTTGGAGTTAGAATAGAAGATTTAGTTATGGTAACTGAAGATGGTTGCGAAATTTTAAATAGTTATCCAAAAGAATTAATAATATTATAAAAGATAAAGTGTATTTATCCAAATAATTTTAATCATAAATTAATTAATAATTTTAATTTAAAACTACAAATTATATTATAAAATTAATGAAAAAACATAAGGCTATTGGTAAAATTACCAATAGCCTGTTTTACTTTATGTTTCGAGTTTTAATTGTAAAAAACTGGTTGAAAGATGTCGATTTTTATTAAAAATTTTACTCTGAAAAGATAATAATAAAAATTTTATCTAGAAAAATTTGTTGCATTTTATAAAACAAATGAATAAACAAAAAAAAAGTGCAAATAATAATAAATTTACCATTGAAAAAAGAAATGAAAAGCTATACAATAGTATTAAGAAAGTTTTTGTAACTAAAGATTAATTAACAGTGAAAGCGTTATCAAAATTATTCAAACTTACAAAAAGGAGGTTTATTATGTCTATTACAATTAATGACATTGCAAAAGAAGCAAATGTTTCACTTGCAACTGTATCTAGAGTTTTAAATGATTCAGGATATGTTAAAGATGAAACAAGAAAAAGAGTTGAAGAGGCTATTGAAAGATTTAATTATACTCCTAGTGCGATAGCTAGAAGTTTATCTAAAAATGTAACATCAACTATAGGAATTGTAGTTCCTGACATAACAAATCCATTTTTTGGAGAAATAATAAAAGGGATCAGTGAAGTTGCAGAAGCTAATAATCTTAATATTATATTATGTGATTCCAATGAAGATATGGACAAAGAATTAAAAGCCATTAAAACTTTAAGAGAACAAAGAATTAGAGGTCTTATAATTAGTCCAACCTCTGTGGAAAATGACATAAATAGTGAATATCTTAAAGCTTTAAATAATTTAGGAATACCAGTTGTTCTTGTAGATGGACATTTAAAATATTCTACTTTTAGTGGTGTATTTGTTGATAATCTAACAGGAACGTATGATGCAATAGAAGCTTTAATTAAAGAAGGGCATAAAGATATTGGAATAATAACTGGTAGAATGAATTCCAAACCTGCAAAAGATAGACTTTTAGGTTATGAAAAAGCTTTAATGATGAATAATATTAAAATAAATAAAGAATTTATTTTATATGGAGATTATAGTATAGAAAGTGGTTATAATTTAACTAAACAATTATTAAAAAAGGAAAATAAACCAACTGCTTTGTTTGTATGTAATAATTTTATGACATTAGGTTGTTTAAAAGCGCTTAATGAGATGAATATGAGTTTTCCAGATGATATATCATTAATGAGCTTTGATAAAATAGATGTTTTAAACTTTTTAGGAATGAATTTAAGTCATGTTGAAGGTCCTTCTTTAGAGCTTGGAAGAATAGGAATGGGCTTATTAGTAGATAGTATAAATGATAAAGAAAATAGTGAAATCAAAAATATTACATTGACTCCTGAGTTGAGACTTAAAGGTTCTGAAGTGTTTATAAAAGAAAAAAGTATATTAAAATAAATGAGGTAACTCATTTGTTTTATAAAATTAACGGTAAGCGCTTTCAAAAATAATTTAAAAAGTGTAATATTTATTAATATAATATAATTTAAGAATTTAAAATATGAGGTGATATTATGATTAAAAGAGTTATATGGATAGTTTTAGATTCAGTTGGTATGGGAGAATTACCAGATGCAGATAAGTATGGAGATAAAGGGTGTAATACAATAGCGCATGTAGCAGCCTTTAATAATGGACTTAATATTCCTAATATGGAGGCTATAGGTCTTGGAAATATAGATGGAATGATAGGGTTAAATAAGGTAGAAAACCCAACTGGATGTTATGGAAAGCTTCATGAAGCTTCAAATGGTAAAGATACAGTAACAGGACATTGGGAAATGGTTGGCATAAAATCAGAAGTTGGCTTTCCAACCTATCCAAACGGATTTCCAGCTGATGTAATAAATAAATTTGAAGAATTAACTGGAAGAAAAGTTATAGGAAATAAACCAGCGTCAGGAACAGAAATTTTAGATGAACTAGGTAAGGAACAAATGGAAACAGGAGCTTTAATAGTTTATACTTCAGCAGATAGCGTTTTCCAAATAGCTGCTCATGAAGAAGTAGTTCCTGTAAAAGAACTTCATAGATATTGTGAAATGGCTCGTGAAATGTTAACTGGAGAACATGCTGTGGCTCGTGTTATAGCTAGACCATTTATAGGAACACCAGGAAACTTTACAAGAACTCCAAATAGAAGAGATTATGCATTGCTTCCACCACATAAAACAGCTTTAGATAATTTAAAATCTAAAGGTTTAAGTGTAATGGCAGTAGGAAAAATAGAAGACTTATTTTCAGGTGAAGGTGTAACAGATGCAGTTCATACAAAGGATAATATGGACGGTGTAGATAAGACTATAGATTATATGAAACAAAATAAAGATGGTATTATTTTCACAAATCTTGTTGACTTTGATATGAAATGGGGACATAGAAATGATCCTAAGTCTTATGGTAGAGGATTAGAAGAGTTTGATGCTAGAATGCCAGAAATACTAGCTAATATGAATGACACAGATGTATTATTCATAACAGCTGACCATGGTTGTGATCCAACTTTCCCAGGAACTGATCACACTAGAGAATATGTACCTTTCTTAGCTTATGGAAAAGCATTGAGAGAAAATGTTAATATGGGTATTAAAAATGGTTTCTATACTATAGGTCAAACAATATGTGAAATTTTTGGAGCAGAGCCAATTATAAATGGAGAAAGCTTCTTAAAAGAAATACAAAAATAAAATATAAAAACAATATAGATAAAATTCCAGTGTAATTATAAATATTATTACACTGGAGGATTTCAAATAATTTATGAGGTGAAGATAATGGAATTAATGAACAAAATTAAAGAAGCAGCAGATTTTATATTATCAAAGTCAAAATACAAGCCACAAATAGGACTTATATTAGGTTCCGGATTAGGTGCTATAGCGGATCAAATCGAAGATGCAGAGTATTATTCATATAATGAATTACCAAACTTCCCAGTATCAACAGTTGAAGGTCATGCTGGAAGATTAGTTATAGGGAAATTTCAAGGTAAAGAAGTTGTAGCTATGCAAGGAAGATTCCACTTCTATGAAGGCTATAATATGAGTCAAGTAACTTTCCCAATTAGAGTTATGAAGCTTATAGGTGTCGAAAAAGTAATAGTTACAAATGCAGCTGGTGCTGTTAATACATCATACAAACCAGGAGATTTAGTTCTTATAAGTGATCACATTAATTTCTCAGGTACAAATCCGTTAATAGGTGGAAACCTAAGTGATTTTGGAACTAGATTCCCTGATATGTCAGAAGCTTATAACAAAGAATTAAGAGCTAAAGTTAGAGAAATCGCTAATGGATTAGGAATAGATTTAAAAGATGGGGTGTATGCTATGTTCACAGGCCCTACTTATGAAACACCAGCAGAAGTAAGAATGGCTAGAGTTATGGGTGCAGATGCTGTTGGTATGTCAACAGTTCCAGAAGTTATAGTGGCAAATCACAGTGGAATGAAAGTTCTAGGTATTTCTTGTATGACTAACATGGCAGCAGGTATACTTGAACAACCATTAAATCACCAAGAAGTTATGGAAACTTCAGAAATGGTTAGAGAAAAGTTTATAAACTTAATGACAAATGTAATTAAAGAAATATAATATAAAAATAGTGTGGAAATTAAATTTTCCACACTATTTTTTTAAAAGTTTATTTACTTTAGGTTGTTTACTATAAGTTCCTATTCAAATACTTTGATTTGGTAATAGGAGTTTCCTTATATCAATTATTGTTTAAGCACCTTCGTTAAGGAAATTGTACTGAGCCATATAAAGATTGTAATAAATACCTTTAAGTTTAAGAAGTTCATCATGAGTACCAGCTTCTTTAATCATACCGTCATCAACAACCATTATTTTATCACAATCTCTTATGGTTGAAAGTCTATGAGCAATAACAAATGAAGTTCTTCCATGAAGAAGTTTTTCTATTCCTTTTTGTACTAAACGTTCAGTTTGAGTATCTATATTTGAAGTGGCCTCATCAAGAATTAATATTCTAGGATTTGCTAGAAGAGCTCTAGCAAATGAGATTAGTTGTCTTTGCCCTAATGATAACCTAGAGCCTCTTTCATTAACTTCTGTTTGGAAGCCTTTTTCTAGTTTTATTATAAAATCATATGCATTTACAGCTTTTGCAGCAGCAATAACCTCTTCATCTTTAGCATCTAATCTACCATATCTTATATTTTCCATGATTGTAGTTGAGAATAAGAAGGTATCCTGAAGCATTATACCCATTTGCTTTCTGTATGATTCTAAGTCAACATTTTTTATGTTTTTACCATCTACAAGAATTTCTCCAGAGGTAGTGTCATAAAAACGACTTAGAAGTGAGATTATAGTAGTCTTACCTGCACCTGTAGAACCTACTAAGGCTATATTTTCACCAGGATTTATCTTAAAGCTAACATTATTTAAAACTATGCCACTGTCTTCTTCATATTTAAAAGTAACATTTTTAAATTCTACACTACCTTTAATTTGGGGCATCTTAGGGGCATCTTCTAAACTAATTATATCAGGCTCTATATCAAGTATATCAAAAATTCTATCTGCTGCAGAAAAATTGGTTATTAGAGTATTATAGAAATTTGATAGATTCATTATTGGACGCCAGAACATACCTATATACATAGAAAATGCTATAAGTGTTCCTACAGTTAAAGTTCCTGAGTTTATCAAGGTATAGCCAGTATAATAAACTATAACTATACCAACACCCCAGGAAAGTTCTACTAAAGGCCAAAAGAAATCATTAAGACGTACTGCCTTAACAAATTTATCTATAAGTTCATTTAGTGTTTCTTTGAAGCCTTCAGAGTTATCTTTTTCGGTAGCAAAAGCTTGAATAACTTTCATACCAGAAAAGTTCTCATGTGCTAATCCAAGCAGATTAGAACGTTTTTTTCTATAAGCATCCCATCTTACTCTAGAATGAGTTTCTATATAGAACATGGATATACATAAAACTGGCAGTAACATGATGGTTGTTAAGGCTAATTTAAAGTTCAATAAAAACATCATTATAGTTACACATATAAGGCTTAAAAGTTCAGGTATTAAGCTGGTTATGCTATTTGTAAATAAAGTTTGTAGAGCATTTACATCCCCCATAACTCTTGCTAGTATCTTACCTACAGGTCTATTGTCGAAGAAAGAAAAAGAAAGCTTTTGAATATGGGCGTATAATTCATGCCTTATATTTACTAAAATATTATTAGTTATAGAAGACATCATAACTAACCTAACTTTAGAAGCTATCATAGACAAAAGATTCAAGATAATTAGAATTAAACCTATATAAATTAGTCCGTTAACATTAGGTGTTTTTATATCAACATATTTATCTATAGCTATTTTCAATAGGTATGGATTTAATACTCCACAAAGCATAACAAATACAAGAAGAGTTAATACTATTACTGTTTTAAACTTATACGGTTTTAGATAACTGAGCAACCTTTTGATTATCTCTCCTTTACTTCTAATCATTTGTTCTTCATCTTGTTTTGTTGTATTCTTAGCCAATTAAACCACCTCCTCGTTTATAGATTTTTCAAAGTCTTTAAATTGTTCACAATAAATATCATAATAAAATCCTTTTTTAGCTAATAGTTCTGAATGAGTTCCCTTTTCTTTTATCTCGCCATCTTCAATATAAAGAATCATGTCAGCATTCTTAACAGCTGAAATTCTATGAGCAATTATAAAGGTTGTTGCATTTGTTTTTCTACTATTAAGATTCTTTAATAGTTCATATTCAGTTTCCATATCTAGTGCAGAAGTAGAATCATCAAGAATTAGTATAGGAGCATTTCTTATTAATGCCCTAGCAATAGCTATACGTTGCTTTTGACCACCTGAAAGTCCAATACCTCTCTCCCCTATTTGAGTTTCAAATCCATCTTGTAATTCTTCAATAAATGAAAGAGCACAAGATGCTTTACAGGCTGATAATAACTCTTCTGTAGAAGCTGATTTATTACTGAATAAAACATTATTTTTTATTGTATCTGAGAATAGGAAGGTATCTTGAGGAACAATAGACATATTCCTCCTTAAGGTCTTAAGGTCTAAATTTTTAACGTTTATACCATCAATTAAAACCTCGCCATCAGCTACATCATAGTATCTTCCTATAAGATTTAGAATAGTTGATTTACCTGAACCTGTAGTACCCATTATTGCAACTGTACTACCAGGATTTATATGAAGATTTATATTTTTTAATATTAGCTCATCATTATATTTAAAGTTAACATTTTTAAATTCTAGCTCACCATTTATAGTTTCAGGTATTATAGGGGCTTCGCAATTTTTAATTTCAGGTTTTCTATCTAGTATTTCAAAAATCTTTTTCGCGGAGGCTTGATTCTGAGCTAAAATATTTGTAAGCCATCCAAGCATTCTCATAGGCCAAATTAAACTCCAAATATAGGTGCTGAATGCGACTAGGGTACCTAGAGTAAGTTCGCCTTTAATAATAAGATAACCACCAAAGATTATCATAATAACTAATGAAATATTAGTTAGGAATTCCATTGGAGGAAAATACTTGCCTATAGTCTGAGCTTGTTTCATATTTAAATCATAATAAGTTCTATTAAACTTAAGAAATTTTAATATTTCGTGCTTTTCTCTTGCAAAAGCTTTTACGAGTCTAACACCTGCAATGTTTTCTTGTGCAGCCGTATTAATTTCAGCAGTTTGATCACTTATCTCCCCATAACAATCGCCGAATTTTTTTTCAAGCTTTATAGCCATATATCCAATTGGTATCATAACTACAATACAAGCTAAGGCCAATTTATAATTTAGACAAAATAATATGACTGAACTTATAACAAAGTATAAAATGTTTTCTACAAACAGTCTAAGACCGAAGGCAATAGTTTGCCAAATATTCTCTATATCTTCACTCATTCTAGACATAAGTTCTCCAGTGTTGATATTATCAAAAAACTTAAATTCTAAGCTTTGTATATGCTCAAAAAGTTCAATTTTAATATCTTGATGAACTTTAGCAGAAAGAACATCAAAAAGATATTCTTTAACATATCCCAAAACTGTTTTTGCTAGAGTGATACCTAAAATTCCTAGGATTATAGGCATTAAAAGATTGGTTTCCTTACCTATAATGACATTATCAATTATCATTTTTTGTAAATAAGGTGTAACACTATCTATTGCTATAATAACTAGCATGGCCAGTGTTGGAATTAATAAAAGTGCTTTGTGTTTTAATAAATATTTTAGTATCCTTTTCAATAGTTAAAACCCCCTTTTTATTTTAAAGCTAAGAAAAGTAGTTTTTTAGTGCAAAAAAGGCTGTGGATAGCCACGGCCTTTTATATTTTAAGAAAATAAAAAAAGGTTGTGGCAATAATAACCCACAACCTGTAATATGCATTAAAAGCTAGATATTTAATAACAAAATATCTTGGAGTATGGGCTACTGTTATTTAAATTTGAAGAATTATTAATTTTTTGATTTACAAATAATCTGTTTAACATTTTGCCGACCTCCTTTTTAAAAATCCGTTATAGTACAATATTACAACTAATGTAATATTGTGTCAATATAAAAATTAATAAATTTATTAACTTTTTGAATTTTATTTAAGTATATAATTATAGTAACAATTTCAATTAATATTAAGTATTATGTAGGAGGATAGCTATGAAAAAGAAGGTAGTTAGATTGGTTACAGGGTTAGTGGCATTTATATTGGCTTTTCAAGTTTATATTTATATGCTTCCGATTACTACAAGCGAAAAGAAATGTTCAGCAATACTTATTTTAGGTTGTAGAGTTAAGGGTGAGGTTCCAAGTGCTTTCTTAATGGAGAGGACAAGGCATGGAGCAGAGCTGTTTAAAAAGGGCTATGGCGAATATATAATAGTATCAGGTGGAAAAGGTAGTGGAGAAGATATTTCTGAAGCAGAAGCTATGAAGCGTATATTAATTGAAGAAGGAGTACCTAAAGAAAAGATAATAGAAGAAAACAAATCTACAAGTACAGCTGAAAATTTAAAGTTTTCATCAAAAATAATTAAAGAGAAAGATTTTAATGATGTGCTAATAGTATCAAATGAGTTTCACCTTAGGAGAGCTTCTATTTTGGCAAAAAAGAACAATATAAAAGCTAGTTATTCAGGTGTTTTTGTAAGCGGATACAAGTATTTAGAACTTTATGGTGGGATTAGAGAAATCCCAGCAATAATAAAAGATGTGCTTCTTAATTAGTGGGTCTGCATAAAAACTATTTTTTAGTAAAGGATAACTTAAAACACAAACTAAAACAGGCGATTGGAAGCTTCAAGTTTACCAAGCGCCTTATATTTTTTATTAATTTAGTAATATAGTTTATAACTTTAAATTAGATTTATTGATTAATTCATGAGGCAAGTTATTCTGATGTAGCAGCCTTATATTTTTTTAGGTATAGGATGTTGAAATATAGAAATAGTGGAAATTTTGTTGCTAAAAAGAAGATAAAATTTGGGCTTATAATATTAGGGGATATTAGAAAGTTGATTTTTATCAATAGAATTTAAGTAGTTCAGGGTATATAATATATGTATTAATTATGACAATTAGATGATAAGGTTAAAACGTGATTAACTAAGGAGGATATATGAAAGCGAATTTATTTTTAAGTATAATAATACCTATGTATAATACAGAGGATTATGTTACTAAATGCTTAGAATCTCTTAATAAACAAAAAGATAAAGACTTTGAGATTTTATTAATAGATGATGGGTCAACAGATAAATCTTATTTAACAGCTATTAGATATTTAGAAAACACTGATTTAAAATATAAGATAACTAAGCAATCTAATAAGGGGCAAAGTATAGCTAGAAATGTTGGGATTACAGAAGCTAGTGGAGAATATATATTATTTCTAGATTCAGATGATTTTGTAAGCGAGAATTTAATTAGTTGTTTAAAGAATAATATTAAAAAAGAAAAGTTTGATGTTGTTTTATTTAATTATAATAGAGTAAATAGTGACTATAAGGTTATGAATAATAAAAAAGTAAATTTAGATTTTTCAAACATTTCAGGAATGGATATTTTATATGCTTATAAAGACAATAAATTTAGTTTATGGACTTCTAGCTTAGTTTATAGTAGAGGTTTTTTGCAAGAAAATAAGATGAATTATTTAGAAAATGTTTATGGTGCGGAAGATTTGAATTTCATTTTTAAAGCTCTAATATTAGCTAATAAGATAACCTATATAGATAAAGAATTAAGCTATTATTATCAGAGAAAAAATTCACTTACAAATTCACCTAATATACTTAAAAATATAACTGTAATTGATGCGTTTGAGGATGTCGTTAAATTTGTAGGGGAGAATAATATAGACAGTGAAATAATTGATATTATAGAAAGAGAATTTATACCAGAACATATAATGTATCAAATATTAGGTACATTAAATAAAGATACAGTTTCAGATGTTAAAGGTATCCTGAACTTAAAGACTGTTAAGGGGTATTTAAAAAGAGCAAAATATGAAACTACAAGATATGGAAAGATATTTTTTGTATGGATAAAGCTTGCAGCTTATGTACCTAATATATTTATTAAACAGTATTTAAAAAAGAAATCTTAGTTCTATAGATATATTTCAAATGAAGATTAGTATATAAACTCTATTTAGGATTAATTTTTAGTAATAGATCTTAAATAGAGTTTTTATATCAAATAAGTGTAAATTTAAAGTTGCTATTTAAATTTACTTTTTAAGAATTTTTTGTAAAATAAATATTAACTATTTTTACATTGAATTCGTATATAGAGTAAATACTACTATTAAATTCTATATTAACCATTGAAAGGAGTGTACATATGAAAAAAGTATCATTTAAGTTAATGTTCATGATTTTTATCTTAATTATGGGTATAGTTTTAATTGGTTGTAATAAAACTTTATCTAAAAAGGATGAAGCAAAGGCAGAAGCTACCTCTGTTAAGGTTATAAAAGAGGCTGATGTTAAAAAGGATGAGGATTCTGGATTGTCTTTTAGTGTATTAGGTGATGTGCATGAAGATGTGAATAATTTTAATGAGGCTGTGGATGATTTATATAATATAGATAACAAACAAGATGCATTAATTTTAAATGGAGATGTAGTTGGTCAAGGGCTAGATGAACAATACGTTTCTATGAATAAGGCTATAGAAGCTAATAAATCTAAGTTACCAAAGACAATTATAAAAAATATAGGAAATCATGAATTTTTTGATTATAGAAAAGATAGAAATACACAAGATGATGTTAACGAGTTTATAAAAAGATATCTTGATTTTTCAGGTGAGGATAGAGTTTATCATGATAAATGGATAGAGGGATATCATTTTATATCATTAGGTTCTGAAAGTGGAAACACTAAAGAGCTAGGATCAGTAAAAGCATATTTATCAAAGGAGCAACTTAAATGGTTTGAAGAAACTATTAAGGAGAAATATGAAAAAGGAAAGCCTATATTTATTTTCTTGCATCAGCATATAAATGATAGTATAAAGGGGTGGAATGGTAGTGACCAAAGAGAAAAAGTTAAAAAGATATTATCAAAATATCCAGAAGCAATAATATTTACTTCACATACTCATCTTCCTTTGGAGAAGATTAACCTATCATTAAATAATCCATATACAATGGTTCACACAGGGGCTGTTCAATACAGTCTTGTGATTGATAATAATGGTAAAATTACAAGACCATCATATAATGAAGGAATTTATGTTTCCGTAAAGCAAAATAAAGTTACTATAAAAGGTAGGAGATTTAAGGAGCACAGATGGATTTTTTCAAAGGATATAGAATATAAAAAGTAAAATATAATAAAAAAATGTTTAGTCTTGTTATTTCAATGTTTTAAGACATATCAAAAAAGCCAATTTTGTGACAACAATAAGGCATAGGTATCACAAATTCCAAAAAAGAGAAAGGTACGGAAAGGTTCTAATAAAATTAAGATTTATTACTTTAAACCCAAAAGGGGCATCGCTCATGATTAAAATTTAATCATTTTGCGACACTCCCTTTTAAATTTACTTTAAAAACATTTCTCCAACTTTAACCACATCACCAGCACCAACTGTAAGAAGAAGATCTCCGTCTTTAACTTTTGTTTTGACATAGTTTAAAGCTTCTTCATGAGAATGGACATTTGTGCATTTAACACCATGACTTCTTATAGCATCTCCAAGTTCGTCTGAACTTACTATACCAGTATCTTTTTCTCTAGCTGCATATATATCCATAAGGATAAGTTCATCGCAGTCATAGAAGGCTTCTGAGAACTCGTTAAATAATGTTTTTGTTCTTGTGTAAGTGTGAGGTTGGAATATACAATAAATGTTTTTGTGGTCAGTTTTTTTAGCTGTACTTAAAGTAGCCTTAATTTCTACTGGATGATGAGCATAATCATCTACTACAGCAACACCGTTCTTGTTGCCCTTAAATTCATATCTTTTATGAGCACCTTTAAAAGCTTGTAAACCATCTATTATAGCATCATATGATAAATTAAATATAATACCTACACAAACAGTTGAAAGTGCATTTGAAACATTATGCTTTCCTGGTACATTCAAGCTTAGGGAAAGAAGTTTATCTTCTCCTCTATAAACATCAAAAGTACCACAACCTCTTCTATCATAAGTTATATTCTTAGCTCTTATAATACCATTGTCAATACCATAGCTTAAAACATTACATTTTGCTTTGCTCATAATTTCAGAAACTCTAACATCATCAGCATTACCAACTAAATATCCATCATTAGGTATAAGGTCTACAAATTTTTCAAAGGTTTCTTGTATATGATTTATATCTCTATAGTAGTCTAAATGATCAGCGTCTATATTTAAAATCATTCCTACATATGGATAAAACTTTAAAAAACTTGCTTTATATTCACAAGCTTCAGTAACGAAGTATTCACTATTGCCTATCCTGAAGTTACCATTTATTAAGTCTAAATCACCACCAACTAATATAGTTGGATCTAAGTTAGCACTTAATGTTATATGAGAAACCATAGAAGTACAAGTAGTTTTGCCATGAGTACCAGCTACAGCTACATTATATTTATGACCTTTCATAATCCTACCCAAGAATTCGGCTCTATCCATAAGTGCTATATTGTCAGAAGTAGCTTTAACTATTTCTGGATTATCTGAAGGTATAGCTGCTGTATAAACAACTAAATCTACATTATTTAGGTTGTTAGCTGAATGACCTATGTATATTTCAGCGCCTTTAGCTTTAAGTCTATCTGTTATTTCTGATTCTTTAGAGTCAGAACCTGATACCTTATAGCCGTTATTTAAAAGTACTGCAGCTAGACCGCTCATACTTACGCCACCTATACCTATAAAATGAACTTTCTTATGCTTATCGTTTAATAAATCGAAAGACAAAATATCAACTCCTCTATTGATTCAATAATTCAACCTTTAATTTTGGGATTGAATTTACTATTATTAATTATATACATTTTTTGTGAAAAACACACGCCAAAATAAGTATATACAACTTATTTTATGATAATTTATCGATTTTGTGAACCAAAGAAAAAAGAAAAAGCTAATTGTTTTCCTCTTTTTGAGTTGAATAACATATATGGGGTGAATTGTGCCACTATAAAAACCTTATAATATATCTCGGATTATAAGATTTTTTTCTTTTGCCAGATCTATTAGCTTACCGTTCATTTCAATCCAAGGATTTGGTATATTGTTTATATCAATCTTTATTATTTTACCAAGTTCTCCTGTGTTTAATTGAACTATTTCGCCTATATAATAGTTTAGAATATTATTTATAAAAAGTGAGGCTATAGCAGGATCCAATTTCCCAAATATCTCATATTTTATGCTATCAAGAACATCCAAAGGACATAATTTACCTCTATAAACTCTATTAGAAGTCATAGCATCAAAAATATCTGCTATAGCAACTATCTTTGCAAATAGTGGTATTTTATCTGATTTTATACCAAGTGGATAACCTGAGCCATCTTCCCTTTCATGATGAAGAAGAACAGCCAGAGCTACCGATTTATCTAAGAAGGGAATCTTTTTAACAAGCTCATAACTATATTGAGCATGGGTGTTGCATATAGCTCGTTCTTCTGGAAGAAATGCACCAGGTTTGTTCAAAATCTTGCTTGGAATTTTACATTTACCTATATCATGAAGCATTCCAGAGTAAGATAATAAAATAATATCCTGATTGTCCAATTTAAGCCATTTGCCTATTAGAGCCGAAAGTGAAGAAACATTTAATGAGTGTCTAAATAGGTATTCATCTATTTGCTGGCCTTCTATTATATTTTTGATAACTGGACCGCTATCATTTAATTCTTTTAACATGGAATCACAAATATTTCTAACATCTATCATATCTATTAAATCGTTTTCCTTGGTCTTTTTAAAGATATTTTCAGTAGCTGTTGAGAGTACTTTGAATTTCTTTTGAGACTTTTTTAATCTAACTGAATTGCGATTTTCAAAAAGTTTTTTATTTTCTGGATTATTTTCATCATAAATATATATGTAATTTAATGGATAATTAGTTTTGAGTTTTTCTATTAATACAGGTGTTATTTCGATGCCACCATTTAATAATTTTATTCCATTTATAATAATGTCTTTAGCTAAAATCATTCCTGGTTTTAAATCGCTAGGATTTAATTTTGTTATAAGTTCCATAGAATTATCCTCCTACAATAATTAAACAATACATACTTTTGTATACATTATTATAAAATTATTGAAAAAAACTTTCAACAAAATAAGAAAATATTAGTTAAAATTATTGCTATTGGGTATAATATTGAATAAAATATGAATAATAAGAGTTTTTTTTATCTTAAAGTTCGGGAAAATATAAAGAGATGTAGGTGATTGTTTTTGGAAAAATTAAGCAGAAATAGTAGGGTTGTAGCCATTACTAAGATATTATTAGAAAATCCCAATAAAGTTATAGGTTTAAATACATTTTCGGATTTATTAAATGCAGCAAAATCTACAATAAGTGAAGATATTGTAATTGTTAGAGAGGTATTAGAAAAGCTATCTATGGGAAGTGTAGAGACCATAGCTGGAGCCGCTGGTGGTATAAAGTTTATAAGTGCAATGGCTGAAGAAGAAAAAAAGAAGTTTGCGAGTGATCTCTGTGAACTTCTAAGTGATAAGAGTAGAGTTGTGCCAGGAAATTTTATATATGTTACTGATATTATGTTTAATCCTAAAATAATAAGCAGGGCAGGTGTTATATTAGCTTCATTCTTTCAAAATAAGGGTGTAGATTATGTAGTTACTGTAGAGACAAAAGGTGTTCCATTAGCATATGAAGTAGCAAAAAATTTAGGGGTTCAATTAGTTACTGTAAGAAGAGATAGTAAGGTAACAGAAGGATCTACTGTTAATATTAATTATGTATCAGGAAGTTCTGGTAGGATACAACAAATGTCCTTATCTAAGAAATCTTTAAGGCCACACTCAAAATGTATTTTTATTGATGACTTTATGAAAGGCGGAGGAACTGCTAAGGGTATAACTGATCTTTTAAATGAGTTTGATTCTGAGCTTATAGGAATAGGAATATTAGTAGATAATAAGGAATCGACTAAGAAAATGGTAACAGAATATGTTTCAGTTGTTGAAATAAATAGTGTAGATGATTTTGGAACTGTAGAAATGAAACCTTCAAAATTCTTTGAATAAAAAATTTTCAAAAAATTTAAAGAAAAAAAGAGGAATTTAATCTTATTTATAGAAATATATTATCATTAAGCAACTGGAGGTGTAGTGAAGTGCAAATCACAGACGTTAGAATCAGAAAGATAGCTTCTGAGGGCAAAATGAAGGCTATAGTATCAGTTACCTTTGATAATGAATTTGTAGTACATGATATCAAGGTTATAGAAGGTCAAAACGGATTATTTATTGCTATGCCAAGTAGAAAAACTCCTGATGGAGAATTTAAGGACATAGCTCATCCAATAAACACTGATACTAGAGAAAGAATACAAAATGCTATTTTAGATGAATATGAAAAGGTTAAAAATATTGAACCTTTACAAGAAGTGCAAGAATAAAGATAAGAGGAAGGTAAACCTTCCTTTTATTTTTTTGCACAAATTTAATATAATCAAATTTAATATAATATTGAAATAAATTAATTAATAAAATATAATAGAATAGGTATATGTATGATGGGCTATTGCAAATTAAATTGTATAGCTCATTTAATAAATGTTTATCATAATGAGGTGAAAGTATGAATAAATGTGCTATAATATTAGCAGCGGGACAAGGAAAAAGAATAAAATCAAATTTACCTAAAGTTTTACATAAGGTTTGTGGAAAAGAAATGGTAAACCATGTTATTGATACTATGAGAGCAGCGGATATTAACGATGTTAATGTTATAATTGGTAAAGGTGCTGAACTTGTAAAAGAAAGAACAACAGAGAAAAAAGTTAGTTATTCATTACAAGCAGAACAATTAGGAACAGGCCATGCTGTTAAATGTGCAAAAGATTTTCTAAATGGCAAGTCTGGGATAGTGGTAATATTTACTGGTGATGCTCCTCTAATAAAAAATGAAACTGTTGCTAATCTTGTAGATACTCACATAAAAGAATCAAATAAGGCTACTTTATTAACTTCTATTATAGAAAATCCAACAGGTTATGGAAGAATAATAAGAAAAGATAATAGTGTAGAAAAAATAGTTGAGCATAAAGATTGTAATGAACATGAGATAAAAGTAAATGAAATAAATGCAGGAATGTATTGTTTTGATATAAAAAGCTTGGTCAATGCATTAGATAAACTTTCTAATGATAATGCGCAGGGCGAGTATTACTTAACAGACGTTATAGGAATACTTAAGAGCGAGGGAGAAAAAGTAGGAGCTATGGTTACTGAGTTTGAAGAAACTATAGGTGTGAATTCAAGATCTGAATTAGCTGTAGCTGAGAAAATATTAAGAGATAGAATTAATAAAAAACATATGGATAATGGAGTAACTATAATAGATCCTGCATCTACATATATAGGCATAGATGTAGAAATAGGTCAGGATACTATAATATATCCTAATAATGTTATTGAAGGAGATACTTTAATAGGAGAAGACTGTATTCTTTATCCAAATTCAAGAATAGAAAATGGCAAAATAGGAAATAGTGTTTCAATACAAAGTTCTGTTATAGTTGATAGTTCGGTAGGAAATGAAACTACAGTAGGTCCATTTGCTTATATTAGACCAGAATCTACAATAGGAAACAATGTTAAAATTGGAGATTTCGTTGAAATCAAAAAAGCTTCAATAGGCAATGATACTAAAGTATCTCACTTAACATACATAGGTGATGCCGAAGTTGGAACAGGCTGTAACTTTGGTTGTGGAACAGTTGTTGTAAATTATGATGGCAAGAAAAAATATAAAACTATAGTTGGAAATAATGCTTTCATAGGTTGTAATACAAATCTAGTTTCACCAGTAGAAGTTGAAGATAATGCATATATTGCAGCTGGTTCAACTATTACAAAAAAGGTTCCAAATGGAAGTCTTGCTATAGCTAGGGCTAAGCAAACAAATATTGAAGGTTGGGTTTCAAGAAAAGGTCAAAAGTAAGCTTTTGATATATTAACAAAGGTTAAATTTAAACTTGTAATTATTTTAAGGAGGTCTTCATTGTAATGATAAGTCAAGGAAGAAATATTAAGATTTTCACTGGGAATTCTAATCCAGAACTTGCCGAAGAAGTAGCTAAAATTTTAGGAGTTCCAGTAGGAAAAGCTCAAGTTGGTACTTTTAGTGATGGAGAAATATCAGTAAATATTTTAGAAACTGTTAGAGGTGCTGACGTATTTGTGGTTCAATCAACATGTAGTCCAGTTAATAATAACCTTATGGAGTTATTAATAATGATAGATGCTTTCAAGAGAGCTTCTGCAGGTAGAATAACAGCAGTTATTCCTTACTATGGTTATGCTAGACAAGACAGAAAAGCTAAATCAAGAGACCCTATTACAGCTAAGTTGGTTGCAGATATATTAACATCAGCTGGTGCAAATAGAGTTTTAACAATGGATTTACATGCAGCACAAATTCAAGGATATTTTAATATTCCAGTGGATCATTTATTAGGAGCTCCAATTTTATCTAAGTACTTCTTAGAAAAAGGTTTAGGGGATAGAGATGACGTGGTTGTAGTATCACCTGATTTAGGATCTGTAACAAGAGCAAGAAATTTTGCGGAAAAATTACATGCACCTATAGCTATAATAGATAAAAGAAGACCAAAAGCTAATGTTTCAGAAATTATGAACATAATAGGTGAAGTTAAAGGTAAGGTATGCATACTAATAGATGACATGATTGATACAGCTGGAACTATAGCAAATGCAGCAAATGCACTAAAAGATTTAGGAGCTAAGAATGTATACGCTTGTTGTACTCATGGTGTTTTATCAGGACCAGCTTTTGAAAGAATAAATGATTCAGCTATAGAAGAATTAGTTATGTTAAACACTATATCATTGCCAAAAGATAAAGATCTTAGAAAGACTAAAGCATTATCAGTAGCACCACTTTTAGCAGATGCTATAAATAGAATTTATGATGATGAACCTTTAAGCAAGTTGTTTGAAGGACTATAAGATAACATATAACAAGTGAGTTCCTATTATTGAGTTAGTAGGAATATAATACAAAATTAAGTTTAAGCAAGTAAATCGAAAATTTGAATTTTTACTTAAATTCAAATCTTTGAGTCTAAAATTTAGGTTTTTAATTAAAAAAGTCAGCCTTTAAGGCTGACTTTTTTAGAATTATTTAAGGTAAGCTTGAGATACTAAGTAATAGTTGGAAAAATTAATTCTAAACTTTGAACTATTTTTAATTAAGGTGAATAATTTGTAACATTTTCACAAAAGTATATTAAAAGGTTAAATAGTTATGGTAAATTAAGAATATAAATATTTATTAGGAGTGATACAAATGGAAGGTATAATGGGAAAAGTTCTTATTGTAGATGATGATGAAAATATATGTGAAGTTATAAAAATGTATTTAGAAAATAGCAATTATGAAACAAGGGTAGCTAAAGATGGAAAGATGGCTCAGGAATTATTTTTAGAATATAAACCAGATTTGGTTGTTTTGGATGTGATGTTACCACATATAGATGGATTAGACGTTTTAAAGTGGATTAGAAGAGAAGGAGAAACCCCAGTTATTATGCTAACTGCAAGGGGGGAAACTTTTGACAAGGTATTAGCTTTAGAGATAGGTGCAGATGATTATATGGTAAAGCCTTTTGAACCAAAGGAACTTATAGCTAGAGTTAAGGCTGTAATGAGAAGATATACAGTGGATTCAACTAGTAAAGAAACACTGCAATTTAATGATTTGATTATAGATGCTAATTCTTATGGAGTTACATATAAGGGTGAAGAGGTAAAAATGCCTCCAAAGGAATTTGAACTTTTATATTATTTAGCCCTAAATAAAAATAGAGTATATACAAGAGAACAACTTCTTTGTGAAGTTTGGGGTTATGATTATCCAGGAGATTCTAGAACTGTAGATGTCCATGTAAAGAGACTTAGAGAAAAACTTCAGGGTGGATTAAGTTGGCAATTAGAAACAGTATGGGGTGTAGGTTATAAATTTGAGGTGAAGTAAATGAAAAAAAATAGTTTAGTTGCTAAGCTGTTATTTACATTTACGCTTATTATAGGAATAACCTTTATAATTATAGCAAGTGTGCTTTCTGCTTGGTTTGAGGATTATTATTTTGAACAAAGAAAAGGTGAGTTTGATATTCAAGCTAACATAATAGAGAAAGCTGTGGGGGAGCAGATTTACCGTAATCCAAGACAATATACTTCAAGTGATTTGAATAGCATTCTGAGTATAGTTTCTAATTCTATACAGTCAGATATATTATTAACAGATAGTTATGGGTATATATATCGAGTTACTAATCCAGCTCATAGTAATTTGATACCTAAGAAATTAGACATTAAAAATATGGAAGAGCTTAAGTTAGGTAACGCTATAGAGGAAAAAACTACTGAAAATAAAATGTTTTCAGGAAATCAATATATATATTACAAACCAGTAATGTATAATAATATATTTAGGGGAGTAATTGTTATGATTACACCTATGGAAAAAGTTAAAGAGCCACTTAAAAAAGTATATTCAATAATTTGGACGACTGCAATTATAGCATTGGCTGGGTCTACCTTTATAATATATTATTTTTGCCAAAGGATATTGATAGCACCATTAGCTAGTATTAATTTAGCCGCAAAAAGGTTAGCTAAAGGAGAAATAGGAAATAGAGTAGTTATAAATTCTAATGATGAAATTGGAGAACTTGCAAATTCATTCAATGTTATGGCCGACTCAATAGAAGAGGTAGAACAAAATAGGAGGGAGTTTATTTCTAATGTATCACATGAAATAAGATCTCCTATAACATCTATAAAAGGGTTTATAGCTGGTATTTTAGATGGAGTAATACCTAAGGATAAGGAAAATTATTATTTAGAAATTGCATATAATGAAATTCAAAGACTTACAAGATTAGTTAATGATTTATTGGATTTATCAACTATGCAAGCGGGTAAATTAAAACTTGATTTTACTGAGATTGATATAAATGGAATAATAAAAAATTGTGTAATAAGTACAGAACAAAAAATTAAAGAAAAGAAAATAAATGCAGAGGTTGTACTTGAGAATCAACATCTTTTTGTAATTGGTGATCGAGATAGACTTATACAGGTTATGACAAACCTTGTTGATAATGCCATAAAGTATTGTAGTGAAGGTGGAAACATAAAAGTAACGTCAAGAGCTAAAGGGAACAAAGTATGGATTGATGTATTTAATACAGGTTCAGCTATTTCTGAGGATGAAAAAAAATATATTTGGGATAGATTTTATAAATCAGATAAATCTAGGACAAATAAGGTTAGTACTGGATTAGGCTTGCCTATAGTGAGACAGATATTGACTCAGCATGGTGAAGATATTTGGGTAGAAAATAAGAGTAAGGATTCAGGTGTTGTTTTTACGTTTACTTTGAAGAGGTCATTATAGGTATGGCATTTTGAGAAACATTCAATATAGTTTATTATTAGGTTTTTATATGCTTAAATAGTTCGCAGGAGGTTGGTTAATGGAAAAAGACAGAAAGATAATTAGAGAAGTTATTAAAAAAGTCAAGCCAAAAGACTCTAATGAAGATTCTGGAAGCATAAAAATAAAACAGAACAGAACTAAATATAATATAAAAAAATCTTTTAAATTAATTAGTATTGTTCTTATAGCAACACTTTCTGGAGCAGTTGGAGGAGTTTATTTTATTCAAAGAAAATACGGAAACAATATTTCCATGGGAAATAAAACAATATTTCAAGTAATTAATAGAAATGACACTGCTATTTATGATGAAAGTATTATAAATAAGGCTATAAAACAAGTAGCGCCGAGTATAGTTAGCATTGGTTCAGATAAGAAAAATATGGAGCTTGGTAATGAAAGCGAATTAAATGGTAGCGGAGTGATAATAAAAAATAATGGGTATATAGTGACCAATTATAGTCTTGTGAATAATAACCAGGATATATTTGTTAAATTGTCTGGAGTAGGTTCGAAACCATTTAAAGCAGAGCTTATAGGGAGTGATATAGTTTCGGATTTGGCAGTTGTAAAAATAGATACTAATAATCTACCTGTAGCCAAATTTGCAGATACAGATCTTATAAAACCCGGTGATCAAGTTATAGCTGTGGGAAACTCCGAGGGCGATGATTATATAGGTTTTGTAACATTTGGGGAAGTAAATTCAAAAAATAAAAAAATTGAAGTGGGTAGAGAAGAGTCGGCTGATAAGAAAAGTTATAAAGTTATACAAACTAGAGCTATAATAGAACATGGAAATACAGGAGGAGCTTTAGTAAATGTAAATGGAGAAGTAGTTGGAATAAATAGCAGGACATTAACTCAAAAGTATCTTAAAAATAGTAGCTTTGGATATGCTTTAGAAATAAAAGAAGCTCAAAAGATAATAGATTCTATATTGAATTATGGAAAAGTAAAGAGAGTAAGACTTGGGTTTGATGGAGCAAGCATAACATCTAAGAAAGATGAAGATATAGAGGGTGTATATGTAAAGAATGTAGAAAGAAACGGAAGTGCAGCTAAAGCTGGTATGAGACCTACTGATATAATAGTAGAAATTGATGGGAAAAATGTTAAAAAGCTAGAAGATATATTATCAGCTTTAGATTCTCACAAAATAGGTGATACAATTCCATGTAAGGTTTTAAGAGATGATGAGAAGCAAGATTTATCAATAGTGCTATTAGAAAATAAATAAAAATTTACCTGTTATAATGACAGGTAAATTTTTATTATTTGTAAGGTACTTGTAATAACTATAATTAAACATATATGATATAATTAAAATTAGATTTTTATTACTAAAATGGAGGGCGGATAATGTTTTTAATAGTAGGACTTGGTAATCCAGGGAAAGAGTATGAAAATACTAGACATAATATAGGTTTTGAAGTAATAGATTATTTAGCTAGCAAGTATAATATTGATATAAATAGGGAAAAATTTAAAGGTGTGTACGGCGATGGGTATATAGGTGGTGAAAAGGTTATACTTTTAAAACCTACAACATATATGAATCTTTCCGGAGAAAGTATAAGGGAAATAAAGAACTTTTATAAAATAGAAAATGAAGAGATTATTATAATATATGATGACATAAGTTTAGACGTTGGTAAGCTTAGGATAAGAGCAAAGGGAAGTGCTGGAGGTCATAATGGAATAAAGAGTATTATTTCAAATTTAAACAGTGATGTTTTCCCAAGGATAAAGGTTGGAGTTGGTGCTCCAGAGCATGATTTGGTATCTCATGTTCTTGGAAAATTCACAAAGGAAGAAAATGAAATTCTAGAGAAATCTATTAAGGCTTCAGTAGATGCTATAGAAGTTATAATAAAAGAAGAACTTCAAAGTGCAATGAATAAATTCAATGGATTTTCAGCGAATTAGTATATATTCAAAGATAATAGACCAAGTAGGTGTCTATTATTTTCTTCGTATATCTAAGCTTTTTAGTTAGAAAGGGTGTGGAATTGTATGAGACTTGAAGGATTAATTAATCCACTAAAAGAGGATTTGAAATTTAAGCAAGTTATTGAAAACATACAAGATAGAGAATTGCCTGTTGGAATATTAGGACTTTCAGAATCAGGTAAAAGTTATTTTATTAATGCTATATATGAAAAACAAGAAAAGTCTATAGTTATAGTTACTCATAGTGATGTAGAAGCTAGAAATATTTATGAAGACTTAAATTTATATATGACAGATGTGTATTATTTTCCTACTAAAGAAGTGGTATTTTATAATATAGATGCTATATCTGGAGACTTAAGGTGGGCTAGGCTAAAAGTAATAAAGGAAATGTTAAACTCAAGAAGAAAGGTAATAGTAACTTCTATAGAGGCATTTTCAACTATATATACTCCAATAGAGTTATATAAAAGTCACAGCTTTTCTTTAAAAGTAGGAAAAGAGATTGATCTTAGAGAGCTTAGTAAAAAACTAGTAGAGTGTGGATATGAAAGAATGGAAGTAGTCGAAGGAAAAGGGGAATTTTCTTTAAGGGGGGGGATACTAGATGTGTTTCCTCCTCATACATCACATCCTTTTAGAATTGAACTCTTCGGAGATGAGATAGATTCAATAAGAAGCTTTAATGTTGAATCTCAAAGAAGTATAGATAAGGTTAAAAGTATAGAAATATTTCCTGCTAAAGAGATTATCTTAAGCGATGAAGCTATAAATAAAGCTATAAATAAGATGCAAAAAGAACTTGAAGAGATAATGAAATCTTCAAATGACAAGGAACGCATAGTTAAGATTAATGAAACAGTAAATAAGAATATAGAGGCTATAAAAGAAAGCTGGAGTTTTGAAACTATAGATAGTTATATTAATTATTTTTTTGATAAACCAGCTACCTTTTTTGACTATGTTAAAGATTTTCTTGTAGTAGTTGATGATACACAAAGATGTAAAGGTAAACTTGAAAGCGTAGTATATGAATTTGAAGAGAATTATTCTGCATTCTTACAAAGAGGTAATATACTGCCTTCGCAAGGAGAATTAGTTATTAGCTTGGATAGAATCAGAGCGGGGTTTGAACTTGTGGATGTCATTACATTAAATAGCTTTGAGAAAAATAATGATTTTTTGGGTGATATTAAACAGTATAATTTCTATCAAACGACTAGTAATAATTATCATGGGCAGCTAGAACTATTAATAGATGATATCAAAAGCAAGAAATCTAAAGGATATAAAACATTAATACTTTCAGGTACAAGGCCGAGAGGGGAAAGATTGGTTGATACGCTGAGAGATAGGGGTGTAGAAAGCAATTATAGGGACAAAGTTGATAATATAGAGTTTGGAGAGGTAGTTATAACCTTTGGAAACCAATTGAAAGGATATGAGTACCCAGATCTTAAACTTTGTGTAATATCAGATAAAGAGGTTTTTGGAGAAGCAAAAAGAAAAATTTCTAAAAAGCAGAACAAACAAAAAGGTGTTTCAAAAATAAAAAGCTTTGCAGAATTAAAGCAAGGTGATTATGTTGTTCATGTAAATAATGGTATAGGTGTATATAAGGGAATTAAACAAATAGAGGTAGAAGGTCATAAAAGAGATTATTTAGATATTGAGTATTCTAAAGGTGATAAGCTTTATGTTCCTGTAGATCAGTTAGATTTAGTACAAAAATATATAGGTTCTGAGGGAAAGGCACCAAAGGTTAATAAACTTGGTGGAACTGAATGGCAGAAAGCAAAGGCAAAGGTTAGAAGTTCTATAAATGAAATCGCAGAGGACTTAGTTAAATTATATGCGGCAAGAAGTACACTTAAAGGGCATAAATTTTCAAAGGATACAGAATGGCAGAAACAATTTGAGGATGAATTTCCATTTGAAGAAACACCAGACCAATTAAGTTCGCTAGAAGAAATTAAAAAGGATATGGAATCAAATAAGGCTATGGATAGGTTGCTTTGTGGAGATGTAGGGTATGGTAAAACTGAAGTTGCTGTAAGAGCTGCATTTAAGGCTGTAATGGATGGCAAGCAGGTAGCTTTTTTAGTTCCTACTACAATTTTAGCTGATCAGCATTATAAAAACTTCAAAAAAAGGTTTTCTGATTTTCCAGTTGCTATAGATATGATAAGTAGATTTAGGACTACAAAACAGCAAAAGGAAACGTTAAAGGCTGTCAAGGAAGGGAATGTAGACATACTTATAGGAACACATAGATTAGTTTCTAAGGATATTCAATTTAAGGATTTAGGTCTTTTAATAGTAGATGAAGAACAACGTTTTGGGGTAACTCAAAAAGAAAAAATAAAAAATATAAAAAAGAATGTAGATGTTTTAACTTTGAGTGCTACACCTATCCCAAGAACACTTCATATGTCTTTAACTGGAGTTCGTGACATATCGGTTATAGAAACACCTCCAGAGGAGAGGTATCCAATTCAAACTTATGTTGTAGAACAAAATGAACAACTTATTAGGGATGCCATACTTAGAGAGAAAAATAGAGGTGGGCAAGTGTTCTTTGTTTATAATAGAGTAGAACATATACAAGGAATGGCTAGTTTTTTACAAAATTTAGTTCCTGAATGTAAGATAACTGTAGCTCACGGACAAATGACAGAAAGACAATTAGAAACTGAAATGATAGCTTTTATGAATAAAGAAGCGGATATTTTACTGTGCACAACTATAATAGAAACAGGTATAGACATACAAAATGTTAATACTATGATAATATATGATGCGGATAAGATGGGATTATCTCAACTTTATCAGTTAAGAGGTAGGGTTGGTAGAGGTAATAAAATAGCCTATGCATATTTCATATATCAAAAGGATAAAGTACTTACAGAGATAGCAGAGAAGAGGTTAAAGGCACTTAAGGACTTCACTGAACTTGGTTCGGGATTTAAGATAGCTATGAGAGATTTAGAAATAAGAGGAGCTGGAAATATGATGGGGTCAGCCCAGCATGGTCATATGGCTTCTGTTGGATATGATTTATATTGTAGAATGTTAGAGGATACAGTAAAGCTTATAAAGGGTGAAATAGAGCAAGAGCCTGTAGAAACAACTATAGATATAAAGGCGGATGCTTTTATAGATACTGATTTTATAGAAGACGAAACTCAAAAGATAGAAGTGTATAAGAAAATAGCTGCAATAGAAAATATAAAGGACTACATGGAAGTAAAGGATGAATTAGAAGATAGATTTTCTATTATACCAAGGCCAGTATATAATTTGATGGATATTGCGTATATTAAGAGTAAGTGTAGGCTCTTAAATATAGAAGAAGTAAAAGAGATGAATGGGCAAATAGTATTTAAATTTCAAAGTAGAGAGAGAACAGATAAAGTTATATTTAAAAGATTATTAGAAGAATATAAAAACAATATAGTTTTTAAGTTTGGAGATAAACCATACTTTGCTTATAGAATGAGGGACACAAGGTCTGAGGAACTTCTAGAAGTATTTAAAAAGTTTTTAGATGAGTTAACATAACTTAAATAATTTACAAATTGTAAATTGAATTCTGTATAATAAATTGATATACTAAATATTAGCTGTAATCTTATAATATGTTAAATAAAAGAAATGAGGGAAAGAGATGAAAAATGTTAAGAAAGTAGTTGTAACTGCTATAGCAGGAGTTCTTATGTTCTCTGTTTTCGGTTGTGATATGATACAAAAGACACCAGAGGCAGTAAGAAAAACAACAGTAGCAAAGGTTGATGGGGACAAAATAACTTTAGGCGAAGTAGATGATAAGATGAAACCACTTATAGAACAGATGAAAAGTCAATATGGTGATAAGTATGACCAAAATCAAGAAGCTAAAGATGCATTAGCAAAGCAAAGAAAAGATATATTAGATGGTATGGTTAATGAAAAGGTAGTGATTAAAGAAGCTGCAAAACTTAAAGTAGGTCAAGATAAAGCTGATGCGGATAAGTTTGTAGATGAGAGAATAAAGCAAGTTAAAACTGCTTATGGAAATGATGATAAGAAGCTAGAAGAAGCTTTAAAAACTAATGGAATGACTATGGATACATTTAAGGAATATATGAAGAATCAATATATTCAACAAAAATTACAAGAATATATAGGAAAAGATTTAAAAGTTACTGATGCAGAAGTGGATAAATATTATGAAACAAATAAAGAACAATACACAAAAGATCCAGGTGCTACAATATATCATATAGTAGTACCAACTGAAGATGAAATAAAAAAAATAAAAGAGGAATATGATAAGGGAGCTAAATTTGAAGACTTAGCTGCTAAATACGGAACTGATGGAACTAAGAACACTGGTGGAAGTTTAGGCTTTGTACCATTTAGTACGGATAAAATGGATAAAGACTTTATGGCTGCTGCTAAGAAGTTAAAAGAAGGAGAAGTATCTGGTCCGGTAAAATCTCAATTTGGATGGCATTTAATAAAAGTTGCTAACGTTAAGGATAGTATTAAACAAAACTTATTAAAACAAAAGGAACAAGAAGAAACAACTAAAAAGCTTGAAACTTGGAAAAAAGAATTAAAGGTTGAAGTTTACGAGGATAAAATAAAATAATTTAAATTAAGGATATTGAATGAATTAATATTTATTCAATATCCTTTTTTTGTATTTTTATATAGGTAAATAAGATAATACTTTTGTGAATATAATTTTAAAAAGTAAAAAAGTAAATAAGATAATACTTTTTTATTTTTTATTCATAAATTCAAAAAAATAATCTTATATAAATATAACCAATTCTGTGTATAAAATTTCAAAACTGAAAAATAATATGAATGTAATAAGACAAGTGAAATTAAATCTTTAAGGAGGAACGACTGATGAAAGCTACAGGTATTGTTAGAAGAATTGATGACTTAGGAAGAGTTGTAATACCAAAAGAAATTAGGAGGACTCTAAGAATAAGAGAAGGAGATCCTTTAGAAATTTTTACAGATAGAGAAGGTGGAGTGATACTAAAGAAATATTCTCCAATAGGAGAACTTACAGACTTTGCAAAAGAGTATGCTGAATCTTTACAACAATCTATCGGACATATAGTATTAGTTGCAGATAAAGATGCATTTATAGCAGCTAGTGGAGTTAGTAAAAAGGATTTTTTAGAAAAGAAAGTTACTAATGAGTTAGATACTATTATGGATGAAAGAAAATCTGTTTTATTAGGAACAGGTGAAAGAAAAGTTGTTTCATTATATGGAGAAGAAGACGTAGAAAATAAATATTCATGTCAAGTTATTGCTCCTATAATAGCTGAAGGCGATGCAATTGGTGCAGTTATAATTCTATCAAAGCAATCTGGAGAGATTTTTGGGGAGCTTGAAATGAAGCTTGCTGAAACAGCAGCATCATTTTTAGGCAAACAAATGGAACAATAAACTAGCACCAATACATCTAAACCCTTTAGATTATTGACAACATAAATAAAATATATTCATAATTTTTAAAAAAATATGTATAATACCTCCAACTTTACAATAATAATTAATAGTTATTAAGTAATTTGGAGGTGTTTACAGTGAAAAAACAATCACTTATAAAGGGTAGTTTAATATTAGGTGTAGCAGGTATATTAACTAGATTTTTAGGTATATTTTTTAGATGGCCATTGATTATGTTAATAGGTGATGAAGGGGTAGGATATTACCAAATGTCATATCCTCTATATATGTTTTTTATAGCCTTAGCATCAGGAATACCAATGGCGGTTTCAAAAATAGTTTCTGAAAAAAATGCTACTGGCAAGTCAGAAGAGTCCTTTATGGTTATGAGAGCATCACTTATTATAATGTTAATTTTAGGGACAGGCATGACTATAATGTTAGGTGGGTTTGCAAAACCTATAATAAGTTTTTTAAAGTGGGATCCAAAAGCTTATTACTCTTTATTAGGAATATGTCTAGCACCTATTTTGATAGCTATAATGACAGCTATTAGAGGCTTTTTTCAGGGATTACAGAATATGACCCCATCAGCTATATCTCAAGTTATAGAACAAATAGGAAGGGTTGTAGTGGGGGTTGGACTTGCATTCTTACTTCTTCCTTATGGAATAGAGTATGCAGCAGGAGGAGCTGCTTTTGGTGCAGCAGCAGGAGGCTTTTTAGGTGGTATATATTTATTGTTTAAATATTTAAAAGTAAGACAAGCATATGGAATAAAGAAGGTTAAAAGTAATCCTAAAATAATGGATGAAATTTTAAGGGTTGCAATACCTATATCATTAGGAGCTACAGTTGGAGCGGTTATGAGTTTAATAGACTCTATATTAGTGCCACAAAAGCTTCTACAGGCTGGATTCAGTGCAAAAGATTCTACGATATTATATGCCCAATTAACAGGTAAAGCAACGGTTTTAACTAACATCCCACTGACTTTATCAATGGCACTTAGTATATCATTAATACCAATAATAGCTGAAAAGTTTATTTTGAAGGATAAAATAGAATTAGAAAGAAAGATTGATTCAGCAATGAAGTTTTCATTTGTTATAGCAATACCTTGTTTTTTAGGTCTATACTTTATGGCAGAACCTGTTATGAAGCTTATATTTCCGGGTAGGTATGAAGGGTATACTATATTAAAGTATTTATCAATAAGTATACCGTTTATAATAATGGCTCAAACTACAACTGCTATATTACAAGCTATAGGACATTACATTAGACCCGTAATAAACCTTGTAATAGGCTGTATTGTTAAGATAATATTAACGCTAATACTTGTACCTATACCGACTTTAAATGTTTATGGTGCAGTTGTAGCAACGGTAGGAGGGTATGTTGTAGCATCCATATTGAATATAATTTGTCTTCATAAAGAACTTATGGTTTCGATAAATTATAAGGATGCATTGATTAAACCAGCTTTGGGGGCTTTGGTTATGATAAATATAGTTCTTGTAGTTTATTATAAGTTGTTTTCAATGTATCAAAGTAATGGGTTTGCAACCTTGATTTCTATATTTTGTGGTATTATTATATATATATTGTTAATTGTAATATTAGGTGTTTTTAGTTATGGAGAAATTAAAGACAGATTAAAAAGACCAAAAAAATCATAAAATATCTGAAGGAGAGTGTAAAATGCTTAAGATAATAGGACTAGGACCAGGAGCACCAGAAGCTTTAACTATTGGAGCTTTTAAAGAATTAAAAAGTAATGATAATATATATTTAAGAACTGAAAAGCATCCAACAGTAGAGTTTTTAAAAGAAGAAGGTATAAACTTTAGTACTTATGACTATGCTTATGAAACTTCAGATAGTTTTGATGAAGTTTATAAAAAGATAGCAGAGGATATTTTAGTTAAGGCAAAGTCAGAAAAAGATTTAGTTTTTGCAGTTCCTGGGCATCCATTAGTTGCAGAAAAATCTGTAGTGAATCTAATAGAACTTTGTGATAAAAATAATATAGAGTATAAGATTTTGCCAGCGGTAAGCTTTGTAGATGCCATGGTTGAAGCACTAGAGGTAGACCCTATAGAAGGCGTTAAAATAATAGATGCTTTTGATATGGAGAATCAAATTTTAGATAGAAGAATAGGCACTATAATAACTCAAGTATATAATAACTTTATAGCTTCAGAGGTTAAATTGAAGCTTCTAGAATACTATAATGATGATACTGAAATTTATTATGTGAGAGCAGCAGGAGTTAAAGATCAAGAGGTAGTAAGAAAAATTCCTATTTATGAATTAGATTGGCAAGAAGATATAGATTATCTAACATCCATTTATATTCCTAAATGTGAAAATAATAAAAAAGATTTTTATGACTTTGTGAATATAGTAGAGACATTGAGAAGTGAAAATGGTTGTCCTTGGGACAGAGAACAAACTCATGAGAGTTTGAGAGAATGTCTTATGGAAGAGTGCTATGAAGTTATAGATGCAATAGAAAAGAAAGATGATGCAGGTTTGATAGAAGAACTTGGAGATGTATTATTACAAATTGTTCTTCATGCAACTATAGCTAAAGAAGACGGATATTTCAATTTAAGCGACATAATAGATGGAATAAGTAATAAGATGATAACAAGACATCCACATGTTTTTGGGGATATAAAGGCAGATACAAGTTCAGAAGTACTTGTAAATTGGGATGAGATAAAGAAAAAAGAGAAAGGTTTGTATACTATAACAGATGAAATGAATTCTATAGCAAATGCTTTTCCAGCTTTGGTGAGAGCATATAAGCTGCAAAATAAAGCCAAAAAGGTTGGTTTTGATTGGGATAATGTAGAAGATGTTATGGAAAAAGTAAAAGAAGAATTAAATGAAGTAAAAGATGTATACAATGGAGAAAATAGGGCAATGATAGAAGATGAGATAGGTGATTTACTATTTTCATGTGTTAACGTTGCTAGATTTCTTAAGGTTAATAGTGAATTAGCTCTTAATAAAAGTTCAGATAAATTCCTAAAAAGATTTGAATATATTGAGAACAAAGCTAAGGAAGAAAATAGAAATTTAAAAGACATGACGCTAGAGGAAATGGATTCTTTATGGAATGATGCAAAAAAAACAGAAAAATAGTGTGTTCAAAGAAGGAATTTGACCTTTTATGAAGAATATAATTAATCAGGAATTTAAAATTTGTTGTCATAGTATATAATTTAATAAAAAAGTGCATATAACTATAGACTATATAAAAAAGTGGTTATATAATATGATAATGTAAGTAGTAGTACTTTTATACTTAATTGTTGTACTCTAACACTTATAGTAAATTACTTCAATTTTAAGGAGGATGTAAAAAGTGAATAAATCAGAATTAATAACAAGCATGGCAGAAAAAAGTAAATTAACTAAAAAAGATGCTGAAGCTGCATTAAAGGCGTTTATAGAAAGCGTTGAAGAATCTTTAGAAAAGAACGAAAAAGTTCAATTAGTTGGATTCGGTACTTTTGAAACTAGAGAAAGAGCTGCTAGAGAAGGTAGAAACCCAAGAACTAAAGAAGCTATCCAAATACCAGCATCTGTAGTTCCAGTTTTTAAAGCAGGAAAAGAATTCAAAGAAAAAGTAAATAAATAATTCAATTATTTATAATAGAACCCGGGAATTTCTCGGGTTCTTTGACTAACTATAAAGGGGAGAATCTAATGAGGCTAGATAAATATTTAAAGGTTTCAAGAATAATAAAGAGAAGAACTGTAGCAAAAGAAGCCTGTGAAGGTGGAAGAGTAAGTATAAATGAAAAGGTTGCTAAGCCATCCACTGATGTAAAAGAAGGCGATATTATCAAAATAGTTTTTGGTAATAGAGAACTTAAGGCTAGAATAATAAATATAGCTGAACATGTAAGGAAAGAAGATGCTAAGGCTATGTATGAGATTTTAGAGGGTGAAGAAGATAAAGAATAAGGCTATAAGGGTTACCTGATAGTCTTATTCTTTTTTATATAAATGTTTTAGAAATATTTATAATTATAATATAATACCAATATTTTCAGATGTTATAAATAAAATATAATAATTTTTGAAAAATATTTATATTTTCTATTGGATTAGTATTATTACGTTGTGGAAATAATTACAATAGTATTCATATTAGCATAATGGATGTCCTGTAGTCATATATTCTTAATATAGAAGAATTAATTACAAGAATTCTATTTATATTTAAAATTTCTAACTACAGGGGGAATTAGTGTGGAGAATAAAAAAGAAATAAAACAAGAAGATGTAAAAAGCAATCTAAGTCTAGAAAATAGAAAAAAGTTAAATTTAACAGGCGTAATAGAAGTTTTGAGTTTTGATGATGAAAAAATTCTATTAAATACAGTATTGGGAATGCTTACTGTTAAGGGTGAAGGCTTAAAAATGAATAAGTTAGATGTGCAAAATGGAGATGTAATAATATCAGGTAATGTTTCATATATAGTTTATTCTGGTAGTGAAATTAAGAAAAAGCAAAAACAAAGTCTTTTCTCAAGACTGTTTAAGTAGGTGATAGTATTATGTTATTACCACTTGAAATTCAAATTAGAATAGTTTTATCATCTTTAGTAGCAGGTTTAATTATAGGTGTAGTTTTTGACTTATATAGATTGTTTAGGGGGTTTAGGGTCCCTAAATTAATAATAGTAATAGAAGATATATTGTTTTGGATATTATGTGCTATGCTAGTATTTATTTTTCTTCTATATGTAAATTATGCACTTTTAAGTGTATATGTATACTTTTTTATTCTTATAGGTGATATAATATATTTAAAATTAGTATCACCATATTTTATAAGTGTAGAAAATAAAATTGGAAGAGGTTTTCTAAAAGGCATCAGAGTAGGGTGTAAAAATTTAAGTTATGCTTTTAGAATTGCATTTTTTAATAAAAATTCAAATAAAAAATGAATTTAAAAATATCTTGAATTAATTATCTATACTGTTTAAAATATAGGTAGAATGTATATACTGAATATGAAAAAGGGGTTTAATATGAAGAAGAGGCTTACCCTAAGGAATGTTGTTATACTTGTTTTACTTTGTATTTTTTCAGTGAGTTTTATACGACAAGAAATTGCCATGAGGCATCTTAAAATAGAAATTCAAGAAAAAAGCGGAGAGCTCGATAAGCTTAAAGAGAAGAATGAAAGACTTAAGGATGAAGTTCAAGGAACTAAAACTGATGATTATTCAGAAAAGATGGCTAGAGAAAGACTTGGAAGTATTAAACCTGGAGAAAAGGCAGTAATTAGTTCTGAAAAGAAATAATCACTAAAGATTTGGTTATTATAAAAATAACATATATTTATATTTTAAGGAGGAATCTTTTTAACATGACCTTAATGGCAGGAAACATATTAGAAGGTACAGTGATAAACATCACAAATTTTGGTGCATTTGTGGAGGTTGAAGGCAAAACTGGCTTAGTACACATTTCAGAAGTTGCTGATTCTTTTGTTAAAGATATTAGAGTGCATCTTAAAGAACAAGACAAAGTAAAGGTAAAGGTGTTAGCTATTGATGACAATGGTAAGATAAGCTTATCAATTAAGCAAGCTATGCCAGCACAAAAAAAATCAGTTAAACCAGTTGAGATAGATTGGTCCTCTGAAAATAAAAAGCAAAATCAAAATAACTTTGAAGATATAATGTCAAAGTTTTTAAAAGAAAGTGAAGAAAAGCTTCAAGATGTAAAAAAACATCAAGACTTTAAATCAAAAGGTAAAAAAAATTTCTAATAAAATATAAAAGAAAACTCTTCTAGTGAATTTTAGAAGAGTTTTATTTTAAAGTTATATAAGAATAATGTAGCAAAAGTAAGAAATACGTTGATTTGGAAAATAAAATAGACTTGTTTGTTTTTGTTAGTTAAAAAGTTTGAAAAAAAGTGTTGACATATCTTAAGGTATACCATATAATAAATCTTGTCGCTGAGAGATGCGGCAAAATAATGTGCTTGAGTGGCGGAACTGGCAGACGCACAGGACTTAAAATCCTGCGGTGCTAAAACACCGTACCGGTTCGATTCCGGTCTCAAGCACCACATAATATCGCGGGGTGGAGCAGTTGGTAGCTCGTCGGGCTCATAACCCGAAGGTCGTAGGTTCAAGTCCTGCCCCCGCAACCATAATTTTTGGCGGGATAGCTCAGTTGGCTAGAGCATTCGGTTCATACCCGAAGGGTCGCAGGTTCGAATCCTGTTCCCGCTACCATAAACTTTGGCGGGATAGCTCAGTTGGCTAGAGCATTCGGTTCATACCCGAAGGGTCGCAGGTTCGAATCCTGTTCCCGCTACCAAAGTGCTTAAATAAGCTTCATGCTTGAGTGGCGGAACTGGCAGACGCACAGGACTTAAAATCCTGCGGTGCTAAAACACCGTACCGGTTCGATTCCGGTCTCAAGCACCAAGAAAATTCATACTTAGGTATGAATTTTTTTTTGTCCTTTTTACGTATATGAAAATATAAAACTTTTAAAAGTTAAAAGTTTGATAAAGTTTAAGATAAAATAAATAAGCGTTGTGTAATCACTTTGTTTTGTATAAGAATTTTATATAAGCCCACCTTCTTAGTATATATGCATGTTTTTAGTTTTATTCTAATAAAATTATTTTAAAAAATCACATTATATAAGTAATAGCGACAAAAAACTTAGGTATTTTGGATAAAGTATAAATATAATACTAATTGGATGATATTAACAAATTATTACATTAGCTAAGTTATAGTCGCATAAAAAGAACTTAATCTAATAATGTTAAAAATAAATACTAAATAGAATATTGAGATTTTCTGTCTTACGAAAAAAAATATTCCCTCCACTTTATTACAAATATTTCCAATTGATTTTGGTATAATAATCTTGAAGTTAAGTAGTAGGAGGGATATAGATGCAATATGGAATAGACATATCTACATATAAGAGGATGAATAATAAGAAAAATGAAAAGAAGTTTATAAATTTGAAAGGGAATGTAAAAGAGCTAATTATTGCTACGATTATAGGTTTTTTTGTTACCAGAGTTGTTTTGGGATTAAGTTTAAGTCCTATACAAAGTATAGCTCCATTTGGACTAGCTTTTATGTTGGCAAGTAATTATAAAAATAAAAAGGAATTTGTAGCATCAAGTTTTGGAGTACTTGTAGGATATATTACTTTGTTTAATAAAATAGAAAATATGCCTATGTATTTAATTGCTGTATTA
The DNA here is from genome assembly GCF_900141845.1 of Clostridium cavendishii DSM 21758. GTDB lineage: Bacteria > Bacillota > Clostridia > Clostridiales > Clostridiaceae > Clostridium_AG > Clostridium_AG cavendishii. The sequence continues at coordinate 22,410 of NZ_FQZB01000013.1, read as the reverse complement.
ATATTGTTTATAGTGAATAATCTACCTGTTGACATAAAAAATAGAAAAATGATTTATGTAAGTTTTGGCACAATATTTTGTTCTTACTTAGGATATGGATTTTTTGTGAATCATTATTCTCTATTAGCAAACTTAATAAGCTCATCAGTTGAAACTGTTGTAGTATATCCAATATATTACGTAATAAATTATGGTCTTAAATGTATTGATGATATAAATACACAGCATTATTTTACTAATGAAGAACTTATAAGTATATCATTATTAGTATGTTTTATTATTTCAGGTATTGGAGGAATAAGTATACAAAATGTGACTATAAGAAATGTTGTAGCTATAGCATTTGTTATGTTAATTTCATATATTACAGGAGCGGGAACTGGAGCAAGCGTAGGACTTACAATAGGAGTTGTTTTAGGATTTACTTCGGATAATTTCCTATTATATATATCTGTATATGGTGTTTGTGGTATGGTATCTGGCGTTTTCAAAGAAACTGGCAAAATATTGAGTGCAATATCCTTTGTTATGGTGTTTTTGATTCTTATAATTTACTCTAAGGCATTTACTATATACAAGATGGCAGAGGTGTTAGCTGGAGCTTTAATATTTTTAGCTGTACCAAGCAAAATGTATGAAGTTTTTTTAATTGAGTTTGATAATGAAAAAAAGCAAGATAACTTAAATGAATTAAATTTTAATAAGATAAAAAACCAATTAACAAATAGGTTAAGAGATTTTACAGATGTATTAAGTACTATGAGTATAACTTTGAATGATTTAGTGGATAATGAAAAATTATTAATTAAAAATAAGAGTACAGCTATGATTGAGAATGTAGCAGATAGAAGTTGCGGTACTTGTGATATGAAGCACAGTTGTTGGAAGAGAGAATTACATTTAACTTATAATGCATTTTCAGAGCTTGTGAAAGGTTATGAAGAAGGAGAGGACACTTTTCCGCAAGAATTAGAAAGAAAGTGTATAAGGAAATTTGCAGTAATAAAGAATACAGAGGAAATTATTAATAATCATGTTATGAATGAGATGATAAAAAGGAGATTAGGAGAAGGAAGAAAACTTTTAGCATCACATATAAATAATATGGCTATAACTGTAGGGGAAATAGTGGATGATTTTGATAATGATTTAACCTTAGCTGGTGAAATAGAAAGAACAGTTAAGAAGGCATTGATTAAGAATGGTATAAATTTTTATAATGTATTTTGTTATAATGATAAATATGGTCGCTTAAATATAAAGCTAGATATGGATAACTGCCATGGAAGTAATTATTGTATAAAAGATGCACTTCCTGTTATTAATCAAGTTGTAGGAAAGGCTATGAGTGTTTCAGGTGATTCTTGTTTTGTTGATCCAATAACTAATAAATGCAGTGTGCTTATAGAAGAAGCTCCTAAGTATCATATAAAATCTGGAGTTGCTGTAAATCCTAAGCAAGGAGAGAAATATACAGGAGATTCTTATAGCTTTGGTAAAACGAAAGATGGACATTATATGGTGATAGTATCAGATGGGATGGGATCAGGGCCGGAAGCTGGAGCAGAAAGTAAAGCTTGTGTAGAGCTTATGGAGAAATTCTCGGAGGCAGGTTTTGATGAATTGACAGCAATAGATACAGTTAATTCTATTATGGGGATACGATTTAGTGAAGAAGAAAAATTCACAACATTGGATATGCAAAAAATAGATTTATATACTGGTGATTCTAAATTTATGAAGGTAGGTGCTGTAGAAAGTTTTATAAAAAGGGGTAATAAGGTTGAGGTCATAAAATCAAAAACATTACCATTTGGGGTATTAGAAGCAACAGATATAGATATAGTGGAAAAAAAGTTATCTAATGGGGATATAGTAGTAACAATTAGTGATGGTATTTTAGAGCTTGATAGAAGTGAAGAAACAAGTGCAAATTGGCTGTTAGAATTTTTGAGGACCACTAAGATTAAGCAGCCAAAAGATTTATCAATAGCTATATTAGAGAAGGCTAGGGATATTAGTAATGGGCATTGTAGGGATGATATGACGGTTGTTGTATCTAAAGTTATTGCCCTTTATTAAGTACGCAATAAAATAGATTATATTTAGGTATGGCTTAGCCATACCTAAATATATTTATAATATAGATTTTTTGGTTAATAATAGGTTTAGTGAATCTGTTATGATATAATGAAGTATAAATTATATATATGGAGTGTGGTTTGATATTGAAGGATAAGGTTTTAAAATATATAATAGAGAACTCCATGGTTAAACAAGGAGATAAGGTGCTTGTGGCTTTGTCGGGAGGTCCTGATTCTGTATGCCTTTTACATATACTAAATTCGCTCAAAAATGAACTTGATATATGTATATATGCAGCTCATATTAATCATTGCTTAAGGGGTGAAGAAGCTGATAAAGATGAAGGATATGCAAAAGAACTTTGTCGTAAGCTTGATATTAAGTTTTATTCAAAAGCTATAGATATTAACAATATTGCAAATGAGAAAGGTATATCTACAGAATTGGCTGGTAGGGAAGAGAGATATAAATTTTTTAATGAGCTAAAAGATGAATTGAAGCTTAACAAAATAGCTATAGCTCATAATTTAAATGATCAAGCTGAGACAATAATTATGAGAGCTATAAGAGGAACAGGATTGGAAGGCCTAATTGGTATAAGGCCGGTTAGGGAGAACCTATATATAAGACCTATTTTATGTCTAAGTAGAAAAGAGATAGAGTTTTATTGTGGAAAGGAAGATTTAAGACCAAGAATAGATAAAACAAATTATGAGGATATTTATGCTAGAAATAAAATAAGATTGAAGGCAATTCCATTTATTGAGGAGAATTTTAATAAAGATATAGTAAATACTTTAAATAGATTAGCTTATATGTGTAATGTGGATAATGAATTTATAGAGTCTATGGTATTAGAAAGTTATAATAAATATTGCTTAGAATACAATAAGAGTTTAATTATAAAAAAAGATGCATTTAAGGAAAAGGAAGCTTTATTAACAAGAGTGTTGAGGAAAGCTTTGATGAATTTTTCTGGAGTTTGTAATAATTTTGAAATGAAACACATATATGATATAATATCTTTTCAAAAGGGTTCCACAGGTAAAAGTATAAATCTTCCTAACGACGTTAAAGCTATTAATAGTTATGGTGATATTAAGTTAGAAAAAAATAAACCAAATAGATTGAAGTTTGAAGATAAGTCTATTACAATGAAAATTAATGATATAATAAGTGAAACTTTAGATTTTGGTTTAGGTAATGCAAAATATTCAATATGTTTCGAAAAAATAAAATTTGAAAAACATATAAATTTTAAAGATAATGAATTGATAAAATACTTTGATTATGACAAAATTAAAAATGTTATAATTATTAGAAAAAGATTAGATGGAGACAAAATAGTTCCAATTGGTATGACTGGAACAAAAAAAATAAAAGATATATTTATAAATTTAAAAATACCAAAAGATAAAAGGGATGAAATTCCTATAGTAACCTTCGATAATAAAATAGCATGGATTGTAGGTATTAAGGTTAGTGATGAATTTAAAATAAATAAAGATACTAAAAATTTATTAAAAATTAGTTTTTTAAGAAAGGAATTTTAAAATGGAATACAACTTAAGAAATGATATTAGTAGTGAACTGTTTACAGAAGAAGTTATAAGACAAAAGGTTCAAGAAATGGGGAAATGCATAAGTAAAGACTATTATGGTAAAGAACTTGTAGTAGTTGGTGTTTTAAAAGGCTCTGTAGTATTTACGTCGGACCTTATAAAATACATAACTATTCCGTGTGAATTAGATTTTATGGCTGTATCTAGTTATGGAAAATCAACTCAAACGTCAGGTGTTGTAAGAATACTTAAGGATTTAGACAATGATATAGAAGGAAAGCATGTTCTTATAGTAGAAGATATTGTAGATACAGGGATAACTTTAAGTTATTTATTAGATTACTTAAAAGCTAGAAAGGCTGCAAGCATAGAAATTGTGTCTTTATTAAATAAACAGGCTAGAAGAAAAGCAGACTTAAATGTAAAATACATAGGGTTTGATGTACCAGATGAATTTATAGTTGGGTATGGAATTGATTATGCTGAAAAATATAGAAACTTACCTTTTATAGGAATATTAAAGAGAGAAGTATATGAAAAGTAAACTTCAAATTATTGTAAAAAAATATTTGCTGTGGTAAAATTTTATAGAACATAATAGAACATAGAAGAGAGGGGGGCCAAAAATGAAAAAATTTTCAAGTTTAACGGCCTGGATAGTTATTTGCGTAATGGTAGTTGTTACTGCTTATGCTGTATATAGAAATAGTATACAAGGAAACAACATAGCTTATAGTGAATTTCAAGTAAGATTAAAAAATCAAGAAATTAAGAGTATTCATGTTAAGCAGGATAAAATGACTGTAGAAGGCACATTAAAAGATGGAAAACTTTACAATACATTTGTGCCTGTAGAAGTATTAACACTAATAGTAAAAGATTTAGATGGAAGTGCTATAAAGATAGATTTTGAACAACCAACTAATTTTTCGGCTTGGGTTCAGATAATACCAACTATACTTATAATATTCTTATTACTAGCGTTTTTCTTCATTTTTATGCAGCAATCACAAGGTGGTGGCGGTAACCGAGGGGTTATGAACTTTGGCAAAAGTAGGGCTAAAATGGCAGCTCCGGATAGAAAAAAGGTTACATTTAAAGATGTAGCAGGGGCGGATGAAGAAAAGGCAGAACTTGCCGAAATAGTTGATTTCTTAAAGCAACCTAAGAGATATATCGAAATGGGTGCAAGAATACCTAAAGGTGTTTTATTAGTAGGGCCTCCTGGAACAGGAAAGACTTTACTTGCAAAGGCTATAGCGGGAGAAGCAGGAGCTCCGTTTTTCACAATATCAGGTTCAGATTTTGTTGAAATGTTTGTAGGTGTTGGAGCTTCAAGAGTTAGAGATTTATTCGAGCAAGCAAAGAAAAATTCACCATGTATAATCTTTATAGATGAAATAGATGCAGTAGGTAGACAAAGAGGAGCTGGTCTTGGTGGAGGTCATGATGAAAGAGAACAAACATTAAATCAATTACTTGTAGAGATGGATGGTTTTGGTGCTAATGAAGGTATCATAATGATAGCTGCAACTAATAGACCAGATATCTTAGATCCTGCTTTATTAAGACCAGGCAGATTTGATAGACAAATAGTAGTTGGAGCACCTGATGTAAAAGGAAGAGAAGAAGTTCTTAAGGTTCATACTAAGGCTAAACCTCTTGCAGATGATATTAAGTTAGATGTATTGGCTAAGAGAACTCCAGGATTTACAGGAGCTGATTTAGAAAATCTAACAAATGAAGCTGCTTTACTTGCAGTTAGAAAAGATAAGAAAATTATAACTATGGAAGAGATGGAAGAAGCTATAACTAGAGTCATAGCAGGTCCAGAAAAGAAGAGTAGAGTAATAAGTGAACATGATAGAAGACTTACAGCTTATCATGAAGCTGGTCACGCTGTTGTAGGAAAATTATTACCTACAGCAGATCCAGTTCATCAAATAAGTATAATACCAAGAGGAATGGCTGGTGGATACACTATGCATCTTCCAACAGAAGATAGAAGTTATACTTCTAAACTTAAGCTTAAGGAAGAAATGGTTAGTTTATTAGGTGGTAGAGTAGCAGAAAAACTTATAATTGGAGATATAAGTACTGGAGCCAAAAATGACATAGATAGGGCTAGTAACATAGCAAGAAAAATGGTTATGGAATTTGGTATGAGTGATGTCATAGGACCTATATCCTTTGGAACAGATCATAATGAGGTGTTCTTAGGCAGAGATATAGGAAGAAGTAGAAACTTTAGTGAGGAAATAGGCGCTAAAATAGATACTGAAATTAAGAGGCTTATTGATGAGGCATATCAAAATGCAGAAAGACTTCTAACTGAAAATATAAATAAACTTCATGCAGTAGCAGGAGCTCTTCTTGAAAAAGAAAAGCTTGAGGCTGATGAGTTTGAAGAAATATTTGAAAATGCTATGTAGTATTATTGAATGAAACTCCTATTCATTATCATTCGTAGGAGTAAGTTTGAATAACTAAATTAAAAATTTAGATTTTTACTTAAAAGAGACCGAAAGGTCTCTTTTTTATATATAAATTACTTTAAATAATATTTTATATAAATAAATTTGTTTTTGATTATATGGATTTAGGATGTAGAATAAATTAAAATTTTTTGATAATAATAAATTAGTAAAAGAAGAGTTATATATATTATCAGAATTTAAAACATGGAGGTGATAGTAAATGGCAAAGAAAGGTATGAGAAGACCTGATATTTCAGATCCTCATGGAACTGAATCTAATCATAAAAATAAATTTTCTAAGAACGATTTTCCGCCAGTACCTGAATTTCAAGGTAAAGTTAAGGCTGGTAATCAAAAGGCGAAAGAAAAAGAAATATGAAGAATTTAAATTAGTCCTCTTGAGAGGACTTTTTTTAATTGATAAGAAAATATATAAAATTTAATGTTCTAAAACATAGAAAAATGAAGGGATTACGATTTGAAATTTTAAAATTACTACCTCAAATGAAGTTTTAATAAGATTTTGTAGAAACTCTCTTTGAAAATAAACGAATTATATTTGAATTCATTATATTAATGTATGTTTATTTGCGAAAATAGTGGGCTTTTAAAAGAAAAAAGTACGTATAAAATGCAAAAATTACTTTATTTTATTCGTATTTAAATATATAATTTAAAATATGATATAAATTTAAAAAAGTTTAAAGGGGGATTCAAATGTATACAGATATAGAAATAGCTCAAAGAGCTAAAATGGAACCAATTATAAATGTAGCCGCTAAGCTTGGGTTAAAGGATGAGGATATAGAACTTTATGGTAGGTATAAATGTAAAATATCTATAGAAGCATGTAATAAAGTAAAAGAAAAAGGAAAACTTATATTAGTTACAGCGATAAATCCTACACCAGCAGGTGAGGGAAAATCTACAGTGACAGTAGGGTTGGGAGATGCATTTTCAAGAATAGGGAAAAAATCGGTAATTGCATTAAGAGAACCTTCATTAGGGCCTGTATTTGGTGTTAAAGGTGGGGCAGCTGGTGGTGGCTATGCACAGGTTGTGCCAATGGAGGATATAAATCTTCATTTTACAGGAGACATGCATGCAATAACAACTGCAAATAATTTATTGGCAGCAGCTATAGATAATCATATACATCAGGGTAATAAACTGAATATAGACTCAAGAAGAATAATATTTAAAAGAGTTATGGATATGAATGATAGAGCGCTTAGAAATGTAGTTGTAGGTATGGGTGGTAAAGTTAATGGCTTCGTAAGGGAAGATGGGTTTATGATAACTGTAGCATCAGAAATTATGGCTATATTATGTTTAGCTAAAGATTTAAATGATCTTAAAGTTAGAATGGGAAATATACTTATAGCTTACAATTTAAATGGAGAGCCTGTTTATGCAAAAGAGCTTGAAATACAGGGTGCAATGGCTCTTTTGATGAAGGATGCTATAAAACCTAATTTAGTTCAAACTTTAGAAAATACTCCTGCTTTAATACACGGGGGGCCATTTGCTAATATAGCTCATGGATGTAATTCTATAATAGCTACTAAAACAGCATTAGGACTTGGAGATATAGTTGTTACTGAGGCAGGATTTGGAGCAGATTTAGGGGCAGAGAAATTTTTTGATATAAAATGTAGGTATGGCAACTTAAAGCCAGAATGTGTTGTGCTTGTAGCGACAGTTAGAGCATTAAAACATCATGGGGGAGCTAAGAAAGAAGAATTAAACATACCAAGTGTAGAAAAGCTTTCAATGGGAATTCAAAATTTAGAAAAGCAAATAGAAAACATAAAGTCTTTTGGAGTACCAGTAGTGGTAGCGATAAATAAATTCATAACAGATAGTGATGAAGAGGTTTCATACATTAATGATTTTTGTAACAAACTAGGTGTTAAGGTTAGTTTAACTGAAGTTTGGGAAAAAGGTGGAGAAGGGGGAGTAGATTTAGCTAATAAGGTTTTAGAAACTATAGCTAAAGAGGAAGAAAATTTTGCACCTATATACTCTGAAAAGGAAAGTATTAAAGATAAGATATCAAAAATAGCAAAAACAGTATATGGGGCTAAAGGAGTTCAATATAGTCCAGCAGCAATTAAACAAATAGGAGAATTAGAGAAGTTTAATATGGACAAATTCCCTGTTTGTATGGCTAAAACTCAATATTCTTTATCTGATAATCAATTTCTTCTAGGAAGACCTAAGGATTTTGATATAACCGTTAAAGAAGTTAGAGTCTCAAATGGAGCAGGATTTATAGTAGCTTTAACTGGAGATATAATGACAATGCCAGGACTTCCTAAGGTTCCTGCTGCCAATAGAATGGATATATTAGATGATGGAGAAATAGTAGGATTATTTTAATTAAAGAAGATATTCTTGGAGTAAATTCTAGAATATCTTCTTTAAACTTTTAGTAAAGGTGTACATTAGCATATTGATAATTGCTTGACAAATGAGTTTTAGTTGTTAAAATTATATTGTTAACAAATAAATATGAGTTTTTTAGCAGCAGTTTGGCTGCTTTTAATTATATTAAGGTGGTGTAATATATGATTTTACTTGTGGATGTAGGAAATACCAACATAGTTTTAGGTGTACATAGTGGTGGTAAATATATAGCAGGTTGGAGAATATCAACAGATCCTAAAAAAACCTCTGATGAATATAGTATCCAAGTAACTCAACTATTTGCTCAAAACAACTTAAAACCTTTAGATGTTGAAGGAATAATAGTTTCTTCAGTAGTTCCCAATATAATGCATTCTTTAGAAAATATGCTAAGAAAGACTTTCAATATAAACCCTATACTTGTAGGTCCTGGAATAAAGACGGGAATAAATATAAAATATGATAATCCTAAAGAAGTAGGAGCAGATAGGATAGTGAATGCTGTAGCAGCTCATGAGATATATAAAAGACCAATTATAATAATTGATTTTGGAACAGCTACTACATACTGTGCTTTAACTAAGAGTGGAAATTATTTAGGTGGGGTTATATGTCCAGGTCTTAAAATAGCTTCAGAAGCATTATTTGAAAGAGCTGCAAAACTTCCAAGAGTTGAACTTGAAAAGACTAATACATTAATTTGTAAAAATACAATTACGAGTATGCAGGCAGGAATTGTATATGGTTATATAGGTCAAGTAGAATATATAGTTAATAGAATGAAAAAAGAAATGATAGAGCTTGGAGAAGAGGAACCTTTTGTGCTTGCAACAGGAGGATTAGCAAAGTTAATAGGTGACGAAACAAATGTCATAGATAAAATAGATGCGCAATTAACATTAGAAGGTCTTAAAATCCTTTATGAAAAGAATAAGGAGTAATAATAGATGAAAATAGGCAATATAACTTTTGAAAACAATGTCTTTTTAGCACCTATGGCAGGAGTTACAGATATTGCTTTTAGAGGGTTATGTAAGGAAATGGGTTGTGATCTTGTGTACACTGAAATGATAAGTGCTAAAGCTTTATATTATGGAAGTGAAAATACTAAAGATTTAATGAGGATAGCTAAAGAAGAAAAACCAGTAGCTATTCAAATGTTTGGTAGTGATCCAAGAATAATGGCAGAGATAACAGAAAAACATTTTAATTTGAATGATGATATATGTATAGTAGATATAAATATGGGTTGTCCTATGCCTAAAATAACTAAAAATGGTGAAGGTTCCGCGCTTATGAAGAATCCAAAACTTGCAGCAGAAATAGTTAAAGAAGTAAAAAAGGTATCTAATAAGCCTGTAACAGCGAAGTTTAGAAAAGGCTATGAAGATCATAATATAAATGCTGTAGAATTTGCAAAGTATTTGGAAGATGCAGGAGCAGATGCTATAGCTGTACATGGTAGAACAAGAAGTCAAATGTATGAAGGTAGGGCTGATTGGGATATAATTGGTAAGGTTAAGCAAGAGGTAAGTATACCTGTTATAGGAAATGGTGATGTTGTTACGGTAGAGGATGCATTGGAGTTAAAACGAATATCAAATTGTGACGGAATAATGGTTGCAAGAGGTAGTATGGGGAATCCATGGATATTTAAACAAATTACAGAAGGATTAAAGGGTAATACTATAAGTTATCCGACAAGTTCTGAAAGAATAGAAATGTGTATAAGACATTATGATTTAGCTATAAAATATCATGGAGAACATAAAGCTGTTAGAGAAATGAGAAAACATGCATCTTGGTATCTTAAAGGATTGAAAAAGTGTACAGAAGTAAGAGATAAAATTAACATAGAAAAAGAGGCTGCTAATGTTATAGGATTATTAAGGGAATATGAAAACTATTTAAAGAGTTTGTAATAAATCTTATGAAAGAGAATAAATATAGGGTATAAATATTTATTAAGGGGTAATACTGAATTGCAAGAAGATTTAAATTTAAAGAATATAATATTAAAATATTAGTAACCTTTAAATATAGATTTGTTGACATATTCATGGCAAAGTTTTATAATGTTTTAAATATCCGAAAGTTTAAAAGAATTTAAACTTTAAAATCTGTATGATGTTTAAAATAAATATGATATATTATAATAGTATGATTATTAAAGGGGAGAAAGAAATGAGCGAATCAAAAAAGTACATTATGACTTACGAAGGTGTTAAAAAACTTGAAGAAGAATTAGAATATTTAAAAACTGTTAAGAGAAAAGAAATAACAGAAAAGATAAAGGTTGCATTAGGATATGGAGATTTAAGTGAAAACTCAGAATATGATGAAGCTAAAAACGAGCAGGCATTTACAGAAGGTAGAATAATACAATTAGAAAATATGCTTAAAAATGCAACAGTTGTAGATGAATCAGAAATATCTACAGACAAGGTAACTGTTGGTTCAATTGTTAAGGTAAAAGATTATGAATTTGATGAAGAAGTTGAATACAGTATAGTTGGTTCAGCGGAAGCAGATCCTATAAATTATAAGATATCAAATGAATCACCTGTAGGTGCAGCACTTATGAATAAAAAAGTTGGAGAAGTATTTGAAGTTAGTGTTCCAGGTGGAACAACTAAATTTGAAGTATTAGGAATTAGAAGAGCATAAACGGAGGGATTTTTATGTCTAATGAGGAAATGAATATTAACGAATTAGAAGCTCAATTTAGCGAACAAGAAGCGTTAAGAAGACAAAAGCTATCTGATTTACAAGCAAAAGGAAAAGACCCATTTGATGTGTACAAGGTTGAAAGAACACATTCATCTCAAGAAGTTAAAGATAACTTTGAAGAGCTAGAAGGTAAAATTGTTACAGTTGCTGGTAGAATTATGTCTAAGAGAGGTCAAGGTAAAGTTGTATTCTCAGACATACATGACAGAGATGGGAAAATACAATTATTTATAAAGATAGATGCAGTAGGGGAAGAAAACTTAAAAGAATTCAAAACTTACGATCTAGGTGATATTTTAGCTGCTACTGGAGAAATTTTTAAAACTAAAATGGGAGAGATATCAGTTAAAGTTTCAAAATTTGAACTTATCTGTAAATCATTAAAACCATTACCAGAAAAATGGCATGGGTTAAAGGATCCAGATTTAAGATATAGACAAAGAGAAGTGGATATAATAACTAACCCAGAAGTTAAAGATACTTTCTTTAAAAGAATTAAAATAGTAAAGGCGATAAGAGAATTCTTAGATAATAGAGGATATTTAGAAGTTGAAACACCAATATTATCACCAATAGCAGGTGGGGCAGCGGCTAGACCATTCATAACACATCATAATGCATTAGACATAGATATGTATTTAAGAATAGCTACAGAATTATATTTAAAGAGATGTATAGTTGCAGGATTTGAAAAAGTATATGATATGGGTAAAAACTTCAGAAATGAGGGTATATCAGTAAGACATAATCCTGAATTCACAATGATAGAGTTATATGAAGCATATGCAGACTATAATGATATGATGGAAATCATGGAAAATATGGTAGCTTACGTATGTGAAAAAGTTAATGGAACTACAAAAGTTAGCTATCAAGGAACCGAAATAGACTTTACACCACCATGGAGAAGAATAACTATGGTAGATGCTGTTAAAGAACATGCAGGTGTAGATTATTATGCAATTAAGTCTGACGAAGAAGCTCAAGCTATAGCTAAAGAAAAACATCTTGAATTCAAAAAAGACTTAAAGAATGTTACAAAGGGAGAAGTTTTAAATGCTTTATATGAAGAATATGCAGAACAACATATGATTCAACCAACATTTATAACTGATTACCCAGTTGAAATATCACCTCTTACAAAGAAAAAGAGAGGTAATGAAGCATTTACAGAAAGATTTGAAGGTTTCATATATGGAAGAGAAGTATGTAATGCTTATTCAGAATTAAATGATCCAATAGTTCAAAGACAAAGATTTGAACAACAAGCTAATGAAAGAGACCTTGGAGATGATGAAGCGTATATGATCGATGAAGATTTCATGAGTGCTTTAGAAACAGGTATGCCTCCAACAGGTGGTCTTGGTATAGGTATTGATAGAATGGTAATGTTCTTAACTGATTCAACATCAATAAGAGACGTTATACTATTCCCAACAATGAAACCACAAGCATAAAAATTAAACCACAAAATAAATTTAAAATAATTTATTTTGTGGTTTTATATTAATTTAGAAAAATATTGTTATAAGTGGCATAACATGATTAAGCATATACTTATGTGAAAATTAAAAGATTACTCATAGAGTCAAAATAAATATAAATATAAATGATATAAATCAAACTTATGATTTATATTCCATGTTTGAAAGAAGAAAGGGCTAGATAATTATATTAATCATGAAAGATATAAAAAAATTCAGATTTTATAAGTAAAGTTAGAGAAAAAAGGGTTGGTATAGGCTTTGAAATATAGATTTAAATGGCTTATAGACTGATTTTGAGATAAGTTAAAGATAAAGTAACAAAAAAGTTTAAAAAAAATCAAAAAAAGACTTGCGTTTTTAAAAAATGCTGATATAATAATATTTGTGATGAACGTTCCGCGATAGCTCAATGGTGGAGCACTCGGCTGTTAACCGATAGGTTGAAGGTTCGAATCCTTTTCGCGGAGCCATTTTAATTGATTTCTAGTTAGGAATTAATTAAAATGGCTTTTTTTATTTTTATGAGTTTTTAGTAATGCTTATTGACATTTTAAGTTGTTTTGATAAAATTATATGTATAATTTAATATGGCATGGAGATTAAGAAGAGTAACCTTAAATACTTTTTAGAGAGATGATGGCAGGTGTAAATCATTAAGTGATTATGGTGAAGGGAGCTTTTGAATGCCTTTAGTTTGAAAGATGGGCTTTAGCCAAAAAGGGTGGAACCGCGGAAAGAATTTTTCGTCCCTTTGTTGGTATAGGCTTTTTTTATTTTCTTAAATAATTAAATTAGTATTTAATTTGATTTTAATGTCAACAATTAAGTGATAAGCTAAAATCTAGATTTACTTATTTGAACCTACAATGAAAGAGTACTCTTATGAGCAATAGTGAGTAGGAGTTTCCTTATACTACATAATAAATAATATAAATGGAGGTAAAGATTATGGCAGTAGAAAAGACTATGGATAAAGTAGTAGCACTTTGTAAAAATAGAGGAATTATATTTCCAGGATCAGACATATACGGAGGACTTGCGAATTCATGGGATTATGGTCCATTAGGAGTTGAGTTCAAGAATAACGTTAAAAAGGCTTGGTGGAAAAAGTTTGTTCAAGAAAGTAAGTACAATGTGGGCCTTGATTGTGCAATACTTATGAACAAGGAAGTTTGGGTGGCATCAGGACATATTGGTGGATTTTCTGATCCATTAATGGATTGTAAAGAATGTAAGGCGAGATTTAGAGCTGATAAAATAGTAGAAGATCATATGACTGAAAATGGAGCAGAAGTAGCTTCAGCAGATGGTTGGACAAATGAACAGTTAAAAGAATATATAGAAAAGCACAATATAGTTTGTCCTAAGTGTGGAAAGATGAATTATACAGATATAAGAAAATTCAATCTTATGTTTAAAACTTTCCAAGGTGTTACTGAGGATGCTAAAAATGAAATATACTTAAGACCAGAAACAGCTCAAGGTATATTTGTTAACTTTAAATCAACTCAAAGAACTGCAAGAAAGAAAGTTCCATTTGGTATAGCTCAAATAGGTAAATCATTTAGAAACGAAATAACTCCAGGTAACTTTACATTTAGAACAAGAGAATTTGAACAAATGGAATTAGAATTTTTCTGTAAACCAGGAACAGATTTAGAGTGGTTTAATTATTGGAAAGATTATTGCTGGAAATTCTTATTAAACTTAGGGGTTCAAGAAAGCAATTTAAGAATGAGAGACCATGCACAAGAAGAATTAAGCTTCTACTCAAATGCAACTTCAGATATAGAATATTTATTCCCATTTGGATGGGGAGAACTTTGGGGAATAGCTGATAGAACAGACTATGACTTAAATAAACATCAAGAACACTCAGGAGAAGATATGAACTATCTAGATCCAATAACAAATGAAAAATATATACCATATGTTATAGAACCTTCATTAGGTGCAGATAGAGTAGCTTTAGCAATGCTTGTAGATGCTTATGATGAAGAAGAATTAGAAGGCGGAGATGTAAGAACAGTTCTTCACTTACATCCAGCATTAGCTCCATATAAAGCTGCTGTATTACCACTTTCTAAGAAACTTTCAGAGAAAGCTGATGAAGTATATGCTGAACTTAGTAAGAAGTTTAACATTGAATATGATGAAGCTGGTAGTATAGGTAAGAGATATAGAAGACAAGATGAAATAGGTACTCCATACTGTATAACAATTGACTTCGATACATTAGAAGATAATTCTGTAACAGTAAGAGATAGAGATACTATGAATCAAGTTAGAATAAAAATAGAAGAGCTAGAAGCTTATATAGCTAAAAGTTTAGAATTTTAAGAAAAAACACGCCAAGGTTGATTTTCATCCTTGGTGTGTTTTTATATTTTTTAAAGTGGTAGGCATTTTGTAATTAATCAATATTGTAACTAATTAGTTTTATACAGAATATTGTAATGATATAGAATTTTAGTCAGAGGTGTTTTAAATGAAGGTTGTAATAATAGGAGGAGGCTGGGCAGGATGTGCAGCAGCTATTTCTGCTAAAAAGGCTGGCGCTGATGTTTATTTGTATGAAAGAACTGATTTATTGCTTGGTGTTGGAAATGTTGGTGGAATTATGCGCAATAATGGAAGATATACAGCAGCAGAAGAGTTAATTAATATGGGAGCTGGTGAGTTTATAAGTATAATGGACTCTATAGCCATTCATAAGAATATAAATTTTTCAGGTCATAAGCATGCATGGTTATGTGACGTAAGTAAAGCTGAACCATTAGTAAGAGAGTTTTTAATAGATAGTGGAATTAATATAACTTTTAAATCTAGAGCTACTGGTGTCCAAAAAGTAAGTGATAAAATAAAAAACATACAATTTGCAGACAAGAGTATTGTTGAGGCTGATGCATTTATAGAAACTACAGGTTCAACAGGTTCAATGGATAACTGTACAAAGTATGGTAATGGATGTGCTATGTGCGTGTTAAGATGCCCAACCTTTGGAATGAGAGTGAGTTTAAGCTCAAAGGCAGGAATAAAGGATATACAAGGTGAAAGAGAAGGTGGAGTACCAGGAGCTATAAGTGGTTCTTGTGAACTTCCTAGGGAATGCTTATCAGAGGAAATACTTAATGATTTAGATACAAAAGGTGTAGTATTGTTACCTGTACCAAAAGAAGATATAAACATGAATAAGCTTGGTCAGAAAGTATGTCAGCAATATGCATTAAAGGAATATGCCGAAAATGTTATATTATTAGATACTGGACATATAAAGCTTATGACATCATATTATCCATTAGAAAAATTAAGGAAGATAAAGGGATTAGAAAAAGCTAGATATATAGATCCTTATTCAGGTGGTATAGGAAATTCAGTTAGGTATCTGGTAGCTACACCTAGAAATAATTTTATGCAAGTCTTAGGGATAGACAATATGTTTTGCGCAGGTGAAAAATCAGGATTTTTTGTAGGTCATACAGAAGGTAGATGTTACAAACAACAACTTTTAGATTAAAGAATATTTAAGAATTATTTATTTAGATAATTTTTAAATATTCCTTATTATATATATGAATTATTATGGTGTGAAAATAAAGATAATTGCTGTGATATTATGAATTGATTTCACACATATATGAATATAATAGTTAAGACTATAATTACTACTGATAAATCATTTGAAACGGCATATGAAACCTTTGCAGAAAATATTATTAATAATATCAAACACCGCGGCATGTTTATGGAGATTATGATACGCCTGAGTATAGAATCATCAGAACAGTTTGAAAAAGTGAAGGATACTAAAGACAAGAACAGCTATGCAGAAGTTATTAATACAATTGAAACAATAAATCTATCAGGGAGCCTTATGAAGTTAATTAGTGAGTTTCAGTAGGAATAGTTTGATTCTAGTTTCAATTCAACAAATTCCAGTTTGGTGTTGAGTAAAATAAATGGTAATTTGACGGATGTATGTTATGCAATATGAAGTATCAAGTGGAGCAGTAGTATTTACACGCAAAGACAATGATATTTATTTCTGTATTGTGAAATCGTTAGAAGGATTTTATGGATTTCCTAAATGACATATTGAAGGAAATGAAACTGAAGAAGATATATGAAGAAATAGGTATAATAACACAAATTATTGCAGGGTTTAGGGCAACTGATAAGCATCCAATTCCTAATAAGAAAGATGTGATTAAAAGAATTCTATATTTTATTGCAGAGTATGATAACCAACAACTATGTTATCAAGCAGAGGAATTAGAAGTTGCTTATTTAATGACATATGAGGAAGCAATGAAACTTTTTCAATTTGAGAGTTCAAAAAGAATACTAAATGAAGCAAAGGAGCTTATTGAATAAGTTTCAATTTAGTAAAGTAGATTTCTAGGTGCTGTTTTTTCATTTTATTATTAATTTACTCATAAAAATAGGCAAGATATTCTTCACTCAGGAACATTTTGCCTATTTGAGTATGATTATTTTATATTAATGGTATGGTTGTACCATTTATTATTTGATTATAACATTTTTAAATAATAGTTTTTAACAAATCCACGTATAAATTGCCCACTAGAATTGGTATATGATACACAAGCCCATGATGGATTTGCATCAGTTTCATAAGAATGATCAACCATAACTACTTGATCTTTTTGAAGCCATCCAATAGTTGTAGAGCTAACAGAAGTACTTTTGTGTACCTCTAAAGAATAACAATTAACTACTTTTGCTTCTCCAATACCTTCATAAGCTCTATTTATAGTTAATTTAGTTGGTGTTTTAGTTTCTGCTGCCATTACAGATGTAGCTGGAATATAACTTAATAACATTGATGTACCTATTACTAAACTTAATATTTTTTTATTAATCATTTATATCTCCCCTTTTTAATTTAATTAAATATGACCATATTTTTATTTAATCCAAGTTTTATAATTACATTGTGTAATTTTTATTAATTATTCACTAACCTATCCAGTTTTACATTTGTAATTTAATTTTACCCAACCAGATTTTGTACTTAAAAGGGTAAACTCATAATCTTTTAGTATTTATGAAAATTATCCTATTGATAACTTTCTTATTATATTAATCTTCCCCCCTATAAGTTTGATATTTTATGAAAAAAATATTGTGTTAAATTATAAAATACAATATTATCCATAACAATATATAGTTTAGCACAATATCCAATAATTGTAAATTATTCATAAAACAAATATTATATGATTTATATTTATAATATATGGAAAACATGCTGATATAATCAGGAATGAAAAATAAGGGGGAATAGAAATGAAAGTATCGTATCAAAAAAGAATAGTAATAATGATTACACTTATTTTTTCATTATTACTGGCGCTGTTAAATGTTGTTAAAACAAATGGGGTTATTAAGGAGGGGGATACGGTACAGAAGTAAAAGCGTTGCAGCAGAAATTAATTCAGTTGGGATTCGATTTAGGATCATATGGGGCTGATGGAAGTTTTGGACAGTGTACTTTAGATGCAGAAAAGGGTATTCAGTCTGCTAGTGGAATCACAACAGATGGTATTGTTGGTTCAGCTACTAATAGTAAAGTTTCAGAATGGTTATCAAAACCCAGTTGTGGTGCAAGTACACCACATTTTTCTCAATCAGAGTTTAAATGTCCGTGTTGTGGTTCATTAGGTGGAGGAATGAAGACATCTTTGTTACTTAGACTAGAGGCTTTAAAAGCAAAATTAGGTGGAAAATCAATTAGAATAAACTCAGGGTATAGATGTGCTAAGCATAATGCAGAAGGAATTTTGGGAAATGGTGGATTAGGAAGATATAATTCACTTTATCACCTGAAATTCCTTTTTTTACAATAAAGATGAAGTTTACAAAGTTACCTTTAGAATACAAATAATAAATCGATAGATTTTAACTATATTAAAACATTAAATAATAAGAACTATAACACTAACTAAAGTAAACATAAATGAGCTAATAAAGAGTGGTGAAATAATGCTTACTATATAAACAGAGTAGGCGCTTATTATTAATATCTAAATTAATTACAAAAATATTAATTTAGGTAATTTATATATCATTAAAATACATATAATTTTTGAATTTAATATCCAAAAAGCATAAACTCTTTTTATAAAATATGTTATAATACTACATAAATTTTAAAGTAATTGTTCTTTGTTAGGGCGACCAGAGGCTATAGTAACAGGAACATTGGCAGGTTTTAATGCAGTAAAATATATAAGGGGAGAAAGCATGGTGACTCTATCTAGGGAAACAGCTATAGGGGATATAATAGCATATGCAAATGAAAGGTTAAATACGGAGGGAGGGAATGCTGTAAGGCATACTTTTTCAGGTGCTGAATATTTTGAAAGAATGAAAGAGTTAGGACTATATAGTACAGATAATGATTATATAGAAGCGAAAATAGAAAGACTTGGTTTGAAAAATATATTCAAGTAATGAATGACTTATAAGGTATGTTTATAGGAGTGCATACTTTACTTTTATATTTTAAGAAATATAACATTATATTAAGCGTGATATATTTAATTAAATGATGTAATCAATAACAATTTATAGCTTTTATAAATTATCAATAAAACTATATGATTAATAGAATAAATTTTTTATAAGTGTTATAATTAGAAAGAAATGGGATACCATTAATTAATGAGTGCGTAATTAGTATAAATTTGGAGGCAATTATGAAGAAAAATTTTAATGAATTTAAGAGTTTTATAAAAGGGAAGAATGTAGCCGTTGTAGGTATAGGAGTTAGTAACATTCCTTTAATAAACTTTTTAATAAAATTAGATGCTAAAGTAACAGCTTTTGATAAAAAAACAGAAGAGGCTTTAGGGGAAGTGGCTATAGACTTTAAAAATAAAGGTGTTAAATTAAGTTTAGGTGAAGATTATTTAAATAATTTAACAGGATTTGATGTTGTATTTAAAACACCTTCTATGAGAATTGATAGTGAGGCTTTAGTAAGAGCAAAGAATGAAGGTTCATATATAACTTCTGAAATGGAGGAGTTTGTTAGATATTGTCCTGGTAAAATATATGGAGTCACAGGTAGTGATGGAAAAACAACAACAACAACAATAATATCTAAGATACTTATAGAGGAAGGGTATAAAACTTGGGTTGGAGGAAACATAGGAACCCCTTTATTTTCAAATATAGAAGAAATAAACCCAAATGATAAAATAGTATTAGAACTTTCAAGTTTTCAGCTTATGACTATGTCATTACCTATAGATGTGGCTGTTGTTACTAATTTGGCCCCTAATCATTTAGATATGCATAAAGATATGAATGAATATATAGAAGCTAAAAAGAATATATTTAAGTTCCAAGAAAATAATCAATTGTTAATTATTAATAGAGAGAATGATATAACTAGAAACTTTAGAAGTGAAGCGAAGGGAATAGTTAGAGAATTTACATCTAAACAAAAGCTTATAGAAGGTGCTTATTTTGAAAATGGAAAGCTTTATGTTATGGGAAAAGAAGTTTGCAAAAAAGAGGATATAGTTATAAGAGGAATGCATAATGTAGAAAATTATCTAGCAGCATTTTTAGCTACAGTAGATGATGTAAGCATAGAATCTATGAAAAATGTAGCTACAACGTTTGGTGGAGTTATGCACAGAAGTGAATATATAAGAACCTTAGACGGTGTTAAATATTATAATGATTCAATTGCTTCAAGTCCGACTAGAACATTAGCTACATTAAAAGCTTTTGAACAAAAGGTAATATTAATAGCTGGAGGATATGATAAGCATATACCATTTGAACCTTTAGCATTTGAAGGTTATGATTATATAAAGCATTTAATAGTTTTAGGGGCAACAAAACCTAAGATATTAGATGTATTTAATAAATTAAAAGAAGAAAAAGGCATATCTGTTCATATAATAGAAGTAAATACATTAGAAGAAGCTGTACAAAAGGCTAAAGCCATAGCAGAAGAGGGAGATATAGTAGCACTTTCGCCAGCCTGTGCTAGTTTTGATATGTTTGCTAACTTTGAGCAAAGAGGTAATGCATTTAAAGAAATTGTAAAAAACATTAAATAATAAATAAAAAATCCATCTGATAAAAATATATATTTAATATCAGATGGATTTTTTTATTTCAATTTACTTGAGAATATAGAATTTTTATTAGTTGTTCCACTGTACATTATACTATCGTTAAAGATATAATATGTATCTACTCCAGTTTTTATTAGGGGAGTAGCAGAAATTTTATCAGAAGATTTAAAGCTGTAAAGATTCTTAGCGTCAGAATTATTTATAAAATAAATAGTATCTTTATAAGAAACAATGTTTTCAGCATTTACTTCTAATACTTTTTTTGTTGATAAATCTTTTAAATCAATAGCATAAATATTATTGTTATCAGCAGTATTTACGCAATAAATAATATTATTGGCAATACCAAAGCTTTCTACTGCAAATTTAGATAGCTTGATTTTATTATTACCAGTTGTATCAATTGCATACAAATTAAAATTATCGGAAGCATTTTGGTAAAATGCTATATTATCAGAAGTTATGAATTTACCAACTGAGTCTTGGCTTAATGCTGATATATTTTTTTTATCATAATTATATTTGCATAGTTTATTATCCTGAGATTTATTTATATAATATACTCCATCTGTTTTGGCTACTATACTAGTAACACTATCTTCAGATATTTTTTGTGGTTTAGTATCTGAAAATGTCATCTTATATAGTGCAGAGCTATCAGAAGCATTGGCAAAGTATATATCATCACCAAAAGCTGATAGTGAATAAGAAGAAAAGTCTAAGGGTGATTCTGCTTTTGATATATCTTGAAGTTTTAAAGTATCAGCCATTTTACTTTTATAAATTTTAAAATTATCACCCCAGTTTGAAAAAATTAGATTATCAGAACTATTTACAAAAACATTGGGAAAAGAAATATCGCCTGATATAGTTAAAGTTGTAGGTGGTTTTGTTGAATTGTTTTGATCTCCACTATTATTACTTTGAGAAATACTAAAAGAAGAATTTGAATCTTTAGTTTTTTCAGTACTTTTATCAGTAGAGGAAGATTTAGCTTGTGAACAAGATACGACAAATAAACTTAATATTAATGGAAAAATTAGTCTTTTTTTCATTTTTTCTTACCTCCGGTTTTAGATTGATATATTAATTTTACACAAATATAAGAGATAAGTTAAGTGGTATAAAGAAATTTATAATAAGAATAACGTAAACATAGCCAAGAGTATCCTTATATATATACTAACGTAAAAAGGATATAATTGAAGCAATTCTGAAATATATTTGAAAAATCGAAAATTAGAAATTAAATATATTATTAAGGCATGATACTATAATAAACGTCGCTGAGATGAGCAATAACAAATAATAAGTTTACTTTTGAAAGTGAAAAAAATTTAGAAAAGTTATTGACAAAGAAAAGTTTTGGTGATAATATAGTAAAAGTCATCAAGTGATGGCGATTAGGTCTTTGAAAATTAAACAGAGCAAGAAAATATATGACCAGCAATTCTTTATGATTTAAATCATAAGACATACAACAGTAATGAGCTACAAACTTTAAATTGAGAGTTTGATCCTGGCTCAGGACGAACGCTGG
>NZ_FQZB01000036.1 GCF_900141845.1 Clostridium cavendishii DSM 21758 | reverse complement strand
TGGCAAAAAATAGATGGAACTTTTTATTATTTAAAAGATAATGGAGAGATGCAAGGTGCAGGCTGGGCACAAATAAAAGGTTCATGGTATCATTTTGATGCAAAAGGTGGAATGCAGACAGGATGGCAAAGCATAGATGGAAAAAATTATTATTTAGGACAAGATGGTGCTATGAAAACAGGTCTTGTTGATGGTAGATATTTGTCAAGTAGTGGAGCAGAATGTAGAAAAATAAGAGTTGAAATCACAGGATATTGCCCATGTAATAGCTGTGGTGGTGGTAGAACTGCATCTGGAAAAGAGCCACGTGATGGTATTACAATAGCAGCTCCAACAGAGTTAGGATTTGGTACTAAAATTGTTATACCAGGATATACTGGTAATAATTGTTATGTAGTTGAAGATCGAGGCGGTGCAATTAAAAAGGTTGGAGACGTATATAAAATAGATATATTTAAATCTAATCATAAAGCAGCCTTAGATGTAGGTAGACGATATTTTGATGCATACATTGTAGAATAATTTTTAGAATGTAAGTGTTAATATAAAATATGTGTTTTAATTTTATTAAAGTATGTATAGTAAACCTTAAGTAATTAAAAAGGAGTTTGTATATGAAAAAAATATTATCAATAATATTATCATTAACAGTATTATTTTCTGTTATCTTTTTTCAGAACACGATACAGGTAAAAGCATCGTCTTTACTAGATGGGAAAAAATTTGCTATTATAGGAGATTCGTTGTCTAGCGAATGGAACTATGATACAAATTCTCCTGCATCATATAGTACATGGGTGACTGAATTAAGGAAAAATGGAGCTCAAACAACAAATTGGGCAAGAGGAGGCGCAACATTTTCTAATAAGATGAATGGTAATTTATCTTTATCTGGGCAATTGACAGATTATTTAGATGCTGCAGAGAAAGGATATTACTTTAAGGCTGATTATCTTATTATTCTAGCTGGTGGAAATGATATTGCAAATGGTATGAGCGCAGAGTCAACTCGTGATGGAATAGAAAATATATACAAAATATTAAAGCAAAGATGGCCTAATGTAAAAGTAATCAATATTCTTAGTCCAACAATGGCTTGGAGAGATGAGAATGCAAAGCGAAAAAATATAGTAGGTACATCTTTTGAAAAAGTTTATCCAGAATATCCTTATTTAAATTTACCTTATATAAGAAATTCGGTATTAGAAGTAGCCAATAAATATCCAAGTATAAAATCATATACTATTGAAGGAAACAAATTGACTGATATAGATCCTTTAAATATAGATCATATTCAATTGTATTATAAAGGAGCTTTTAATAATAGTAATGAAGTCGGTGATGGAGTTCATTTAAACTCTCTTGGACATTTTAAATTAGGAACTGCTATAGTAGAAAAGTTAGTTAATATACTGAATAGTTAAAGAGATAATAAATTTAATTAAACTTATAATTTTTGTGGCAATAGATTAATTTTAAAATTATACTTTACTTAATATAGAAAAAAATTAAAAGCCTCTTCTATAAAATTTTTAGAAGGGGCTTTTGATATAAAATTTATTCTAATTCATTATTTAAATCTAAACAATTAAAGTTAGGCTTATTAAATATGGATTTAAAGTTAACCTCTGAAATTACCATACCTAAAAGTATTGCTATACACCCCAAAATAGATGTTGAAGTTAAGATCTCTCCAGCTAATAGATAAGCAAAAATAGCTCCAAATACTGGTTCGCCAGTATATATTAATGCTGTAGTTGATGGACTTGTATATTGTTGCATAGTTGTTTGAATTACAAAAGATACACAGGTTGCTAAAAGTGATGTTACAAGTATAGCTACCCAAGTACTACTACCTGTAGGTATAGTTGGAGTTTCTAAAACAAATGTAGATATTATACTAAGAATAGAAACTATACCTATTTGAATTATAGCAAGATTTATAGAATCAACCTTATGAGTATATTTACCAACGACTATTATTTGCATAGCAAATCCAAAGGCTCCTATTAAAGTTATAATGTCACCTATATTTACTCCACTTAATGAATTAAGACTTAGTAGTGTAAGTCCAATTAAAGCTAAAAATACCCCTATTATATTTTTGATATCCGGTAATTGTTTAGCTAAAATAGCTACAATAATAGGAACAATAACTACTGAGAAACCAGTTATAAATCCAGCTTTGGCAGGTGTTGAAAGTTTAATGCCATAAGTTTGGCAAACAAACGAGGAAAATAAGATTATTCCTAATATACTCCCATATTTAAGTGTGGATTTATCTATAAGTATTACTTTTTTATAAAATATAATAACGCACATTAAAAAAGCTATTGTAAACCTAATAGCAAGAAAGTTAAATGGAGCTAAAGTTTCAAGAGCATTTTTAGTTAATGCAAAAGTAGAGCCCCAAAGAATTGCAACAAAAAGTAATGATAATTCAGCTTTTAATTTTTTTGTCATAAATATTCCTCCTACTCGTATTTTATTTTAATACTTAACTAAGTAAACCATTCAAATAAATGTTCCAAGCCGCCGAGAATTTTTTGTTAAATCTCTCTTCACTTCCGTAAAGTAAAGCAACCCAAAGTCCATCAAGCATTGTCATAAATGCAAAGGTACCTTTTTCGGTCTTAGCTTTAAATTTTTCTGAATTTAAAAAGACTTTAGTTACTAAACCTTCTATTTCATAATAATAAAGATCAAACTTTTCTAATGCTTCAGTTTTTAAATGATATGGTGGCATAAAAGACATACGAAGTATAAATTTTATATTTCCATCTTCATGTTCAATATATCTTTCTTTAAATTTACAAATAAAGTTTTTTAAATAATCTTCTAATTCACAATCTTGAGTATTAAAAAATTCATTTAGAAATCCAATTTCTTCATTAACAACGTCATTAACAATGGTTAAAAACAAATCATCTTTACTCTTAAAATGAGCGTAAATAGATTGTTTTTTGATCCCTACAGCTTCAGCTATGTCAGCAAGTGAGGCACCTTCATAACCTTTCTCTAAAAAAAGATGTAAAGCAGATTTTTTTAATAATTGTATTGTCATATCAAATCCTCCTGACGACCGTTCGTAAGTTAATTTTACAATAAATCCTATGGTTAGTCAAGGTATTATAGAAGAGAATTATTATAATAGCAATTTAACGACAACCTTTGGAATATATAGGTGAAAATATTTTAAAACATCTAGTCTAATATTTAAAAATAGGATATAATACACATTACAAAATATATATTTTTGATATATATTTAAATTTTTATAATAATTAAAACTTAAAATAGAATTCGTATAATAAATTGGATAAATAGTATGTTTGTATATGTTATTTTTAGGAGGGTTTTATGTTTAAAGAAATGAGAAAAAAGGAAAGACAATTAGCTTCAGAAGAGGTTATAGAAAATTTAAATAAGGGAGAATATGGAGTTTTAGCTACAGTAAATGATGATGGATATCCTTATTCCATTCCATTAAGTTATGTATATCATAAAGGTAATATTTATTTTCACTGTGCAATTGAAGGGCAAAAGTTAAATAATATAAAAAGAAATAGTAAAGTATCATTTTGTATAACTACAGATACTGAGATTTTACCTAGTCAATTTAGTACAAAGTATAAAAGTGTAGTTATATTTGGAAATGCAGAAGAGGTTTTTGAAGTAGAGAAAGAAGAGGCTTTATTAGCGCTTATAGAAAAATATTCAGGGGAGTTTTTAGAACAGGGGAAAAAATATATATCGGCAGCAAAGGATAAAACCAAAGTAATAAGAATTAAAATAAATCATATTTCAGGTAAAGGAAGAAAATAAAAAAATCTTTAAAATTATTGATGAAAAGTAAACGGTAAATAATGAAGTTTGTTATTTACCGTTTATTTTAATTATTAAAAAAACATAAAGTTTTAGATAGACAATTTTTAAATTAATGGATGTTTAAAGAATATTACGGTGAGGATGCAAAATAAGGTAATGATTATGGAAGGATAGATAATAAAAGACATACCTTGAAAAATCCACAAATATAAGGTTAAAATTTATATTTCCATCGTACATAAGGAATAAAGTTAAACTTTTGAGAAGAGTAATGAAATAAAATTATATAAATAGTAAAAAATGAGAACCCAAATGTTATCTTATACGTCTTATATATGGAATTAGGAGATAAGGGGTGAGGAGATTTTGGAAATTATAATAGGCAAAAAGGGAGAGACAGAGTTGGACAGAGTAATTGAAGCTAAAAACGGAAGTAAAGAAGCTTTTTCAGAACTTATAAATGAACATAAGATAGAATTATATAAACTAGGTAAAAGTATATTAAGAGATGATAATGATATAGCAGATGCAATGCAGGATACTATTTATAGTGCATATAAAAATATAACTACTTTAAGAAATACAAAAGGTTTTAAGGTCTGGCTTTTAAGAATAATGACAAATAAGTGTAATGATATTCTAAGAAAAAAAGAAAAGCTTGTACCAGTGGAGACTATGAAGGAAGATAGCTTTGAAGAAAGCTACGAGGTTCATAATGAGCATATATATAAGGCAATAGGTGAATTGGATGATGAGTTAAAAATATTGGTAATGCTTCATTATTATGAGGACATGTCTGTAGAGGATATATCAAAGAGTATTAAAGTTCCCAAAGGAACTATAAAATCAAGACTTTCAAGGGCAAGGAAAAAATTATATGAAAGTTTAAAGGGGGAAAGATAAAATGGATGATATATTAAAAGACAGTTTAATAAGAGAAAAATTAAAAGAAGAAAATGAGCTACCTGATGTTGTAAATATAAGCATTTCAGAAGCTCTTGATAATATAAATGGCGGAGCACTAGATAAGGAAGTTATAAAGGTGAAAAATAAGAGAAGAGGAGGATTTATAAAAACAGCAGTAGGCTTGGTTATTATTTTAGGGGCAAGTTCTCTACTATTAAATGATTTTGGTTTTATAGCTTATGCAAAAGCAAATATACAGTCTGTTTTTGGGTTTATGGAGAAAGAAGAAAATAGCAAGTATTATAATATAAATGAGAATTTGGAAAAGTATTCAACAAAATCGTTAGCGAAAGCAAAGGATAAAGATATAACTATTAATTTAACAAATGTTATAGTAGAAGATAACATAATGAAGGTAGGATATGTTATAGAAGGAAAAAAGATAAATAGCAGTGATGCTGGAACTTGGGTTGGTAGTAGAGGTTCTGTTAATGATAATGTTTATTTAGATGGTGAAAAAGCTAATATATTAGAGGAAGATTATATTTATAAATGTATAGACGAAAATACTATGGTTGTAATGAAAACATTAAAAAGTGATAAGAAATTTAAGGAAAAGTTTGATTTGAAATTTGAAATAAAAGAAACTGAGTGGACACAAAAAAATATACAGGGTAGTTGGTGTTTTGATTTAAATATTGATAGCAATGTGTTATTAGGAGAAAGTAAAAGGATAGATGTAAATAAACATTACAAAATAGGAGAAGTAGATTATGAGGTTAAGAGTATAGTATATTACCCAACAGGACTTTATGTAAATTTAAAAGGAGTAGCATCCTCAGATTATAATACAACAGATGAAAATGGAATGGTTAAAGCATTAATTATTACAGATGAAAATGGTGTTATAATACAAGGATATAGAGGTTTAGCAGTTTATAATAATAGCGTTAAGGAGGAAATAGAATACAAGTTTTATGGTTTTGTAGATAAATTACCTAAGGAATTTAATATAATACCAGTTAGAATAGGTATGGATAATAGAAAGGCAAAAACTTATGAAGTTGGAAAGAAAATAGATATAACTAATTTAGAAAAAATAAATATAAAATGTAATTAAAATAAATTGTAAGAAATTTAAAAAGGGGAGTAATACCAAGAAAACCTATTAGTTTTATAAGGAATACAAATGTAATTTAAGAATATAGGTGTATATATCATTTGTAAATAAATTACTTTGGGGATTATAATTAATCTAACAATTAAATAAAGGCTAGATAATTCTTATCAAGAGAAGTTGAGGGATAGGCCCGATGAAACTTCAGCAACCAGCCAATTCATTATGGTATGGTGCTAATTCCTGCAGAGTTCATGAGCTCTGGAAGATGAGAACGAGTTGTATTTTTTATAATATTTTTTGTAAAATTACAGCCTGTTCGAATCTTCGAACAGGTTTTTTTGTTATATAAAATTAATTAAAGTACTTTAATTGAGAATCCAAATCTTAGATTTGGGTATTCGAACTTACTCATACGAATGTAATGAGTAGGAGTTTCCTTAAGTGACATTCTAAATTT
>NZ_FQZB01000035.1:3404-9357 GCF_900141845.1 Clostridium cavendishii DSM 21758 | reverse complement strand
TTTATATTGTTTATATCTTTTAAATATGGATTTAATTCATATAAACTTATATTTTCTTTTGTTATATCCGATGCTGTTTTTTCACTTTCTTCTTTACTTAAGCAATAATTAATAAGATTAATAAGATTTGTTTTATAATTATTTGCTAGTAAAGTTATAGTTTGTTCATTATATTGATTATCACTGTACCTTATATTTAATATTAATTTCTTATCTTTAAGTATTCCTAAGAAATCTAATAGATATAAATTTTTACTATTTAAAGAAACAGCTATGCCTGAGCTTAAAGGTGAAGAAGTAAAAATATCATTGTTCATATCTTCATCAAATTGCCCCAAATAATTAAATGATATTTCTGGATTTAAATTAAACTTAATCTTATCCTTAATTTCAGAATTAGAACAGTATTTTATTATTCCATAAGAAATTCCTTTATTAGGTATTCTTCTTAATAAATCCTTTGTATTTTTTATCAAAGTACCAAGATTGTTATCACTGTTTTTCAAAATTACTGGATATTGGGATGTAAACCAACCTATTGTTCTTGTTATATCTACATCCTTTATTATTTCCTCTCTTCCATGAGATTCCAAGTTAATTAAAGTATTTTCTTCTCCGGTCCATTGACTTATTGTTAGAGATAAAGCCGCTAATAATAAGTCATTAATTTCCGTATTATAAGCTTTATTTGAATACTTTAATAAATTTTCTGTTTCTTCCTTTGATAATTCTGTTCCGATACTTCTTAAGCTGCTGATATTTGATTTTTCTTCATTTTTATCTTTAGGAAGAGCGCGTATAGATTGACTTTCTATACTATTCCAATATTCTAATTGTTTCTTTACATCATAAGTGTTCGCATATTCATTTTGCTTAGCTGACCATTCTTTAAAGGAAGTAGTTTTTTCTTGAAGTAGTATTTCTTGACCATTTTTAGCCATCATATATGCTTTTTGTAAATCTTCAAATAATATTCTCCATGAAATTCCATCTATAGCTAAATGATGTATTACTATTACTAAATGATCTCCTTCATTAGTCTTAAATAAACCTAATTTAACAAGCGGTCCTTTCTCTAGATTTATACTACTTTGTATTTTAGTACATATCATTTCAATTTTGTTTATATCAATACATTTACTAGTTCTATAATCATAAATGTTTAGGTCGTAAAGAGATTCGTCTATTCCTCTATTTATTTGTTTTATTTCACCATTTTCGTTTTTATATATCATTCTTAAGGCATCATGATGAATAACTATAGCTTCAAATGCTTTTTCTATAAGTTCTTTATCAAAGCCATCTTTACTAAACAACATCATTGATTGATTCCAATGATGATTTTCTTCAAAATTCATTTCAAAGAACCATTTTTGTATAGGAGTTAGTTCGACTTCTCCGACTACTTCATCTTGACTAATTTCAAGAACTTTATGCTTTATATTTTTACTTAACTCTTTTATAGTTGAGTTTGTAAATAAGTCTTTAACTTCGAAATAGTATCCTTTTGCTTTAGCTCTTGATATTACTTGTATTGATTTTATAGAGTCACCGCCTAAGCTAAAGAAATCGTCATTTATACCGATATTAGTTAATCCTAATACGCTTTTCCATATTCCTACCAAAATATTTTCGACATCGTTTCTTGGTGCTTCATATTTTATTTGACTTATAGCATTCAAATTAGGTTCTGGTAAAGATTTTTTGTCTACTTTTCCATTTGGTGTTAATGGTATTTTATTTAGCTTTATAAAATAGGATGGTATCATGTAATCTGGTAATGATTTCTTTAATTCTTCTCTTAGTTCTTCAATACCATATTCTTTTTCTGATACATAATAACTACATAAATATTTATTATCACCGTTATTCTTATCTAATGCAATTGCTTGAGTTATTCCATCTATTTTTAATAATTGGGTTTCTATTTCTCCAAGTTCTATTCTGAAACCGCGTATTTTAACTTGATGATCTATTCTACCTAAGAATTCTATATTTCCATTAGGTAACCATCTTGCTAAATCTCCTGTTTTATACATTTTTTGGCCAGGCTCGTAAGGATTATATACAAACTTTTCTTCTGTTAACTTATCATTATTTAAATATCCACTAGAAACACCAGATCCGCTTATACACAATTCGCCTTCTACACCAATAGGTGCTATATTTAAGTGCTTGTCCAAGATATAAACTCTAAAATTATCCAAAGGTTTTCCTATAGGTACTGGCTTATCAGGTTTTTCGGTTCCAGATACTTTATAAAATGTTGAACATATAGTAGCTTCAGTAGGACCATATCCATTAACTATTTCTATATCTTTGTTTAAATTATAGAAATTATTCAATGTTTCCCCTCTTATTGATTCAACTCCTACAAGTAACTTATTTAGTTTAATTTTAGACTTATATTCTTTTAATTCTTCATAAACATATTGTAATAAAGATGGCGGAATATACGTAAAGGTTACGTCATTATCTACTATCAATTTCACTATTTTACTAACATCAAATGTTTTATGAGTATTATTAATTATTAGTGTTGCTCCACTAGTTAATGTCATAAAGAATTCACATACACTTACATCGAACACATAATTAGTTAAAGATAGAACTTTATCATTTTCATCAAAACCACTATTAAATTGTCTATTTAATGAATATATAAAATTGGTAAGATTTAAATGCTTAATCATTACTCCTTTAGGATTTCCTGTTGTACCAGAAGTATAAATAACATAAGCTAAATTATTTGAAACATTTACTTTTTTAATATTTTGTATATTGCCATTAAATAAATTTTTGTTAGCTAAATTTAGCACTTCACCTTTAAATTCGATATTATTAATTAAGTTTTCTGTACTCAATAAAACATTACTTTTACTATCATTTAAAATATATTCTATTCTTTCTTTTGGCCAAGTTGGATCTATTGGCAAATATGCTGCCCCAGCTTTTAATATGGCCATGATAGCTACTATCATATCTATTGAACGTTCTGTTAATACACCTACAATGTGATTTGGCAGTACTTGTTTACCTCTTAAAACCCATGCTAATGAGTTAGATTTTTCATTAAGTTCTTTATAAGTTATATTTTTATTTCCAAATGTTACAGCAATATTATTTGGTACTTTTTCAACTTGTTCTTCAAATAACTCTTGAATAGTTGTATTGTTTAAATACGAAGTTTTTGTTTCATTAAATTCTGCTAATAATTTCTTTTTTTCATCATTCTCTAAGATATCTATATTTTTAACTAATATATTTTCATTAGTCATAACTTCATTTATTAATTTAATAAAATGATTTTTTATTTTTTCTACACTATCCTTAGAGTATAATAATTCATTAAATTTAAATTTTATTGAAATAACATCTGTATAACCAACTGCTACATTAAAATTATAGTTAGTTTGTTCTCTTCCACCAAAATCAATTATTTTTAAATCATTTTTAACTAAGAGTTCAGTATTTAAACCTTCATCATCAACAGGATAGTTTTCAAATACCATTATATTATTTATTAGTTTGTCTTTAACTTCACTAAAAGATTGTATTTTTGCTAAAGGATAAAAATCATATTCATTACTTTCTAGGAAAGACTTATTTATACTTATTAATAAATCTTTAAAGTTCATATCATCCTCTAACTTTACTCTTAATGGTATAGTGTTTATAAACAATCCTAGCATATTTTCTATACCCTTAACTTCTGGAGTTCTTCCAGATACAACATATCCAAATACAACATCATCAGTATTGTTATATTTTTGAAGAAGTATTGACCAAATACTTTGAACTATTGTATTTACTGTAATCTTATTGTTTTGAGCTATTTTCTCTAAAGTTTTAGTTATATTTTTATCTAATATAAAACTAAGCTCACTATTTTTGAAACTTTCTTTTTCAAGATTATTTTTAAATGGAATTTCTGTTACTTCACTATAATCTAGCAAATAATCCTTCCAATATTGTTCAGCCGCATCAGCATCTTTAGAATTAAGCCATTCTATATAATTTGAATATGGTACTGCTTCTTTAAGTTTAGAATCATATCCGTATTTTAATTCATTATATATCTTAAATAGTTCAAATATTAAGATATTTAACCCCCAACCATCTAATATAATATGATGGTTACTTAATATAAAGCTATAGATATCTTTCTCTACTTTAATTACTGCTAGTCTTATAAGCATATCTGTATCTAGTTTAAATCTATTTTTCTTATCTTCATTAAGTATATTATTAATATACTCTTCTTTATTGATATTTTCTTCACTTATATCTTTATACAATACATTAGCTTTTCTTTCATTAAATACAATCTGCATATTCTTATTAAAATTCTTGCTATCAAAAATAGTTCTTAAGATATCATGTCTTGCTATTAATTTATTAAAGCTTTCTTCCAATATAGCAATATCTAAATCACCTTGTATTTTTAAGGTAGATACATTGTGGTATGCTTCCGATTCATCATCAACTAATGTATGATATAACATACCTTCCTGCATTGGGGTTAATGAATAAATATTTTTTATATTGTTTATATCTTTTAAATATGATTCTAATTCATACAAACTTATATTTTCTTTTGTTATATCCGCTGCTGTTTTTTCACTCTCTTCCTTGCTTAAGCAATGATTAATAATATTGATAAGATTTGTTTTGTAATTATCTGCTAATAAGTTTATAGTTTGTTCATTATATCGATTATTACTATATCTTATATTTAATGTTAATTTCTTATCTATAAGTACTCCTAAGAAATCTAATAAATATAAATTTTTATTATTTAAAGAAACAGACATTCCTGAATTTAAATATGAAGAATTAAAAATATCATTGTTCATATCTTCATCAAATTGTCCTAAATAATTAAAACATATTTCTGGATTTAAATTAAACTTAATCTTATCTTTAATTTCAGAATTAGAACAGTATTTTATTATTCCATAAGAAATTCCTTTGTTAGGTATTCTTCTTAATGAATCTTTTGTATTTTTTATTAACATACTTAAATCATTATCACTATTTTTCAGAATTACTGGATATTGAGATGTAAACCAACCTATTGTTCTTGTTATATCTACATCCTTTATTATTTCTTCTCTTCCATGGGATTCTAAATTAATTAAAGCTCTCGTCGTATTTTTTCCAATTTTTCAACCATATTCTTCTCTAGAATAAAATCAAGCTCACTATTTTTGAAATCTTCTTTTTCTAGATTATTTTTAAATGGTATTTCTGTTACTTCATTATAATCTAAAAGATAATCTTTCCAGTATTCTTTAGCAGAGTCATGATCTTTATTGTTAAGCCAGTCTATATAGTTTGAATATGGTATATCTTCGGGAAGATTAGAGTCATATCCGTATTTTAATTCATTGTATACTTTAAATAATTCAAATATTAAAATACTTAACCCCCAGCCATCTAATATAATATGATGGTTACTTAATACCAAGCTATAGATATTTTTATCTACCTTAATTACTGTTAATCTTATAAGAATATCTTTATCTAGTTTAAATTTATTTTTCTTATCTTTGCTAATTATATTATTAACATAAGATTCTTTATCAATATTTTCTTCACTAATATCTTGATAGATTACATTAGTTTTCCTATCATTAAATACAATTTGCATATTCTTATTAAAATTTTTACTATCAAAAACAGTTCTTAAGATATCATGTCTTGCTATTAATTTATTAAAGCTTTCTTCTAATATAGAAATATCTAAATTACCTTTTATTTTCAATGTTAGTGCATTATGATATGCTTCCGACTCACCATCAGCTAATGTATGATATAACATACCTTCCTGCATTGGTGATAATTGATAGATATTTTTTATATTGTTTATATCTTTTAAATATGGATTTAATTCATATAAACTTATATTTTCTTTTGTTATATCCGATGCTGTTTTTTCACTTTCTTCTTT
>NZ_FQZB01000035.1:0-1199 GCF_900141845.1 Clostridium cavendishii DSM 21758 | reverse complement strand
CATATTTCTGGATTTAAATTAAACTTAATCTTATCTTTAATTTCAGAATTAGAACAGTATTTTATTATTCCATAAGAAATTCCTTTGTTAGGTATTCTTCTTAATGAATCTTTTGTATTTTTTATTAACATACTTAGATCATTATCACTATTTTTCAGAATTACTGGATATTGAGATGTAAACCAACCTATTGTTCTTGTTATATCTACATCCTTTATTATTTCTTCTCTTCCATGGGATTCTAAATTAATTAAGGTATTTTCTTCTCCGGTCCATTGACTTATTGTTAGAGATAAAGCTGCTAATAATAAGTCATTAATTTCTGTATTATAAGCTTTATTTGAATACTTTAATAATTTTTCTGTTTCTTTCTTTGATAATTCTGTTTCGATACTTCTTAAGCTACTGATATTTGATTTTTCTTCGTTTTTATCTTTAGGAAGAGCATTTATAGATTGGCTTTCTATACTATTCCAATATACTAATTGTTTCTTTACATCATAAGTGTTTGCATATTCATTTTGCTTAACTGACCATTCTTTAAAGGAAGTTGTTTTTTCTTGAAGTAGTATTTCTTGCCCATTTTTGGCCATCTTATATGCTTTTTGTAAATCTTCAAATAATATTCTCCATGAAACTCCATCTATAACTAAATGATGTATTGCTATTAGTAAATGATCTCCTTCATTACTCTTAAACAAACCTAATTTAACAAGTGGTCCTTCTTCTAAATCTATACTACTTTGTATTTCAGTACATATCTTTTCAACTTCATTTGAATCAATGCATATACTAGTTCTATAATCATAAATATTTAGGTCATAAAGTTTTTTTTCTATTCCTCTATTTATTTGTCTTATTACACCATTTTCGTTTTTATATATCATTCTTAAGGCATCATGATGAATAACTATAGCTTTAAATGCTTTTTTTATTAGTTGTTTATCAAAGCCTTCTTTACTAAACAACATCATTGCTTGATTCCAATGATTATTTTCTTCAAAGTTCATTTCAAAGAACCATTTTTGTATAGGGGTTAGTTCAACTTCTCCGACTACTTCATCTTGACTAATTTCAAGAACTTTATGCTTTATATTTTTACTTAATTCTTTTATTGTTGAGTTTGTAAATAAGTCTTTAACTTCAAAATAGTATCCTTTTGCTTTAGCTCTTGATATTACTTGTATTGATTTTATAGA
>NZ_FQZB01000031.1 GCF_900141845.1 Clostridium cavendishii DSM 21758 | reverse complement strand
TCTCAAAATATGTAATAGCTGAAAAACAAGATGGAAATAGCAATTTACCTAAGACAGGAAGTAATGTAAATACAACAGCTAATATTGTGTTAGCCTTAGCATTAATTGCAGTAGGATCAATATTTGTTGTTAGAAGAAAAAAAGCAATAAAATAATTTTTTAAATATAATTTTGGAGAGCTTTATTGGATTTTATAAAGCTCTCTTTTTTTTGCTAAAAATTTGATTATTAGACTTAATAGCATAATTCTTTTTAAGAAGAATATTACAAAGTAAGATTAATGAAAAACTTTTAATTAAATCACCTGGTATAAATGGAATTAGAGTATATGAAAGAGTCTTACTTAAGGTTATTGATTTACCAATAAAAGATGAAAAAATGATATAAAAATAAGGTATACCGATTAGATAAATTATTAAATTACCTAGTAAAACTGAAAAAATAATAGTTTTTAAGTTTCTATTTTTTTCAGTAATTTTACCTATTATATATGCAGCTAATATGAATCCTAATATAAAACCAAAGCTTGGTTTTAGCACAGAAGTTAATCCTCCAGTTCCACCAGAAAAAACAGGAATGCCTAAAAGGCCTATAAATAAATAAGTTATTTGACTTAAAGCACCTAACTTACTTCCTAAAATAATCCCTGACATAATAACAAAGAAAGTTTGGAGTGTTATAGGAACGGGTCCTAAAGGTATTGCAATATAAGAACCAATACAAGTTAAGGCTGTGAATAATGAGGTTAGAATAAGATCCTTAGTTTTAATTTGCATAGAGTATCTCCTTTTTTATTATTGTAAACCTAATTTTAAAATTTGGTTTACAATAATATTTTAAAACGATTTGCTTTGAAAGTCAAAATATTTTTTGCATAAAAAATATATATTGTAGTAAATTTTTAATAAAGGTATAATAATAACAAGATTGTTAATATAAACAAAAAAGGAGTAAACTTATGCAAAGTAGGGAAAATATATACCTGGAAAGAAAAAAATCCAATGAAGAGAGAATTTTAGATATAAACAAACAGACAAATTTATATAGTATCCTAAGAGTAATTATATTTGTAAGTGCTATTATAACAACATATTTTGTATACAAAAAAACAACGTTTACTTATGCTATTTTAATTCTATTAGCTCATATAGCTTTGTTTATATATACAGTTAAGTTATATGAGAAAACTGAGGATAAAAAGAAAAAGTTAGAAAAAGTAATAAAAATTAATTTAGAGCATATAAAAAGGTTAAATGGAGAATGGAAGAAGTTTGATGATAAGGGTGAAGAATATTTAGATGGGGAACATGGTTTTACAAATGATTTAGATATATTTGGTAAAAGTTCTTTGTTTCAATGGATAAATGTAACAGGAACTTCTTTTGGAAGAAAAAAGCTTAAAGAGATCCTAAGAATTAATGAATTACCAAATAAACAAGAAATAATTTTGAGGCAGGAAACTTTAAGAGAGCTTGGAGAAAAAATAGATTTTAGGGAAAAATTACAAGTTGAGACTATGGATATAGAAGAAAGTGATGATGAAATAGCTGCTTTTAAAAAATGGTGTAAGGATAGAAATAATAGGATAATAAGTTTGCCTACTAAAATAATAAGATTGGTATGTCCTATAATAAATATTGCAGTAATTGTTGCTGTAATATTAGGTGTTTTTAGATGGGAGTTTCTAATACTACTTTTAGCAGGTGATTATTTAATCTTAAGGACTTTAACAAAAGAAACTGTAGAAGTATTAAAATTATTTTCAGTTATAAAAAAGAATTTACAAGCCTATTTTAAAATTATAGAGCTTATAGAAAATGAGGATTTTAATGCTGAAACTCTTTCAAATCTAAAGGCGGCTACAATTATAAATGGAGAGAAAAGTAGTAAAAAATTCAAACAACTAGCTGATTGTGCTATATGGATTTATGATAGAGGTAATGGTTTTTATTTTTTATTAAATGCTTTGCTTATGTTTGATTTTCAAATTTTATATAAGTTAGAAATGTGGAGAATAGAAAATGGAGACTATGTAGATGGATGGTTTGAAACTATAGGAGATATAGAAGCAATATCTAGTTTAAGTTTATTAAGCTATAATAATCCAAATTGGTGTATACCAAATATAGAAGATGGATTAATAATAAAAGGTGACGAAGTTGCTCATCCAACGCTTATGGATAAAGCAGTATCAAATAGTTTTGTCCTTGATAAAGGCAAGAGTATTATGCTTATAACTGGCTCTAATATGTCAGGTAAGAGTACCTTCTTAAGAACTTTAGGTTTTAATCTTATATTAACTTATTTAGGATCACCAGTAAGGGCTAAAAGTTTTAATGCAGGTATCTTTAATGTTTATACATGTATGAGAACTGGTGATAATTTGGAAGAGAGTATATCTTCTTTTTATGCTGAAATTTTAAGGGTTAAAAATATAGTGGAAGCATCAAAAAGAGATGAAAAAATATTCTTCTTATTGGATGAAATATTTAAAGGAACAAATTCTTTGGATAGGCATACTGGGGCGACAATATTAATAAATCAATTAAGCACTGAAAAAGCAATGGGATTGGTGTCAACACATGATTTAGAATTATGTGACTTGGAAACAACAAATAAAAAAGTTGTTAATTATAATTTTAGGGAATATTATGAAAATAATCAGCTTAGATTTGATTACAAATTAAGATACGGCAAATCAGAAACAAAAAATGCTATTTATCTTATGAAAATGGCTGGAATTGAAATAAAATAAAATACATTATAACTGTTTTATATTTTTAAGGGTTAAGTGAGCTTATAGAATTTTGAATGATTTGGAATTAACAGATCGGAGAAAAAATTCTATAAGTTCATTTTTTATATAGCTTAGACAAAAAACTT
Organism: Clostridium cavendishii DSM 21758; assembly: GCF_900141845.1. Classification (GTDB taxonomy): domain Bacteria; phylum Bacillota; class Clostridia; order Clostridiales; family Clostridiaceae; genus Clostridium_AG; species Clostridium_AG cavendishii. The sequence continues at coordinate 9,311 of NZ_FQZB01000031.1, read as the reverse complement.
CAAATTTGATATAATTATTTTAATATTAAAGCCTTTCGGGGCTTTTTCTTTTAAGAATTTGGAGGGACAAAAAATGAATTTTGAAGGGAATCAAAAGAAGTTTCTTAATCTGAAGTCCCTTGGATTTCAGGTACTTAAGGGCGCTGAAAGTACAGGGAAAACTACTATAGCTATGCATAGAGTGGTAAAACTTGCAAATAATTATTGTTTATATATGGATGAAAAAATAGCTGTAATAAGTAATGGTGAAAAAAGTTGTAAGGAAGCTATGAATATATATAGTGAAGCTAAAGAACGTGTTGGTGAAAGTTTTTACTCATTATTTTCTACAGATGAAGAAAGAGTTAGAGTTTTAGATTTAAATAGTCTTATAAATATCTATTCAAAAGCTTATGAAAAGTCTTTTAAGATGGAGCTTAAAATAGCAAGTGAAGATGAAAAGATGGAATTATTAAAGCCATTAATATTAGAAAAAATAGAAGGTAATAAGAAAAATAAACTTTTAGTTAATAATAATGAAAAGTTTGTATTAAAAGAAATTGAATGGATTAAAGCTTGTAATTTTAACAAGGAAGAATATTTTGTTGTAGAAAGAAAAGGAAGAACAAAAAGGTTAAATAAAAATTCTATAACAAGAAATATTATATTTGATTTAATGCTTGAATATTCTTTAAAGCTTAATAATTTAGGATTAAAGGATGAATATGATGATGTGATTTTTGCTTTAAAGCAAACTAAAAGAGTTAAAGATAAGTTTACTCATATAGTTATGGATAATTTGGAAACTTTAACTAAAGCAGAAATAGATTTTGTTAAAAGATTATATGAAAATAAGGACTATTCTTCATTTATTTTTATTATAAATAATAATGAATGTGATAGAGAAAATATTTGGCTTAAAAAGGGAAGAAAAATAAGTACCTTAAATACAGAGTCAAAATTAAAGAGTATAGTTTTAAAAAATCAATTTAAGAAAGAAAAAATACAAATTTCTTCTATGGAGACTTATGAATTTCATGATTTGAAGCATAAGAGAATCGTAACTTTTGTTAAAGATTCAGCTTCAGTAGAGAAGGAAATATTAGTTCAAGAAGATGATACCTCATATATATATGAGGAAAATGAACTTATAGATATTCCTATGTATAATGATATAGCAGCAGGGGAACCAATACTTATTAGCTCAGAACAAGAGAGTATATTTAATTTACCAAGTAACTGGTTTAAAGGATCTAAAGAGACCTTTATATTACATGTAAAAGGAGATAGTATGAAGAATGCTAATATTAATGATGGTGATTTAGTTGTTATAAAGAAACAAAGTACTGCATTACATAATGAAATAGTAGCTGCAGATATAGAGGGAAGCGCAACATTAAAAAGACTTAATTTAAAAAGTAAGATACCATATCTAATGCCTGAAAATCCTAAGTATTTTCCTATTTCATTAGAGGATAAAGAAGCAAGTATTTTAGGAGTAGCTATAGGGATAATAAAAAATAAAAATTAAAATAAGCTTTAATTAATGAAAAAAAATATATAGTGTGGCATAATTATATATGGATATAAAGGTGAGAGGATGTAGGCTATGGGATATATTATACTAGACTTAGAGTTTAACAATATGAGAAATATAACAAAATATTATGAAAATATTTATGAGAATAATCCTTACTTGAAGGATGTTAAACTTGAAAATGAAATCATAGAGATAGGTGCAGTTAAATTAGATAAATTCATGAAAAATATTGGAGAGTATAAAGCTTATATAAAACCAACAATATTTAAAGTCATGAATCCTAAAGTTGAAGAGATAACAGGGATAACAGAAGAAATGCTTGAAGATGGTTTATCTTTTAAGGAAGCCATGGAGGGAGTTAAGGCTTTTGTAGGTGAAGGGGATATAATCTGTTCTTGGGCAAAAGATGATATAGCTGAAATTATAGAGAATGCAAATTTGCATGAATATACTGATATAAATTGGCTTAAAGATTATTTAGATATACAAGAATACTGTACTAAAATCCTAGCACACAAGAAATCCTTAAGTTTAAAAAATGCGTTAGAAGAGCTGAAGATAAGGGTAGATGAAGATAAGCTTCATGATGCATTAAATGATGCTGTTTATACAGCCGAAGTTTTCAAGAGACTATATAATAGTAGAATTGTAAAAAATTATATAGTAAAGGATATTTATAATATGCCTGCTATAATGGTTAAAGATTTAGAAAATTATGAAATAGATGATGAAAAATTAGATTTTAAATGTCCAAAGTGTAAAACTAAGTTTAATGTAGAACAACCTTTAAAGTTATTTAATTGGAGATTTATGGCTATAGGAAAATGTCCAAAATGTAAGGCTAAGATATTACATGAACTTATTATAAAGAAAACAATTAGTGGAGATGTAGTTTACAATAATTTAAAAACTATTTTAAGTGATATAGAATATGTAGATTATTCTTATAAACTCGAGAAACAGTAAGGAAAGATTTTGTTATATTTTAACAAACTGTCAAAAATATCCTTAAACGTTTTTGATTTATGAATATACTGTTAAAAGGATAACATTTACACGATAAATATGATAAAATAATATTAGGAAGTATTAAATGCTTCACTAAATAATTTGCAGAGAAAGGATAAGATATATGAATATCGCATTTTTTCTAACACCTAAACATGAAGTGGTTCATGAGAACGTTGATGCTACTATGAGACAAGTAATGGAGAGGATGGAGCATCATGGTTATACAGCTATACCACTTATAGATAAAGCAGGTAAGTATGTTGGTACACTTACAGAGGGTGATTTGTTATGGAAACTTAAGAACACTCCAGATTTAAATTTTAAGAATACAGAATCCATAAAGATAAAGGATGTAGAAAGAAGAGTACATCATAAATCAGTATATATTGATGCTAATATAGAAAACCTAATATCTTTAGCAGTATCACAAAATTTTGTGCCTGTAGTTGATGATAATAAAACTTTTATAGGAATAATTAAGCGTAGTGATATAATAAATTATTGCTATAATAATATGTATAAGAAAAAAAGTAGTTAAATATGAAAATAAGGACTAGCGTTGCTAGTCCTTATTTTAATGTAAAGAAGAAAAATATTTGCAAATTTACTTAAATGATGTATAATAGAAAATGCAATATAGTTAATTAAGTTAACTATTAACAAAATTAATTATTAATTTTGTTAATAATAATTAAGAGAGAATATAATTAATAGAAGGAAGGGAATTTATATGGAAAATAATGATATTAATTTGTTAGTTAATAATCTATTAAGATTATATCCAATTTTATATAAAAAACTAATAAAGAGCGATAGACTAGATAAGTCTTTGTCTATACCTCATTTGCAAGTGCTTTTCTTGTTAGATAGGATAGGTGAACAATCTACAGGAGATATTTGTAAGAAGACCGAAATATCAAAACCACAGATGACAGTTGTTATAGATAAGCTAATAAGCAAGAAGTTAGTTGAAAGAATTAATAGTGAAACTGATAGGAGAGTAATAAATATTACACTAACAGAAAATGGTGCTGATTTTATTAAAAAATATAGAACAATTTTAAGAGAGGATATGAAGAATAAATTAAATTTACTGAGTGTAGATGATTTATCTGAACTTTTAAATGCATCTAAAAAGGTAGTAGAAATAGCATCTAAAATACAAGAAGATTAATTAGTGGAGGAAATACAAATGAAAAAATTAGAAAAACGACAAATAATTTTTATAATGTTAGGAGTTATGCTCAGCGTACTTTTATCATCTTTAGATAGTACTATTGTAGGTACTGCTATGCCTAAAATAATAAATGAATTATATGGTATGGAACATTATACATGGCCATTTACAGCTTATATGTTATGTTCAACTATAGCTATACCTATATTCGGAAAAATAGCGGACATATATGGAAGAAAGCCTATTTGGTTTATAGGAGCAACTATTTTCTTAGTGTCAACGGCTCTTTGTGGATTGTCACAAACTATGCTTCAATTAATAATATTTAGAGGAATTCAAGGTTTAGGTGGAGGAATATTGATGTCAAACTCTTTTGCTATAGTTGGACAAATATTTTCACCACAAGAAAGAGGAAAGTATATGGGTATGGTTACAGCTGTATTCGGACTTTCAAGTGTTATAGGGCCAGCTTTAGGAGGATATATAACTGATAATTTAAACTGGAGATGGGTATTTTATGTGAACCTTCCAGTGGGGATTTTAGCCATGGGAGTTATGTTTTTTGCATTACCAAATTATGTGGATAAATCAGTGAAAAAAATAGTAGATTATTTAGGAGCGACATTATTAACATTAGCATTAGTTCCTATGCTTTTAGCATTTACTTGGGGGGGAAGAGATTATGCATGGATGTCTTTTCAAATAATAGGAATGTTATTATTTTCAGTAGTAATGTTAATTATATTTGTAATAGTTGAAAGAAAGGCTGAGGAGCCAATATTATCTCCAAAGTTTTTTAAAAATAAAACCTATAATATTTCAGTTTTAGCATCATTTTTAACTAATGCTGCAATGTTTGGTGCTATTACGTTTATCCCATTATTTGTTCAAGGAGTAATGGGGACAAGTGCTACTAATTCAGGGATGATAACTACACCTATGACTTTAGGTTTAGTAGTTACGAGTATAATTGCGGGACAATTAATATCAAAAACTGGTAAGTATAAAACTATGGGTATAGTAGGATTTGTAATATCATTAGTAGGTGTATTGCTTATGACATTTATGAATACAGAATCAACTAGTTCTGAAATAGTAAGAAACATGGTTATATTAGGAGCTGGACTCGGATTAACACTACCAATATTTAATGTGATAATACAAAATGAATTTGAAGTTAGAGAGTTAGGATCTGTAACAGCATCAGTTCAGTTTTTTAGGAATATTGGAGGAACTATCAGTTCAGCTGTATTAGGAACTGTTATGATGAATTCGATGAATGATGGGTTTAATAAACTGGATTTAAGTAAAGTTCCAAATCCTATGAAGAGTATATTTTCAAATCCTCAATTATTTACTAATGCAGATTCTATAAATAAAGTTAGAGAAAAAATACCAGCACAAGTAATGGGTATTTTTGATAGTGTAATGGTACAAATAAAGGATGTTATATCTATATCAATTCATAAGGTATTTATAATATCAATATTCATATTGATTGCTGCTATTATAACAACTTTATTAATTAAGGAAAAGCCGTTAAAAAGTCAAGAGAAATTTTTAGAAGAAGCCGCTTAATTAATATAAAGAAAATAGAGCCTCCTAAATAGTGGAGGCTTTATTTTTATTTATATGTTTTTAAAATTCTAACGGAGCTTATAAAAACCTTTTATGATTTTAAGTCCCAATATTAAGGCAAGAGACAAAGATAAGTATCTATTATTTTATATTAAAGATTTTAAAACAGAGAAGAGTATGTTCTTGTTTTTTAAGTATGCTTGTGAATTATCAGATTCATGATAAGCATTAATACTCTTGTTTTCTATATATAAATTAATAGATTTAGTTAATTTTTTTTCCTTAAATTTAGTTTTATAGAAATCATTTAAGGTATCTTCTAAAATTTTATAATCTTTAAAATTAACCTTTTTTAATTCTGTAGCTAATTGCTCTTTAGTTTCTAAGATCAATTTATCAAAATTCATGCTTTCCCATGATTTATAGTTATTAGGCATAGATTTTATTATGGAATCTATAGATGAATGATATAGTCTAACACCAGGATATTCCTTACCTATCTTACTCCAAATTCTAGAGTTTGTTCCACCATCCATAACTAAGAAGTAACCAAAATCATATTCAGTTCTTATAAGCCTTCCAAAGCATTGTTTAAAGGAGGTTAAAACTCTAGGTTCATTTATTTCACCATAAGCGTAATCAACTTTTTGCTTAGAAATTAGTTTTTTGAATAATGGATCTGTGGGAGATATATTAGGCAATTTTTCTAGAACTACACAATTTAATCCATCACCAGCAACATCAATACCTTCAAAAAAACCTTTAGAACCTATAAGTACACTTTTTTTACTCCTATCTTTAAGGTGAACTACATCTTTTTTGTTTTCATATAACCTTATATGTCTCTTATTAAGTTCAGGTAATATTAAATTTTTAAAATTTTCTTGACGGTTTTTAGAAGTAAATAAAACTAATATGTTACCAGGAACTATAGAAGTAAGCTTTAATATATTTTCTACTAAATAAGAAATGAAGTTTGAACTATCATAACTTATATTATCATTAGTAGCACATATAATAGCTCTCTTTTTTAAATCAAAGGTATTATCTATATCAGTAATTTCAATTGTTTGTTTATCTTCTACAGAATTAATAGCAAGAGCTTTTTTTAAATCTTCATATTTACCAGAAGTTTTAAGTGTTGCAGATAAAAATACACAACTATCAAGAGTTTTTAAAAATCTATCACAAAAATAGTTAGCCGGATTTAAATCTTTTATATAAGCTTCCCAAAAAAAACTATCCTTATTACAAACAAAGCCATTACATTTAAATTCTTCTTCTGGCATAATAAAACTGTTTAGAAAATCTATTATAGCCTTAAGTTTATCACATTTTTTTACTAATATAATTCCTTTTTTATTCTTAGAATTTTCATCATCTAAGTTATTATAATCAATTAATTTTTTTAGTGGTCTATAAACAAGATTTAAATCTTCTATCAGAATTTTCATAGCAGTTAGAACTTTACTATAATTAGCAAAATCTTTATTAAAACTTATATCTAAATTATATAATAGATTCATATTCTCCTTAGATACTTTACCTATAGCATCTATTGAAGCTTTGGCACTAGAAATATATTCTCTTATCTTATCAATTGAGGAATTTTCCTTGTTTTTAAGACTACGCCATACATATACTAATGCACCTTGACCATCTTTAGATACAATTTCATCTAGTAATTTTATTATATCTAAAGAGCTAATTCTTTCAGCATAAACCTCAAAGAGTAAATCTCTAAGATTATGTGCTTCATCTAAAATCACATTTTTAATTTCTTGTTTATAAGGCCATCTAAGTAAAAGTGCATGATTTAAAATAATTAAATTAGTATCGTCTAGAGCCTCTATACTTTCTTTATAAAAACAAAGTCTACTACAACTATTTATATCACAACCATCATTTCCTGCATTACATAAGGTTACAACAGGTTTTAAATTAAAGTTATCTACAACCCACTGATTAATATCTTCAATATCACCGAACTTTCCGTTACTAGCATATCTATGTAGATAAACTAATCCAAGTCTATCAGGTAGCTGGTTACTAAGAGAGTGCTTTAGCAAATCATCAAGAACTTCAGGACATATGTAATTGTTTTTTCCTTTTATAACCTTATAGTCTAATTTATTATTAAGATTAAAGGCATTTAAAAGGTTAGGAATATCTTTTGAAACTAGTTGATTTTGTAGTTCCTTAGTATTAGTAGATATAAAAACCCTTTCTCCATGTAAGGCAGAGTAGATAGAAGGTAATAAATAAGCTACACTTTTTCCTGTACCAGTAGGGGCTTCCATAATAGAAAAAGCCTTTTGATTTATTGATTTTCTAACATTTTTAGTAACTTCATATTGAGCTTTTCTAAAGATATAATTAGGGCTTATTTCTTTCCAAAGTTCTATATCTTTTAAGCTTTCTTCACATTCTTTAATAAGCTTTAAATTACCAATCTTTTTACGTTCGGTTTTCATATTTATACTTGATATTGGCATAGAACCCTTGAAGATTTTTTCTGTTTCTACATGAGTAGAGTAGTTAGTCAAATAAGAAAGCCAATTCCAATTTAGTAAGTTTATACTATAATCATTTAAAAAAATAGTTATATTATTATTTTCTAAAACTTGATTTAATACTAATATAGTATCTTTAGCATCTTCCAAAGCTCTATTTTTTTCGTAATTTAAAGAACCAGAAAGCTTTTGTTTTATGAAATAATCTAAGTTGAATTCTTTATGATAAGGCTCTAATAGAGCAAAAAGTTCCATAGTGTCTAAAATTTCATTTTTAAAATTTAAAGAGTGTTCTCTATAATAACTTGTTAAAAATGCATGTTGAAATTTACCCTTATGACATATTAGTGGTAGGTCTTCTAAAAAATTACTTAATTTAAATAAAGCCTCAGAAATATCAATACCATTATTTAAGTCTTCTGCATTTAAATCTTCACAAAGATCAAAAATGGTTTCTGGGATGCCAAATTTAGGCCTTATAAATGTATGAAAAACAGATGGTGTGCCATCTGTAAACTTGATAGCACCTATTTCTAATATTTCAGATTTTGACTTATTACCATATAAGGAGGCATTTAATCCGCTGGTTTCTATATCTAAATAAACTACATTTTTAAAATAACTCTTAAGTTCATTTAGATTAATAGTATTAAATTTAGTCATAGTTCATCCTCCTTAAGTAAATTCTTCATTTTGTATTATAACATTAATCGAAAGTATTTTTATATAACTTTTTATATTGCCTAAAAGTATAAATATGTAATATAATGAAGAAATTTATATAAAATATAAAAAATAATAAAAATATAAAAAAATGATAAAATATAATTATATTTTATTAAATAATCAAAAATATTGAATTAATTTGTTCAAATGGCAATTATTAGCAAGAAAACTTTGTTTGAGAAAAAGTTGAGAAGAAGTAAGAAGTTGCAAGTATATTGATAATATTATACAATTATGTAATGTTATAACTATTGTTTTAATAGATGGAGTATATACTCAGAAACAATTTAACATGAGATAAAAAAGAAAAATAGATAATAAAAAATATTATAGAGCTTTAATAGGAGGATAGAATGAAAAGAATAGCAAAAATTTTAATATTATTAAGTATAGTTTCCACAGTACAATATTGTAATAATATAGAGGTTAAAGCAACTACAAATGATGATATTAATATAACAAATGTAGTAATAAAATCACAATGGCAACAAAAGGATGGTAAGTGGTATTATTATGATGAAAATGGTGTTACTAAAAAAGGGTGGGCACAAATAGAGAATCATTGGTATTATTTTGATAACAATGGGGTAATGCAGACAGGATGGCAAAAAATAGACGGAACTTTCTATTATTTAAAAGATAATGGAGAGATGCAAGGTGCAGGCTGGGCACAAATAAAAGGTTCATGGTATCACTTTGATGAAAAAGGCGGAATGCAGACAGGATGGCAAAAAATAGATGGAACTTTTTATTATTTAAAAGATAATGGAGAGATGCAAGGTGCAGG
>NZ_FQZB01000048.1 GCF_900141845.1 Clostridium cavendishii DSM 21758 | reverse complement strand
GGAATTTCTTATGGAATAATAAAATACTGTTCTAATTCTGAAATTAAAGATAAGATTAAGTTTAATTTAAATCCAGAAATATGCTTTAATTATTTGGGACAATTTGATGAAGATATAAATAATTCATTATTTAATGCTTCGCCTTTAAGTTCTGGAAAAGATTTTTGCTTAAATAATAATATCTTATATTCTTTGGACTTTTTAGCAATACTTGAAAATAAACGCTTAAAATTAAATGTAAGATATAGTAATAATGAATATAAAGATGAAACTATAAAAGTAGTAGCTGACAACTATATGATTAATCTTATTAACATTATTAATCATTGTTCTAATAAGAATGAAAGTGAAAAAACGGCAGCGGATATAACAAAGGAAGATATAACTTTATCAGACCTAAAACCATATCTAAAAGACATAAATAATATTAAAAATATTTATGAATTATCACCAATGCAGGAAGGTATGTTATATCATACATTAGCTGATGAAGGATCGGAAGCATATCATAATGCATTAACATTGAAAATAAAAGGTGATTTAGATATTGCTATATTAGAGGGAAGCTTTAATAAATTAATAGCAAGACATGATATCTTAAGAACTACTTTTGATAGTAAAAATTTTAATAAGAATATGCAAATCGTATTTAATGAAAGAAAAACTAATGTAATATATCAAGATATAAGTAAAAGAAACATCAACAAAGAAGATTATATTAATAATGTAATTTTTGAAGATAAGAAAAATAGATTTAATCTAGATAAAGATATGCTTATAAGACTAGCAGTAATTAAAGTAGATAAAGATATCTATAGATTTGTATTAAGTAACCATCATATTATATTAGATGGTTGGTGTTTAAGTATTTTAATCTTTGAATTATTTAAAATATACAATGAATTAAAATATGGATATGATTCTAATCTTCCTGAGGCTGTTCCATATTCAAACTATATAGACTGGCTTAACAGTAAAGATTATGACTCTGCTGAAGAATATTGGAAGGATTATTTACTAGATTATAATGAAGTAACAGAAATTCCATTTAAAAATAGTCTTGAAAAAGAAGACTTTAAAAATAGTGAACTTACTTTTACACTAGATCAGAATATAGTTAAAAAATTAGAAAGAATAGCCCAAAATAGTAAGGTTACAATAAATACAATAATGCAAAGTATTTGGTCCATACTTCTTCAGAAGTATAATAACACTAAAGATGTTGTATTTGGATATGTTGTATCTGGAAGAAATCCAGAAGTAAAAGGTATAGAAAATATGTTAGGGTTATTTATAAACACTATACCATTAAGAATTAAACTAGAAGATAATATAAGTTTTAAAGATTTATTGATAAGTATAAATAAGTCTTTCCTAGAAAGTAATGAATATGATTTTTATCCTTTAGCAAAAATACAATCTTTTAGTGAAGTTAAAGACAAGCTAGTAAATAATATAATGGTATTTGAAAACTATCCAGTTGATGGTGAAGGTTTAAATACTGAACTTCTAGTTAAAAATGATTTACAAATAATTGATTTCGATGGAAGGGAGCAGACTAATTATAATTTTAATTTAATAGTTTGTTACAAAGATATTATTTCGATAAAATTCCAATTTAACGAGTTATTATATTCAACTGATAATGTAGAAAAAATGAAAAATCATTTTATTCATTTAATAGATGAAATTATAACTAATGAAAATGTATTAGTTAAAGATCTAGAAATTCTAGGACAAGATGAAAAAAATAAATTATTATTGGAATTTAACCAAACTAAAGCAGACTATCCAAATAATAAGACCATACAAGAATTATTTGAAGAACAGGTATCAAAGACACCAAATAACATTGCAGTTGTATTTGAAAGTAAGAGTATAACTTATAAAGAGCTTAATGAAAGATCTAACTCATTAGCTAGTATCTTAAGAAATAATGGTGTAGGACCTGATGATATTGTAGGTA
>NZ_FQZB01000028.1 GCF_900141845.1 Clostridium cavendishii DSM 21758 | reverse complement strand
GATTAACTTTAACAAGAGTTGTATTTAAATATCAAAAGTATTTCACAAGTCTGATATTTACTAAGCGATTAACTTTAACAAGAGTTGTACTTAAATTACCAACATACTAATAGGTTTACAATATTAAAAATATTTATAGTAATTATAGAGGTAGGAGTCTACTTACTAATATTTGTTTTTTTAATTTTAAAATATCATCTTCTTGAGGATTAAGTTAATAAGATACATGATTGATGATATATAACGTTAAATATAATTGGAGTAAGGAGAATATATTTAATTTGAATGATAAGTAATGTGGGTTTAAGTAGAAGATTTTTTAGTATAATAAGAGAAGATGGGTTTATTAAGTAATATAAAAAAATTTTAAATATAAAAAATAATAAGTTGTTTAATATATAGTTTAAATAGTATAATTATAAATATTTTAATTTTAACAGAAGCTGTATTTAAAGATATTTATAGTTATATATTATATTAGAGTATATTGACTTATAAATTAACCGTAACATGAGATGTTATTAAGAGATTTTTTAAATTAATCTCTTAATAAAAAATAAAAAATCAATATTAATAGTAAATATATTATAAAGAGATATTGACTATGGTAAAAAATAGTAGTAACATTGTAAGTGAAAATGGGAAATAAATGATAAAAATGTAGAAAAAGGAGGTACTTATATGAACACAATTGTAAATGAATTAAAAATAAAAATATACTTATTAAAAGATATCAATTCTATTAATTGTAATACATTGATAGCAATGCTTATAGATAAGTGTTTAGCGAAAGATGAATATTATAGTATTTATCACAAAGAAAATAAATATAAAAACTATTGCTTTAATCTTTTATATCCATTGGAAGTTTCTAAAGTTTATAAAGAAGGAGGAATTTATACCTTTATAATAAGGACTGTTGATAAAAATTTAGCAGAATTTTTGGTTAAAAATTTAGTTAATGAATATACAGATAATATAAAAGTGTTAACTATTACAAAAACAGTAATACCTAAAAAGATTATAACTGATATTTATTCAATTACACCTATAATAATAAAAACTGATAATGGGTATTGGAAAAATAACATATCATTAGATGAGTTTGAAGAAAGATTAAAAATAAATTTAATAAAGAAATGGAATAGTTTTCATGATACAAAAATAAATGAAGATTTTGAGCTTTTTAAAACTATAAGATTTAATAATAAAAAGCCAGTGGCTACAAATTATAAAGACATAAAATTATTAGGGGACAAGCTTAATATATCCATATCTGAAAACGATTTATCACAAGAACTTATATACTTTGCACTAGGAACAGGTTTAGGGGAGCTTGGTGCAAGAGGGTTTGGATTTCTAAATTTTAAATGGCTGTAAAAGGAATATAGGTAAAAATAATGGAGGTGATATAGTGCTAAAAGATTGTTTGGAAACCTTTAAAAAGATTTATAAAGAAAAAGGTGAAGCTTATATTATAGACTCTTATGTACTTTCAGAAGGAAGCTATATATTGGTGAATAAAGATGGACAAGTAAAGGAAGTTTATGAGGTTGATAAGAAGAATGTAGATAGAGTAGATGTAAGGTATGGATATTTTGCGGTTAGAGATTATTTGTCTAAATTAATAGATATGAATAAACCAATAGATGGTAAAAAAGTGATCCATAGTAATAATTATCTAACTTTTTTTATAAAAAAGGAGAATGTTAATTCTAAAAAACTTACAGAAGAAATAATAGATAAATATTATAGTATTTTATTAGAGCCAAGAAATAAGTATGAAAAAGAAAAAAAATTAATGTATGAAAAGATAGAAGTGGTACATGGAAAAGTAAATGAAGAGAACTTACTTAATATAAAGCAATGGATAAAAGATAATATTTTTAATTTAGAAGGTAAATATAAAGAGGGCAAAAATTATTTAAAGATTTTTTTTGAAGCAAGTGAAGAGGAATATAAGAAAGAAAGTGAAAAATACATTTTCCCTAATATATATAATAGTACTGATTATAATGAAGATATAAAAGATAAAGTATATGGATTACCTAATGATAATATGGGACTTAATAGTAAAAAGCCTTACTTAGAAAATAAGAGTAGAAAAAACAAGATACCATATTTAATAGATTCAGACGAGGTACTTATACAAAAGAAATTTTTTGATTATCTTATGAATCAAGTATCTGAGGGCAAAAGCAATATCTATATAGAGGAAAATAAGATTCATTGCAAAAAGAATGGTGAAAAAATAGACTCTATTTTTAATGGATATTTTTTAAGGGTTAAAAAGGGTAAGGAAGTAGAAATTCATGATTTTGATATTATAACAAATATGGATGAAACACTTAAAAATTTCAAGTATAAAAAATTAATAAAAATAGATTATGAAAAAGTAAAACAAGAACCTTTAAATAGTAATATAAGTACTATGAAAGAGTTAGAAGCAGTAATTAATAGTGTGTTTTTCAGTAAATTTTTATCAACTAATTACTTTACAGAGCCTAAGGATATAAAATTGAATGATAGTAAACTTAAAGAAACACTGATTATTAATAGAAATGCTTATTTCAATTGGTTTTATAAAGGTAATAAAGCAAGTGTTAAAAGTAGCTTTGATAGAATGTCATTAGATTTAATAAAAAATTCTATATGCTTAGGAACTTATGTAAAACCAAGAGAGCAATTTAATCTTAGATGTGCAATAATAAATTATTTTGGAGGGGATACAGGTATGGGAGATATTTTAAAAGGTTTAACAAGTAAACTTAGAGAAAAAATAAATAGTACAAACACTTTAAGTATAGAATGTGATGAAGAATACTATTTTGCAGTTGGACAATTAGTTAGTTATTATATATCAAGAAATAAGTCGGAGAAAAAGATGCATTCATTATTAAATCCTATTTTAAATTGCAAAAGTGATGAAAGATTAAAAGTCGAATTGCTAAAATTATTTAAAAAATATAATTACGATATAAAAAAAGAAAGTAAAAGATTTAACAATTTGCAAGCTATGGTTTCAGGGTATGTTCCACAGGGGAAAGTTAAGGAAGATATTCTTATAGCAGGTTATTTGAATTCAAGTTTAATATATGAAAAGGGAGAGGAATAATATTATGGAAAAAAGAGTTTATGGAGTATTAGGAATAAAATCTATTATGGCAAATTGGAATGCTGACTTTAGTGGTTATCCAAAATCTATATCCAATGGTGATATCTTTGGAAGTGATAAGGCTTTTAAATATCCAATGAAAAGATGTTGGGATGAAGGTGGCAAAAAGGTTTTATATATAAAATCACTAAAGGTTGAAGAGGATAAAAAGGAAGGGATAAATGTAAGACCTAAATCTTTAAAAGAAAGATATGAAGAAATATTTAATGTACCTAATCTAAAAGATGCCAAAGATACAAAAGAGGTACTTAAAAACTTATTTACAGCTATAGATGTAAAAAATTTTGGGGCTACATTTGCAGAAGAAGGTAAGAACATTTCAATAACAGGAGCAGTTCAAATAGGACAAGGATTCAATAAATATAAAGATATATCAGTTGAAGAGCAACAGATATTATCACCATTTAGGGATGGAAAAGAGAGTAAGGGAGAAGCTAATGCAACAACATTAGGTACAAAAATTGTTAGTGATGAAGCACATTATTTTTATCCATTTGCAATAAATCCAACAGTTTATAAAAGCTTTGTAGAAATGGGAGTTACAGAAGGTTATACAGAAGCAGATTATAGCGTATTTAAAGAAGCTGCTTTAGCGAGTGCTACTGCTTTTAATACAAATTCCAAAGTAGGTTGTGAGAATGAATTTGCTATTTTTGTTGAAACAGAAAAAGAACTGTATTTACCTGATTTAGCTCAATACATTACGTTTAGAAAAGAAGAAGATAAGAACGTTATAATTCTTGGATTTGAGGGCTTATTAAATGAACTCAATGATAGAATTAAGAGCATCGAAGTTTATTATAATAACTACAATACAAAATTAGAAGGAAATATAGAAAAGGCTAAATACTTCAACATATTTACTAGAAAAGAGGTATAAGTATGAAGGCTTTAAAGTTTAATATTAGTGGTAAAACAGCTTTTTTTAAGAAACCTGACGTTAATACCTACTATTATTTTACTTATGGCAGTATTCATAAAGTTGCTCTACTTGGTATAGTTGGAGCAATACTTGGGTTAAAAGGATATAATCAGCAAGAAAATAACAGATATCCAGAATTCTATGAACTATTAAAAGATTTAGATATAGCAATAGTGCCTAAGAATGAAGAAGGTTCCATAAGTAAAAAAGTTCAGATTTTTAATAATTCTGTTGGTTATGCGTCAGAAGAAAAAGGCGGAAATCTAATAGTAAAAGAGCAGTGGCTTGAAAATCCTAGGTGGGTTGTATATATAAAGCTAGATGGTTATGAAAACAATCAAATAGATGATATTTGCAAAGAGATAGAAGAGAGATTTTTAAAAAGAAATTTTGTTTATATACCATACTTAGGAAAAAATGATCACATAGCAAATATTGATAATATGTCAGTGGTAGATATGAATACAACAAAACAAGAAAAAATCAATAGTTTATTCTTCAAAGACGATTTTAAAATATCTTTAGAGCAAGATGAAGACTGGGATTTTGATGATACAGAGTCTTTATGGAAATATGAAGAAAAATTACCTATAAGTCTTGAAGAAAGAACTAATCAATATGAAACAAGGACAATGATAGCTACAAATATGAAATTAGATATAAATAATGATTTAAATTTATATAAGGATGAGGAAAATGTGTTATTTTTCTTTTAGGTGATTAAAATGTATTTTGAAGATGTAGAATTATTTAAATTAGAGGATAATATTTCGGAATTAGATAGTTTTTTTGCCCATACCAAAGGGGGAGAAAGAGAAAAATTAAAGGATCATATGGATCTTGTTTATAAATATTTTTTGAGAATAGTAAAGCAAAAAAATCTAGATAAAGTATTTAGAAACTTGCATGAGCAGCTTCTAGAAAATCAAGAGATGGAAGTTATTGAATTTTGGAAGGAATTATTTTGCAATGCTATATATTTGCATGATATAGGTAAAATAAATATAGATTTTCAGTATTTTAGAATGAAAAATAAGAAGTTTAAGGATGCTTCACAAGAGAATCCAAAGCATTCAATGTTATCATCTATTTTATATTTTAATTATTACATTGGAAAAATAAGAAGTATAGAGGGGGAAGCTAAGAAGCTTCTCCTTGTATTCTTATACATAAATTCCTATGTAATATCAAAACATCATGGAGAACTAAATGATTTTGTTCAGTTTTTAGATAGTTTTGGAGGTAATGTTGATACTTATATTGAAAATAAAAATTTATATCCAAACTATAAAGGAAAAATAATTATTAAAGGAAGCTTTATAAAGAAGAGAAATGAAGATATAACTACTAAATTAGAAGAAGTATCAAAAAAATATAATATAGAATTATATATTTATACAAAATTACTATCAGCATTATTAACCTCAGCAGATTTCTATGCTACTTCCGATTATGATAGTAATAAGGAAATAAAAGATTTTGGCCTTATAGATAATTCTAAAGAGTATTATGATATTTATAAAAATAGCGATATATACAAAAATATAGATAAACATAGAAACTTTTTAGATGGAAGAGGGTCTAAAATATTTGAAGATAATGATATAAATAAACTTAGAAGTGAGATGTTTATTGAAGCAGAGGACAATCTAGTTAAAAATACAGATAAAAATATATTTTATTTAGAAGCACCAACTGGAAGTGGTAAAACTATGACTTCTATAAACTTAGCTTTTAAATTATTAGAACAAGATAAAAGTAAAAATAAATTATTTTATATTTTCCCGTTTAATACATTAGTAGAACAAACAAATATTTCATTATTAGAGGTTTTTGCAAATAATGAAAAGCTTAAAGATAGTATATCTATAATAAATTCAGTAACTCCAATAAAAACAGTAGATGAAAATGAGAGTAATGAAAAAGTTAAGGTTGAAGGTGTTAAAGAAAAAATAGATTATAAAAAGTCTTTATTAAATAGGCAGTTCATACATTATCCTATAGTACTCACAACACATGTTAACTTTTTTAATTATTTATTTGGAACATCAAGAGAAGAAAGCTTTCCGTTATTACATTTAGCAAATAGCGTTGTAGTGTTAGATGAGATACAAAGTTATAAAAATAGTATATGGAAAGAAATAATATATTTTTTAGAGAAATATTCGAAGTTATTAAATATAAAGATAATAATAATGTCTGCTACATTACCTAAGCTTGAAGAACTAGGATGTAAAGATGATAACTTTGTATATCTTATAGAAAATAGAGATAAGTATTTTAATGATCCATTATTTAAAAATAGGGTTAGCTTAGATTTTTCAATGCTTGATATTAATGAAGATATCAAGGATATATTATTTAAGAAAGTAATAGAAGAAAGTAAAAGTAATAAGAAAATTGTAGTTGAGTTTATAAAAAAGCAATCTGCAATGGATTTTTATAAAGAGCTTTACTCTATAAAAGATAGTTTAAATAAAGAGGTACTTTTAATTACTGGTGATGATAATAAAATTGAGAGAAGAAATATAATATCAAAAGTAAAAGAGAAGGGTTCTAATATTATATTAGTAGCTACTCAGGTTATTGAAGCTGGTGTGGATATAGATATGGATATAGGTTTTAAGGATATATCTATTTTAGATGCTGAAGAGCAATTCTTGGGTAGGGTAAATAGATCATGTAAAAAAGCAAATTGTAAAGTTTATTTTTTTGATATTGATGAGGTTACTAGAATATATAAAAATGACTTGAGAAAAAATAAGCAATTTACGTTAGAAAATGATTCTATTAGAAGTATGTTGGAAAATAAGAACTTTGGTGCTTATTATAGTGGAATAAATGCTTTATTAGAAGGGGTAAAAAAAGAAGAGAATGATAATAATTTTGATGCATTTTTAAAAGAAAAAGTAGCAAAACTTAAGTTTAAAGAAGTCAATAACATAATGAGGTTAATTGACAATGAAATTAGAGAATATACTATTTTCTTTGATAGAGAGGTAGAGTTAGAAGATGGTGTAATGTTGAGAGGTAACGAGGTTTGGGACAAATATAAAATCTTATTACAGAATAATGATTTAGAGTATGCAGAAAAAAAGGTTAGGTTATCAGAAATAAATGAAAAAGTTGATTATTTCACTTATAAAGTACGAAGATTTGAAAAATCATATAATGATTCAATAGGAGAAATTTTTTATATTGAGGATAGTGAACAGTATTTTAATGAAGGAAAGTTTGATAGGAAGAAGTTTGAGGAAAAGGATGGATTTGAGTATTTTGATTTATGAAATTAAATAGGAGAGAGGGATGAAAAATAAATAGTATATAGAAGGAGGATTATATGAGGTTAACTGGTACATTAATAAATTACTATTTTCACTGTAAAAGACAATGTTGGTTATTAGGTAATAGGATAAACTTAGAGGATAATAGTGAAGAGGTAAGAATAGGTAGAGTACTTCATGAGATAAAGGCAGAGGGGAATAGGCAAGCAGAAATAACAATAGATAATGTGAAAATAGATAAAATAACAGGTGAATATTTGGTTGAGATTAAAAAATCTGATGCAGATATAGAAGCTGTAAAATGGCAAGTTTTATTATATCTAAAGGTTTTAAAAAGCAAGGGTATAGATAAAAAGGGGAAAATTCAGTTTTTAGAAAAAAATAAGAAAGACACCAAAACTGAAATTATTGAATTAGATGAGGAAAATGAGAAGAAGTTACAAGAGATAGATTTAGATATAAAAACTTTAATAAATTCACCTAAAGCTCCAGGTGCAGATTTGAAAAAAGGTTGTAAAAAATGTGCGTATTACGAATATTGCTATATATAAGGGAGTTGATAATTTATGGGAAAGACTAAATATATAAGTTCAAT
Organism: Clostridium cavendishii DSM 21758; assembly: GCF_900141845.1. Lineage (GTDB taxonomy): Bacteria > Bacillota > Clostridia > Clostridiales > Clostridiaceae > Clostridium_AG > Clostridium_AG cavendishii. Next base: position 20,754 of record NZ_FQZB01000028.1, on the reverse strand, counting down.
TGGGGAACTTACAAGAAAAGATAATTCTATATGTTTTAGGAAAAATAATAAAAATGTATATATTCCGGTAGAAAATACATCAGAAATATTTTGTTTGAATGAGGTATCTTTAAATACAAAATTATTAGATTTTCTTTCAAAAGCTAATATAGTAGTTCATTTCTTTAATTATTATGGAGGATATAGTGGTACATTTTATCCTAAAGAGTATTTAGTTAGTGGAAAAGTTACTATAAAACAGGCTCAAACCTTTGTGGACAAAAGAGAAATTATAGCTAAGGCCATTGTAAATGGAATAAGGGAGAACATAATAGAAACATTAATGCATTATTATAAGCATGGAAAAAGTGAAGTTAAGGATGCATTAAGTTATCTAAAAAAAGATTCTGTATATGCTCTTAATGAAGCTAAGGGGATTAAACAAATACTTTCTGTTGAAGGTGAAATTTGGCAACAGTTTTATTCAACATTTAAATATATTCTAAGAGAAGATTTTGTTTTTAATAAGCGGGTCAAAAGACCACCAGATAATCCTTTAAATGCTATGATATCTTTTGGTAATAGTATATTATACGCTAAAACTGTAACTGCCATATATAATACTCATTTAAATCAAAGTATAAGTTTTTTACATGAACCAAGTGAAGGGAGATTTTCATTAAGTCTTGACTTGAGCGAAGTCTTTAAACCTATTATAACTTTTAAAACAATATTTGATTTAGTTAATAATAGAAAGATAAATGTTCAAAAGCATTTTGATAGTAAACTTAACTATTGCATTTTAAATGAAGAGGGCAAGAAAATATTTGTACAAGCTATAGAAGAAAGACTTCAATCTGTAATTGAACATCCAAAATTAAAAAGGCGAATTTCAATGAATACAGCTATAAAATTAGATGGATACAAGCTTATAAAATCAATAATGGAAGAAAAAGAATTTAAACCTTATTCTTTAAAGGATGGAATGTAAGATGGCTAAAAAAGATGACAAAATAAAATATAATTATGCCTTTTTGTTTTATGATGTAAAAGAAAATAGGGTAAATAGAGTATTTAAAGTATGTAAAAAGTATTTGTCACATTTTCAAAAGTCAGTATTTAGAGGCGAAATAACACCATCAAGTATGATGAGTTTAAAGAAGGATTTAAAAAAAGTAATTGATGAAAATGAAGATTTTATCTGCATAATAAAACTTATGAATGGAAATGTTTTTGGAGAAGAAGTAATGGGTGTTGGAAATGATAATGGAGAAAGTTTGGTTCTATAATTTTATCCCAAGTGGAAATTATATTAATTAAGTTGAAATTAAGACAAATACTGTATTTAGAAAGAATTTTATATTATAATAAATACTATCTAAATAGCTTGGGATAAAATTCTTCAAAGTATTAGTTTTTAATGCATTTAGAGTAGTTTATTCTTTAAAGAATGGCTATTTTAAAGTAGATTAACAATAACAAGAGTTGTATTTAAATAAAACCACCTTATTAATATTTTCTTGATTTTCTTGATTAACAATAACAAGAGTTGTATTTAAATAGAATTGTAATTTGTCATTCAAATCATGATTGGCTGATTAACAATAACAAGAGTTGTATTTAAATTGGTTTATTATATGGATTGAAATGTGAGAATAATGAGATTAACAATAACAAGAGTTGTATTTAAATATAAGTATATAGTTGGTGAATATAGTAACAAGAGAAAGATTAACAATAACAAGAGTTGTATTTAAATCTACCTGAATACTGAGTTATATAATAAGTATAATTTGATTAACAATAACAAGAGTTGTATTTAAATAAATAGGGTTCTTGACTTAATTACAACTAGTAGATGGATTAACAATAACAAGAGTTGTATTTAAATCACGAGAGCAAAATGAATTAATTAAAGATTACCATGATTAACAATAACAAGAGTTGTATTTAAATCCCAGATAAAACTTTACCCCATTTACCTAAAATAAGATTAACAATAACAAGAGTTGTATTTAAATTTAATTTGTATAAATCATTTTCCATTTTTATATCCGATTAACAATAACAAGAGTTGTATTTAAATAATTTTTGCCCCTCAATTAAATTCCCATCTTTAGCGATTAACAATAACAAGAGTTGTATTTAAATGCGTTAAGTCCTAAACTTGTAAATGCTTCTGTTGGATTAACAATAACAAGAGTTGTATTTAAATATTTGGAGATTGTGTTTATTCTTTTTAGTGTTTAAAGATTAACAATAACAAGAGTTGTATTTAAATCTTACATTAAAGTCATTAACTTCAAAGCTTCTAGTTGATTAACAATAACAAGAGTTGTATTTAAATAGAGATACATCTAGGCTCTAATATTAAAGATATGGGATTAACAATAACAAGAGTTGTATTTAAATGCGAATATTACAACATGACCTTTTGGTACTGGACCGATTAACAATAACAAGAGTTGTATTTAAATAATAATTTGTACGAGCCTGTGAAAAAAGGTACTTCTTTTGTAATTGACTTTAACAATGCAGGCATTATTTTTTAAAACTTAAATAGTATTTGTTTATATTTCAAATGATAATTTTTATATTTTTTTAATTTTAAATTTTAAGTATATTTAAAGCTAATAAAAAATATATTTTCCTTAAGTACTAAATATAAAGAGGCAATTAAATGTTACGAAAGGAAAAAATATTAAATATTATTTTAGCTATTACTATTGTTATATTTGCAATTTTGTGTATTACTTATATGAATTTTTATAATAGACCTGTTTTAAAAGAAAAAATACGTTTAGAAGCTTATGAAAAAGAGATGGTAAGTGAGGTAAATGAGTTTAGAAGAGAGAATGGTGTAGAGGAATTAGCAGTAGATAATGATGCTAAAATTTTGGCAGATTATAAAATTAATGATATGATAGAGCATAATTATTTTAGTCATAAAAATTTGGATGGGAAATATATATGTGATTTAGCTCCAAGTATGAATGTACATGCTGAAGTGATAGGTGAAAATTTACATTATGCTAAATTTGATAAGAATATTGGGAAGTATAGTAAAGAAGAAATAGTTGAGAGGTTGAGTAAAACCTACACTACCAAGGATATAATGGAGGCGTTTATGAACTCGCCTGGACATAAAGCAAATATCCTAAAGCAGAAGTACAATAGAATATATATTTCAGTTATTTTTTATAAAGATACTATTTATGTCATTCAAATATTTTTGAAAAAATGAATTGGTTTAAAATCTTATTAAAAATATTTATATTTATAGGTCAGGTATTAGAAGGCAAAATGAGGGTATAATTATAAATAAAAATTATTTAAGGTGAGGAGTTATATGGATAATAAAAAGGAAGAATTAGTTGAATTAGTACCCTTAAAGCCTGGTGATATAGAATATTCAAAATTTGATATAGGTATACCTATTATTTTGATATTAGTAAGTACTTTACCAATATGGCTACCGTTAGCTATAATATTACTTTTAAAATGAAGAAAATATAATTTAGTTATAAACAAAACAATAAAGCAAAGGGTTTGATTAGTTGAAATACTTCTTATATTTATAATAAGGAGTATTTCTGAATTTACAATCACTAGTTAATTCATTAGTCAATCGATTTGGAAATGCATCAATCCAACCAGTTTCAATAATCTTAAAAAATTATTTATTATAAAGTATTAAATTACAACAATAGTTGAGAGATTAAGTATATCAAAATAAGATGAATATTTTTAAATGTAGGGGTGAAGATATAAGTATAAAAATACTAATATAAGGAGACAAAAGGATGTTAGAGGAAATTATTGAAATAATTTTTAGAAGTATTTGTACTTATATTATTTTGTTAATACTAGGAAGGATAATAGGGAGAAAACTAATATCAAGGATAACATTTTATGATTTTATAGTTGGAGTTACTATTGGAGCCATTGCAGTAAGAATAGCACTGGGCTCAAAGGAATCACCAATTTTAGCTACAATTTCATTAATTATTATTACTATATTAGTTGTTATTACAGATCATTTAGATATTAAAAGTATTAAATTCAGAAAGATAGTTGATGGTGAGCCTATTATAATTATTAATAATGGAAAGTTATTAGATTACAATGTAAGAAAAGCAAAAATTACTATAAACAAATTAATGATGCAATTGAGAGAAAAGGATATATTTAATATAGATGATGTATTAATTGCGGCTATAGAAAGTGATGGACAATTGACTGTATTAGAAAAGGCAAGTAAGCAAGCAGTAACTACTAGTGATTTAAATATTTCAAAACCTGAGACTGGTCTAATAACTGACATAATTATTGATGGAAAAATAATGTATGATAATTTGAAAGCTACTAATCATGATGAAAACTGGGTTATAGGACAATTAAAAAATAATAACATTTCTTATGTAGAGGATGTTTTTTATGCTGGAGTGAATTTAACAGGAAAATTATATGTTTCAACAAAAACAAAGTAAAGGTTGATTAACTTAATATCTAAAAATATTATAGCATATCAAAATTGTTTAAATAGAATATTTGATATATAGTCTATTACTAAGGAGAGTTAGTCTTATCTAAAATTTAAATGTATTTAAGCTGTAAGAAAGTTTATATAAATTCAAATTTTTAATGTTGACAATAATATTGAATTTTTATATAATTTAAAAAATTAATATTTTAGATTGAAATTTCGTATAACCCCAATGATATGGTTTGGGGGTCTCTACTAGGAACCAATAATTCCTAATTACGAAGAAAATATATATTTAGGTATATATTTTCTTTGTGATTAGGAATTTTTTTATATAAAAATATAGATTTAGGAGGATATTATGAATTTTTTAAATTTACCTAAAATTGAACTTCACTGTCATTTAGATGGAAGTGTTAGACCAGAAACAATAATTGATATAGCAAAAAAGGAGGAAATAGATATTCCGTCTTTTGATAGAGAGATAATTAAAAATGAGGTTACTGCTCCATTAGAGTGTACTTCTCTTAATGAATATTTAAAAGCATTTGCTATTCCGAATTTAGTAATGCAATCAAAAGAAAGCTTAAGAAGAATTGCTTTTGAACTTTTTGAAGATGCCGCAAAGGAAAATGTTAAATATATGGAAGTAAGGTTTGCTCCTGTGCTTCATACAGTAAAAGGGCTAAAAATAGAGGAAATAATACAGAGTGTTATAGAAGGAATTAAAGATGCAGAAGAAAAGTATGATATAAATGGAAATGTGATACTATCATGTATGAGAAATATGTCTGCAGATAAAGCTTTGGAAGTAGTTGAAAAAGGTAAGAAATTCTTAGGAAGAGGAGTTGTTGCAGTAGATTTGTGCGCAGCAGAAGAAGAAGGTTTCTGTAGAAAATTTGTAGAGCCAATAAAAGTTGCTAGAGAATATGGTTACAGAGTAACTATTCATGCAGGAGAAACTGGAATAGGTAAAAATGTGCTAGAAGCAGTGGAACTTTTAGGAGCTGAAAGAATAGGACATGGGGTATTTATAAGAGATTGTAAAGAGGCTTATGAAATTGTTAGAGAGAAAAATATTACTCTTGAAATGTGTCCAACGAGTAATGTTCAAACAAAGGCAGTTAATAGTTTTAATAGTCATCCCATTTATGATTTTCATAAGGATGGAATCAACGTTACTGTAAATACAGACAATAGAATAGTATCAGATACAACTATGACAAAGGAATTTGATATAGTAAAAAAAGAGTTTAATATTAGTTTTGAAGATTATAAACAAATTTATCTTAATAGTGTTGAAGCAAGTTTTACTGATGAAAAAACAAAAGAAAATTTAAGAAAATTAGTTTAAAAAGAGAATATGTATTTGTATAACTCCTTCCAAATTGGCTTTTATATTAATAAAAGTCTAAGTTGGAAGGAACTTTTTTATAAATTATAATAAGATTGAGGAATAAAGTAATTAATAATTAAAATATTTTTAAATTTTTGATTAGAGTTAAAAGTATATAAAATTATGGGTAATATTTACTAGATATAAATAATATGGTAAAATAGAAGAAATAAATAATTAGTTAGGAATTAAAAGGAGCTATAATTAGATAAAGATATCACTAAAGAAATATTTAATAAAACCAGCAAATTTTAATATGCCAGAACTAGAATTAAAAATACTTATAGGGGTAAATGAAGAATGAAAAATATATTAAAGATTCTTACACTATTTTTGATATTAGGAATAGTGTTTCAAGGGTGTACAGATTTAGAAAGCAGCAAGAGAGAAGCAAAACATAAAGCTACTTCTGATAAAGCGGTACAAAGAGTTGGGGAAACTAATTATGGTTTTGTAGATATACCTTCTGATTGGAAAAAGTTCAAAGATATTGATATATCTACACCAATTATTCAGTATAGCGATAAGGAAGGTAAATCTATTATTACCTTAAATATGTGGGAAAAGAAGGGACAGGATACTAAAACTGTTGCAAGTAGTTTATTTAAGAAAATAGAGTCCGAAGGTGCTGAAAATGTAAAAGGGGCTACTGTTAAGATAGGAGATAATGAAGCATTACAAGTTTATGGAGTATATCCAAAGGATGGAGTAATGATAGTTATGTGGATTTTTGAAAAAGACGATGGATATATACATTATGTTTCTGTTGAAGGGTCAAAAGATGAGATTATGGAAATTGTAGAGAGAACTGAAAAGTCATTTTCTTTAGAAAAATAATGAATTTGATATGATAGATTAATAAAACTAAAATTAAAATGAAAATTTAATAAGTTTTAAACACATTTATTTACATTTGAATGTTTTAGTGTTATAATATTTAAAAATTGGGTAGAGGCGCTTTGAGAATAGTAATTAGTTTTAGTAGGCATACAGTGAGAACTAATGAAAGGGTAAAAAGCCGAAAGAGGAGAGAAGGTATTCAATTCTCTTGGATATGTATAGAATATATACATAACTGTCATGAAAATGGAGAGCTACTAAATTTATATATATAATTGTTAAAAGTATGATTATATACTAAAATAGTATCATTCTACCCATAAAGAGAGTATCTTTATGGGATTTTTTATACCCATAGAAGTATAAAGGAGAGAAGTGTAAAATGTTAAATGGAGTTTATGTACCACTAATTACCCCTTTCAAGGATGGCGAGGTTGACTATGAAGGCTATAAAAAATTAGTTGAGCATTATATTAATGAAGGAGTTCAAGGGATTACACCTTTAGCGACAACAGGAGAGAGTGCGGTTTTATCAGATTATGAATACGACAAATTATTAAATCTTACATCAGAAGTTAATAACCATAGGGTTAAAATTTTTGTTGGACATGGTGGAAATAATACAAGAAAATTAATAGAAAAATTAAGGGTGATTGAAAAGGCTGGAGTTGATGGAATACTATCAGTTTCACCTTATTATTCAAGACCAGATCAAAGAGGTATATTGGAGCATTTTGCAGCTATTGCTGATAGTACAGCTTTAGATATAGTTTTATATAACATACCTTACAGAACGGGAAGAAATATGGAAAATAGTACTATATTAAAATTGGCAGAGAAGAAAAATATTATAGGGATAAAAGATTCTTGTGGAAGTTCAGATCAGAGTATAAATCTTCTTATGAATAGACCTGATGATTTTTCTATACTTACTGGTGAGGATGTATTTTTCTTTTCAAATTTAGCTTTAGGTGGGCAAGGTGGTGTAATGGCATCAGCTCATTTAAATACCAAGAAGTATTTAGAGGTGTATAACTTAATTAATACAGGAGACCTTAATAAGGCGTTAAATATTTGGAGGGAAATATACCCTAATATACCTCTATTATTTAAAGAACCAAATCCAGCACCACTTAAGTATGTATTAAATAGTCAAGGATTAATAGATAGTGAGGAAGTAAGGCTTCCATTAGTAATAGCATCAAAGGAACTTAGAGAAGAATTAAAGTTGATAATTAAATAATTGAAAGTAAGGTATTCCTACTGATTCAATAGGAATACCTTATTTTTTAGAAAAACTCTTTTATAGGAGTAAAGTTATGTTAAGCAAGTCAAAGATTTAAATATTCACTTAGAAGGAGTTTATATACTCTTTATTTTTTCTTTTTAAAATTTTTAGCTTTAGAAGGAGTTTTTGATTTTTTAGCATATTCTTTTTTATTAAAGTCAGTTTTTTTGGTAGTAGTTTCCTTTTTAAAAGAAGCTTTCTTTTTAGGAGTTGAGGCTTTTACAGTATTTTTAGCTACTGAATAACCGAATTTTCCTATAGCGTCCTGTGGCATTTTGAAGTATTCTCCATGACAATAAGTTATTAAATCAGCTTGTTCTAAATGTATTTTACCTTTTTCGTCAATAAGAGATTCATCTACATAAGAGCCTATAACATCAGCAAGGATTAAATCGTGAGTACCTAGTGGAATTATAGAATGAACCTTACATTCTATATTAACAGGACATTCATTTATATATGGAACAGAAACATTGTCTGAGTCAGTTAAAGAAAAATTCATTTCTTTAATTTTATCTTCTTTTTTACCAGAACGAACTCCGCAGTAATCAACCTTTTTTGTAAGATTTGCTGAAGGCATATTAACTACAAATTCCATAGTTTCTTTTATATATTCATAACTAAGTCTTTCAGGTCTTACAGATATTGAAAGCATAGGAGGCTTTGTGTTGATTGTACCTGCCCAAGCTACAGTGAATACATTAGTTTTTCCTTCTTTATTTTTAGTAGTTATAAGTACCACAGGTACTGGATTTAGTATTACACTGCCTTTAAATTTAGTTTTAGCCATAATTATTCCCCCGAATTCTTTAGTAATATTTTTGTTTAATACTTAATAAAGTATAAAATTATTTTTAGTATAAATCAAGTGATAGGAAGTGTTTTAATTGAAAGCTTAGAGGCTTTTATCATTAATTTCTAAAAGTTTTGTAGCATTGCTTATTTGGTAACTAATTATATAATTCCTGTGAAATTTGTAGAGATATATTAAGATGATAAAAAGTATTATATATAAGATTTGAAGTATAAAATTAAATAAGTGAAGGTAAATAACTTACCTTCACTTAAAATTTAAAATATACCTTTTTTTCTTCTTCCTTTACTTCTTTTACCTTTATTAATTGAGGATATTATAAATAATACTAAAGCAATAGCTAAAATAATAACAGCCAATACTATAAAGTATAAAATTATATTTGAAGTTATTAACTTAGAAGTATTTATATCAGCTTTAACATTGTAGCTTTTTGAATAAGCTCTTTCTTTTACATCAAGTTTAATTTTATCTGAATTTTTAGCAAGAGTCCAAGCATCTAAATCCTTACTATTGTTGTTTAAGTTAACGGTCCTAGTAGTTTCTTTATCATTTATTTCATTTTTATAATAAGTAACATCTTCTTCAAGAGTTAAAGGAACTTCTATAGTTTTAGTTGGTCCAAAGAATTTTAGTGGTTTGTATTCAAGTTTAAGCTTCTCAAGTTCAGTGCCCTTCTTTAAATCGACAACTCTTTTAGCACCATAACTATAATCCATCATTTTTTCCATATCTTTAAAGTAAATGTCATCATTTGCACCAGAGTCAGATTTAAATACAACGCCTACCATTTTTCTGCCATCTCTTTCGTAAATAGAAACTAAGCATTTACCTGCTGGAGTTGTAAAACCTGTTTTACCACCTATATTGCCGTTTTTACCTAAGAATTTATTTCTGTTTTCAATTTTAATTGTTTTTCCATTACTAATAGCTATAGTTGCATCTTTTGTTCCCATAGTTTCCCTAACCCAATCATTATGGAAAGCCTCTTTAGCTATAATCGACATATCATAAGCCGTAGTATAGTGCTCAGGACTATGAAGACCATTTACGGTAGCAAAGTGAGTATTTTTAAGGTGTAAATCAGCCACTTTTTTATTCATTGCATCGATAAAAGAAGACTCACTACCACTTACAGCATCTGCAATCATGCAAGCAGAGTCATTAGCAGAGAATAAAAGTAGAGCTTTCATTACATCATCACCGGTCATAGTATCTCCAGGTTTTATAGCCTTAAAGTTTACATACAATGAAGCATCTGGTTGGTTTTTACCACTTTCTGGGTATGATATAACGTCAGTCTTTTGCTTGTTTTCAGCAAATAAAAGAGCTGTAAGTACTTTTGTTGTACTAGCTGGATAAGCTTTTTCATCTATACCCTTAGTATATATAAGCTCACCTGTTTCATAATCTATAGATACTGCATATTTAGCAGCTAATGTTGGCTTAGTAGTTGTTTCAGCAGCTTTAGCAGTAGTAGTTGCTAAAGGACTGATAAGTGTAAGTCCAATTGTAAAAATCAATGATGTTAAAATTCTTTTGCGTATCAATGTTCATCTCTCCCATATAAATAATTTATAAATATTTCAAAACATTTTAAGTATAACATTAATAAGATATAATAACAATAAAAGTAATAAAAATGTAAAAAATACGGGGGTGTTTTTTTGATTAAAGACATAGAAAATATATTTAAAGGTAGAAAAGGGAAAATTTTAGGAAGTTATAAAAAGGCAGCTGTGCTAATACCTATTTATATCGAAAATGGTGAAACATATATATTATTTGAAAAAAGGGCTTTAAATTTAAGAACTCAACCTGGAGATATATGTTTTCCTGGTGGGAAAATAGAAGATAATGAAACTAGATCTGAATGTGCTATAAGGGAAACGGTTGAAGAGCTTAATATAGGAGAAGAGTATGTAGAAATTATAGGAGAGATGGATTATCTTATAACTCATGGGAATTTAATCATGTATGTATTAGTAGGAAGGGTAACTAAATTTCCTACAGATGTGAATAAAGATGAGGTTCATAGTGTGCTTAAAGTTCCAATAAACTTTTTTAAGGAGCATAAGCCTATAGAGTATGAAATGGAGGTTGGTCCAAACCTAAAGGAGGATTTTCCTTATGATCTTATAAGGGGAGGAAAGAATTATAAATTTTCGAAATCTTATGTGCCACAGTATTTTTATAAATATAAAGAAGAGATAATATGGGGGAATACAGCAAGAATTATTACGGAGTTTATGAAATTATTAAGTTAAAAATTAATATTATCTTTTAGTTTAAGTTGCGGATATATATGTTTTATATTTAAGAACTTAATATTTAAGTTCTTAAATATTTTAAGTGTATTTTTATAAAATTTAAAAAAAGACAAGATGTATAATGTTTTTAAACCAATATTGTATTACATGAATTCTATAAGGAAAGGGTATATGTTTGAATTTTGTGTCATTTTTAAGTGAGAAAAATATATAATGATAGTTCATATAGAGTAGATTTATAATTATGAGAATAGGTGCATCAATGGTTTTTTCATATTGATGCACCTAAAGCTTTCATCTAACAGTACCTTTACCTGAGTCACAAATATCAATAAGTTCTTCAGGATAAGGCTCTAGAAGAGTTTGAGATAGAAGATAGTCATTATTAAATCTTATAGCATAGCTTTTTAATAAATTTATAATAACGCTTTGAGGGATTTTACCCACTCTAAACTTTTCAATCAATTCATTAAAGAAATTTTTTTCTTTAGAGTTTAGTTCCTTATCAAAATAACCTAAAGCATGGTTAAAAACATTTATAACTGAAGTATATCTTGGAAGTTTTAAAAACTGATTGCATAATTCTTTGTAGTACTCTTTAAAAACTTCATCGATATTTAAGCTTAGACGGTTAGCAGCTATATTACCAAGTTTTTTAAGTCCTGTTTGGTTATATGCCATAAATAGTAATTTGTTTTTAGCATGAAATTCTAAAAGGGAACTTATTTTATTAGTAGAATATACAGTTTTAAATTCAGCAAGAGTAAATATTCTAGTTAAGAAATGTTCACGAATTAAAAAATTATTAATTCTGCCTTCATCTTCTATTGGAAGACTTGAAAAACTGTCACAAAGTTTACCACCAAATATTCCACTACCTTTACTAGATGCAGAACCTTTTTTATCACTATAATAAATTTTAATATCTTTTATGCCACAAGATGGAGAATGACTTTTTAAAAGTGCACCATCTATATCTTTTTGTTTCAACTTGCAAATAATATCATCTGCAAGTTCTGTCATTTGTTTTGTATAATCTTTATTAAGCTTAGGTGATATAAGATGTATAGAATTATTTTGTGACATAAGACGTATAGCCTCTCTTGGAGTCTCAAGTCCAATATCTTGTTCGGGACAAACCTCTATAATATTTATGTAGGGAAGTAGGGTTTTAAATGTATCAGAGGTAGCACTTGAACCATCATATCTACATTTATGATCATTTAAGCATTTTGAGATTAATAAAGTTGGTTTGGGCCATTCCTTCATAATATACACCTCTTTTAAAAGAATATTATTTATTAATAAAGTGTGATTTTATTTTAGAATTTATTCCTGAGATAAATGGAAGTTCTATTTCTGTAAGAATAATTGATACAAATATAAAGCAAAACCCTATTATTGTTTTAGTAGTTATTGCTTCGTTAATAAATATACTTGCAAATATTGTTCCAAATAATGATTCTGTAGATAGAATTAAAGCTGCATGGGTTGATTTGGTATAGCGTTGAGCTATATTTTGTATTAAAAAGGCTAGAATAGTTGCAAAAATAGCTATGTATAATAATTGCCATATTGAATCATTAGAAGGTATAAGCTTTGGATAGCCGTTAAATAAATTAAAAATGAAAGCTAAAATTGCGTTTGTAGCAAACTGTATAATAGTTAAGAGTATAGGGTCAGCATCTTTAGTAAAAGGACCTAAAAAAGCTATTTGAAGCGCAAAGAATATGGCACATAAAATAGTTAAGAAATCACCTAGATTAATAGATATAATACCATTATTTAATGTTAAAATACCTATTCCTGTTATACATAATATACAAGCTATAAATAAGGAGAAATTTGGTTTTTCTTTATGGATAAACCAATATAGAAAAGGAACAATTATAACATAAATAGCAGTTAAAAAAGCATTGTTACTTACAGTAGTATAAACTAGTCCTACAGTTTGAAAAGCAAACCCAGCAAATAAAAATACTCCAAGAATTATTCCTTGTTTTAAGATTTTCAAATTTAGAAGTTTATACTTTTTATGAAATATTATAGATAGAAATATAAAGCCTATTATAAACCTAAAAAATAACATATAAAAAGGACTAACAAGTGATAAAACATTTTTACACAAAGTAAAGCTAAATCCCCATAATATTGCTACAAGTAGTAATGAAGCATCTGCAATAAAAGTTTTATTTTTCAAAAAATCAACTCCTTATAATATCTTGTGTGTTAGACCACCAAGATAAGTATTTATAATAATTTCCTTAATAATTATAACAGACTTTATGCAAAATATCATAAAAATACACTAGGGCAAAGTAAATGGCAGTATACTTTACTCTAGTGTATTTTTTATCTAAGCATTAAAGGGGTCAGCTATAATGCTTATGGGGGATTAAATCGCAATATTTACCAAGGTTTCGTTAACATAAATATTATATAATGTATTTTTTATATCAAGAAGACTTAAATCTTCTAATATACAATTTGCCACTAACTCTTTAGATTTATCATAAAGTCTGAAAAGCTCTCTTGCAGAATTTTCATTATGGTAAACTCTCCAATACCCAGAACATAGGAAGTTTTTATTATTATTCATGAATTCAATAACATCTTCTAGGGGAAAGCCCAAGAAAACTCCAGCTTCATGAGGAAATTCTAAAGCTTCAAATTTAGTTTTTAGACAGCTTAAACATTTTTCTAAAGAAAAATCTTGTCCGTAACCAAGTTTACATAAAAACTGTTTATTTTTATTAATATATATATATTTTTCAAGTTGTGACTTATTATAAACTAGAATTACAATACCTTTAGGAGAAGTTTTCATGATTTTATAGTTCAAATCAAGACTTTTGATAAACTCATCTCCATATTCTAAAAATCTAGAACATAATTTTCTTTTTTCATCATTTAGTGTAATTGTAGATGAAGGTTTTATGCCTGTTAGTACAGGAGCTATTAAATAAGTAACAAGTCTTTTCATATATTCTGTATCATTTAGATCATTTAGTTTATCAAAAAATCTTATCATAAAAATCCTCCTTAGTTATTTTTGAAATTTACTTTATTAGCTTTTCCTTTTTCCTTGTATTACATGTATTAAGCTAAATAAATAAAATAATTTTTCTATTTATTTAACTAAATTTTTACCATAATTAATACATAAATCGGAATCAGCACCTTCAGGCATACCGTTTATTATTAAGCCATCATCTAAAACGTCTGCACCACAGTTATTCATTCTTTCTACCCAATTTTCCATCCATTCACCTGTACCCCATCCGTAAGATCCAAATAAGCCAAGTTTTTTTCCTGATACTAAGGATTCAATAGATTCTACAAAAGGTTCCATTTCACTTTCTTCTATAACTTCAACACCCATAGATGGTGATCCAAGTGCAACCACGTCAGCATTTTTGAAATCTTCTATAGTAGCTTTGTCAACTGTTAAAATATTTACTTTAGCACCCGCATTAATAGCACCTTGCTCTATTAATTTTGCCATTTCTTCTGTATTACCTGTACCACTCCAATAAATTATTGCTAAATTTTTCATAAATTTACCTCCTAATAGTTTTTTAAAAAATAACTTGATAATCATTCTCAATTAATATTATAATGGTATAGAAAAATTAGTTTTTAGAAATCTACCTATTTTTTTATAAAAAATAAGAAAGGCGAGAAGTTTTATGATAAATTCAAAACAAAATCAACAATTTTTAGTAGAGGATTTAATAAGGGAGAAGTTAAGAAGTGGACAAATTGATAAAGTATTAGAGATTTATGAAAAATCTTATAGGGTATGTCTATTTAATGATTTAATAGAGGTTGATGCTAGAGATGCTTTAAAAAGAAATATTATTATATTAATGGTTGCAACTTCTAGGGGACTATTAGATGAAGAAAAAACTTGTAATAGTTTAAGGATTACATGTAGTTTGTATCTAGAAAAATTAAATAAAGTGGAGAAATTTATAAATATATATGAGTTAGGAAAGGAATATTTAATAGAAATAGATAAAATTTTAAGAAAAAATAATTATAGTTGCAAGAATTTTGTGGTTAGAAAAGTTATGACATATATAAAAGAAAATTTGCAAGAAGATTTAAGTTTAGATTTATTATCAAAGCAAGTGCACTTATCTAAAAATTATTTATCAACTTTATTTGTAGAAGCTACTGGAGAAAAAATAACTTCTTATATAAACAATCAAAGGCTTAAAAAAAGTAAAGAGTTACTTAAAGAAGGAGATTATTCTTTAGCATATGTTTCAGATCTTTGTGGATTTAAAAATCAAAGTTATTTTTCTATGGTTTTTAAAGAACGTGAAAGAATCTCCCCATCTATTTATAGAAAGCTGAATAAAAGGTGATATCAGATAATAACAGGTGAGATGAATAAATTTTTAACAAAAGAACTTGAAAATCAATTTCAATTGTGATAGTATTATATTGTGATAATGATATTTGTTATCAAATGAGTAAACTTTTGCTATAAATAAATTGAATGCAAGTAATATAAATATAATAATTTAGATTGTTAAAAAATTATATTTGAGGAGGAGATAATATGACATTGTCAATGGCTAAGGCTGGAGAAAAAAATTATATTAAAAAGATAACAGGTAGAGATAATACTCGTCAGTTTCTTGAAAGATTAGGCTTTGTAGAAGGTGAAGGCGTTATTGTTATATCAGAACTTGCTGGTAATTTGATAATAAATGTAAAAGATACAAGAATTGCTATAGATAAAAGTATGGCTAACAGAATTATTGTTTAGGGAGGCATTAAATTATGACAACATTAAAAGATATTAAGTGTGGAGAAAAAGCAACAGTAGTAAAACTTCATGGGGAGGGAGCTGTAAAAAGAAGGATTATGGATATGGGAATAACTAAAGGGGTTGAAGTTTTTGTTCGTAAGCTTGCACCACTTGGAGATCCAATAGAAGTAAATGTTAGAAATTATGAACTAACAATCCGTAAAGCAGATGCTCAAATGATAGAAGTAGAATAAATGAAGCTTAGATTCGTTTTAAGGGGGAAAATAAAGAATGGAAAATATTAAAATAGCTCTAGCAGGTAATCCTAATAGCGGTAAAACTACTATGTTTAATTACTTAACTGGTAGTTCACAATACGTAGGTAATTGGCCAGGAGTAACTGTAGAGAAAAAAGAAGGAAAATTAAGAGAACATAAGGGGATAAAGGTTATAGATTTACCGGGTATTTATTCGCTTTCACCATATACATTAGAAGAGGTTGTAACAAGAAATTATCTTCTTAATGAAACACCAGATGTTATTATAAATATAGTAGATAGTACTAATATTGAAAGAAATTTATATTTAACAACTCAGCTTTTAGAGCTTGGAATTCCTGTTGTGATAGCACTTAACATGGTTGATATACTTAGAAAAAATGGAGACTCTGTAGATATGCAAAAGTTAAGCAAGCATATGGGATGTACTATAATAGAGACTTCAGCTTTAAAAGGTGAGGGGTGTAAAGAAGTAGTAAACAAAGCTGTAGAATTAGCTAAAGCACATATTAAAGTAGTACCACAACATACTTTTTCAGAAGAGGTTGAAAAAACATTAACTTCTATTGAGAAAGAAATTCAAAATCAAATTAGTAAAGAACACTTACGTTGGTATGCTATAAAGTTATTTGAGAATGATGAAAAAGTTATTGATGAAGTGAATCTTTCAAATGAAGCTAAGGAAAAAATAAAGACTATAATAACTGAATGTGAAGATAACTTAGATGATGATGGAGAAAGTATAATAACCAATGAACGTTATACATACATAAGTAAAATAACTAATAAATGCATAGTTAAGAAGAACAAATCTGGATTAACTACTTCTGATAAAATAGATAGAATTGTAACAAATAGAATTTTAGCTTTACCTATATTTGCAGGCATTATGTTTTTAGTTTATTATTTGTCAATTTCTACAATAGGAACTGGTATGACTGACTGGGTAAATGATGTAGTGTTTGGAGATGTAGTTCCTCCAGCTGTAGAAGGATTTTTAAATTCCATAGGAACTGCAGAATGGTTAGTTTCTTTGATAGTTAAAGGTATTATAGCAGGGGTAGGATCTGTACTTGGATTTTTACCACAAATGATGGTATTGTTTTTATGTCTTGCGATTTTAGAAGATTGCGGCTATATGGCACGTATAGCGTTTATAATGGATAGAATTTTCCGTAAATTTGGTCTTTCAGGGAAATCATTTATTCCAATACTTATAGGAACAGGTTGTGGAGTTCCAGGAATAATGGCATCTAGAACTATTGAAAATGAATCTGATAGAAAAATGACTATCATGACTACTACTTTTATACCGTGTTCAGCTAAATTGCCTATAATAGCTTTAATAGCTGGTGCGTTATTTGAGGATTCAGTTTGGGTAGCTCCATCTGCATATTTTATTGGTATAGCAGCGATTATACTTTCAGGAATAATATTAAAGAAAACAAATTCTTTTGCTGGAGAACCTGCTCCATTTGTTATGGAATTACCTAAGTATCATGTTCCAAGTGCAAAAGGTGTACTTATTCATATGTGGGATAGGGCAAAATCATTTATTAGAAAAGCTGGTACTATAATTTTACTTGCTAGTGTTGTTATATGGTTCTTAAGTAGTCTTAACTGGTCTCTTGAAATGGTAGAAACTAAAGATTCTATTTTAGCTACTCTTGGTAATGTTATAGCTCCAATTTTTAGTCCTCTTGGTTGGGGAGACTGGAAAGCTGCTGTAGCTACTATTACAGGATTAATTGCAAAAGAAAATGTAGTTGGTACTTTTGGTGTTTTATATGGATTTGAAGAAGTTGCAGAAAATGGTTCTGAAGTATGGGGTAGTTTACAAGCTTCATTTACTCAATTATCAGCATATTCATTCTTAATATTTAATCTATTATGTGCTCCATGTTTTGCTGCGATAGGTGCAATTAGACGTGAAATGGGAAGTGCTAAGTGGACTTGGATAGCTCTTTTATACCAAACAGGTTTAGCATATGCAGTTGCATTAGTTTTTTATCAATTAGCATTAGTATTTGGTGGAAATGGATTTGGAATCGGTACAGCAGTAGCTATATTATTATTAGTTGGATTTATATATTTACTATTTAGACCATATAAAGCAAAGCCTAATAAAGTAAAAAAAGAAAATTTAGATAAAATTAGCGCATAAGGAGGGGTTAGTATGGCTACATTTATAGTTGGTACAGTAGTCTTTGGAATAATTGCTTTTATAGCATATAAAACATATAAAGATAAAAAAGAAGGTAAATGTTGTAGTAGTGGCTGTTCGGGATGTTCAGGGTCTTGTAAGCCTGATAATACAATAAAATTTAAATAAATAATATTTTAGAATCTATTTCGAGGCATTTATAATAAATGTTTAGAAATAGATTCTTTTTTGTTATGAGGCTTTTTATTGAAAAAATAAAATATGATGGTAAAATAAATATAGAAAACCGTAATTTGTTAAAAGGAGTTTTATTAGGGACGTCTAGATGAAGTTTGATATAAAAATATAAGAAATAAAAAAGTTTATATATGAAGAAAATATATGGAATTTCTGATAAACGATAAACAAATGGAATATAGGGAAAAATTAAGCTATTAAAGAGGGGAAGATGTAAAGTTATGGCTATTATAGGAATAGATTTAGGAACAACAAATAGTTTGGTGGCATACTTAAATGAAGATGGAGCTAAGTTAATACCTAATGTCTTAGGTGAAAATATTACTCCATCAGTAGTAGGAGTAGATGATAATGGTGAAATTTTAGTTGGTAAGGTGGCTAAAGAAAGGTTAATAACACATCCAGGTAGAACTGTTTCAAATTTTAAAAGGTTCATGGGAACAAAGAAAAAATTTAATCTTGGAGACTTAAGCTTTTCTCCAGAGGAATTGTCTTCTTTTATATTATCTTCTTTAAAGGCTGATGCAGAAGCTTTTTTAAAGGAAGATATAACAGAGGCAGTTATAAGCGTACCAGCATATTTTAATGATGCTCAAAGAAAGGCAACTAAAAGGGCAGCAGAATTTGCAGGACTTAAAGTAGAAAGATTAATAAGTGAACCAACAGCAGCAGCTTTAGCATATGGAATTCAAAATGAAGATGAATCTCAGTTTTTAGTTTTTGATTTAGGTGGAGGTACATTTGATATATCTATACTAGAAATGTTCGAAGGGGTTATTGAAGTTAAATCGATAGCTGGAGATAATTATCTAGGAGGAGAAGATTTTAATAATTTATTAGTTAATTATTTTTTAGAAAAAAACAACTTACAATCAGATAAATTAAATAAGAAAGAATTATCACAAATAAATAAGCAAGCTGAAAAGTGCAAAAAAGAGTTGTCATATAAAAATGAATCAACCATGGAAGTTATGCTAAATGAAGAAAAATTAAAGGTAGAGATAACAAAAAATCAATCTGAAGCTATTTTTAATGAGTTAATAGTTAGAATAAAAGCACCAATAGAAAGAGCTTTAAAAGATGCAGAGTTATCGACAAGAGATTTAGATAATATAATACTTATAGGTGGAGCAACAAGAATGCCTATTATAAGAAGTGTTGTAAGCAAAATCTTTAGTAAAATACCATTTTGCAATATAAATCCTGATGAGACAGTTGCCTTAGGGGCTGCTATACAAGGTGGACTTAAAGCAAGAAAGTCAATGTTTAAAGAGGTCATTTTAACAGATGTTTGTCCATTCACATTAGGAGTTGAAGTGGTAGAGTCATTGGAAAATGGTAGTTTTGAAGATGGGTATTTTTTACCTTTAATAGAAAGAAATACTCCTATTCCAGTTAGTAAGGTTGAAAGGTTATATGCGGTTCATAAAAAACAAAGAATAATTAATATAAAAGTTTATCAAGGTGAAAGCCGTAAAGTTTGTAATAATCTTTTTTTAGGAGAGTTAAAATTTGATTTTGGTAGAAGACCAAGGGAAGAAAAAGCAATAGATGTAAGATATACTTATGATATAAATGGTCTTTTAGAGGTTGAAGTTATAGATGCATTAACTAAAAAGAAGGAGAGTATGGTTATTGAAAATAGTCCTGGTAGTCTAACAAAAGAGGAAATAGATGCGATTTTAGAGAACCTAAAGGATTTAAAAATACATCCAAGAGATAGAATGGAGAATAGACTTATATTAGCTCAAGGGGAAAGAATGTATGAAGAATCTTTAGGAGAAAAAAGAAAGTACATATCAGCATTATTGATAAGCTTTGAACAAGCCTTGCAAACACAAGATAATAAAATAATAAGTAAAGCAAGAGAAGAGTTAAAAAATAGACTTAAGGAAATTGAAGAATTTTAAGAGGTACTATTGACCATATTATGTTAAAAGGAGTCTTACTATGGAAATATGGGACATACTAGATTTGGAACCTACTACAAAAACGTCTGACATAAAAAAAGCCTATGCAAAGAAACTTAAAATACATCATCCAGAAGATGATCCAGAAGGATATCAAAGACTTAGAGAGGCTTATGATACAGCAATAAAATATGCTAAGCAATATGCTAAGACGAATAAGGAAGAGAATTATAGAAATAAATTTGATTTAAATAATTATGAGGAATCCAATGTTATTGAACGTATATATGAAGAAAAAATAGATTCTAATAATGAAAATGAACAGAAACT
>NZ_FQZB01000016.1 GCF_900141845.1 Clostridium cavendishii DSM 21758 | reverse complement strand
TTTTATTAAAGTATTATTACTTATACTATCATGACTTATTAAAGTATTATTTGCTGAATAAAAATCTATATCAAAGTCTGTAGCATACTCTTCATTAAGTACATCAAAATATATTGTAATCCCCATTGAGCTTCTTTCAGTTTCAAACTCTAATTCTATTTTTTCAGGAATGCTAAATATATATTTATCATCACATAAATTCTCACTAAGCCATCCAATTTCAACATTACCCTCATTTCTTTTAGGTGGAATATTAAAACTTCCATCTAACTTAAAAAAATCTTTTTCAAATGTAGCATATTTTAAATTAGGTATTCTTATATTATTAGTTAATTGGTTTTCTCTGCTTATTTCTGCTCTACTACTAACCTTTTTTATATTTTTATAAGCCTTATAATCTAATATTTTAAATTTAATTCTAGCTTTACAACTTCTAATAGGTGCATAAACTGACTTTTTATACTCTTTGCTTACATTTATCAATTCACCCACCTACCTCTCTATTAAATTAAATTTAGCATCTTTGTATCTAATATTACCATTTATAAAGTCTAAAGCCCCTGCGCTTCTATCTCCAGCATAAAAAGTACCATTTCTTACTCCGCCATCCTGAGGGTCTATATATTCCACTTTAAAAAATACAGGGCTTACTAAATTAAGTAGTCTACTTAGATCTTCTTTACTTAAGAACTTCCATGCTAATTCTAACTTTCTTTTTGTTGCTATTCTTTCTATTATCATAGTTCCGTTAGCGTTTCTTTCAGCATTAGAAATGTCATTTATAGATACTTGATAATCAGTAGGAGCAGGTAAAACTACTCCATTTATTTTAATCATCTTACCTCACTCCCTATTTTGTTTGTATTATCATACTATTACCAATTCTTTGATTTTCAGCATCTGCATAAGGCTTAAATAACCTTGCAAACGTGGTTCCGTCTAATTGAAATACACTATCTCCTGTGTTGTTATTTGAATTATTACTTGATTGTGTATTAAACTGTATTGCTGCTAAAACAGCACTAGCTACTACACTACCAACTTTATCAATCCACCCTGTATTATTCTCAAGCGGAACAACAGCCTCTTTTCCAGCTTCCCCTACCATAGCTAAGGTCGGACTATCTATAACCCCTCCTGTCGCTAACTTTGATATATGAGGGGCTTTTATCGGATTTAAGTTAATATCAACCCCGGGTATTCTATTAATTAAATAAATTGCTCCTTGTATTAATCCGTTAATTCCTTCAATAACCGCCTTTATTGCAAAATTTATAACATCTATAGTTACATTTAAAGCAGCTTTAAATATTCCACCTATTAAATCAGCTATACCAGAAAAAGCATCAATTACTCCACGCCATGCTTTTTTCCAATCTCCAGTAAAAACACCAACTATAAAATCTATTATTCCACCTAATATTTTTAGAATCGATTTTACAATGTCAGATATATTAGCAATAAAAGTACCAAACAAATCAATGATAAATTTTATAATATTTGAAAAAGTAGGTCCTAATGTAATCACAAGCCAATCTACAAGTGGTTTAATAAATCCATTGTACAGCTCTAAAGCTCCATTAACACACTTTAATACAAACTCACCAACTTGTTTCACTAATCCCTTAAGATGCTTATCCCATAACCAAGATAACATTTCTAAGAATGGTTTAATTATTGGATTTAAAACATTATCCCATAGCAATTGTAAAGTTTCTTTTAATCCCTTAAGAAAATTAGAAACATTATTTAATAAATCAATACCATACTTATCCCATAAATTTTTAATTATATTTAAAAAATCTAATAGTATTTTCTTTAATAATTCCAAACATGGGCTAACAATACCTACTACATTAGTTAATGTTGATACTATTAAATTCAAAAAATCATTTAATATTTTACCTGAATTATTAAATATATCTTTAAAAATAGGCAACATTGTTGATACTAAAGCTCCTATGATAGGGTTAACAAATCCATTAATAAAATATTCACCTAAAGGTTTTAATGTATTATTAAAAAAATCATCAATAGTTTTACTAATTTTGTTCCACGAATTATTAACACATTCTCTAAATTTTTCATTAGATGCATAAAGTGCAGTAAATCCAATAACTAGAGCCGCTATACCTGCTATTACTAAAACAATAGGATTAGTAGCTAATACATTCAATGCAATCCCTAAATTTTTAATAGAACTTACAACTATTAAAGAGAACTCTAATGCCTTAATAGCAGCTATAACACCTAAAATAGCGCTACAAATAACAGTTAATAAATTCTTATTGCCTGAAACATATTCTATTGCAACTCTTATTTTTTCTAACAAAGGATTTAACCCATTAGCTAATCCTGGAATCTTCGATATAAACCAATTTGTCATAGGTAATATAAAATTATTATAAATCGACAATGCTAGTTTAACTAACGCTAATCCTATTCTAGCTACATTTTCTATAAATAGCTGTACTGGCGGTGTCTTTAACACTTCATATAAATGCTTTAGTGTATTTTTAGTTCCATCAATAGCTTGTTTAAATGCAGACATAACACTAGAACCATCTTTTTGCCAAGCTGCCTTTAATGGATTAAATAAAGTAGCCATAACTGCCTTTAAATTATTAAGCATAGCTTCAACTGATTTTCCAGCAGCAGATGTTGGGGCTGTATTTATACCAGGAGATACTAGTTTAGGAACTTTACTTTTAGCACCTCCACCACTATCACCATCATGTTTATTTTTAGCTAGAACATTAATTTCATCAAATCCAGCAAGTGCACCTTTTGCGTCTTTACCCGCTTTTTTAGCCGTTGTTCCATAATCACCCATAGCTTCTTTTGCATTAATTAATCCTTGAGTTGCTTGATAACTAGCTTGATATGTTTTACCAAATAATGCACTTGTAAACATAGCTATATAGGTAGTTATAGTAGATAATGCACTCATTAAAGCATTCACTGCTGGAAGAACCGCATAGAAGATAGGTGTAAAAGCAACCATTAAATTAGTTTTTATTTGAGCTAATGAATTAGCAAACTGTTGGTTAGTCATAAATGTTTCACCAATTGACTTTGCCATAGAAGTTATTCCTTTTATTATAAGTGGAAATACCATCCCCCATTTAAAAAGAGAACTAAAAAACATACTAGCTCCACCATAAGCACCTCTAAAATTGTTTCCAGTTGTTTTAGCTCCAAATCCTAGCTGTTTTAAAGCTTGTGAGAATCCTTTGGTGCTATTACCTGCTTTACCTGCATTAGAAGTAAAAGCTTTTGTTTTATTCGTTAACGATGTAGTTTCTGCATTAGCTATCCTAGGTGATGCACCTAACTTTTTAAATTCAGAATCCAAATCAGCTAATTTAAAACCTAACTTATCAGATGTAGCTATCAGCTTATTTATAGCTTCTTCTGTTTTTAATATTTGTTCCTCTAGTTTGTTTTTCCTAGCTTGATTAAAAGTATTATTATATTCTTCTCTAAGCCCAGCAAGTTTAGCTTGTTGTTGCTCTATTTTAGCATTAGTGTTGTCTAATGTTCTTTCTACACCTTCAATCTGAGATTTTAAAATTTCTTTGTTAGTGGTTGGTGGCCCTCTAGTTCCTATAGTTTTAGATACATTAGATAATTTAGGCTTAGGGATTTTAACTTCAGGAAACTTTGGAGTTGGCAACTTAATTTTTTTCATAGCAGCAAACGCTGACGAAAGAGTTTTACTTGTAGAATCTTTCATCCTAGACAACATACTTTTCATTGTATTATTAACACTATTAAGGTTATCTTTAGCACTCTTATTTATACCATCAAAAGAAGATTTAAAAGAGTTATTTAATGTATCTTTCAAATTTTTACCCATTGAATTACTTATTGCATTTATTTGTTTTCCTATATCACTTGCAATTTCTAAATCTAACGTAATCTTTCCTACACTATCACTCATAAAATACCTCCTTTCTATATAGAAAAAGCACCTAGATTTATCTAAGTGCTATCCAAATGCTTTTGCAAATATTTCTTGTACTTTTCTCACTTCTTCTGCCTTTTCTTCGTCGGTCATATCACATATAGTATTATTCCTATTTCTCCAATCATTACGAATTTTATGTTGCTCTTGAGTAAAGTTTTTAAGCATATCCTCGTTTTCTTCTGACCTAATACTAACTATTTGACCTAGAGGGGTTTTAGCCATTATACCTGATAGGAGGGTACAGAATTCACTCCAAGACATATCATTTTCGCTTCTCAACCTTATGCCATACTGAGCTGTAAAGGAGGCTTCTATAAGCCCCCAATCCTCAACAAGATCATACCATTTATCTCTTCCGAAAACCTTTCGCTTGTTTAACTGCTTCCTGTTCTATTTCTTCAAGCTCAACTTCATTTAAAGCTGCCATTATTGTATTAATAATTGTATTAGTAGCTTTAACGGATAGTTTAAGACTGTTTATATAATCCAGAGCCTCTTTACCAAGACTTGCTTCGATTATTTTATCTATCTTCTCAAAGTCATCTAACTTCTCATCATCAGAAAGTTGCTTAATAAATATTGCTTGATTCTTACTATTGTTCACTGTATATTCATGTTCATTGTCTATTTTAATTACTGGTTTATCATTTGTAAGCCTATCCATTATATTATAAACTTTAGCCATTCCTTAATTCCTCCTAAACTGTTTTTGGTGCTGGGGTATATTGTGGTTTACCATCACCTTTTAATTCAAATTCAAGCGGTGCAACGTTCTTAGCATCTCCACCACCAACATTTTTAACATCTATTACACAATTAAAATCTACTTTAGCACCATCTGGAAACAAAATCTGTCCTTTTGTGCTACAGTCTAATCCATCTTTCCATGCAGTTGCAGCAACATAATCATTACCTGGATCACCTACATTTCTTTTTCCTTTTAAATCAACTGAAAATGCTTTACTTGTCATTAACGACCTTTCCCATCCAGACGTACTAAATGAAGTCCACGTTTCAGCCTTACCGTCTATTTTTGTACTGAATGATTCCATATCAGCTATGGTTACCATATCAGCCTCTGTACTTGCTAATCCTTTGATTCCTATTTTAAATTGAATATTAAATACTGGAAATACACCTGTAAATCCTGGCATTAAAATCACTACCTTTCATAATATATTACTGTTTCTATTACATATTCAAAGACACCATTACTATCTGTACCAACTCCTATTGGTTCAGAAGTTCTCATATCAAAATTTATAACCCTTTTGCCACCGATAATGGCACTTTGTCCGAACAGAACATTATATACATCCTGTGCTTTCTGCTCTGCTATATTATTGTTTTTACCCCAATGTACAAGTATAGAAATAGCCTTAGTTGAATAGCTTATATTACTTATTCCACCTAAGGCTAAATTTGGATTAGGGCCCATAATATTATATAGTCCTATGCATTGCTCTTTACTTCCATCAATCTTACCTGCATACCATTGCGGACATTCTATCTTTGTTTTTAACCATTCTCTTACTTCACTTAAAAGCATTATTTTATCAATCCTTTCGCATTACTTTTTAAGTGATTTTTAAATTTTTCTTTTATAAATTCTACTTTTTCACCATCAACATAGTCCTGCATCCATTTGCCTTGTGCATTAGCATTTTTATCTCTACGAAAATTAAATTCAGGATGCCAATATAAGCGCCTAGCGTAAGGAGTATCAAAATATATATGAGTAACTCCATTATCTAAAGCTGATAAATCAACACTAGAGCTATCTTGTAAATTTCCAGTATCATATGGAACTACTGCTGAAGTCTTTATATCTTCTAAAACATCATTAGTAGTACTTTCAATAGACATTTTTTGAGCCTGTATAAGTTCATTTATTTTATCTTCAAATATTTCAACTTTAACATTAATCATAATAAATCTATCTCCGTTGAAAATACACTACCATCTGGATTTTTAGGTTTAGTTACTTTATAAATATCCTTTTTAATTTCACCAATCTTAATATATCCTTCAAGTAATTTAACTGGACAAATATCACCTTCTATAATAATTGAGCCGCTAAGAGATATTAAATTCTTTTTAGCATCCAATACTTGTCTACTTTCCTCATTATAATTTGACAATCCATCATAAATTAATTTTTCTACAGGCTCCCCATCTTCATTTATAAATGTCTCATAAACTTTAATTGAAGTATTTAAAATCCACTTAGGAAATGTTAACTTCATAAAATCACCCCATCAATTTTACAAATGGAACAGGTAATAAGGTTTTAATCTTATCAGTAATTATAAAAGCACTACTTTCCTCATAAGTTATACTCATTTTAGAAGCAGTATAGCTTTTTACTCCATTATTATTTTCAGACTTAATCTTATTACCTATAATTTCTATTAATGCACTTTCATATTTCTTATATATATTTTCATTAGTATCTTCAATATTTAGATATGACTTAACAGAATCACAGGCCATATCTTTGTATATATTAAGAACCTCTAAATCAGTTACTTTATACAAGATTTTCAACTTTTCATCCAAAGTCATTTAAATTCACATCCTATACGGTTATAGTTCCTAATCCAACTTCTAAACCATGAAGTAATGTTGGTAAAGCCGTAGCAACTGCCTTAGTATATTCACCAACTGGATCTATATCCGTATATGTTCCTACAAATATATTGCCTACCATTGCAGCCATATCCATTTTGCCATCACCTATAAGTTTTATTTCTTCAGCAGTTAACCCATATATAGTTTCACCTAAACTTTCATCTCCAAACATACTAATAACATTATCTGGGAAGTATCTCTTAGTATCATATCCTGTAGCTGTTTCAACCTTATACTTTCCTTCATAAATAGCTATTTGTGGTAAATCCATTTGTGATAATAAATCATTTAATTGAGCTAATGTAACAACCTTATCTGAATTTGTTCCAAATACAGCCTTTCTTACACTTGTATTATTACATATTGACTTCACAATCTTTCTAGAAGTTAAAGCTCTAGTTGGTCTATAACCAGAAGCTGTTTCAACTGCAGTAGCTAGAGTATCTAAATCATCAAGTGGTTTTGACTTAGAAGTATCACTCCAATCAAAAGGCTTTTTATTAGTATCTGGAACACCATAATCTAAAGTAACCTTTACATTATTTTCTTCAATCTTTAAAAAACCTGACGAAAGTACTTCCATTCTCATAGCTTCAACTCTTACTTTTACTGATTCAAGCATTTTTTCAGAATCATTATAAAGTTGACCCAATACAAATGCTAATTCAGCATCATTTCTTGGATTCTGAACTTTAATTATATCTTTTTCAGTAATCTTAATTTTTCTTTTTATAAGTGCTAAAGATGCAGCCCCCTTTTCTATAGCCTGTCTAGATGCTAATTGAGTTTGTGTATCTAAAGCATGAACTGAGGCACTAACTGGTAGTCCTCCAGCTCCTAAAATCATATCAAATTCAATATCTTGAATCTTTCTTTCTGGGAATAAAGCTTCCCCTAACATTGGTATTACTTTTCTTTCTTTGTAATAATTTATTAATTCCTGTGTGTTAAAAACTTCATCTACTCTTGGCATAATTCCATCTCCTATCTAAATTTTATATTTGGTAAAGCTGATTTTATTGCAGATACTACTTTATCTGATAATCCAGCTAATACTCTATCAGCTCTTAAATAACCTTCTACAACTAAGCTACAAGGCATATCGCCTTTAGTAACATCTACTGTTTTGTACAATATTCCTACTGGAGTACCTGTAAGAGCATCCCCATTTACTGTAACTACTACTCCTGTAGCATCCATTAAGCTGCCAGCTGTGACATATTTTCTACCATGCTCATCCGGAGTAATATTAGCAGATTTAACTGTTCCACTGAAAGTAACTAAATTAGCTTCAGTTGCTAATATCTCCATATCTGTTTTATAAGTTTCTTTTTTCCAATACATAAAAATTTTCCTCCTTATTTATCATTGCCCCATGGATTAGGAGCACCTTCCACTTTATTTCCATTTGCTTGTGCTGCTATTGAAGCACCAATACTTACTGGTTTTCCATCTGGACCATTACCAGGTACATAACTATTTGATTTCATTTTTTCTGTCGTAATTGTTTCTATTCCTTTTGACCAGTCAGTAGCAATTGAATCGATAATTTCCTTTGTTTTATCAAAGTCCTCAGCTAAACATTTTTCAATAATGCTAGTAGGTAATTTTTTATCAGCAGCATACTTTATAGCTTCAGCTAATAAATCCTTTTTTGCATTAGCGGCCTTTTCATCTGCTAATTGTTTTTCTAACTCTAAAACCTTCTTTTGAACTGGATCCGTAACTAAATCCGGATACTTTTGTTGTATAAATGGATCTAATTCTTTTTCTAAATTGTTTTCTTTCCAAGTCTTTAAAGCCTTATTGTGATATTTATCATTTTCACTTTCAATGTAAGCTTTAAAGTCCTTATCATTTTTAAGTTTTTCCTTAAAAGCTTCTAAGGTAAGTCCACTAGCTTGTAGTGACTTAGCTAAATCACTATCTTTTACTAATTCATCAATATCCTGATCCTCACCAGCACTTTCAATTAATTTTAATAAATCTTTCTTTAACATTTTTCCTCCTATCCCCTAAACCGTTATACGACTTAGGACATGCTTTATTTTTACTATTTAATATATTTACACCCCTTGTACACTAAAGAGCCCACAAGACGTTTTGAGCATAATAAAAAGCCTTAGATTTTTCTAAGACTTTCATTTATAATTTGTCCCCTCTCATATATTATGGTAATATTTTGTTAAAAGGGGGTGTTTATTTTGAAACTAAATCCTGATTGTATAAGAGATATTTTATTAACTGTTGAAGAAAATACTGATTTTAGTACTTCCATGTCATATAATGAAAATTCATCTTATGATAAATTAAACAAGTATTCACAAGAAGAGATTTTTTACCATATTAATCAATGTGAACTTTCAGGACTTGTAACCAAAGTTGAATGGATTTTAGGCGGAAGTTTCTATGTTAGAGACTTATCTCCTTCCGGTCATGAATTTTTATCTAATATAAGATCCGATACAAATTGGTCAAAAACCAAAGAAGTTGCTACTAAAGTTGGCTCCTTTTCACTAGATATATTATCAAAAGTAGCCGTATCTGTTGCAACATCTTTAATTAACAAACACATTTGAATTAACAATAATCTTTAAAGTAAGCTCCGTTGTTCCCAACGCGGAGCATTTTAAATCATAATCAGTCACACCTTTTAAATCAAAATCATCTAATTTTATCTTTCCTCCTACAACTTTTAAATTATGCAATTCTTCACTCTTCATATACTCACACTCCTAGAATTTTATAATTTTAGGTATAATAAAAGCACCTACTATTTTTCCTTAGCAAGTGCTTTTACTTTTTATTTTTTCTATCTTTTATTTTCTTTCTCATTTCATCAAGCTTTTTTTCATCAGTTTCTGTGAATTCTTTTTCTTCTGGATAATTATCTTGTCTATCATCATGTATTAAAAATTCATCTTTACCCAACTTAATCACTCTCCTATTTTACTATATAAGTAAACAAATTTGATTCATATAAATCATCAGTTGCTTTAAGTTTAGCTATATTAACAGGATATCCTTGTTTCTTATATTCATTATATGACAGATTGTAAAATTCTTCAATATTTATTTTTCTATACATATTAAATATATAATGCAAACTCCCATCATGTGCTACTACTACAGACATCTTTACATTGTTATTCTTATACATTGATATAATATCTGAACCTGATAGCCTACCACCACCTGGATGATTGTGTAATAAAATTAACTCTCCATTATGATTAATAACTTTTCCATAATCTTCTTTAGTTAAGCCAGTTTTAAAAGTATTATTACTTGTCTTATTAGATACAATTTCGTTTCCTGTATTAGCATCTAAAATAACTAAGTCTTCAAGTTCTGTACTATTTCTGTGTTCTAATATAGCCTTACTTTCAATATACAGTCTTTCCCTAGTCCTTTTGTTTAATGGTATTTCTTCAAATTTATCATGATACTCTTTAGAATTCACTAATTTTCTATTAACTGTATAACTATTATCAATATTTTTATTTGTTATTTTTATTTGCTCTTGCTGTAAATTACTGCGTTCATCATTGGCAACAGCATAAAAACACTTACAATTAATATGAGTTGGAAGCTTAGGTCTATCTTCATCATTAACATTATAGACCTCTCCATCATAGCTTAAACATACTTCACAAGTATTATCTAATTTGGCTACATATCTAACCTTATCAATTCCATTCTCAATAAAATATTTTTCATTTACTTCAGAATTAACCCTAGATATTTCATGCTCAACTAACCTCTTACTTATATTCTTATTAACATTGAAGACTTTTTCTATTTTATCTTTAATGTCATTAACTGAAGTTTTACCATCTATAAGCCTTTTAACTTCATTTTTAAGGACCTTAGCTACTTTATTTTTATTATCCCAAATACGGTCTGAATATGTTTTTGCTTCAATAACTTTATTTAAAATACTATTAATCTCTTTCTTATTAATCTCAAAATCTCTTTTTTTAGGAATGCTTTTAAGGATATCTGTTAAATTATTATTTTCCAACTTGCCTTCATTAATAAGAATTTTATCAATTAGTTTATTAGCTTTATTAAATTCCATAATCTTATCTTTATATGACATTTTCATAACATCATTAGTTACCAGGTAGATTAATATTAAATTAGCTATAAATCTTAACAATTCATTTTTATCTTCTTTTTGCTCATCATATATATCATCAATTATAGGATTTAAATATAAGCCTTTAAGAAAATTAATCTCATCAAATTTACTCATTTATATCACCATGAACATTTGACAAGTCAATACCTGGGTTAAGATTAATCTCCTCACTCTGTTCTTTTTTTACTTTGTCAGCTTCAGATACCTTATTATTTATAAAACTATATAATCCCCTAGCAGTATCCTTACTAATAACTCCTTGTGGTGCTTGGGATAACATTTGAGAAGTAGCCAAATCATCGCTTGGTATGTTAGGAGTATAAAGAGTTTTAATATCCTTATAATCATAATTAAGATTCTTCTTGATATCCAAATACTTAAACAGGAATCTAACTCTATTCTTAATAATATTTTTATGAGCTTTAATTTGAAGATTACACTTATTTTCAAGTACTATTAATCTAGATCTTAAAGTAATACCACTAAGATTACTTTGCAACTTCTCATTATGATTAATATGACAAGCTAACTGATACATTGTATCTTCATATCTGTTAAGGGTATTTTGAATAAATGTATCATTAATATTTTTTATAAGCCATGCTGCATCTCCACCTTGAGTAGGAAACTGAATAACTCCTAATTTTTTCATATCTGGTATATCGGTTTTATCTACTTGAGCATTTTTAAACAATAAATAAGCATTTCTAAAATCACTTATCTCATTTCCTACATCAGATAAATTAGTTTCAAATGCATCTTGGAGTCCTCGTATGTCCCCATAAAGACTATCATCATAACCTTCTTCAGTAAGTTTACCTATAGTTACAGGTACTTCACCAAATATATTATTTGTTGCAGGAGATATTTCATTGAATTTATTATCAAAATGATATATTTTATCATCAGTATAAACATCAATATATGCTGTTATGGAATCAAAATCATTCTTAAATGCATGTATAAAAAATAAAATCTTATTTGAAGCTTTATCATAATACCCATAACCCTCAGTAGGTTTTATAATCTTGCTACAAAAATCAGCATTATCATCAATATAATACAGCTCATAAACTTGAGTAAAAATAAGTAGATACTTCATTAAATCTGTATCGTGCAACTCATCCCAATGTGCTGTGTTATATTCAATATCTTTAATTGTATTAACATTATCGGTTCTTGATTCATAAGTTATATCATTTCCTAATGTATAAGCAACTTCTTCTTTAATAAACTTCTTAATATAGTTAGCATTAATTTTAAGATTAGATCTTTCAGTTACAAAAAGATATTTTCTTATAGCATCAGTATCTCCTTTATAATATCTATACATTTTGTCATAGATATTTTTAAATACATAATAACTACCATAAGCTTTTTTAACTAATTGCATATGTTCTGGATTATTTAAATCTAATCCTATTTCTTTTTTGAATAGCTTTTTTATTAAATCGGTTATATTCACTCTCTCACCTCTTTATAATCCAAATGATTTTTTATCTAATAATAGTATTTTATTAAGTGTTTTTATCTCATCTATCTTCAACCAAAATTCAGCAGCAACGTCATCAGCATCATCATGAGGAGTATAGTTTTGTCCTGCAAAGTCCATAAATTGATTTATGAAATCCTCATCTTCACTACAAAAAACAAATTCCCCTCGATTTACGAAAGGAACTATGGTAGAAATCTTATCATCTTTATTTTTTTTCTGCATTTCATTTATTATTGTTATATTTCTATACTTTAAAGTTTCATGATCCTTAATAGCTTTTTCAAGTTGATTCGCATCAGCTCCATTGAAAGTATTTTTTTCAATACTAATATGAGTAGCTTCTGGATATTCAACGAGTAACTTAATCATATGTTCAATATATTTATCAAACTCTTGCCTTGCATTTATTTTAGCTAACTCTGCTTTTCTTGCATATTTATAGCCATTAGTTGCTTCAGAACCAACCAAGAAAGCAGAATAGTCATTTTTCTTACCACCACTTGAAGCTGGGTCAGCACAAATCATTGTTTTTATGAATTCATGACTCTCAATTTCTTTTCTACTTTCAGTATGCATTTGTTTAAACCATTTTTCACCTATAGAATCAACATCACCCTGTACTTCCTGCTTGAAACTATTAGGATTTTCATAATAATCTAGGGCCAATTCTAAGCAAGTCCAAAACTCACTCCATAACATAGGAAATTGCATTTCTAGCTCATGTTGATAATAAAACTCTTTAGCATCATCAAGTCTTTTATCATTTTTAAAATTGCAAAGGATATTTTTAAATTCTTCCCATAGTCCATTATTAAATAAGTGATCAACACCATTTTCTTTTTGTCCTTCCTCATTAATAACATCATCAACTAAAATACCTTTCTCTTTTTTAAAAGTCCAAGTAGCAGTTTTAATTAACCTGGAATAAAAACATTCCTTATGTTGTTGAGTTCCCCATGCCATAAGAACAGTACCTTTTTTTACAATCTTACCATTTCTTCTTAAAGGTCTTTGTTTTGCAAATTTAACATCATCAGAATATCTTTTCCACTTTTTTTCCCTTGCTTCATTAGTTCTACAATCATCTTCCGACTGATAATCATCTAAGACTATAAGGTCGGGCCTTACATTCTTATACTTTCTACCTCTCATTGGAGAAGTAGATGATATAGCTTCAACAAAAGTATGATTTATAAACTCTAATTGAGTTGCATTACAAATAAAATCTCTATTCTTATCATCAAGGAGCTTACCAAAAGCTTGTTCAATATATTGGTTATCAATCATATTATCTTTTATATCCTTAATAAACTTTTCTGCTGTACTTCCTATATCAGAACATATAAGCACATAAGTTTTATGTTTATATGCTACACACCAACAAGCAGGACCCAAAGTACCAAAGGCAGATTTTCCAATTCCTCTTGGTAAAACTCTTCCAAGTTGTTCTGGTCCTGTGCCAATAACTGATTCTTGTATATCATGCCATAATTCTTCATGTACAGTTGCTAATGGAGCTGCAGCATTATCCTCTTTAGGAAGATATATATCTTGCATAAAATACATACAAAAAAACTCTAAGCTTATTTGCCCTAGTTGCCATGCTAATCCATGGTAACCAAACAAATTCTTAGAGTTTTCTAATATTCTCTCATCCGTTAATTCTTCTGCTTTTTTATCATCTATACATATATCAGTGTAGGATTTTTTAAGATAGTGATAAAGCAACCACTTATTACGTGCTTCATCACTAGAAAATTCAAATGGTATTTTCAAGCTTTATCACCTCTTTAGATTAATTATTTTATGGTTTTAAAAATAGTTCTTTTACACCTATAAACAAATATTTTACAGCTGTTTCAACACCCTTTTCCACCATTTTCTTTTCTACAAGCTTTATAAAACTTTCACTTAAATTATCAGTAGATTGTTTCAAATCTAACAATTCTTGTTGAATAATTGCAATATTAGCTTCTTTAACTTTATCATTAAATGAAATTGTATCAATTAAAGATTGAAGATTTTCTAAAACCTGTTTTTGATCTCTATTAACACTTTGTAAAAGAAACAGTGTTAATTTAGAAATTTCCAGCTTTTCCTCATTTATTTGCAAATTTCTTTTTTCTCGTAATTCTTGTTCTTCTCTCTTTTTAGCAATTTCTTCACCAATTTTATTCATTTGTTTTGTTGATTTTTGAATTTCCCTCGTAACCGAATTAACTGGTGCATATGATGTGTAATTTTCGATTGCTTTACAATTTTTCATAACACTATCAAAATCAATATTTTTAAATAAATTTGACATAGTAAAATTATTTTCATCACTCATTATAAATGACCACCTTTCCATAAAATACATTGTTCTATAAAAAGTCTTAAATCCCTTCTTATAATGACATCTATAGTTTTAACACTACACTCTTAAAAATGAATGTTAGCTGAAAAAGGCGCGCTATCGTTGATGAAATATTAATAACTTTTAAAAAACATCTCCAATAAATGTACTTAATTGTTAATATTCAGTTCCTTTTTTATATAATTCTCATCATATATCTTATACATTTCTTCAATGGTACTTAACATACATTTATAATATAAAGCTTCTGATTGAGGCATTCTATTATGATATTCTATTCTATAAGCTTTCATTGTTCTATATTGCTCAATCCACCTCTGAATTTTTTCGTCTAAAAACTCCATATTACTTCCTAATGATGATATATTAATTGAATATATAGTTTTCATATATTCTTCTATAGTATTTAAATATTTATCTAAACCAGTTAATGAATGTACTATATTCTGATTAAATAAATTATTCAATTCCTCATCATTTCTAGGCTCAAATTCTAAAACAACTTTATTGCTTGCTTTTTTAAATGCCTCATAATCTTTTTCCAAAGAAATATTTAATGTTTTTAAACTATATTTAGCCGTATATAACTCAGCATGAATTGAAAATAAATATGAAAATATCTGTTTCCTTAAACTTTCCTTTTTCTTCTCATTCACAATGTATACTTGTACAATATAAAAAATTAAAGAACCTAAATATGCTAAACTTAAATCATATGAAAACTTATAAAGCTCTCCTAACCCTGGATATATTTCTGGCCAAGAATTAGTTATTATAAATACAATACAATTAATAAAAGTAAGTATAGCTAGGCTACTAAGAACTTTATTATGATTATAAAACCGTTTAATTTTATTCATGCTTTATTCCTCCTATAAAATAAATATTCTACAAGAAAGATTTAATTCCTTCTAGAGATACTATTTATGTCCCTATATAAAAAGAACCCTCTTACTTCTGATTTTCTAAAAATAATACAAAAATTGTGTTGAGGGTCACCCACCATTCCTACAATTTGTATTTTAGAAGGTACCCCCTCTTTTTTAGATATATCTTGACTTTCTATACATTTGCATTATCAAGTTACCTCTTTTAATAAGTCTAATGTAACATATTATATCTTGTGTTACATCAACATTGGCTTAACTAAGCCATTCATTGTTAATATAATATTACATTCACTTAAATATTAAAGCTTTTTGTCTAAAAGTTTAGTTAAAGTAAACTACTTAACAACCTGTAACTTAATATCTTCTATCTCTTTCTTAAGAGCATTAGGATCTTTATCCTTATTACTAGTACCAGGTACATTAATCTCTTCCTTTGTTGTAGTCGCAGTACCAAGACATTGGTCTATTAAATACTTATTAGCCTGTAGCTTCACACGTTGGTCTGTAGAGTTGTTAGCTAAGTCCTTGATATTATCTACATAAGTACATATATCACGTGTTATACGGTCGTGTGCGCTCTTTTTAAGCTGTCGTCTACGCTCCTCTAGCTCAGCCTTAATATACTCTTTATCTTTCCAAGTATATATACTCTGCCTAGTAACTCCTATCTTCTTTGCAATGTCGCTTATAGTCTCACCTTGAAGTAACATATCAATCATAATATCCTGTTCTTTTGTAATAACACTCATTAATCTAACACCTCCTTACATTATTACATTAAAATAGACACCTACTAAAAAGTAAGTGCCTTCTTGATATCTTTCTATGATACTATTATACTTTATATCATTGGGGCTATACAATAAGATAAAACCTAGATATTACCTTATATTTCTTCTTGAAAATAACTAGATATTTTGTTTATTATTTTAATTCTATACTCATTTATATAATCAAATGATATATATATTACTTCACTTATCTTACTATGAGTATATTTTTCAAAGTACTTATATTTTATAAATTCTTTTTCTTTTTCATTAAGGGCTTCTAATACATTATTAATCTTAATAATCTCTATTTCTTTTAACCGTATTTTCTTTCTTAAACGTAAGATCTTCTCATCTCTTTTTACAACTTCATTTTCTACACTCGAATTAAATGAATTTGTTGGTCCTGTTTTTTCTTCATATGAAATAGCTCCAATCCCTTTATAATCATTCTCTAATATTTCAAGATCTAAATACATGTTTTCTATTTCAATTTTCGTATTTTTATAGTTATAAAGCATATTTTCAACTTTTTTAAAATCATCATTTGTACTCATAAATTCCTCCTTAAGTATTGGTACTACTGACATTGAGTGTGTTTTAACTAAGTAAAAGATAAGTAAGAGATAGTATACGATAAAATTAAACATCTCTTACCTATTTTAAGCATTGATTTTACTATATTTCTTAAGATTAAGATATTGATTTTTAGGTAAAAGATATATATATAATTTCTTATATATAATATATATTTATTTTGAAAAATAGTAATTTTATAATAAAGAAATTGAAAACATCCTTTACATCTTTTACTCATACTACTTTAACTATTGTTATTACTGATTTATAATGGGTAAAAGATACTATTAAAATATCTTTTACCAACCTTTGCTAATCTTTTACTCCTTAAAATAACATTCTTTTAAATTATAATTTTGTCCACTTTCAACAATTCTAAGATTTCCTTCTTCATTATGATCCATATACCATACTTCTCGTTCCTTATTATCATTCCACTCAATTAGTGCAATTGCTACTATTTTTTCTTCAAATTCACTATTGTCTTCAAAATTAATATATTTTGCTACTAAATTACTTGGAGCAGACATTATTTGTACTATTTTATAATCCATTTTTATTCACCCTCACCTTTATTTATAAATATTTGGATATGTTTTTTATCTATTTTCACCTGTTTTGTTTTATAACCATGCTTGCAGATTTCTCTACTAAATGCTATTCGTGATAAATGTTTTAATCCATTATCACTACAATAAATTTGGTACTGTAAATAAACATCCTTTGTAGCTTCATTTTCAATCTTTCCTTCTTCTAAAAACCCTATTATTGGATTATTTCTTCTTTCGTAATCATTCCAAGCTTCATCAACTGAATCTACATGAGTAAATGACCTATTATATAAAATTCTTTCTAATCCATCCAAAGCTAACTTTAATAGATATTCCAGTGATTCATTAGATAATAGCTTGTCTATAATGAAAGGATCATAATCTTTATCATGTTTTGAGAATTTAGCATTAAAAGGAATAAAAATAATCCTTCGCTTAAGTCCATCTGATAAATCATTGATTCTTGGTATCTCATTACAGCTAAATATTAATTTACTGTAGTTATTAAAATCAAATGGATCCTTACCTTTCCTTTCAACATTTACTGTTTCTCCAGTAACTAATTTTTTAAATGTACTATTATCATCAATGTAACCATTACTAATATCATCACCTATATTCACAAGTTTACCTTCTAATTGGAAAGTTCTAAACCTATCATTTAATTCATTTAGGGCTACACTCGATATATTTTCTTTACCCAGTAACTTTTTAATCACATCTAATAACGTTGACTTACCGTTGGCTCCATGACCAGTAAGAATAAAACATTTACCTAACTCATTTCTCCTAAAGAGCGTATATCCTATCATTTCTTCTATTAATAGACGTAAATTTTTATCACTACAACATATCTTATTTAAAGTTTTATCCATAATCTCTGAATAAGCTACTGGATTATAATTAAAAGGCACTTTATTTTTTATTTTATAATCAGGAGTAAAATCTAATAACTGTTTAGTTTCTAAATTTAACACTCCATTCTTAAGCGATATTAAAGTAGGTGATTCCATTTCAACTCCTTCAGTCTTTAATTCCAAGTACCTTAAAACTTCAAGTCTTGGAGTTCTAGTTGAATTAACTATATATTGTAACATTATACGTTCAATTTCATCTATTTCACTTGTGTAATAACCATCTTTATAAACATGAAGTGTATCATTGATTTTAACTACATGATGCTCTCTTATAAGATAACTTGCTAATTTCTCATATTGTAGTTTACCTTTTAAATAAAATGATTCTTTAAGAAATGCCTTATCTCTTAATATTACCTCAAGTTCTTTATCTGATATCGGTTCTTTTAATACAAATTGATTTATAACTTTAATAGTGGACCTTATTTCATCTTTAGTCATAGCCTGTTGCTGTAATGTTAAGATATAGGAGAATAATGTATCATTCCTACCATCACCCTCTTGCATCTTAGAAAAATCAGTCGTGAACCTCTTACTTAATGGCATTAGCCATACTGGAAGCTTGTCTAATTTATCACTTGCTTTTAATATTTTTCTGTTTTCATTATTTAACCTTATTGGTGTAACTACATTTGAATGTGGGTATTTAGTTTCTGTCTTGATTCCTATAGGTGTGTAATAATGCTGCTTGTTAGATTTAATATTAGTATTGGTGAAATGAAAATGCATACCTGAATCTGTTTGTATAATTACTGTATTTATCTTTAGCTTTTCCAAAATCTTTTGAACCCTTTTAGCATTGTCCATCTCATCTATATCTACCATGATAGTTCCAGGTTTGAGGGTTGCCCCAAAATCTTTATGACTTATAATTTCATCATAAGGTATTGCATATTCATCAGTTACTTCTTTTACATTAGGCTTCTTAGTGCCAGTAATTAAAGGATAATACTGCTCAAATATTAAGTCATATATTTTTTTCTCATTAGTTTTTTTCACTTTATCTCTCCTTTAACTTTTCACAATTATTGTAACAAATACAAATATATTGTAAAATAGTCTTACAATATATTTAACTGGAGGATATAAATTATGAATACAATTACTTTACTTAGTATTCTAGGCTCAATTTTAACCATTATTTCATCAATTGTTGCTATACTTTCTAGCAATACTTCCAAAAATTCATTGTTTAGTCACAATAATATAAATATTAATAATAGCAAAAACATTAATTCTAACAACTCAATCACAAACAATTATTATAATAAAAATAATTATTATAATAAAAACGGTTATAACAAATCATATAATACTTATGATGCTACTGAGAGTAATCTCTATTTAATTATATTTTTATTAATTATGTTTGGTGGTTTTATTACAAATGTTTATCTTAAATATTTAGATACAACAGTGTTATATTTATCTATCTTTTTAATCTCATCATTTATAATAAGTTTGTTAGGTTTGTTAATATTGACACGAAATAATCTTATAAATAAAATAAACTTAAACGTGTATATAATAATGTGGCTACCATTATTCATTTTATTACGATTTATTTATCAGCCTATTTTTAAATCCAATAATCTTATTAAAACAGAGGAAATGTTAAAGTCTTCTATTACTTCGACAAATTTTATTAATACATATACTGCTAATAAAAATGAAGTTATATTTATATTCTTGCAAATATTTGGACTAACATGTCTTATTATGATTGCCTTTTTTATTTCACTTGCTATAATTAAACAATTATATAATGGATTAAAATTTAATAAAATAG
The DNA here is from genome assembly GCF_900141845.1 of Clostridium cavendishii DSM 21758. GTDB lineage: Bacteria > Bacillota > Clostridia > Clostridiales > Clostridiaceae > Clostridium_AG > Clostridium_AG cavendishii. Next base: position 118,096 of record NZ_FQZB01000016.1, on the reverse strand, counting down.
CTAATAAAATTAAATTTAAGGATGTTATTTTTTATTTTGTAGCTATAGTTTTCACTTTCTTTTTAATTAGTGGATTAGGTATTGAGTTATTAATCAAAGTCTCTTCTATAACTGTTTAACCATTATTATATTTCTAGAGAGTAATACTATAAGATTACTCTCTACTATTGTATATACTTTCATAGTCTAATATCTCACCAACAAAATCTTTAATTCTCTTTTTAGCAGCATCAATATACCATTGCCTGTCTAATTTTCTAGGTACATTCATACCTTTAATATCACTATTATCTATGAAACATCTTTCAGGTGTACCTCCTATCTTATCTTTAGTTTCTTTACCTTTTTTAAGTTTATATACTCCTAAATCTTTTCTTGATCTTGAAGCAAATACTCTTAATATTTTTTCATTTAATATTTTTTCACCATGAAGTGCATATAAATATTTACTTGATACTTTAACAACTTTTTGAAATTCTATTAACTCATCACAATTATTAATTGTTTCCTCTACTGAAACATTATCTATAAAATATTTCATTAATGCTTTATTTACTATTGGTAAATCATTATCTAAAATATTTAGTTCTTTTACATATGCTCCTTTAGATTTAACCTTTCCATTATCCATTACTATAATGTAGTTATTAACATCCTTTTGTACTACCTTATTAATAATGTCATGTTCTAGCTCCATTCTAGTTCTAATTTCCCATTCCTTAGCTATTTCTTTATACTTATCAAAAGTTTCAATATTAGGTAACTTAAACATTACACCATCTGTATTACTTTGAATTAATAAAGCTCCTGTTATAGTCTTCTCAATATGCTCTATTAAATCAAGTAACATTAATTGACCATTGATACATACATTGTTAGCTTGTAATGGATCATACAAATTATTATATTTATCTTTTGAAGCTCCATAAGTTGAATTAAGAACTATCTTATAAGGTTGCTGTTCTTTCTTTTTACCTTCCTTTTTTAGAGAAACTCTCATATCATATACTTCTTTATATTTCTCATAGTGTCTTACATTTCTTGATAAGAAACTATACTCTATCATTAAGCTTGGATAAAATGATGTAACATCTGAATTAACAAATATACCTTCACCTTGATATTTGGTTCTAGCTCCATGAAGTCCACCCCATCCAAATATATGCTTTACTCCAGCAACTTCAATATTTAGTGATTTTTTATAATCTTTATTTAAAGGGTTATCATACCACTCTTTAATATGTTTATACTTATCTAACCTTAATGTATCGACTATACTTATATCAAACTCATCATCATGTTCCCTTTTATCAGCTTCAAGTATTATTGCTGATAATTGAGCTTTAGTCTTATTAATATACTTTAATGGTAAGTTAAAAGTTTTTATTAAGTTAATTTGACTTTCAAATTCCTCTTTTCTATTCATAAAAACTTTCATAGTCTGCTCAACATCATGATTACAATAGAAAAACACCTCTTTTAGTTCATCTGAAGTTAATTTCCTATCAATATTAAATGGTACTGTAGTTTCTCTTATATCATTTCCCATGAAACCTTCTAATTGTTTAAGTCCTTTGAACTTATCGGTCATTATGTCATAGTTATATAACTGAACCTTGTTAAATGCCCTACTAAATTGCCATCCACCTAAGTTTTTAACTATAATATGGTCATTTATCTCTTTAGGATTCATATCAAGTAATATTCCTTTAAAAATATACTGGTCATAGCTTCTAGAGTTATAACCAACCCAAATATTATTTTTATTAATTTCATAAACTTCTCTAAGTTTATTAGAATCATTTAATATCTCATGAGTTATTCTATTTTCAGTATCTTTTATTACCACTAACCAATCATGTGAGAAAACCTCAAAATCATAAAAGAGCATTATATCACCCCTTATAACTGTATCTACAGTTTGTAGACTTGTCGGTTCCATCAAATTCATATATGCATTGGTTTTCGAATTCTTTGTATATGTCACAAGTAAAACCATCACATTTACAGTTCTTACAACAGTTATCAAATATTAGTTCCACTAGTTTGTAATACTCTTTATTTTCATCATATTTAGCTGAATACTCAGCAACTTTTTTCTTAAAATTAATTTCTCTATCTCCGTAAATGTCTAATGTCATTTTTGAGCTCGTAGCTGTCCTTCTGAAAGTTTTAGCTGATGTTTCATTTACTCTACTTAGAACACTTTCGACTGTTTTCATTGCGAAAGTTCTAGCACGTCTAAGATTACCTATTTCTTGTTTATTTAATACGTTTCCTTCTAAACATGTTTCAATGTCTGAAGATAAATGAACAATTCTTATTAAATTTTCTCTTTCTGCAGTATTTAAATAATCTTTCATAACTGCTCTCCTTATTGAATAATATTTTTTACCATGGTAGAATTTATTAAGTATCTTTTTTTAGAAAGGTGGTCTACAAATGAATTGTGATAAATGTAATGATACTGGTACCTATAAAGAATGTCTTAATCAAGATGCATTCGATAAGGAATGGGACCGCTTGGATCATACTGGATTATCTACGATAAATATTTATGATGAGTCTATGGATGCTGCCGGATATAATCCTATCACTCCTTGTCCATATTGCAAAAAAGATCCCAAATATTATCGTGAAAGTAAAAAACATAGAAAACTATGGTAATGAGGAGATTTTAATCTCCTCAATTGTCTATTTTTCAAATATGTCAGTTATTTCATAAGTATTAAATCCTTTTGAATTTTTATCATACTTAAGAGCATATTCTAAATTACCCTCTATAGCTTCAAGTACATCAAGTAACATTTCATGATATTTTTTAAAATTAATAAAATCTATTTCTACTCCACTATCTAAGCTTCTAAGCATCTCATTAGCATTATGAATACCAAAACCTTGTGACATAACTTGGTTATAGAATATTAAACTTCCTTTACAATCACCATTTATTATCTTGAACCATATAGATAACATTGGATCACCTTTTTTAGACTTCTTAAGCTCTAACTTATTCACTTCTACTTCATAAGTTCCAAGTGGCACTTCTTTAAAGTCTCCACCACCATTAGCTGCAGCTTCTTCAGCATCCTTTTTTAATCCTTCAGTATCAATTTTCTCATCAAATTCATCCCATATTTCTTTAGCCATATTTTTAATCCTCCGTTTATTATAATTTTTACTTGAGGGATTATGGCTCCCTCGTGCCCTAATTAACTATTCTTGTGTTCTTCTTGACCTTCTACTTCTTTTAGGCTTGTCTTTATTTACTTGAGCATCTATAACTTCACCAGCGGGTGGATTAACTTCAACTATCTCAGCATCTACTTTTGGAGTAATATCTGTTGGCACCTCATCCTTTTTAGTTTCTTCAGAAGGAGTTTTTTCTTTTCTACCTCTCCTTCTATGTTTATCTTCTGATTCACCTTGGGTACTTTCTTCAACTGAAGTTTCGTCCTTAACTTCTTCTGATTTTTTAGACCTTCTTGAAGATTTTTCTTCTATTTTAGGAACATCTTTCTTACCTGCATTAGCTTCATCATAAACTTTCATTAATTCATCCCATGATAACGGTATACTTGTCTTACTAATACCTTTCAGTCTTCCTCCACCAAAAATCACTTCATCTGATTTAAAGTTTAATGTTCTTTCATCACCATCAACTATTACTCTTGCAACTATATCAACCATTCCAGCTACCTTATTAGATATGGCTTCTTGAATATTAGGTGCTATTCTAGTAACATTTTGACCATTCTTTTTAGTAATATCCTTAGATACATCCTCATGTGATAATACAACTATATTTTCATAATCTAAGTTAAATAATCTTCTAATTGTTGATAGATATTCAGTTTTAATAATGTCCCAACCTTTACCGAAACCTCCATCTGATTCGTGAGTAATTCCCATTTCGTTATACTTATAAAGTCTACACATCTCTCTAGTATCTTCCAATAAATCGACTATAATGGTATTGAAGTTATTTTGTTTCTTCTCAAGTTCAGATATAGTATCTTTAAATACTTCCCAAGCGTATTTACGATTAGTAATTCTTCCATTAACAGTTACCTCATCCTTAATAGCAATGTATGGCATGGTAACAAATTGAACATTTCCATCAGTATTTAAATTTAATGGGTTAGGTGCGTCATCTAGCATAGTTGTTTTACCACTAAACGCCGGTCCATAAATCCATATCTTTCTTTTCTTAGCCTTCTTAATATCTCTTCTTTCAGTACTTGGTAATTGCATATCTTTTATCTCCTTTAAATTTAAAATTTCGTAGTCAATACCACGTAAACAATAATTTTCATAGTCACACCAGTGACATAAATTAGTTGGTATTTTCTTAAACTCTGTATCTTCAGTAATATTTATTATGCTATCCATATACTCAATTACCTTAGATGCGTCATACTTAACTTCCATGATTTTAATCTTGCTACTATTTAGTTCTTCTTGTATCCTTTTTCTAAACTGATATAATGATTCTTGTTTCTTTTGTTTAATACTTATTTTAGGAATAAATATAAATCCTAATTTTCTAACCTTAAATCCTATTTGCTCTAAAAAGTACTTATAAAGATGTAATTGAGGTGATTTTGAATACTTTTCATAATTGTTACTGTACTTATAATCAAATACATCAACTGTACCATCTTCATTTTTAGTTATAAGGTCCACTATTCCAATAAACCTAGAAGTATTTATTTTGAACTCTTTCTTATATACATTTATTCCATCTAGTAACTCATGTATCTTAGGTATTAAATACTCGAATTTTATTACTTCTTCAATGTGTCTATCATTAATTATTGGATAGTTGCTATGATACCAGCTAATAGCTTCTTGTAAGTTTTTTTCAGCTCCTAAATGAATTGTGTTACCACATATTAAAGCATTATCAGCTTCAGGTGCTGGAATAGTTTTAAGCTTGTCTACATATCTTAGTTTGTATTTGTAAGGGCAACTAATATGACATTCTACCCTTGAATGTGAGTATTGCATATCTAGTCACCTACTTCTTATCATTTGCATCATTAAGAACTTTCTTAGCTTGTTGTAACCCCATTACAAATTGTGGCATACCACATCCTTTAGCAAATTCTATTTCTTTATCTAATAATTCATTTATTTTCTTGATATCCATAGCTCTTACCCCTCCACACTGAAATTAACTTCTAACATCTTACGACTAGCTAAGTAATCACATAAGTGAGTAAATTTCTCCATTTCAGTTTCAGGCTTAGGAAGTATTTCTTCGCCTGATTTATAATCAGTGTTCCATTGGCCCATATGAGATTTTATACAAGATTCTATATTATCCCATAAATCTGATTCCATAATTTCTATTACTTCAACTGGAAGTTCATCCTCATCAACGTCATAATATCTATCTACTAAATAATCAACAACTACTAATGGATGTGTATCTACTGTATGACTAGAGCCATCTAACCCATGTTTAACTCCATCATGTAGCAATAATGAAACCCTTATAATATCTTTTTCAGTATCATCAAAGTGTTGTATAGTTTCACATTTAAATAACTCATTTGCTATTCTTAAAGCTGCTTGAGTATGTCTTATTAATCCACCTTCCCCTAATGCATATGCTGGATGATATTTTCCTGTAGAACTTGCTGCAACTTCATAAAAATATTCTGGTAATTGTTCTAATCCCCACTTAGCAAATTTTTTTAATGGTTCATATTTAATATTGTCTAATTCAGCTTTAAAATCATATTTAGGAGCTACATAATCTTGATCTACATCTTCTGATATATTTAAATCGCTAAATAAGTCTTTTAATTTATGAATAGCTTGTAATGGCATGTCCCATGATTTATTACTTGGATTGTATTTTCTTCCTGGTATTGTTTTAATTTTAGCTACTGTTCCAGCATCATAATCAAAGCTAACATTTAAAGTATCATTTATTTTAATAACTTTAATCACACAAATACCCCCCCCTAACATTTATGAAGTGAACTTTAATTTCTTTCGTTAAGTCCTTCATATTAATGCTTTTAATTTTTCCTTTATTAACTCCATCTACAGTTTCAACTACATTGTCTTTAACCAAGCCTTCTCTTTCAAAATCAACAAAGTTTACTTTTCCATTTTTACCTATATACTCTGTTACATTATGCTGCTCAAGTAAGCTTGCTAATTCACATTTGGCACTATCTAAATCCTCCTGAGTACGTTTTGACTTTTCTTTAAAGTCAAGTATAGTGTCGATTAACTCTTCAGCTTCTTCATTCCATTTTTCCTTAGTCATTTGCCATTATTCCTCCTTCTTATTTTGTTTATATTTTCAAAAATATGATTATCAGCACCTTTAAGCTTTTCTCTTTCAGTATGTTGTTTATCATATTTATCATTTATAACCTTATGCATAAACTGGCTTTTACTTAGCTTTCGCATAACTCCATAAGCTCCTTTTTAAGCCTTTCAAAATCTTTAGGATAAACTATACGAGCAAATCCACCACACTGTTCTATAAGCCTAATATTACGTTTCTGTAACTCACTAGCTCGTCCACTATCTGCTTTAACTTCTAGTGCTATAAATCTTCCATTAACTACTCCAATAATATCTGGAATACCTGATTTACTATAAGGCCCTGCCCAAAATTTAAAGTACCAAGTCTTAGGTAGTTTATCTAAAAATTTTTTAATCTCATTTTCAAACTGTTTTTCTGGTCCTACTGTCATTATTCTTCTTCACTTTCAACTGGCATAAATCCATCTTCTAATGGTGATGTATAAATAACCTCATTATTTTCTTTAACATCCACTGTATATAAAGTTTCCATAATTACTTATCCCCCTTTAATTTAATTCTTATAGAGCTCTTAACGTTTGATGTTTTACTATATTTTGCAAACACATCTGGTAATTCTTCCTTAAGTTTTTTGCTATCTATTGATGTTTTAGTAGTTGGAGCTGTATAAGTTACTGTCATAACCTCGTTATCCCACTTCTTAACTCCATGAGTTTCCATAGCTTTAATTAAATCCACTCTAAGTTTTTCTTGTTGTTCTTTAATGTTTTTAGATTGAATTTCTAACTCTTCAAGTTTCTTTAATACTGGCATAGTTTCAATTGGTAATGATGGTACTGCCGCTTTAAATGTAATACCTACTAAAGCTTTATCCCAACACTTTATACAATTCTCTATATCACATTCTTCTGAACCTATATCCATCAACCCTAAGTTGCCAGGACACAACTCTTCAACCTCTGTGAATTTATCAAATTCCCCTCTAGTCATTTCTTTTGAATACTCTTCCACTGTTTTTAATTCCATTAATTTATCCTCCTTAGATTTTTATAATTATAAATTTAATTAGTTATCATCCAGTTCTTCAAATAACTTATTAGTAAAATCCCTACGTTGTCCTAATACTTCATATATCTTTTCTTCAATACTACCTTTAGTAATTAAGTAGTAATAAAAGCAGCTCTTCTTTTGCCCTATCCTGTGAATACGCTTTTTACTCTGCTCGAATAACTCACTAGATAGAGGTAAACTAAAATATATAATCTTATTAGCTTTCTGTAGATTTAATCCCATGGCTCCTGCCTGGTATTGAATAAGAGTTACTGAGTCATTATCTTCTTCATAACACCTTAAGTCTTTACGCTGACCATTAACTACTGATACTGTTCTTTCCATCCTTATACACATATCTTCTATCTTTTCTAACTCATCATTGAAGTTATAGAATATTATCACCCTATCATTTGTAGACTCTAATAAATCTCTTAACATAGTTGTCTTATTACTGTTGTATTGTGAACTAAGCTGTCTTTGATATAAGAGTTTAGTTAAACTTGTATCTCCTACTAACTCTTTGTCTTCAATCTCAATGAGTCTATTTTTAACAAACTTCTTATATTCTTTAGTTGACTCTATTTTTATTATGTTATCTAATTGTTCTGGAAGATCTATAACTTCTTCAGTTTTCATAAATACAGCTCCATACTCACGTAATTTTGCTTTAAGCCTGTCTATATTTTTATATCCAATTACTATTGGTACACTAAATCCGTTAATATCCATCTTTTTAGTAACTATATAAGTTTCCCAAAAAGCTTTTTTACTAATTTTCCACCCTAGTAATTTACATTGGCTATATAGCTCTTCATATTTCCCTCCGGTAGGCGTTCCACTTAATAAAATCACACTACTAGGTTTCATTTTAAGTATGAACTTAGTTCTATTAGACTTTTCATTTTTAATACATGAACTCTCATCTAACATTAATGTGAATTCTGATAACTCTAATAATTCTGGTCTACGCCATACTAAATCATAATTTATAATTATTATTGTTTTATCAGTTATATTTTTCATTGGCTTAGAATATATAATAGTGGTATAATCTTCATAGTAAGTTTTACAATGCTCATACCAATCTTGTATTTTTGATTTTTGGCAGATTATCAAATTTACTTTGGTATTGAGCTCTTTCATTTTTTCAGAACCAGTGAAAGTTTTTCCTAATCCCATGTCCAAATAATAAGCACATCTATTAAATTCTTTAGTGGCAGCTAAAGCTTTATTTTGATGTGGTAATAATTTAACTTCTATTTTAATCAACTCCTTTATAATCTTTCACATCTTCTAGCAATTCTTTTTAACCCTTGTTTTTTAGTAAAATCTATAGCTTGCTTAGTCGTATTAAACTTATCTCCAATTTCTTTTAAAGTTAAATCTTCAAAATAATATAATTCTATATATTTTCTTTGTAATTTAGTTGTTTCTTTTAAAAGTTCATTGACCAAGATCATGTTCTCTACTTTTTCAAAGCTGTTATCATCAACTAGATAAAATTCAATTAATCTTGTATTTTCATTAATTAAATCATCTAGTGATACTGTCTCTGCATTTTTCAAACTATCTTTTATATATTTAAGGATTATTCCCCATATATTCATAAAAGCATAGCTTGAAAATACTCCTCTTTTCTCATCATAAGTATTGCAAGCTTTTATTAACCCAACACATCCCATTTGAAACAAATCATCATATTCAAAATTACCTAAATAATTACTGAATTTTTTTCCTATAACATAACTCACTAACTTAAGATGATCTTCAGGTCTAATCATTTTCACACCTTCTTACAATTAAAATTGATGTTTCAACCAAGCTTATAACTTGATCTATATTTGTTCTTTTACCGAACCTGATATTATTAAATTTAATATAATCCATTGTCATATCTAATGCTTCATTAAATTCATCTTTAGTACAGCTAATTTTTAATTGTTCTCTTATGCTGCACTTCATTTTATTTAAACCTCCCCTAAATAGTTTCATCTATATATGCATAAACTGCATTATATTTACTAGAAGGAACATCCTCCCACTTTGTAACCTTAAACTCTTTAAAAACCTTATTCTTAGCATTTATATACTGTAAGCTTGATGCAGTTATATATTTTCCATGCGCTTCTGATAATCTTTCTTTTAATTTATCTGTTAATTTTTTTGTATTAACAGCTCTTAATCCTATCAATGCTTTTAAGTCTTCTCTATCTTGATCATATATGATAGATTGATCATACATTAATTTAGTCATTGTATTTACTTGATTTTTAGTTTCTACTATTATTGGTGCAAATTGCTTTGTTATTTCAGTAACTAATGTTGGTACTATAGATTTAACAGTTTGTCCAACTAAACTTGCCACTTCATTATTACTAACTATTAATTCACTACGCTCTCTTTTCTCATCTAATGTAACCAAGAAATTTTTAAATTTATTAGCTTTTTCACTATGACACTCTACTGCTAATCTCTTAGCTAACCAACTACTTATATAAATACTGTTACGGTCATCTGTATTTTCTATTTCATCTAGAATGTAATTTATTTCTTCTAAATATTGTTTCGGAATATCTTCCGAAATTATCTTTTTAAACTTTTTAACTACTCCACCTGCCTGTTTCCAATTTACATATTCCTTATTTCCCTTTACTTCAAATAACCCACAAGACTTAGCTACGTGAACTAAATTTATTAATTTTTGACCTTTATCAGTAATAACTGATATTTCTTGTCCCTCAAACACTGTAATATCGTTCATTTTTTCTCCTTTCTAGTTACAAAATTTATAGAGTATAATGTAGAGTGTTTAGTTTTTGCCTACTAAATTAATTATTTTAGAACTTTCAACTAGTATATTACCTAATACTTTTCTAAGATTTGCATTTTGCATTTTTAATTCTTCTAATTCTTTTTCTAGTCTTTTCTTTTCAATAGGCGAAAATCTTTCTAATTCGACACCCTCTAGCTGTTCTATATATCTAGGGTGAAACATCATCCCAGGAACACCTTTACAAGGAGTCAATATTCCATCCCTGACATATCTTCTTACTGTACCTTCATCTTTCCGCCATCTAATAGATAAATCTTTAATAGAAAACAATTTTAATTCCATATTTCATCCTCCTTTCCTTATCTAGTGTATGTTATCTTTTCATACATCAAATCTTATTTTGATATTAAATTTTAAAAAATAAATTAGATTTATTTTTTTATTTATCTCAACACTCATAAAATTTAACAGTTGGCTTCATTTTTATAACTATTACTGATTTAAATATTCCATTGTACATTTGAGTTTGAATACACTTCCCAAACATTGTAGTTTGAATTAAATTTTGTTCTTTTAAATCCACAATATCTATCCCATCTTTAAACCTAATTCTATTTCCTTCAATATTTTGGTTTATAACTTTTAACTCTCTTCCATGTATATTAGAAATCTCTTTACCAAGAATTGCATTTCTACTTTCTCCAAATTCCCCTTATATATCATGAAATTTCATTCCATCAATATTTTTAATTTCTTTGACTAATAATTGATTATTCATTTTTACTTTTCTCCCTATTTTTCAATTTGTCCCAATTCTTCAACTTTCTTTATTAAATGAGAAACAGGTACTCCAATCCCTTTTGCTATCTTTTCTAAAGTTTCAATTGTAGGATTTGAATTTTTTCCATTTGTAATTTCACTTAATGTTGTTTGTGACATATTAGCGTTTTTAGCAATTCTATATTTTGTAATTTGTTTTTCTTGTGCTAAAACATTAATTGCTTCTCCAATTGACATATTAATTTAACCTCCCTCATTGGTTTTTTATTACGAAGTACTTCGTTGAATTTATAATACTACGTAATTAAGTTTCTATCAAACGTAGTATTCCGTTATAATTGATTACTTATCTAAACTAACCTCCACTTTCTTAAAATTACTTCGTTTTACTTGACATATCGTTTAAACCGTTGTATACTTCGTTATATAGAAATACATATAAAGGAGCTAATTTTATGTTTAATAAAGACTTAATTTTAAAATCTATTAACAATAAAGGGTGGAGTAAATATAGATTATGTAAAGAAGCTAACTTGGCACAATCTACATTGAGTGATATTATTAACGGAAAAAATTCAAATCCTAGAATGGACACAATACAAAAAATTGCAACTGCTTTAAATATGGACGTACATGAATTTTTTGATGAAAGCTTCTCATTAAAGAATGGAGATATAGAGAAATTTGACTCTACAATAGATACTAATAAATTAGCAAATGAAGGTAAATTAATAGATTCAATTCAAAAAACTTATGGTAAACAATCAGTTGAACTTTTAGAAAACTTTTTAAAATTAAATGATTTAGGAAAAAAGGAAGCTACTAAAAGAGTTTCTGAATTAAATTGTATTCCAATGTATTCAAATCAGAATGAACTATCTGCTACATTAGAAGATATGTTTACAACAGTTGCTGCACATAATGATAATTTGACAAATGAAGAGGCAGAAGAAATGGATAGAAGAATACTGACTGAAATAAAGAGACTTAAATAACTGGGGTTGATTACATTGACTAGATATGAAAAACTATTAATTGAAGCTGAAAAACAGACTGTTATAGTATTAGAACTTGATCTTGGTACAAATAAAAAATGTGGAAAGTATATTAGCAATAAAGAAAAAAATATTATCATTATCAATTCTAATATGACTGAAATTGATAAATACGAAGTATTGGCAGAAGAATTAGGTCATCATCATACTACTTTTGGTCATATAACTAATCAAAAAGATATTAGAAATAAAAAATTAGAACTTATTGCTCGTAAAGATAGTTTTAAAATTTTAGTTGAGCCTAATGATGTGGTTGAAGCTATGAGGTATGGTGTTACTACTATATATGAAATGGCTGAATATCTTAACATTACTATAGACACTCTTTTAAATATTCTAAATGAGTGGAAAAAACAATATGGAATGGGGATTTTTGTTGGTAATTATTATTTACAATTAGAACCCTCTTTTGGAATCATTAGGGACTTCGGTGGATTATTTAATTATAATAATTTTTAAATATATTATAAACTTGCTAGATACCTAAAGGTCACTAGCAAAAAAGAAAGGAGGATTTAGTGAGAATTGGTGCTTATTAATATATTTCTCACTAAAAATATATTATGGAATATAATGTTACTTATAGAAAAAAGGATAATGGTATTCAAGTAATTATAAGTTACAAAGATAAGTTGAGTAAATGGAAGCAAAAAAGTAAACAAGGATTTCCAGATACAAGAGAAGGTACTAAAAAAGCTAAAATTGCTGCTGATAAAATGTTACAGGAATTGAAAGAAAAACAATCTCTCAATATCGTTGAAGGTAGTGAAAATTTAACTATTGGTGAGTTAAAGAAAGACTATTTAAATCATATTAAAACACACAGGGAATATAATACTTTTAAAAATTATGAGCAATCTCTAAATTATTTTTCTTTAGATGATATAGAAGTTGCAAAACTTAAATTAGCTGATGTACAAAAATGTGTAAATGCATTAGCTAATAAATATTCTTTGGCAACAATACAGAGAAGAACTACTATTTTTAAATGTATGCTTAACTTTGCACATAGACAATATAATATTCCAGTAGCTAGTATTGTTAATTTAACTTTACCATCCACTAAAAGCTCTACTGACAAGAAAGCCTTAACAAACGAAGAACAAATTAAATTATTGAACTTTTACGAAACAAAAGGTAATGATTACTATCTCGTAACATTATTGGCTCTGAAATGTGGCCTAAGGGTAGGTGAGATATTAGGACTTACATGGCGGGATATTGATTTTGAAAAATCAATAATTGACATTAATAAGCAATGGAAAATTGATAAATTGACAGAAAAATATAATTTTGGAGATTTAAAATCCAAGAATTCATACAGAATTGTACCTATCCCTCCAAAAACATTAAATCAACTAAAAGAAATTAAATTAAAACTAGAGAATGATAAGGTTGTTGATTTTAATTTAAATAATTCCCGTCTAATAGAATCCACTAGCACTTATAGCATGAGTTCTAATTTAGGTAGACAATTACAAAGAAAATTCGGTATCTGCATACATGAATTAAGGCACACTTATGCTACTAATTTAATTAGCAACGGGATTGATTTTAAAACAGCTGCTAAATTGTTAGGTCACGATATAGAACAGACTATGAAAACTTATTCTCATGTAACTGATGATATGATGAAAAAAGCTACTGATTTAATCAGTAAAATTTTTTAATTTGAATTTTTGACGAATTTTTGACGAATTCATTTTTCGACAAAAACAAAAGTCCTCGCAACTTAGTAATTGCAAGGACTCAAAGGCTTAATGCCAATTATTCATAACGTTATCCCACATCATCTTACCACACTTAGCTAATGTAACCGTACCATAGACTGAGTTTGGTATACCTGTAGACATCACACTAAATGTAAAATTTCCTTTGTGTAGATGTATAAGTGCTGTATCATTTTCAACACCTTGCTTATCACCTGTTTTACTAGATATATCATATTTCAAATCATCTGGTATATATAGAGCTAATTTGTTCTTAATTTGTTGCCTACTTAAAATATCAATAAGCATAGTACTATTTTTTTCATTTAAATATGTTGTTTTATAAAGATGCCTCCAAATTCTAGCTAAATCACTAGCTGATGTAAGATTCTCAACTTCTGGTTTAACATTTCTTTCATCTGTAGTTTTTCTATTTAAAACTGTATTAGTTAAACCCATTTCTTTTATAATTTCATTTATTCTTTCTATAGAAACTATATCTATAATTTTATTAGCAGCAGTATTATCGCTTTGTATAAGCATCGCAACTAATAATTCAAATATAGTATATTCCCTTTCATCAAATTCGTGAATTATTCCTGTTCCATAAACCTTATCTTTACCTTCTATTTTTACTTTATCTAAAAAGTTTATCTTTCCTTCTTCTTCATTTTTTATTAAAGCTATTGCTATGGGGAGTTTCATACAGCCTGCCGCAACCATTGGAACGTTTTCATTGTAGCCATATATAAAACCGCTTTTAAGATCTTCAAAGAAAAAACTATATGACCCAATTCTTGTTTCTAAATATTTCTTTATCTCTTTCATAATACCCTCCAGCTTTCTTTTATAATCTATACCTCTGATAAAATTATATCATATTTTCAGAATATTTTGAAGTGTTTCGCATATTAATTTGAAAATTTTTCTTATATATACCATCAATGGTCTTTTAATTATATTTTATCAAATATAACTTATTTTATTAAATATAACTTATTTTATAATAACATTATTATAAACATATTTTTAATTATTTATTAAAAAGTAATTTTACAATATTCCAATGTTTGCTTTACAACTTACAAAAAATTCATTCTTATATATATTTACACAAAACATATAACCTATGCTTAAGTTAATTCTTAAACATAGGTTATTACAATCTATATTATTCAGCAAATGATATTCCTATCTTCTTAGCAGTTTGAACTATTTCTCCATCTGGATCTACACACTTAGTTTGACCTATAACATCTTCTAAACTTACATAACTAGTTGTGTCTCCCTTTAGGCAAACCATATTACCAAATTTGCCTTCATGAATTAATTCAACAGCTTTAACACCATATCTTGTAGATAAAATTCTATCATATGTTGAAGTATTTCCACCTCTTTGTAAATGTCCAAGAACTGTAGCTCTTACTTCATGATTTTTAATTAATTTTTCTAAATCATCTGCTAGCTTGTGAGCAATCCCACCTAATCTAATAGGATCTGGACTATCTTCAACTATTTTTGAAACTACAACTTCTCCATTTTTTGGCTTAGCTCCTTCGGCAACAACTATAATTGAATATTCCTTGCCTAATGCTTCTCTCTGTCTTATTTTGTCAACTATTTTGTTAATATCATAAGGAATTTCTGGAAGTAAAATTACATTAGCAGAACCTGCAATACCTGCTTCCAAAGCAATCCAACCTGCATTTCTTCCCATAACCTCTAAAAGCATAACTCTATGATGAGATGCTGCTGTTGTTTGAAGTCTATCCAATGCTTCTGTTGCAATATCTATAGCAGTATTAAATCCAAAAGTTACATCAGTTGCTAAAAGGTCATTATCTATTGTTTTAGGAACTCCTATAACATTTACTCCCTTTCTAGCAAAATCTCTAGCTGAAGTTAGTGTACCATCTCCACCTATAACAACTAAAGTATCTACACCTTCTCTTTTTAGGTTCTCAACTGCTACATCTGAAACATCCTTCTTAATAATTTTCCCATTTTCCTCTACTTGATAATCAAATAAATTATCTTTATTAGAACTATGAAGTATAGTTCCACCTCTGTGTAGGATTCCAGATACAGTATCAAGGGTTAGAGGAATAAAATCATTATTATATAGTCCTCTATATCCAAATTTGTAACCTATAACTTCATATCCATATTGTAGAATTGCTGTTTTAGTTACCGCCCTAATTACTGCGTTTAATCCTGGACAATCTCCACCTCCAGTAAGTAATGCTATTTTTTTTGTTTTCTCTGCCATCTCACATTTCCCCCTCTACCATCAATGGTTTTTAATATTATTTGAAGTTTTTAAAGTTAAATTACGACAAAATACTGCAAATGTTTTCAAATAATCTTAATAGGATTAGTACTATTTAATAGTAGCATAATTTTTTAATAAAGAAAAGTAGTATTTTGCTAATATTTAAAATTTTATATAATATTCTAAATATTGCTTTAATTTCACAGTATTTTCTAAATAACTATCTAATCTTTCATTATAACTAATATAAAGTCAAGTAAATCTCTAAAACTTGATTGTCCAAACTGGCTTCATAAAAGCACTTCTAAAATAAAAGTTTTTTCTAATACAAAAGAGCAATGAAGTTATTTCATTACTCTTATCTTTCGTAAAATTTATTTAATTATTCCTGCAAATATAAACCCTACTAGGATTAATCCTGCAATTACTCTATATATTGCAAATATTCTCATAGGTTTTTTCTTTAAATAACTTATAAATCCATCAATTACTAACATTGATACTATAAATGCCACTATAAAACCTATAATTAAGGCTAACCAGTAATTAAGTGTCATTTGATTGTAATATTGAAATTTTTTAAGATCAAGTCCTGAAGCTCCAACCATAGCTGGTATAGCTAAAAAGAATGAAAACTCAGCTGCTATAGTTGTATTTAATCCTGATACCCATCCACCCATTATAGTAGATGCACTTCTCGACATTCCAGGCCACATTGATATACATTGAAAAAATCCTACTTTTAATGCTTGAGCTGGAGTTATTTTATCAATATCTCTAACTACTTTAGATGATTTAGCATTTTTTCTAAAATTATTTTCTATTACTATTAATAATATACCTCCAACTATAAAACCTATTGCAACTGTTTTTACTGAAAAAAGATACTGTTTTATATATTTATGTAATCCTAAACCAAATACCATAGCTGGTAAAGTTCCAACAATTACATTTATACCAAATCTAAATCCTATCTTTGTATTTTGTGTTTTCTTACCAAAAATAAATTGAAAAAATTCCACTACTGAATCTTTTATTTTTTTCCAATATAAAACTACAACTGCAAGTATAGCTCCTAGCTGTATTACAACTTCAAATAAATCTGCAAAAGCTTTTGTAAACTCTGTATTTCCGTCAAACCCTATAAGTTGACCTACAAGTATCATATGTCCTGTTGAAGATATAGGGATAAATTCCGTAAGACCTTCAACTATAGCTATTATAATAGCTTTTAAAATATAGAAAAAATCAATTCCCATTTTTTACACTCACTTTCTGTTATTAAATTATATACCTTATCTATTATAAAATTTAATAGAAATATTGTCCAGTCCATTAATATTAATATTATGTAACTAACCTAGTTAAAATTCATAAAACAAATTTTTTGAAATTATATTATAAAAAAATAAAGAGGCAATTTGTTGCCTCTTTAAAACTTTAGTAGAACAATGTAAAATCAGGTATTTTTATAGAATTACCTTGTTCTTTATTATATTCATCATATAAAGTCTTTGCTTTTTGATAATTTTCAGTAATAGTCTTCTTAGTATATTCATCAGTTGTATCTGTAAGTCCAGTATATGCAGCCTTTAAATTTACCATACCACGTTCAACTTCACCTTCTACTGAAATATAATAGCACCCTGCATTATTTAATGTTAAAATATCATTTTTATCAACTGCATAGGCTGCCCTTATTTCTTTCAGCCCATCAACCTTTTTATCTGCTTGAACATATATAGTTCCAAGTGTTCTATGATATTTAGGTATAGCTTCATCAATACTTATACATTTTTTTAGAAGCTCTACCGCTTCATCGTTTTTATTTTCTTTAAGTTTAATTAATGCCATATTATATACAACTTCTGCATCTTTAGGTTTTATAAGCGACGCTAAGCCAAAATATTCTAATGCTTTATCAGAGCTTTCAGTTGTATACCAATAATAGTTTGCGATTCCTATCATTATATTATAATTAAATGGCTCTTTTAATAGTGCAGTTCTAAAATAAGGTTCTGCCTCACTACTCTTATTAGTTGCTTGCATAATTTCTGGCATTAAGAATCCATAGTTATCAGGATATTCCTTATTCTTTAATATACTTTTATCACAATATTCTAAAGCTTTTTTATAATCTTTTTTATTAAAATAATACCATGCTGCTGTATGATATACTCTATAATCATCCTTATTTTTTTCTATTATACTTTGCAAAAGTTCTTCTGATTCTTTAATTTTACCTGTATTTTTAAGTGCTGAAGCTCTTATAAGTTCTGTTGCAAATTTACCTAAATCCTTTCCTTTTAAGCTATCTAAAATATTTAGCGCTTCTTCTGAAGATTCTTCATTCATAGAATGTATTTTTGCAATCCATATTTTATACGCTATATTCTTATCATCTTTTTGTGATAATACATAAAGTTTTTCTAAAACAAAATTTCTATTATAAGCTGAAGTTTGAGCTATAACATCATAAACTTTATATTCATCTTTATCTAAATTATAAGCTTTTTCTAAAAGCTTATATCCTTCATCCCAATTATCAACTAACATATTCATTCTAGCATAGACAGCTAAATCATATGCTGTATTATCAACCTTATACTCCTTTAAAAGTTTCATTGCCTTATCTGCTTGTCCATTAGCCATATAAACTGTAAACATAGTTCTTATTAATGGCTTATTAGTAGGATATTCTTTTAAATATTCCTCTCCATCTTTAAGAGCCTTATTAAAATTTTTATTCATAAACTCAGTAAATACTATATAATTTGTCAGTTCTTCATCCTTAATTTTTATATCATTGCCGTTATTTTTCTTTTTATAATTTTCTCTGTCTTTTATAACTTCATCTATTATATCATTAGACTTAACAATATTACTTTTTACAGAATACACTTCAGCTTCTTTAATCTTCCAAATTGGCCAACTTTCATCTTTTGCAAGCTTTGAGTATTCATTTATAGCATCATCGTATTTATTCTTATAAAAGCATTCTTCTGCTTTGTTATTAGTTATTTTTATCGTATTTATTTTATGTATATATCCCCCAATACAAATAGCTATAACTATTACGCCTAAACCTATCCCCGTTCCAATTATAAATTTCTTTTTCTTACTTTTGTCCCATTTTTTAACCTCTGAAGGTGAAAAATTCTTTAATTTTATATTTTTGAAATCTATTTTTAGACTCTTATTTTTAACAACTTGTAAAACGTTATCAATTATCCCTTTAATTTTCTCTCTATTTTTTTTCATAATTCCTCCTAATTATTCTCTCCTATTTTAATATTAACAAATATTTTGATATAAATCTACATTTTTTATCATAAGAAGAATTCTAAATTTTAATTTTTTTATTAAAACCTATTTCTATGAAAATATGATGGTATTACCTCACTTACAGGCATAATATTATAAACTCAAACAAATAATATTTTTAAATTTTTATAAAATCATATTGCTTATTCTAACCTTTGGAAGCTGTCACATTTCTTACTTTATTGGTAGTTTTATCACTTTATGATATAATAGTTTTTATAAATTATGTAGTCACTAGCTAGGAGGGCTAAAATTGAAAACTATAGATATCTCAAAAAAAGTATTGATATTATGTATAATATTCATAATAGCTTTAATTTCAAGTACACTATTAATGCTTTTTAATAAAAATGTATTTATTCGTGTAAACTACGAATTTTATTCTATTACTTCAAAACTAAATAAAGCGCCTAAAAAAGCTACTCCAAAAGTAGCTTCTGAAATATATATATCTGCTATAGGAGAAAATCTAAATCGAGATAATTTCAAATCATCTTTAATTGAGCAAGATTTTATTTTTATACCTCAAGCTACTAAAGCTTTAAAATCACAAAATAATTTAAATCTAGTAATGGGTGATTTAAATGATACTGATAAAAAATCCTTAGGTAAAATTCCTTTAGCAAATACTAATACAATGTATTCCTCAGATTTTAAAAAAAATAAAATAGCTTATTTATATTATGGAGGAAATTTTGAACCCAAAGAATTAGCAGCACTTATTAATTCTATAAAAACCTTGAAAAAGGAGAATTTTTCCATAATGCTTAGTTTGAAAAACTTTCATAGTAAAGAATCCTTATATTTATTTGCAGATCTTGGTGTTAACGTAATATTTACAAATTATAATTCTGGGTTAAGCCTTGAAAGGTATGAAAATTCATTAATAGTCTATAATTTAAATAACGATGATACTATGATGTTAAACTTAAATTTTGTTTTTTCAGAGGATTTATTAGCTGCTATAGGTATAAAAATAACACCTTCTACAGCAATTCAAAATAAAACTGAGCTTTTAGCTAATATAAATAAGAATTCAAAAGGTTTTTTATTTGAAATAAAAGAAACTTTCAATTTTATAAGCTTATAAAATTTGCCTTAATTTAAAATTTAGTGTATAAAATTTAATGATAACAATTTAGTAAGGTGGTGTCTAAAATAAAATTCAAATCAATTATAAGTATCTTATGTTCAAAGCTTACACAATTTCTTTCTAAAAAGTTTTTGAAAGGTGGTAGCAACTTCCCTGGAAAAATTGCTTTGAAGATAGATAAAGATATTTTAAAAGTAATTGCTAAAAATTACAAAGTCATATTAGTTACTGGTACAAATGGTAAGACCACCACGACTTCTATGATATATAATGTTTTAAAAGAGCAAGGTTTAAATGTAATTACAAATAATACTGGTGCAAATATGTTTCCTGGTATTGTTAGCTCTTTTATCTCTAACTTCAAATTTTCTGATAAAAATTTAAAATATGCTGTTATAGAAGTTGACGAAGCTAATGTTAAATTTATTACGGAATATATAAATCCTGAAATAATAACAATAACAAATCTTTTCAGAGATCAACTTGATAGATTCGGAGAAGTTTATACAACATTAAATAAAATATTAGAAGGGATTAATAAAGTTCCAAACTCTAAGCTATTATTAAACGGAGATGAGTCTTTACTTGGAGGTTTATCACTTCCTAATCCTATTCTATATTATGGGTTTAATGATTTAGAAAACAAGAATACAACTATAGAAGTAAATGCAGACGCAAAATTTTGTAAATTCTGTAAGGCCCCATATAGTTATGAGTTTATAACTTATAATCATTTAGGTAAATTCTATTGTCCTAATTGCGGATTTAAACGTGCTGATTTAAAATATGCTGTAAATAAAGTTTTAGAAACTACATCTGAAGGTTCTAAGGTTATATTTAATGATGCTACATTTACTATTACTCAAGCTGGTAGCTATAATATTTATAATGCATTATGTGCATATTCTATAGCTAAAGAATTTAATATAAGTGATGATGTTATAGAAACCTCTTTCTTAAAACAGACTTCTACATTTGGTAGACAAGAAATACTAAATATAGAAGGAAAAGAAGTTAAAATAATTTTAGTTAAAAATCCAGCAGGTTATAATCAAGCATTAGATATGCTATGTTTAAATAAGGAAACTTTTTCAGCAGCCTTTTTATTAAATGATAACTATGCTGATGGAACAGATGTCTCTTGGATATGGGATGTAGATTTTGAAAAACTACAAAAAATGCCTATGAACAATATATATATATCTGGTAAAAGACTTTATGATATGGCTGTTCGTCTAAAGATAGCCAACTTAAATGAAGAGAACTTTATTATTTCTGAAAACTATGACAGCCTAACTAAAAATATTATTTCCTCAAGCTCTAAAAAAGTTTATGTTCTTGCTACTTATACTGCTATGATAAATTATAGAAAGCACCTACATAATAAGGGCTATATAAACAAACTTTGGTAAAATAAAGGAGATTATTTCATGGAATTAAATATATGTCATCTTTACCCTGATCTTTTAAATGTATATGGCGATATGGGAAATATTCTTATACTTAAACATAGGGCAGAAAAAAGAAATATAAAAGTTAATATTATAAATGTATCAATTGGAGATGAATTTAAACCAGCATTATATGATATAGTATTCTTTGGTGGCGGTCAAGACTATGAACAATCAATAGTATCTCCTGACCTAATAGGCACCAAAAGAGATGCTATTAAACAGTATATTGAAGAAAGCAAAGTATTCCTAGCAATTTGTGGTGGTTATCAACTATTAGGTAAATACTATACAACTCCAACAGGTGAAAAACTCGATGGGTTAGATATTCTAAATATTTACTCTGAAGGTGGACAAAAAAGGTTCATAGGAAATACTGTAATTCATAATGAAGATTTTAATGAAACTTACGTTGGTTTTGAAAACCATGCTGGAAGAACTTATATAAATGATCTAAAGCCACTAGGAAAGTGCATTAATGGTTTTGGAAATAATGGTGAAGATGGCTATGAAGGTTGTATCTATAAAAATACATTTGGTAGTTACTTTCACGGTTCATTATTATCAAAAAATCCTGAACTTGCCGATAGACTATTAATTCTAGCGCTTAAAAATAAATATGCTATTGAAAAATTAGAACCTTTAAATGATGATTTCGAGTTAAAAGCTAAAGAAGCTATTATAAAAACTTTAAATAATTAAAAAACAAACACCATTATTTAAAATTTTATTTAAGTTAATGGTGTTTATTTTTCTAATTTGCATTTATAACCTTTGCTTTAACTAAATAATTATATTCAACGTCATTCATTTCCCCTAAACTTTTAAATTTATATCCCCTAGCTTTATAATAATCTATAATTCCTTGAAGTGCATCTACACTACTTTCTTTACCATAAGCATCATGAATAAGTACCACCGAGATATTATAAACATCTCCATGACTTTCTATATTCTTTATTATGTTTTCTTTAGAACATTTCTTTGAACTGGCATCACCAGTTGAAACATTCCAATCGATATAGCTAATACCTTTAGCTTTTATCATCTTTCTTATATTGCTTATAATTGTATGAGAAGCATTTCTATTATTAGAACCTCCTGGCATTCTTAAAAATCTATTAAATTTATTGCTATTTAAACTATTATTTATAGTATTTTCACAAAACTCTAAATCCTTAATATATTCTGCTTCACTTCTATATATTTTATTATATACATGACTTTCACTATGTGGA
Source organism: Clostridium cavendishii DSM 21758 (assembly GCF_900141845.1). Lineage (GTDB taxonomy): Bacteria > Bacillota > Clostridia > Clostridiales > Clostridiaceae > Clostridium_AG > Clostridium_AG cavendishii. The sequence continues at coordinate 95,057 of NZ_FQZB01000016.1, read as the reverse complement.
TATATATCTACTCCATAGTTATAAGCCTCCTTTAGTATTTCACCATTTCCCCTTGCCATATTTAATTTAACATTATTTCCTACTACAAAAAAACTAGCTTTAACCTTATTATTCTTAAGTATATCAAGAATCTTTCTTGTATTTGTTGTCGTAGGTCCATCATCAAACGTTAAAAAAACCACTTTTTCCTTCAATTTAGAAGAAGAATTCGTTCCCTCTCCCATATCATTTATTACAAAAGGTCTTGAAATACTATTCGCAAATACCATGGTGTTAAAAAATATAATAAAAACAATAAAATTAAAGCCAACTTTTACCAACAATTTTCATATTAACCATCCCCTTTCTATTTAATATTAATTTGTCCATATATAGAATCAATATTACAGTAAACTGTTGGTAATTTAAAAGTATTTTATGTAAATTAAGTACCCAATTATACTATTTAACATAATAGTATAATTGGGTACTTATGTATTATTCATCAAAATATATTACATTATTTCCCAGTAAATATTTACAAGTAATTATAAATCTATTTTATCTATTATCTCTAAATTAAATCTTTTAGCAAAATCTAATCCCATATCTAAATCCCTCATATCAGAAGGTTTATGAGCATCAATTCCTATAATAACCTTAACTTTATATCTTCTTACTAAATTCCAAAAATCATCCATTGGATATTTATATCTTTCACCATTATTATATTTAACTCTAGGTTTTCTTAATCCATTTACATTTATTTCTACAGGCATATCTAACTCTTCAGCTACTTCCAATATTCTTTTAGAAGCTTTAATAGACTCTTCATCCCAATCTACATATTTAAGTCCAAAAAGATCTGGGTGTGCAATATATTTAAATAGTCCTGTCTTCATAGATTCTATAACATAATCTACATAACTTTCTAATTTCTCCCCTGTTAAATTAGTACCACCTACATAATACCATTCACCTTTATATGGAAAAAAGTGAACTCCTAATATAAGATAGTCTACATTATGTTTATTAATTAATTCTTCATAAAGCCATCCATAATCTCTAAAATATTCACACTCAATTCCTTTTCTTATAGAAATTTTATTTCCATATTTCCTAATAGCATTATCTATATCATTAAAATATTCTGGTAACTCTTCATATTTCATTCTAGATAAATTATCAATATCTTTTCCAGGATGAGGCATATGATCTGAAAATCCTATTTCATCAAATCCTTCCTTTATAGCTTCCTTCACATAATCTTCAATTGTTCCTACTGCATGATTACATCTATAATTATGTGTATGATAATTACTCTTCATAACTTTCCTCCTAAGTAATATTGTAAAAATAAGTTTAAAACCGTACATCAAGTCTATGATGCACGGTCTTTTACCTTAAATATATTATATCACAAATTTAAAATTTTTTCTAATTCAACTTTTCAACTTTTCTTTGTATTTCTTGCATTTTCCTATCAGTACTAGCAATAACATCCGCACATTCCTTCAAATCACTTGTTATACTTATAGGAACATCTTCAAATGTTTTATAATATAATTTATGTTCTAAGCTTGCCCAAAAATCCATCGCTATTGTTCTTATTTGCACTTCTACAGGTACATATTCAACATGCTCTGAGAAAAACACAGGTATTTCTAGAACTAGATGCAAACTTCTATATCCATTTGGTTTAGGATGCTTTATATAATCCTTTTCTGCAATAACTGTAATATCATCCTGACTTTTAAGCATTTCCGCAATTTCATATATGTCACTTAAAAATGAACATACCACTCTTACTCCTGCTATATCATTTAAATTGCTACGTGCTGATTCGCAACTAACTTCTAAGTCCAACCTCTCAAGTTTTCCTATGATACTTTTTAAGGATTTAACTCTAGACTTTATATATTCTATAGGGTTTCTTTTTCTCTTTACTTTAAATTCTCCATCTAATACTTCAAGCTTTGTAGTAATTTCCTTTATAGCCGATCTGTATATCATTGACATCTCTTGTACTTTTTCCATCTTTGTCTCTACTTCATTTGAAGTTATAATTATATCATTCGTCTTAACTATTTTATTCTCTATTTCTCTCTCTTTTATCATAAATCCTTCCTCTTTACTCTTTCTATACTTAATAATAAAATTTATCCCTTACACACTCCAATATAATAACATAAATATAATTGTTTTTCAAAGCTCATAAACGTAGTAAAAAGTAAGTATATATTTTTTTAATACATACTTACTTTTTATACTATAACAATGCTATTATTTCATTTTTATCTAGTTCTTGATTATTTTTAAACTCTTTTATAACCTTAGTAGGTGTTCCCCCTAGAACATATATTTTTCCTTTTAAGAAAAATGCCTCATCTATATCATGTGTTACAAATAAAACAGTTCTATTTTCTTTTTGAAGCACCTTATTAAAAGCCAACATTATATCAACTTTATTTTTTATATCTATAGATTTAAATGGCTCATCCATTATAATAATCTTTGATGGTTTAGCAAAAGCTCTTGCAATGTTTACCCTTTGTCTCATGCCTCCACTAAGCTTTTGAGGATAATAATTTGCACAATCTTCAATACCTACTAATGTCAAGTATTTTTCACATATTCCATCTAATTCATTTTTCTTATAATCATTTTTAATTACTAACTTTATATTTTCTTTTACAGTTAGCCACTCTACAAGTCTATCTTCTTGAAAGATATAGCTTATTTCATTACTATCTCCAATAAAAATTTCGCCACTATCTTTTTTTATGATTCCACTTATTATCTTAAGTAACGTAGTTTTACCACAGCCTGACTTTCCTAGGATTATATTAACTGCATCTTTATTAAAAGAAATATTGAAATTTTCAAAAATCACCTTTTTTTCAAACTTTTTATATAGATTGTTTATTTTTATCTCCATACTAAGCTTTCCACCCAAACATCGTTTTACTAATTATTCTTTGCACTATTTGCAATAAAAATGAAATTATAGCTATAATTATTATCCATGCAAATATTGCGTCTGTATTAAAGTTCATTTTTTCGTATTGTATTACAGTACCTATACCATATTGTGGCTGACCGTGAACCTCACCTGCTATTACAACCTTAAAAGCTAAAGAAAAAGTAGACACAAGCAAATTTAATATTTGAAACTTTATAGCTGGAAAATATACTTTTAATAACTTATCCCTTAATTTAACCTTAAAAACATCTGTCATCTCTATTATATTTTTATCTATATTTAAGATACCACTTAGAACTCCATCATAAAGTATAGGGAATACTATAAAAAAGCCAACTATTAAAGGTGCCTTATCTTTATTAAACCATATAAGTGCCAATACTACCAAAACCATAGTTGGGATTGAAGTTGCTAATGCATTTATAGGTCTTAACATATTTCTAATTATCTTATTTAAAGAAGCAACTAGCCCTAATACAAGAGCTATAATTAATGCTAGCAGAAAACTTATTATTGTTCTATTTAATGAATTATATACATTCAAAAAAAAGTCTCCACTTTTAATTATGGTATTTAAATTCTTAAAAACAGAATCTACTGTCGGTAAATATATAGGATTATCTAATTTTAAAGCTACTATCTGCCAAACTATAACTAGTATTATGCTTGATAAAAGTACCTGAATTTTATTTTTCCATGAAGATTCCTTCATCTGGCATAGTTCCTCCTACTGACTTAGGGTTAAAATCAAATAACTTTTTATAATATTTCTTATATTCTTCTATTGTATTTTTTACAAATGCATATTTTATATTAGCTCTATCTAACGAATTTTCAATTATACCTTTTTCAGTAGATACTCCTATGTTTTCACAATAAGCAGCTAAATCTTTTTTATTTTTATTAGCCCAAATAACACTCTTCTCTACATTTGATAAAAAGCTATTTACAAATTCTTTGTTCTCAGCTAAAAAACTCTTCTTTACTATTAATGTAGCTTGAGGATATCCGTATTCTGAATTATTTAATGTTTTGTATTCATCATTCAAGCTTTTAAATATTTTAACATCTTTCTTCTTTTCCATAAGTGCAGTTAGAGCTGGTTCTGGTACTACAGCTATTTTTTCTTTTCCTGATACTACCATAGGAACTAATTCAGGAACTCCATTTACATAGTTAAATGTAACATCGGATGTTATATTTATGCCTCTGTCTTTAAGAATTGATTGTGCTGTTATATCAGGAGTTAGCCCTTTTCCCATATTTAATATTGTCTTCCCTTTTAAATCATTATAACTTTTTAAATCTTCAGTTGAAATTATATAAAATGATCCAAATCCAGTTGTTGCTGCTATTTGGTAATTCTTAGTTTTATTATAAGCAATCGATGCCATATTTGACGGTACTATTGCTATATCTGGTTCTTCTTTCATAACACTTGTTGAAAGAGTTTCTGGCGTTTTTTCAATAGAATATTTAACTTCATAGTCTTTACTTATTTCTGGGTTTTCTTTTATTAGCTTAGCTACAGACATTGCAGGTAATCCGTCTGGAACTGTTACTTTTACAGTTTTATTTTCTTCTTTCACTTTAGTATCGTTTGTCTTATTGGAACTACATCCAGTTAATAAACCTAAAGACAATATAATTATTAAAAAAATACTACTAATTTTTTTCATTATGTTACCTCCAAAAATTCATTTTTGTCTTTTAAAATACTATATTTGCATTTCCTTTATAGCACTACCTTCTACAAATTTAAAACTACCCCATATAATCTACAAAAATCCTCCATATTCTTTGTTTATTAAAATAATAATATGCGCTCAAAAAAAGATATGCAATTTAAGTATACACCTAAATCGCATATCTTTCCAATCTAATTTAGAATAATTATCAATTATATCACTATATATTTTACAGGTAATTCTGTCTTATGCCTATTATATTCATTCTTTAATTTTATTTTTTTATCTATTTCTATATCACCACAAGAACCTTGTTCTATATATTTATTTATTTGTTCATAAGAAAAACCTAACTTTTCTTCATCTGATTGTCCTGTTAACCCATCACTTGGGGTTTTATGAACTAATTCATATGGCAAACCTAAACTATCCCCAACAGCTATAACCTCTTCTGTTGTTAAATCCCCTATAGGATTAAAGTCAAAAGCATTATCTCCCCATTTCGTTGTATATCCTACAAAGCCTTCTGACTTATTTCCTGTTCCACATACTCTATAGTGAATATTAGATCCTAGTGCATATAAAGTAGCCATTCTTAACCTCGGTGGGATATTTATTTTAGCATCAATTGATAAATCCTCTTCATTTATTCCTTCTAATAATCCATTATAAGCCTTTTCTATATTAACTATTTTATATTTAATTTCAAGAAGTTTTACTACCCTTAAACTATCACTTATATCCTTTTGATCTCCATTAGGCATTAGAACACCAAACACTCTATCTTTCCCTAAAGCTTCTACTAATAATTTTGCTACTATTGTACTATCTTTTCCACCACTAATTCCAATAATAGCTCCCTTTGCATTAGGTTGATTATCAAAATATTCTTTAATCCAATTTATAATATTTTTACTTTCTTTATTTACATCAAAATTATCTCTCATTTTATAACACCTCTTACATTTTAGAAATTTTCATGTAGTCTATTTCTTATTTCCGCTAAAGAATAATCTTTTATTAATTTTCCATCCTTAAAAACAACTTCTAATAGATTATCTTTACGCTCCTCTTGCTCTTTTATAGTTAGTTCATCCTTATATAAAATATCTTGCCCCTCTTTATATACATAGCACATTCCCTTTTGTGACTTTTTAAAGTTTCCTGTATCAGTTTTAGGATCTTTAAAAATGAATCTTTCCTCACCATTTATTACAGCATGTGTCGCTTTTAGAGCAAAGCCAAAAGTATCCCTAGTATTATATTGATATGTGTATGAACCTATTCCAAATACACAATTACTTACTGCAAATCCCTTTTCCTCTAACCCCTTGCAAATCTCTTCACATCTTTCTACAGTTATACTATCACCATAAATAGTGCCTACTTTACTATTTAGAACCTTGTATCCCTTTGAATTAATTTTCCCTCCAAATATATACCATAATAGTTCAACAGTTCCCTTATATTCTGGACTATCTTTTTTAGCGTACTTATCACCACAAATTATTTTTACTGGGTCTCCACTATCTCCCCTAATAACAACTTTTCCATCTCTATTTAATATTTCTTCTTTTAATCTTGGAAGAAGACTTGTTATAACATTAAAGTAATCATAAGTATCAGATACTATACTTATAACTCCACTTGGAAACACTTCAGTTATTAACCTTTTATATGCTTTAAATTCATCAGTTCCATAGCTACACATTACACTGTGTTCTGTAGATGGGGTTCCAAGTCCAACTATTTCATCATCTATATTACAATTATAATATTTCTCTAAATAAACAATTGAAGGTATTGTGGCAGTTCCTACAAAAGAAAGTAAATGTGCGGCACTACTAATCTCTGCACTTTCTACAGAACTAAACCCCCTCATACTAAAATCTCCACAAGCTTTTTTTAACTCTCCATTTTCTACAGTAAGTTCAAAATACTTATCCACTATTTCTCTATATCTATATGCAATAGTTGCACTTGTCATTGGTTGCCATATATTACAACTCATAAAAGTTTCTAAATAATTTACAAGCCAAGCAAAATCTTCATGAGTATTAGTAATCTCAATCATAGGTGTTTTTATATTTACTCTTAACCCCTCTTCTACTGCTTTAATTTGTATCGGTAAATATCCTAAATCATGAAGAGCTTCAATATGCTTTGTATCAGCTGCTATATTTCCCATAGTTCTAGAAATAACTCTTTTATATTCAGTAACTACTTCTTCCTTAGATTTATTGAAAAAGTGTTCATTAAAATAATTAATTAGATTTTTCTTTATAAAAGGTTGTAATCCAAACATAACAACCTTATTCATATCTTCTTTTCTAGACATTCTTGGAGTCCAATAACTTACTAACTTTGTCATCCCTTCTGCATAACACATATGATGAATTGTTTTGTAAAAATCAGTTAATAATAATGGATTTGTCATTATTTATCCCTCCCTAAATGTTATAAACCTTAATTTTTTCATGTTCTCTATTTAAAATACTATTAGTTGTATATACTTTTTTTATTAAATCAGTTTTTAATATATCACCTTCAAAAATTGTATTTTCGCAATGTGTTATTACAAGATATATTTCTGTTGCACCCATTTCCTTTAACTTAGAAGCTGTTAATATAAATGTTCCACCCTTTGAACATAAATCATCTATTATAATAGCCTTAAAACTCTTACCTTGAACATTACCATTAATCTCAAGATTCTTTATAAAGCCAGTTTTAAAATCACGTTCCTTATTAGCAGTTAAAATTTTTTCATAATTAATTTGTTTTGAATATCTCTTTGCAGCACCAGCATCTGGATAAACTAAATACACTTCCTCTTTTCCACCATTTACCTTTACCAAAAGCTCTTTTGCTAAATTTCTTGACATATCTATAACTTTGACTCTGTTCAATAATGCAACAGAAACCTCTGAGTGTGGTTCATAAATTGTTACACTCTCAAAATTCAAATTATTAATTATTCTACATAACTGTTTTAGTGTAAAAACAGTAATACCTTCTGTTCTATCCATTCTGCTATATGGCATATATGGTAGAACTAAATTACATTTTAATCTTAATTCATCTAAATGCCCCTTTAAGAATATTAAATGAGTTATATCTTCATCATTTTCAAACTTAAGCTTAATTTCATTAGTAGTATCCTTTAAGATAAAGCTCTCACTATTCATTAGAACTTCTCCATTTGGAAATCTTTTAATCTCAACAATTCCTTCATTTAAAAAAATCATTTTTTTACCTCCTTAGTGGCTTTATTTATATTTTAAAATTTATAGCCCACATATATTATCTTTCCGATATTATTAATTAGATATTATCTATTTAATACTATGTCTTTATAATACACCCTTCACTATTAATTGTCAACATGTATTTAGTTTTTTTAGTATTTTTTTACATACGTGATATTAAAATAAAGTATATAAATTGGTATTTATGTATTAAACCAATTTATATACTTTTTATAATTATAAAAAATCCAAGTCCAATAAAAATTATAGGGACAAGAATGTGACTATATCTATCTATACTTTTTTGTATGAATAATTTTCCTGTTAGTTTAATAGCTAATAAACACCATAACGCAACAAGTATTATAAATACTATAAGCATTATTAAAATTTCAATTAGACTCTTACATACAAAAAGAGGTATATAAATTCCTATATTATCTCCACCACCTGCAATAGTTAAAGTTGCTACTGCTAAAATACCTGTACTAACTTGATTTTTAGTAAATTTATCTGTTTCCTTTTCTTCATCAACATTTTCTTTAATATCTCTATATGATAAATTAACATCGTTTGTTTTTTTTCTTTTATAATCAATATAAGTCTTTATCCCTAAATATATCGGTACTAACCCTAGAAATCCCACATATCTACTGTTAATACTTGCTACACCTAGCGCTCCTATGATACTTATTATAATCAAAATAGCAACTCCTAAATATTGTCCAATAATAATATTCCTCTTTTTAATATCACTATCAGCTTGTGAAAAAAGTAGTATAAGTACTACTATATCATCAATATTTGTACTTACAAATGCAATAAATGCTGTTATTAATGTACCAATCAATAATTTATCCTCCACAATATACTCTTTTTACTTTCAAGAAATATTAAAATCGTAATCTCCACCCAATATCAAAATACCCATCAACCTCTTCATAAATCATTGGCAGACATATATCTATAATTTCCTCTTCATCTAATAATGTCCAATTTTCAAATTCACTCCAGTCTTTATTCCATTTTGTTTCATCAAATTCATTACCTTCATTAAGAGATTCCACTAATTCATAAAAAAATGGCTTAAATATTTCAAAATTATCATTTGCTTTCAACTTACCACACAACCATGGAAAATCACTATCTGTGTATATAACCTCTCCAAGGCAAATATTCTTATAAACCAACTTTAATTTACTTTCATTTTGAATTAACATTTTACACTTCCTTTAATATTATAATTTACATACTAATCCATTCTTCTATATAATGATAATCCTATATTATCAAATTCATCCATATTTCCTTTTCTATAAACACCAAGTTCTTTTAATATCATATTAATAGCCCTCTCTCCTTTAGGCGTAGTAATATAAGAATTACTTTTTCCATCCCATAAAGTTTTACTTATATTAGGTCCTATTTTAATTAATCCTTTCTCAAATAAAATTGCTGCCTGTACACCATCCCCTCCAAAATAATCCGTCTCTATATATGCTATTTTGCCATGTGAAGATTTAATTTCTAGTAAATTATAAATAGCTGGTGAAAAATACCCAAACTCATCATCAAATTCTATCTTATAATTACTATTAACTAATTCATTAATATCATCATAAAGTTTATCAACTAAAAAAATCATTGAAAAGCCTTGATTTAATAGTGTAACATCTGCATATACAAAATCATTTGCCAAACTTTTTATAATTTTATTTTTAGCAATAAAACCTCTTATATTATGCATACTTCATTCTCCTATCTTTTTAAAATTACTCACACCAAATATTAATAAGTTTTCTTATATAACACGAATTCTCATCTTCATCCATATATTCAATTCCTTCATCTCTTATAATATTATTTTTAATTAAATCAATAATTACTTCTTCAGTTACATCTTTATAATTTTTAAATTTATCATTTTCTTTAAAATACTCTTCATCTGAAACAAATTTAATTTCATCTCCACTATTGTTTAACAAATACCAAGTCGTTATGGATGCTGAAATAGTATTTCCAGCAAGCTCTCTTTTTTTACTTGCTGGTATATGAATATACGTTATTATTTCTTTTTTTGTCTTATTTACTAATTGATACTCTATCCCCATAAAAAACCTCTCTAATTTTAGTATTATCAAAAAAACTTTATATTCTAATTATATATCACACAATAATTTACATCCATATTTTTTAGAACAAATAAAGGTGCATAAGCTTTTAAATTACATAAAATCTTATACACCTAAATTATTTATTAGCTAATCATACTTATTCATAAAGCACTTATTTAAACTTTATTTGATACTTTAGCCAATTTTCTTTTATACACATAACTATTTTCATAAAAAAATGTAAACCACCCATAATTTAAAAAGAATATAAGCCAAAGATGACTTCCTCCATTAAATCCTTTTAATCCTATTAGTGATAATAAACCTAAAAAACCTATGTACTTGTGTTTATTGAAATCCATATTCTCGCCCCTCTTCTTTATACATAAAATCCTTTATAGCTATATATTACCACCTGGCATACTATTTTACAACTTTTTCCCGTTCTTAAATCTCTAGATTAAAAGTGTACTTATGTTCAGGCCTTCCAATATTTCCACTTGTAAGAGTAACATTAACCTTATTAGTTTCCTCTAAGTAATCCATATATTTTTTTATAGTTACATTACTTATTTTAAGCTCATAAGCAATTTCTCTTAAAGTCCATACCCTCTGTGGTCTTTCCCTTAAAAATTCTACAACCTTCTTAAGCGTTCTTTCATTAAGACCTTTTGGTAATGTAATGGTCATATCACTATCCTTTATAAAAGTATTGTCAATATCCTCCTGACTTATAACATCCTTTTTATTAAATATAGAATGTCTTGTTTTATATTTGTTAATAGCCTCTTCAAATCTATCTGCTTCGAAAGGTTTAACCAAATAATCTACTACTCCATAAGAAAAAGCTTTCTTTAACTCTTCAACTGTATTAGCTGCTGTAATCATAATTACATATTGTAAATATTGTTTTTCCCTTATTGTTTTAAGAATTTCTATACCGCTTTCTTTAGGTAAATATACATCTAGTAATATTAAATTCACAGCCTCTTTTTCCAATATACTTAAAACTTCTTCTTCTGTAGTTACAGGACCTAATATATCAGTATATCCTAAATTCTCTAAATATCTTCTATGAATCATGGCTACCATTGGGTCATCTTCTACTATTAATATCTTTATCATATGTTTTCTACTCCCTTAAAAATAGTTATAACAAATATCTTTTCTTCTTCAAATTCTTCTATTTCTATATTCCCATCATATAGTTCTACCCTACTTTTAACCAAGTGTAAGCCTGTGCCTCTATTACTTCCTTTTGAGGATATTCCTATATCGAAGATACTCTTTTTAATTTCTTCTTCTATTTCTTTACCATTATCTCTTACCTGTATTTCAATAAGAGTATTATCTTCAAACAAAGTTATCTCGACCTTTTTATTTTTACTTTCTTTTATAGTACAAGCTTCAAAAGCATTTTCTATTAAATTGCCTAATATGGTTACTAAATCATATGAATCAACATAATTGTGCTCCTTATATAAAAATGACTCTTCTGTAAGAACTAATTCTATATTTCTTTCTTTTGCAACTAATTCTCTACTTAATAATAATGCTCTAACATATGAATCTTCTATATTCGAAAATTTAATTGTATTCATTTCCTGTATCTGTTGTATTTGTTGTATATAGCTTCTAGCCTCATCATACTCTTTTATGTGTAATAATCCTAAAATAACATGTAAATTATTTTTAAATTCATGTACATTTGCTCTTAAATTTTTAACCATTTCGTCTACACCGGTTATTTCCTTCGCTATCTTATTAATATCTTCCTTAGCGATAAAAGTTATAACCATACCTAGATATTTATTATTTATAATTAATGGTTGCATTGTAACAAATATTTTTTCTCCTTGTATTATGAATTCCTTCATTTCAAAGTGTTTTCTTTCCTTAATATAAGAAGATAACTTTTGTTTTATCTTTTCTACTGAAAAGTCCGGAAATAGTTCGTAACAATTTACGCTTATCTCCGTTACTTCATCCTCCTTATTGAGAGCAATTATACCTTCTTTAACACTATTTATTATTGCTTTCTTCTGATTATATAAATTTGCAATTTCTTCTGGTTCCATACCTAATATTGCTTTTTTAACTTTCATAGCAAAAAACTTTGAAATAACTATAGCAATAGAAAAACTCATCATAAATAATAATATATATTTTCCCTTAGTCCTTTTGTTTACAAGTTCAATTTTGTCATAAAATTTTCCTACCATTACAAAACCAACTTGTTTTCCATTATAATAAACAGGTTCAAACCATCTTAATGTGTCACCCATAGACCCAACCATTCTTGAATAATAACCTTCCCCAGTTTCTAAAACTCTCCTTTTATCTTCATTTACAAACACTTCTTTAATTTGACTTTCATCTAAATGAGAATATTTTATTCCATTCATATCTGCAACAACTATAATATCGGTATTATTGTCGTTATTTATAAAGCTTTTAGTAAAATTTTGAATTGAATAATCATTTTCTCTTTTATAAAGTTTTTCCTGTACAAGTGTTGAATGGCTTACACTAAATGCAGCTTGTTTTATATTAACTTTTGCACTTTGATCAATAAATTCCAACTTGTCCTGCAAGAAAATAGAATACGATATAGTCAATGGTATAAAAGTAATAATTATAGCTGAAAGTATAATCTTATTTTCAAACTTCATTTTTTTTATCAATTTTACGCCACCTTTCGACATTTATTTTACTATAATTTAAATGTAACTTAAATAGTTTTATATTTAATTATTAAAATTGACTTCTTACAAAGATTTAATCTTACTTACACTTTTTATAAAACCTATAAATACTTCTAAAGGTAGGTTTTCTATTAAACCTACCTTTAGAAGTATTTGTTATGCTATTTGATTTTTACTTTCACCGTTCTCTTTTAAATCTTTTAAGTTTTCATAAGAAATACTTATCATATTTCTTAAAGCTTCATCTGTGTATGAACCCATATGTGGAGTTATTAAAACCTTCGGATAAAGGTTAGATAATTTTTCAAATAAAGGATTTTCTAATGTTTGTCCACCTAAATCCTTAAAGAAAACAGCTGATTCTCCTTCAAGTACATCTGTTCCAAATCCGCCTAATTTACCTGTTTCAACAGCATTTATTATGGCCTCCATATCTTGAAGTTCTCCTCTTGCTGTGTTAACTAATATAGCTCCATCCTTCATTTTTGATATAAATTCTTCATTAATAATATGATAGTTTATACCTTTTAAATAAGGCATATGTACTGATATTATATCAGCTTCTTTAAGAACTTCATCTAACTCTTTAAATTCAACTATTTCTTTAGCTGCATCACTTTGGAAAACATCGTATGCTATAACTTTAGCACCTAATCCTTTAAATAAGCTCGCTGTAGTTAAACCTATTCTACCAGCACCTAATACTCCAACTGTACAATTTCTTACTTCTTTACTAAACATAAAGCCATCTACAATAAAATTCTTATTGCTTGTTCTATCTACTGTATACGCAGTATGTCTTAAAAGCATCATTGAAAGTGTTACTGCTAATTCACTTATAGCATTTGGTGAATATCCTGGCACTCTTGCTACTTTTATTCCTAATTTTTTAGCTGCTTCTAAATCAACATGATCAAAACCAACTGTTCTAGTTAATACATAATTTATCCCGTTTTGCTTAAAGAATTCTAAATTTTTTCTGTGAGCCTTACAATTACCTCTAACCATAACTGCATCTGCTCCAACTGCTCTTGTTACATTTTCATCGTTTAAACCTAATGTTACTAATTCTAAATCATATCCAAAGTCTTCATTTAATTTATGAAAATATTCTACTTCACTATCTCTTACTCCATAACAAACTAATTTTAACATTCCTATTACCTCCATTTATAATATAGTGGAAATGCCACTCCATATGTAATAGAGTGGCTTTACACTTTTTACTTAGCAAATAATCCTATCATTTTAACCACTTCTAAAACTACTATCCAAACTGGTATAGCTGCTACTGCTACTATAGTTGATAATAATGAACAGTTTGAAGTAAATACCGATTCTTTATCAAAATTAATAGCGTATGCCGCTGCTACTGTTGCTGTAGGTGCTGCCATCATTATTACTGTTGTTGCAAAAGCTGCAAATGAAATTGTTAATATTCCTGTACTATTTAAAACAACTAATAATGCTATATTTATTATTGGAATTAGCATTACTTTTATTAAACTATAGCACCATGCATCCTTTTGTCTTATTGCTTTAGCAAATGGAACTTCTGCTAAAGTAGCTCCAATTGAAATCCATGCAAGTGGTGACGCTAATGCTGATAAATAAGTAAGTGGATTGTATAACCATGGAACTGTTTGATCAATTCTTAAGAATGCTACATTTTTTGTACCATTCTTAGCAGGCATAGCTACTTGTGGTAACATATCTTGGAATAGCCATATAAATAATCCTATAAACGTTGCTAATATTATTGGATTTAAAAATATTTCTTTCATGTTCTTTTTGAAGTTTTCTTTGTCCATTTTTGTTCCAGACATTTTAATAAATGCATATGAATATAAGAAAACTCTATAAGCTATATTAAATATATTCGCATACATTACTCCTAATGTACCATAAACTGCTTTAACTATTGGTGTTCCAAAAAATGTTGTTGAACCGAATATTGTTAATACTCTATAAACATCCTGTTTATCACCTTTAGCTTTTAGATATATGAATTTTGTTATTGGTATTAATATTATGTAAATTGCAAAGCCCCATATAAGTATACTTAACCCTTCCTTTAACTCTTTTCCATTTATATCTTTCATAAATGATGTAAATGCAAGAGCTGGCAGTGAAACAGTAAGAACTACTTTTGTTAATACCTTTGATGCTGTGCTATTTAATATTTCCTTTTTTCTTAAATAGAAACCTAAAAATATAATTGATACAGAAGAAACTATGGCACCAATTATCTCATTATTTGTTAGCGTATTTTTTATTATTTCTAACATTTTATAATTTCTCTCCTTTTGTGTTTTTTTTAACATTTGTAAATATAATGCCTCTTTAGTACATTTTTATTGTACAAGCTTCCTATTCTCGCCTCAATTTATTTAAATTTTTAAATAGTTATTTAAGTTATTTAAGTTTGTTTTTAACATTTGTAAGTCATCTATGCATTTAAATTCAAAAAATCCAATATATTATTACATAATAATAAAAATAGAGTTACTTAAATAACTTTGTTATTTAAGTAACTCTATTTTTGTTCTCCTAAAATTGAAAATATTATTTCATCATTTAACCTACTATTCTCAATTTGTTTGATATTTAACTTACAATCTTTCATCATATACTCTTTTAATGGATCTTCAATATAGGTAATTTCATTTACATTAAAACTTTTATTACTATATAGATACATGTTAATATTACTACTATATTGAAATTCTTTAAAATTTCTAAGTACTTCTAACACAATTTCTCCAATAGCATTTGTACCTCTTTTTCTTCCTATTAGCATTGTTCTTTTAACTTTAATATCATCATTAATTTCTTTCTCATTAAATAAAGTAATCATAAACAATACACTCTCTATATCTATACTTTCTATATTTTTTAAAGCTATTTGAGGAAATAAATTTACACTTTTAAAATTATATTTGCTAATATCAATTTTAACTTCTCCAACAACAATTATTAGGTTCTTTTTTAATTTATAAATATCATTTAATATATTTATATTTTCATCATTTATTTCATGTAATACTATTAAAAATCTTTCATTATTTATTAAATTAGCCCTAGTATATTGTAAAAAGTCTTTTTCATTAATACAATTTAACTCTATTATTTCATTATTACTCTTATAAAATAATTGCTTTAAAACATATTTATCTTTTATCATATTTTCAAATAATATATTTGTATTATTAAACCTAACCTTTGAAGATATAAAAGAATTATAACCGTATAGTATTTTCAACTTCATAATTTTCTCCAATTACCCAGAAACTCATTGTTAATATTATATCATTCTTCAATATATTCAACAAGTTTTCCAGCATCAATAAGCAAACTTGAATTTATTTAACTATATTTTACTCTCCCTTAATTTAAAAAACTTTCTTATTTTTTAATGTTAAAATATAATTATGTATTATATTTAAATTTAGTTAATATATATAATAATAAAACTATACTCTTAAAATTAGTTTTATATGAACACTTTTAGTTTTAATTATACTAACCTTATATACATAATTTAGTTAATTAACTTCTACTTATTTGTATTGTATGCTTACTATTTGGAGGAATGCTTAATGACTTTACTTAATAACTATAATGAATTTCAATTAACAAGAGAATTAAATATTAAAATAGATTCTAATGGAATTATTGTTTCAATATCACCTAATTGTTACGATATTTTAGGTTTTCATTTAAATGAAATAATAAATACTTATATTAATAATTACTTAGATCAAAATTTAGATACTACAGTCATAAATTCAAGTATTCAAGTTTTATCTACAAAAAAAAATGGAGAAAAACTATATCTTGATATTTTTGCAAAACCTTTAATTGATAATAAGGCCAATAATATAGGATTAGAACTTTCTTGTTTTGATATAAGTAAATACATTAATTTAGAAAGAAATCTCACTAACTTTAGTAAAATACTTGAAAAGGGGAAAGATATTATTTTTAAATATGAACTTAAACCTACGCATAAATTTACTTATATAAATCCAGCTATTAAACATGTTTTGGGCTTCGATGCAAATGATTTTTATAATGACTTATATCTACCATTTAAACTTGTACATCCTGATGATTTTGAAATTCAAAAAAGTAAAACTGATAAAAACTCTGATTTTAGTAAAATGTTTTGTACAAGATTTAAACATAAAAATGGCAACTATATTTGGATTGAAGATTATATTATACCAACTTTTGACATTAATGGTGACTTGATATATATTGAAGGAATTAGTAGAAACGTTACTGAAAGAAAAGAACTTGAAAAAAAATTAGAAACACTAAGCTACCATGATGGTTTAACAAAATTATATAATAGAACTTATCTTAATAAACAAATAGAACTACTAATTACAGATTCTGACACCCCTATAGGTATTATAGTATGTGATTTAGATAACCTTAAATATATTAATGATACTTTAGGTCATTCATCAGGTGATTTGTTAATAAGAAATGTTTCTAAATTTTTCAAAAATACCTTCAATAAAGATTCCATACTTGTTAGAAATGGCGGAGATGAGTTTATTATTATTCTTCCAAATACAACTCTTAAAGAATCTCAAAATATGTATAAAAAAATGCTACATGAAATTGAAGAATATAACATAAATTCCAAAATGCCTATCCACCTTTCATCCGGTTTTTCATATTCTTCTTCATCTAAAAATATTCTTAACTTATTAAGTGAAGCTGATAAAAATATGTACAAAAATAAATATATGAAAAAACATTATATGCTTTATTAATAAAATTAAAAAGTCCAAGCCATTTAAAAATAACTTGGACTTTTACTTTATAACTTAAACTTTGATATACTTTCTGACAACTCCTGTGATAAATTAGATAAATCCTCAGTCATCCTTCCGAGTACTTCCATTATAGATAATTGCTCTTCAGATGATGCTGATATTTCCTCAGTAGCAGCTGAACTTTCTTCAATTCCAGAAGCTAGCGAGTCTAATTTTACTGATATCAGTTCTTTTATCTTTACCATACTTTCATTAAGTGAAGCAATAGTATTGACAGCACTATTTAAATTTAAAATCAAATCTGCTGTATCTTTAAATCTACATTTTGTATCTTCTACTGCATTATTTTGTTTTTCAATAGCATTCTTAATACTGCTTACTTCCACTTGAATGCTACTTGTCTTGTTATTCATATTATCAATCATAAGCTTTATTTCTTCTGTAGCCTTAGAACTTTCATCTGCAAGATTTCTTATTTCATTTGCAACTACTGCAAAGCCTTTTCCAGCTTCTCCTGCTCTAGCTGATTCAATAGAAGCATTAAGTGAAAGTAAATTGGTTTGTTCTGCTATTGACTTAATTACTTCAACAAATGAATTAATTTCCTTCGAACTGCTTATAACTTCGTTCATATTATGTGTGACGGATTTTAATACTATATTATTTTCTTCTGTGGTATTAATTAAATTGTCTACTGTATTTAATCCTGAATCTACTACTAATTTAGCATTATCACATATTTGTTTAATACTTGTAATATTATCAGACACATTTTTTATTGCTTTATTTAAGGATTCATTTTCTGATAATATATCATTTATTTCTGAAGTTTGATTCTCACTTGTTCGTGCAATTTCTGTAATACTTGCTGTAACCTCTGTAATTATCTCAACTGATTGATTAAAGTTTTGACTCATATTTGAAGTATTTTCTTTTATTGATGATGATGCCTCTGTATTTTTACTAACTAATATATTTAAATCATCTATCATCTTATTAAATGCACCAGATAAAATTCCTATTTCATCATTTGCTACCACTTTACTTCTAATAGTTAAATCTCCATTCCCTATTGAAACCATATCATCGCTTAATGCTTTAATATTTGTTGTTACTTTTCTTACAAATATTGATACTATTACAAATGATAAAATTATTATTATTAAACTATATATTATTACTCTTATTAATAATTCCATTGATGTTTTAGTTATTTCTTGATTATTTATAGTCGTTACTATGTAAATTTGTTTATCTATAACAGGCGTAATTGTAATTTTCTTATTTACACCATTTATATTTTCATCATAAGAAATCGTATTATTACTATTAAGATTTTTAATAACAGATGCTATGTTAATTTTTTTACCTGTTAACTCCTTATTAGTATCTGCAATTGTATACCCCTTTGCATCTACAACACTAAAAGTACCTGTTTGTCCAAATTTAAAATCACTCATATTCTCATTTAAAACTGATAAATCTAAATCTACTCCAATAATACTATTAGTATTATCTGAATTTTTTACTCCCATAAAAATAGAAATCATAAACTTCTTAAAACGTTTATCATAGTATGTAGGGGTAACCACTGCGCTTTTACTCTCCATTGCTATTTTACCATAGTTACCCATATCACTAGGTGTTGGAATATCTTCTGTATTATCATCTTTTTCTGGAGCTTTAATATCTACTTCAGGATAAATTAAATATGTCTTTCTATCCTCACTTGCAAAATATGCAGATAATACTTTACTATTTGATTCTTTTATTGATTTAAGGCTGTCTATCATTAATGATTTACTAGCCTCATCACTAGTTACCTTTTCTACTAAATTTTTATTTCCACCTATAGATTTTAAAATGTTTTTATTTTCCTCAATAAAATTAATAATAAAATCCTTACCATTTTTCAAATTGGCATTAGAATTCTGTTCGTAATAATTCTTACTTTGTTTATAATTTGTACTTATACTAAAAGCACCTTGAATTAAAATAGTTAAAATTAAAATTAAATTAATAAAAATTATAAGTTTAAATTTCAAACTATTTTTCCACTTGAATTTATTCTTTTGCATCATTTTCTCCCCTTTTCTCTTTTGCAAATTGCTTAACTTTATTCAATTTTATAAGTTTTAATAAAGAATATACTATCAGGCTTATTATATATAATAAAACCAATTGTGTCCATAATTATACAATATATATGGAATTATTAAAATTTGTTATTATTTTTATAAAAGTATATATATTAGTTATATACTAAAGATTATCTAAAAAATTAGACTGTACCCTATTAAAAAATAGATACAGTCTATAGCTTTAAATATTATATTTTTTGTATATTAAATAATTCATTCACTACATTTTTAGCAAAATCGGCTACCTCTATCTTATCTTCTTCATTTCCTTCATATATTAGGGGAAGATTATTATTTCTACACAGTCTATTAATAATCTTAACATTTGATATTAGCCCACTATGCGCATTACTTTTTTGTTTATCAAGTTTATCAACATATTTCCTATATTCATCTCCATCTTTATTGTATTTACCAACCATAAGTCCTATTTCCAATACATTAACTCTTCTTACATAATCTGAAGCAGATTTTATGAGTTCTTCCATGATATCCAGACATTCAAAATCATCAGTTTTAGAAACAACACTAATGAATTCATTAATTTTTTCTCTAAACATAATTTATCCTCCAATTCTCAATTGCATTACTTATTTATATTCTAACATAATATTTATTATTTTACAAAATTTTCCTGATAATAAATTAAATAATATTCTGCTTTAATACCTTTTATTTTAATAATTCTAAAAAATAGTAGATTTTTTATTATAAATTAAGGTTATTTATAACAAAAAACATATGAAACAAAAAACTATTATTATCAAATCTTAATAATAATTTTTTAGAACTATAATATTTATTTTCAACAAAAAAGAGGGTTCTCCCCCTCTTTACATTTTCTATATACACCACTATAATACAGTACTTCTTTCTACAAGCTTAGGATCTAAATATATTATTTTTTCTTCTTTCTGTTCATCAATCATCTCAATCAAAAGCTCACATGCTTTCTTACCCATTTCATAAATTGGCTGAGCAATAGTAGTTAGTTCTGGCTCTATTAATGAAGCTATATTTATATTATCATAGCCAAGTACTGATATATCTTCTGGAACTTTATATCCATTTCTAATCAAATACTTCATTCCTCCAAGTGCCATAACATCAGAGCTATAAAATATAGCATCTACTTTTTCCTTTTTTTCCATCAATTTTTGGGTACTATTTTTACCACCTTCTATTGTAAAGCTTTCTTCTTCTACTAAGTTTTTATTGAATATTCCAAGATCCTTAGCTGTTTTTTCAAAAGCATTATATCTTAAATTAGCAGCTGTTAACTCCTCTTCTCCTCTTATAAATGCTATATTTCTTTTTCCTTTATCAAACAAATATCTAACCCCAATATCTATTCCTTTATCATTATCACAAAAGACTCCACTATATGATTCTTCACTTTCTATATATCTATCTACTACCACAAAAGGAATTTTATTTTTCTTTAATGTGTCTATAGCTGTACTTCCTTTTCCTCCAGATAAAACTATAACCCCATCTACTCTTTTACTTATTAAAAGTTTTAAGTATTTTTCTTCTTTTTTATAATCATTATAACTATTACAAAGTATAATGCTATATTTATAATACTCAGCCTTCTTCTCTATAGCTTTTACCATTTCTGAAAAAAATGGATTTTCAATATCAGGATTTATTATACCTAATATATTTGTCTTTTTAGTACTTAAACTTCGTGCTACTGTATCTGGTATGTAATTTAACTCTTCTGCTATCCTTTTTATGTTCTTTCTAGTTTCTTCTGAAACATTTATATTTTTATCATTTAATACCATTGAGACCGTTGTCTTTGAAACGTTAGCCATCTTTGCTATATCTGCTAATCTTACCTTGCTCATAAATTATCCTCTCTCTCCTGATTTTGTAACCCCATTATATCAAACAACTTCCAATTTGTAATTACTTACTTAATACTAAAAAATCGAATGGGCTTATAAATTTTATAGCTAATTTAACACCCATTCGATTTAAAATCAATTATTTATTTTTTAAATATTTTTAAATCAGCTGGAATAAATTTATCAACTTTTTCTGCTTTTGCAAATTTATCTCCATATTCTACTGCTAAAGATCCCATCAAATCTGGCTGTTGTGCAATTGTTATAGTCATATCTCCATTTTTTACAGCCTCTTTTGCATCATCATTTCCATCAAAGCCTATTACCATTGTATTGGTCTTATTTGCTGCTTTTAATGCCTTTATAGCTCCCAAAGCCATTTCATCGTTATGTGCAAATACTACATCTATTTCTGGATTTGCCTGAATTATATTCTCCATTACTGTTAACCCTTTTTGTCTATCAAAATCTGCAGCTTGAACTGACACAAATTTAACTTTTGGATCTTTATCTAAGATATTATGAAATCCTTTTCCTCTATCTCTTGTTGCTGAAGCTCCTGGTACTCCTTGAAGTTCTACTACCTTTATTTCACTTTTTTTCACATTATCTAAAACATATTTACCAGCCATTTCTCCACCAACAATATTGTCAGAAGCTATGTGTAAATCAATATCTACATTATTTACACCTCTATCTAATGTTATTATTGGAATTTCCTTTTTCTTTAATACATTTGCCGTATTTTCTGCTGCATCTGAATCTGTAGGATTTAAAATAAGTGCTTTTATCCCAAGTTGAACTAAATCTTCTACATTTGATCTTTCCTTAGCTGGATCATTTTGAGAATCCAAAACTACCAAATTGTATCCCATTTCTTTAGCCTTCTTTTCAGCTCCATCTTTCATAGATAAGAAGAAAGGGTTATTTAAAGTTGATACTACCATACCTAAAGTTGGTTTATCCTTTTTACTACATCCTACAAAGCTACCTAATGATATTGTGGCAACTAAGGAAAGGGTTAAAATCTTCTTTATTTTATTTTTCATTTTAACTTCCTCCTTATTTTCTACCTTTCTTATCCATAAGTACAGCTATTAATATAACTGCTCCTTTTACTATTGATTGATAGAATGGTGATACGTTCATTAAATTTAGTCCGTTGTTAAGTACCCCAATTATAAGAGCACCAATTATTGTTCCAGTTATTTTACCTTCTCCACCTGAAAGACTTGTTCCACCAATTACTACGGCAGCTATTGCATCTAGTTCATAACCTACACCAGCATTTGGTGAAGCTGAACCTATTCTACTTGTTACTATAATTCCACTTAATGCAGCTACTAGACCTGATACTGCATATGCAGTTGCCTTTATTTTATCTGTATTAATTCCTGATAATCTAGCTGAATCTTCGTTCCCACCTAGTGCATATAAATATCTACCAAATCTTGTTTGTGTTAATGCATAATATGCTATTATAAATACTAAAGCTGTTATTAAAACTGGCACTGGAAGTACTGCTATTTGTCCATTTCCTAAAGAAGTAAATCCTTTTCCAAGTCCTGATATTGGTGTTCCATTTGTAAATACATAAGTAAGTCCTCTTAATATTGTCATAGTTGCAAGAGTTGCAATAAATGCTTGAAGCTTCCCTTTAGAAATTATTATACCGTTTACAAGTCCTATAGCTGTACCTATTATAGCTGCTACTATAAATGCTAAGAATACATTTCCTGTTGATTTTACAATACTAGCTGCTATCGCTCCTGTTATAGCTAAAGTTGAACCAACTGAAAGATCTATTCCCCCTGTTAATATTACGAAAGTCATTCCTACTGCTATTATCGCATTTACTGATACTTGAGTAAGTACATTTGTTATATTTGCAAATGTTAAAAAACTTGGTGTAATAATAGATATTCCCACACATAATACTATTAGAGCAATTAGTGATTTATATTTTTCCATTGTTTTTAAATTGATGTTCATCTTGTTCACTCCTTATTACTTTTACTCTTATGCTAAGGCTAATTTCATTATATTTTCTTGATTAGCTTCTTCTCTTTTTAATTCTCCTGTAACTCTACCTTCACTCATGACAATTATTCTATCGCTTATTCCTAGTACTTCTGGAAGGTCTGAACTTATCATAATTATTGCTTTACCTTTGGCTTTTAATTCATTTAATAATTCGTAAATTTCTTTTTTAGCTCCTACATCTATACCTCTAGTAGGTTCATCTATAATTAAAACACTTGGAGATAACATAAGCCATTTTGCTAAAATAACTTTTTGTTGATTACCACCACTTAAATTTTTAATAAGCTGATGTCTATTAGGAGTTTTTATATTTAATTTTTTAATATAACCTTCTATCTCTTTAGCTTCTTTCTTCTTATCAATTCTTTTTAATACGTTTTCATAAGAGGAAATATTGGAAAGAGTCATATTCTCTCCTACTGAAAGATTAAGAACACAACCTTCTTTTTTTCTATCTTCAGAAAGATAACATATACCTTTATCTATAGCTTCTCTAGGACAATTTATTTTAATTTCCTTTCCTTCAAGCTCTATAGTTCCTTCTATTGCCTTGAAATCTCCAAAAATAGTTTTAGCAAACTCTGTCCTACCAGACCCCATAAGTCCTGCAACCCCTAAGATTTCACCTTCTTTAACATGCAGTGAAGCATTTTTTACGCCTTCTTTGCATGATATGTTTTTAGCTTCAAGCAGTACTTTTCCTTTTTTAACTTCCTTATAAGGAAATTGATCTTCTATCTTTCTTCCAACCATCATAGCTATAAGCTTATCATTATCTATATCTTTAATTTTTGCATCTCCAACATATCTTCCATCTCTTAATACTTCAACTCTATCACATATTGCAAAGATTTCTTCCATTCTGTGTGATATATAAATGATAGCTATTCCTTTTTTCTTTAAGCTTTCTATAACATTAAATAAATGCTTAGTTTCAACATCTGTAAGAGCTGTAGTAGGCTCATCCATTATAATTATTCTTGCATTCTTAGTTAGAGCTTTAGCAATTTCTATCATTTGTTTTTCTCCAACATTGATATCCTTAACTAAAGTTGAAGGATCTATCTTACATCCTATTTGATCTAAAAATAGTTTACTTCTTTCTTCCAACATCTTTTTATCTACTCTTCTTGAAAACTTAGAAACTTTTTCATTACCTAAAAATATATTTTCTGCTACTGTTAAATTTGGTATAACACTTAATTCTTGATGTATTATAGTAACTCCATAAGACTCTGCTTCTTTAATATTTTTTACTTTTACTTCATTTCCTTCTATAAATACACTACCTTCATCCTTCTGGTAAACACCACTAAGAATCTTCATAAGTGTTGATTTACCAGCTCCATTCTCTCCCATAAGTGCAGTAACTTCTCCACCATAAGCTTTTAAGCTTACATCTTCTAAAGCTTTTACTCCTGGAAAGCTTTTTGATATATTCTTCATTTCAAGCATTGGTATTCTTTTATCCATAGGTTATACCTCCTAAAATACAACTCCTGATTTCAATATTATATTTGCATATGGAGTTTGTTCTCCTGTTCTTACTACTGCTTTACATTTCTTTAAATTCACCTTTAATTGTTCATGAGATACAAAAGTCACCTTTTTATCTCCTAATAAATTGTTTATTTCTTCATATAATTTAGGACTTACTTCTCTAGTTTCAGTTGCTAAAATTATTTCTTCAACTTGTAACTCTTCTAATACAGCTTTTAATGTATCAATAAATGTAGGTAAGTTTTTTATTAATGCTAAATCTATTCTTCTTGTTTCATTTGGAATAGGCAAGCCACAGTCTCCTATGGCAAGCATATCAGTGTGTCCCATCTTTGATATTACTTCTGATATTTCTGAATTTAATAATGTTGTTTTTCTCATTTGTTTATACCTCCCCATAAAGCTCTTTTACTTCTTTTAAATATGGTATTGAAGGTTGAGCTCCTTTTCTCGTTACTGATATTGATGATACTCTGTTTCCAAAAAGAACAGCTTTTTTTATATTTTCTAAATTTAAGTTTTTACAATCTAATTTTGAACTTAACCCACCTATAAAGCTATCTCCAGCAGCTGTTGTATCTATTGCATTTACCTTAAATGCTGGTATCACTTCTGCCTCTTCTTTTCCTATAACAGCTGCACCCTTTGAACCAAGAGTAATTATTACATATTCTACTCCTTTTTCATTAAATACCTTAGCTGCATCTTTTGCTGTTTCTAGATCTTCTACTTTAACTCCTGTTAAAGTTTCAGCTTCTGTTTCATTTGGTATTATAATATCGGTATATTTTAACAATTCATCACTTATTTGTTTTGCTGGTGCTGGATTTAAGATTGTTACTTTTCCATTA
The DNA here is from genome assembly GCF_900141845.1 of Clostridium cavendishii DSM 21758. GTDB lineage: Bacteria > Bacillota > Clostridia > Clostridiales > Clostridiaceae > Clostridium_AG > Clostridium_AG cavendishii. The sequence continues at coordinate 69,162 of NZ_FQZB01000016.1, read as the reverse complement.
TTCTTAGCAAACTTGAAAGCTTCTATTGCAGCTTTTTCTGGAGTTTCTAATTGTGTTATAAGTATATCTCCATTTAGTATACTGCTTTCCCACTTTGTAACTTCATCTTTAATATCCATATTTGATGCTGGTATAACTACTATCGAATTATTTCCAGTATCACCAACCATTATCATTGCCATTCCTGTTGACTCATTCTCACTTATTGTTATTTCACTCGTATTTATTCCATCCTTATTTAATTCATCTACTAAAATTTGTCCATTTTCATCTTTTCCTATTTTACCAAGCATAGTTACTTCTGCTCCTGATCTTCTAGCTGCAACTGCTTGATTTGCACCTTTACCCCCAGGTATTTTTTCAAATGACTTTGATAATATGGTTTCACCAACCTTAACTATATGATCTACTTTTAACACCATATCCATGTTTAAACTTCCTAAAACTACTACCTTATTCATATATATCACCTCTACTGAAACGTTTTACTAAATCGGTTAACTATATAATAATACACTTGAAAACGTTTTGCAAGAGTTTTCTGAAAATTTTTTCTTAAATGCTATCAAAAAAAAATTAGTATACTTATTCTTGTATACTAACATTTCTTTAAAAATTTAATTTTAATTATCATTTATATTATAAAATTGCTCAAATTTCTCTTTTTTTGTTTTCAAATCACATATATTCTTTATTATCTTTATATTATTTTCTTCAAATTGACGCATCTTATCCTTCAATTCTTTATATGTTTTAATTGTTAAATTTTCAGAATCAATTATATTATCAGCCACCAAGGCATGTTCAAAATTATAAATTGTTTCAAGTTTTAATATTTCTTTATTGTTATTATTTAGTTTATTTGTTTTCTCATTCAATTCTTCTATTATTCCATTAAATATTTCTTTTATTGCTATAGGTAACAATTTTTCGTCATTTAATTCTTTTACTATTTCATTATCCATAAGTAAGTCCCCCTAAATTATATTTCATTTCCCTTTTTATATTATAATAGAAGTTAAGTCTAACAGTCTACTAAAATATGTTTATTCAATGTGTATTTGTATAGGTTAATGGATATACTAAAATCAAAATTATTGTAAATTATTTAATGTAACCAAAAAGTTAAAGCATCCTATATTAAATAAAACTATAACTACAATATACAACTACTATTTGTAAATATAATATTTTCACATAGAGAATGGAGGAAGATTAATACGTTAAAAAAACCATTTAAAACTACTAAAAATCAACCTATAATCGTCAAAAAGCTAGATTCAGAAGTGCACATAATAGAATTTAATGGACTTAAATGGATTGATATTATTAGACCTACCAATAAGGAAATTAAAATGCTTAAAGACATGTATGACTTTCATGACCTTCTGTTAGAAGATTGTATGACTGAACATCAGAGGTCAAAGGTAGATTCATATGAGGATTATAGCTTTATTGTGCTACATCTCCCAAGATATAAAAAGGAACTTTTTAGACTTGACTCTGAAGAAATAGACATCTTCATAGGTGAAAACTACTTAGTTACACTTCATGAAGGAGAACTTAAACCATTAGTAGAACTTGCACATAATTGCAACATAAAAGAAAATCTAAAAATTAAGTACATGGAAAAAGGCTCTGCATTACTCCTTTACGAAATAATTAAGACTTTATTTGATTATTGTTTTCCTATGCTCGATAAAATTGGAAATATAGTTAACGCAATAAATAAACAAGTTTTTGCTACCCGATCAAAAGCAATGCTTGAAAATATATCAAGAACAAAAATGCAAATAATAAATTATAGAAGTGTTATTAAACCATTAAGACCAGTTATTTTAACTTTAGAAAAAGTTATCAAAAAATATCTTCCTAAGGATATGGATATATATTTTGATGATATTACTGATAAAATAGAGAAAATATGGGATATGCTCGAAAACTATAAAGAGGTTATTGAATCTGCTGATAGTACTTTCGCATCCCTTACAAATCATACAATAAACGGTTTGATGCGGACTTTTACTATTATTCAAGTTGCTATATTACCAATGACTCTTGTTAGCGGACTTTTTTCTATGAACGTACAAGGAATTCCAATGCATGATTATTCTATGGCCTTTTGGATAGTATTTGGAATGATATTTATTCCAACAGTTATTATAGGAGTAGTCTTACTTATAAAAAAAGATGAATGGTTTTAATAATTTCTTAACTAAATATATATATATACAATTTCTAAGTTTTAATACTCTTTATATACTTAAAAAAAAGCGAAAACATTTTTATTGTTTTCGTTTTTTCTGATACTTATAACACTTTTATTACTAGTTTAATTTGTAAGAATTCTCTCGCTTATTTATTTTATGAATACAATAAATATATAATATTACAGCTATTAATTTATTTGTTTCGTTATTAATGAAATCTTTGTTTTCTAATAATCCATTAATAAAATTATCAACATCTGAATAATTTGCATTTTCTATAAATTTTTCTAGTTCATCTACTATTTCTTTTCCAAAATTAAGATATATATATATATCAAGTTTTTCTAGTAATGTATATGAAATAAGATTTTTTTTTATATCTGCTATACTATCTATAACTGAAGGATTTTTAACAAAGCTAAATATTTGATTAAGTTCTTCAGTAGTAAATGTTATATTTAATTCTTTTCTAATTAAACTATCATCCATAATATATCGCCTCATATGCAATTAAATCATAACTATACTCCTACTATACTCTTAATCAAATTTATGCGTTACATATATTCAAAAATTGATCATAATTTATTCTTGCATATAACAACTTATTAATACTATTTACCACTTACTTTATTAGAAAGTTAAATCATCATATTCTGTTGCTATATCATCACTAACCTTTTCATATAAAGTGTCTTGTTGTAAATCTAATATATATGTTTTTGAATTATTTGTTGTAATCCAAAAATCTATTTCATGTGGATAAACAACTACTATATCATCTATTTTAATACTTATAGTTTTACTAACTATTGAATCATCTTCTATAGCTATATTTTTTAAACCCTTTAATATCTTTTCTAGCATTTCTTTCATTCTAATATTCCTTATCATTTTTTAGCCTCCATTATATACCTGCTCATGTTTTTTTATTACTCTATAACTTTGTATTCCCCAATTTTATTTAAATATATTCTTTTTATTTTTATAGTGGATTCATATTCGTTTTATTTTTGATTGCTTGTCCAATTATTCATATAATAAATGCCAAGGTCGATTTTACCTATAAACATTTAGTTTTAACTATTCTATAATTTACATATATAAATGCACCAAGACTAACTTAGTGCATTTACTATTATTATTATTTTAAATTTTGTTCATAGCTTTGAACCATTCTCTTAACCATTTCTCCGCCAACACTTCCATTTTGTCTAGAAGAAAGATTTCCCTTATCAGTATTTTCATAATTTTGTAATCCAACATCTGATGCAACCTCATATTTCCATCTGTTTAAACCTTGTCTTGCTTGTGGAACTAAAGTTCTATTACTTCTATTATTTGAAGCCATATTTAACTTCCTCCTTTATATTTTATTTTTTGGTATTAATATCTTAACCATTTTAAAAACTAATAATCTATAGAATCATTACCAATACTAGTATTTAAAACCTCCTTTTACTCTTTTAACCAATATATACATAACATAAAAAAGCCTTGTACTTAGATTATTTTCTAAACGCAAAGCTAATTTTATATTTATTTTAAATTTTTTATTAATCTTCTACCTTCTTTTTTACTATTTCTTCATCAACATTTGTATTCTCTTTAGAATAAAAGTTTTCTTTATAGTTTTCCAATTCTACTTTTGATGTAACTTCATTTCTTGGTCTATATAAACCTTCCCTTAGTTGTGGTACTAACCCTTTATAATTTCTATTATTTGGAGACATATTATTTCACTCCTTTATAATATTTATTATTTTTTTAATAGTAATATATTAACCTTATTAATAAATAATAATCTATAAAACTATTAACAGAGCTAGCATTGAAAAACATTGTTAACTAGCTTTACCATTTTTCTTTGATAAAATTAGTTTTATGTTCTATATACTTTATAATTGTTAATTTATTTAATTATACAGCATGTAATTTTATACCTATAAATTCTCTTATTTCTTTAAGTAAAATTTCTTTTATCATAATAGAAAGATTTAACTCGCGAATAAGTTTTATTATATTTTCATTCTAAACTTTTTATTAAACTTAAATAAAAAGTTTTAACATCATATTCTTGTAATCCTGATACTTGTCCATCTCCTAATTCCATAACAATCCATTCTCCATTAGATTTTTTAGCAATATCAACTGTGAAAAAATTACTTTTTATATTTTTTATTTTTTCTATTATGTCATCTACAAATTCAGGATATTCATTAATATTTTTACCATTCCAATACCCAACTACACATACCACTTTATAATTAAAAATAAATAATCTTAATTCATTCGAAATCGGCATTCCACTTTTCCCATGAAAACCTATAGACTCTAATTCAATAAATTTCCTTAAAACAACACCCTGATTTAAATATTCTCCTTGACCTTTAATAAAGTTATTAACCACTTTTAATGCTTTTTCTGTTTCTTTAGGATTTTCAATATAACAGCTCTCATACCATTCATGCTTACGAGATTTAACATAATCCTTAACTATTATTGGTTCTTCATTAAAATCTTTTAACATATTTATTATCTCTTCTTTATTAGGAACATTTTCACTCCAAATTGTTTTAGGTGTTAAGACTTCAAAATGCTGATACCAATTAGGTAAATAATGAGTATTTACATATTCATCTGGAGTATTTATAAGATAATAATTTTTATCCTCAAGATTATTATAAAGACATTCATACTCTTTAGGTTTAAGCATCCACCCTCTATAAATCACCCTATTAATTTGTGGATTTAATGATACATTTACTTTTCCAAACTCAGTTAAATCCTCATAGCTAAATAAAAGTACATTAATCCCATTACTCTTTGCTTCTTCATATTCATCTATATAATCCATATCAGGCTTATTCTTATTTAATGGATCACTACAAAATAAAAATGTAGTATTATAACTTCTAAAAAGCAATTTATCTTTAAACACTTCCTTTTTAAATTCTTTCCACTCAACTAATAATCCTATTCTTTCATCATAATTCCCTTCAATAATTCTCAGCATTTCTATTCCTAAGACTTTAACTTTTTCTCCTGTTAATGTTATTAATATATCTCCTACTTTAACAATTCCTTTATATTTTCCAGCTATAACTGTTCCACGTCCTTTAATATCAAATACCTCTTCCACTTTTAATACAAAATTATCCTTCATTTCTTCACCCCCAACAATCTAATTTTAATTTCATGTCCACTTATATTTATTTTTCAGTTTACTTTTATATATAATTCCATCCATTCTTCAATAATATCTCTTATTTCAAATCTATTTTTAGAATGTGCTTTTTTAATTATATCCCAACTATGATCTTTATTAACTTTAGCCAAAACCAATCCATATTCCCCATTTATATCTCCATCTGGATACCATCCTAAATCAATTACAATACAAGTGGTATAATCACAACACCATTGACCATTCTTTAAAATCATTTTATTTATTTGTAAAATATCCTCAGTAAAACACCCCCAATTATCTATTATATCTGTTCCATCATCAGAAATTTCAGGTTCAACATCATAAAAATTATTATGACAAATTGCATAACCTGTTGGAATTTTTAAAGCCATTAGTTCCATTTTTCAATACTCTCCACTCATATCTATAATACCGTTAAGATTATATTAACAACTTTTTCACTAGTTGCATCATCCGATTTCACTTTAACCCTTAACTTGTCTTTTTTTCATTTATCCATTCTTCTATATTCTTTCCACTGTTTATATCTTTTACTTATAATAGGTGCAATTTTATCATAATTTTCCCATGTATTCTCCAAGGCATAAAACGTTTCCTTGGCATCATTGTCAAATATCTCTAAATAATCATTTATATATTCTCCATAACCTTCCCCATTATCTAAATAATAACTTAATGTAAACTCTAACTCTTTTTCCCCTCCTTCATGTAATTCTTCGCCTTCTAAATTATTTAATATTATCCATGCTAAATACATCCCAATATGTGTACCCCCATTTTCATTAACCCCCATAATTACAAGCATAACACCCAAAACATGTTAGTAACATTTTGTGTTTTTCACATACAGGAAATCCTTGATTTAAAGGATCAGACTCATCTGATGCATCAAGCCACTCTTTGTAATTATTTTCATCTATATATTTTGGATCAAATTCAACTATCATATCTAATAAAATATCAATATTAGGGATTATAAACTCTTCATTTGGATTATAATTTAAAGTTTTCCATCCAACTCTCTCTTTAACTTTTTTTATTACATTAAGCAAGAATTTTTTTTCTTCTTCGAAAGTATCAATTTCCCAAGGCATATCACATATATCAAATCCAATTGCTCCACGCCCTATATATTTTTGATCCTTTTCTAATAGCCATATTATAATTTCTTTTTCTTTCTTACTTTTAGCAAGTCTTGACCCACTTAATCCTAGCACAGTAAAAAACACGGCAGAAGTACCGTTACTCATACCTAAAGATTTATTATCTTTTATAATTATATTTTTTATAAATTCTAGTTGAATTACTAACTATCTAATAAATTAAACAACTTCACTCAGTATTTTGAACCCATGATATTCTATTAATGCTCTAAAAGCACTAGAGCCACCATAAGGCCAAGCCCACGGATTAAATTCGATTTTTCCTTTTCCATTTGATATTCGCTCACAAGATACAAAGTCATATTCACCATTAGAAAAGGCATCTATCATTGATTCAAAATCCCATGGACGTTGTAACTTAGGAGATGTAAATCGTTCATTTATCGGAGTTTCTTTCCATTGTTTTGCATACTCATTAAGTTCATCAGAAGTTGGCCACCAGAATTTCACAAGAACGTCTTCTTCAAAATAGCCAATCCACTTTGAATCATCTGCTATAATATTCTCTTTCGATTTCTCTTCTTTTATCACATAAAAAAATTTCTGTAGTTTACTAAATCTATCATTATTATTAATTTCAAATTCAAAATAACATTTTCCCATTTTTCTCCCTCCTCAAAATCTTCTTCCATGATGCTTCTTTATTTTACCTATACTATACAGAGCCAATTTCACTTTTAACTATTTATAATAACGCAAGTTCTTTATCTAAAAAATAGCCTGTACTAACTCATCTGAATCAATCCCCCATGTTCCACCTATTCCACAAATTCCAGTAATAGCAATATGATCTTCAGCCCATAATGTTGGTCTATTTGTAGAAAAACATTTATTCACAGTACTTCCCCCATTTCTAGTTTTTATTAATTCTATATATGCTTGAGGTAATTTATATCCTAATAATTTTTCTGCATTTTTTATCATTTCATCTGTAACTGCTTCTTTATTAATATAATAATCTGATCCACTACAAAATTCATCCAAATTAAAATTATTGAAATACACCTTTTACATCTATTTTCTCTATCTGCTTTCTACCATTTATATTACATTACTACAAATCTACCTTCTGGATAACTTCCATCCCATGAACATGGCCATCGACCTTCAGAAAGAACTTGTAAAACCTCATTGAAGAAATCTTTCTTACCTATAACAAACTCTATACATGCCCAAGCGATATCTCTTTTAATAAAGTCCATGACCTCATACTCTAACCCACATCCATCGCTATCTAATCCCATATCTTCAAGTCTTTCTTGAAACCTTAATAATCCATCTGATATTTTAGGACCACTTGCCTGTGCAACTCTATCAAATATCAAATCAATTGATTCATCGCCAATAATATCAATTGCAACAACTTCAATATTATGAGTTTTTATGCTCCACAATTCCATCATCCTATCATTCCAATCATCCCATGCTTCAGTAAAAGATACCGCCACTGTATATTTACCACTATTTTCTCCTGCATGTATAAACCAACAAATATTTTGAATTTCTTTTAAATAAATCTTAATTTTTTCTTCAATTAAATTCTCTTTCATTTTTATCTCCTTCATATTAATTACATCCAAACCCAACTTCATTAACTTTAATTCCTACTACCCCATTTAATAATATTCCTGGTATACTAGGATTAACTTTCTTTAATTTGTAAATCTGAACTTTAGTTAGTTCAGGTGTATATTGAATACTTTTACTAACAAACTCTCCATTAAATATTTTCCCATATAGATAACTAAGAAAACTAAACCATTCTTTCAAGTTCGCTGATTCATCTTCATTATTTCCATTTAAAAATGCATACCCATCTGCATCATAAAATATCATCGAGGCCGTACCCAAATCACAATTTTTATTTTCTATAATTAGTTTAGGAATATTAAACCCATCATCCCAATTATATTTACATGCTATAATATGGAGCGCTATTGGATCATTTATTTTATTAATTTTCTCCTCTAATTTTGAAATATCATCATAAAGCAACTCTCTTATCCATTGATAATTATCATCCATATACTATCTCCTCATCTTATATCCCTATTCAAATATATTATCAATTAACTCTTCAAATTTTTTATAATAACTTTCATACCTACTAATTGCATCTTTAAACTGAATTACTACTTCATCTAAATCACCATAAGTACCACTTTGAGCCAAATAATAAGAATCATCTAATCCATATAAATCATAATATTCATCCTCATAAGATAGGTTTGTGTGAATTAATAATGTATCCGTACATTTAATTGCTTTTACAATACCTATTTCATTATTACTATACTTTTTATAAATAACCGACAATATAATTTTAACTATCTCATCTCTATTAATCTCACTATAACAATTTAATTCACTAAGTTTATTCTCAATATCATTAATTTTAGCCTGTGACATTAAAGATACTTCTATAATTTCATATGGTGGATTTTCTAGATATTCAATTAATTTATCACAAAAATTTATAGTTTCTTCAATTGTAAACATTCCACAACCAATTCCCTCACTGTATACCTCTACAAGCAATTGTAATGAGTCCATATAATCCACCTCACTTAATATAATTTAAAGTTGTAAGATTCACATATTACCTCAAATACATCATCATATGTTTGTACTAAAAAACTTTTAAGTTTTTGATTTCTTATTTTTTCAGCATGATTTAATTTTTCTGAACATTCTATTTCTAAAAAACTTGCTACAGAAAAATCATTCCCTACTAATTTATAACTTAAATCTAGTTCAACCATATTGAATATGTATACCCCTTTAAACTCTAATGAATATTTAATAAACTTATCATTTCTATTTTCACAAAGTTCCCCATTTATTTCTCCTAGTAATTCAACTTTTTTATTAACATAGTCATAATTAATTTCATCTAAATATATTGAGTCTCTACCTTTAATAACCCCAAGTTCTGTTTCTATTGGTTTAAATTCTATTTTAATACTCATTTTTAATCACTTCCCCTAAAGTATCATACAGTCTTGTTCTAGGATAGTTTTTACTATCTTCACTTTTACCTGACCATGTCAAATGAACAACTGCATATCTATTTGAACCATCAAGCAATAAAAATAAGACATCATCACAATCTTCCCTACGTGCTATTTCTTTTACTTCTATACCATATAGAATATGCTCTTTATTAATTTCTTTAATTAACTCACTTTTGAAATATTCCTTGCCATTTTCTATCCATTCCCATATATCGTTATCTAATTTAAAGTTACTTCCATTAGACATTTACATCCCCACCTTATTTTCTAATAATAGTCGCTTATTCCCCTCTATCTTAATTTTAAATATTTTATTAATCATTAGCAAATGAAATTCATATTATTTTTTACCGCTTATAATAATACCCCTAACTTTCCCTTATATCCATTTTACCATTAAAACTGCCATTTTCCTTACATCTTGTCCCTACTATGTCCACCAGCAATAAAATTGCGTTATGAATGAAGTTTTTCCCTTCATTAGCTTTGCTTCTACCCGATTTGGTACCTGCAGTACATTTCATGGATTTATTTGGTTTTTCTTTAGTATTAAACTCAGAAATAAAAACAGGAGCTCCATCAAGGGCTCATACCTTACCTACCCAAACCGTTGATTTTACTTAGATTATGGAGTGTGGATGAAACGTTTTTGAGGGTGTTTTTGGGTATGAAAAAGCCTTGTACCTAGATTATTCTCTAAGCACAAGGCTAATTTATTTATACCAATACTTGACCATGAATGGTTTCGTATTTGGTTTTCATACATATTTGCTCTTACATTGTTCAGAACTTTGTTTTTATGTTCAGAACTTTAATATTAAGAAACAATACTTTGAATTATTTGTTCATTGCTTCTTCTATAGCAACTGCAACAGCAACTGTAGCACCAACCATTGGGTTGTTACCCATTCAAGCTTTCAAGAAATTTAGTTGCATTTACGAAAATTAATTATCCTCTAAAAGCATTGGTATAACTGGGTTTATCGCAAACGTGTAAAATTTATAAACATCCATTTACATTTAAAATACTTTAGAAAAATTTACTCGGCGTTGACAAACCGTTGACAAAGTAGAAGATAAATTATATGTTAAATGTAAAACTTTTTGATTAATGTATATAAGGCCAGGAGAAATAAGTTCTGGTTTTATAATAATTCTAATATAATAAATTATTCTTAAAAGTTTTATTTATATTTATTTTTTACTCCTATAATTTCATCTAGTTCAGGTTTAAATGTAATTTCACATTCAGGCATTACGGCTCTCAATAACTCTTTTGTTTTATCTTCACCACTTGAAACTCTAGTAATTATTACTTTTGTCTTTCCATTAGTAAACTCTGTTATCTTTCCTATTATATCTTCCATAAAATAACGCCTTCCTTTTAATTGTAACTAAAAGAGTATGCACCCTAATTTGTACATACTTTTTTTCTTTATTGATTTAAATTTACTTTTTTATTCTTGTTAACTGTTCCTAATATTACTCCAGTTATTCCAAACACTATTTCTAAAATCATAGTTATTAGTAGGAATGCCATAGCGCTATCTGGAGCAAAATATTTACCAAACTCATTCATATCATCTTTTATATTTAATCTTATAGTAAAAAATACTATTATAGGCATTAAAATAAATACTGCACTTGATATTATAGCTAATAATTTATTAGCCTTTAATCCTGATACAAAATATAAAATTGATACAACTAAACTCGCTACTGCAAATATTAATAATATTTTACTAGTGGTACTTCCTGCTGGTAAACTCATGCTTGTTACAAATAAAAGTATATCAGCCAATAAAATTAAAATAAAACCTATTATTCCTGTTATTTTCATTTACTCTCCCCCTATTCACGTCTATATTATCAAAAATTTATTTTTAATGCAAATTAATGTATCTTTATATATAATTTTCTATCACATCAAATCCCTTATCAGTATCTAATATTAGTGAATTTTTATCTGCTCTAATTAGCCAAAAAGCCATTAATAAATCCCCTGTACTCCCTAATAAATTTATAAAAAATACTAACCCACCTACTACTGGTATAAATAATGATATAATAGATATTAATGTTACTGGAGCTAATAATACTATAGTAAGTTCTATAACTGTTAATCTTATCCCTGTAGTTTCTTTTGTATAAGCAAATATCCCTTTGAATCCTATTTTAAATTTACCACCAAGCATCTTATAAGTTAGTCCATGTATTAGTTCATGTATAAGAGTATTTATAGTAGCTATTATCAATAACATTAAATAATACTTTAAAACTACATGAGATTGAAATAATTCAATTATATTAGCGTTGATAAGAATTATAGTGTTCATTTGTAGAACAACTATTATACAAGCTATTACAAGGCATAATATATGAGTTTTCTTTGTAATTATAAAAGACATGTCCACACCTCCTAATTGAAGTATTGACATGTCTTGTTAGGTTTAAACTTTATTTGTTATTTTTAAAGTAAATATTAATATTTTTAAGTTGTTCCTCTAAGTTCCAGTTTTCCTTTTTCTTTTTCTCCCTAAACCATTTAGCATTTTTATTCAACCATTTTGTACGATAACTTTCAAAGCTCTCACCTTCACTATCATCATCAAATCCAAATTCAAAGCCACAACAGCTACATATTTCATATGAAGGATTTCCATCTAAATCGTATGGTTTTTCATCAAGTTCATTATATCCACAAACAGGACAAATATACATATTATCAACTCCAATCACATTTTATTGTAATAATTAATTCCATCCTTTGGCTTAAAATAAGTTTTTATATTGCCAAGTCTATCTTGTGCTACAAATTCATTTGCAGACTCCTTATACAATAATTCATCTCCATTTTTACGTTTTTTCTTTAATATAGTATTCTCACCCTTAGACTTAACAATATCTTGTGCCCCCTCTAAATATTCTTTCTCAGTTATATTACCAAATTCCTTTTGGTCTACTACATGCTTATCATAGTGCTCTTTTAATAATTCTTCTGTTTTAAAATTAGGTCTTGTTTCTTCAGTATCTTTTTTTGGATTACTATCTGTATTAGCAGGTATAATATGTGCTCCATTGACTCCATATATTATAACACCCATAGTAGTATCCATAAAAGTTTTCTTACTAGCATCGTAATATTGTCCTATAGTATATTGAAAGTCCACCAACTCAGTATAATCATTAATTTTATATCCTGTCCCTGAGTAATAATCAAGTAATTCACTAGCATCTTCAGTTAACAAACTTCTGGTTATACCTTTTGCTATATCTGCTTCATATGCCTTTGTCCCTTTTATATGTGCATCTTGTAATGATTGATTTATTACTACTGGTCTACCATTTATATATCTTTGCACTGTTAAGGAATCAGTTGTTGGTTTTATATTTTCTTGTGCTTCTTCTGTTGGTGAGCATATATCATCAATTTTAGGAAAAGCATCCTCAAATGTATTATCTTTAACCCTATCTAAAGGAATAGCAGTAGATGGAATAGCCTGAACTGATTTAGGTAATGCTATATCATTAATGTTAGGAAAATGTACTGAAGTATTACGGGCATAATCATTCAAGCTAGGATTAAAAGGTATAGCTATAGAGCCAGTATTAGGCAGAGCATCAATACCTTTTTGAATTGTTGGGTCATAACAAATAGATGGAGTTGTATTAGAACCAAAATTAGGAATAGAAGGACAACCATAAATATTAGAAAAAGGATATTTGGGATTATAATAACTAATAGAACTAGAACTTAAAATAACTGGAAAGACAGTTGAACCTGAACTTGGAAAACAATAAGGCGCTCCTTCTTTCAAAACAACGCTAATACCATTATTAGGAGTTGAATTAACCGATATGACATCTACAGGATTAACAAAAATAATTACATTACCATAATCAGTGTGTCCCCCAATAAAAGGCTGTAATCCAGTAGTATTAACAAGCTTAGTCAAATCAAAATTACTAGGAATACCAGGACTAATACTAATACTATCAGTAATATTATGATAAGTTTTTTTCAAAGCCTGTATAGCATCTTGAGTCATATATATAGTTTGAGTTTTTACATCATAAAAAGTATTTTGCATAAAGGTAGTACTACTACAAAGGCCATCATAAACTTTTGCCCTAAAATCAGCGCTCAAATCAACAGGTTTAGATTGTTCCATTGATATTCTACTAAACTCTTTAAAATCATGTTTCTGAAAAGCATCTATAGCTTTCATACTCTCTGTATTATCTTGATGAGCAACAGCATAGCCTAAAGTAGCTATCATAAGTATTTCACCGATGACAGGAACTGGAGCTAGTTCAGGAGCTAGAGCAGCTGGATTAGCCTGAGCTTCCTTATTCTCTCCTATGTATTTATTATTAAATTGTGTAGGTAAAGTATATGTACCTATAAGACTAATGAAAAAGAAAATTGTAAATACAAATGTAAAATGTTTTAATTTATTATATATTTTGATTTCCCCCTTTAAAATTAAAATCATTTACTATTTTAACATATTATTTACAATTATGTAATTATACTCTTAATATTGATATATAAAACAAAAAACACAAGGCTAAGGATTTTATTTTTGAACACTAGCTAAAAAAATTTGTTAAACTGAAGATTATATAAATAAATTATAAATTAATTCAGTTGTAAGAATAAAAAAGTAGTATAATCTCTTATTACAGCTTTACCTGATTTATTTTGTGATATATGTAAAGAATGTAATTTAGAAACTTGTAAAAAATGTATAGAGAAACAGAAGTAACGTAAGACATCTTTAGTTACATTAAAAAAAGCGTAGAATTTCTACGCTTTTTTACTTGGGGTAATACCAGTATCTGTGCAATGAAGTGTAAAGTAATTTGTACTTATTAGATAATTGTCATTTTATTTTGCCCCTGGTAAATAGGCATACATAAGATTTTGAAGGTTTTTATATATAGCATCTATTTTAATAAATAAAATGTATGTAAAATAGGTTTTTAAAATTAATTGTATAAATTTTTCTTTAAACTTTTTTTTGATTTTCCAATGTAACCTTTCTGTAACTTTTATGTAACTTTTTTGTATCCCTTCAATATATTTACATCAGACAAGTTCAATGATATTCTATTTATGTAATCAAAATAAATTTATGGAGGATTAGAAAATGAAAAAAATCTTATTAACATCAATTTTAACAGGTACATTATTGGTATCTGCTTTAACATTTAATTCAACAACTGTTAAAGCAAATGAAATTCAAAAGGATGGAATTCAAGCAACGTATGCAACTTCATCTAATTCACTTACCCCTATTCGTGAATTAGCTGAAAATGCAGGACTTAAGGTTGTTTATTTTTCTGGAATTGTACAAACAGTTGACAGCAATTATGGTACAAAATCTATGCGAATAACTGACATATTAAGGAAATACCCTAAATCATTATTTAGAGATGGGGTACTATATATGACAAAAGCGGATTTTGAGGATGCATTTCTTTACTATAATTAAAAAATATAATATTATGTTTTAATGATTTGGAGCTGTCTTCTAATAGAATTTAAATCTGTTAGTGATAGCTTCTTTTCTTAGTTTTATAGTTTTTTAAGGCAAGAATATAGCTATAAAGTCGTATGAGGAATTTTAAAGGTTCTTATATAAGCCTTCTATTCTATATACAAATAGGTTTAAAATCGCCCGTATGGGGTAATAATCCTACCTAGAGGTGATTCTATGATTAAAAAGTTATATTCGAATTAATTTATCTATATATTTATGTATATTTTTTACAATAAGTTTAATTTTACTTGCGATTTAATACAAGGAAGAATATTAGTTTTTTTTGGGTGGAACACTACAAACTATGCTTGAAGCTGAAATGGACAACCATTTGGGTTACGCTCCATATGAGCGCACCGATAATTTGAATTCAAGAAATGGTAAGAAATCAAAGGTTGTGAGAAGTAAATATGGTGAGATGGAAATAGATGTGCCTCAAGATAGGGATAGTTCCTTTGAACCTAAAATAGTAAAAAAGAGACAAAAAGATATATCAAATATTGAAGATAAAATAATTTCTATGTATGCTAAGGGTCTTACAACACGCCAAATCTCTGAACAAATAGAAGATATATATGGATTTGAAGTTAGTGAAGGAATGGTATCGGATATCACGGATAAACTATTACCTGAAATCGAAGACTGGCAACAGCGCCCTCTTTGCTCTGTATATCCTATAGTTTATATCGATGCTGTACATTTCTCCGTTAGAGACAATCATGTTATAAAGAAACTTGCTGCATATGTTATTCTTGGCATAAATGAAGATGGTAAGAAAGAGGTTTTAAGCATCAATATTGGTCAAAATGAAAGCAGTAAATATTGGCTTACTGTGTTAAATGAGCTCAAAAACAGGGGCGTAAAAGATATTTTAATACTTTGTGCCGATGGCCTTACAGGTATTAAGGAGTCAATTTCAGTAGCATTTCCCAAAAATGAATATCAACGTTGTATTGTACATCAAGTTAGAAATACTCTAAAATATGTTGCAGATAAGGATAAGAAAGAATTTGCAAATGATTTAAAGACAATATATCATGCATCCTCAGAAGAGATTGGTCATAACCGTATGGTAGAAATTGCGGAGAAATGGCAAAGCCATTATCCGAATGCAATGAAAAGTTGGTCTATAAACTGGGATGTAATAAGTCCTATATTTAAGTTTTCTGCTGATGTAAGAAAGGTAATCTACACAACTAATGCAATAGAAAGTCTGAATAGTAGCTATCGACGTTTAAACCGTCAAAGAAGCGTATTTCCAAGTGATACAGCACTACTTAAAGCTTTATATTTAGCTACATTTGAAGCTACAAAGAAATGGAATTTACCGCTTCGTAACTGGGGTAAAGTCTATGGAGAGTTGTCTATAATGTTTGAAGATAGGTTAGATAACTAATAGTGTAGCAACCAAAAAATATACCCTTTTATAGGGTGTTATTGACATGCTCTTTATTATTTACTATATTAAAATTAAGGTATGGATGCTATTTCATAAACTCCATACCTATAAAATAATTATCATAAAAAGCTATTTACAGAAAAGCCTTCACACACTCATATAAAAACTTTTTAGTATAGACATTGCAGGTAAAATAATACAAGCCTAGTTCATTTAACTAGGCTCTGTTCAAACTTATCTAATAAAAAGGAGAAGTCTACACTTCTCCTAATTCAAATATTATTTAAACCCTTGTATATTTGTCATTTTAATGCTTATTCCTTTTGTGTCAGCTAATGCAAGATAAGCTTTTAATTCAAATATATCTCCTTGCTTACATTGTTTTTGATACCAATCGAAGCCATTGCATATTTTTTCTCCATTTCTTAAAACCTCCCATTGGATATACACTTTATTGAAACTATCTGCATTATTATTAGTTATAGCCATTAAAGCGTGGTTATCTTCTACTCGAACATTTGAATATTCAAAGTTATTAATTACATTTTCTTTCTTTACTTGTTCTTGCTTAACCTCTGCTTGTTTAATTTCCTCTTTAGAATCTGATTTTTTTACTTCTTGATTTTCCATCTTTGAAACCTCCTTAGATTCTTCTTTTTTAGATTCAGCCACTTGTACTTTGTTTTCAGTCGGTTTAGGTGTTGTAGCTTGGTTATATACTACTGCTCCACCTCCTATAGTGCCTGTAGTAACTAATAATCCTATGATTATCTTTTTTAATGATACTTTTTTCATTTTTCTCTCTCCCTTTTTAATTAATTTATTTTAAATTATTGTTGACTTTGTTGCTTTTAAAAGTATTATTGAGGAATTGTGGACACGTTGCAAGTGATATAGTTAACCCTAAGTTTTTACACCTAGGATTCTATTATTGAGTTTATTGAATTGTATCGCTCGTTTAATACTCTACTTGTATTTAAAGCTTTACCAAACTATAAAATGTTGCCCTATAACTTGTCTATTATTACTTTAAATCCCCCACAAATATGGCATTTCCCTTACACCCATCTAATTTATATACAAGTCAGATGTACCTTGTTAAGGAGTATATCTAATAAGTAGAGTAATTAAATATAACCCAATAGACTTTATGCATCGGCTCTACCACACCACTATAATTATTTAAAGTTGCTATAGTGCATAAACAACTACTTGAAACCACTATAAAATAGATTTATAATAGTAAGTACAAGATTTTCTATATTAAATTGTTATGGGTTTTCTATGGGTCTTGTAACGGTGTTAAGGTATTCCCGTACCTCAACACCATTTTTTTATAACTTTATATGAGTTTTATTAAATTCTTGTAATATATTAAATTGATTAATATCTTTCTTTAAATCTTCTACTAATAAATTGATATAATTTTCAGTAATATTTAAAGAAGAATGACCTAAAATTTTTTGCAATACAGTAACCGAACCACCTGCAAGTATCCACTTCTTAGCAAAAGTATGTCTATAGCGGTGTATTCCAGTTTTGGTTATTCCTCTATTAGAATTGTAGTTATTTAAACTACTATTGACTGACCTTTTATTCATTTGGTCACCATATACTGTGCAAAACAAATAGTCTTCTGTATTTTGATATTGTCTTATTCTTAGATAGTCCTTTAAAATCTTAACTATTATTTCATTTAAAGGTATTATTAATGGTTTTCTATTCTTAGTTGTATTTACATAAACAACATTATTTTCAAAATCTATATCCTTAACTCTTATGTTTATAAAACTATTAAGTCTTACTCCTGTACTTAAAATGAAGTTAATTAATGTCCAGTCACGAATTTCTACAAAACTACAAGTTTTTATATTTGGCTTTTTTAATAAAATCCTCAACTCTGCATCTGAATAAGTTTCAATTGGAACTTTATCAACCTTTGGTAAGGTAATCTTAAAAGTTTTCATATAATCAAGTTTCATAAAATAATAAAGTATTGTTTTCAAATCCCTAACGTATGAATGTATAGTTTGAGTTTTCAAATCTCTTTTTGTTAATGCAATTACATAATTATCTATAAAACTTTTATCAATATTTTCTATTGGTATATTAACATCAATGTACTTTTCCATAGTCTTGTAACTTTCCATATAATGATTAATTGAATGAGGTCTTAAATTCATAGCCCTTTTACTTAAAATGAACTCTTCAAACCCATCTGAAAATATCTTTTTAGTTTGTTGATTTAACTTTAATTTTTTTCTCATTTTTACCTCCTTTTTTGTGTATAAAAAAACACACATTACTCTATATTTCTATAAAATAATGTGTGTCGTATTTTTTGTGTTTTAAGCGTTGATATTACTACTTGTTCATTGCTTCTTCTATAGCAACTGCAACAGCAACTGTAGCACCAACCATTGGGTTGTTACCCATTCCGATAAGACCCATCATTTCAACGTGAGCTGGAACTGATGAAGATCCTGCGAATTGAGCATCTGAGTGCATTCTTCCCATAGTATCTGTCATACCGTAAGAAGCTGGACCTGCTGCCATGTTATCTGGGTGAAGAGTTCTTCCAGTACCACCACCTGATGCAACTGAGAAGTATTTCTTTCCTAGTTCAACCATTTCTTTTTTGTATGTTCCAGCAACTGGGTGTTGGAATCTTGTAGGGTTAGTTGAGTTACCAGTGATTGATACATCAACACCTTCATGATGCATTATAGCAACACCTTCTCTAACATCGTCTGAACCGTAGCATTTAACTGCAGCTCTTGGACCGTTTGAGTATGGAGTTTCTTTAACTATTTCTAATTTTCCTGTGAAATAATCAAACTTAGTTTGAACATAAGTAAATCCATTGATTCTTGAGATTATCATTGCAGCATCTTTTCCAAGACCGTTTAATATAACTCTTAATGGCTCTTTTCTTACTTTGTTTGCTTTTTCAGCTATTTTGATAGCTCCTTCAGCAGCAGCAAAGCTTTCATGTCCAGCTAAGAATGCGAAACATTTAGTTTCTTCTCTTAAAAGCATAGCTCCTAAGTTTCCATGTCCTAAACCAACTTTTCTGTCATCTGCAACTGATCCAGGGATACAGAAAGCTTGTAATCCTTCTCCGATTGCTTCAGCAGCTTCAGCAGCTTTGTGACATCCTTTTTTAACTGCTATAGCAGCTCCTAGGATGTAAGCCCACATAGCGTTTTCAAATGCTATTGGTTGAGTTGATTTTACGATTTCGTAAACATCTATTCCTAAATCTTGAGTTACTTTTCTAGCTTCTTCTATTGAAGCAATTCCGTACTTAGCAAGTACAGGAGTAATTTGATCTATTCTTCTTTCATAACTTTCAAATAATGGCATTATTCTTCTCCTCCTTCAATATTAAAAATTAAGCGTGTCTTGGATCTAAAAGTTTAGCAGCATCGTCAACTCTTCCGTATTGTCCTGATGCTTTTTCTAAAGCTTCATTAGCATCCATTCCTTTAGCTACCATTTCCATCATTTTACCTAGGTGAACGAATTTGTAACCAGTGATTTGATCATCATTGTCTAAAGCAACTTTAGTTACATATCCTTCTGCCATTTCTAAATATCTAGGTCCTTTAGCTAAAGTTCCGTACATAGTACCAACTTGGCTTCTAAGTCCTTTTCCTAAATCTTCAAGACCAGCTCCTATTGGAAGTCCGCCTTCTGAGAATGCAGTTTGAGTTCTTCCGTATACTATTTGAAGGAATAATTCTCTCATTGCAGTGTTTATAGCATCACAAACTAAGTCTGTGTTTAAAGCTTCTAATATAGTCTTTCCTGGTAATATTTCAGATGCCATAGCAGCTGAGTGAGTCATACCTGAACATCCTATAGTTTCAACTAGAGCTTCTTGTATAACCCCATCTTTTACGTTTAAAGTTAATTTACAAGCTCCTTGTTGTGGTGCACACCAGCCCACTCCGTGAGTTAATCCTGAAATATCTTTTACTTCTTTAGACTGTACCCATCTACCTTCTACTGGTATTGGTGCTGAACCGTGATTTGGTCCTTTAGCAATTACACACATTTCTTCAACTTCTCTTGAATACATCATACTAAATATTGCTCCTCCCTAAAAATTACTTCATAAAATTAAACCTTGTCCAATTTTATGACTTATAATCATCTATTGTGGGGTCTTATTTGCCCCAGTGGGTTAATATTTTAACTACCCCATGTATATTCTAGCAAATGTCTGGACGACTAACAATATATTTCTAAAAAAAATTCTAATTTTTTCACTTTTTTTATTGTAAATGCTGTAATTACTAATTTTTGTTTTGAAATTTCTTCTTTTAATTTATTCTATCACCTATAAATTGTAAAATTTTATTATAATTGATACTTTATTTTACTTGATACTAATTGTCATTATCGTTAATTATATAACATTCTAACTTAATATTAGTAACTTTAAATATCTAAAATTAGCTTATGATTCAATTTTCAGTTATTTATTATATATAAAAAAATTACAATTTATAAGATTTTCTCAAAACTTATGTAAACTAACTTTAAAAAAGTAATACCAAGTTAAGAAGAAACAAAATTTTATTTCTTCTTAATTTGGTGATTCGGTTTTAATATATTATTGAATTTTTATAGTTCCAAAATCGACGTAATTATCTTTGTATAATTCCGGATATTTCTTTTTGACATCTTCCTTTGTTGCACCATTCATAGCTTCTTGCATTGCTTTTCCAAGATTGCTATAATCTTTTAGATTGTATTTCAATTTAATTTCTCCAGCATTTAATTTTTTCTCAACTACTATTTTTACTTGTGCATCAAAAGAATACTTAGAAGGCACTTCTTCATTATTTAGCTTATCATTTACCTTTATATCTTTTAGCTCATATCCATCCTTCATTGTTGCATTCCATCCAGTTTGAAATAACTTAACCACTTTATCTGTAGTATTTTCCACTTTTACATTTACAACAACATATTCATAATCTATAGCTTTTTTAATATCTAATCCTGATTGAAAATATTCTCCACTCTCTTTATTGATTTTCCCATCAGAGTTCATGTCACCTTTTATTTCTTCCTTAGATATTTTTCCTATAGCAAACTTAACACCATCAACAGTTTTCTCATTTTCTTTATCTTTGCTCTCTTCTTTCTTAGTTGAACCATCATTTACACTCTTAGACGATGCTTGACTATTTCCACATCCTATAAAACTAAACACTATTAATCCACTTAATAATACACTAATTACTTTATGTTTCATTTAAAATCCCCCTTATCAATTGATTATTATGTAATTATAACACTCAATTGGAATAATGTTAAAATCACTATATAATTTTACAATCAAATAGACTATTTAAACGTCATTTTTTATAACAATACTCATATATATTATTAATTTCAATATAAAAAAGCACCTTAGAAAAATATTCTAAAGTGCTTTTTTATATTTATGGTGCCGATGGCGGGAATCGAACCCGCACGGTATTGCTACCGACGGATTTTGAGTCCGTTGCGTCTGCCAATTCCACCACATCGGCATAATCCTAAGATCAACCTATAGGCTGTCTCTATCGACATTTTTTATTATACTTACTAAAATACCCAATGTCAACTTTTTTTTATATTTTTATTTTTTTATTATGTCAAATATGGAGGGAACTAATCCCTCCAGTATTTTATTAAACTGATATTTCAGCTTTTTCTCCTAATAAATCTTTATTTTGTTCAAGTATTGGATTTACATATTCATTTATAAATTCTACTACTTGACTTGGAGCTCTTCCTACAAATTTAACTGGATCTATTATATTAATTATTTCTTCTTTAGATAATTTGAAACTATCATCTGATATTATTCTATCTATCAAATCATTATTTAGACCTTCACCTTTTACTCTTTGAGCTGCAGCCATTGAATGAACTCTTATACTTTCATGTAGTTCTTGTCTATCTCCACCCCTTTTTACAGCTTCCATCATTATATTTTCTGTAGCCATAAATGGAAGTTCATTTAATACATGAGCTTTTATTACCTTTTCGTAAACTACCATATTTTCTGCTATGTTCATGTAAAGATTAAGAACTCCATCTAATGCTAAGAAAGCTTCTGCTACTGCTATTCTTTTATTCGCAGAATCATCTAATGTTCTTTCAAACCATTGTGTTGAAGCTGTTATTGCTGGATTTAATGCATCTACAATAACATACCTTGCAAGTGAACCCATTCTTTCACTTCTCATAGGATTTCTCTTGTATGCCATAGCTGATGAGCCTATTTGATTTTTTTCAAATGGTTCTTCAACTTCTTTCATACTTTGAAGTAATCTTAAATCATTTGAAAATTTATAAGCACTTTGTGCTATTTCTGATAATCTATTTAATACTATTGAATCTAATTTTCTTGGATAAGTTTGACCTGTAACTCCATAGCTTTTTTCAAATTTCATTTTCTTAGCTACCATATGGTCTAGTTCTTTCACCTTTTCCTCATCATCTTCAAATAGATTCATAAAGCTCGCTTGTGTTCCTGTTGTTCCTTTAACACCTAATAATTTTAAAGTATCTATAGTATGTTCTAAATTCTCAAAGTCCATAACTAAATCTTGAATCCACAATGTAGCCCTCTTACCTACTGTTGTTAATTGAGCAGGTTGGAAGTGAGTGAAGCCCAAGCATGGCATATCTTTATATTTTAATGCAAATTCTTTTAAAAGATTTATTGTGTTTATTAATTTTTTCTTTATTAATAATAAGCCTTCTCTCATTATAATAATATCTGTATTATCACCTACATAACACGAAGTTGCACCTAAATGTATTATACCCTTAGCCGTTTTACATTGAAGACCATAAGCATATACATGACTCATAACATCATGTCTGACTTCTTTTTCTTTTTTTGTAGCTTCATCATAATTTATATCATAAATATGTTCTTTTAGCTCATTTATTTGCTCTTCAGTTATATTTAATCCTAATTCTTTTTCACATTCTGCTAATGCTACCCAAAGCTTTCTCCAAGTAGAAAATTTCATATCATCTGAAAATATGTAGCTCATCTCTTTTGATGCGTATCTTGAGTTTAATGGTGTACTGTATAAATTTCTCATTTAGAACCTCCATGCGAATAAAATTTTATATTTTAGTATTATAATTCGTATTATAACATATTTTTATTATAATAGTCAGTTATATTTTATACTTTTTTTTAATATAAATTACTATGTTAAGTAAATTTTTATGGATGGGAGAGATAATTTATGTACAAAATCAATATTTGGGACAAGATATCCTTTATCTTAGTTAGTATAGGTGCTTTAAATTGGGGACTAATTGGACTTTTAAGATTTAATCTAGTTAAATTTGCAAGTTTCGGTAGTTCTTTTGTTGAAACAATCCTATATATATTAGTCTTTGCAGCAGGTATAGAGCTTGTTACAGTAGTGTTGAGAAGTAAATTTCTTAACAGATAATAAAGACCATACATAGGGTTCTCCCTCTGTATGGTCTTTATCTTAAATTAAGTTTCTACTTATGTAAAATTATTACTTTTCACAATCGTAAATAGAATATCTATTTGATTGAGCCTATGTCATAAAAAACATCACTTACTCATATAATAAATAACACTTTGTTTTATTATGTACATTTAAACATAAAAGGTTCCAAAAATTTGGAACCTTTATGTATTATTCTTCTAAACCTTCGATTAATTTAACTATTTCTTCAACAGCTAAAGTTTCATCATCACCTGAAGCTACAACTTTTATGTTAGCATCTTTAGTTACTCCTAGTGATAAAACACCAATTAAACTTTTGATGTTAGCTTTTTTACCATTAAATTCTATGCTTACATCTGATTTGAAAGATGAAGCTTTCTTTACTAATAATGTTGCTGGTCTAGCATGTAAACCAGTTGAATTTTTAACGATTACCTCTTTACTTACCATTACATCCACCTCTTTAATCTAATTTAATTGTAAATATAATTTTACATTTAACTACTTTATTATAAACATAATTTACTGAAATTTCAACTCTTTAATTTCTAATTAAGTAAATTTAGCTAATTCTAGCTATAAAATTCTCTATCCTGTCTATACCATTTATTATATTCTGTAAAGACATTGCATAAGAAAGTCTTATATAATTATCTAGTCCAAATGCTATTCCTGGTATTACAGCAACTTTTTCTTCCTCAAGTAAAAACTCAGCAAAATCTAATGATCCCTTAATTTGATTACCATTTACTTTTTTTCCTATGAAGCTATCTATATTTAGCATAACATAAAAAGCACCCCTAGGTTTTATATAAGTTACTCCATTTATTCTTTCTATTTTTTCTATCATATAATTTCTTCTTTTTTCAAATTCAATTATCATATCTCTTATTGTATCTTGGGGTCCAGTTAAAGCCTCTAATGATGCATATTGAGCTATTGTATTAGGATTTGATGTTACATGACTTTGAATATTTGTCATAAGTTTTATTATTTTTTCATCAGCTGCAGCATAGCCAATTCTCCATCCTGTCATTGCATACGACTTTGATACCCCATTAATAACTATAGTTCTTTCTTTTGCATCCTTGCTTAAACTAGCTATGCTTACATGTTTCTCATTATCATATATTAGTTTTTCATAAATTTCATCCGAAATTATTATTAAATCATTTTTAATTGAAAACTCCAAAATTTGTTTAAGTTCTTCTTCAGTATAAACTACCCCACTTGGATTATTTGGACTATTTATAACTATAGCTTTTGTTCTTTTTGTTACTGCCAGATTTAATGATTCTACTGTAAGTTTATAGTCATTCTCTTTTGCGCATTCTATAAACACAGGAATACCATCAGATAATTTTATAAGTTCAGGATAGCTAACCCAATACGGTGTAGGTATTAACACTTCATCATTCGGATTTAATATTGCTGTAAATACATCTGCTAAACATTGCTTGGCGCCTGTACTTATTATTATATTATTCCTATTATATTCTAAATTATTATCATTTCTAAATTTATTTATTATAGCATCTTTAAGTTCATTTATACCAGATGTTTGAGTATATTTTGTCTCTCCACCATTCATAGCCCTAACAGCTGCTTCTATTATATTTTGAGGAGTATTAAAATCTGGTTCACCCGCTCCAAAACTTATAACATCAATACCTTGAGCTTTCATTTCTTTAGCCTTTGCTGTTACTTTAAGTGTAATTGAAGGACTTATTTCTAACGCCTTTTTTGATAGTTCCATTAAATTATCTCCTTTGCTTTAAATGATATGCTTTTATTTTATTCATTAGAATTTCATCTATCCCATAACTTCCCAAGAGAATTTCATCGGTTATATTTTTCATTCCATGACAGTCTGATCCACCTGTTATTAAAAGTTTATGTTTTTTTGCAAGATTATAAAAATAACTTATTTGTTTAGAGTTATGACTAGGATGATAAACTTCAATTCCCTGTAAACCATAAAATTTTAAATCTTTTATAAGGTTTTCTATATCTATCCCTATTTTTATTTTTCCAGGATGTGATAATATTGCTATTCCTCCTGATTTTCTTATTATATCAATGGTCTCCCTATAAGAAAACTTATACCTTTCAACAAAAGTATCTTTACCTTCTAATAGATATAAATTAAAGGCTTCTTTATAATTGTTAGAATAACCTTTCTTTACAAGAACATTAGCTATATGAGCCCTACCTATTGTACTATCTTTAAACTCCGAAAAGTCATCCATACTTAAATATATACCCTTATTATTTAGCCTACATATAACTTCCTTGAATCTATTTTCTCTTGACGTTTTCAGTATATCTATAGCCCTTTTAATATTTGATTCTTCAATATTTATATAATACCCCAATATATGTATTTCATTTTCCTTATATTTACTACTTATTTCAATACCAGAAATTATATCCAAATTTTCTAAATTAAGCTTTGTAACATATTGAGAACTTAATGTATCATGATCCGTTATAGCTATAGTTTTTAAGTTTTTTTCTAGGGCCACTTTAATAATTTTTTCTGGGGTTAATACCCCATCCGAATAACAGGAGTGTATATGAAGATCCGAATATTTCATAATTTACACCTTTTTCTTTAAAATATATATTAAAAATATAACATTTTTATTTTTAAAAGTAAATATTACCATAAACAAAAGATTCTCGTACTAATATCTTAAATATTTAAATTAATTTTATACATATTAAATCAAATATCATATTTATAATATGATTTCTACAAATTAAATTTAACATTTTCTTTCTTTTATATTTAACAAGTATATTAATATAGGTGTAGATTTTAAATTGCAACATATATGCTCTAACCAATCTTATATTTTTCAGAACAAAAAAAGAGCCTTTTAGGCTCTTCTCTTTATCTTGGCTGAACTATTAATTTAATAGCAGTTCTTTCTTCTCCATCAATTTGGATATCAGTAAACGCTGGAACGCATACTATATCTTTCCCACTTGGAGCCACAAAACCTCTTGCAATTGCAATAGCTTTTACAGCTTGATTTATAGCACCTGCACCTACTGCTTGAATTTCAACAATATTTTTTTCCTTTATAATTGCTGCTAGCGCTCCTGCTACCGAATTAGGATTTGATTTAGTTGATACTTTTAATACTTCCATTACTATTTTCCCCCCTAGAAATAATGTGTAGGATATCGTTTACAAAAAATACTTTAAAAAATCCTTGATATTATATACTATTCTATAAATACTTATAAAATCCTTCTTTTAAAATTAAAATTCTAAAAAAAGAAGTTTTTTATTTTTCTAATACAATATTTATATAATTTATTTATAATTATATGTATTTTTTTAATCTGTTCACAAATTAAAAAAATACATTTTGCTTTCAACAAAATGTATTTAGTACTTTTAATTATTTTGCATAGTCAACTGCACGGGTTTCTCTTATAACATTGATCTTAATTTGACCTGGATATTCTAATTGTTCTTCTATTTTTTTAACTATATTTCTTGCCATTTCAATAGCCCCTGCATCGTCAACTTGGTCTGGTTTCACCATAATTCTAATCTCTCTTCCAGCTTGAATGGCATATGACTTTTCTACACCTTCGTATGTGTTTGCTATTTCTTCTAACTTTTCAAGCCTTTTAATGTAAGCTTCTATTGTTTCTCTTCTAGCACCTGGTCTAGCTGCTGATATAGCATCTGCTGCTTGAACTAATACTGCTTCTAGAGATTGCATTTCAACATCACCATGATGTGCTGAAATTGCATTAACAACTATTGGTGACTCATGGTACTTCTTAGCTAAATCTCCACCTATTAAAGCATGTGGTCCTTCAACTTCTTGATCTACAGCTTTACCTATATCATGCAAAAGTCCAGCTCTTCTTGCTAAAGCTACATCAAGCCCTAACTCAGAAGCCATAAGACCCGCTAAATATGATACCTCTATAGAATGCTTTAAAACATTTTGACCATAACTAGTTCTATACTTAAGTCTACCTAGAAGTCTAACTATTTCTGGATGTAATCCATGAACACCAGTTTCAAAGGTCGCTTGTTCTCCCTCTTCCTTAATGTCATTTTCAACATCCATCTTGGCTTTTTCTACCATTTCCTCGATTCTAGCTGGATGAATCCTACCATCCACTATTAACTTTTCAAGTGCTATTCTTGCTACTTCTCTTCTTATAGGATCAAAGCTCGAAAGAATAACAGCTTCAGGAGTATCATCTATTATTAGGTCTACGCCTGTTAAAGTTTCTAAGGTTCTGATATTTCTACCTTCTCTTCCTATGATTCTACCCTTCATTTCATCATTTGGCAATGAAACAACATGCACTGTAGATTCTGAAACATGATCTGCCGCGCATCTTTGAATAGCAGTGGTAATGATTTCTCTGGCTTTTTTATCAGCCTCTTCTTTTGCTCTTGTTTCAATTTCTTTAATCATCATTGCCGACTCATGTTTAATTTCTTTGCTCACTTCATCAAGCAAGATTGCTCTTGCTTCCTCACTTGAGAGATTTGATATTCTTTCAAGTTCTTCTCTTTGTCTTCCATATAATTCTTGCACACTTTGCTCTAGCTGCTCTATTTCTTGAAGCTTTTTATTTACAGTGTCTTCTTTCTTTTCAAGAAGATCACTCTTTTTATCTAGCGACTCTTCTCTTTGAATAAGTCTTCTCTCTAATCTTTGTATTTCATTTCTTCTTTCACGAGATTCTTTTTCAAAATCAGCTCTCAATTTGTGTACTTCTTCTTTTGCTTCTAAAATTGCTTCCTTTTTTAAAGCTTCTGCTTCTTTAACAGCTGTTTCAAGCTTTAATTCTGCTTCCTGCTCTAGTCCAGCCACCTTATTTTTTGAAGCTTTTTGAACTAAATTATATTGTACTATTCCTAAAACAATTAATAATACTACTCCTATTACAGGAATTATTATGTTTTCCATACTAACACCTCCATCGCGTTTTACACTTTATTTTTTAATATAAAAGCGCAGAAAGGTGTCATAGTATTCTCACTGTTATTTCTTGAATATGATAAACCAGTATTTGTTATTATTGTATATTAAAAATTCACTTATGTCAAGTTGAGTGTTCCCAAACCTTATTGAATTTATAATTATACTTGTAGTATTTCCAAATACGCATAAATTATAACATTTAAAAGAAAAAAATCGCAAAATTTTGCGATTTTTTCATTATTATTAAAAATTTTATTTTTCTTTTTTAGTCTTCTTATCTGCTGCAACTTCACTCATAGCCACGTTCAAAGGCAAATCATACTTAGCTCTTATTTTATTTTCTATTTCAGTTGCAAGTTCCGGATTTTCCTTTAAGTATTGCTTTGCATTCTCTCTACCTTGACCAAGTCTTACATCTCCATAAGAGAACCACGCTCCACTTTTTTGAACTATTTCTTCTTTAACACCAACATCTATTATATTACCTGTTCTTGATATACCTTCATTATACATTATATCAAATTCTGCTTGTCTAAATGGAGGTGCAACCTTATTTTTCATAACCTTAACTCTAGTTCTATTACCCACAATACTTTCTGCTTGTTTTATAGAATCTATTCTTCTTATATCCATTCTAACGGATGCATAGAATTTTAATGCTCTTCCACCTGGCGTAGTTTCAGGATTACCAAACATAACTCCAACTTTTTCTCTAAGTTGATTTATAAATATAGCAACACACTTTGATTTACTTATAGATCCTGCCAATTTTCTAAGAGCTTGAGACATAAGTCTTGCTTGAAGTCCTACATGAGAATCTCCCATTTCTCCTTCTATTTCAGCTCTTGGAACTAAGGCTGCTACTGAGTCAACTACTATTACATCTATAGCACCTGAACGCACTAAAGCTTCTGCTATTTCAAGACCTTGTTCTCCTGTATCTGGTTGAGATACAAAAAGATTGTCTATATCTACTCCCAACCTACCTGCATAAGTAGGATCTAAAGCATGCTCTGCATCTATATAACCAACAGCTCCACCTTGTTTTTGTGCTTCCGCTATTATATGAAGCGCTACTGTTGTTTTACCTGAACTTTCTGGCCCATATATTTCTATTATTCTACCTCTTGGCACTCCACCAATCCCCAAGGCTATATCTAAATCTAAACATCCTGTAGAAATTGCATCTACATTAGTCTTATCATGGTCACCCAATTTCATTATAGAACCTTTACCAAATTGTTTTTCTATCTGCCCCATGGCAGCTTCTATAGCTTTTAATTTTTCAGCGTCAATAGTTTTCATAAAATTCTCCTCTCCCTTCAACGAACATTTGTTCTAATTAAATTATAAATCACTATTATTATTATGTCAACACAAAAGCGCTTATATTATTACTTTAAGTTAATAGCATAAGCATTTTAAAAGTTCCACTTTTAAAATGGAACTTTTATTATAATTATTAACAACTATTCTATTTTTAATCACTATTTATCAGTATTTATAGCCTCTTTATTCTTAGCAAAGTAATCTATTCCAGAAACTATAGTTATAATAACTGCCATATATAAAAATATTGTTGGACAATACTTAAAAAAGTTATCTATATATATATTATTATTAACCATATTTTGAAGAAATGCAGATTCACTTATATTTACTTTTAATAATAATGCTATTATTGCTATTATTTGTATAACAGTTTTTATTTTTCCCCACCAACTAGCTGCGATTACTATACCATCAGCTGCCGCAATAGTTCTAAGTCCTGATACTGCAAATTCCCTAGCTATTATAACTATGGCAGCAAAGCTAGGAACTACTTGAAGCTCTACCAAAGATATCAGTGCCGCTGTCACTAAAAGTTTATCTGCTAATGGATCCATAAACTTACCAAACCTAGTTATTTGATTTCTACTTCTTGCTATATATCCATCTAATTTATCAGTTAAAGATGCTAATATAAATATAAAAGTAGCTATAAAAGTACCATAAGGTAAACTTTTAAATGCTATAAAAATTAGAAATATAGGGACTAAAAATATTCTTATAAGGGTTAGTTTATTTGCTAGATTCATTATCTACAACTCCTACTAAATCGTATTCCAATGCACTATTTATATTTACTTCATAAAAATTGCCTATTATCAAATCTTTTTCCTTTACAAAAACTGCGCCATCAACTTCTGGTGCCATTTCGAAATTTCTTCCAATATAGCTTCCATCTTCTATAGCTTCTATTAGAACCTTATATTTTTTTCCTATTTTATTATTATTTATTTCTTTTGAAACTTCGCGTTGAATTAACATAAGTTCTTGCTCTCTTGAAACCTTAACATGTTCATCTACTTGATTATCCATTATGCTTGCTGGTGTATCCTCTTCTTGTGAATATGTAAATACACCAACTTTATCTAATTTTATTTCTTTTATAAAATTCTTTAATTCTTCAAAGTCCTGTTCAGTTTCTCCTGGAAAACCTACAATAATAGATGTCCTAAGTGTAACATCATTCATATAACTTCTAATTTTATTTATCTTAGATATTATCTCTTCCTTTGTTGTTCTTCTACCCATTCTTTTAAGTATTGAACTGCTTATATGTTGTATAGGAATATCCATGTATTTACACACTTTCTCATTTTCAGCCATTTCTTTTAACAATTCGTCTTCTATAGCTTCTGGGTACGAATACATAAGTCTAATCCACTCTATACTATCTATTTTACTTAACTCTCTTATAAGCTCGTGAATTCTTCTTTTACCATATAAATCAACACCATAGTTTGTAGTATCTTGAGCTATAACTATAAGTTCCTTAACCCCTTGAGATGCTAATATCTTAGCTTCATCTATTATACTTTCAAAGTTTCTGCTTCTATATTTTCCTCTTATTTTAGGTATTACACAATAAGTGCAGAAATTATTACAACCTTCAGCTATTCTTATATATGCTGTTGACTTTCCAGTAGTTATAACCCTTTCCCCCTCATTTATTCCTGTATCTTTATAGCTTACTGCTAAAGCTCTTTTATCTTCTTTTATAAAAGCAATTATTGATTGATTTATCTTATCATAATCATTAACACCAAGCATTACGTCTATTTCAGGCATCTCTTCTTTAAGTTCTTCTCCATATCTTTGAGTTAAACAACCTGTCGCTATAAGTAGTTTGCAATTATATTTTTCTTTATACTTTGCCATATCTAAAATAGTATTTATAGATTCTTGTTTTGCTTTCTCTATAAATCCACAGGTATTAACTATTATAATATCTGCTTCCTTAGGATTATTTGTTATTTCATAATCACTTTTTACTTTACCTAAAATTATTTCTGAATCTACTCTATTTTTATCGCAACCTAAACTTACTATTCCAACTTTATATTTCACTAATGTATTCCTCCTATGTTGTTAACTATATACTTAATTGTAAAACTGTTTTCAAATTAACACAAGACTTTTTTAATCCATATTTTCCATATCTTCTCTTGATACAAGCACCTGTCTAGGTTTCGAGCCATCTCTTGGAGAAATTATGTTGTTTTCCTCTAATTGGTCCATTATTCTAGCAGCTCTATTAAATCCAATCCTAAGCCTCCTCTGAAGATATGATGTAGATGCCTGTCCACTTTCTACTACTATTTTTATAGCTTCATCTAAAAGTTCATCTACATCTTGGCCTTGCGCTGTAGTTTTAACTTCACTATTTATATGCTCTAATATTTCGTTTTCATATTCATTCACTTGTGTTTTGTCACCATCTTTTATAAAGTTTACTACATGTTCTACTTCTTCTTCCGAAATAAATGCTCCTTGTATTCTGACAGGTTTCGCTTCACCAACAGGATAAAATAACATATCACCTCTTCCAAGCAACTTTTCTGCTCCTGAAGAATCTAATATTGTTCTTGAATCTATCTGACTTGATACTGCAAATGATATTCTAGATGGTATATTTGCTTTAATTACTCCAGTTATTACATCTACTGATGGTCTTTGTGTGGCTATAACTAAATGCATTCCTGCTGCTCTTGCCATTTGAGCAAGTCTAGCTATATAATCTTCTACATCATTTGGACACACCATCATAAGATCTGCAAGTTCATCAACTATTATAACTATAAAAGGAAGTTTCTCATTTACAATACCCTTAAGATACAAAGCATTATAAGATTCTACATTTCTAACCCCATTATCAGCAAATAACTTATATCTTCTAGTCATTTCATTTACAGCCCAATTTAGTGCTGCTGCCGCTTTCTTAGGATCTGTAACAACAGGGATCAATAAATGAGGTATTCCATTGTAAACATTAAGTTCAACAACTTTAGGATCAACCATTAAAAGTTTTACATCCTCTGGTGAATATTTATATAAAATGCTTATTATTAAAGCATTTATACAAACACTCTTTCCTGAACCAGTAGCACCAGCTATTAATAAATGTGGCATCTTACTTAAATCTGTAGCAACACATTTACCTGCTATATCTTTCCCTAAAGCAAAACTTACATTTCCATTCTTATTTTTGAACTCATCTGAATCTAAAACTTCTCTTAAAAATACAGGTGTTTGTTCCTTATTCGGAACTTCAATTCCAACTGCTGCTTTACCTGGTATTGGTGCTTCTATTCTAACACCACTAGCAGCAAGTCCTAAAGCTATATCATCTGAAAGGTTAACTATTTTGCTTACCTTAACTCCTGGACTTGGTTGAAGCTCAAATCTAGTTACAGAAGGGCCTTTAGTAACTTGAACTACCTTTGCATCCACACCAAAACTACCTAATGTTTCTTCTAATTTACTAGCATTTGCAATTAAATCTTTTTTATCTTCTTTATTCATTTTTGAACCTTGATTTAAATTTAATAGGTCTATATTAGGATGAATATATTGTATACTTTCTCCTTTTCCACTTAATACTTCCTCTATTTCTTTACTCACAGTCTCCTTAACCTCATTATCTAATCCTTTCTTTTCTTTAGTATGAGGTTTATTATCTTCACTTGTAATTATTTTCATATTCTCTAAGTGTTTATCTGTAGCTATTTCTTCTGTAACAGCACTATTTTTCATGAAATCCAATATTTTTATTTTGTCATCTATATCTCCTATAAAACTCTTATGTTCATTTTCATTTTCTGTAGCTTCCTTAAGAGTTAAATATTCATCTCCAACTTTAACTTTTTCAGTATCACCTTTGTCCTTCATTGTAGGCTTTAATCCTTTTAGCCTTAGTCTAAAATCCTCCAATGTAAAATTGAAAAGTATAATTGAGGATATAAAATACATAGCTATATATAAAATATATGATCCAGTAGATCCTATTAACTTATAAATAGGTAAAGCTATTGAAAATCCTATAATTCCAGCATGAAAAATGGATTTGGAACCTATTATTAAATTTATTGAATTAGAAAAACTTGAACTATCATAATATTCTTCTATATTTAATGCTTGAATAAATAATAAAGTGTTTATAATAAGAAGTGTTACTCCAACTAATACTTTATTTATAGGAACTGTGCCCTTATTAACAATATAACTAATAGCTAAATATATAATATATATAGGTATTATGTATGCTCCTATTCCAAATAATGATATAAATATTTTCTTTGATAAATAACTTAAATAACCAACCGAATCTGTATAAATTCCAAGTGATATTATCAATGATACAGCTATAATAATTATTCCTCTTATATCTGTATTATAATCTTTTTGCTTTCTTGCTTTTCTCTTGACTCTTTTTCTAGTTTTTGCCATTTTTTTCACCTCTTTTATATTGTTCTACACAACTATCAAATATCCTTTAAGTGAGAATCCAAATTTTAATTTGGTTATTCGAACTTACTCATGTGAGTAATAACGAACAGGAGTGTCCTTCTAAAAATAAATCTTCGATTTAGTTAATGGAACTTACTCCTATGAACGATAGCGGATAGGAGTTTCTTTTTAAAACAAATTTTAATTTGTTTTATACAATATTATGTACTTCGTATTTAAATTTTTTCTTTGATTAATTAAAATTACTTCTTTGAGATATAGTCACTAGCAATTATTTTTTAACAAATCTTTACTTTAATTAATATAATTTTTCCATAAAAATGATTATAAAAATTAGCCTGTCCATTAAAAATACTCCCAGTTTAAATAAAGAGACCATAGGATACTTCCTATGGCTCTAATTCTTCATCACTTTCTATCATTGAATTTAGCTTTGCTAAAGCCTCTTTAACTCCACCAACTTCATCAATAAGTCCACATCTAACAGCCTCTTCACCTATAAGTATGGTTCCCATATCATTTAAAAGTTCATCTGTTCGTAACATTAGCCTTGTTAATTCTTCATTACTTATACGGGAAGTTCTAACTATAAAATTATTTATTCTTTCTTGCATTTTAGTAAAATATTTAAAAGTTTGAGGCACACCAATTATAAGTCCATTCATTCGAATAGGATGTATTATCATAGTAGCTGAAGGCGATATAAAAGAATAATCAGCAGCTGTTGTAAGTGGTACTCCTATAGAATGGCCTCCTCCAATGACAAGTGAAACAGTTTTTTTACTAAGACTTCTTATCATCTCAGCCATGGCAAGACCAGCCTCTACATCACCACCTACAGTATTTAATATAAGTAAAATACCTTTAACATTTTTATTTTGCTCCATTTCTATAAGCTGCGGTATTACATGTTCATATTTAGTAGATTTAGTTTGGGGTGGAAGCACTCCATGCCCTTCTATCTGACCTATAATAGTAAGAATTTGTATTTTTTTATCTGGTTCTACTTCAGAAGTATTTCCAAGTTCTTTTATCGCTTCAATCTTCTCATCCTTAGGTTTCTCATTAATTTCTTTATTTTCATTTTCCATATAAAAACCTCCTATACAAAAGATATTTTGTACATAAAGGTTTATTATTATTCTAGATATACTATTCTAAAAAAACTTTATGAATTGAATTAATAGCTTTTGCTACTTTATCATCTTCTATTAAACACCAAATAGTCATATGTGAGTCTGCTGTTTGTAAAACCTCAATATTTTCTTTATCCAAAGCATTTAATATCTTAGCCATAACTCCAGGTATTCCTTTCATTTTTGAACCTACAACAGCTATTTTACTTAATTTTTCTCTTATTTCAAAATTAAGACCTTCATTTTTCAATGTACTTATTAATAATTCCCTATCCACCGCATCAACTGTAAATATTTTTTCATTTGGAAAAATATTTATAAGATCTAAACTTATGTTATTATTAGCCAAGGTATCTAATATATGTTTATACCCTTCATTATTTCCATTAGAAGACTTATTTATAGTAACTTGAAGCCTATTATCCTGATAAGTTATACCTACTATATAATTTTTGGATTCTGTATTTCCCATAACATCTATAACAGTACCAACAGCATCTGACATAGTGTTCTTTATTACTAGTGGTATATTGCCTTTCATAGCCATTTCTACTGCCTTAGGATGTATAACCTTAGCACCTTGATCAGCTAATTGAAATACTTCATTATAACTTATCTTATCTATAACCTCTGCTTTCTCTACTATTCTAGGATCTGCTGTCATCATACCATCTACATCTGTATATATTTGTATTTCTTTAGCATTAAGTGATACTCCAAGTATTGAAGCAGATGTATCACTACCTCCTCTACCTAATGTAGTAAGAAATCCATTAGAATCTACTCCTTGGAACCCAGTAACAACAGGTACTTTTCCCTCATTTAATATTTCCTTTATATTTTTAGGATTCGTGTGTATAAGCGAAGCGCTAGTATAAGAACTATCTGTTAATATACCAGCTTGTCCTCCAGTTAAAGGAACTGCTTCTATGCCTCTATTCTTAAGTTCATTACACATAACTACACTACTTATAATTTCTCCACAACAAACTATAAGATCAGAAGCTAATTTATTTTCATTTTTAAAATCTTCATCTAAAAGGGAAAGTAATGTGTCTGTTGCATATGGTTCACCCTTTCTTCCCATTGCAGATACTACAACTACAGGAGCAAATCCATCATCTATAGCCTTTTTAATTTTATTTATAGCCATACTTCTTCTTTCTTTACTAGATACTGATGTTCCTCCAAACTTTTGTATAATAATATCCAAAATACCACTCCTCTTGACTTCACCTAAAGTTTACTTCGTTTAATCATATCTTCTTCTACATCTAATATAATAGTTTTCGAACCTATTTTTTTTACATACTCCCAAGGAATTTCTAAGAATTCACTACCTTTATCAAAAAAACTAAATTTGCTTGATTGCATATGAATAACTAAAAGTTTTAAATTCCCTTCTTCATCAAAAACTATATCATTATTTGATAGTGCATTATATTTTTCACCATCATTAACATTTATTATCTCATATCTCTCCATTTCACTCAACATTTTTATATTATTACTCATAAAAAAATCCCTCCTTTACCATTTAAGTTATGATAAAGATGTGGGATTTATGATATTTATTTTA
Source organism: Clostridium cavendishii DSM 21758 (assembly GCF_900141845.1). Lineage (GTDB taxonomy): Bacteria > Bacillota > Clostridia > Clostridiales > Clostridiaceae > Clostridium_AG > Clostridium_AG cavendishii. The sequence goes on along the minus strand of NZ_FQZB01000016.1, from coordinate 31,630 downwards.
TTAAGTTTTTAAGCTCCTCTACATTTACATTATGCCCTACAAAAGCTCCATTCATTACGCCAGGCTTTATACAATCTAAATATACTTCTTCGATACTCTCTAAATCTATATTATCTATCTTTTCTATTATTTTATCTGGAGTACTTATTTTATTTAAAAACAACATAGACTTACCATTACTAAACATACGACTACTAGTACTTTCTAACCCTAATATATAACTTGCTTTGATTTTTTCTTTATTTATTAATAAGCTTTCATGGTTTATATCATTTATTGAAAATTTTGAAAGTATATCTCTTGTTTCTTCTAATGCAACTTTAGCATAACTAGGTCCAAGCCCTGCATATATATTTAAAACTCCTATATTTTTATAAGCTAATAAATATGAATATACTGAATAGCATGCACCCAAATCTTCTCTTAATTTTTGAAATAATATAGAAGAAGCTCCTCCACCTAATATGTTGTTTAAAAGTATCAAAGAATATCCTCTATCATCACCTAACGCTGTACCTTTAAGTCCTAGATTTACATGTAACTGTTCTATCTTTTTATCTTCACCTAGATAAAATTTCTCTTGTCTAGGAATTGAATATTTAATATGTACATTATTTTTATTTTCCCATACACCAAAATATTTATCTACTAAGGCTTCTATATCTTTTTGATTAAACTTACCACAAATTGATATAACAGAATTAGTAGGAGTATAGTATCTACTTAAATAATCTATTATGTCTTTTCTACTAAAGGAATTAATATTTTCTTCATAACCTAATATAGGATATGCTAAAGAATCTTCTCCAAAAACCGCCTTTGCATGAAGATCTGTCAAAACTTCTTCTGGTGTATCTTCACTCATATTTATTTCTTCATTTACTACTCTTTTCTCTTTTTCTATTTCTTCCTCATTAAAAACACTATTAAATAACATATCCGAAATTATATCTAAACAAAGATCTATATGAGTATCTAAAGATTTAACATAATAGCATGTAGATTCTTTACTTGTATAAGCATTTAATTGCCCACCTACATTCTCTATTTCTTCTACTAATTTCTTAGCAGATCTATTCTTAGTTCCTTTAAAAAGCATATGTTCTATAAAATGAGATATACCGTTTTCAACTTCAGTTTCATTTCTAGAACCATTTTCCACAAAAAGTCCTACACTTATAGAATTCACATGTTCTATATACTCAGTAACAATTCTTAATCCATTTTTAAGGGTATATAAATTATACATTTAAACCTCCTTTTAGATAAAAAAATAAAAAGGCAAGTTAATTTGCCCTTCTATCCTATTTAGCTTCTTCTTTGTTAGATTCGTCTTTGTTTTCTTCTGAATCTTTTATAGCATCTTTTCTTGAAAGATTTATTCTACCTTGAGAGTCTATTTCGGTTACTTTAACTAATATCTCATCTCCAACAGATACTATATCTTCAACCTTATTAACCCTATTTGCATCAAGTTTAGAAATATGAACTAAACCTTCTTTGCTTGGTAATATTTCAACAAAAGCACCAAACGTAGCTATTTTAGTTACTTTTCCTAGGTATATTTCTCCCGCTTTAACTTCCTTTGTTAAACCTTCTATTATTTTAATTGCATCCTTAACACCTTTTGAATCAGATGATGAAACAAATACTTTACCATCTTCTTTTATGTCAATCTTAACACCAGTGTCTGCAATTATTTTATTTATAACCTTACCACCAGCACCTATTACATCTCTTATTTTTTCTGGATCAATTTGAAGTGTTGATGTTTTTGGAGCATATTCTGAAACTTCTTCTCTTGGTCCCGGAATGCATTCATGTATCTTATCTAAAATCATAAGTCTTGCTTTTCTTGCATCAATTATAGCATTTCTTATAACATTTTTTGATAAACCAGTAAGCTTAGTATCAACTTGAATTGAAGTTATACCTTCTACTGTTCCAGCTACCTTAAAGTCCATATCTCCAAAGAAATCTTCTATTCCTTGAATATCAGTTAAAACTTCTTCTTCAGTTAGGTCTTCTGATGTTATAAGTCCCATAGCAATACCTGCTGCCGGTCTTTTTAGTGGAACCCCTGCATCTAAAAGTGCTAATGTACTACCACAAACAGATGCTTGCGAAGTTGAACCGTTCGAACTTAAAACTTCTGATACAAGTCTTATAGTATATGGGAATTCATCTTCTGAAGGTATTAATGGTTCTAACGCTCTTTCAGCTAAAGCTCCATGACCTATTTCTCTTCTACCTGGACCTCTTAGCGGTCTAACTTCTCCTACGCTATAAGCTGGGAAATTATAATGATGCATATACCTTTTAGATTCTTCTTCACTTATACCATCAAGAATTTGTATATCTCCAACTGCACCTAATGTTGCAACTGTCATAACTTGAGTAAGTCCTCTAGTGAAAAGTCCTGTTCCATGAGTCCTTGGAAGTAATGAAACTTCACAAGATATAGGTCTTACCTCATCAAATTTTCTTCCATCTGGTCTTCTCTTATCTTTTAATAACATATATCTTACAACTTCTTTTTGTATTCCATATATTATTTCACCTATATCACTCTTATTTTCTTCATATTTCTCTGCAAATTGTTCAGCTATTTTTAGCTTTACTTCATCCATAGCTGCATTTCTTTCATCTTTTTCTTTTATATACATTGCAGTTTTTATCATATCATAAGCAAAATCATTTATTTCTTTTTCTAATGTTTCATCAACATGGAAAAGTTCAACTTCTTTCTTTTCTTTTCCCATAAGCTTCATAGCTTCTTCTTGAAAATCTATTATCTTTTGACATTCATCAAAACCAAAATCTATAGCTGATATCATTTGCTCTTCTGGAATTTCATTTCCACCTGCTTCTATCATAACAACTTTTTCTCTAGTTGCACAAACTGTTAAGAAAAGTTCACTAACTTCTCTTTCTTTAGCCACTGGATTTACAACAAATTTATTGTCTATAAGCGCTACTTGAACAGCTGCTACTGGCGTTGTGTATGGTATACTTGACAGACATAATGCTGTTGAAGCTGCATTTACAGCTAAAATTTCAGGTAGATTATCATTTTCTACAGAAACAACTGTACAAACTACTTGAACATCATTTCTAAGCCCTTTTTTAAATAACGGTCTTATGGTTCTATCTACCGCTCTACCATTTAAGATAGCTTTTTCTGAAGGTCTTCCTTCTCTTTTTATAAAACCTCCTGGTATCTTACCTACAGCATAAAGTCTTTCCTCATATTCAACACTTAAAGGAAAAAAGTCTATACCATCCCTTGGTGATTCTGATATATTTGCATTAGTTAATATTACTGTGTCACCATAGCTCATTAATGTTGCCGCATCTGATAACATACCTATTTTACCGAATTCAACTTTAAGAGTTCTTCCGGCAATAACTGTTTCATGAACTTTATTCATTTAAATACCTCCTTTCGGTATCAAAAAACTAAATTTTAGCAAATTTAATATTTTTAAAATAATAGAGCGGTAAAACCCGCTCTATTAATTATCTTCTTAAACCTAATTGTGCTATTATAGTTCTGTATCTTTCGATATCTTGTTCTTGTAAGTAATTTAAAAGACCTCTTCTTTGTCCAACCATCATTAAAAGACCTCTTCTTGAGTGATGGTCTTTCTTGTGAGTTCTTAAGTGATCAGTTAAATAGTTGATTCTTTCAGTTAATAACGCGATTTGAACTTCTGGTGAACCAGTGTCTCCTTCGTGTCTTCCGTATTTAACTATAATTTCTTGTTTTTTTGCCTTATCCATTATCGTGCACCTCCAAAAATTATCGCCTAATTCCAAGAATAAAGACGGCAACCCTTATATCTTAGGACTAGGTTCTTCAAGGCTTATTATATCAAATGTATTTTTTTTTGTAAATAAATATTATAAAGAAATTTGTAATTTTCTTGTTTCTGCAAATTCTTTATCTTTAAAAAGCTGTTCTTTTAGAGCGGTTAAAGAATCATACTTTTCATTATCTCTTATTCTTTCAATAAAATACACTTTCAATTCATCCCCATAAATAAATTTATCAAAATCTAAAATATATGTTTCCACTGTTACAGTTTTACCATAAAACGTAGGATTTAAACCTACTGAAGTTATACCTTTGTATATTTTTTTATCGTATTCTACATTAGTATAATATACTCCAAGTTTTGGAAGTATAATATCTTCGTCTATTTTTATATTTGCAGTTGGAAACCCTAATGTTCTTCCATTCTTTTTACCATGTACTACAATTCCTCTTAAAAGAAATTTTCTTTCTAACATCTCGTTAGCTTCCCCTATATCAGCATTTGAAATCAAGTTTCTTATTTTAGTTGAACTTATTATATCCTCTTCTGATTTATAAGCTTTCATAATATATAGTTCAAATCCTAGCTGTTTACTTAATTCCTTAAGTAAATTTACATCACCCTTATTTTTATGCCCAAATTTATAATTAAATCCCACTACTAATCCCTTTGCATTATACTTTTCAAGAAGCATTTTCACAAAATCTTTTGGCTCTATTTGCATAAATTCTTTTGTAAAATCTATAAGGCAAACAATATCTATACCTAGCTTTTCTAAAACTTCTACCTTAGTTTTATTATCCATAATAAGTTTAGGCGCTATATCTTTATTCACAAGATTTAATGGATGATTTTTAAATGTATAAACCATACTTTGACAATTATTTTCTTTACTTAATTCAATTGCTTTATTTATAAGAGTTAAATGTCCTTTATGAAGACCATCAAAGCTACCTAATGCTATATAAGTTTCCTTAAATATTTCATTATTATAAGTACCATCAAATAAAATCATTGATATTTACCTCTACTCTTTTAATAACTTCTCTAACTTAAACCCTTCCTTACTAGCCTTTCCAAGCCCTAAAAAGGTTTCATTTTTATCATAAACCCTATAAAGTTTATTTTCAACTATTTTTGTATTTGTTAACCTTCTATCCTGTACCTTAACACCATTTATAAGCAATTTATCAAAACCAGCATTAACATATAATTTATCAAAACTATCTAACGCATCTTCTATAGAAATAATATAGGAATCTATATTCTCTTCAGTAAGCAAATTTACATCAATAGCTTTTTCTTCTCTAAACACTCCATTTGCTGTCCTTCTAAGCTCAGTCATAGTTGCTCCCACTCCTAGCTTTTTACCTATATCATAACAAAGGCTTCTTATGTAAGTACCTTTTGAGCAAGTAACACTCATAGATATATATGGAAGATTTATCATAATATCTTCTATATTATATATTGTTACTGGTCTTGCTTCTCTTTCTACCTCTATTCCCTGTCTTGCTAGGGTATAAAGCCTTACACCATTTTGCTTCAAAGCTGAATACATAGGCGGAATCTGCATTATATCACCTTTAAAACTATCTATTGTCTTTAAGACATCTTCTTCATTTATATGACTCCACTCTGTCTCCTTAAGAATCTTGCCTTCTAAATCATAAGTATCTGTAACAACACCTAACTTATAGGTTACATGATATGTCTTTCTATTTTCCATAATATAATCTATTATTTTTGTGGCTTTACCTATACATATGGGTAAAACACCAGATGCCTCTGGATCTAAAGTTCCTGTATGCCCTACCTTTTTTGTCTTAGCAGCTTTTCTAACTTTAAAAACTGCGTCAAAAGATGTTATTCCTTTGGGTTTTAAAATATTTATTACACCATTCATTATATCAACTCTTTTTCTAATTCAAATAATATTTTATCCCTTGCTTCTAATATACTTAAATTTTTAATTAGAATACCAGATGCCTTTGTATGTCCACCGCCACCAAAAATTTCCGCAATTTTTCTGACATCAACATCATTTTTAGCTCTAAGACTTACCTTTATTCCTTTTTCAGATTCTTTTAACACCATAGAAACTTCTACCCCTTTTATTTGAAGACCAGTAGAAACTATATCTGAAGAATCATCATTTTCAGCATTACATTTCTTAATAAGTTCGTCTGTTACCATCATTACAGCTACTTTATCATTTAAATTTAATTCCATATCGTTTATTACAGCACCTAAAAGTTTAACTTTTGCATAAGATTTATTATCAAAAAGATTACTATGGACTGCTGAATGGTCAAACCCTAAATCTACTAATTTAGAAGTTATAATATGAGTTCTTTTTGTAGCATTAGAATGTCTAAAAGAACCTGTATCTGTTACTAATGATGTATATAAACATTTGCCTATACTATCATCAACTTTAACAGCCATTTCTTGCAATAACAAATAAATTATTTCAGCTGTAGCAGCTGCTTCTGTATCAATATAATTAAAATCACCATAATTATCGTTTGATAAATGATGATCTATATTTATAACTTTTCCCTTATAATTTTCTAAATCTGCTGAAATTCTTTCCTCATTTCCACAGTCTAAAACTATAACAACACCTGTATCTTCAGTAGGACTTGTTATTTCTCCAGTTATTTCCTCTGTATAAGGCAGAAAGCTTAGGTTATCTGCCACCAAATCCTTGGAGATAACATAAGCTTCTTTCCCATACTTTCTAAGGGCCTGAAGTAGTGCAAGAACACTACCTAAGGCATCACCATCTGGAGAAACATGATATGTTATTCCGATTTTATTAAAATCTAAAATAATTTTACAAATATCACGTAATTCCATAAGTTTATTTCTCCTTTATTTTGTTTAATAACGCATCTATATGCATACCATGCTCTATAGAATCGTCAAGCTCAAATATAATTTCTGGAGTATATCTTAAATTGATTCTCTGACCAATTTCTTTTCTAACAAAGGAAGCTGAACTTTTTAAAGCTCCAAAAGATTCTGTTTTCTCAGTCTCATTTTTACCAAAAACACTTACATATACTTTTGCATATCTTAAGTCTTTTGTAACTTTAACATCTGTAACACTAATCATGGCAGTCATTCTTGGATCTTTTATGCCATTTCTTATAATATCACTAACTTCTTTTCTAACTTCTTCGTTTATACGTCCACCTCTATAATTTGCCATGTTTTTCCACCTCTTTTACAGTTCTTTTCTGGCAATTGTCTCCATTGCAAAGGCTTCAATAATATCTCCTTCTTTAAGGTCATTGAACTTTTCAATACTTAAGCCACATTCATAACCAGCATTGACTTCCTTTGCATCATCTTTAAATCTCTTAAGTGAAGATAATTTAGATTCAAGTATTACTATTCCCTCTCTAACTAATCTTATTTCAGCATTTCTTACTATCTTACCTTTTAAAACATAACAACCAGCTATAGTTCCAACTGAAGAAAGTTTGTAAATTTGTCTTATTTCTGCACTTCCTAATACAACTTCCTTATATTCTGGTTCAAGCATACCTATCATAGCAGATTTAACATCTTCTATAGCATCATAGATTACTCTATATGTTTTTATGTCTACTTTTTCTTTTTCAGCAGCTGTTATTGCATTTTCATTAGGTCTTACATTAAAACCTATAAGTATAGCATTTGATGCAGTTGCAAGTGTAACATCTGTTTCTGATATTGCACCAACTGCTCCATGTATAACTCTAACTTTTACATCATCAGTGCTTAATTTTTCAAGAGAGGCTTTTATAGCTTCAACTGAACCTTGAACATCAGCTTTTACTATAATTGAAAGTTCTTTAACTTTACCTTCTTTAATTTGACTATAAAGATCTTCTAAAGATACTCTATGACTTGAATTAAAACCTTCTTGTCTTTCTTTTTCTTTTCTTGTTTCAGCCATTTGTCTAGCAGTCTTTTCATCTTTAACCATGTGGAATCTATCACCAGCTGCTGGTACATCTGAAAGGCCTAATATTTCTACAGGTATTGACGGACCTGCTGATTTTATCTTTCTTCCTTTATCATCGAACATAGCTCTTATTCTACCGTAAGTAGAACCAACTACTATTGCATCACCAGCACGAAGTGTACCACTTTGAATTAATAATGAAGCAACTGCTCCTCTACCTTTATCAAGTTTAGCTTCAACTACTGTTCCTTTTGCATTTCTATTAGGATTTGCTTTAAGTTCTAACATTTCTGCAGTAAGAACAACCATCTCTAATAAAGTATCTAAATTTTCATGAGTTTTAGCTGATACTGGAACACAAACTACATCTCCACCCCAGTCTTCAGCAACTAAACCATGCTCAGTTAATTCTTGTTTTACTCTATCTGGATTAGCTCCAGGTCTATCCATCTTATTTATTGCAACTACCATAGGTACATTTGCAGCTTTACAGTGATTTATAGCTTCAACAGTTTGAGGCATTATACCATCATCTGCAGCAACAACTAATATAACAACATCAGTAACTTGAGCCCCTCTAGCTCTCATAGCTGTAAAAGCTTCATGTCCTGGTGTATCTAAGAATGTAACTTTTTCTCCATTTACATTAACTGTATATGCACCTATATGTTGAGTTATTCCACCTGCTTCTGATTCAGTAACTTTAGCTTTTCTTATAGCATCTAATAAAGATGTCTTACCATGGTCAACGTGACCCATAACTGTAACTATAGGAGGTCTCTTTTCTAAATTTTCTTCTAATTCAATTTCTTCTTCAACTTCTTCTAAAACTGCTTCTTCTTCTTTTCTTTCTAAAACAACTTCAAATTTTTCTGCAACCTTTTGAGCTGTTTCAAAATCAATTTCTTGATTTATAGCTGCCATAACACCAGTAAAGATAAGTGTTTTTATTACTTCATTAGTTGGCTTTTCTAACTTTTCTGCTAATTCTTTTACTGTTATAGTATTTCCGATTTCTATGATATCACCATTCTCTTTAGACGAATCTTTTTCATCTTCTTCATGAATTTCATCTAAAGAGCCTTTCTTTTTCCTCTTCTTATTTTTCTTAGAAGCTTTATCAGCTTCTTTGAAAGTCATTTCTTCATATTCTTGAACAATATTTTCTTGTTTTTCTACAGTTTCATTTGAAGTTTTATTAGAAGTTTCTTCTTCATCCTTAGTTACAGCTTCACCTTTATTTGATAAAAGTTCTTTTATTAGTTCAGCATCCTCATTTTCTATTACACTCATGTGATTTTTAACTTCAACGCTGAATTGATCCATTAAAATATTTATTAAGTCTTTACTTGATACTCCAAGCTCCTTAGCAAGTTCATATACTCTAATTTTTGACATATACTCACCCCCGAAAAATTATAGATGAATTTATTTAATATCATCACAAAGTGACAACAGCTTTTTTGCCATATTGCCATCTACAACTCCCAGTACGTTGATTTCAGTTCTACCTAATATAAATCCTAACTCATTTTTTGAGAAGCAATCCACGTATGGAATATTTTGCTCTTTGCAATATTTAACAAATTTATCTTTAGTTTTAGGAGATACTTCTGTAGAAAATATAAATAAATATATTTTCTTTTTACTCATAACCTCTTCGCAACGATTATATCCTTCAAGTAAATTACCTGAACGCTTAACCATTCCTAAAAATTGAAGGAATTTATTATTCATTTATTATCTCTTCCCTTAACCTTGAATATATCGTTTCATCAATATTAGTTTCAAGATTCTTATTTAGTCTTTTAGCTTTAAAAGCTTTTTCTAAACACTCTATGTTCTTACAAACATAAGCTCCTCTTCCTGATTTTTTCCCTGTTAAATCAACAGATACTTCACCTTCAGGACTTTTTACAACTCTAATTAATTCCTTTTTTGGTTTCATCTCCATGCAGCCATTACACATTCTCATAGGAATTTTTTTAGTCTTCATCTAAAAACCTCCTAATTAAATTTATTCTACTTGAGATTTACTTTTTATATCTATTTTCCATCCTGTAAGCTTAGCTGCAAGTCTTACATTTTGGCCTTCTTTACCTATAGCTAAAGATAATTGATTATCATCAACTATAACTTTAGCTGATTTGCTTTCTTCATCAACCTCTACTTCTAAAACTTTAGCTGGACTTAAAGCATTTGATATATACACCTCTGGAAGTTTACTCCATTTTATTATATCTATCTTTTCATTTTTTAGTTCATTTACTATATTTTGAACTCTTACACCTTTAGGACCAACACATGCACCCATAGGATCTATAGATTCATCTGTAGAATATACAGCTATTTTAGTTCTTGAACCAGCTTCCCTAGAAATTGACTTCACTTCAACTACACCTTCAAATATTTCAGGAACTTCTAATTCAAATAATCTTTTCACAAGACCTGGATGGGTTCTTGAAACTAAAACTTGTGCACCTTTAGATGTATTTTTAACTTCAACTATATATAATTTTAATTTTTCATTAAAGTTATAATCTTCACCTGGCATTTGTTCATTTTGTCCAAGAATAGCTTCTATTCTTCCTAAATCAATAAAAACATTTCCCTTATCTTTTCTTATAACTGTTCCTGTTATAATATCAAATTCTTTTTCTATAAATTCATTATATATTATATTTCTTTCAGCCTCTTTTATTCTTTGAACAACCATTTGCTTAGCAAGTTGAGCCGCAACCCTTCCAAAATTTTTAGGTGTTACTTCTATCTCAACAATATCATCTAAGTCATAGATAGGTTTTATTTGTTTTGCATCTTCTAACCTTATTTCAGTAACATCATCATATACATCTTCTACTACTACTTTTTGAGAATAAACATGAATTTCTCCATTATCTCTATTTAGGCTTATTCTTACATTTTGAGCTGATGATCCTACTGCAGCATAATTTTTTTTATAAGCTGCAACTAAAGCTTCATCAATAGTTTCAAATAATGCATCTGCACTTATTCCTTTTTCTTTAACTATTTCTCTCAATGCTCCTATAAATTCTTCATTCATTTTTTTAATACCCTCCTTGTTAAATCTCCCCTTCAAGGTTAACTGTTTTAATTTTGTCTTTAGGAACACAGATTTCTAATTCTGTTTCTTGCTCTTTTATAATTAATGAATCTTCATTAACTGCCTCTAAAATACCTGTAATACTTTTCTTTCCTTCAAGTGACTTTGTAAGTTTAATTAATACTAAACTTCCTACAAATCTTTTGTAGTGTTTTTCAGTATATAAACCTCTATTAAGCCCTGGTGATGATATTTCTAAATAATATGGATCTTTTATAGGGTCTTCAGTATCCAACATATCACTTATTTGCCTACTAACAGTTTCACAATCTTTTAGTGAAATTCTATCTGGCTTATCTATATATATTCTTAAATAATATTCGTCATTTTCTTTAACATACTCTATATGATATAATTCATAGTTAAGCCCTTCAACTATAGGTTTTGCTAAAACTTTTATTTGTTCAATTAAAGCTTCTTTATTCATAGTTTACCTCCTTATGACTATATTTAATTTTAGTATCTCCTATTATATATATACCTATTTACAGATATACAAAAACGCAACTATAAATAAGTTGCGTTACAAATAGAAAGAGCGGGTTTCTTTGCCCACTCTCAAACTTTAGCTATTAGTAATACTGTATTTTTATATTATCACAGTAATCTATTTATTACAAGTAATTTTTAATATTAACCAAATAAACTTATTTAATTAGTCTTTTAAACCTAGTTTAACAATACATTTAATCTTTTATTTTCATTATACTTTTAATAAATTAAAACCTTAAAAACTTCACTGTTTCTACCTAAATCTATTTTTCCTTAATTTATAATTTGTATTAACTTCAAAATATTTTAATTATTTTTATACTTATAAACTACAAAAAACAGAAAAAGCACTTCTTTATAAATATAATATATTTTTAATACATTTCTATTTCCTTTATAAGTTCACTAACTAAATCTTCTTCCTTAACTTTTCTAATTATTTGACCTTTTTTAAATATAAGGCCTTCACCTTTTCCTCCAGCAATTCCAAGATCCGCTTCTCTTGCTTCTCCTGGACCATTTACCACACATCCCATTATAGCTACTTTTATATTTTTTTGACAAGTAGATAATTTATCCTCTACTTCATTTGCTATTCTAATTAAATCTATTTCAGTTCTACCACAAGTCGGGCATGAAATAAATTCAATACCTGATTTTATCATTCCGAAGTTTTTAAGTATTTCCCTTCCAACCTTTATTTCCTCAACAGGATCACCTGTTAAAGAAACTCTGATAGTATCACCTATTCCCTCGGCCAAAAGTGTTCCTATTCCTATACTTGATTTTATAGTTCCTCTCCATGGTGTTCCAGCTTCTGTAACACCTAAATGAAGTGGATAATTTACTTTTTCTGACATTAATCTATAACTATTTATCATAGTATCTAATTCTGTAGATTTTATAGATATTACTATATCATTAAAATTCATATCTTCTAAAATCTCAACATGTCTTAATGCACTTTCAACTAAACCTTCTGGAGTTGGTTTTTTATATTTTAATAAAAGATCCTTTTCTAAAGAACCTGAATTAACACCTATCCTTATTGGAATATTTTTAGCTTTGGCAGCCTCAGCTACTATTTTAACTCTTTCACGACTCCCTATATTACCTGGGTTTATTCTTAATGCTGAAACCCCATTTTTAATCGATTCAAGGGCTAACCTATAATCAAAATGAATATCCGCAACAAGTGGAATGCTTATTTCACTTGTTATCCCCCTTATAGCGCTTGCAGCTTCCATATCTGGTACTGCAACCCTAACTATATCACATCCAGCCTCTTGAAGTCTTTTTATTTGCTCAACTGTTGATTTTATATCTCTAGTATCCGTATTGGTCATAGATTGAACCGATACTCTAAAATCGCCACCAACATAAATATCTCCTACTTTTACTTTTCTAGTTAATTTTCTTTCCATCTCAAATTCTCCTATATTTTAATTGGAAAAAGCACATCCTTTAAAGTTACTAGAATCATAAGTCCAAAAAGAATCATAAGTCCTATGAATTCTACATATTCAGCAATCTTATTCGGAACTTTTTTCCCACTTATTAGTTCTATAAGTACAAATAAAATTTTTCCTCCATCTAACGGTGGGAATGGTAATAAGTTAAGCACTGCAAGTTGAATACTTATAAATGCTGTTAACCACATTAAATTCCAAACTCCCGCCTTTGCAGCAGCTCCTGTCATTTTTATTATTGTAACCGGACCTCCTACATCCGTTTTTAAATTTCCTTTACCAGTAATTAAATTCTTAAGTCCAAGGTAAGTTTCCTTAATAAAACTTAAATTTTCATTTGAAGCATATTTAATAGACTCAAAAACAGAAGGATTGTTAAGCCATTCATAATTAACACCTACTATCAATGACTCCTTATCTTCTTTTTTAGAATCATCATCTTTTCCTTGTTCAGGAATTTTCATCATCTTAGGTGTTACTGTCTTTTTAAATATCTGATCTCCACTTTTATATTCTATTTCGATAGGCTTCCCTTTAGTTCTAAGTATTTCATATGCTAAATCATTTGCAACATATACTTTATGAGAATTAACTCCTAAAATTTCATCACCTGCTTTAATTCCAGCTTCTTTTGCTGGAGAATTATCTCTAACATCTTTTACTATAGATTTTGAAAATCCAAAGTTATAAGCTAATATTGCAAATAATGATATTGCAAGAATATAATTCATAGCTACTCCTGCAATCATTACACAAAATCTTTGAAGAGGTTTCTTTTTATTTAGCGATCTGGGATCGTCAGATTCTTCTGTTTCTCCAAGCATTCCTACATATCCACCTATAGGAAGCATCCTAAGGTTATAATCTGTTTCCCCAATTTTAAAACCAAAAAGCTTAGGTCCCATTCCTAACGCAAATTCATGAACTTTTACACCATTTAACTTAGCCAAAATAAAATGTCCTAGCTCATGAACTATAATAAGCAAACTAAAAGCAATTACTGCATAAAGTATATACACTTAAAAATCCTCCTAACTCCATTTTGAATAAACAAATTTTCTAACTTCCTTATCTATATTTATTACATTTTCCAAGGTAACTTCTTTATTATAATCAAAATTTTCCATACATTCTTCTATAGTATTAACAATATCTAAATATCTTATTTTTTCATTTAGAAATAAATCTACACAAGCTTCATTTGCACCATTCATAATTGCTGGTAACAGTTTTCCAATTTTACCAGCTTTATAAGCTAATGCCAAACATTTAAATGTTTTAAAATCTGGTTCTTCAAATGTAAGCTCTTTAAGTTTATAAAAGTCAAGATTTCCAGCAACGTTCCCCTTTCTTTCCTTATAATTTAAAGCATATTGTATAGCAAGCCTCATATCTGTAGTACCAAGTTGAGCTATTACACTTCCATCTGTATACTCTACCATAGAATGAATAATACTTTGCGGATGTACAACTACCTGAATATTGTCATAGTCACAATTAAATAAAAAATGTGCTTCTATTACCTCTAACCCCTTATTCATAAGAGTAGATGAATCTATAGATATTTTAGCTCCCATAGTCCATTTAGGATGCTTTAATGCATCTCCTACCTTAACTGATTTTAAAAACTCTAAGTTTTTCCCTCTAAAAGGACCTCCTGAAGCGGTTAGAATAACCTTGGATATCTTATTATTTTCGTTTCCCTGCAAACATTGATAAATAGCACTATGTTCTGAATCTACAGGTAATATTTTAACTCCAAAATTTTTTGCTTCCCTCATTATAAGCTCTCCAGCTACAACAAGAGTTTCTTTATTAGCAAGGGCTATGTCTTTTTTATGTCTTATTGCTTCTAAGGTTGGTTCTAATCCTATCATACCTACTACAGAAGTTACAACCATATCTACCTCATCTAATGAAGCAACTTTTTTAAGTCCCTCCATTCCAAAAACTAAATTACAACTTAAACCTTCCTTTATCAGTCTATTTTTTAACTCTTCATAAGCTTCTTTTTCCGTAATAGCCACAACCTTTGGCGAGAATTCTTTGACTATCCCTATAACCTTATCTACACTTTTATGTGCTGATATTCCAAGCAGCTCGAACTCACCCTTATGAAATCTAAGTACCTCTAATGTTTGAGTTCCAATTGAGCCAGTAGCTCCCAAAATAGAAATTTTTCTCATATTTCTCCTCCTAAGTTCCATTAAATAAAATTTCCTTGGCTAACAATATATATAATGGCCCTATAATAAGACCTACAATACCAAAAAGCTTCATTCCTATATATATAGCAACCAAAACTATAAATGGATGTAAGTTTAGCTTATTACCTATAAATTTAGTCTCTAATATTTCTCTAATTATTAAAACCAAAATATATAAACTTATTAAACCTATCACAACAAAGTATTCCTTTAATACAATATTGTATATTATTAAGGGAATAAATACAATAATTGTTCCTACATAAGGTAATAAATCTAATACTCCACATAACATCGCAAGTGCCCCAGCCTCTTTAATATTAAGTATTTTAAAACCAATAAATAATTCTAATGTATTTACAATTATTAATACAGCCTCTATAGTTAACATTCCCTTTAAATTTTTCAAAGTCTCCCTAAAGCTATTATAATAACTTTCTGGAATAAAATTCAATATACCTTTAAAAATTTCTTTTCCATCATAAAGCAAAAAATAAACACAAATATTAGCTATAAAATATGATATTATTCCTTCGCCTGTATAAAAAGCCCCCTTTTGAACTATGTTGCCACTAAAAATGCCATCACCTATTTTATCTATATTAAAGGTATCTAAAAAACCATTATTCTTTATAATATCAAATATCTCATGAAATCTTTGAGTATTATTATAATAAAGCTTGTACCCCTTAAATATTATTGTAGATCCTAAATAATAAATAAAACATATAAGAATAATATTCATTAATAGTATAGCTAATCCAGATGCTATTCTTTTACTTTTTATAATTTTATTAATAATAAGATATATGGGTTTACTTAAGAAATAAAAAAATAAAATAAATAAAAATGGTTTAAAATATAATTTTATTGATATTACTAGAAAAATTATTATTATGAACAATACTACACAAGCTATTAATGACTTATATTTTTTCTCCAATATTTTTTCTCCTAAAAAGTTCTTTATATAATTTATATTATGAAAATCAATAATCTATTAATAAAAATGTAAAGTTATATAAAAAAAAGAAACCCGACTATTTATTATTAGGTTACTTCTAAAATAAATAATCCAGTTTCTTATTTTTTAATTCTTATTATTAAAGTTATAAATATTTTTTAAAGCACTCATATGCAATTTATAAATGTAAATTCATATGGTAAACTTTAAGATTTAAATTATTTATAAATACACTTACATTCATTTATATTCAAACTTATATACAAACTATTAAAGTCAAATAAAAATAAACTACAGCTCCCGAGAATAATATACTGTCAAACCTATCAAGTATACCACCATGCCCAGGAATCAAATTGCTATAATCTTTAATTCCAACAAATCTCTTTATAGAAGATGCAACTAAATCACCAAATTGAGAAAACACTCCACAAAATGCTCCTATTATGAAGTAATGATATATTGGAATGACATTAAAATACTTAAATATGATTATTCCAAAAATCCCACAAAAAACTGTACTTCCAAGCATTCCACCTAACGAACCTTCTATAGTTTTTTTAGGACTTACTTTTGGACAAAGCTTATGTTTTCCAAATAATCTTCCTGCATAATAAGCTGTAGTATCACAAAGCCATGAACCTATAAAAATCAGCCAAACTAAATATTGACCACCATCTTTAACATTTACAAGATGTATGAAGCTAAAAAATATTCCAACATACATAAATCCAAGTAAAGTTAATGATACATCTATAAATGTATATTTAACATCTAAAACAGGTGCACATAAAGTTAAAAATGTTGCTATTATAATTATATAGGAAAGTAATTTAAAATCATTATTTGTAATATAATAAGCAATAAGCATCAGATATCCCATAGCTTCAATAGGTCTAAAATCCTTTGTTTTTACGCTTTTATAAAACTCATACATTCCAAGCACTGAAATAGCTATAGTAAATCCCTTTAAGTATATACCTCCAAGAAATATAAAAATTATAAAAGGTGCTATTAAAAGCGCTCCTAAATATCTACTATTAGATTTCATAAAATTCCCCCTATTTTTTTATTCCACCAAACCTTCTATCTCTGTTTTGAAAATCATAAATTGCCTTATGTAAATCCTGCTCACTAAAATCGGGCCAATTTATGTTTGAATACCAAAATTCTGAATAAGCACATTGCCAAAGTAAAAAATTACTAATTCTTTGTTCTCCGCTAGGTCTTATTATAAGATCTGGATCTGGCATTCCTTTTGTAAATAAATAATTAGAAAATACACTTTCATCTATTTTATTTATATCTAATTTAGAATCTTTGACATCTTTTATTATACCATTAACAGCATTCAAAATTTCATCTCTTCCACCATAATTAAGCGCTAAATTCATAGTTATTCCTGTATTATGCTTTGTTTTTTCATAAGCAGCTTTTAATTCTTTTTGGCACTCTAAAGGAAGCTTTGATATATCTCCAATATTATTTATTACAACATTACTTCTGTTAAGTTCATCAAATTCTTTTTTTAAATATTCAACTAAAAGCTTCATAAGTGCTGAAACCTCATCTTTAGGTCTTTTCCAGTTCTCAGTTGAAAAGGCATACAAAGTAAGATATTTCACACCTAATTTATCACATTCTTTTATTATTCTTCTAATAGTTTCAACGCCAGCTTTATGTCCCATTGTTCTCGGAAGATTTCTTTCCTTAGCCCATCTTCCATTTCCATCCATAATTATAGCTATATGTTTAGGTACATTATTAAAATCAATATCAATGCTAGCTGTTTTTAGTTTATTATTTTTACCTTTAAAAAATTTAAACATTATTTAAATACCCCCGGTATAGAATAAGAAAAAACCTGCTAAAAAGCAGGTTAAAACTAAATAGCCAATACTTCTTTTTCCTTAGCTGCTACGATAGAGTCAACTTCTTTTACAAAATTATCTGTAATTTTCTGAACATCTTCTTCAGCTTTCTTAAGTTCATCTTCTGATATTTCGCCATCTTTCTTTAACGCCTTAAGTTTATCATTTGCATCTCTTCTTATAGCTCTCATAGCAACCTTAGTATCTTCACCTGTCTTTTTAACATTTTTAACAAGATTTTTTCTTGTCTCTTCTGTTAATTCTGGAACTACTAATCTTATTACAGTTCCGTCATTTGATGGATTAATACCTAAGTCTGATTTTAAAATAGCTTTTTCTATTTCTTTTAATAATGATTTTTCCCAAGGTGTTATCATAAGTATTCTTGGTTCTGGAGCTGATACGTTTGCAACTTGTGCAAGCGGACATAAGCTTCCATAATAATCAACTTGTATTCTGTCAAGCATTGTAGGATTAGCTCTTCCAGCCTTCATTGTAGAAAGGTCAGAATTTAAAACTGCCTTTGATTTGTTCATTTTTTCTTGTAAAGTTTTAATAATATCTTTTATCATGATAAACCTCCTTATTTTTTAGTAACTAATGTACCTATTTCTTCACCCATTAAAGCCCTTTTTATGTTTCCAGGTTCGTCTAAAGCAAAAACTAAAATTGGAATATCATTATCCATACATAATGATGTAGCTGTTGAATCCATAACTTGAAGTCCTTGTTCTAAAACCTGCATATGAGTTAATTTATCAAACTTTTTAGCATCTGGATATTTATTTGGGTCTTTATCATATACTCCATCAACTTTTTTTGCAAGTAGTATAAGTTCTGCATCTATTTCAGCTGCTCTTAAAGCTGCTGCAGTATCAGTTGAGAAATATGGATTACCTGAACCAGCTCCAAATATTACAACTCTTCCTTTTTCAAGATGTCTAACAGCTCTTCTTCTTATGAACGGCTCTGCCACTTCTTTCATTTCTATTGCGGTTTGCACCCTTGTTAGTACTCCTATATTCTCAAGTGAATCTTGAAGTGCTAAAGCGTTAATACAAGTAGCAAGCATTCCCATATGGTCTGCAGTAGTTCTATCCATGCCTTCGCCTTCTCTACCTCTCCATATGTTTCCTCCACCTACAACAGCACCTACTTCTACTCCCATATCAACTAATTCTTTTATTTCTTCCGCAATTCTTGTAGCCACATTAAAATCTATTCCAAATCCAGTAGATCCAGCTAAAGCTTCTCCTGAAAGTTTAAGCATAACTCTTTTGTATTTACATGCTCCCATAAGTGCACCTCCATAAATATATATTCATCCTCTAACTATATTATTTTAAAAAAAGAGAACACACAGTGTTCTCTTATGTTATTATTTTGCTCCGATTTGTTTTGCAACTTCTTCAGCAAAGTTTTCTTCCTTCTTTTCAATACCTTCTCCTCTTTCAAATCTAACAAATTTGTTGATTTGTATTGGAGAACCAACTTCTTTTGATTTTTCTTCTAGGTATTTAGCTATTGACTTATCGCCATCTTTAACCCAAGCTTGATCTACAAGACATACTTCTTTGTAATATTTTTGAATTCTTCCATTAACCATTTTATCAACGATTTTTTCTGGTTTTCCTTCATTTAAAGCTTGTGCTCTGTAAATTTCTTTTTCTTTTTCTAAAGCTTCGTTATCAACAAATTCTCTTGTTAAGAATAATGGGTTAGCTGCTGCTACTTGCATACAAACATCTTTAGCAACTTCTGCTAAAACGTCGCTTTTAGCTTCACAACCTAATTCTACTATAACACCTATTCTTCCACCACCATGAATATAGCTTTCAACTACTCCATTTTCAACAGAGAATTTTTCAAATCTTCTAACGTTCATGTTTTCACCGATCTTAGCTATAAGCTCAGTTAAAACTTCTGAAACAGTCTTATCTCCATCAATCTTTTCGTTTACAAACTCTTCAACAGTTTTAACATTTGTAGTTGCAGCTAATTCAGATAATTTTCCTGCAAATTCAACGAAGTCAGGATTAATTGCAACGAAATCAGTTTCACAGTTTAATTCAACTATTCCACCATTCTTTTTATCTTCTGAAATGTAAGTTTTAATTATTCCTTCTGCTGCTATTCTACCAGCTTTTTTAGCTGCAGCTGCAAGACCTTTTTCTCTTAAAACTTCAACAGCTTTTTCAATATCTCCACTAGTTTCAGATAATGCCTTTTTACAGTCCATCATTCCTGCGCCAGTTCTTTCTCTTAATTCTTTAACCATTTGAGCAGTTATATTTGCCATGTTAGAAATCCTCCTTTAAATGTTAAGTTAAAAGGTAAATGGAGACATGCTCCACCTACCTCCAATTTTAAAAATTATTCAGCTAATTGTTCACCTTGTCTTCCTTCTAGTATAGCATCAGCCATTTTTGCAGTTATTAATTTAACAGCTCTTATAGCATCATCATTACCAGGGATTACATAATCAACTTCATCTGGATCACAGTTAGTATCAACGATAGCTACTACTGGAATTCCTAAAGTTTTAGCTTCTGCTATAGCATTCTTTTCTTTTCTTGGATCTACAACGAACATAGCTCCTATGTTATGTGAATCTAAGTTTCTCATTCCACCTAGGTTCTTTTCTAATTTTTCTTGTTCACCTTTTAATTTTATAACTTCTTTCTTAGGTAACACTTCGAAAGTTCCGTCTTGTTCCATAACTTGAAGTTCTTCTAATCTCTTTATTCTTGTCTTTATAGTCTTGAAGTTTGTAAGCATTCCGCCTAACCATCTATTGTTAACGAAGTGCATGTTTGATCTTACAGCTTCTTCTTGGATAGCTTCTTGAGCTTGTTTCTTAGTTCCAACGAAAAGAACATCTTTTCCTTCTGCTGAAACTTCTTTTATGAAGTCATAAGCTTCTTCAACTTTTTTAACTGTTTTTTGTAAATCTATTATATAGATTCCGTTTCTTTCTGTGAAGATGTAAGTAGCCATTTTAGGGTTCCATCTTCTTGTTTGGTGACCAAAGTGTACACCAGCTTCTAATAATTGTTTCATTGAAATTACTGACATTAGTTTGTTCCTCCTTAAATTTGGTTAATTCCTCCATTATCTTCATTTTTGTAGACTCTCCAAGAATAATTCTTGGCACCAATCTATAAATTAGACAATGTGTGTATTTGTTACCTTTGATAGTATAACATAAGCTTTTAATTATGGCAATATATATATTTTTTTATTTTTAATAAATATATATTTATTAATAAAAAGGTGACTTTTAAAATTATAACATATAGTCTTTTATTTATTAATTCTCCTTTTTTATAATTCCCCAAAAATTAATATAATTATAAATACTTTTATAATTTTCTATAAATAAAAAACAAGCTGAAGATTTCTATTAAACCTTCAGCTTATTTTCTATTTTATTTTTTTTAGTTCATCAACAAGCTTTTCATTTAAAATTCTTATGTGAGTCCCTTTCATCCCAAGAGATCTTGATTCTATAACTCCAGCACTTTCAAACTTTCTTAAAGCATTTACTATAACAGATCTTGTTATACCAACTTTGTCTGCAATTTTTGAAGCTACTAAAAGTCCCTCATTACCATTTAATTCATCAAAAATATGCTCTACAGCTTCAAGTTCAGAATATGAAAGTGTTCCTATTGCTAATTGAACAACTGCTTTCTTTCTAGCATCTTCTTCAAGTTCATCTTGTTTAGCTCTTAACATTTCCATACCTACTATAGTTGCACTATACTCAGCTAAAACTAAATCATCATCTGTAAACTCATCGCTAAATCTTGCCAAAAGCAAAGTTCCTAATCTTTCTCTATTCCCTATTATCGGAACGATTGTAGAAATTTTGTCTGATATTATACATTTGCCTTCAAATATACATTGACCCTTGTTAGGTAAGTTAGCTAAAGTTTCTTGTATGTTAAGTAATTTTTTGTTGTAGTCCTCTGGGAATCTTTTATCTTCTACAACCTTACATTTCATAATATCACATTCAAATTTTTCCGAAAAAGTATATCCTATTATCTTACCTTTTCTACTAGCTATATAAACATTACAAGCAAGCACTTCACTTAATAACTTACAAATATCTTCAAATGCTACTGGATCACTCCCAGATTTTTGTAATATCTTGTTTAGCTTCCTAGTTTTACTTAATAAAGTTGACATGTAGCTCCTCCTCATTTATCTATGTTATCTTCTTGTATATTATAATTTTTAGAATATTTGTAATTTTAAAAATATTCTAAAACATAGTTGCACAAACTAATAGTAACATAGACAAGGATGTATTTCAACTAAGATTTTATTTTATTCGACATATAAATTAAATTATTCTTCATTTTTTTCTTTTTCTGTTTCTATAATCTCTTTATTTTTACACTCTGCATTAGTACATTCTAAATATTTCCCATTCTTTTTTGAATATCTTATAACCATATTTGAATTACATTTCTTACATTTTTCTTTAGCTGGTTCATGCCAACTTACAAAATTACATTCAGGATAATTTGAACATCCATAAAATTTATTTCCTCTTTTACTTCTCTTTAAAGCAACCTTACCACCACATAAAGGGCATGGTACATCTATTTCCTCAACTATTGGTTTTGTATTTTGACATTCAGGATATCCTGGACATGCTAAAAAGTCTCCAAACCTACCATGCTTTATGACCATTAATTTACCACATTTGTCACAAGGTACATCACTTACCTTATCTTCAATAACTATTTTAGATACTTCCTTTTCAGCTTTATCTATAGCTATCTTTAATGGCTCAAAGAATTCTTTGACTACTTCAGTCCACTCTTCTGCACCTTCTTCAATTTTATCAAGCTTAGTTTCCATATCAGCAGTAAAATCTGCATCTACTATTTGCTTGAAATATTCAGATACTATTGTATTTACAATAAATCCAAGGTCAGTTGGTATAAGTGTTCTTTTTTCCCTAAGTACATATCTCCTAGCTACTAAAGTAGATATTGTTGGAACATAAGTACTAGGTCTTCCTATGCCCTTTTCTTCAAGAAGCTTAACAAATGAAGCTTCTGTATATCTTGCTGGAGGTTGAGTAAAATGTTGTTTTCCTTCTATACTATTTAATTGAAGTTCTTCATTTTCTAGTATTTCAGGAAGTATTACACTATCTTCCTCTTCTTCAGTAGTATATTCATAAATTTTCATAAATCCATCAAACTTTATTGTAGATCCACTTGCTCTTAACTTATATTTTCCATTTTCTATTTCAATAGAATTTGTATTTAATATACAAGCTTCCATTTGACTTGCAATAAATCTTTTCCAAATAAGTGAATATAGCTTATATTGCTCTGATGTCAAATTCTTCATAGCAACTTCTGGTGTTATTTCAATGAAAGAAGGTCTTATAGCTTCATGCGCATCCTGTATATTCTTTTTGCCTTTAAAATTCCTAGCTTCTTTTGGAATATACTCTTCACCATAGTTATCTCTTAAAAAGTTTGCAGCTTTTTCTTGCGCTTCTTTTGATATTCTTACAGAGTCTGTTCTCATATAAGTTATAAGTCCTACAGTTCCATATCCCTTGATTTCAACACCTTCGTAAAGTTGTTGAGCTATAGACATAGTTCTTTTAGTCATAAAATTAAGTTGTTTTGCAGCATCTTGTTGTAATGTAGAGGTTGTAAAAGGAGGTAATGGATTCTTAACTTTTGTTCCTTTTTTAACCTTTTTTACCACAAAAGAATTTTCTTTAAGTTCTTTTATTATTTCATTTGCTTGAGCTTCATTTTCAATTTCTAATTTTTTACCATCTTTAGCTACCAATTTAACATTAAAGCTCTTTCTATCTTTCTTAAGCTTTGTATCTACAGTCCAATATTCTTTTGCTTCAAATTTCTTTATCTCTTCTTCTCTTTCACAAATTATTCTTAATGCAGCAGATTGAACTCTACCAGCACTTAATCCCCATTTTACATTTCTCCATAAAATAGGACTTATTTCATATCCAACAAGTCTATCTAATACTCTTCTTGCTTGTTGCGCATCTACTAAACTTGTATTTATAGTTCTAGGTTTTTTAAGTGAATTTTTTACAGCATCCTTAGTTATTTCATTGAATTCTATTCTGCATTTTTCACCATCATTTATTTTTAATACCTTTGCCAAGTGCCATGAAATAGCTTCCCCTTCCCTATCAGGGTCTGTTGCAAGATATATTTTATCACTTTTTTTAGCTAATTTTCTAAGTTTGTCTAAAAGTTCACCTTTACCTCTTATAGTTATATATTTAGGATTAAAACTGTTTTCTATATCAACACCTAGTTGACTTTTAGGCAAGTCTCTTACATGTCCCATTGATGCCTCAACTACATAATTCTTTCCTAAATATTTTTCAATGGTTTTTGCTTTCGCTGGTGATTCAACAATTACAAGATTTTGACCCATTGCTAGCTCCGAGATTTTCGGAGCCTTCACCCCCTTCTTTATACTATGTTAATCATTCTATTACAAACTATTAAATTCTCATTTTAATATTAAATAATTTTAGCGTAATAATTACCTGTTAAACTAATTATTTCTTTATTAAATTGCATTTCAAATAATAACTCATATATAACTGATGTGTCAATATGCATTAATCTTATAATTTCATCAATATGCATAGGTTTATCTTCTAATAACTTTAAAATGTTACCTTTTAAAGACCTATTTATGTTTTTTGTTTTTTCTTGCTTTTTTGGTATTTTAAGTATATAAAGCAAATCTTCTATTGTTGTAAAAATTTTGGCCCCATCATCTATTAATTTATTGACACCTAAACTTAAAGGAGAAAATATAGAGCCAGGAACTGCTATAACTTCTCTCCCTTGTTCTGCTGCATATCTAGCAGTTATTAGAGAACCTCCTTTACTTGATGCTTCTACAACTATTACAGCATCACTCAGTCCGCTTATAATTCTATTCCTCATAGGAAAATTATAGGAATAAGGCTTTGTTTGTGGAGAAAACTCTGATATTATTAAACCATTTTCCTTTATTTTTTCATATAATAATTTATTACTTGCTGGATAATTAATATTAATGCCACATCCTAATATAGCTATATTATAAATATTTTTATTTATTGAAGTTTTATGAACAATGGTATCTACTCCATAAGCACCTCCACTCGTCAATACCAAATCTAAGCCTTCAAAATTCGACACTATATATTCCGTTGCTTCAATACCATAACTTGAACACTTTCTAGACCCTACAATTGCAATATTCTTCTTGTTTTTAGATTTTTCTAAATCCCCCTTATAATATAAAACATATGGATAATCATCTATACACTTTATATTTTGTGGGTATTTAGCATCATTATAAAAGATTAAACTATATATTTCTTTTTGAATAGCTTCTAACTGTGAATATATAATTTCACTATCTATATTAAACTGCATTAACATTTCTAGTTTTTTATTAACTTTACATATATCTTTTCTATTTTCATATATACTCTGTTCATCCTTAAATTGTTCCAATAATATAAATTTTATTCTATTTGAAATATTAATATTAGCAAACCAAAGTTTAAATTCCATGTTATCCATATTATATTACCTCTCCATTTATATTTTTTCTATAATTTAAGGCTTCAATAATATGAGGTTTAGTAACATATTCACTTTCATAAATATCTGCTATTGTTCTTGATAACTTAATTATTCTATCTAGCGCTCTAGTACTTAATCCATAATTCTTATATATAGCATTTAAAAATTCGTCACAATTCGACTTAATTTTAGCAAAATTTAATATATCATTATGTTCCATTCTAGAATTATATCCTATTTTAGTATTTTTAAATCTTTTATTTTGCATTTCTCTAGCATTCAAAACTAATGCTTTAAGCATTTTAGAATCTATATTAACTGTGTTTTCCTTTAAATTTTCATATGGCACATAACTTACAAATATATGCATATCAACTCTATCTAAAACAGCTTTTGATAGTTTAGATAAATACCTTATTCTATCCCTTTCACTACAGGAACACGGTCTTTTGTCTATCCTGCTTAAATAGTTACCACAAGGGCAACCGAGAAAGAAACAAGTTTGACATAGTAAAAGAAAAGGAGTTCTTACCTATTATATGTACAAAAAACACTTATGGATCTAAACTCCGTAGATTAAGGCTAAAAAAAGGGTTGACTCTTAAAAAATTAAGTTTTTTAATGAATATTTCATCAGCTACATTGAAAAATTTAGAAAAGGATAGAATTCCATCTCCCAATTGCTATTACTACTATTATATATATTGTAATAAATTAAATGTAAATCATATTGACTACTTACAATTATTGACACTCTCTGAAACTTCTATACAAGATAAATTGTTAAAAATACGTGCTTTTTGTGGTCATAAAACTTGGAAAGAAACTTCATATTATATTAATGTCCATTCTGATACAATTCACAACTGGATTAATAATGAATCCAAACCTACATTAATTAATGTAAAAAGAATAGATTTACTTTTATCAAAATTAAAAGGAGCTTATAATTAAGCTCCTTTTGAAATCTCACTATTTCCCTTTTCAATGATTAATTTTTTCTTTCCATTTATGTATTCCCAGTAAACGACCATTATTCTCCCTCTCTTTCTACTTCTACACTTATTATATCGAACGTGTGTTCTTATGTAAATACTTTTTTGTTCGTATTTTTATTTAGAATTTATCATAAAAGCCTTGCAAAACCTTATAATTCAATTATATTTAGAAAGTTTTTTTGACATAAAATCGTTCGCCTTTTTGTTCTCATATTCGACATAGAAGTTTTTATGCTTTTATTTTTAAATATAAAAAATTAAGATAACAACTAAATTAATAGTTACTATCTTAAAACCTAAAGATTATACTTTATTCAAAACAACAATATTTTTTATTACATCAAAACCTTTGTCTGTATCTAATATTAGTGAATTTTTATCTGCCCTAATTAGCCAAAAGGCCATTAATAAATCACCTGTACTTCCCAATAGATTAATATAAAATATTAATCCACCTACTATTGGTATAAATAAAGATATAACAGATATTAATGTTACTGGCGCTAATAATACTATAGTAAATTCTATAACTGTTAATCTAATTCCTGTAGTTTCTTTTGTATAGGCAAATATACCTTTAAATCCTATTCTAAACTTACCACCAAATATCTTATAAGCTAAACCATGCAATAACTCATGTATAAGAGTATTTATAGTAGCTATTATCAATAACATTAAATAATAATTTAAAACTACATACGATTGAAATAATTCAATTATATCAGCATTAATTTTTATTACTGTATCCATTTGTAAAACCACTATTACGCAAGCTATTACAAGACATAATATATGAGTTTTCTTTGTAATTACAAAAGACATGTCCAACACCTCCTAATTGAAGTATTGACATGTCTTTTGGGTCTTAAACTTTATCTATATTATTTATTAAATTTCAACTTCAAAAGAAAATATTTTTTGATTTGCTTTATTAATTTTAAAGTCACTTTCCTGTCTAGCTTTAGGTATTTCTTCTTCTTTCATACCATTAGTATATAATTCTAATGCTTCTTTTGCCATTTTTAGAGCTTCATCAGTTGTAAATCCACATGAAATACAGCCTGGTAAATCTGGAAATTCAATACTAATGCCATCATTTTCGTAAGTAAAAATTGAACTAAATATATATTTTTTCTTCATTTTCTCACCACTCTTTAATTAAAATCCGGCTTGTTTTTTAATACTATTTAATGTACCTCTCGGTAAGCTTCTATTTCCATGTACAGGAACTATAACAATTTCTCCGTTTTCTCCTTTTAATTTTAAATGACTTCCATTTTGACTTTCTTCTTTAAAGCCATGTTTTTTCAAAAAGCCTACAACATCTTTTCCACTTACTGCCCCAGATGGGAAACTATCTGTATTTTTATTAGGCTTAGTATTAGGTTTTGCAGCTACTATATGAGCCCCATTAACACCATATATTATAACCCCCATAGTAGTGTCTACAAAAGTTTTAGTACTTGTATCATAATATTGACCTATTATATCTTCAAAGTCTACTAATTCCGTGTAATCATTAATTTTATAACCTGTGCCTGCATAATAGTCAAGTAAATCCTCAGCATTTTCGGTTAATAAACTTCTGGTTATACCTTTTGCTATATCTGCTTCATATGCCTTTGTCCCTTTTATATGTGAATCTTGTAATGATTGGTTTATTACTACTGGTCTACCATTTATATATTTCTGCACTGTTAATGAATCAGTTGTTGGTTTTATGTTCTCTTGAGCTTCTTCTGTTGGTGAACATCCTTCATTAGTTATACTATCTTTAATATCTTGTAGACTAATAACATTAGTAGGAATATCTTTATCTGCTATTGCTTTATATGATGGAATATCAGTATCTTTTGAAAACTCAATGCTTTGATTATCTGCCCAATTTTTAAATTTATCACTTACAGGAATACACACAGAACCAGTTGAAGGTAACGAATTAACTACTTTTTCTAAGTTGGAATTAGATGCTGGAACAGAATCACCAATATCAATATAAAAACAATTACCAGTAGAATGCTCTTGCCAGTATCCTTGGTGAATATTAACAGTTGTATTAGATAACCACTGAACGCTATCAAAATAATTAACAATACCTATACATTCATTATGTTCGTTATAAACCTTATATTGACCTTTAGGACACGGAGAACCTGCAGGCCATTGATTAGGATATACAAATTTCATCATATGATTTTGAGTATTAAAATATTTCTCCTTTAAAATTTTAATAGCATCTTGAGTTAAATAAAGTTTTTGAGTGGCTTGGTCATATAAAACATTTGACATAAACTTAACATCCTTACAAAGTTCTGTTGCCTTATTATAAGCGTCTTGTCTTACCAAATTCCAATGTTCTTTATTATTTTGAATATCCGCTGCTACAGAACCAATAGTACCACCTACAATAATAGCTCCACCAATCGCAACAACAACAAGAGCTCCACCAACCAAAACAACTGGAACTGCTAATACAGGAACAATAGCCTGAGCTTCCTTATTCTCTCCTATGTATTTATTATTAAATTGTGTAGGTAAAGCATATGTACCTATAAGACTAATGAAAAAGAAAATTGTAAATACAAATGTAAAATGTTTTAATTTATTATACATTTTGATTTCCCCCTTTAAAATTAAAATCATTTACTATTTTAACATATTATTTACATTTATGTAATTATAATCTTAATATTGCTATATAAAACAAAAAGCCACAAAGCTAAGAATTTCTCCCTAACCTTGTGGCTTTAAATTTAAGCTACAGTATTTTGAATTGTAGCTAATTTACTTTTTAATTGTTCGTTTTCTGCCTGTAGTTGAGTATTTATTTGTGCTTGTTGTTTAGCTTTATCTTCTGCAAGAGCTTGTTTACCTTTGTTAAATTCTCCTGCTATAGTTTGTCTTAAATAGTCTAGTTGCTCTTGTGTAAGTCCTGGTACTTTCTTTAATAGTAAATTATTAAACATAGTAATCTTAAGTTGAATAGTATCTCCTATAACCTCATTTATTCTGAAATGCTCTTCTACTATATTCCATACCTCTAAAGCTGTTTTGACTTGTGCTTCATGATTACCTTGTATAATTTTTTGAGTTGTTTCTTCTTTTTTAGTTTTAATTAATTCTATTACAGCATCCCCTACAATTTTGATTACAGTTGCTATAATACCTACTATAGTAGTTATTAAAATTGGTACAATTTGATTTAAAAGTTGTTCTTCCATAATATACTCCTTCTTTCTAATTAAAATTTATTAAAGTGATCGTTATATTTTACAAAACCATTCTTTGTGTTTGTACCTTTGCTTGTACTATACACAACACATAGCTTACCATCTTTACGATATAAAGGTGTCACACTCTCCCAACTATCTAATGAACCAAATCTTGAATTTAAATTACTACATATATAAGAAGGTTCTCTAGTGCTACCATTAGAATATTGACCTTGATAATAATACTTAATTAGACTAGGTACATTCTTTACATAACCCTGCCTAACACCTGTAGATGTTGGATATTCTACAAGAACTAGTTGTTTACTATAGCTTATATCTAGAACTGTAATGTTATCTCCATCACTTACCCATCTACCAGCTATTCTATTTCCAGCAGAATCTCTGATATAAAGGTCGTCCCCTTCTACTTTTGCATTATTAGCATAAGTGAATCCTGTTGTAGGTTCTGTGTTAACTTGCTTACTTTCTTCTTTAGGACTAGTTATATTTATACTTTGTCCATTAATAGCATTCTGAATATCTTGACATAAAGTATTCCAAGACTTACCGTATTGAATTAGAAAAGAATATGGGTCCTGATGGTCTGTCTGTCTATAAGTATCACTTATATATTTATGACTAAATATATTATTAGCTGAATTCCATCCATGTTCTTTGCAAATGCTTGCTGCTAATTCAACTGTATTTTTATACACTTGATTAAACTGTTCCATATTTCCACTCTTAGGATTACACATTTCTATACTAAGATAATTTCTATTTGCATAACCTCCAGCGTGCCATGCCTGCTCATTACTTGGAATAGTTTGTATTACTCCATTCCAATCTACAAAATAGTGTGCTGAAGCTCCTACATATACTCTATTAAAATAATCCCTGTTATTTTGTGCTGTTGCTCCACTATTTGCAGTGTCATGGATTATAATTCCCTTTGGTTCTAAAACTCTGTAACTTCTATTATTATTTATGAATTGTTTGTTAATAGGTACAGCCTGTACCATAATTGAAGAAAAAGAAAAGGTAGCTAATATAGCTACCAATAATGATAAGATTTTAAATTGTTTTTTCAAAACTCCCATCTCCCTTTTATTTTTTAAATATATGATTTTTTATTTCTTTAACATCACTTTGAACATTTTCAACTATATTGAAATTCTCACTCAGTTTATCTAATAAATCCTGATACCTTTTTTCTCTTTCACCTGTTGTTTTTAGGACATACAGGAGTAGAAAAACAAAAAGTCCATAACCTAGTCCTTGATTTACTGCTGCTCTTAATAATTCATCCATGTTACACCTGCCTTTTTCTGATTTTTTTATATAAAAAAAGAACTTTCTTATATTGAAAGTTCTTAGTCTCCTAATAATACTTCTCTTATATTACCTGTCCCATCTTTAAACCAAAACTTGGTAGGTGCTACACTTCTAACAAACATACTGAAATTAGGCAATGACAATGCAGTTTCATCTGCTATTGGTTCAAATGTAACTGCTGGCAATTCTACATGGTCTTTGTAAACTGATAAAACTCTATTATTAATATTTTTAACAGTAAATAATTTATTTCTATCTTCTACTGAAGCTACTTGTATACCAAATTCTGTTTTAGGATTTCCTATAGCAAACTGTCCTGAAGGTTCTACTAGCCACGCAATTTTAGTTTTAGGTTCTCCATCTGGTAATTTTTCAGAAGAATCATTGTACCAACATTCTATAAAATTACCAGTTCCTACGAAATCTGAATTTTTATCATCTCTTCTAATAGGATTCCATGCATTTTTAAGCTTTAATATTGCTCCATTTCCAACATTATCTATTTGTTGGCATACATTATCACTATAGTTATGAATTACTGATGCTATAATACGATCTTTGTAGTAGTTTTC
>NZ_FQZB01000034.1 GCF_900141845.1 Clostridium cavendishii DSM 21758 | reverse complement strand
ACGCATCGTCGCCTTGGTGAGCCGTTACCTCACCAACTAGCTAATGCGACGCGGGCCCATCTTATAGCGGATTGCTCCTTTGATCAGTCTACCATGCGATAATCTGATGTTATGCGGTATTAATCTTCCTTTCGGAAGGCTATCCCCCTCTATAAGGCAGGTTGCCCACGTGTTACTCACCCGTCCGCCGCTAGCTTCATCCCCGAAGGGAATCTGCTCGCTCGACTTGCATGTGTTAAGCACGCCGCCAGCGTTCGTCCTGAGCCAGGATCAAACTCTCAATTTCAAGTTTGTAGCTCATTACTGTTGTATGTCTTATGATTTAAATCATAAAGAATTGCTGGTCATATATTTTCTTACTCTGTTTAATTTTCAAAGACCAAATTTCATTCGTCATCACCTGACGACCCTTACTATGTTACCACCTTTTCACCTTAATGTCAACAAATATTTTAATATTTTTAAAATATTATTAATATTAAAATCTGTCAAAGTGGCTTGTCCCACAAATATCAATATTGGCGACGCCTTTTATAATATCACACCTAAAACATTATAATACCAATATTATTACCGTTAAATTTTAATATTTATATCATTCTTCATTTTTCTCCATTTTTCTTCATTTTATTTATAGCGATACACCTGGGTAATTATATTTTGAAAATTTTAATTAACAACTATTCTAAAGTAATAAGTAACTTTGATTATTTAAATTGCATAAAATATATAATATTACTTTATTTATTACAAGGAGTTAATTATAATGTGCGGAATTTGTGGTTGGATAGACTTTAACAATAATATATCTAATAATTCTAAAATTTTAAAAGATATGACAGACTCATTAAAATTACGTGGTCCGGATAGCTATGGTTACTATATAACCCAAAATATAATGTTAGGCCATAGAAGATTGATAGTAGTAGATCCTAGTGGTGGTATACAACCTATGACAAAAATACTATCTAATAAAAAATATACTATTGTTTATAATGGTGAATTATATAATACTGAAGATTTAAGAAAAGAACTTATATCTAAAGGCTTTAAATTTGAAGGTTATTCTGATACAGAAATACTTCTTACCTCTTATATATATTGGAAAGAATCTTTTTTAGAAAAACTAAATGGTATTTTTGCATTTTGTATTTTTGATGAGTATGAACAGAAATTGATACTAGCTAGAGACCCATTAGGTATAAAACCATTATTTTATTCTATAAAAAACTCTTCTTTTATTTTCGGTTCTGAAATTAAAACACTATTAAAACATCCGTATATAAGTACCACAGTAGATAAAACAGGATTATCCGAATTATTTGCTTTAGGTCCTGCAACTAGTCCTGGTAATGCAATATTTAAAGATATAAATGAAATACCACCTGGGCACTGTGCTATAATATCTAAATCTTCAATACAATTAAAAGAATATTGGAAACTAAAGGTCTATGATTTTAATGAAACTATAGAACAAGCTGAGGAGCATTTAAAATTTTTAGTATCAGATTCTATTTGCAGACAACTAGTAGGTGATGTACCTCTTTGTACATTTCTATCAGGCGGACTAGATTCTAGTGCAATTTCTGCAATTGTAAGTAATGAATTTAAAAAATCTAATAAAAAGTTAACTACCTATTCTATAGAATATGAAGATAACACTAATTACTTTGAATCATCTATGTTTCAACCTGATTCTGATGAGTATTGGACAAAAAAAATGGTTGACTTTATAAAAAGTAATCATAAAACTATCTTAATAAATAACATTGATTTAGCCAATTATTTAAAGCAAGCTGTAATTTCCAGAGACTTACCAGGTATGGCTGATATAGACTCTTCTTTGTATTTAGCGTGTAAAGAAATATCTAATGATTTTGTAATTGCATTATCTGGCGAATGTGCAGATGAACTTTTTGGAGGTTATCCATGGTATACTGATGAATCTATGATATACTCTGATACCTTTCCATGGTCTAGATTTGCAAAAGATAGATATCATATTTTAAACGACTCCTTAAGCAATATCAATATTCAAGAAAATATAGACTATTACTATAAAAAAAGCATCTCTGAAGTACCACACCAAATCGGCGAAGATAAATTAACTTACAGAATGCGTGAATTGTTCTATTTAAATATAAAATGGTTTATGGTTAATTTATTAAATAGAAAAGATAGAATGAGTATGTCAAATAGTTTAGAAGTTAGAGTTCCTTTTGCAGATATTAGACTAGTTGATTATGCTTTTAATATACCTCCGAATATAAAATTTGTTAACGGTCGTGAAAAAGGTCTTTTAAGAAATTCATTAAAAGGTATACTTCCTAAAGATATTATTTATAGGAAAAAAAGTCCTTATCCTAAAACCTTTAATCCTATATATACAGATACAGTTTGCAAAACCTTAAATTCCATAATAAATTCTAAGACATCGCCAATATTGAATATTATAAATAAACAAAATGTGCAAAATATAATAGATACTAAAGGTACTTCTTATAAAACACCATGGTTTGGACAATTAATGACAGGTCCTCAGTTAATTGCTTATCTGATACAAGTAAATATTTGGTTAGAAGAATATAATATAAATTTATTAATTTAACGTATTGTGCTAGTTAAACCTTAATTGATAAGATTTAAAACAAATAAACGCCAACAATATATGATTTTAATTTGAAGTTTTTAATTTGTTTATAAAAACTATTGTTGGTTTATCTTAATTCAATGAAATGTGCAAATTAACTTTCAAACCAAGAACCCTATATACATGATTTCAGATTATAATATTATAAATAAAAAGTGGTTTCAGGATAGAAACCACTTTTTTTGACCTTATCTACATAATTTTTTGAATTCATCTGCTACAAACTGTACCTGTGGACCCACAACAACTTGTAAACTAGTCTTTCCTGGTCTTATTACCCCAGAAACACCCGCAGATTTAATTTTCTTTTCATTAACCTTTGCTTGATCTTTTATTTCTAAACGTAACCTTGTTACACAATTATCTATAGAAGTTATGTTTTCTTTTCCACCAACACCCTCTAATATTACAGAAGCTATTGCTGTAAAATCGTTATTTTTAAGTTCTACGTGCATTTCTTCATCATCATCATCTTCTTCTCTACCTGGAGTCTTTAAGTTGAATTTTGTGATTGCAAAACGGAATACAACATAGTATATAACAGCAACTACTAAACCTATTGGAATTAACCATAATGGATTTTGAGCCATTGGTGCTTTAAAGCTTAAAAACCAATCTACAAATCCTGCACTAAAGTTAAATCCCGCTCTTACTGGTAACATTGCACATACTGTTGCTGAAATACCTGTTAATAATGCATGAACTACATATAATCCTGGTGCTAAGAACATAAATGCGAATTCTAATGGTTCAGTAACTCCTGTAAAGAATGCAGAAATTGAACCTGCTAATAATAATCCATAAACAACCTTTTTCTTTTTATCTTTAGCTGTGTGATACATAGCTAAAGCTCCTGCTGGTAATCCAAACATCATTACTGGGAAGAATCCAGTCATATACATTCCTGTTTGACCAAGAGTTCCTTTTCCACTCCAGAAATTTCCTAAATCATTTATTCCTGCAACATCAAACCAGAATACTGAGTTAAGAGCATGATGTAAACCTGTCGGTATTAATAATCTATTAAAGAATGCATATATACCTGCACCTACAGCTCCTGTAGAAATAATTGCCTTACCAAATGATACCAATCCTGCATAAACAACAGGCCATACAAAGAATAATATTCCTGAAGCCACAAGAGATAATGCTGCTGTAACTATAGCAACGCTTCTTCTTCCACTAAAAAATGATAACGCATCTGGAAGTTTAGTTCCCTTAAATCTATTATAGCAACTAGCTCCAATTAAACCTGCTAATATACCTATAAATTGTGTTTGCGTTTTACTATATGCCGCTGCAACATCAGCTTCCTTAATTCCCTTAAATATTGCTACTGACTTTGTAGATAACAATGTTGTAATCACAAGCCATGAAACAAGCCCTGCAAGTCCAGCAGTCCCTTCACTATCATCAGACATACCTACCGCTACACCTATTGCGAATAATATACCCATATTGTCAATTAATGCTCCACCTGCTTTTATTAAGAATGCAGCTAAAACACTATTTGCACCCCAACCAGTAGGGTCCATCCAATAACCAATACCCATCAGGATACTAGCAACAGGTAAGCACGCCACTGGAAGCATTAATGATTTTCCTAATTTTTGAAAAAATTTCATCATAATTATAATTCCTCCTTTTTAATTTTAAAAAATATAAGTGCTAAAAATTTAAATTGAACCCAATAAAAAAAGCTGAAAAGGTATAATGTAATAACATATCCTTTTCAGCTAATGCCCAAAATTTAACTCGGTTACACGCTTTATTTATGTATTCAATTTATGTTTTGATTATATAAAAAATCGCGAATTTTGTCAACGGTTACAAATAATTTTTTTATTTTTTCTTGTAAACATTTGCTGAATATTGACAACTCTTTTAATGTTATTGTATAATTTGTCTTAACGTGTTACTGTTAAATCAGGCATAAGTTTTTAATAACTTATGCTTTTTTTTTTGATAACCTTTAAATATTTATGTAAATTGAAATGAAAGGATGTGAATTTCCTAATATTCAAATTAATATTAGGAGTAAGTTATGTTTGGATTTTTTAAAAAAGATTTAAAATTAGTTGCGCCTGTATCTGGAAAAACTATAGATTTATCTCAAGTACCAGATGAAGTTTTTGCTCAAAAAATGGCTGGTGACGGAGTTGCCATAGATACTACAGGAGATATAATAGTTGCTCCAGCAGATGGTGAATTATCTCTTGTTTTCAAAACAAATCATGCTTTTGCTATGACACTTGAAAATGGAGTTGAATTGCTAGTTCATATTGGTATAGACACTGTTTCTTTAGAAGGAGAAGGTTTTGAAAGATTAATAGAACCTGGTGTTCAAGTTAAAGCCGGTACTCCTATAATAAAAATAAATAGAGATTTCATTATTAGTAAAGGACTATCTCTTATTACACCAGTTTTAATAACAAATGTAGATTCCGTTAAGGAAATATCTTCTAAAATTGGACTAACAGTTAAAGAAGGTTCTGATGTAATTATAACTTATAAAGCTAAATAAAATAATTAAAGCCAGCTAATGCTGGCTTTAATTATTTTCTACCGATACTCTAAATCTTTGAATATGCATTGCTATATATGCAACTTCATCTTCTACAACTTTAACTTCTAGCTCATTTTCTAATATCTTGGCAACTTTCTCTGCAACCAAATATGATTTCGGGTAACTTTCTTTTATAATATTTAGCAAATCATTTTTTATTAACGATTTCTTCATTATTCTTTCTATTGCAAATCTCATATGAGTTAAAAATCTAGCATAATCCAAGGATGTTTTATCTATTACAATATTTAATTCTTTTTCAACATACTCAGTTATCTTATTACCTATATAACTATATTTTATAGTATTGGATAATTTACCATTATTCCTAGCAGAATGTATATGAAGAGCTATAAATCCAACTTCACCATCTGGCATTAATACTCCAGTTGAATTTTTTATTTTAATTGCAGCCTCTTTTGCTAATTCAAATTCCTGTGGATATAAGGTTTGTATTTCAATTAAAAACGGATTCTGTATTTCTTCATTATTATTTAATCTTTTAATTGCAAAAGATATATGCTCAGTTAATCCAATATGAATATTTTCACTTAAATCTTCCCCTAATTTATTTGATATATCATATATAATTTCTTCACAAAGAGCTAAAAACTTTTCATCATTCTTACTGACAATTTCATTAAAATTTTGTACATTAAATTGATTCTCTATTGTAAAAATTTTATCTATCTCAGTACCTTTTTTTATTATTTCTCCAACTTTTTTGCCAAATCCAATTCCTTTTTCAAAAAGTATTTTTTCCTTACCATTATTATTGGCTAGTATTATATTATTATTGAAAACTTTTAAGACCACATAGTCAACTTTTAATATAGTCTTCATATTAAACCTCCATAATTATTAATCTATGCATGTTGTTCATTCACAAAACCCTTTAAAATATCTCAAGGCTATTATATACAAATATATAAGAAAAGTCTAATCTATTATTAAGTATAAATAAAAAAACCTCTCTTTTAAAGAGAGGTTTTGGTGGCTCACCGGGGAATCGAACCCCGGACACCATGATTAAAAGTCATGTGCTCTACCGACTGAGCTAGTGAACCATACAAACCTGGCAACCACTTACTCTCCCACACAGTCTCCCGTGCAGTACCATCAGCCGTAATTTGCTTAACCGTCGTGTTCGGAATGGGTACGGGTGTTACCAAATTACGCATCATTACCAGATGCTATTTCACAGAAATCTTAGATTTCTTTTTGAAATAATACTCATTAGCCAAAGCTTTTGAGTTTCCTTTTTCAGAGTTTGTTCTCTGAAAATTGCATATATAAATCTTAGTTTTTGTTAATTACCTTTTATTTTGGTCAAGCCCTCGATCTATTAGTATGAGTCAGCTGAACATG
>NZ_FQZB01000029.1 GCF_900141845.1 Clostridium cavendishii DSM 21758 | reverse complement strand
AGTCTACCATGCGATAATCTGATGTTATGCGGTATTAATCTTCCTTTCGGAAGGCTATCCCCCTCTATAAGGCAGGTTGCCCACGTGTTACTCACCCGTCCGCCGCTAGCTTCATCCCCGAAGGGAATCCACTCGCTCGACTTGCATGTGTTAAGCACGCCGCCAGCGTTCGTCCTGAGCCAGGATCAAACTCTCAATTTCAAGTTTGTAGCTCATTACTGTTGTATGTCTTATGATTTAAATCATAAAGAATTGCTGGTCATATATTTTCTTGCTCTGTTTAATTTTCAAAGACCAATTTCTTATTGTCATCACCTGACGACCTTTACTATGTTACCACCTTTCCACTTTCGTGTCAATAATTTTTTTAATACTTTTTTAATGTTTTTAGCATTTTATTAATATTAAAATTTATTGAAGTGGTTTGTCTTAAAGACATATGTCTTAGCGACGTGTTTTATATTATCATACTTCTTATAGTAACTAAATAATTGATATGTTAGTTTAACAGTGTAAACTTTAAATATCTATTAAAATCTTGCTTATCTTAATATTTCTATGTTACGACACACTAGGTATAGTTTATTAACATTTCTTTTGACCTTTAGAACAAATTTGATTATTTTTCAATTTTATGCCTATATTTTGATGTTTTAAAGCATTTTTATGTATATAATATTATAATAAGCTATTTTAATATTGGAGGTGATATTATTAATTTTACAAGTTATTTATTATATGGAGTTTTCTCAATAAATATAATACTAGCTATAGCTATAGTTATATTAGAAAGAAAACAACCTGAAAAAACGATGGCTTGGTTATTGATACTCATTTTACTTCCACCTATAGGACTAATACTTTATATTTTTTTGGGGAGAAATTGGAAGATACACAAGCTAAATGATAAAATTTCTGATGAAATCAAACAATTTACATCTCCAATTATAAAAAAGTATCCCAATAAAGAATATATTCCACTTATGCAATTATTAGCTCAGAATAGTGATTCTCCTATTTTTATAACTAATAAAATAACCATTTTTAAAGATGGTGAAGAAAAGTTTGATAGTTTAAAAAAAGAGTTATTACTTGCTAAGCATCATATTCATCTAGAATATTATATTGTAAAAAGCGACATACTAGGTTGCGAACTAAAAGATATATTAATAAAGAAATCTTTAGAAGGTGTTAAAGTAAGATTTATAATAGATAGAGTTGGTGCCATTAAGATGAAGAAATCCTTTATTAAAGATTTACGAGATGCAGGAGTTGATGTAGTTATATACTCGTATTTTCTAGCTCCCCTATTAAGACATATAAATACTCAAATTAATTATAGAAATCACAGAAAAATTGCTATAATTGATGGAAAAACCGGATTTTTAGGTGGAATAAATATAGGTGATGAATACTTAGGCAAAAGTAAAATGGGGTATTGGAGAGATACCCATATAAAAGTTACTGGTGACTTTGTTATGGGTTTACAAGCAGTATTTCTTGATGACTTTCTAACAATTCAACAAGCTAATAACTATTATTCATTTTACGATTTAGAATTTGACAACTATTTTCCAACAACTACTGTTAAGGACACTTTACTTATGCAGCTTGTGAAAAGCGGACCAGATTCTGAATTTCCAGCTATAATGCAAGGAATGCTAAAAATGATTTCTATTGCTACAGATAAAATTTATATTACAACACCTTATTTCGTACCTTCTGAAAGTATAATGGATGCTTTAAGAATAGCGGCATTAGGCGGCTTGGATATAAGGATAATATTTCCTGAACAAGCTGATCATTTTATGGTTAATAGAGCTTCAAGGACTTATCTTGCTGATCTTATGCGTTGTGGAGTTAAAGTATACTTTTATGATAAAACTTCCTTTGTTCATGCAAAAACAATGACCATAGATGGTAAAATATGCACCTTAGGTACTGCTAATATGGATAGGAGAAGTTTTGAATTAAACTATGAAATAAATTGTGTAATATATGATGAGTCTATTGTTCAACAATGTGAAGAAATTTTTATTGAAGATTTGAAAAAATGTAGAGAGTTTACTTTAGAAGAATATGAAGCTAGTAATAAATTAAATAAATTTCTTGAAGGGCTTTGTAGAATTTTCTCTTCTTTACTTTAAAAAGATAAAAGCTAAGACTTTAATTAATCCTAGCTTTTATCTTTTTTATATATTTTATTAGAAGAATTATAAATAATCCAAATATCCCACCACTAGTGTCTATAAGTACATCTCTTATCATTCCAGATCTACCTGGTACAAATAATTGATGTATCTCATCTGTGCATGCATAGCCTATAACTATTATTATTCCAAAAACACAAGTATCTTTTATATCTAGATATATTCTCAATAATTTATAAGCTAGAAAAAATAATATCATATACTCCGTAAAATGGGCTGTTTTCCTAACTATAAATTCTGCTATTTCACCAAAAAAACTATCTATTGGTATTCCTAAAGTTTTTACAATTTGTAATACTAAATTACTATGCTCATCTGAAATTTTAGCTGGCTCATTAGACATTATAAATATAATTGTCATCCATCCTATTAAGAGTATCCAACTAAAAATTTTATTTATATTTTTCTTATTCATATATACCTACCTAAAATAATAACTTCTCAATTTTAATTATATATTATTTTTGCCAATATATAAAGCACCTAAAAAAATAAGAGTACTTAATACTCTTATTTTCCTTTATGGATAGATTTAAATTTTGAATAAGCATCTAAAGTGTCTATAAATAAATAAGTCGCTGATAATGAAATAAGTCCTACACCAATATATCTGGTTGCATTTTTAACTAATATGCACATTGTAATTCCTATTATTAACAAGATCAACTCCAAGAACCTTTCATTTTTTATTTTCATAATGTTCATCCCCTTAACACAACTACTATACTCATATTATAGTACTTTTTTAATATTAGTAACATTAATTTAACCTTAAATGTTATTAAAAAAAATGGTAATAGAAATTCTATACCACTTTTAAATTTACTTAATAATATTTTTATATAAAATTTTGTACTTTTGAGATGATTTTTCCCAATTATTATTACAATCCATAGCTAATTGCATAATTTGAATCCATAAATCTTTATTCTTATACATATTTAAAGCTCTATTTATACTTTCCAACATATCATTTACACTATATTCCTTGAAGGTAAAACCATTCCCTGAATTTATATATTCATTGTAATCTTTAACAGTATCTTTGAGCCCTCCGGTTTGCCTAACTATTGGTATAGTTCCATATCTTAATGCTATAAGCTGACCTAACCCACAAGGTTCAAACTTTGATGGCATTAAAAACATATCACTTCCTGCGTATAATTGCCTTGCTTTACAATCATTAAATTCTGTTATTACTCTAAGTTTATTTTTATATTTTGTCTCTAAATATTTGAATTTATTTTCAAAATAACTACTACCCGTGCCTAAAATAATTAACTGAACTTGCAAAGACATAATATTTTTCATAGCAGCTTCTATGAGACCTAATCCCTTTTGATCTACAAGCCTACTAATTATAGTTATCATAGGAATACTTCCATCTTGCTCTAATTTCAGATCTCTTTGTATATAAAGTTTATTCTTAATTTTAGAATCTAAATTTTGCTTACTATATTTATATAATATATTTGAATCTTTCTCAGGATTATAAATATCATAATCTATTCCATTTAAAATGCCTATCAAATCCTTCTTTCTCTTTTTGACAATAGAGTTAAGTCCACACCCATACCCCTCTTCTTGTATCTCATAAGAATAACTTTCACTCACTGTGCTTATCTTATCACTCTCTAATATTGCCCATTTCATAAATGATATACCATCATTTAACTCTAACTTTTTAAC
Organism: Clostridium cavendishii DSM 21758; assembly: GCF_900141845.1. Classification (GTDB taxonomy): domain Bacteria; phylum Bacillota; class Clostridia; order Clostridiales; family Clostridiaceae; genus Clostridium_AG; species Clostridium_AG cavendishii. The sequence goes on along the minus strand of NZ_FQZB01000029.1, from coordinate 12,952 downwards.
TTGAATATCATGCTCATCTAATCCAAGCATCCACAGAGTATCCTTACCAAATGTACCCTGGTAAGCTATATTATGAATAGTGAATAATGTTTTTATATTTGCATATATTTCATTATCTACATAGTATAATTTCTTAAGCGGACTAACCATCGAACTATGCCAATCATTACAATGCAATATATCTGGCGTAAAATCATACATATATTTTATTCCCTCTAATACAGCTTTGCAAAAATATATAAACCTCTCATCATCATCTCCATATCCATAAATATCATTTCTATAAAAATAAAATGAGTTTCCTATAAAGTAATACTGTATCCCATTATTATTTAAAGTCCACAGCTCACAATCAACACTCTTCCATCCAATGTAAGTTTTATATCTACCCAAGAGCATCATTTTCTTTCTTATTTTCTTAGGAAATTTATACTTAGGTAATATAACTCTGATATCAATCTCAGAACTTTTAAGTGCTTTGGGTAATGAATATGCAACTTCTCCTAAGCCTCCAACCTTTACAAATGGATGAGCTTCTGCTGTTACAAATAATACTTTCACCTAATCACTCCCCACCATAGTTTATTCATAATTAATTATCACTAATATAAAAAGTATTTGCAATAGTGAGTAGTGAATAAAATTTACATTATTTTTGGTCTCTCTATTACTAATGGATAATTCCTAGCCCCTTTTAATTCCTCACCTTTAGTTATATTGGTACATTTATCTGTTATTACATTCTGTAATTTAGAATGTGCATTTATAGTTGAGTTTTGTAATATTATACAATCTTTCAAATGAACATCCTTGTGTATGTGAACTCTTCTAGAAATTATACAGTTTTCAACGGTTCCTTCTATATAACAACCATTTGCTATTATAGAATTAATGACATTACTATCCTTTGTATACTTTGTTGGTCCTTCATCCTTTGATTTAGTATATATAGGTCCATTATCAAAAAACAACTCATTATTTATTCTTACGTTCAACAAATCCATATTGGCTTTGTAATAGGCTTCTAGCGAATTTATACAACTTAAATATCCATCAAATTTATAAGCCTTTACCTTAAGCTTGTCTAAATTTCTATAAATACAGTTTTTAACTTTCCTATCTAAGCCTGTTTTTATACATTCATAAATTATTTCTATAAATAAGTCCTTTCTCATAAGGAGAATTTCCATATTTATATTTGCTTCCTTTGCACTTCCTATATTTTCACCAACACTTATTATGTTATCATTTGAATCCACATTAATAACATCACAATCTATAAAGCTCTTATCTGCATTGCTTACTGTTTTATAAACTATGGTTATGTCATTAATATTTTTCTCATGAAATTTCATAACTTCAGTTAAATCTATATTACATATCATATATGAGGATGATATAACTACATATTCTTGTTTACTATATTTTAAGAACTCCATATTACTAGCAAAAGTATGAACATCATCATTAACTGGATCCTCTTCTCCAAAATTAAAAACTCTAAGCCCATCCCTTTTTCTATGAAGATCCCAAGGTCTACCATTACTCAAATGATCAACTAAAGACCTTGATTTATTTTTTGAAAATATTGCTATGTTTTCAATTCCTGCATTAGTCATATTTGATAATACAAAATCTATTATTCTATACCTACCAGCCATAGGTACTGAAGCTAGAGGTCTGGTTCTAGTAAGCTCTCTTATTCTATCTTCATTCTCATCCAAATTTATTATTCCTATATAATTCTTCATCTTGTTCAACTCCCCCACATTAAAGTTAAAATCTTATTTATTCAGTTATAACAGTTCCACTTTTAACATCATCTCTTGCTGGTATTACTGTTATCTTCTTTCCATTTCCTATCTTACAATCTTTTCTTATAGCTGCATCACTGCCTATAATAGCTTTATTTATAACTACATTTTCGCCAATTCTCGTATTTGGCATTATTACCGAATCCTTTATAGTAGTATTTTTCCCAACTACAACGCCTGGAAATAACACTGAATTTTCAACCTTTCCATGGATTATACAGCCTTCGACTACTAAAGTTGACTTTACATTAGCATGAGGTCCTATATATTGAGCTGGTCTTACAGGATGTACTGAGTATATCCTCCAATCATCATCATAAAGATTTAATTCATTATCATCTTTTAATAAATCCATATTAGCTTCCCAAAGACTTTCAGTAGTACCAACATCCTTCCAATATCCTTTGAATGGATAGGCAACTAATCTTTTACCGTCTGCAAGCATCTTCGGTATTATATTTTTTCCAAAGTCATTATGAGAGTTTTTATCATTTTCATCTTCCTTTAATAATTTTTTTAATGTCTTCCAGTTAAATATATATATTCCCATAGAAGCCTTTGTACTTTTAGGATGTTGTGGCTTTTCTTCAAATTCGTATATAGATAAATCATCATTGGTATTCATTATTCCAAATCTACTAGCTTCCTTAAGTGAAACATCTATAACAGCTATTGTTGCATCTGCTTCCTTTTCTTTATGGAATTTAAGCATCTTATCATAATCCATTTTATAAATATGATCTCCAGATAATATAAGTACATATTCTGGATCATAGTTGTCCACAAAAGCTATATTTTGGTATATTGCATTTGCAGTACCCTTATACCAATTACCACCCTTTTCCTCTTGATATGGCGGTAATATGCTTACACCACCATCTCTTCTATCTAAATCCCAAGGACTACCTATACCTATATGTGTATTAAGTATTAACGGTTGATACTGAGTCAGCACACCAACAGTATATACTCCTGAATTTGAACAATTACTTAAAGCAAAATCAATAATTCTATATTTACCCCCAAAAGGTACTGCTGGCTTGGCAACTTTTTTTGTTAATACCCCTAATCTAGACCCTTGTCCACCAGCAAGTATCATTGCAATCATTTCTTTTCTCATCATATAAAGACCTCTCCCTTCAATTACTATTGTTTTCATAGTTTTTCCTAAGTTATTCTCAAACCCCTTACATAATTTACATATTATGTAAATACATTATATCATATATGTTATTTTGTTTTCAATTTTTATTTACATTTTTTACCACAATTTAAAATTACATATTATCTTCTATTTAACAGGAGTACTATTTTACTAATCTAATTTTAAGTACCCCTATTAAACATTCACCATATTAATTTGATAAAAATTTTGTTATATACGCTAATGATTCTTCTAATAATTCATTACTGCTTTCTAATCCTTCAATCTTTCTTTCAACATTAAACACCCTTTGGTCTAATTTATAAATTATTTCTTTTATATCATTTAAAACTTTTCCCTCATAAGATACTTGATTTCCGTCCGAATCTAAATAAATTTTTTCTGGTGGATTACCACACTTTGTACACTTTGCATAAACACCTTCTTTTTCAGTATCCTTAAATACCTTAAATGAATCATTATTACATGAACAACAATTTGATAGCATTATAAATTCATAATAACTTATATCAAATTTATAAACAGTTTCGCACTGAGTACAAGTTAATATTAAATTATTATCCTTAGTTTCTATATGAAAACTATTGCCATTACATTTCTCTTTTTCACAAACAACAGTTCTAATCATAAAAACTCACCCCCTTTTTAATTAATATGCTACATAATTTTAGAATAGTACTTTATTCTAAAAGAATATTAATTACTCTTACACTATTTATTAATAATAAAGGTAACTAAACTAAATTTTAATATCTTTATCATAACTAAATTTTTACATGACTATAATCACCTATATATGTAGCTATAATAAAATACATATATAAATTTAACTTTATATATGTATTTTATTTAACAAAACTTATATATGTATAAAATATCACCTGAAAAAAGGATGCTGAAGTGCATCCTTTTACATATTTAACAACACTCTACCTTCATAAGATTTTAGCTCTATTTTTAATGTTCCATTTGCAGAATAGTATATTGCATCCTTGCTCAATATATCTTTATATCTTCCTGATATATTCCCTATCTCAATTAATATACTTCTATCTCTGCACCTATTAAGTGCAATTAAAGCTATCTTATCTTTGTAATTACGTATAAAACAAATAACCTCTGGATCAGTATTGTATATTTTGAAATCTCCCTTAGTGAATATTTCATGGGTGTTTCTGATAGATGTTAATCTTCTATACCAAGTTAAAATTTCGAGTTTTTCTTTTCCCCAAGGGTACGTTTTTCTATTCATAGGATCTGAGCCACCTGTTAACCCTGCTTCATCACCATAATATATGAGTGGAACACCAGGAAATGTCATTTGAAAAATTATTGCAAGTTGTAATAACTTTAAGTTTTCATTCAAAGCTGTAAATATTCTTTTTGTATCATGAGTTCCTAATACATTCATAGTTGAATAAAATACTTCCTTTGGATAATTTTCATATAAAGACATTAATTTTTTTCTAAAATCATATGAAGTTAATTCTTTATTGAAAAAACTAATTAATATATCTCTTAATGGGTAATTTGTGGGAGAATCTAATTCATCACCAAATAAATATTTTCGTTTATTACCATAACTAATTTTATTTGATGCATCTTCCCAAACTTCACCTATTAGTACTGACTCTGGCTTTATATTTCTCATTTTCTTTTTAAAACATTCTATAAACTCATCTGGCAGTTCATCAGCTACGTCCAACCTCCAACCTGAAACTCCAAGTCTCATCCACTTGTTAATGACAGAATCATAATCTGTTATTACATACTTCATATAACTTTGATTTAACTCATCAACATTGGGCTGGTTTTCAAATCCCCACCAAGAATCATATTTATCAGGATATTCACTGAATCTATACCAACTATAATATGGAGATTCTTTTGAATTATAAGCTCCCAAACTTTTATATTTTAAATATTTATTGAAGTACTTACTATCTGCACCAGTATGACTAAATACACCATCTAAAATAATTTTTATTCCAAGCTTATTTGCCTCTTTACATAAACCTTTAAATATCTGTTCATCTCCGTACATAGAATCTATTTTTTTATAGTCTCCTGTATCATATTTATGGCAACTTGATGATTCAAATATTGGATTAAAATATATAATACTTACGCCTAAAGACTTTATATACTGTAATTTTTTTTTAACACCAAGTAAATTTCCCCCAAAAAAATCCCATCTTATAACCTTTCCCTCTTCATCTTTTATATAAAGCGGCTCATCGTACCAACTTCCATATATAAAACTATTTTCCTTAGGATTATTCACTCTTCCATCTTCATTTCCATTAAAGAACCTGTCTACAAATATCTGATATATAATTCCATCTTTATACCAACTAGGTATTTTATTATCTTCATAAACTGTAAGTTGATACATAGGCACATTTTCAACGTAGATTTCACCTATACCTCCTAGATGGTTTTTATTATTTCCATAATAAAACACTTGATTATCCTTTACTATCTTAAAATAATAATTTATTAATCCAACTTCCTTACTAGTATCTATTAGTCCCTTATAAACTATAATGTTAGATCCCTCAATTCTCTTATCTATAAACATATTAATAGTTTCTGTGCTTCCATTGAATCTAACAATCTCTAAAAGAGCTTCACATTCCCCTTCGACTTCTATAGATATTTCCACTTCAGTTCCTATTCGAACAGCTCCAAATGGATTCCTAAAATAAGTCTCCTGAGAGTTATGCTGTATATAAAAATTAACCATAACTTTTATCCTTTCTTGTAAATTCAACTTACATAAAGAGTGTCTAAAGCTTATAAACACTCCTTAATATTCCAAAAGTCCTATAAGATAGCCTCTTAATACCAATTATAAGTTTTTATAAAGGAATCCCGAACCCCAAATTCCAGTAGCATATTCCATAATTGTTCTATCTGATGAAAATATCCCTGAATGCGCTATATTTATAGCAGCCATCTTCTCCCACTTATTTGAATCTCTATATAATCTATCCACCTTATCTTGAGCCTTTAAATATGAATCAAAGTCTTTCAGAACAAAAAACTCATCATTGTAAGTTAATAGATTTTCATATATAACTTTGAATCTATCTTTATCGCCACAATAGTAACCATTTATTAAATCTTGAGTGATTCTTCTTAGCCTTGGATCATTATTACATGTATCCCAAGAAGAGTATCCCCCCTTTTGGTAATAGTCTATAACTTCTCTTTCATTTAACCCAAATATAACTATATTATCATCGCCAACTTCATCCCTAATCTCTACATTAGCACCATCTAGTGTAGCTATTGTAATAGATCCATTCATCATAAATTTCATGTTTGAAGTTCCTGATGCCTCTTTAGTTGTGGTAGATATCTGCTCGCTTAAATCTGTAGCTGGTATTATCTCCTCTGCTAATGATACGCTATAATTTTCAAGATATACTACCTTAATTTTATCATTTATTCTCTTATCATTATTAACTTTATATGCAACAGAATTTATAAGCTCTATTGTCTTTTTAGCCAAATAATATGATGGAGCTGCTTTCCCCGCAAATATAAATGTTCTTGGAACAATATCTAAATTAGGGTTTTCTAATAATTTATTATATAAATCCATTATTCTTAGGCAATTTAATATCTGCCTCTTATATGCATGTATTCTTTTTATCTGTACATCAAATATTGAATTTGGATCTATTAAGATTCCCTGATCTTTATATACTATATCTGCCAACTTACTTTTATTATCCCTCTTTATATTACCTAGTTCTTTTCTAACATTTTTATCATATGCAAACTTCTCAAAATTAACCATATCAGTAGGATGTTTTATCCATCCCTCACCTATACTTTCACATAATAATTTTGTTAACTTTGGATTAGCTTTTAATAACCACCTTCTATGGGTTATACCATTAGTCTTATTATTAAATTTCCTAGGATATAAATAGTAAAAGTCAGCCATTTCTTGTTTTTTTAGTATTTCAGTATGAAGTTTAGCAACACCATTAACACTATGACTTCCTGATATGGCTAAATGAGCCATTCTCACATACCCATCCCCTAATATAGACATTTTAGATATTTTTTCCCATTGCCCTATATACTTACTCCATAGTTCTTCGCAGAAGCGTCTGTTGATTTCTTCTATTATCATGTATATTCTTGGTAACAATTTTTTAAACATATCTATTGGCCATTTTTCTAATGCTTCAGCCAATATAGTATGATTTGTATAAGATATGGTGTTAGTGGTTATCCTCCATGCATCTACCCATGATAGCCCCTCTTCATCTAAAAGTATTCTCATAAGTTCTGGTATTGCTAACGTTGGATGAGTATCATTTATATGAATTGCTATCTTATCATCAAAACTTAATATATCGCCTCCATGGCATTTAAAATGACGTATTATACTTTGGACGCCAGCCGAAACAAAAAAATATTGTTGCTTAAGTCTAAGCATTTTCCCTTCATAAAAAGAATCATCTGGATATAAAACATGTGAAATAGCCTCTATCGAATTTTTATACTCTATAGCCTTTAAAAAATCTCCCCTACTAAATGAGGAAAAATCAAATTCGTTTGAAACAGGCTCAGCACTCCAAAGTCTTAATGTGTTTACCACATCATTTTCATATCCAACTATTGGTGTATCATATGGAATAGCTAAAATAGGTTCATAATTTATATGTGTAAACGTTAATCTTCCATTTACATCTTCACATTTTACTTCGCCTCCAAATCTAACTATTTCCGATTTATCAGGTTTCCTTATTTCCCATACATTTCCTGATCTCAACCAGTTATCAGGCGCCTCTACCTGCGAACCATTTATTATTTTTTGTTCAAAGAAACCATATTTATATCTTATTCCACAACCATGTCCTGGAATGTTTAAAGAAGCCATTGAATCAAGAAAGCAAGCTGCAAGTCTACCTAATCCGCCATTTCCCAAACCTTGATCTTGCTCTAAATTTTCTAGTGTCTCAAGCTCTATCCCTAATTCAGATAAAGCCTCATTGCAAATATCTCTTATGCCTAAATTTAAAAGCGAATTACCTAGAAGTCTTCCTAGTAAAAACTCCATTGATAAATAATATACTTGTTTTTCACCTGTAGAATTATACCTTTTATTTGTATTCATCCATGTCTTAGCTACGTAATCTCTAACTAAACTACCTAAAGCCTCATATTTAGATTGATTATTACCATCTTCTAGTTCCCTACCATGAATTTCAAGGAACTTTTTTTTATAATCTCTTTTGAATGTTTCCTTGTCTATTGTAAACATAAATACATTCCTCCCAAAATTAATTTTTCAACATTATCTAAATTAAAGCTTCATAAAGATTCTTATAATCTTGGGCTGATTTTTGCCAACTATTATCTGATAATAATGCGTTTCTAATTAACCCATTCCAAATACTTTTATTATGAAAATACCCTATAGCACTTTCAATTATAGTAAACATCTCATTTGCATTATAATTTCTGAAACTAAATCCATTTCCCTCACCTGTATACTTATTAAACGGGTTTACTGTATCTTTTAATCCACCTGTTTCTCTTACTATAGGGATAGTTCCGTATCTTAAAGCTATAAGTTGACCTAATCCACAAGGCTCAAATAATGATGGCATTAAAAACATATCTGCACCAGCGTAAATCTTATGTGCTAATTCATCATTAAAAGTTATATTAGCTGATACCTTATCTGGATACCTATATTGAAGTCCTTTAAAATGTTCCTCATACCCCCTGTCTCCAGTACCCAATACGACTAATTGTATATTGTGTTGAAGAAGTCTATCACCTATATTCACTATAAGATCAAACCCCTTTTGATTTGTCAACCTTGATACTATTCCTATAACTGCAGAATCTTCTCTAACAGGTAACCCTAATCTTTTTTGCAGTTCTAACTTATTAATTTTTTTATTATCTATTGAATCTATATTATAATTCCTAAATATATTCTTATCTGTTTCTGAATTATATATATCATAATCTATTCCATTTACTATCCCCGATAAAATGTTATTTTTAGACCTTAAAAGGCCATCAAGCTTTTCTCCATACATTGGTGTCTGTATCTCATTTGCGTAAGTATAACTAACAGTACTTATTCTGTCCGCATAATTTATTCCACCTTTTAAAAAACTAACTCCACCAAACAATTCTAAACTTCCATTATCATACGGTTCATAATCATATCCAAATAATTCAGGTAATATTTCTTTATCAAATGTACCTTGGAATAATAAATTGTGTATTGAAAAAACAGTTTTTATTTGACTATAATTATGCTGATATTTATATTCTAATTTTTGTAGAACTGGTACCATTCCAGTTTGCCAGTCATTACAATGTATTATATCTGGATACCAATCTATTTCTCTTAAAAATTCTAATACTGCTCTGTCAAAAAAAGCATATCTTTCTCCATCATCATAATAACCATACAACCCATCTCTATTAAAATACTTTTCATTATCTATAAAATAGTATTCTACTCCTTCATGGTTATAACTAAACACTCCACAATATTCATTTCTCCAACCTACTTTTACAGTAAACCATTTTATAAAGTAAAGTTTTTCCTTAAAATTGGGCTTTATATTTTTATGCTTTGGTATAACTACTCTTGCATCTACTCCTATCTTTTTTAATTCCTGCGGTAATGCTCCCATTACATCACCTAATCCTCCTGTTTTTATAAAAGGATGCGCCTCTGCTGCAGCAAAAAGAACTTTACTCATGATGTACCCCCAATCCATATTAAAAAATTAAATTATTTTTTTAAATCTGATATCTCACTCTCAAAACTTTCATCCTTGCTGTCTAACTCTTCTTCTTTATCTTCTAAAATAACACTAGGCTTTAATATAACACATCCCATAGGAGGAACCTTTATCTTTAAAGTAAATTTTTGATTATGCCAAAATCCCTTTTCAGAAAACAGGGTTTCACCCATTACTTGATCCGAACCTCCAAATTCCTTACTATCTGTATTAAATACTTCTGCATATTCACCTAAATAAGGAACGCCTATTTTGAAATCATAATAAACTACCGATGTAAAATTACATACAAATACTAATGTATCCTCTTTCTTTTCTCCCTGTCTCATAAATACTAATATGCTTTGATTAGAATTATCTGCATCTATCCACTTAAATCCGTCAACCTCATAATCACCACTCCATAAAGAATTATTTTCTTTATAAAATTTATTTATTCTTTTAAAAAAGTTTTGAGTTTGTCTATGCATATCATATTGATCTATAAGTTTCCATTCTAATTCTTCTCTATTTCTCCACTCAATAAATTGTCCAAATTCACTACCCATAAATAATAGTTTTTTACCTGGATGCCCCATCATATAAGCTATAAATACTCTTAACCCAGCAAACTTGTTCCAATAATCTCCCCACATTTTATCAACTAATGATTTTTTACCATGTACAACCTCATCATGAGATATAGGTAAAATAAAATTTTCTGAATGATTATACATAGTAGAAAATGTTAACTGATTATGATGATATTTTCTGTGTATAGGATCTAATTGAATATACTTTAATAAATCATTCATCCATCCCATATTCCACTTGAAATTAAATCCTAATCCGCTAGCTTCAACAGGCCTTGTTACATTTGGCCATGACGTAGATTCCTCAGCTATCATTAAAATGTTATTAAAATCCTTAAATATATGAGTATTAAGTTCCTTAAAGAACTCTACAGCCTCCAAGTTCTCTATTCCACCATACTTATTAGGCTTCCATTCCCCATCTTTTCTATCATAATTTAAATATAACATATTAGCTACTGCATCTACTCTAAGACCATCAATATGAAATTCCCTTAACCAATAAACAGCATTTGAAATCAGAAAACTTTTAACTTCTTTTTTCCCTAAATCAAAATTAGCTGCACCCCAACCTTTATTTTCACACTTTAAGGAATCACTATATTCATATGTTGGTGTCCCATCAAACATATATAATCCATGTTCATCCTTGCAGAAATGTCCTGGAACCCAATCTAAAATTACTCCTATATTATTCTTATGAAGGGTATTTACAAAATATTTAAAATCCTCTTTATTTCCTAATCTTCTTGTTACTGAATAATATCCAGTAGCCTGATATCCCCAAGAATCATCAAATGGATGTTCCATTATAGGCATAACCTCAATATGAGTATAATTAAGTTCTTTCATATACTCAACAACCATATCAGCCATTTCCCTAAAGTTATAAAAATCTTCATCACCTTTCATTCGCCATGACTGCAAGTGCATTTCATATATATTTATAGGGGATTTATAAATACTATTTTTTTCTCTATTTAAAAGCCACTTTTTATCTCCCCATCTGAAATTCTTATCTGTAGCTATTATAGATGCTGTATTAGGTCTAAGTTCAGATTCTCTAGTATATGGATCTGCCTTCAAAACTCTCTTTTTCCCATCCTTACTTCTCACTGAATACTTATATGTTTGACCACTTTTTAGCCCTGGTATAAATATATTCCAAAGTCCAGCTTCCGTTATTTTTTTCATTTCATATTTTTCTTCAACATTCCAATTCGAAAAATCACCAACTACAGCGACTGAACTTGCATTGGGTGCCCAAGTTGTAAATGTAACACCATTTTTACCATCAACCTTTTCTATATGGGCTCCCATAAATTTATAAGCCTCATAATGATTTCCTTCATGAAATAAATAACTATGAATATTTGTTATATCATCACATAAATTTTTAATTTCATTCCTAGTAGGATTCTTTAATTTACTTTTGCTATTCTGTTTTTTTCCCTTAGCCAATACATCTTTTTTAACCTTACTTTTTGTATCATTATTACCTTTTTTTATATTATCGCTTTTAAGCTCTTTTTTAATTATCTCTTTAGCTTTTTCCTTCATAAATTGTTCCACCCCTATCAAATAATCTCACATTATAATTTATTCTACATTTATATTACTAACCCTCCATAAAAAGGAAATTTTTTTCATTAAAGTTAAATTTTTATAATACCATTAAATGAAACCGTTTCTATTTATTATTATTATATTATTTATATTTTTTAGCATAAATCTTAAATCTTTATTATCTAAAATTAAAGAGTGTTAAAGATTACCTCTAACACTCTTATGTTAATACTGCTGTTTCTGCAACTTTATTTTATTTTCTATTTCTTTAATTGTTAAGTCTATCTCTTCTGTTTTTTTACCAGCCAAAATTAAATTTCTCTTCTTTAATTTCAATTCTACAAGTTCTTCTTCTAATTCACTCATATTTGTCATTTTAACACCCCATTTTAATCTCTCATAATTTTTCTCAAAAATCCCCTCAAATACTCTATATTTTATATTATATAATAAAATCAAATGAAGTCTATACTAAAATTATGAACAATCCTTTAGTTTTCTCTTTTAATTATATATTTTAAGCTTTATGTAGATAAAAATTTAAGCATCTTTTTAGATCTTAACCTTACCTTTTTCATTACAATATATAAAACAAACCCTAAAATAACAGATAATATAACTGTAAAATTTCCAAAATATATTTTAAAATTAGGATCTCCTTTTCGATATTCATATAAAGAGAATATCCCTTCTCCGCATGATACATCTGCTAGTCCTAATTCTTTATAACTAAAAGATTTTACTAAAATGAAAATTATAATTATAAAAAAACATATTATTGAATATTTTATTATTGATAATAAATTTTCTATCTTCATATAAATTCCTTTTAAAATTGTTTGCATATAATTAATTATGTTTTTCAAATTAATTATATTACTAAATAATAGTAATTTATTTATAATCACAAAAAAAGCTGTGAATAAAAATTCACAGCTTTCTTTGGTGGAGATAAAGAGATTCGAACTCTTGACCCCCTGCGTGCAAGGCAGGTGCTCTCCCAACTGAGCTATACCCCCAAAAATGGTGGACCTTCAG
>NZ_FQZB01000027.1 GCF_900141845.1 Clostridium cavendishii DSM 21758 | reverse complement strand
CCATCTTATAGCGGATTGCTCCTTTGATCAGTCTACCATGCGATAATCTGATGTTATGCGGTATTAATCTTCCTTTCGGAAGGCTATCCCCCTCTATAAGGCAGGTTGCCCACGTGTTACTCACCCGTCCGCCGCTAGCTTCATCCCCGAAGGGAATCTGCTCGCTCGACTTGCATGTGTTAAGCACGCCGCCAGCGTTCGTCCTGAGCCAGGATCAAACTCTCAATTTAAAGTTTGTAGCTCATTACTGTTGTATGTCTTATGATTTAAATCATAAAGAATTGCTGGTCATATATTTTCTTGCTCTGTTTAATTTTCAAAGACCAAATTTCATTTGTCATCTTCCGACGACTTTTACTATGTTACCACCATCATCCTTCTTTGTCAACATTTATTTAAGTTATTCTTTCAAACTTAATTTCTTGTTTCAAAGCTTGTCCGTTTAGGCGATGAACTAATAATATCATACACTCTACTACAGAAAATATATTTAAATTCTATATAATGAAACTAGTATAGATCTTTATACTAGTTTCGACTTTTTTCAGCATTTTACTACTATTGATACACTAGGTTAAGTTTTATACTTTATTTCTATTATCAATAGCAATTTCATCTGAAATTATACACTCCGCTGTTTCTATAGCACCATCTTTCAAACTTATTATATGTGTTCCATACTCAGCTGATTCTAATGAATGTGTTACATTAACAATAGTTAATCCCTTTTCTATGTTTATTTTTTTAAATAATTTCATTATTTCTGTTCCTGTTTTAGAATCTAAGTTTCCTATTGGTTCATCTGCTAAAATAAGCTTAGGATTGTTTATTAATGCCCTTGCTATAGCAACTCTTTGTTGTTGTCCACCTGATAGCTCTCTTGGTTTTGCTTTACTTTTGTGACCTAATTCTATTATATCTAATAATTCTTTTACTTCTTTTCTATGATTTTGAGGTTTTTCTCCATCTAATAATAGTGGCATAAGTATGTTATCTTCAACTGATAAGTTTTGAACCAAGTTATAAAATTGAAATACAAATCCTAATTCTTTACGTCTAAGCTTACTCATCTTTTTATCGCTTAACTTCTGAATATTATTTCCGTTTATTAAAACTTCTCCACTAGTTGGTTTGTCTAATCCTCCTAAAAGATATAATAAAGTACTCTTTCCACAACCTGATGGTCCCATTATAGAAACAAATTCTCCTTTTAATATATCTAAACATATATTTTTTAATATAACTGTTTTTTCTTCACCAGTATCATAAGCTTTATACAGATTTCTTACTTCAACTATTTTATTCATTAAAATTCACCTTCGCTATTCGTATTTTATTTCTTGAACTATAGCTATATTTTTTGCCTTTATTAATGGCACTAAAGAAGATATTATCATTAATAAAGCTCCGACCATACCCAATATTAAAATTTGATTTATTGGTATCTTTATATTTAAATAAGTATCTAATCCTAAAGTTATTTCTGGAACAAATATAGATAAGCAATATCCTATAATAACTCCAAATACACCACCAACTAATCCAGCAAATACACCTTCTATTAATATCATTTTTCCCCTTTGATATTTACTCATTCCTATAGATGCTAATACAGCAAGCTCTCTTTTTCTTTCTAAAAAACTTACCATAAGGTTATTTATCATTCCAAATGCTCCAATTATTAACGCCATAGTTGAAAAACTTTGAAGGGTATTCATAAGATCCGCATTCTTGCTAATGTTAACTTTTTCCTCTTCTGCCTTTGTAGTTACTACTACATTTAGTTCATTTAATTGATCTGTAACTTCATTTTTTAAGTTTTCTTCACTACCTACACCTTTTATATATATATGATTAGGCTGACTTTGCTCAACATCTTCTATAAAAAACTTCTGAGATATTAAACAAACTCTTTGATTTGAACTTATTTCTGATTTTATAAACCCAACTACCTTATAATCAACAAAACTGTCTTTTAACTTTATATTGATTATATCTCCTATTTTATATTTATACTTATTTTTAAAAAGGTCAGATAATACTATTGTTCTCTCATTTTCAAGCTTATTTAAAGTATCTATTTTATTAACTTCTCCATTATCGCCTAATATTTTGAAATCCTTATAAAAACTTGTGTACTTATCTGTGTTAATGCCTTGAAGGTATCCTAATCTAAAATTTTTATTTTTTACTTCTACTTCATTCTTATAATAATTTTCATAATAATTTTCTATATCTTTTATTGATTCTATACTTTTTATAACCTTATCACCATTTCTACTATTTATATTATTCACACTTACCTTATAATCCTGTCCCTTAAAAGAGTTTTCAACCATTTCTCTTACACTATAGGATGAAGTATGTACAACAATAACAGCCCCAAGTCCTAATCCTAAAATTATTATATTTTGAATGAGATTTTTAGTTGTAGCCATATTGTGTATAGCTAACGCTCCCTCATTACCAGCTATTAATCTTATGAACTCTTTTAATATAAAACTTAATATTTTTACTATATAAGGTATTATAAAAGCTGCTCCTACTAAAATCATGAATGGACATAGTATTGTATATATTACACTTCCTATGTATCTGTTATTTATATAATAAATATATGGAGCTACAATAAATAGTAATCCCACAAATAATCTTATTATTTTATCATTATCTGTGCTTTTAAATGTTGCCAAAACTATATCTTTTATTTCTATTTTACCTATTTTGACTATAGGTATTAATGCACTAAAGAAACTAAGCATTATCCCTATAACAAATGTTATTAATATATACTTTAGGTCTATACTTATTACTGTCTTAATCCCTTGTTGCTTATATGGGTTAGCCGTATCCGTTATAAGATATAAAAGTGGAATTCCTATTAAATTTCCTAATACTCCACCAATTACTCCATATATTAAACTTTCTAATAATAAAATTAAATCTGTCATTTGCTTGTTAGCACCTATGCTTCTAAAAGTTCCTATAACAGCCATGCGTTCTAATACTATTACTTTGAAAGAAGAATATATTATAAAAACAGCCATAAGTACTACTACCGCAAGCATAACATAAAATGGTATCATAAATTGATTAACAGCATCTTCTAATACCTTTTTATCAATAGTTTCTGATACAGCGAAGTCTTTATATTTTAAAGCTAGGTCCTCTTTTAACTTCTTGGTATCCTTTCCGTCCTCCTTTGTTAGTAATACAGTCGTTATATTATCATTCATATTAAGAGTTTTACTTATACCTTCTAAATCCCCTATTATTGTAATAACCCCTGGTTTTTCCTCAAAAAAGCCTTTATCCAGAGCTATTGAAACAATTTTAAATTTTTTATTTTCTCCATTTACTTTTAAATTTAAATTGTCATTTATATTTAAATCTAAATCCGTTGCAGTTTTATTTGATATTATTATCTCGTTACCTTCTAGTGATTCTAAATTCTTTGAATTGCTATCTTCTTTATATGTTATTTTGTTTATCTTATCTATTTCAGTTAAATTTGTAGCAATAATATTAACATTAAAATAAGTTTTATCCTTTTTATAAGATGATGATATATTTAATATTTTAGCTTTATGCTTTGCTGATATTTCATCTACATTTTCCTTCCTCAAAAATGGCGAAGTTGAATTTTCTTTTTTAGTTATAACTATATCTGCATTTCCGAACTGCGCTTTATATTTTCCTATAACCATATTTTTAAAGGATTTTGAAATCCCTAGTGATGCAAAACAAAGCGAAGTCGCTATAGCTATCGCAAATAAAATCAAAGCTGTTCTTAGTTTTTTTTCACTTATATTGTTCCATAAAAATTTCATTATTATATTCAAATCTTTCACCCACTTATAATGTAAAATTTTGCTTAACATTAATTTTATCATAGCTTTACTACTCATTAAAGATATATACTATTATATAGAGGTGATTTTTTATGAGTATTGAAAGACTAACAGAAATAATTAAAAACTCTAATAACATCGTATTTTTTGGTGGTGCTGGAGTATCTACAGAATCAAATATTCCTGATTTTAGATCAGCAAATGGTCTTTATAATGAGAACGCCAATAAGAAGTTTTCTCCTGAACAAATTCTATCCCATAGTTATTTCATGAGATATACTGAAAATTTTTATAAATTCTATAGAGATAAAATGATTTATAAAGATGCTAAACCAAATAAAGCACACCTAGCTTTAAGTGAATTAGAAAAACTAGGTAAACTCAAAGCCGTTATAACCCAAAATATAGACGGACTTCACCAAATGGCTGGTAGCAAAGAAGTTCTTGAGCTTCATGGTTCGATTCATAGAAATACCTGTATGAATTGTGGTAAACATTTTGATTTAAATTACATTTTATCTTCTGACTCTATAATTCCTAAATGTGACGCTTGTAATTCTACTGTTAAACCAGATGTAGTCCTTTATGAGGAAGGCTTAGATGATGATGTAATAAGAAACACAGTCGATTATATTTCTAAAGCCGACATTCTAATTATAGGTGGTACATCATTAGTTGTTTATCCAGCTGCTGGACTTATAAGATATTTTAGAGGTAAGCATCTAATTTTAATCAACAAATCATCCACCCCTTATGATAATGAAGCAGATTTAGTTATTAATGATTCTATAGGAAATGTTTTAAATGCTTGCTATGAAGCATTACAATAATTCACAAGAATAAAATATTATACCAAAATATAGGATTATATTTTAATTAATATAACTAATATTTTGGTTATTAATATGTGTACTTTTTAAGGAGGAATCAATGATTATACTATCAATCAAAATACTATTAATAGCAATACTTGCAGGAACCTTAGGTGCTATCTTAGGTTTAGGGGGAGGTATTATTATAACACCTGCCTTAACTTTATTATTTGGACTTGATATAAAGCATGCTATAGGAGCTAGCATAATATCTGTAATTTGTACTTCTAGTGGTTCTGCTATTGCTTATATAAAAGATAAAATAACAAACGTGCGTATAGGTATGTTTTTAGAAATAGCAACTACCACCGGAGCTGTTACAGGTGCTTTCATCGGTGGTTTATTAAATACATCTATGTTATTTTTTATTTTTGGTCTACTTATGCTTTATTCAACTATCTCCATGTTTAAAAAACGTAATTCGGAAATACCTGAAAATGTACCAAATGACCCTTTAGCTATAAAGTATAACTTAAATGGTGAATATTATGATAAAGCTCTTGGAAAACAAATTGATTACAATGTAGATAACGTTAAAGGCGCTTTTGGCGTTATGTATGGTGCTGGAATAATTTCAGGTCTTTTAGGCATAGGTAGTGGAAGCTTTAAAGTTATGGCAATGGATGTTTTTATGAAACTTCCTCTTAAAGTTTCTAGTGCTACAAGTAATTTTATGATGGGAGTTACTGCTGCTGCTAGTGCTGGTGTATTTTTCTTTAGAGGTGATATCGATCCTAAAATTGCTGCGCCAGTAGCTTTAGGCGTACTAATAGGTGCAACTATTGGTACTAGAATTATGCAAAGGTTAAAAAGTAAAACTATAAGAAAAATATTTATACCTATATTAGGTTATCTATCAATTCAAATGCTTTTAAAAGGATTGGGGTGGTAAACATATGAGAAATTCTGAAATTGAAGAAGTTGAATTATTTATAAGCAAAGCTCTTAGAGTTGGTGTTCTTATAAGTGCTATTTTCATAATAATAGGTTTATCTATGTTTTTAATTACTGGTAATAGCGGATATGAAGGTGATTATTTTCCTACTTCTATAATTGAAGTGTTTAGCGGTGTAGTGACTCTTAAAGCATATTCTATTATAAGCTTAGGCCTATTAATTTTAATATTTACACCTATCTTTAGGGTAGCCATATCTATCTTAGTTTTTATAAAAGCTAAAGATTATTTATATGTAAAAATAACCTCAATAGTTCTAACTATTCTTATAATTAGTTTAATTATTGGTAAAGCACTATAATAAATATTAGCTCCTATAAATATACTTAATATATAGTAATATTTATAGGAGTATTTTTTATGAAATTCGCTGTATTTTTAATAATATTATTAATTTTAGCTTGCGTTGCTATGTTCTTTTACCTAAATAACCAATTAATTGATTCAAAATCTCAGTATCTATCTTTGAACAGACAATATATTAATCTGAGAGAAAAATATTTAAAAGTTTCTAAAACACCCGCTAACATTTCTATACTATATAAAATACCTTCTAATGCTTACGGAACTACTAAAGATAATACAAACGTGTATTTAGTACCATTAATTAGTTTACCCTTGTTACTAAATTTACCTACTAAAACTAAGGTTAATATAATTGATGAAGCTGAATGTGATAATGAAATATGGTATTATGTTTTATTTCCTAATGAATCTAATATAAATTCAAAAGGATGGATAAAAAAGAGTGACTTTATAGAAGTGATTCCTGCTTTAAAAAAAGAAAATTAGCCAATGTAAACTGGCTAATTTTTTATTTTTATCCCCTATATTTATATTATAAGAATCCTATTCTACATCCTTCCACTTTATATTAAAGCTTATATTCCAAACTACCACGTCAGCTCCTAAAAGTATTACGGCATATATCAATCTATATAATATATTTCCTTTAATTACTATATGTATGCCGAAAAATATACCTAATAACAAAAGTGTTACCAAACTTGGTAATAATAACTTGCCACTATCAGAAGTTGCAAACTTAACTGTGAATGGCAATGTCTTATTTGCAAGCTTAAAATATAATAAAGCTAAAAATATTAACACAAAAAACATTATTACTATATCTAAGCTTATAGTCACACCATTAATCAATAAAAATATAATACTTTCAACAATGTATAAAGGTATTATTAACTTACATAATGTTGCCTTTATAGCTCCTTTAAACAAAGCACCTGGTGTCTCTATTGGAAGTGCCTTGTATATCCATGCACCTTTATAGCTATCACTATTACTTATAAAAGCTGTACAGAAACAAAGTAAAAGAATTGTACAATACATAGATAAATGAGAATATCCACCCATACTCCCTCTTATTGAAGTTATAAAATTTTGTCCTTTTTCAATTCTTGGAAATATAAAAAATAATGGCATAAATACAGCCATAGCTAATGAAGGATAAATCTTAAGCTTTAAACTTCTCTCACTATCTATCATATTCTGGGTAAATTTAAACATAGCTTTTTCTATATTATCAACGCAAATTATATTTGCTATAAAATCTTGTCTCTTATTTTTCCCTCTTGATATTGAGTTTCCATTATCATTTAATTTTTGAAGACTTTTTTCAAAATATGGGACTACTATTTTTAAATAAAAAATTATAAGAATTACTGGCGCTACTATAAGTAATATTAATAGCACAAAAATTATAGGTTGTTTGTATCCATCCATGAAAAATCCAAAAGGGGCAGAAAACCACATTGATGGCAATAAAACATGCCAAGGTTTCGCTACATATTCTGTTCTTGATATAATACCGATATCAAATATCCTATTCATAAATTGATATCCAAATGCAAATATAAATGCTAAAAAAATTTGAAAGTAGTTTATTATATCCTTAAGTTTCTCACCATCAAAAAAATTTAATACAATTGTATAAACCATAGCTGTTAGAGCAATTACTACTGCTGCCATTATAAATATTTCTATAAAAAGTATTAAAAAAAATACAATACCATATCTTATAGTTCCTATAACTAATGGTATAACTGAAAATGATACTGATAATCCCATTAAATATAAAAATATATGAGTAACTTTAGCAGCATTAAATGTTTTATTACTTATAGGTTTAGGTAATAATATATTTTTTTCTTTTACATCTAATAATACAGCAGAAAAATCTGATATCATAAGTGAAACTAACATGAACAAAGTTATACCTATAACTATATTGGTAGCCATCATTACTGGTATATTTCTTATAATTGTAGCCATTGCTATAAAGAAACTTATAAACATATTAAAGGCTAATAGCATTAAATAGTTATTTTTATCTTTAGTTTCATCCTGTTTCTTATTTTTTCCCATTACAGAGCTTACTCTTCTACCATCCATAGTAAGCTTTAACTGAAGTATTTTTCTCATTATGTTATAATCAACACCAGCTTTTTCATAAAAGGTTTTGAATAAGTCTACAAGTTTGAGAATCTTAAAATCTTTCATATCTTACACCTCTTCAACTAGCGATACGAAATCTTTTGCTATAGACGTATGTTCATTAAAGCCAGTTAACTGATTAAATATTTCTTCCAATGAGCCTTCCTTTTGGTTATTCTTCAATTCCTCAAAACTACCATCTGCTACTATTTGCCCATCATTTAAAAGAAGAATCCTGTCACTTACCTTTTCAACTACATCCATTATATGTGATGAATAAAATATTGTTTTACCTTCTTTCGCAAGACTATCCATTATCTCCTTAAATACCATAACGCTATTTGCATCAAGGCCACTTAATGGCTCATCAAAAAATAATATGTCTGGGTTATGAATTAAGCTACATATTATTAAAAGTTTTTGTTTCATCCCCTTTGAATAAGACGATATTCTTGATTTAAATGCATCCTTTATACCAAATAAATCCATAAGTTTTTCGGCCTTTGTCATAAGTTTATTTTCTTCGATTCCATATACGCCACCAATGAAAGATATATATTCATAAGCTGTTAAATTCTCATATATATCTGCTAATTCTGGTACATAACCTATTTTCTTTTTATACTCAACACCTCCAGTTGAAATATCCTTTCCTAATATCTCAACTGTTCCAGTATATCCAGATAATATTCCTAACATTATTTTTATAGTTGTACTCTTACCAGCCCCATTAGCACCTATATAGCCTATAATTTGTCCCCTTGGTATTTCTAAATTGATTCCTTTAAGTACTTTTTTATTTCCATAGCTCATCTCTAAATTTTTAATCGATATTATACTTTCTTTGTTTTCCATAATTTCACCCTTCATAAAATAATATTTATAATTTAAATACTTTATCTACTTCATTTAATAAACTATACTTAGTTAAGTCAAAATATAATGGAGTTAAAGTGACATATCCTTGTGAAATATAATGAACATCGCTATTTTCATCACTGCATTCTTCTCTACTACCTTTTATTTTATATATTTCCTCATTCTCTTCATTTTTTTCTATAAATATATACTTAGTATCATAAAGCCCTTTATCTATTTTACAGACCTTAAAACCTTTTATATCCTCTTTTTTACACATAGGTATATTTAAATTAAGAACTACATCATTCTTTAAGTATTCTTTCTCAACTATATTTAAAACTCTTTTCACATAATCTACAGCTAAACCATAATCTTCCTCTACATTTTCTTCTTCAAAATCAACTTGTAAGGATACAGCCATCGCTGGTATTTTATATAGTGCTGCTTCCATAGCTGCTGATACTGTACCTGAATATAATACATCTATACCTGTATTTAATCCTTTGTTTATTCCGGATATAACCATATCATACTTTTTATCTAGCAATTTAATCCCAACTTGAGTACAATCTGCTGGTGTACCCAATACACTATAACATTTACAATTTAATCCTTCTATTTTTTCTTCTCTAACTCTTATAGGCTCATGCAAACTTATAGAATGTGAACATGCACTTTTTTGAGTTCTCGGAGCTACTAAAGTTACTTCATGCTTTTTAGAAAGCTCCTTTGCAAGTTCTAATATTCCTCTTGCATTTATTCCATCATCGTTAGTTATTAATAGATCCATAAGCGACCTCCCTTTAAATTCATATTTACATTTTACCATTCAGATATGTAAAATTATAGCATATTACTTTTGCATTACATATATTTAAATTAAATTTATCATTTTAAGTAGTCGGACATTATAAAAATCTTCTTATTAAAAATCATTTTTTATATTATATATTACAATTTTAAATCTAAATTTATATCAATACATTCATTGAAGATAAAATAAAAGAGTTTAAAACTAATATTCAAAAATTAGTTTTAAACTCTTAAAATTATCTAACGATCAAGTTTAGTACCATACACATCAGTAGATACCTTTTCTTTTGATATTTCCTTACCACCTTGTTTTGTTATGAAATAAGAATTTACTTGAACTTTATTATTTCCTATATCATGCAATCCTTCAGCTACTAACTCATAAGTTTTATCACCTTTTTCAGATGTATCCCCATAAATATTAAAAATAACTTTTTTATCTTGTATATAACTTTCTATATATATTGGGGCCTTATATGTATTTTTAAACTTATAATCTAATGAGCCATAATAAACAGTAGCATCTAGGCCATAATCTGAATAACTTGTTCCAAATGAATGATTGTATCTTTCTGTTGATCTTATACCTGCGTCCATAATAGCTCTATATATTGTAGTTGATATCTGACATATTCCACCGCCAACTTCATCCACTAATTTTGTGCCTTTAAATACACCACCTACGCCAAATCCATTTTGCTTTGTTCTTTCACCTACTGTGTCATTAAAGCTGAAAACTTCATCTGGTGCAACTACTGTACCATTAAGTTTATTTGTACCTACTCTTAAAGTTTGCTCTCTTCCAGATGTCTGTCCTGGTGGAAAATTAGTACTAAAAGTTCCTATAATACCATTTATTTTAGATAAATCATCTCTTGTCACCTTAGGCTTCTGATCTTCCATTGGTACTTCTACAGTTATTTCTTCTGAAAGCTTACCATTTATAGAATCATTAATAAGCTTTGACATTTTCTCATCATTTATTTTTCTTCCATTAAC
This sequence comes from Clostridium cavendishii DSM 21758, assembly GCF_900141845.1. Lineage (GTDB taxonomy): Bacteria > Bacillota > Clostridia > Clostridiales > Clostridiaceae > Clostridium_AG > Clostridium_AG cavendishii. Next base: position 18,657 of record NZ_FQZB01000027.1, on the reverse strand, counting down.
ACCATCAGTAATATTTTTATTACCATTATTTATTGTTAACTTTGCATTTACTGGCGCTTTATTCGCTTTAACCTTTAGCTTCTCTTCAAAAGTCTTTTCTTTCTCTTTACTATAAGTAAAATCTAATTTTATATCCTTTACTATTCCTTTTTTTATTTTACTATTTTGAGAGTACATATTTCCGTCTTTACCTAGACTAATAGCTTCTTTTATAGCTTTTTCTATATCATACTTAGGATCTAAGTCAGAGTATTTAATATCTATAGAGGTTTCTCCTGCTTTAGCAACTAACTTTTTATTTAAAATCTTATCACTAAATTCCTTTTTCAAAATATCCTCTGCTTCCTTTTTATTCTTCCCTTCTAAGTTGATACCCTCAACCTTTACTCCTGGATATATCTTATCGCTCCAAAGCTTGACATTATTATTTACATTTATCGAATATATTCCTAATACACTCAATATAACAAATATTACAACTCCAAGAATAACTTTCTTTTTATTTAAACCTTTTTTGTTCTTCCTACTCATTTCCCGTCCCCCGTCTAATATAAACTAAATATTGTTATCCATATTCAATTATACACCTTTTTATAGATAATTTCTTCATTATTAGAATTTTCTCTAAATTTATTTTTAGTATATTCTATATTGAATATACTAAAAATTTGTCGAAAAATTTATATATATTTTTGCATTTTTTCTCTTGTAAACCTTTAACCGGATGCTATAATAATTATTAAATACATATAAATTAACATTTTTTCTCCATTTACATACTTCAAAACCATAGTTTTGAAGAAAATAAAAATAGTGGAGGGAGTCAAATGGTAAAACAAAAATTCAAAAAATCTCTTATCGCATTTACCTTGGTACCAATGCTTATGGGTACCACAATAGTTATCTATCCATCTACTGAAGTTAAAGCTACAACTCAAGTAAATCAAACTAAACGTAATGTAATGTATTACGGTGATTGGTCTATTTGGGGTGGACAAGAAACTTTCTATCCTAAAGATATCCCAGCAAAACAATTGACACATTTAAATTTTGCGTTTTTAGATTTTAACGCTGATGGAAGTTTAAAATTTACAGATGCTCAAGCAAGTCTTGGTGCACCAGTTGGAATGCCTGAAGTACAATGGAATTCTGCAAATGCTGGCTTAATAAATGCATTCCAAGAATTAAGAGCTGAAAATCCAAACTTAAAAATAGGTATTTCTCTAGGCGGTTGGTCTAAGTCTGGCGACTTTTCTACTGTAGCAGCTAACAGTTCTACTAGAGCTAAATTTGTTGAAAACGTTATGAAATTTATTGATTACGCTAATATGGATTTTGTTGACATCGACTGGGAATACCCTGGTTCTGTTAGAGAACCTGATCTTATAGATAACGAAAGAGATGAAGGTACAAAATATTCTACTCCTGAAGACAAACAAAATTATGTTCTTTTACTACAAGATTTTAGAAAAGCTCTAAATGAACAAGGTCCTAAAGTTGGTAAATCTTATGAACTATCTGTAGCTATCCCTGCCCCAAAGAAAAGGTTAGATGCAGGTATTGATATTAAAAAAGTATTTGAAACTGTAGATTTTGCTAATATAATGACCTATGATATGAGAGGTGCTTGGGATGATACAAGCGGACATCAAACTGGCCTTTATCCTAATCCAAATGATCCAACTAAGGGCGCTGGTCTATCTATAGATGAAAGTGTTAAGTATCTTTTAAGCAATGGCGCAACAGCTAATAAAGTTGTTGTTGGTGCAGCTTATTACACCCGTGGCTGGCAAAAGGTTTCTAAAGGACCAGATTCTAAGACCCCTGGTTTATATGGTACAGCTGAACAAGTGACTAAGGATGCTGATGGTACTCCTGCAAGAGGAGCTACTAACGAAGCACCTTTGAAACCTGGTGATGGTGGGCGTATAGGTGGAGTATGGGCTTATAGAAGCTTAAATAAATTAAAAGCTACATTCCCTGGACTTAAAGAGTATTGGGATGATACAGCTAAAGCTCCATATTTATATGATGAAAATGGTGGTGCTTTCTTCACCTATGATAATCCTAGATCAATAGCAGAAAAAACCAAATACGTTAACGAAAATAATTTAGGTGGTATGATAGGATGGATGTCATCTCAAGATGCTCCAACTTCTACAAGTGTCCGTGATGAATTGACTAATGCTACTAAAAATGGTTTATACAGCTCTGCAGAACTTCCAAAACACGATATAGTCTATAAAAACTTGAATGTCACAGCTAAAGTAACTCCATATGCTGAAGGCTGGGGTACAGGAGGCGGTTATCAAGTAACCATTACAAACAATGAGAAACTTCAGGAATCTGGTGAAGTTTTAAGTGGTGTAGAAAAGGCTGCAGAAACCATAAAAACACCTAAACTATATATAAAGAGTACTGATGGTCCTTTACAATCTGGTGAATATACTGCTGGTACCGTTAGCTACGAAAATGGTTATACAGTAGTAGATATATCTACTGTTTATGAAGCAAAAACATTAGAACCTGGAAAAACTTATTCCTTTAAATTAAAGACAAGCACTGCTCCAAAAGATATCTCTGCTATCCAAAGCATAGAGTTATCTCAACGTATCCATAAGGGCGCTGTTGAAATAGCTAGACAAAATATCTTTGGAACCACTAATCCTAATGAAAATTCTGCTCCTTCTATTTCAGGTGTTGCTAATAAAACTATAAATGTTGGTGACAGTTTTAATCCACTAGAAGGTGTAACTGCAAGTGATAGAGAAGATGGTGATTTAACAAGTAAAATATCTATTACAGGTTCAGTAAATACAAATATAGTTGGAACCTATACTCTAAAATACTCAGTTACTGATAGTAAAGGTTTATCTACAACTGCAGATAGAATAATTACCGTTACTAAGTCAGAAATCCCAAATACAGCACCCACAATTTCAGGTGCTACTAACAAAACAATAAATATTGGTGAAAATTTCGATCCTAAATCTGGTGTTACTGCAACAGACAAAGAGGATGGAATCTTAACTAATAAAATAGTTATTACAGGTAGTGTAAATAACAATTTAGCTGGCGATTACACTTTAACTTATTCAGTTACTGATAGTAAAGGTCTATCTACAACTGTAACTAGGATAATTACTGTTAAAAATACAGCTCCTTCAACTGATGCATGGACTGTTGGAAAAACTTATAAAGCAGGAGATATTGTTTCTTATAATGGAAAATCCTATAAATGCCTACAACCTCACACTGCATTATTAGGATGGGATCCTGCCAGTGTTCCTTCCTTATGGCAACAACTATAACTTAGCTATTTAATGGGCATAAAAGAAAATTAAATATATAAAATACAGTAGCGCTATGAAAACTTTATGATTCATAGCGCTACATATATAACAAAACTTAAAGTATCTAGTTATGGTGTTAATCTTGTTCTATCTCTAGTTATTAAAGTTGCTTCTCTTATATTTTCTAAATCTAATAATTGAGCTGTGATTCTCTCTAATCCTATAGCGAGTCCTCCATGTTTGGGCATACCGTATTTAAAAACTTCAGTATAACTTTCATAATTTTCAGGACTTAAACCTTTATATACAATATTTTTTATTAAATTATCATAATCGTGAATTCTTTGCCCTCCCGTTGTTATTTCTACACCTCTAAATAACAAATCAAAACTATGAGTTTCCTCTTCTCCACAAGGCATAGTATACATAGGTCTCTTTTTTCTTGGATAATGGGTTAAAAACAAAAAGTCTGAATCTAACTTTTCTTTTACATATCTCCCTAATAACTTTTCAGCTTCTGGATCTAAATCTCCTTCTAAATCATTTTTATTATATTCTCTCTTCAATAATTCTATAGCTTCATTAAATTTCATTGTAGGTATGGGTTTATCTATTATAGGAATATTTACTTTTAAAACATCTAAACAAGATTTGCCTTCATTTTTAACATTTTTCAATATAATTTTTAACAATTCTTCTTCCATCTTCATTATATCTTTTTCATCCTCTATAAATCCCATTTCAAAATCCATGCTTACATATTCATTTAAATGCCTACTTGTATTATGCTCCTCTGCTCTATATACATGAGCAACTTCAAAAACTCTTTCAAAACCTGCGCCTACCATCATTTGTTTGTAAAATTGAGGACTTTGTGCAAGATATGCTTCCTTTTCAAAATATTTAAGTTTAAAAACTTCTGTTCCTCCTTCAGCCCCCTCTGATACAAGTTTTGGTGTAAATATTTCTGTAAAACCTTCTTTAGATAAAAACTCCCTGAAGCTTCTAACTATTATATTTTGAATCTTGAAAATAGCATTTATTTTTTGATGCCTTAAGCTTAAAACTCTATTATTAAGCATAGTTTCTAAATTTATATCTAAATCTTCCTTATTTAATTCTATAGGTAATTCACATTTTACTGAATTAATAATATTTATTTTTTCTATTAAAACTTCAAAATTATTAAATACATTTTCCCCTGTTTTTACTTCTCCATTAACCTCTACAACTGATTCTAACTTTAAATCTGATATATCAAAGCTATTATTATCTGCAACACATTGAACAAAACCTGTTCTATCTCTTAAGATTATAAAGCTAATAGATTTTAACCTTCTTATACGATGAACAAATCCTTGTATCACCACTTTTTCATTTATATATTTTTTTAATTCATTTACCATAATTCTACTCATATTTTTAGCCTCCTTTAAATTAACAAAGCCCCTTGAGATTATAATCTCAAGGGGCGAAATTATCGCGGTACCACCCTTTTTTCTATAATAATTAATCTTAATTAAATTAATCAAATACCTAAAATGAAATGAGCTCTATTTCATTTAATAAAACAAAAAACTTCCACTCCATATAGGAGTGAAAGTAATATTCACGGTACCATCCTAATTTAACTAAGTAATAATTAACTAAGTTATCTCTACTACTATTTAACGGAGTAACCCGATTTATCCTACTTTTTAATTTTCAGATAAATATGTCCAGGATGTCTTTCAATATTAAACTTCTCATAGAGCTCTCACCATCCTCTACTCGCTTAGGATACTAATCAATATTTACTCTTCCCTTCAATCAATTGTTAATATTTGTTTACTATATGATATTCCTTTACTTTTATCTTGTCAACTAATTTGAAAAATTATTCTATAATTAATTCTTGTCCTGTTTTAAAATACTCTATATCTTCATTTAATAAATTTTTCATGAGTTTAAATGCCTTCATTCCTGTACAATGACATGTATATATTTTTTCAACCTCTAAAGCTTTTAAGTTTTTAATTACCTGATTTATATAGTCCTCTGTACAATTTATGGAGTTCATTCCAAGAGTTCCTTTCATATGGAACCCTCCTATTATAGCTTTAATATTCATATGAGGATATAGTTCTTTCACAGTAGCCACTATATTCACTATTCCATTATGGCTACAAGAACTCAGAATAACACCTTTTCCATTTAAATTAACCAATACAAAAAGTTCATGTTTAAAATCATCTTCCACAATTCCTTTATCAGTTGATTTACATAAGGATTTATCTTTGCAGAAAAAAGCTTTATCTTGCACTTTATTCGATAATAATGTTACCCCGCCATCAAGTTCTAATTTTTCATTTATAAATACAAAGTTCTCCTTATACTTATCAAAAAGTTTGTCTTTATTACCTATTAATAAATTAAAAAATAATATTTTTTTATAATAATCATTTTTAGCCTCAGCCTTTATATAAATTTTCACCTTAGGATTTAAAGTTATAAGTTTTTCTAATCCACCTATATGGTCATAGTGATTATGGGAAATAATTACTGCATCTATATTCATAAGATCCACATTTAATTTGGCAGCATTTTTAATGAAATCACCACTTGCTCCAGTATCTAACAAATACTTCTTATCATTAATTTCTATATAAAGGGATAAACCATGTTCACTTTTTAACTCTCTATTTGTACATGTGTTTTCTATTAGTGATATTACTTTCATCTAACATTCACCTGCCTTCTTGGTTCCTAATTCTTCTTTTATAAAACTTAAAGCTAAAGTTTCCCTTTGAGTCCAAGCTCTTTTTTCTCTAGATTCATCCTGTAATAATTCTTTATTCTCTATAATTGCTTTTTCTATATCCACAAATTCAGGTTTAAATTCTAAATCAGCTTCATAATCATCTAAGCTTTGATTAGTCTTATCTACCTCTATAGTACATAAATAATAATGAGATACCATTTCAAAAATGCAATTTTCCTCATAGCTGTCATTAAAACGTTCTACTATTACTCCCAACTTCTCATTAATAGTCTTCACCCTATAGCCAGTTTCTTCTAAAACTTCCCTTTTAAGAGCCTCATCATAGTTTTCTAACGCCTTAACACCTCCACCTGGAAACTTATAATCACCAAGCTTTGAATGAACCATAAGCAAATTATTGCCTTTCAAAATAACTGCCCTTACAGCTATTCTTTTAGTTATTTTTATGCTTGAACCAGATGAAAAATCACTCTTATCAATTACTTTATTAAAAATCATAAAATACCCCCAATAAAAATAATCTTATATTTTTATTTAATTCTAAAAAATCTTTAAAGAGTTATAAAATTCTATAAGACAATTAAAGTATCAAAAATTAATAAACTAAGCTCTATTTAAATTCTTAAAATAAATATCTTTAGTTATATAATACAAATCTAAATTTCCAAAACTTCCATCTCTACGTTTAGTAAACTCATTTAATGTTGCCTCATATATCATTCCAACCTTTTGCATTACCTTACCTGAACCAGGATTTTTCACATCATGTCTTAACTGAATTCTATGAATCCCAACTTCATAAAAGAAAAAATTTAGTAATGCTTTTAAAGCTTCAGTCATAATACCTTTTCCCCAAAAACTTTTTCCAATACAATACCCTATTTCACAACGTTCATTTGTTTCGCATACATTAAATGCACCTATTGAACCTATTGGTTCATTTTTATCTTTCAAAGTAATCGCCCAATTATAACTATTATTTTCTAAATATCCCTCAGTCCACTCTTTTAAAATATCACGTGTATCATATATATCCTTATGTGGTCCCCAACTTAAAAATTTACAAACCTCAATATCATTACACCAATTTTTAAACATGGCCTCAGCATCATTCTGTTTAAAAGGTCTTAATATTAACCTTTCTGTTTCTATAATTACAGTCCCCTTATGATTTAACATAATATAGCCCCCTTATATTTACTCTACAATTTTTTTAATTTCTTCAACTATAGTATCTATATCTTTATTGGTTGTATCTATTTTTATAGTATCCATGTTTTCATACATAGCTAATTTTTCTAAGCTTCTTCTTATATTATCTTCATCTCTTAAGCCTTCATTAATATCATTTTCTATACGATTTATAAGAGTTTCTTTAGAACACATTAATGTTATCTTATATAACTTAAAATTTATACACTTTATATTCTGTAATATGTCTTTCATTATATTTTCACTGTGGATAACCCAGTTAAACACTACATAATCTGTGGATGAATTCTTAAGAAAATTATTTAATATAAAACTTATATTATCTATTACCATTTTTTTATTTTCCTCATTGACTACAAATGGATTCATCAACCAAACATTATCTCCATCTAACCAAAAAGAATTTTCTAAGTTTTTGTAAAGATCTTTTGAGATAGTAGTCTTTCCTACTCCCATAACTCCATTTATAATAATCAATTTTTTCATAAATCTTCTCCTAAAAACAAATTTATCGATTATACCTATATACTTATATCAAAATTATAATATTAATTATATTACTTTTTTTACTTTTATTACAACAAAATTTTATTAATAAAAAATGGGCCCTTCAAATGAATGGGCCCATTTTTTCTCTATTTGTTAACTACTATTTTTTTGATTTTATATCTTTGTTATTTACTTTATCATTTTTGTTATTTTTAATATCTTGATTTTCCTTATCTTCCTTATTATGAATGATGTTTTTATCTGTGTTACTTTCTTTACTCTCTACAGCATTCTTTTGTTCATTTTTAGTATTAGGTTCCCTACTATTTATTTCTTCTTTTCTCTGATTATTTCCTTGTTTATCATTGTTTCCCTTTGATTCGCTGTTCTTGTCAGTAGGTTTATTATTAACATTACTTTTATTATCTATATCTTCATTTTTCTTGTTAACTTCCTCTTTACTTTCTATATTATCCTCATTATCCTTTTTCTCCTCTCCAATATTCTCTCCAAATTCTTTTTTATATTCTTTACCATTTTCACTTATAACTGTATTCAATTTTTTCTCAGTAATATATTCTTCAAATTTATTTATATCTATATTCTTTTTATAATTGGTTCCCACTATTGTTAGAATAATTTTTTTCCCATCTGAATTATAACTATTATTTATAAAATTATCTTTGGTAGCTTCATCAATTATCTCCACTAACGCATCATCTAAATTTTTATTTTTAAGAGATAAATTTTTAAGTAATATTGTTCCATCTTCGTTAATAGGAGTAGATTTTAAAACTCTATCAAATCTATTAATCTCTAATTTTAATTTAGGGTTTATACTAACATCTACTGTTGCAACTGGAGTAAAATAAGCATATGCACTTCCCCCAGATAATATTATTATAAAAAACATAGCCGCTATTATTAGTGGTTTTAGTTTATTACTAGACTTTTTTATCTCTCCAGTATAGGCTTCACCAATTTTAGGAATATTTTTATGACAAACAACACTAACAAATTCTCCAGTATTTGTTAGTATTGTAGCTGTATTTCTTTCTACACTTAAAACAATTCCTGTTTTACTCATTGTTTTCACCTACCTTTATATTTAAATATGATTTTATATAGGTATATTCATTATTTGAAAGTATCAAAATTAATACTAAAATATATTTTCTCCACTTTTCTACAAGCTTTCTATTCGTAGTTGTAAGTAACATTATTTCTTTCACTGGTAGCTTCCTTTTAGCCTTAATATAATCAATTATTGGTCCTTGCTTAGAGCACTTAAATGCTATATTTAAAAGTGTATTTCTAGTATCAATATGGACTGGTGATGCTTCAACTAAATCATTAAAACTTAATTTATAATTAAGTAGCTCTTTAGATAATGCCTTTATTTCTTCAGCTTTTATAAGATTTTCCTTTTGTTTTTCAAATTCAATTAATGAATTTTTATTATCTATATAATCAGCAGTTTCATCGTCTTCTTTAAACATTACATGTGGAGTACTTTTTGATTTCCTAAAAAAATCTATTAAAGCGTTTTTTATAAGTACATTTGTATACGATAAAAAATTTCCTTTACTATTATCATATGTATCACATGCATTGTTAAAGGCTATTAACGCAATACTTAATTCATCATCATTATTCCAATCTAATCTTCTACCACACACTTTACATGCAATAGAATATATATATCCTTTATTTTCATCTATAAGCTTACTCCTATTTTCAGGCTCTAACTGTTTTACTTCCATAGCATCACCTCTTTATAATTTATACGTATAGTATTTTGTTTTTTAAGGGGTATTAACCTAACTATATTTAAACCTTAATTACAAAATTGTCTTCGCTAATTTTGTATCTTCAAATTGTAATATCTTTGTTAATTTAACTCTTTTATAACTATTCATTACTTTATTATATATCGCAAAAAAAATGCTTTTCATTATGCTTTGTGTCAAGTGTCCTTTTGGTTTTATAGGATTTTTTTTTCATCTTTAAAGGTATGTAAAACATTTTTCTACATACTTATTTTCTTTCCATTTTCAAAAAATTGTAAATTTGGTTTTATTAATTAAATAATTTTATATTAATTATTTAAGATTTAGTTTTATATTAATTATTTATGTGCAAAATACTAAGGAATCTAAAAAAAGGGAAGTGAATTAATTTGGCTTATGATATTACTGATATAATTGATAAGGCTATTAATATTGCTAATAAACGAAAAAAAATATATATAAAAATAGCTGAGACCTCTAATAATGATTGTGTAAAAGTTTTTTCAAATGTCTTGGTTAAAAATGTTGATAGAAATATATCTTATTATGAAACTTTAAAAAGCCAGGTTACGAATAATACCATTGAAGAAATTGGAATTGACATATATGATAAAATATCATTTTTAATAAATGAATTTAATAATAGACACTATACACCTGAAATAAATAATACAAAAGATTTTCTTAAATTTTCTATAAACTTTGAAAAGGATATAGACGCATTATTTATAGATATTCAAGGACGTTTAGTAAAAACTTCAAATGATACTGATAGCATTACTTATAATTCCTTATATGAAATAATTAAAGCTAAAGAAAATCTTATTAAAAGTTTAGAGCAACTTTCAAAATACAATTAATATAGAAAATTATTGCTTTTTTATAAAATTAATTATACATATAATTATTAATCACCAGCATTTCAATCTATTTCCAAGCAAGAAACTAATTCTATAATACCTCAATACACCTAAACTTTTATTAAATTAAATGTATTATTACAGTAACATTTGTTAATAATTATCTTTATTATTGGTTAAAATAAGCTTTTTTATATAAATTTTGAGTAGAATATAAAACTAAAGAAAGTTCAAAACTATAAGTAATAAATCCATTCAAGGATTTTTAAATTGATTTATTATCTTAAAACTATAACATACTAAATGAACTATAAGAGGAGGAAGAAAAATGAAAAAAAATAAAATAACATCTCTTATTTTAACTTTAGGTTTAGTAGCAGGACTTTCTCAAGTCGCATTTGCAGCACCAAATGATGACGTATTAACCGCTTTAAGAAATTCCAGTATTCCATCAATATATATAACAAAAGCTGAGAATTATTTGAAAACAATTACTTTAACAGCTGATCAAGCAAGCGCTGTCTCAACTCAAATTGATAAAGTAAAAGAAATTACAACTAGAGAAAATACAACAGATTTATCTAAATTAAGCGATACCGGAAAACAAGAAGCATTAGCTGCGATACAATCAGCTGCAAAAGCTGTTGGTCTAACTGCTAGTATAACACAAACAGCCAACGGAGATTATAATATTAAATTAGTTGATGCTAATGGTAATGAAGTACTAAATATATCTTCAAATGAAGCTATAATGAAAAAAACAGGTAATAATAGTTACTTGTTCATATTAGGTAGTGTTATGTTAGGTATTGCCTCAAGTTCTTTATTTGTAATAAAGAAATCTTTATAAAATTCTTGATTATACAATAGTTAATTAATATATAAAAATTGTTGTGGAGGTATATATGAAAAATAAAAAAAAATCATCAAATAGTATCTCTACGAAAAAAAAGAAAATAGGAATTCTTTTAGGAATTCCTATTCTCCTTTTTTTATGTGGTGTATCATTGATCTACATAGCTAGTTGGAATTATATTAATCAAGCTTTCTTTATCTCAAGGTTATTTTTACAAGAAGAATATAAACCTACTACTAAATCAAATTTAAATAAAGAAGAGAACAAACAAAAATATAAATATCCAAGTTTAGGAGAGCAATTTGGCAATTTAATAATTCAAAATGCCAATATAAATTACCCTATTATACATGGTGATAGTCAGAAAGATTTATTAAACGGTATCGGTCATTATGATGGATCTAAATATCCAGGTGAAGGTGGAAATATAGTTCTTGCAGGACATAGAGAAACTGTATTTAAAAATTTAGGGAAAGTAAAAAAGGATGATAAAATAATTTTTAATACAAATTATGATGGTGATTATATTTATAAAGTTGTTGATATAAAAATTGTTGATGCTAAAGATACTTCAATAGTTGTTCCTTCCCAAACTGAAAAACTTACTCTGTATACCTGTTATCCATTTAATACAATTGGATATACCCCTCAAAGATATGTAGTAATTGCTATACCTGCTGAAAAAGGAGGGCAATAATTAAATGAAAAAATTCAAAAAAATCTTTTTATTTATTATAAGTTTTTTATTAATGTTTTCCTTAGTAATATTGCAATTTAGTATATTTATTAGGTTCAGGTTGCTTAACGAAAACTTTTATGTCTCTACATTAGAAAAAAATAATTACTATAAATATTTAAATGAAAATATAAATACTAATTTCAAAACTCTTAGCGCTTTATCGGCAATTCCAGAAAGTGTATTTAAAGATTCAATCTCTGAACAATTAATAAAAACCGAAACTACTAATAATATAAAAAATGCTATAAATTTTATGGTTCTAAAAAAAGATACTACTAATAATGGCATAGATTTAACTGAATTTGAAAAAAACTTATCAAATAATATTTTAAATTATGCTAAAGCTAATAACATAGAAATTAATAACAATATTCAAACCCAAGTAAAAACTGTATCTACGGATACAACTAACATCTTAAATAACCATGTAAATATATTTAACATAAATCAAGTAAAAAAAATTAATCAATTTATTAAATTTAGAGATATTTTAAATATTATATATAATTCTGTTCATTGGTTTTTATTAATGTCAATATTTCTAATAGGTATAATCGTCACACTTAATAGAAGAGCTCCTTGGAGAGATTTATTTTGGATAGGCAGTAGTTTAATCTCTTCTGGTGCATTAATCTTATTGCCTGGAATATTAGGATTTTTATTCAAAGTTCCTTACAGGCTTGCTATAGATATATCTTATATAAAAGAAGCTCTTAAAGACTTTTTAAGTGGGTATTTTTATTTTTCTATCTCTTCAGGGCTCATAATGATAACTTTAGGTATTTTAATGCTTTTTGTTTATTTCAACATCAGTATGAAAAAAAGATTAAATATAAAAGAAACTTAATATAGAAATAAAAAGGTTTAAAATGCTTTAAACCTTTTTATTTCTATTTAGTATGAAATCTAATTTTAAATCCTATACTATTTAAATAATAGTTATTAAAAACTTAATGTTTTTAAAAATCTCTTTTAAAATGGTACACTTTTTGATTCTATTTACGAAGATTATAATAGGGTAATAAAAATATGTGGAGGGAAAGTTATGTTCAAAAAGAAACAAATTATATTTTTAATAATAATATCTATTATTTTTATTGGTGTTGGTGGTGTAGGAGCTTATAAAGTTTTTACTACTAAAACTAGGCCAAAAATGATTACAGATTTTCAGACTTATTTAACTGACCATACTAAAAATTCCGAAAATTATATACTGGGTAAAAATGAAGCTATGTATAGGTCTTTAATTAGTGAAGGTGAACAATGTATTAATGATGGTGATATATCTAAGATTGAAGATCTTAAAAATAGAATTAATAGATTAGAAGATGTTATAGCAAGCGATAATACTTATAATCTAAATGTAACCATAGATGAAATAAAAAAAGTAAATAAAGAAAGTTGGGACTATTCAAAGATAAATGAATTAGATTCTAAAATAGATGAAATAAATAATTTGATTGCTAAAAAGAAGTTTAAAGAAGCTTCTAACAAAATACAAGAAATAAAATCTACTATGAATTTAAATATAAATAACAATCATAATGTATCTTCTGATGTAAAACTTGAAGAAACTAATTCAAACATTACTACTAAGCCTCTATTAAGCAAAATTAATGACCCTGCTTTAGATGCTGCTAAAGAATTAATTTTAAAAGAAGATGGTGTTTTTGCTAATAAAGAGATGAAGGCTGGAAGTATGCTATACGCAGAAGATCTTAAACCTAATACAATTAATCGCTATAATATAAATGAAGATATATTTTACTTTGGTTTTAATAATCCAACGATTACAAAAAACAGTGGCTTAACTTCGTTTTATTATGTGGGAAAAACAAGTAAAAATGTTTATAGATGTTCAAATCCTAACTCTGAATCAAGCGAACTTTATTTAATTAAAAATAATTCAATAGTAAAAACTTTCAAGTAATTGTATAAAACAAACCATTATGTTATCTAGATAACATAATGGTTTGTTTTATGTTATAAATATTATTGTTTCACATAGATAATATTTGAAATTTTTCTCTCTCCATTGCTAGGTTTATTGATTATTTCACCCTTGTAATACATAGTTGATGAAGCTCCACCATCCAGGTTTATTGCATTTTTTACACCATGTTCTAACATTGTATCTTGAACATCTTTTAAACTTGCCCCAACAGTTGTTTGTTGCCCACCATCAATTACAAGCAACATAATACTTCCATCACTTTTCTGACCTATAGCAGTTCTAGAATTAACAGCATTATCTTCTACATTATTTATCTGCCCAACACCATTAGATACTAGCACTATATTACCTGAAACTGCATTTACTGCCTTTAATTTTTTTAAATCTCCTGTACTATAGTTTCCAACTATTAATTCTCCATTTTCGTTAATAGCTGCAACTCCCCTTTTAGTATCATCTTCATTCTCAATACTTCCCTTAACTATTAGACTTCCAAATGGAGTTACTACTCCACCTTCTTCCTTAAATACCCCTCCATTAATAGCCACATCTGCTCCACATAAAGCTGCCAGATTTTTTACAGTATCACCCTTTTGTGCATATCCAATTTTCAACGATTTAGGATCTTTTATTTCTAATATGTTTCCTGTAAATCTTTTGTTTTTTACCTCAATTTTTTTTATGTCTCCCTCTTGTTTAGACTGTTTCTTCACATCACTTACTTCAACTTCTCCCCCTTCTAATAAAACTGTTTTCTTTTTAAAACCACATTCACTAAATACTAAAGCTAGTACTAAAACAATCATTGCCGTAATAATTGATCTTGAAATTTTATAGTGAGTCTTCATACCAATACCTCCAAAACATTATTTTTCCTAGAGCTCTTATTTTAATTTTAAAATTCAATTGTATCTATCTTTAACATAGTTGTTTCTAAGTTGTAAATTTATATATTTTTTTCTTCTATGAGTTTTATACTTACTTTAGTACCGTATTTTAGTTTACTTTGTATAGAAAGGCTTCCCTTGTGCTTGTTTAATATATCTTTAGATATTACTAGTCCAAGGCCTCTGCTCCCTAGCTCTGACGAGTTGAAATTACTAATTTTATAATTTGGGTTAAAAAGATTTTTTAAATTTTCCTCATCTATACCTTTTCCTTCATCCTCTATTATAATTTCTATCCACTCTTCTATCCTAAATAACCTAACTTCTATCTTAGAATTTTCCACACCATATTTTATTGAATTATCAATTATATTTATAAAAACCTGTTTTAATTTATCTTTACTTCCTTTAACATATCTGTTCCCCTCTATGTTTTTATTTATTGCTATATTGTATTTTCTAGCTTTTACTTTCATATCTTCACAAGTAACATCAAGTAAATATGATATATTTATAACCTCAAAACTTTCTTCTATATTTTCATCTTGAAGCTTAGATTTTTCTATCAAGGTAATTACCATGCTTCTGAGTCTCTTACTTTCATAAATTATATGATTAATGCCTTTATAAAAAAATTCTTCATCCTCTTTAAAGCCATTTTCTTTAATAACCTCAGCATATCCTAAAATAGTTGTTAGGGGTGTTTTTAGTTCATGAGTTACATTATCAAAAAACTTTTTTCTATGATTTTCAAGTTCCTTAATAGCTTTATTATCACTTTTTATCTGCTTCATCTGCCCCTCAATCTTCTCAGTCATATAACAAAAGTTATCAAACAAATCCCCAACCTCATCTTTTGAATTAATTATTTTATCTATCTTAAATTGTCCGTTAGCTATATTCTTTGTTAAGACAGTTAATTTTTCTATTGGTACTGTTATGTATCTTGCTAATAAAAATGATAAAGCTAATATAATTAAAAATAATATTGCTGAAAATATCTTTATAATACTTATTAAATCATTTGATGAATTGTATAAATCTGAATAATCTATAATATATCTAATAATTCCACAAGTTTTACTATCTATTTTAATTGGATAAGATAGACTAACTAAAGCCTTAGAACTTTCATAATCAATAGAATATGCTACGCTATCATTTTTAGCCTTATCTAAGTCATCTTCATCTAAAACTTTAGCTGACTCAAGCTTTGATGAATCATTCATTAACATTCCTTCTTTTGAGTATAACATTACCCTATTACCTATTTTATAACTGAGCTCCTCTATTATTTCATTACTATTATTCTTAATAAAATCATCCTTGTTAGAATTATTCCTTAAGTATATTTGCCTTAAATAAATATCTGAGTGTTTCTTTATATCTACTACTTCTTTCTTTATAACAAGCTCATTATTTTTATTTACCTTTAAATTAATAAAATAAGTTAACCCAACTAAAAACAAACCTAATAATATAAAAAACCCCCCAACTATTTTATGCCTTATACTCAACCTCAACCTTATTCTCCTCTCTAATTTTTAATAAGCTTATACCCTATCCCAAATACAGTTTCTATAATATTTATCGATTTACCTCCACAAAGTTTTTTTCTAAGTCTTTGAACATGAATATCAACAGTTCTCGTATCCCCAACATATTCGAACCCCCAAACTTTATCCAAAAGTTCATTTCTTGAAAAAACTCTTCCCCTATTTTGTGCTAATAAAAGAAGCAAATCATATTCTTTGGGTGTTAATTCAATATTCTTATTGCAGTTTTTGACTCTATGTTCATCTTGAATAAGTTCTATATCATCATTAATCCATATACTCTTGAAATTTTTATTTTCTGTATTTTTGATAACTACATCTATTCTCCTAAATATTGATCTTATTCTTATAATTACTTCTCTCATATCAAAAGGTTTTGTTATATAATCATCAGCCCCAAGCTCTAAACCTAATATTTTGTCAGTAATATCTGCCCTTGCTGTTAAAATTATTATAGGTATACTATAGGTTTTATTGATTTCCCTACAAACATCAAAACCACTTATATCTGGGAGCATTAAGTCTAAAATAATCAAATCAGGTTTGAAACTATTTAAGGAATTCAAAACATCTTGTCCTTTATTTGTCCATTTAGTTACAAAACCTTCTTTTCTCAATGAATATCCTATTAAATCAGCAATAGGTGCTTCATCCTCTACTATTAATATTTTTTTACTTGAAATCCTATCCATAAACCTTCACCCTTATAATTGTATTTATTAATAATTATAACTTACACTTGTTTCCAAGTTGTAACAAATTTCATTTAATGTTATTCTTAAACTTAAAGGAAAATTTATGTTATATTCTTGTTGTTATTGCTATAATAAAATAAGAGAATTTTATAAAGATAAGGAGTTGTTAAAATGAGTGAATTCTTAGAAATAAAACCCGAAGAACTTAATGAAAATCCGTTTAAACTTATAGGCAAGGACTGGATGCTTATAACAGCAAAAAAAGAAGATAAAGTAAATACTATGACTGCTTCTTGGGGAGGCTTAGGCGTTATGTGGGGCAAAAATGTAGCTTATATAGTTATAAGACCTCAACGTTACACAAAGGAATTTATAGATTCATCTAATAAATTCTCTTTAACATTTTTTGATGATAGTTTTAAGAAAGATCTTGGCTATCTTGGAAAAGTATCCGGAAGAGATGAAGACAAAATTGCGAGTACTAGCTTAAACGTTACTGAAATAGACAACATACCTTACTTCCAAGAAGGAAAGCTTGTACTTGTTTGCAAAAAATTGTATGCTCAAGAATTTAAAGAAGAATGCTTTATAGATAATGAGTCAAATGAAAAATGGTATCCTAATAAAGATTATCACACTCTATATGTAGCTGAAATAGAAAAAGTCCTTCTAAAAAAATAATCAAAAAAGAGTTAGGCTATATTCACTCTACTGAAAATAGCCTAACTCTTATATAAAATAAATATATACTTATATTATAATTTAAGTGTTTTTAATGCCTCATTCTTTGCCTTTTGCCTTCTCCAAATAATAAGCAATATAATTATCATTACAATCATCATTACAATTATATTAAATAAAATATCTATATAATATCTTGTATCCTTACTTTTTTCTTTGCCCTTCTCTTCGGTTTTTAGTACCTTTTTTTCTACATCTTTATTATTAGTATTTTGTTGATACTCCTTCTTTTCATCATTTTTAGAAGCTTTAGTAATAAGTATTTCTGCATTCTTATGTTCTACATTTATTGTTACTTTTTTATTTGTACAATCTGCTACACTTGCTCTTACTTTCATTTCTGGTTGCGTAGTCTCAACATTTATTGATGGCGTAACAACATTTACTAGTGGTACTACAATTCCTGATTGTATATAATTAATTACTATAAAATCAATTATTTCATTACCAGCATTATCTTTTGCCATAAAGTAATATGTCCCATTCTGACTTACTTCATAAACTGTCTTACTTCCTAATATTATTTTTCCATCTGGAAGTTTTATTGATTGTATTTTACTCTCAGCATCTTCTGCTTCTATATTTATCTTAACGCTTCCTGTTAATACACCACTTGTATCTGCTTGAATTTTTAACTTAGGTTTAATATTATCTATATTACTTATTACTACATCCCTTTTACTTACATTTCCTTTTTTATCTTTTGCCTCAAAAGTATATACTCCATTTTTATCTACTTCATATGAAGCTGTACTTTGATTTATTATACTTCCATCTGGCTTAGTTATTGTGTCTACTCCACTTTCAATGTCTATGGCTTCTAC
>NZ_FQZB01000032.1 GCF_900141845.1 Clostridium cavendishii DSM 21758 | reverse complement strand
TTTACTATGTTACCACCTTTTCACTTTCATGTCAACAATTTTTTTAATACTTTTCTAATGTTTTATCATTTTATTAATATTAAAATTTATTGAAGTGGCTTGTCCTAAAATTCTATGTTTTAGCGACGTGTTTTATAATATCATCTTTATAAATTTTATTTATTTACTTATTTAAAATTTGCTTTATTTATTTTAATTTTATAAAACTACACTTTATTTTTCTCTATTTTTCAGCATAGGATACACCAGGAAAAGTTTATTCCCCTTATAAATATATAATCCTTTTTTATATATTTTTTACAATTTAATTTTAAAAATCTTATATTTTGTACTTTATAATGTAATAATTATTTATTTTCCTAATAAATTTATATTAAGGGATTTCTCATTAATAATGAGTTCTTTGTTTGGTTCAGTATATCTCTACAAATTTTAGAAAATTACTAATTTTATAAATCCCCATTAACACTTTAGGATGTATTTTAATTTAATACTGTAAAACCATCTTTATAAAACTATGCTAATTATAATATTTTTAATATTCATCTACTATATACTATATTTTATTTGCTAAATTGAGCGGAAATAATCTCGTAATATTTTTTAGTATATTAAAAGACAATATTTAAAATAACTTCAGATGGTATATTAAGTATAAATATTACAGAATTAATTATTTATAATATATACGTTGCATTAAATAAAAAAATTACTCTTAATAAAAATAGCTCTACAAAGAGCAACTATTTAAATAGTTAAATAGTTATATACAGTAACCAAATATTGTATATATAATTTTAATTACAACATATATAATTAATTAAATACATCCTTAATAAATAAAAACCTAACACTAAGTAATATTAAGTAGTTGTTAGGTTTATAATTTTGAAAATAAATTATTATTCATTAGCTATGCTTTCTTGATCCTTAGATTTATTACACATTTTCCCTACTAAATCTATTATATTCCTACTTACAGTACTTACTGTTTCTATAGGCGTTTTAATAAACTTATATTTTGAAAGTTCAAAGATAGGTTCTAATAAATATATTGTATCCTCATATCCTTGCTGAATTCTTTTTGGTATACATTCCTGAGAAAAATTAAATGTTCCATTAATAACTGTACAGTCCATATCTTTTGGTATAATTTCTATTATTTTCGTATTAGGAAATTTTCTTCGTTCCAATGTCGGAAATTTATCCAAATATACCACAATTATTATATCACAGCCTTCTCCATATACCGGTTGTATAGGTACATTATCAACCATCCCACCATCTACATATTTTCTATTGTCTATTTCTTCACATTCATAAACCACAGGCATAGCTGATGTAGCCAATAAAATTTTTCTTATTTTATTTTCTTCATATTCATTTATTCTGAAATATCTTGCTTTTACAGTTGGAATTTCACTACAAGCTGCATAACACTTCACATTTGAATTTTTTACTTTTGGAAAGTCTATATATTTATCCATAACATCTATTAAACCTTGTCTAGATATATTCCCTTGTTCTAATGCCTTTGGAATATATTTTTTTACAAAATTTATGTTTTTAGCTCCCAAAGCTAATAATATCCCTTTCTTTAGTAAATCAATATTATTTGTAGGCAATACAGCCTCATTTGATATACTGTACCAAACTTTTTCTGCTAACTCTAAATCTCCTTGTATAAAAAGTACTGCATTTAATGCACCTATGGATGTTCCTGATACTACTTGTATATATTTATCTATTCCAAGTTCTTTCAATGCTTTCCAAACACCAATTTCATAAGCACCTCTTCCTCCTCCACCAGCTAAAACTAACCCAACTTTCATAATACCACCTCTTAATATACCTATATCCCATACTACACCATATTCATCTATTTCCTTTTTTGATATAGTTATTCTTTATTTGGTATTATAATCACAAATGTGTCTTTTTAATCTTTTCATTTTAATTATATGTATATTTATCTTTAATTTGAAAATACTAATTAATGTTATAGATAAGGAATTTATAACATCTCCAGTTTATTAAAATTCTTTATTTATAAATTAAGTCATGAGATATTGCCCTATCTCATGACTTCTTTTATTTTATCTTTCATAACCTATAGAATCCATTATTATCAATGCTGTATCCTCTATAGCTCTTTGTGTTACCTCAATAGTCTTACATCCAATTCTTCTTATTATTTTATCAGCAAACTCAAATTCTTCTAATATTCTAGCATCTGATGCATACTCTATTTCAGAGGATATCCTATGGAATTTATCTAACCTTTTTTTTCTTATCTCTATAAGTTGTAACGGATTTATAGTTAATCCAAATATTTTTTTTCTATCTATTTCATAAAGTTCATTAGGAACTCCAACCTCAGGAACTAGAGGTATATTTATAGCCTTTATACCTTTATTAGCTAAATACATACATAATGGAGTCTTTGATGTTCTCGATAATCCAATTAAAACCACATCAGCATTTTTTAACCCTCTATAATCTTTACTATCATCATATTGCATAGCAAATTCCATAGCTTCAATTCTCTTATAATATACTTCATCAGTATTCCACATAGCCCCTGGGTTATAATCTGGATGAACCCTTAATATACTAGAAGCTACATTAATTATTGGTCCTAATACATTTATTATGTTTATACTCTTTTCTATACACTTCTGGGTAAGATATTCTCTTACACTTACAGTTATTATAGTAGACACTAACATAGCACTTTCACATTCTTCTATGTTTTTCATTATATCTTCTACATCTTCTAACGTTTTTACATATGGTATTCTTCTAACCTCTACATTTTCTTTAAATTGACTGGCAGCTGCTACTGCAACCTGCTCTGCTGTTTCTCCTATTGAATCTGACACTGCAAAAATTGTTAACATTCTCTATACCCTCTTTCCTCTTCTGCAAATTATTATCTCTTTTGCTATTAACCATTAATCATATTTAATTTTAAAGCATTAAATATTCTATGACAATATTTTTCTGAAACTTCAAACTACTTTTGGGCAACTATTATTAAATGCTCTGTAGCATCTCTAAACTGTATATCTTCACATCTTTCAACTGCTAATTTTAAAAGATTTAAGTAAATGTTTCTATTCTCTATATAATGTCTAGTCACTACATCACCTAATCCACTTAAAAAGCTTTCAGCACCTGCATAACTTAATACTTTAAACTCACTACTTTCTACCTCGCTCAATGCTATATTAGGAGTTGCAAAATAGCTTTCAGTAAATCCTTCCTGAGCTGATAATTTAAGCTCCCCTAAATATTTATCTGCCTCATCTAGAGAATTGAATATATCAGGAAATTCAGAAACTCCAGCTTTTAAAACCCCAAATGAGTTTATATAAGAAATTAATATTACTCCATCTTTTTTAAGAAGTCTTTTGCATGTTATTAATATTTTTTTGCGTTCTTCTTTATTATGACTATGATACATAGGCCCCATTAACAAAATTGCATCATACTCTTCACAAATATTATTAGATAAATCTTTAATATCCATACATATATATTCTTCCGCATGTAATCCTAGGTCCTTTATTCTCTTCTCAGCAAGATTTAAACATTTGTCAGATACATCTAGCAAACTAACTTTATAGCCCCTTTTTAGTAATTCAATAGAATATCTACCAGGCCCAGCTCCAATATCAAGTACTCTACCATTCTCCGGGAAATATTTTTTTATCATATACAAAGTACTAAAAAATTCAATCCTAGCATAGGGATCTTCAAGTCTTTTCCACTCGCGTTCGCAATTTTGATCATAATATTCCTTTATAACATTTCTCATATAAAAAACTCCTTTAATACCATTAATACAGTTATGACATCTCATAAATTATATCCCTTTATTTTACAATAATCAAATTAATTTCTTTGTTTAAATTGATTAATATGGTAATATCTATTTATGTGTTAGTATATTAATTGGAGGTTATATATGAATAAGCAAAAAATTATAGCAATAGGCATTTTGCCTCTTATGTGGCTGTTATACTTTGGATTTGAACTTATATCAGGAAGGATTAATTCAACCTTTGATATCATTATGAATTTATTATTGACTTTATTTTTCGCTATTAGTGGAGCTTTTATTTACTACATTGGTACTAAATCAGCATCTGGCGCTAAGTCAAAAACTATGTTTAAATTGTTTATTGTATTAATGTTATTAGATCAAGGTTTAAAGCTAGTAATAAATACTTGGTATTTTAATAAGAATTTTTATATAATACCTAAATTTATTTCGTTTAGTCCAATTATAAACTCTCAAGGTTCATGGTTAAATGCACGCTTTAGTGCTGGTGTAAGTTTTACTGCACTTATAGTACTAAATATAATAGCAATTTTTCTATTTATAGAAGGTTATAGATATTACATTTTTAATAATCATAAAGATTTTTGGTCAGATATGTGCTTTATTTTTATAATTTCAGGCTGTCTATGTTCTCTAATAGATAAAATTTTTTATGGTGGAAGTTTAGATTTTATAGGAATTGGTTCATTATTTATAGCTGACTTTAAAGACATTTATATAAATCTTGCTATACTATTCTTTGTACTCACTATATCCTTCAATGGATACTTCAAAAATGACCAAGAAACATCTCTTAAAGATGACATTGAAAGTCTTACGAAATTCTTGAATTTCATAAAATGTGATATTACAAAAAAGGGAAAGTAATTAACTTTCCCTTTCTATAAATCACTATAACTTATAAGTTCTATATTATTGTCTTTTATATATTTTAACACTCTCTTGCTTGTTAATATACTCAGTTCTTTCTCTCTAACTTTATTATATGAACTTTTTTGTAATATTTCATTATCTACAATTGCTGGATGTACCATTATTTCAATACTACCTTTGAAATCTTTATTATTCTCTAGTAAATTTATTAACATTTCTTCTGATATATCTTCACCATAGAAATCTTTTATAAATTTATCCGTAGTTTTAACCCCAATTCTTTTAAGCAATTCCCTATGTTTATCAAATGGACATCTCATAGGAACATTGTATTCCTTAGCCAAATTTGCTACAATCTCAAATAACTCATCATTAAAGCCATATATATGATGATGACTATCTATATGATTTAAAGTCATTCCTGTCTTTAAAAACATATCAAGCTGTGCTCTTAATTCTTTTTCTATTTGTTTACAATCAATATTTTCAGGTGTTATTTCATTAAGTTTATAAAAACAACCTTCTTCATTTACAATTGTATTCATTTGCTCACATTGTGATACTGGTTTTCCAGCAGTCAATGTAAAATGGATTCCCATTTTAGAAATACCAACCCTTTTCGCAACTTCAATACTTTCAGTAAAATACTCCATATTTGCCATTGCTGTTGCATCAGTTATAACTCCAGTTTTAATTCCTTGAATTATTCCCTCTGAAACACCTTTTGTTAAAGCATAATCATCAGCATTAATAATTAATCTCATAAATTCTCCCCCACCTTATTCCCAATTTTGATTTTTATCTATCTCTTCACCTTCTGAGTTCTGATTTTTATTCTTAGAACTTTCATCTTCTTTAGTTTTAATTTGTTGCTTATTATCTACTTTATTATCTTTCTTATTTTCTGTAGCCTGATTGTACGTTTTATTCTCCGTAACTTGATTATATGTCTTATTTTCTATGACCTGCTTATTATTGTTTGTTATATTTTCTTTTGGAGGTTCTACAGTTAAAGCATTCCACCTCTCAATCCATGAATCTATATTAGAGTTAATCTCATCTTGATTTATAACTTTATTATTTAGATCCTTTATATTGTTTGGTGAATTATTTAATGCTACATTGTGAACTGGAATAATACCAAATTTATTTGCAAGCTCTAACTGCACCTTAGGTCCAGCAGAAAACTCTTCAAATAATTTTGCAGTATTAATATTTTTAGAATTTTTAAGTATTGCACAACCTTCAGCAATCATGATCATTTGTTTATCACTATTTAATATAGTTAATGGTGTATTATTTTTAATCTTTGCTTTATTTATTTTATCTATTTCTGCAAACCCTATCCCAGCCTCTTTAGCCTCTATGGAACTTATAAGTTTTGAATAATCAACATATTCTGGCTTTATGTTTGCCTTAATTGATGATAAAACTTTAAAGCCATCTTCCAACTTATCACTTTTATAATATGGATAAAGTATTGTTGCTACTAAAGCTCTTGTTGTATTTTCCTCAGGTTTTTCTATTGTTATAAGTCCTTTATATTTTGGATTACCTAATGATTGTACATCCGTTATTACTGGAAAATCTTTAAGTGACTCACTATTATAAAATAAACTTAATATACGCTTACTACATGAATACCAATATCCATCTTTATCCTTATCTTTGCCATCAATATCACTACACCAGCTTGGATAATTTTTTTCCAGTAACCCTTCACTCGATAACCTTTTGTATAAATTACTATCACCTCCTAAAATAAAATCAGCATTTGGAGCGCCTTTTTCTTTTTTTAAAGTGTTTTCTAAATCTTTACTTGTATTAAAAACCTTAAAATCTATATCTATACCTGCTTTAGCCTTAAATTCATCCTTTAAATACTTAAGTACTTGTTCATCATAAGTAGAATAAACCATAAGCTTATTTTCTGATATATCATTGTTTGAATAACTTTTATTATTTTCAAGTACTGTAACAAAAAACATAAGTACTAAAACTGATATTATTACCGTTATTATTTTTTTCAATATTGTCACTCCTATCTTCTGATATGCCCTAGTTTAATTTTACCACATATATTTCTAAATTATATATATTAACTTATTTTAATAATAAATTATCTTATATAATTTATTATTAAAATATTATATAAAAGTATTCATAATTAATTTAATCTCTAGATTAATACTAAATATTAACTTGATATAATATTATAATACAAGTAAAATATATTTTATAATTATAAAATTTTAGATTCGGTTTTTTAAGATTTTCATTAATCAACGGTATTTAAAATTAACTATCTTTTTCTAATTGCAAGGATTTTCTAAGCAAAAGGATATGCGTTATATTTTGTCAATAAGTAAAACTAAAATATCAGTTTTATATTATAATAGCGCCTTTAAGCTTAAGCGGCGCTATTTCTTATTTAGGAGGATTTTTATGGAAAATAGGGTTGGAGTTATAGCTATTGTAATTGAAAAATTATTAAGTGCACCAAATGTAAATTCTATACTTCACGAACATTCATCAATAATAATTGGTAGAATGGGCTTACCTTATAAAGAAAAGGATATCTCATTAATATCAATAATGGTTGACGGTACTACTGACGAGATAAGTGCTCTTACTGGTAAGCTAGGAAAGATTCCTTTTGTTAATGTTAAATCTGCAATTACTAAGAGATAATAATTAAATAATATTTAAAGGAGTTTTATGATAATATAATGTAGACCAAAATAGTTCATAATTAATGGCTAAAAAATTATTAAACCAATAATGTTTACTATAACTAATTAATTATTAATTTTTTGATTTAGTATACACATAATAAATCAAAAAATTATACATTCTCTTACATTTAACAATTTTAATAAAAACAACTTGTAAAGCAATTTAAGTGTAACCGGAATATAGTAACCATAATTTTGAGCTCTAAATTAATATAAATAAATATTAAAATATTATTTTTGATATAAAGGAGTGATTTTATGCTAGATACACCTAGAGCAAATAGATTGCATATATCCTTTTTTGGAAAAAGAAATGCAGGCAAATCAAGTCTAGTAAATACATTAACTAATCAATCTATATCACTTGTATCAGACACACCTGGTACTACAACAGACCCTGTTTTTAAATCTATGGAATTGCTCCCATTAGGTCCTGTAGTAATAATAGATACTGCTGGATTAGATGATGAAGGCTCTTTAGGAAAATTAAGAATCAAAAAGACTGAAGAAGTTATGGATAAAACTGATTTAGCTATACTTTTATTTACAGGAGAAACAACTAATTTTTCTAAGGAAAAACTATGGTATGATACATTAAGAGAGAAAAAAATTCCAGTTATAGGTGTTATAAATAAAATAGACACTTATCCCTTAGATGAAAATTCATTACGAAATGACTTTCCAATAGACTTTGTTAGAGTAAGTGCTACTAATAAGCATAATATTACTGAATTTAAACAAGCTATAATTAGAAATGCTCCAATAGACTTCGAAAATATTACCCTAGTAGGAGATATACTAAAGCCTAAAGCAAAGGTTATTTTAGTAGCACCACAAGATATTCAAGCCCCTAAGGGAAGATTAATTCTACCTCAAGTTCAGATTATTAGGGATCTTCTTGATAATGATGCTATGGCTCTAACCGTTAAGGATAGCGAACTACCTGATATTTTATCAATATTAAATGAAAAGCCAGATTTAGTAATAACGGATTCTCAAATCTTTAAAAAAGTAAATTCCATTATTCCATCTGATGTTCCATTAACATCTTTTTCAATATTAATGGCTAGATATAAGGGGAATCTAGATATGTTTGTAAAAGGAGCTAGAACAATTGATTCCTTAAAACCTGGTGACAAAATATTAATTGCAGAGGCATGTACTCATCATGCATTAAAAGGTGATATTGCAAGAGAGAAACTTCCTACTTGGTTAGAAGAAAAAGTTGGTGGTAATCTCAACTTTGTTAACTTAACCGGAGTAGATTTTCCTGAAAATCTTAATGATTTTAAACTTATAATTCATTGTGGTAGTTGTATGTTCACCAGAAAGCAACTTATGTCTAGACTGGTTAAATCTGAAGATTCAAATATTCCTATAACTAACTTTGGTACTGCTATAGCCCATATTAATGGTATTTTAGACAGAGTTACTTCTATGTTCCCTGAAATAAACAAATAAATAATTGAATTCGATTATTTTCATTATTATCTAAAAAAAGTACTTACTATATTAAATAGTAAGTACTTTTTTAATCAAATATGTAATAGTTGGTGGCTCACCGGGGAATCGAACCCCGGACACCATGATTAAAAGTCATGTGCTCTACCGACTGAGCTAGTGAACCATATAAACCTGGCAACCACTTACTCTCCCACACAGTCTCCCATGCAGTACCATCAGCCGTAATTTGCTTAACCTTCGTGTTCGGAATGGATACGGGTGTTACCAAATTACGCATCATTACCAGATATTAATCTTTTCAAAATCTTAATTTTGTCAAAAGACTTTACTCATTAGATTTAACTAAGGAGTCTTTTTTCTTAATATATCTATTTATCAATAAAAAAACTTCTCTACTCAAATTATAGAGAAGCTTTGGTGGCTCACCGGGGAATCGAACCCCGGACACCATGATTAAAAGTCATGTGCTCTACCGACTGAGCTAGTGAACCATAC
The DNA here is from genome assembly GCF_900141845.1 of Clostridium cavendishii DSM 21758. Classification (GTDB taxonomy): domain Bacteria; phylum Bacillota; class Clostridia; order Clostridiales; family Clostridiaceae; genus Clostridium_AG; species Clostridium_AG cavendishii. The sequence goes on along the minus strand of NZ_FQZB01000032.1, from coordinate 297 downwards.
AAACCTGGCAACCACTTACTCTCCCACACAGTCTCCCGTGCAGTACCATCAGCCGTAATTTGCTTAACCGTCGTGTTCGGAATGGGTACGGGTGTTACCAAATTACGCATCATTACCAGATGCTATTTCACAGAAATCTTAGATTTCTTTTTGAAATAATACTCATTAGCCAAAGCTTTTGAGTTTCCTTTTTCAGAGTTTGTTCTCTGAAAATTGCATATATAAATCTTAGTTTTTGTTAATTACCTTTTATTTTGGTCAAGCCCTCGATCTATTAGTATGAGTCAGCTGAACATG
>NZ_FQZB01000025.1 GCF_900141845.1 Clostridium cavendishii DSM 21758 | reverse complement strand
AGGTGCAGATGAAGATGAATAATGTAGTAGAAAAAGAAACTCAAATTTTAGATGATAAGAAATTAGATAATAAAATTATAAATAAAGTGTTTAGAAGATGGTTATTAGCATCACAAACAGCATGGAACTATGAAAAAATGCAAGGTTTAGGATACTGCTTCGCAATGATGCCAGCATTAAGAAAAATATACAAAAAAGAAGATGAATTAAATGAAGCAGTAAAAAATCACCTACAATTTTTCAATTGTAATGTAGTAACGGGACAATTTATATTAGGAGCAAACTTAGCTATAGAAGAAGCAGAGGGAGCAAAATCAAAAGATGCAGTAGCAGCTATAAAGACTGGATTAATGGGACCTTTAGCAGGAATAGGAGATACGTTATTTGGAGTAACTTTAAATACTGTATTTGGGTCAATAGCAGCATATATGGCGCTACAAGGTAGCTCAATAGGATGTTATTTATGGATAATAGCAAACATAGTAAAAATAGTTATAAGTAAAGGTTTTATAAAGGCAGGATATAAGCAAGGGGTAAAACTTGTATCATCAATAGGTGGAGTACTTAAAAACGTAGCGGAATCAGCATCAATGTTAGGACTTATGGTAATAGGAGGTTTAATACCAACAGTTATAAAAGCAAAGGTACCATATGTATATACATCAGGAAAAGTAAAACTAGTAGCACAAGAAATGTTAGATAAGATAATGCCAGCCTTAGTACCATTAGCTATAGTTGGATTAACTTATTGGTTATTAGGTAGAAAGAATATGAACTCAACTAGAGTAATAATAGTATTAATAATTTTATCAATAGTATCTTTCAATTTGAAAATTTTAGGTTAATAAAGATTTTACAAAAATAATGCTGCAAAACAAATTCTATTTAAATTATAGTTTTTGGTTTGCAGCAAATTTAATTACATATTTTCCATGGAGGTTATAGATATGACGATTTTATATTTTTTAATAGCATTAGTAGCAACAACAATTGGATCCATGGTAGGGTTAGGTGGCGGCGTTATAATAAAGCCAATATTAGATTTTTTAGGCGATTATAACGTATCAACCATAAGTGTTTTATCTTCATTCACAGTTTTTTCTATGTCAGTAGTTTCTATTATAAAACAGATTAGATATAAATTTAAAATAGATATAAAGAAAACAACGTTAATAGGTATAGGTTCAGTAGTTGGAGGTATATTAGGAGATAGTACTATGTGTATTATCTTAAAAGCAACTAATGGACAAATAGTCGCGTTATTTCAGAATATAATATTAGCGCTTCTTATTGTATTTGTATATGTATATATGAATAACAGGGACAAGTATAGAAGTTATTATGTTGAGAATTTATTTTATTGTATGATTATAGGTCTATTTTTAGGATTTTTAGGCTCGTTTTTGAGTATTGGAGGAGGACCTATAAATGTTTGTATATTAATTCTCTTCTTTTCTATGAATACTAAGGAAGCGGCTGTAAATTCTATATTAACAATATTATTCTCTCAAGGTGCAAAACTTACAAAAATAATTACAACCACAGGACTTTCTGGTTATAATTTAAGTGTTTTACCTTATATGATAGTTGGGGGTATACTTGGGGGAGTATTTGGAGCAAAGCTTAATAGGGCACTAGAATCTAATAAAATACTTAAAGTATTTAACATTCTTTTATTATTTTTAATACTTCTAAATATATATAATATAGTTAAAATAGGTATGGTGTTAATTGGATAATTTGTTCACTATTGTTAATTAAATAAGGGGTGTATAAATTTTTTTATACTTGGATTTTTAAACAAGGTAGGAAAATGTTATACATTCTTTTTTTATATGAGTATATACAATATAAATTATAAAATGTTTTTGAAAGTGCAAATTAATTCAATTCAGTGGATTAATTTGTCACTTATAATCGAATGTGATAGAATTAAGCTGATTATTGTAAAAAGGGGAGTAAGTATAATATTTTAATAGGAAGGGATGAGTAAACAAATGAACTTTATAAAAAATATAAAGGTAAAGACTAAACTAATTATATCATTTTTAATTGTAGCTATACTTGTTGGGATAGTTGGAGTAGTAGGTGTTGTGTCACTTAAACAAGTAAACAAAAATGCCGAGGAAATGTATAATGATAATTTACAAAGTGTATATATGCTTACAGATATGAAAGAAAACTTAACAGAAATTAAAAGTGATGTATTGCAATTAATATATGTACGCGATTCAAATAAGAAGGAAGAATTAGAAAAAGATATTGAAAAAAATATGCTTGAAAACAATAAATATATTGAAAGTTATGAAAAAATACCTACCATAGATAATAGAAGACAAGCAGCTAAAGAACAGGAAATGTTTGAAGATTTTAAAAGCAGATTAAAAGAATATAGAATTCTAAGAGAAAAAGTTGTTAAGTATATAGATGAGAATAAATTTGATGAAGTAGAAAAACAATATAAAAATATACCAGAAGTAAGAGAAAAGATGTTTGAAAGTTTAGATAAAGTGATAGAAATAAATCTAAATGAGTCTAAAATGCATAATGAAGATATTCATTCTACATATCTTAGAATGAATAAAATAATAAGTATATTAAGTGTTGCAAGCGTTTTGATTGCAGTTTTAATTGGATTACTTATAGCAAAAGATATTGAGAGATCACTTAATAAGATAAAAGACTTTGCAATAAGATTAGCGCATTATGATTTTTCATCTCCAATTTCTGTTAAGACAAAAAGTGAATTTGGACAAACAGGAAGGGCGTTAAATAAAGCTCAAGAAAATGTAAGCAATTTAGTTAAATTAATTATGGATAATTCTCAAGATATAAGTGCATCTTCTGAAGAACTTTCAGCAACTGTGGAAGAATTAACCTCAAAGGTTGTAACAATAGATGATGCAGTTAAAAACATTGCAGGTGGAATGGAAGAAGCGACAGCTTCTACTGAGGAAATAAGTGCATCTATACAGGAAGTGGACTCAAGTATAAATGTTCTTTCACAAAAAGCTATGGATGGAAGCGATAATGCCAATAAAGCTAAAGAAAGAGCTACTGAAGTTAAGAATAATAGTCAAAAAGCTATAGAGAAAACTAGAAAAGTAGCTATTGAAAAGAAAGAGAATATGGAAAAAGCAATTGAAGATGGGAAAGTAGTAGAGAGTATAAAAATTATGGCTGATACTATAGCGAGTATAGCAGAACAGACTAATTTACTTGCACTTAATGCAGCTATAGAGGCAGCTAGGGCTGGAGAACAAGGAAAAGGTTTCGCAGTAGTAGCAGAAGAGGTTAGAGAACTTGCAGAACAATCTTCACAAGCAGTATCAAATATACAAGAAACTATAGGTAAAGTCCAAATCGCATTCAAAAGTAGTATTGATACTGGAAGTGATATATTAGAGTTTATTGATAATGATGTACATGCACAATTTGATGGATATGGAGAAACAGGGAAGCAATATTATGAGGATTCTGATTTTGTAAGTAAAATGTCAGAAGAAATTGCATCTATGTCAGAAGAGATTACAGCTACAGTAGGACAGGTAAGTGGAGCAGTACAAAACATGGCTATAACAGCTCAAAATTCTAATGAGCAAACAGAAATGATAAAAGAGAGTATGGATGAGACAACAAAAGCTATAGAACAAGTAGCAGTTACTGCTCAAAGTCAAGCAGAACTTGCCCAAAAGCTTAATGAAATGGTACAAAAATTTAAAATATAGTAATGTTTCTTATAATAAGTTTGTTATTTTAAGCATTTGCTATAAATGTAAAGTGTTAAAATAGTAAGTGAGTTTTCCTATATATACCTTAAATAGATGGCTAAATCCTTTATTTTATAATATGAACGATAGTGAGTAAGTAGTAGTTCATTAATATTAAAAATATATGATAAGAAGGCGATGTAATGAAAAAATATTTATTATCTATTGATTGGGATTATTTCATATACACAAAGAAGGAGAATTGGGGCTCATATATAGAGAGTAATAGAAATATAATTAATTTATGGTACAAGCGGTATTTTCAATTTAAGGAACAAGGAAAAGATTTTAAAAAAGCATTTCTATTATCAGCAGGTGTGAATACTTTTTGGAAAGAATTAAATAAACATTTTGTTTTTAAAAGTGATGCACATATATATGTATCAGATTCACATGCATTAGCTTATGATGTGGCTAAGGAAAATGAATGTGATGGTATTTATCTATTTGATGCACATTCAGATTTAGGATATGGTGGATTAGAATCCTTGGAATTTGAAGTGAATTGTGCTAATTGGCTTGGCAAACTTTTTAAGGACAAGTATATAAATGAAGCGGATATTATATATAGTCCTTTTACAATAGAATCTCCAGATGACTTTAAAGAAATAAGTAATGCTTATAATGTAAATTTTATGTCAATTAATAATATTAAAAAAAATACTGAAATATCAGAGCTACATATTTGTAGATCAGGGGCATGGACACCGCCTTGGCTTGATAGTAAATTTTTAAAATTTATTAAGGAGGCTAAACTTCCATACAAGGTAATAGATTGCTCTATGAGGAAATGGCAACCAGATGGATTAACGTTAGGTGAAAGAATATATTATTTAATGGCTTAAGTATTATAAATAACAAATTTTTATTTAATATGAAAGAGAAATTTATATTACAAAATAGCTAAAGGCCTTAATATAAATAAATAGAAAATAATAGTTTAATTATAGAACCTATGAAATAATATATTTATTATATAAATTTCATAGGTTTTATTATGAGGTTGAGTATAATCCAAATATGAAAAGTTATACAGTATCAACAAATAGAATATATTTCAACAATATGGTTAATTATGATAAAATAAAATATAAAATAATTTATTAAGTATAGTTATATAAGTTTTGATATTAAGGGTATATTTAAATATTAATTTAAAATAAGGTTAAGGAGATAATTTATGAGTGATATTACAAAAAATATAAATATATTAGTAGTTGAAGATGATGCAGATATAAACAACTTACTTTGTAAAATATTAACGAAGGAAGGGTATAGTGTCAGACAGGCTTTTTCAGGTTCAGAAGCAAAAATGTGTTTTGAGTATTATGATTTTCAACTTGTATTGCTTGATTTGATGTTACCAGGAGTTACTGGTGAAGAACTTATAAAAGATATAAGAATGTTAAAGACTATGCCAATAATAGTTATATCAGCAAAAACAATGCAAGATACTAAAATAGAGGTATTAAAGTTAGGGGCAGATGATTTTGTAGCAAAACCGTTTGATGTTAAAGAAGTATTGGCTAGGGTTGAGGCACAACTAAGAAGATATATGTTATTTTCAAAAAGTAATGAAGAAAAGAATTTGCTTAAATATAAAGAATTAATTTTTGATAAAGAACTTTTGCAGGCCACAGTAAGAGGAAAGACCTTAAGTCTTACAGCAATTGAACTATCAATATTAGAAGTTTTAATAAGTTATCCTAACAAAGTTTTTACCAAGGCTAATCTATTTGAAACAGTATGGAAAAATGAATTTTTAGGTGATGATAATACGATAAATGTTCATGTAAGTAATTTACGTTCTAAGATAGCTAAATTTGATAAAGAAAATGAATATATTCATACTGTATGGGGAATTGGATATAAGCTTGGAGAATAAGTAAGCTTTAAAGTTTTAATCTTAATACTTTCTTAAGGATTTTCTTATAGTATTTTATATATTTAGATTTAATATAAGAATATAGAAATTTGGTTATTAGCCAAATTAAAATTTGGATTGTCATTTAAGGAGGTATTAAAGTGAATGAAATAATATTAAAGACTGAAAATTTAACTAAAAGATATAAAAACAATAATGCAGTAAATAACATAAGTTTAGAAGTTAAAAAAGGAAGCATATATGGATTAGTAGGGAAAAATGGGGCTGGTAAGACTACTATTCTTAGAATGATATGTGGATTAACTATACCCACAAATGGAGAAGTAGAACTTTTTGGAGAAAGTTCTATTAAAGGATTAAATAATTCTAGAAGAAGAATTGGGTGTATGATAGAAACACCTAGCTTTTATCCTTATTTGTCAGCAAAAAAAAATTTAGAATATTACAGAATGCAAAGAGGAATAGTTGAACAAGAGTGTGTTGATGAAGTATTAGATTTAGTCGGTCTTGAAAATGTTGGTAATAAGAAATTTAAAAACTTTTCATTAGGTATGAAACAGAGGTTAGGCTTAGCTCTTGCTATAATGGCGGATCCAGATTTATTAGTTTTAGACGAACCTATAAATGGACTTGACCCATCTGGAATAGTGGAGTTAAGAGAATTACTTTTAAAGCTTAATAGGGAAAAGAATACTACCATAGTAATTTCTAGTCATATATTAAGTGAATTAGAACATATAGCAACAGAGTATGGATTTATAAATAATGGGGAATTTTTAGAACAAATATCAGCTAAACAATTAAGTGAAAAGTGTAGGCAATATATATCTGTTAAGGTAAATGACCCTAAAAAAGCAGTTACTATTCTAGAAAATAATTTAAATAGTAAGGAATATGAAGTTTTAAATGATAATGAAATAAGAATATATGATAATGTTAATATGCCAGAAAAGATAGCAGAAGCTTTAGTTAAGAATGAAGTTTTATTATTCTCACTAAATCAAAGTAGTTTAAAGTTAGAAGAACATTTTATGAATTTAGTAGGAGGTAATAAAAATGCTTAATTATATAAATGCAGAACTTTATAGAAATTTTAATAGAAAATACTTTTGGATGTATACATCAATATTTGTTGCATTAGCTATATTAGCTAATATAGCATTTTTAATACTAGGTGTAGATTCACGGACTGAAGCTTTATCTGCTATGTTGGATTTTGGTATTATAGTACCTACATTTATAATTGCAGGGTTTGTTGATTTTGTTACAGCTGAAGAGAATAAAACTGATACAGTTAGAAATGTTTTAACTTTTGGATTGTCAAGAACCAAAATGGTGGTTGGAAAAATTATAACAACAGTTATTTTTGCATTTATAGCACAAATTATAATACTAAGTATATTTTTTGTATTATATTTTTCTTTATATGGAGTAAACACTAATGTAGTAAATGTTATAGTATTAGGATTTCAAAAAATGTTGCTAGCTACACCACTTTGGATTGCATGTATATGTATGTTAACATTATTATCTTTTTTAATTAAAAATAATAATATAGCTATTACGCTATATCTAGTAATAATTATTTTTGATAAAGTAGCAGTTGAGATAGTATCTACATTTTTCTGGAGTAAATTTGACGTTGTACAGAATATTTTAATTACTAATAAATTAAAGGATATTGTGCAGGAAGGATTAAAACAAAATAATATATTATACGCAATTACTATGGGAATAATATATATTATTTTATTTACAGGTTTATCCATTATCTATATGAACAAAAAAGAAATTAAATAAAATCAGGAGGGTAATATCTATGCAGTTGTTTGTAATTATAGTTTTGTTAGCGATTATAGGGATAGTTGTTACCCTTTATACCTTATCATTAAAGGAAATCAGAAATATAAAGAATCAATTGAAAAAAATAAACGGAACAAAGACTAATTCAAAAATATTAGCAACAAATTCAAATAAAGAAATTAAAGGCCTTATAGCAGAAATCAATAAAAGTATAGAAGAAAAGCAAAAATCAGAAGCGGAACATAAAAATATAGATTTAGAGGTTAGGCAAGCTATAGCAAATATGTCACATGACTTAAGAACGCCTTTAACATCAATAATGGGGTATATTCAACTAATTGAAGATGATAATATAAAGGAAGAGGAACGTAAGCAATATCTAAATATAGTTAAGAATAGAACAAAAGACCTAGAAGGACTTATAAGTAGCTTTTATGATTTGTCTAGATTAGAGGGAAATGAATACAAATTTAATATGGCATCTATAAACATAAGTAATGTAATGTGTGAGGTTTTAGGAAGTTTTTATAATGATTTTTTAAGGGCTAATATAAATCCAATAGTAGAAATAGATGAAAAACCATATTTTATAATTGGTGATGAGGTAGCTATAAAGAGAGTTATATCAAATTTAATACAAAACATTTTGAGGTATGGTCAAGGAGATGTGGTATTTTCGCTAAAAAAGCAAGAAGATACGGTTATAACCTTTTTTGAAAATACTGCTAAGAACTTAACTAAAGAAGATGCGGAGCACTTATTTGATAGATTTTTTACAGCAGATAGAGCTAGAACAGGAAAATCAACAGGTCTTGGTTTAGCTATAACAAAACAATTAGTTAATCAAATGGGGCATGAAATAAAATCAGAGTTAATAAGTGATAAGCTTAGAATAACTTTAATTTGGAAGATGATAAAAGAGTTCAAATAAATGAAAACAAGTGCCTTTCAACCACAATTGTCAATTATTCATTAAGTGGTAGAGTAGACACTTTATTCTTATGTAATTATTCAAATTTTATAATTCCCATATGATTTAAAAGTTTTTCATCAATTGTATTCCCATCATTAAAGTTATTATTTTTTCTATATTTTGAAATAGCTAATTCTAGCTTGTAATTATATATTCCGTCTATAGGACCATTATAGTAGCCAAGAGCTGTTAATCTATTCTGAACTCCATATACATCTGCACCTTTACAATTTGGCTTAATAGTTCTAACGTAAGGGGAAAAAAGCCAATTAGGACCACTATAGATAATCACGGAAGTATTGATATTTACTAGTGAAAAAACTTCCTTTATATGCCCATTAGACATTCTAATACATCCATTAGAACCCATTGTGCCGATTGATCCAGGTCTAGAAGTTCCATGAATTCCAAAAGTATCCCAAGGAACGCTAAGTCCCAACCAATAATTTCCGAATTGGGGTTCTTTCCTTATAGCTTTATTTGCTATTTTAAATTGCCCCATAGGAGATGGAGTTTCTAATTTACCTATGGCAATTGGATACGTTTTTTCGAATTTATTTGTTTCTTTATCAACCAGTGATAATGTAAGTTCATTAATATCAATAAAAATAATATAATTTTTTTGTGCAGCCATATTAAAAGCATAAACTTTAGTAGGAGGAATAATAAAAAGCATGCTAAAAAAAAGAATGCATATAAATATTTTTTTATACTTTTCCATAAAATCACCTATGCTTACCTTAAAATAATTTAATCATCTATATAAGCATTAGAAAAATTGCATTAAATTATTCAAAAATATTTATAAAAGCTTATAAATAGCTATTGAAAAGGTATACATTAATGGTATAAAATTTAATTAAAGTAATTTTATTACTTTGATTAAATTGGAGGTGTACCATGAAAAAAGTATTAAGTATTTTAATGGCAACTACAGTTTTTCTAGGCGTTTTTTCAACAACCAACATTAATACAAAAGGTGTAGAGTTAAAAGATGGTAACTCTATACAGCAAACAAAAGATAAAAATGTTATAGTTAGTTATTTACCTTTATACAGATATTGGAAGGCTGAGGATATACAAGGTGATAAATTAACAGATATTATAATAGCCTTTGGAAGGATAAATGAAAACACTTATAGGTTGGAGATTCCAGATAAAACAACAAGTTTAGACGAGGTAAAAAGATTAAAGAGTTTATATCCTAATCTTAGAGTTTCATTATCTTTGGGTGGAGATGCTGAAAAGAAGTTTGGAGAAATGTCAAAGACAAAGGAACGAAGGAGTGCATTTATAAAAGATGTAACTGATTTGCTAGTGAAATATAATATGGATGGAGTAGATGTAGACTGGGAAGTTCCTGTTGGTTTACCTTGGGAACCAGAAAATAAGAAGCCAGAAGAGAGGGAATACTATACCTTACTTATGCAAGATTTTAGAGATTCCTTGGACAAGCTAGGAAAAGAAGATGGAAAGCACTATTTATTAACTTATGCATCTCCAGTAGGAGGATGGTCAATAGATAATATAGAATTTGATAAAATATCTAAGTTAGTCGATAAAATTTATTTGATGGGATATGCATATGAAGGCAGTTGGTCGCCAACCACAGGACATGCAAGTGGATTATATAAATCTTCTAAAAATCCTAATTGGCAAACAACAGGGGATGATACTATAAAAACATTTTTAAAAACAGGAATAGATCCTAATAAATTAGTATTGGGGGTACCAAATTATTCACAAGACTGGTATGGTGTCAAAAATGAAAATAATGGGTTATTCCAAACTTTTAAAAGTTCAAACAATATGAAGTTAAGTTTTACTAGATTAAAAGATGATTATATAAATAAAAATGGATTTACAAGATATTGGGATGATGAAGCTAAGATGCCTTATTTATATAATGGTGACATATTTATTTCTTATGAGGATGAACAATCAATAGGTGAAAAGGTAAATTATATAAAAGATAAGAAGTTAGGTGGAATAATGTGTTGGGAATATACCCAAGATTCTAGAGGTGAGCTACTTGATGTAATGTATAAGGGCCTATTAAAAAAAAATTTTGATTTATGGAAGGTAGATAATGAATATAAAATAGGTGATATTGTTAGTTACAACAGTAAAGAATATGAATGTACTTTAGGACATAAAGCATTAGAGGGATGGACACCAGAAGCAGCAAGTACACTATGGACAGCTAAATTTCAATCTGAGTGGACAAGCAAGGTTAATTATAAGGTAGGTGATGTTATAAAATATAATGCAGAAAAGTATAAGTGCTTACAAGCTCATACAGCACTTGAAGATTGGACACCAGATGTCTGTAAAGCATTATGGGAAGTTGTAAAATAAAATATTAGTAAGTATAAGAGGTTTTATTAGTGATAATTAGGATGAGATTGAATAGCTAATAGAATCTCTTTTTTAGAAATTTATTTAGTATTTATAAATATAAAGTAATTTTTTAATATGCTATAATATTTATAAATTACAATTAAGGAGTTATTATGTGGAATAAGAAGTTACATATTTCTATAAAGTATTTTATAATATTAAGTCTTTTAGCAAGTATATTAATGAATTCTATAAGTGTTGGTAGTAAAGAGGTATTATTTATTCTAATTTTTATAATAAATAATCAAGTAAGGTTTTTTTCTTTAGAAAATGATCACATGAAGAAAGTCTCTTTTTTATTGGAAGTGATCTTAAGTATAATAGCATATAAATATATAGGTGGTTATCTTATAGCTTATTTAGTACTTCAAGCAATGGATAGTAATACACTTTTTAAAGCACCAAGCAAACATATATTTAATATTTTAATTATAGTGCAAGGAATAGTATTTTCTTTAAATAATAATCTTGAATTTAAATATCTAAATATATTTATACCTGGAATTTTTATAGCTATATTATATTTGGTTAAAGATGAAAATGATAAAAAGGTAGAAGCACAAGAGCTTTATGATAGGATTAGAATATCAGAAGAAAAACTTAAAAATGCTAACCGTGATTTGGAAATATATGCGAGTTCTGTAGAGGAATTAACGCTCCTTAGAGAAAGAAATAGGCTTTCAAGAGAGATACACGATAGCGTGGGTCATGCACTTTCAACTATAGCTATCCAGCTAGGTGCTATTGAAAGATTAACGGCTAAGGATGATAAAACTTTAAATGAACTAACAAAAGAACTTAGGGTTTTTACTCAAAAAAGCTTGAATGAAGTTAGAATGGCTGTAAGGGAAATTAAACCTAAAGAATTTGAAGAGTATGAAGGAATCTTGGCAATAGAGGAGCTTATAAAAAATTTTAAAAAGCTTACAGGAATAGAAGTACGCTTAGGATTTAGTAAAGAAAAATGGAGATTAAATTCAGATCAATCATTTGTTTTATATAGAATAGTTCAGGAGTTTTTATCTAATAGTGTAAGGCATGGAAAGGCTACTGTTGTAAATATAACTATGAATTTTATAGATGACAAATTAATAGTTACTTTAAAGGATAATGGTATAGGGCAAACAGATATAGTTGAAGGGGTAGGACTTAAAAGTATGAGAGAAAGAGTAACGGAAATAGGGGGATTTTTTAGTTACGATTCTATAAGTGGTGAAGGCTTTTTAGTTAAGGTTGAAATAAATAAAATAGAGAATTTAAAAATTTATTCTCAGGGGGATGAATATGAACAAGATTAAAATTATGGTTGTAGATGATGAGAAACTTGTTAGAAGTGGAATGGAACTTATATTAAACACATATGAAGATATAGATGTAGTGGCATCAGCTTCTAATGGAGAAGAAGCTTTAAGCAATTGCAGAAAAAATGATATAGATTTAATTCTTATGGATATTAGAATGCCAAAATGTGATGGCGTTTTAGGGACAAAACTTATTAAAAATGAATTTAAAGATATTAAGATTTTAATATTAACTACTTTTAATGATGTAGAATATATACATCAGGCTTTAAATTATGGAGCATCAGGGTATATTTTAAAAGATAGTGATTATGATTTAATTTATGAAGCGATTAAAAGTTGTATTAAAGGAAATGTTGTAGTTCATCCAGAAGTGGCCTCTAAAATACTTAATGAAAATATAAACTACAATAAAAGTAGCAATATAGATAGTATAAAAAGTAAATATGATTTAAGTGATAAAGAAATAGCTATAATTAAAGAGGTTTCAAATGGTTTTAGTAATAAAGAAATTGGTGAAGTATTATTTTTATCAGAAGGAACTATAAAAAATAATATAAGTTCTATACTTTCAAAATTAGAGCTTAGAGATAGAACTCAGCTTACAATATTTGCGTTTAAAAACAATATCGCTGAAATGTAAATTTGGATAATAGTGAGCAGAGTTTTATTTTAGGTATATAAAATAATAGATTAATATGTATTAAATGTACAGATAAGTAGTGTGTAAAATTGGTGTTTGTCATAAAAGTAATAAAAATAAAAGTTAATTGGAGGGTGAATTTATGAGTATGATATGTGATTATTTAAAAGTTGATAAGAAAACATTAAATGAATTTAGAAATTTAGATATTGATGAAATAATAGAAGAAATTGAAAATTTAAGTGAAAATGATGAAGACATATATTCTGTGGATAAATTGTGGGATGGACTTCATTTTTTACTTGTAGGATCCTCAGCAACAGATAGAATAGAAGATAATCCTTTAAGTCAAGCTATTATGGGAGTGAAGACATTTAGCCCATCAGATGAAGATGGTTATATTGCATATATAGAATCTAAAGATTTAGATTCTATCGTTAAAGCTTTAAAAGATGTTAATATAGAGGAGTTAAAAAATAGATTTAATATTGAAGAATTTAGAAACAATGAAATATATCCTGATATTTGGAGAGAAGATGAAAAGTTAGAATTATTTGAAGAGCTTGCAAATGAATATAAGAATATTATAGAGTTTTATGAAAGTGCATTAGAAAACAAACAACAAATTGTTGTAAGTATATACTAGATGATTTCAATATATATACTAATAAATATTAAGTAGGGGTAATCCAATAATGTTAACTAATCAAAAAGAGCAGATTGAACAGTTTATAAATATATTATTAAAAAATACACAATTAAAAGAATTTGCTTTTTGTCAGTTTTATACACTTATATTTTCAAGGGATGGGCATGAAACATTTAATAATGCTTTGTTACCTCAAAATATTGCATTACATATAGAAAGTGATTGGTGGTTTGATTCTAAACAAGAATGGGAAAATAGAATAAAACAATTTCCAATAAGTAATTCTCCGCATAATGAAGAACCTGTGAAAGCTTATGAACTATCTATGATTATGTGGAGTGAAGATAATGCTGTTGATAATGTGACTTTAGGACTAGATGATTTGAAAATTAAATTTAAAAGTGGAAGAGTATTAAACATTAAAAATATAGTTGAATATTCAGAGGCGTGGTTAATGTATGAATCTGGAGTTAGAGAGCAAGAGTGGAAGTGGCATGTTGGTTGTGAATTTGAAAGTGAAATATGGGCTAAAATATTAGGAAAGTAATTATAAAGATGACTTAAGTAACTCTTATAGTTACTAACAGTACTAGGAAAGCCTCCTTAAATTTTCTAAAATATAATTAGAAGATTTAAGGAGGTTAATTTTATGAGTATTATAAGTGTAAAAAACGTAACTAAAAGATTTGATGATAAGTTAGTTTTAGATAATATTTCTTTTGACATAAATGAAGCTGATATATTTGGATTAATAGGACCTAATGGAGCAGGAAAATCTACTCTACTAAATATAATGACAGGAATTTTAAAAGCAAATGGTGGAGATGTAACTATAGGTGGATACTCAATTTCAAAAGAGCCATTGCAGGCTAAGGAATTAATTGGATTAGTACCTCAGGAATTAGCACTTATGGAGACTATGACAGCTTATGATAATTTGGAGTATTTTGGAGCTTTCTATGGATTAGGGGGAAAACTTTTAAAAGAAAGAATAGAAGAGGCACTTGAAGTTACTGGTTTAAGTGATAAAAGAAAAGAAAAAGTTAAAAAGTTTTCAGGTGGTATGAAAAGAAGATTAAATTTAGCCGTAGCCATAATGCATAGACCTAAAATTCTTATTTTAGATGAGCCAACTGTAGGGGTTGATCCTCAATCAAGGAATTATATATTTGAGTTTTTAAAAAAAATAAATAGGGAAAATAAAACAACTATAATATATACATCTCACTATATGGAAGAGGTTGAGCAGCTTTGTAATAATATATTTATAGTAGATTTAGGCAAAGAAATAGCAAGTGGTTCTAAGGCGATGATTAAATCAATGGCAAGTATTCATGGAAGTATAAAATTAAAAGTGGATAAGTTAGATGATGAATTTATGATAAAGGTAAAAGGTATAAATGGAGTTAAAACTTGCAGTATAAAGGAGAATGAACTAGCTATTTCTGTTGATGATAATACCTTTGAAATGAAAAAGTTATTAGAGTTAATAATTAAAGAAGACAGAAAAGTAATCAATTTAAATATTGAAGAGGCATCTTTAGAAGAAGTGTTTTTATCTCTTACAGGTAAAAAACTTAGGGATTAGGAGGAAAGTGAAATGCGAATAAAAGCAACTATAATGGTGACACTTAAATCTTTAGTTTATGGTTGGAAGAATGTTCTTTTGATGTTTTGTGTATTTCCTCTAATATTAGCTTTAATTATTGGTAATTCTCAAAAGGAACATTTTAAACCTGAAGTAAATAGAGACAAGATAAATATAACACTAATTGATGAGGATAATAGTAAATTATCTAATTCTTTTAAAGAACTTTTGAATAGCGATGATATGAAGAAGATATTTAATATTACAAATAAAGGAGATTATATTTTAATAATACCTAAAAATTATCAAGAGAATTTAATAAATGCTAAGGAAACTACTATAAAAATAGATGAAAAGAAGAGAATTTCATCTACTAATGAATTAATAATAACCAATCTTATAAGAGAATATGGGGAAAAAGTTAGCGAGAATATTGTAATTCAAAATAAGATAGCTTTATCTGATATAGAGAATAAGTATAACTTATATGCAACGATAAATGAAAAAATAACTAAGCTTTATGAAAAATCTAGTCTTAATACTACTATTGTAAAAGCTGAAAGAGTATTAACTTCAATGGAAAATCAGGCAGCTACACTTATGACATATATGATGTTTACTATTGTTATGTCATGTATAGCTTCTTACAATTTAGATAAGGAAAATGGGAGTTTTAAAAGGTTAATATCAACACCAATGACAAAGATGAATTTTTTTAATTTAGATTTAATAATATTTTTTATTTCTAGTTTTATATTTGGACTTGTCTATCTTTTAGGGTTTAGAGTTGCAGGCTTTGCTTTTAAAGATACTAATCCAATTAATTTATTCTGTATATTAATTTGTCAAAGTGTTTTAATAGCTTGTATTTCTGGCATTATAATAGCGTTTTTTAATAAAAAAATTGCGAATATAATAGTTATATTTCTTATGTACTTCCAAATAATATTTGGAGGTGGATTTATTCCTGTAGATGTAATAGGAAATCAAACTGTTAGATCACTTACAAACTTTGCTCCAGGAAATATGTTATCACAGGTTTATAAGAGTTGTATTATTACAAATTCAATTACTAATTTTTCAAAAGAGCTTTTATTAATGCTAATTGTAGCAGGTTGTTTATATTTAATATCAGTAATAAAGATTAATATAAGATGGGAGGAGTAATAATGAGGTTTTTTTATATGGTACTAGTAAATTGCAAAAAAAATTTTAAGGATTATAAGAATCTCATATTTATGTTTATTATTCCTATTGCATGTGTATTTTTTGTAAATAATGTTTTGGGTGATGATAATAAAGAAAACTTAACTGTAAATGTTGGAATTATAAATCTTGATAAAGGAAGCTTAGGGAAAGAAGTTTTATCTGATTTTAAAGGAGTAAAACTTTATAATAATAAAGAAGTAGCTTTAAAAGAATTAAAAAAGTATTCAGTAATTGCAATATATGAAATACCAGAAAGTTTTACTACTTCAATCCAAAAGGGTACGAAACCAGATATTAATGTTTATAAAATTGAAGAAGGAAATACTACAAATTTATTTGAATTTCAATTGGAAGAAAAGATTAATAAGCTTGCTAAAATTAAGATGTTAGAAAGTGAGAACTTAATAAATAATGAAAAAGAAATTAATAAAAATTTTATTAATTTAAAATATACGACGGAAAAAGGAAAAATGAATGCTAAAGATTTTATGCCAATAGTACTATTAATGTTTTTTATGCTGTCATTTTCAAGTGGTATAAGTTCGGATTTATTAAATTTAAGAAAAGAAAAGATATTAGAGCGATTTTTAAGTACTAATAATAATGGATACGCTATAATAGGCAGCATTTATTTATCTATGATCATTACTCAGACTACTATGTATATGGCTTCATTTATGGTCATGAAATTTGCTTTTGGTATAAATTTCAGTAATTTTGGGTTTTTACTATTAAATATTATTTTAATGAGTATAATATCTGTAAGTCTAGCTGTAATGGTGAATAGAATTTTCAAAGATTCAAATATTGCTACAGCTATTATAACTATAAGTTCATTAATAATGTTTTCTATCTATTTTACAGGAACATTAGAAGCTACATCTAATAAATATCCTAAAATACTTGGAGTATTAAGTAAGTTTACACCGCTTTACTGGTGTTTGGATAGTATAGAAAAATCCATTTTATTTCCAAATATATTTGTATTAGTATTAATAGCCTTAGTGTTTTTTACAGCTGGTAGTATAAGATATTCTAACTTTGCAAAGGAAAGTTAGTTATTAAAAATTGAAAGAATTATTTTTATATAGGAGGAAATTAAAGGTGAAAAAAAGATTTCAATATTTTATGTTAATAATTTCTTTGATTGGATATTTGTTTTTTTGTCTAAGTAAAATATTTAGAAATGATTTAAGTGATTTTACATTAGGATTTTGTGAGGGAAGTTCAGTTGTATTTATAGTTAGTTGGGGTATATATATGATTTTATGTTTGGTAAAAGGAAAGAATCCGTACAAAATAGATAAATAATTTATACTTTAATTTAAGGGGTGGGCAATATAGATGTCAGAATTAAAAGGAAAACTTATTGAGTCAATTATACATTCTATTTTAATAATGATAGTATCCTTAGGGGTTATGTATTTAATAATTAAAAATTCATCAAGTGTGGTTTGGCTTTTAATACCTTCTATAATTGGAGTTGTATTTTTAATAATGTATATTAAAAAACCATATGAAAAAGATTATTTGATTATGTATAGTTGGATATGTATGATATGTGTACTTTTTATTGGAACTTTAATAGGAAGGCTTATTCCAGTAACAAGTGCAATTTCAATGGGGATTATGTTATCCATATTTGATATTTTAAGTTTCACTAAAAGAGGCTCAAAAACTACAAATGCAAAGGTTATGTCTAATAAAAAACTGATGGCAAAATTAATAGTATATGGAATGTCGTTAGAAAATAGAAATGCTGTACCAACAAAAGGACTTGGAGATTTTTTGTTTTATACAATATTACTTTCAAGCATATATAAAGTAAGCAATAATTCTATGTATTTATTTTATGGGGTATGCTTAATATTTTTAGGGTGCGTAATAAATTGGATTATAGTTTGTTTTATATATAATAAAAAATGGTATAAGGGATTTCCAGCAACATTTATACCTTTTATATCAGTAGTACCATTATTTGTTAAATTAATAAATTAAGATAAGGCTTTTTACGTTTTCCTTAAAAACTGTAATAATATCAACATTATTCTAAAATATAGTTAAAGATTTAAATTTATATAGTAATATAGTTCGAGGTGATTTGATAATGGAGAAGTGGGAATATTTAAGTACTAAATTTCAAGCTGAAGGTAGTTTTGGTGGGATATTAGATGTGGAAAATTTTGATTTAGAATTAAATAGTTTAGGAAATCAAGGCTGGGAACTAGTATCAATAGTTTCAACTAATGCAGCTTATGGTAAAACTAGAGAAATAATAGCTGTTTTGAAAAGAAAAAAATAGGTTTAATTTAAAATTATCGAGAATTAAATATAATGATATTAATAAATAGTTACAAGGGTTAAAAATTATATGGTGTGATTGTGTAAATAAGAAAATGGTGTTTTACTATTTATTAATTGAATGGAGAAATTTATGAGTGAAAAAAGTAATGATAATGAATATAAAACTACTAATATGCTATTATGTATGCCATTTGGAATAGCGTTAGGATTAGTGTTTGGCAATTTAATCATAGGTATGGTTATGGGGATAGCAGTAGGAACAACACTTGATTTGATATTATATTATAGTGAAAAGAAACAAAAAAATAACTAGTAATACAGATTAAAAAAGTTTAAAATAAGCATAAAAAATTTTTAATTTAATAATGCTAAATAATATCATAGTTTGATAAATTTCCAAAACAAAGTAATGGAGATATTTAATTTTAAATTAAATATCTCCACATTTATTTTAGGTTATTAAAATCTAAAGTCACGTTTTCCAGAGTGTAATTCTTTTAAATTTTCTTCAACTATTTTTTTAACTTTTTCATTTGGAATTCTATGAATTTCATCTTGGATTACTTTTTCGCCTTTTCTCTTTGTATCTTCTGATGCGTAATCTTCTAAATATTCTTTTAATGTCATAAGAGCGTTAGGTTGGCAACAGTTTGCTATTTGTCCAGATTTAACAAGAGTCATAAATCTATCACCAGTTCTTCCTTCTCTATAACAAGCTGTACAGAAACTTGGAATATGTCCCTTTTCAAGTAACCAATTTACTATTTCATCTAAAGTTCTATTATCATTTACATCAAACTGAGCTGAATTTTCTTCTTCTTTCTCTTTTTTAGCATATCCACCAACACTTGTAGAAGATCCACCACTTACTTGAGAGACTCCAAGTTCAAGAACTCTTTCTCTTGTTTTTTGAGATTCTCTAGTTGAAACAATAATTCCTGTATAAGGAACTGCAATTCTAAGAACTGCAACTATTTTTGCAAATATATCATCAGAAATTGCATTAGTAAATTCATCTGGATTTATATCATCAGCTGGTCTTATTCTTGGTACACTTATAGTATGTGGACCAACTCCTTTAGCAGCTTCTAAATGTTCTGCATGCATAAGAAGACCAACAAAGTCATATCTATACATATTAAGTCCGTATAATACACCAAGACCAACATCATCAATACCACCATCCATGGCTCTATCCATAGCTTCTGTATGGTAAGCATAATCATGTTTTGGTCCTGTTGGATGAAGTTCTTCATATATCTTCTTGTTATAAGTCTCTTGGAATAATATATAAGTACCTATGCCAGCATCTTTTAATTTCTTATAATTTTCAACAGTTGTAGCTGCAATATTCACATTAACTCTTCTTATAGCACCATTTTTATGTTTTATGCTATAAATAGTTTCTATACTTTCAAGAACATATTCTATAGGAGAGTTTATAGGGTCTTCTCCAGTTTCTAAGGCAAGTCTTTTATGACCTAAATCTTGAAGTGCAATTACCTCATTTTTAATTTCTTCTTGAGTAAGTTTTTTTCTTGCTATATGTTTGTTTTTATGATGGTATGGACAATAAATACATCCGTTTACACAATAATTGGAAAGGTATAGTGGAGCAAACATTACAATTCTATTACCATAGAATTTTTGTTTTATTTCTTTTGCAAGGTTGTACATTTTTTCATTTTCTTCTTCTAACTCACATTCAAGTAAAACTGCTGCTTCTCTGTGTGAAATACCCTTATAATTTTTAGCCTTTTCTAAAATCTCATTAACTAACTTCTTATTATTTTTATTTTCTTTTGCATATTCAAGACTTTCTAAAATTTCTTTGTCATCAATAAACTCTGTTGCTATATTTGATTTTACATTATACATACATTAATCGCTTCTTTCTTTTTTATATTTATAAGTTTCAATAATGATTCTACAACATAAATTTTTTAAATATTATTTAAGATAAATTAAAGCTTGTAGTTTATTTATTATAACTTATATTTATAGCTTATTTTTTTAATACTAAAATAATGTCATTTTTTATTATGCAGCATTGTAACGAATGAAAAAATTAAAAGTACAACAAAGATAAGTTTTATAACTTTCTATTTAATGTTGATAAGAAGTTTAAATAGAAAACTATTATATACATATATTTTAATACCTTAATTAAGAAAGGTATATATTTATTTTAGATTCAACATACTTAACTGTCAATTAATAGTTACTTTTTTGGTATAGTATTAAAAAAATATATAAAAATACTTGAATAAATAACTTACTTATGGTGATATGCTAACATAAAGTTAGTTCACGAACGGAGGAAGAAAAAATGAAAACAAAAATATATTATGTAATGGACCCTATGTGTGGATGGTACTATGGTTTTGGAGAAGTTATAGAAAAGATACATGATAAATACAAAGAAAAATATGATTTTACTATATTACCAGGTTCTAAAGCTATTTTAGCAGTGCAAACTTTAAATAAAAATAAGAATTTTGAATTTTTAAAAAGACTTCAACAAGCTATGTATATAGAAGGTAAAGAAATAACTAATTTAGAGGTATTGGCTGATATAGTAGAATCAATTGGCATATCAAAGGAAAAATTCATAGCTCAATTTAAGTCAAAGGATAATGATGAAATAACAAGTGATGCATTTAAATTTATAAATGAAGCTGCAATAGGAAGTTTTCCTAGCCTAATTGCGTATAAAGCTGACGAGTATTTGTTATTATCTCAAGGATATACTGATTTTAATAAGATTGATGATATAATAGCTAACAATTTATAAAAATTAATTCATATATTTTAGAATATATTTTAGAATAGATTATTATAATAAGTGACATTTTAAAAACTTAGGTGGAATTATATAATTTTGAATGATTTGAATTTTATTCAGGTTGTAAGAAGATTATATAAGGCCACTTTTTTATTTTGGAATAATTTATTATAGAAAATTTTAAATATAGATACAAGAATTATAAAAAATGTCGTATAATAATAGAATGTATAGAAAATTTATGACTAAATCATGCTACATAAAGTGGCTTTTAGGGTATAATATTAATAATTTACATAAAAAAGAAAATAGGAGGAGTTATAGCTATGAGTAAAGAAGTAAACAAAACAGTAGAAGTTGAGGAAGCTAGGATACAGTCAAACTTTATTCATGATATTATAGATGAGTATAAAGAAGCAAACCCAACAGAAACTATTTACACTCGTTTTCCACCAGAGCCAAATGGATATTTACATATAGGTCATGCTAAAGCTATATGTATAAACTTTGAAACAGCAAAAAAGTATAAAGGATTATGTAATCTAAGATTTGATGATACAAATCCCGTTAAAGAAGATACAGAATATGTAGATTCTATAAAAGAAGATGTTGAATGGCTTGGATACAAATGGACTGAACTTCATTATGCATCATCATATTTTAAGAAGTTTTATGATTATGCTGTAAGACTAATAGAAAAAGGTTTAGCATATGTAGATGATTCTACTCCAGAAGAAATAAGAGAATATAGGGGAACACTTACTGAAGCAGGTAAGGAGAGTCCATATAGAAACCGTTCTGTAGAAGAGAATTTAGATCTTTTTACAAGAATGAAAAATGGGGAATTCAAAGATGGAGAAAAAGTTTTAAGAGCTAAAATAGATATGTCATCTCCAAATATGAATATGAGAGATCCTATAATATATAGAATCCAACATGCAAATCATCACAATACAGGAGATGAGTGGTGTATATATCCAATGTATGACTATGCTCATCCATTAGAAGATGCTATAGAAGGAATAACTCACTCACTATGTTCTTTAGAATTCGAAGATCATAGACCACTTTATGATTGGGTTGTTAGAGAAACAGAAGCAGAGCATAGACCAAGACAAATAGAATTTGCTAGATTAAATGTTACTAACATGCTTACTAGTAAAAGAAAATTAAAACAGTTAGTTGATGAAAATATTGTTGATGGCTGGGATGATCCTAGAATGGCTACTATTTCAGGAATGAGAAGAAGGGGATATACTCCAGAAGCTATAAGAAACTTCTGTGAAGCAGTAGGTGTATCTAAAGCTATATCAACAGTAGACATTGCATTTTTAGAGCATTTTGTAAGAGATGATTTAAAAGCTAAATCAAGATCAGCTCATGCTATTTTAGATCCTATAAAGGTAGTTATAACAAACTATCCAGAAGGACAAATAGAATATGTAGATATAGAGAACAATGCTGAGGATCCAGAAATGGGTAAGAGACAAGTACCATTTGGGAGAGAAATATATATAGAGAGAGAAGATTTTATGGAAGTACCAGTTAAAAAGTACTTCAGATTATTCCCTGGTAACGAAGTAAGACTTAGAGGAGCATATTTTATAGTTTGTAATGAAGTTATAAAAGATGAAGCTGGAAACATAGTAGAACTTCATTGTACTTATGATCCAGAAACTAAATCTGGTTCAGGCTTTACAGGAAGAAAAGTAAAGGGAACTATCCATTGGGTAGAAGCTAGCACAGCTATAGATGCTGAAGTTAGGTTATATGACCATTTAATCACTGAAGATGAAAATGGGGAAATCGTAATAAATAAGGATTCTTTAACTACAGTAAATGCAAAGATTGAACCATCTTTAGGTGAAATTAAACCAGGAGAAAAATTCCAGTTTATAAGAAATGGATATTTTTGTAGAGATACTAAGGCTACCAAAGAAGGAAAGTTAGTATTCAACAGAACAGTAGCATTAAAGAGTTCTTGGAAAAAGTAAATTGAAATGTGAATAGGAGTTTCCTAAAAAAAGAAGACCAAACTTGGTCTTCTTATTTTTTATTCATAAAATTGAAGTTATAATTATCAAGAAATTTTGTAAGATATATTTTTATAACAGACATTATAGGAGCAGCTAAAAGCATACCTATTATCCCATAAAATCCTCCACCAAGTGTTACAGCAAATAGTACTAATAGTGGAGAGAGTCCGACTTTATTTCCAATTAATTTAGGATCTAAAATCCAAGCATCAAATTGTTGAAGTAATAATAAATATCCTGCAACTACAAATCCAAGAACTGGACTTACAAAAACATTTATTAAAAAGCCTACTAAAATTCCTGCGAATGGTCCTATATATGGAATCATATTAGTAAGTCCAACAATGACTGCAAGCAAAAGAGCATATTGAGAGCCTATTATAGATAAGCCTATAAAAGCTAATACTGCTATTATTAAAGAGTCTATGGCTTTTATACCAATATAAGTACCAATCATTTTATTTAAATTACTTAAAACTTCTAATAAAATATTTCCGTTACGTTCTTTAAATATAACATACATTATCTTTAAGAAAAAATCACATATTTTTTCTTTATCAAATAATATATAAATAGCTATTAAGAATCCTAAAATTACTTTAATAAATGAGTTAGTAAAAGATAATGCTGTAGAAGCAACTGCATTTAATGAACTCATAGCAATTGAACTTATTTTCGGAATTATTATATTTGGATTTATATTTACAAATCCAGAATTTATAAGATCTTGAATTTTTGGTTGTTGAAGAAAATCGTTAAACCATTGCTGCACTGTTTTAGTTATATATGGGATGTTATTTATGATATCTAAAATACTTGAGTATAATTTAGGAAAAAGATACACACTAGATAGTGTTAATATACCTATAATTAATATATAAGATAGTAAAATACTAAGACCTCGATTAAGCTTAAGTCTTTTTTCAATAAGTTTTACTAAAGGGTTAAGTATATAAGCTATAACAAGTCCAAAAATAAAAGGAGAAGCTATATTATATACAGAACCTATACAATTTAATATACCAGGTAAATTATCAATTATTTTTAAAAAAATATATCCGACTATAACTAGAATAACAATATCAAGATATTGAAATTCTTTAATGTTAAATTTTTTCAAGTTATATACCTCCATTAATATTTAAATAAAAAAACTATGATTATATAATAACATATATTATAAATTTTTAAATAAAGATTAGAGAATTTTTATTTAAAAATAGTATACATAATATTGAAAAAATGTATTTATAAAAACGATACAAAAAAATATGTTATTTGAGGTTAATAAAAATATAATACCTAATATTTTCACCAAAATAAGTTATTAATATTCATAAAAAAATTATTATTTAATAAAATTCTTAATATTTAATCAAATATTAAGAATTTTATTAAATAATAATACAAAAAAAATCGACAAAAAATCCGAAAATGTGATTGATATTATTTTTATACTGTACTGTATTGAAGTATAATAGTTATATTAAAAAATAAACTTTTGAAGGTAGGGATTTAAATGGCTACAAAAGAAAACAGTACAAAAAAGTTAACGTTGATATCATTAGTACTTATGATATTCGCATCAGTGTTTGGATTTCCTAATATGCCAAGGGCCTTTTTTTTAATGGGGTATGGTGCTATTCCTTGGTATATGTTATCAGCCTTAACATTTTTCATTCCTTATGCTTTTATGATGGCAGAATATGGATCTGCTTTTAAGGATGAAAAAGGTGGAATATATACATGGATGAGAAAATCTATTGGTCCTAAATATGCCTTTGTAGGTGTGTTTATGTGGTACGCATCTTATATCGTTTGGATGGTTGGTACATCATCAATAATATGGATACCACTTTCAAATGCTATTTTTGGCTCAGATACTACTTCTAGTTGGGCTTTATTTGGGTTAAAATCAACTCAGGTTATAGGTATTCTAGGAATTTTGTGGATGGCTTTAATTACTTTTATAGCAACAAAAGGGTTAGAAAAGATAAAGAAAATAACTTCAATAGCAGGAACAGCTGTTGCAGTACTTAATGTGTTTTTATTAATCGGGTCATTATTAGTTTTAATATTAAACAAAGGCAATTTAGCACAGCCGATAGAAGGATTGCACTCATTTATAAGTTCTCCAAATTCATCATATGGTTCACCAGTGGCTATGCTTTCATTTGTAGTTTTTGCAATTTTTGCATTTGGTGGAATAGAAGTTGTAGGCGGATTAGTTGACGAAACTGAAAATGCAGCAAAAAATTTTCCTAAGGGGATTATTACAGCGGCATTAATAATATCAATTGGATATTCTTTAGGGATTTTTGCATGTGGAATATTTACTAATTGGACAGGTATTCTTTCAGGGAAAGATGTTCATATGGGAAATGTAGCATATATATTAATGAAAAATTTAGGGGTAAGTTTAGGTTTAGCAATGGGAACCACAACTGAAACAGCTTTAGTGATTGGTTCTTGGGTTGCAAGGTTCGTTGGTTTTTCAATGTTTTTAGCGTTTACAGGAACTTTTTTCACACTAGCATTTGCACCGCTTAAGCAATTAATTGAAGGAACACCAAAAGAATTATGGCCAGCTAAAATGACTAAAGTAAAAGATGGTATACCTAAGAATGCTTTGATAATACAATGTGTAATAGTAATCTTAATGATAATGCTAGTATCATTTGGTGGAGATGAGGCTGCTAAGTTCTTTTCAAGATTACAGCTTATGACTAATGTAGCCATGACATTACCAAATTTATTTATAGCAGGCGCATTTATAGCTTTTAAGAATAATGATAATATAAAAAAAACTTTTGTTATGTTTAAAACAAAAACAAAGGCAAAAATTGCTACATGTTCAGTTTTAATAACTGTTGGCTTTGCTAATATATTTACAATAATAGAACCTTGGTATACGAAAGGTGATATAAGTTCAACAATATGGATGATAGCAGGACCTCTATGCTTTACTGTAGTAGCCTTAATTGTTTATAATAGAGCAGAAAAGAAACAGAATATTAATAATGAAGAAGCAGCTTAATATTTAAATATAATCCTCATCAAATTTAAATTTGATGAGGATATTTTTTGCTTTATGGGAAAGTATAAATTTATGGTAAATATATTAATTTTGATTTGAAAAGAATAAATATTTTATAAATTTATATATTTAGGCAAGTATTTTATAGTGTTAATTAAAATATAATAATGTAGATTTTTAATAAAGCTTTGTAAAGGACTTGCTTTTTAGATTGATAATTAATACTATATAATAATTAGTTGAAAATTTTTATAATTACTTACAGGAGGAAAGATTATGAATAAGTTTTTTAAAGTAATTTCAATAGCAGTATGCTTTATGATAGGTATATCAACTTTTACTTCTTGTTCTAAAAAGGAGCAAGTAACATTAAATGTTTTTAATTGGGGAGATAACATGGATATGTCCCTTATAAAGGATTTTGAAGCTAAATATAATATTAAGGTGAATTATTCAACATATGATACAAATGAAGATATGTATACAAAGGTAAAGTCGGATACTTCACAATATGATATAGTAGTTCCATCTGATTATATGGTTCAAAAGATGATTAAAGAAGATATGCTTAGTAAATTAGATTTTTCTAATATACCAAATTTTAAAAAAATAGATGAAACATTTTTAGGAAGGGTTATGGATCCTAAAAATGAATATTCAGTTCCATATATGTCAGGAACTATAGGAATTATATATAATAAAAATTTAGTAAAAGAGCCTGTAGATAGCTTTAATATATTATGGAATGAAAAGTATAAAGGTCAAATATTTATGTTAGATGCTCAAAGAGATACTATAGGTGTTGCACTTAAAAAATTAGGGTATTCTCTAAATTCAACTAAGGATAGTGAATTAGAAGAAGCCAAAAAGGAATTAATAAAACAAAAGCCTTTAGTACTTGCATATGTTCAAGATGATGTTAAAGATAAAATGATTCAGGGTGAAGGCGCTTTAGCTACAATTTGGTCAGGAGAAGGGCTTCATCTTCAAGAGCAATATCCATATTTAGAATATATAGTACCAAAAGAAGGAGCTAACTTTTGGGTAGATTCTTTTGCTGTGCCTAAGAATGCAAAGCATAAAAAGGAGGCAGAGATATTTATAAACTTTATGTGTGAAAAAGATTCAGCATTAAAAAATGCGGCTGAAGTAGGATATACAACTCCTCAAGTTGAGGCAAAAAAAGCTCAGCCGGAAAGTGTGCAAAAGAATAAAAACGCATATATGACAAAAGAAATGTTAGATAAATGTGAAAATTATCAAGACATAGGTGAAAATATAAAGAAGTATGACAAAATCTGGACTGAAATAAAATCACAGAAATAAAAGTAAGATCTTCGATTAAATATAGAATCGAAGATCTTATTTTAGTTTAGTTACATTGATATAATTTTATTAAAATATACTATTTAATAAATAAAAATGTTTTTATTTAGTGTGATAATGATAAAATAGCAAAAAGATAACGTTTTTATAAATAAAAAGAAAATAATCAACAAAGAAAATGTGAATTTAGGGTATTAATAAATTGCAAAAAACTATAAATTAATATAGATAATATTGAAATTATGCAATTGTGATGGTAATATTATTTCATATAAAAAGAAGAAATTGTATTTAAATCTATTAAATGTTAAAAAGTGGGGCTTATTAATTTTGGGGGTGAAAAAATGAAAAGTAATTATACTGGAAAATTAGGATTATATAATCCAAGCTTTGAGCATGATGCTTGTGGAATAGGAGCTGTTACAAGCATTAAAGGAGAAAAATCATATAAGGTTTTAAAGGATGCTCTTAATATACTTGTTAATTTAGAGCATAGAGGAGGAATTGGTGCAGAGGAAAATACTGGTGATGGTGCTGGTGTACTTATTCAAATACCACATGTTTTTTTAAAAAAGGAATTAAATAATGTGAATATTAACTTGCCAGAAGAAGGTGAATATGGTGTCGCTATGCTATTTTTATCTTTAAATACTGAAGCAAGCAACTTATCAAAAGAAATATTTAAAAAAGTTCTAGAAGAAGAAGGACTAGAATTTTTAGGATTTAGAGAGGTACCGGTAAATACATCAAATCTAGGAAAGACAGCTACTTCATGTATGCCGTATATTCTTCAAGGGTTTGTCAAAAAGCCTATTAATATTTCAAAGGGTATAGAATTTGAAAGAAAGTTATATGTAGCAAGAAGATTAATGGAAAAAAAGGCTATAAAAGAAGAAGCTTTAAAAGATAGTACTTTTTATATAGCATCATTTTCTTCTAGAACTATAGTTTATAAAGGGATGCTACTTGCAGCTCAATTACAAGATTTTTATGTGGACTTATCAAATGAGGAGGTTAAAACAGCAATAGCTTTAGTACATTCTAGATATAGTACAAATACATTTCCAAGTTGGGAAAGAGCACATCCTAATAGATATATGATTCATAATGGTGAAATCAATACAGTACGTGGAAATGTAAATTGGATGTATACTCGTGAAGGAACATGTAAATCTCCTATTTTAGGAGAAGACTTTAAAAAGACACTTCCTGTAGTAGATAAAGAAGGTTCAGATTCAGCTATTTTAGATAATACATTAGAATTTTTGATGATGAATGGAAGAGATTTACCTTTGGCTGTTATGATGGCTATTCCAGAACCTTGGAGCAAAAACAAAACTATGGATAAGTTAAAAAGAGATTTTTATAAATATCATGCAACACTTATGGAACCTTGGGATGGACCAGCGGCTATAGTATTTACTGATGGAGAAAAGGTGGGTGCTGTACTTGATAGAAATGGATTAAGACCTGCCAGATATTATGTTACTAAGGATGGTTATTTAATATTATCATCAGAAGTTGGGGTCTTAGATATACCTAGTGAAAATGTAGAAAAGAAGGATAGGTTAAGACCAGGAAGAATGCTCTTAGTAGATACAATAGAAGGTAGACTAATAGATGATGATGAGCTAAAGAATAAGTATGCTAGTGAAAGGCCTTATGGTGAATGGCTTGAAAAAAATCTATTAACTTTAGGGGAACTGCCAGAAGCTAGGGCTTTAGAGATAAATTGTAATGAAAGAGAAAGAATAATACTTCAAAAGGCTTTTAATTATAGCTATGAAGATGTAAAAAATAACTTAATAGCTATGGCTGAAAATGGAGAGGAACCTATTGCTGCAATGGGAATAGATACACCAATTGCTGTATTATCTAATAGGCCTCAACCTTTATACAGTTATTTTAAACAATTATTTGCACAAGTAACTAATCCACCTATAGATGCTATAAGGGAAGAGATAGTTACAGCTACTGAAACATTTATAGGTTCTGAAGGGGATTTATTAAATCCAAAAGCAGAAAATTGCAGACAGCTAAAGCTTGACAAACCTATAATAACTAATGAAGAAATTGCAAAAATAAAAGCTTTAAATATGCCAGGTTTCAGAACAAAAGTTATCAAAACCATATATAATCCTAAAGGTGGAAAAGTGTCCTTAGAAGCAGCATTAGATAAAATATTTAGTGATGCAGATGAAGCATACAAAGAAGGCTTTAATATTTTTGTATTAAGTGATAGAGGGGTAGATGAAAACAATGCGCCAGTTCCAGCACTTCTTGCTATAGCAGGACTTCACCATCATGCAATAAGAAAAGGGTATAGAACAGATGTAGCAGTAGTTTTAGAAAGTGGTGGACCTAGAGATGTACATCATTTTGCCACACTTTTAGGATATGGAGCTTCAGCTATAAATCCATATCTTGCATATGAATCAATAAAAGGTTTAATTGAAGCAGACATGGTAAATGTTGAGTATAATACTGCTATTTATAATTTTAACAAAGCAATAGTAAAAGGTATAGTTAAGATACTTTCCAAAATGGGTATATCAACAATTCAATCATATCAAGGGGCTCAAATTTTTGAGGCAGTAGGACTTAATGATGATGTTATAGATAAGTATTTTACACGAACAGTAAGTAGAATTAAAGGAATAGGACTTGAAGAATTAGCAAAAGAAGTTGAAATTAAGCATACATTAGCATTTGATAAACTTAGACATCAAGCTGATTTAAGTTTAGATAGCGAAGGAAGTCATAAATATAGAAGTGGGAAAGAAGAACATTTATATAATCCATTAAGTGTTCATAAGCTTCAAGAAGCTACAAGGAATGGAGATTATAAAATATTTAAGGAATATACATCATTATTAAATGCTCAAGATAGTCATTTAACATTGAGAGGACTATTAGATTTTAAATATGAAGATGAAGAAATAGCTTTAGAAGAAGTAGAATCTGTAGAAAGTATAGTTAAGAGATTTAAGACAGGGGCAATGTCTTATGGATCTATATCAAAAGAAGCTCATGAAGCTTTAGCTATAGCTATGAATAGATTAGGCGGACGTTCAAACACTGGAGAAGGTGGAGAGGATCCAGAAAGATTTATAGCTGATGGAAATGGAAATTCTAGAAATTCAGCCATTAAGCAAGTAGCATCAGGAAGGTTTGGGGTAACATCAGAATATTTAGTTAATGCAAAAGAACTTCAAATAAAGATGGCCCAGGGAGCAAAACCAGGAGAAGGTGGACAATTGCCAGCTAATAAAGTTTACCCATGGATTGCTAAAACTAGGCATTCAACTACTGGAGTAGGGCTTATATCACCACCTCCACATCACGATATATATTCAATAGAAGACTTAGCTCAACTTATATATGATTTGAAAAATGTAAATAGAGAAGCGAGAGTTTCAGTAAAGTTGGTTTCTGAAGCTGGAGTAGGAACTGTGGCAGCAGGAGTTGCAAAGGGTGGAGCAGATGTTATCTTAATTTCAGGATATGATGGAGGAACAGGAGCATCACCAAGAACTTCTATAAAACATGCAGGCTTACCTTGGGAATTAGGACTTGCAGAAGCGCATCAAACATTAGTTATGAATGGACTTAGAACAAGAGTTAAACTAGAAACTGACGGTAAGCTTATGACTGGTAGAGATGTAGCTATAGCAGCTCTTTTGGGTGCAGAGGAATTTGGTTTTGCTACAGCGCCTCTTATAGCTTTAGGTTGTGTTATGATGAGAGTTTGTAATTTAGACACTTGCCCTGTAGGAATAGCTACTCAAAATTCAGAACTTAGAAAGAGATTTAAGGGGAAACCAGAATATGTTGAAAATTTCATGAAATTTATAGCTCAGGAGCTTAGAGAATATATGTCTAAGCTTGGTTTCAGAAATATAGATGAAATGATAGGAAGAACTGATAAATTAGTTCAAAAGAAAGATATAAATGGATTTAAAGCAAATAAGGTAGATTTAACCAATATATTAAAAAATCCATCAGTACCAAATAATAAAGCTATAAAATTTGAAAAGGCTTATGATCATAAACTAAATTTGGTTATGGACTCACAAGTTTTATTAGATAAATGTAAGACTGCAATAGAAGATGGTGATAAAGTAATACTTAATATAAAGGTTACAAATATAAATAGAACTCTAGGTACTATACTTGGTAGTGAAATAACAAAATATAATAAATGCAATAAGCTTAAAGAAGACACTATAAGAATAAAATGTGAAGGTTCTGGTGGGCAAAGTTTTGGAGCATTTATTCCAAGTGGGCTGACATTAGAATTAGAAGGTGACTCTAATGATTATATAGGTAAAGGACTTTCAGGTGGGAAAATAATAGTGTACCCAAATAGAAAATCAACCTTTGTTGCAAATGAAAATATAATTATAGGAAATGTAGCACTTTATGGAGCAACTTCTGGTAAAGCTTTTATTAATGGCGTGGCTGGAGAAAGGTTCTGTGTAAGAAATTCAGGAGCTTATGCTGTAGTAGAAGGTGTTGGTGACCATGGATGTGAATATATGACTGGAGGAAGAGTTGTTGTACTTGGAAATATAGGTAAAAACTTTGCAGCAGGTATGAGTGGTGGTATAGCATATGTACTAGATGAGAATGAAGATATTGATAAGTTATTAAATAAGGAATTAATTGAAATTGAAGAATTAAATGATGAAGATATAGAAGAAACAAAATTACTTATAGAAGAACATGTTAATGCTACTAATTCATTGAAAGGTAAAGAGGTTTTAGATAATTTACAAGATTATATACCTAAGTTTAAAAAGATTATACCTACCGATTATAAACGAATGATAAATACAATTAAAGAAAAAGAAGCAATAGGATTGAATAGTGAGGAAGCATTAATAGCAGCATTTTATGAAAATATAGGGAACAAGAGGTAGGAAAGGAGGGATATGTAATGGGAAAATCAACAGGGTTTTTAGAATATGATAAGGAACTAGCTCATGTTAGAGAACCACTAGAAAGAATAGGAGATTTCAATGAAATACATGGGATGCTTTCAAAAGAGAAACAAGAAATACAAGGGGCTAGATGTATGGATTGTGGTATACCTTTTTGTCAATCTGGAATTATATTAAATGGTGCTGTATCAGGATGTCCCATAAATAATTTAATTCCTGAATGGAATGATTTGATTTATAGGGGAAAATGGAAAGAAGCTTTAAATAGATTAAAGAAGACTAATAATTTTCCAGAATTTACAGGACGGGTTTGTCCAGCACCATGTGAAGCAGGATGTACAGCTGGTATAAATGGTCCGTCTATTTCAATTAAAGAAAATGAATGTTCAATAATAGAAAGAGCATATGCTGAAGGATATATAAAAGCTCAAGTTCCAGAAATAAGAACAAATAAAAAAATAGCTATAGTAGGTTCTGGTCCTGCAGGACTTTCAGCAGCTGATCAGCTTAATAAGTTAGGTCATAATGTCACAGTTTTTGAACGCTATGATAGAGTTGGTGGATTATTAATGTATGGCATACCTAATATGAAGCTTGACAAGAATATTGTTCAAAGAATAATTGAGTTAATGAAAGAGGAAGGTATAAATTTCATTACAAATACAAATGTAGGCAAGGACTATGATGTAGATTCAATGATTAAAGAGTATGATGCTGTTATTTTAGCCTGTGGAGCATCGAAGGCAAGAAATTTAGATGTTCCAGGAAGAGATTTAAAAGGTGTTCACTTTGCAGTAGAATTTTTAAGAGCAAATACAAAAAGCCTCTTAGATTCAAACTTAGAAGATGAAAATTATATTTCAGCAAAAGACAAAAATGTAATAGTTATAGGTGGCGGAGATACAGGAACAGATTGTGTAGGAACTTCATTAAGGCATGGATGTAAAAGTTTAGTCCAATTTGAAATAATGGATAAACTACCATTAGAAAGAGCTGCAAACAATCCATGGCCACAGTGGCCTAGAATTCATAAAGTAGATTATGGTCAAGAAGAATTTGAAGCATTATATGGTAAAGACCCAAGGGTTTATGGTATAAATGTGAAAAAATTAGAAGGAGATGAAGATGACAATCTTTTAAAAGTTCATACAGTTGATGTTAAATGGGAGAAAAGTCAAAATGGTAGATATTCAATAATAGAAGTTGAAGGTACAGAACGTATATGGGAAGCTGACCTAATACTTTTAGCCATGGGGTTTGTTGGAACAGAAGATTATATATCTAAAGCATTTGGTGTTGAGCTTGATAAAAAGAATAATATAAAAGCTGAATATGGCTGTTTTAGAACAAACGTAGATAAGGTTTTTGTAGCTGGTGATGCTAGAAGAGGGCAATCATTGGTAGTTTGGGCTATAAATGAAGGAAGAGCTGTAGCAGAAAAAGTGCATGATTATTTATTAAAATAATTGCAATATAAAAAATAAAGCAACATTGGAGATATTAATTACATTTCCATGTTGCTTTTTTTATGAAATTTATACTCATATACACTCTTAAGCTTGACCATTTATTTAAATAAATATGTGATTTAAGACTTTTCCATCTGCATCAGAAAGTTTTCCGCCAATAAGTTTGGCTATTGTAGGACCTTCATCAATTAATCGCATTTTACCAATATTAAAGTTTTTCTTAACGTTTTTCCCGCTTATTACAAAGAAAGTTTCATAATCCTGTTTTGCCTTTGGTGAATAACCGTGGGTTGCTTTATGATATTTATCACCAGTAGCTTCGATTATTTCGCCATCAATATCATTTATAAAATAGTAGCCTTCCTTAGCCTCTATCATGAGAGAACAATTAGGATCAGCACCTAATTTAATGGCTTCTTCATTGCTTAATATAGCTTCAATGCAATCATTATTATTTTTAGAAAATTCCATTAAGGTAGATTTTACAAGTTTTAGTAACTCTATATTTTCTTTATCATTTAAATAGATATAAGCAGAACCATCACAAAAGTTCATAAATACAAGCCATTCATTTAACTTACCTTTTTCATCAAATAATATCCAACCTTTGTCCACAAAAAGTTTATTTAATTTTATTACATAATCTGCGTCCTTAAAACTATGATCACCTAAAATTATTATTGATGTTTCTTCTTCTACCCCCATTAGATGAAGGCAGTTTAAAATTTCACCTATTCTAGAATCGTGACGTTTTAAAGAATAAAGTGCTTCGGGAGAATTATAACCATGTTCATGACGCTTTGAATCTACATCGGTTAAATGAACCATAGTAAGTCCTGGCTGTTTTTCTCTTAGTGTATTAAGTAATGAAGCCATGACGAAGTTATCAAGCTCAGGCTGATTTATGCCATTTCTTAATGTACCGAATTTAGCGTTAAGCTTAAATTGATAAGCTTTAGATCCATTAAGTAAGGATAGTAATATTTGATTTTGCCATGGTTTAGTTGGAAATATCTCGGGCAAGTTATAATCTATATTGGCTTTTGCAGTAACAGGCCAAAGTAATGAAGCGATAGTCATACCTTGTTCTTTAGCTAAGTCATAAATGGTTTCACCATTTATATTATGCTTATGCCACAGCCAATCGGGATTATTATCACCAGGTTTCACCACAATATTATTTATAATGCCATGATTTTTAGGATATTTACCAGTTACTATGGTAGTATGAGCTGGATAAGTTAAAGATGGATATACAGTTTCAACTTCGCAAGAATAAGAAGATTTATCTAAAACCTTCTTAAAGTTGGGGAGCTCTTTTAATATATTAAAATCATTTTTATCTACTGCATCTAATGAAATAATAATAATATGTTTATCTTTCATAAAACAAAACCCTCCTAATATGTTAATTTTATTTTACTATATTTTAAAAAAATAAAATAGTTAATATTCTATTATAAAAATATATTTTTAGTAGATACTATTAATATATTAGGTAGAAAATGATTTTTTTGAAAATTAATTAGGAAATATAAGGAGGGATTAATACTTATGATGAAAAGAGGTTTTAAAATAGTAGGTAGGTTTATATTAGCATTTATAATATCTGATTTAATAATGAGAATTAACTTGCATTCAGAACATCTTATTACTAATTTAACTAGTAATAAGAAGAGAAGATTTATAAGAAAAGTATTTTTATAATTATTGGTTATTAGAAGTTATTTATACTAATGTAATGAGTGGAAGTTTCATTTAATGCAAAATTAAAGATTATAAGAATATATACTAATAAATAATAAAGGTTTAAGTTTAGCATGGAAAATATTAGACAAAATCACAAGCTATAATGAAATTTTAATTTGTAAGTTGTATTTTTAGGTATAAACCAATCCTAGTGTGTCGATGTGTATAAAATAAAGAAAAATTGAAGAAATACTAGAATTACAAAGTTAATGTAAGTAGATTGGTATAAGATTAATTAGTAGAGGCTGTCTTTAATGTTATCATAACGAAGTCGCTTCGGGGCGACAAACTTCGAACTTAATTCAACAAAATATTAATTAATATTAAAGTTTTATAAAAACTTTTTTGAAATTAAAAAGTGTTGACAGATAAGAAGTTTGATGATAACATAGTAAAAGTCGTCGAAAGATGACGAATGAAATTTGGTCTTTGAAAATTAAACAGAGCAAGAAAATATATGACCAGCAATTCTTTATGATTTAAATCATAAGACATACAACAGTAATGAGCTACAAACTTGAAATTGAGAGTTTGATCCTGGCTCAGGACGAACGCTGGCGGCGTGCTTAACACATGCAAGTCGAGCGAGTGGATTCCCTTCGGGGATGAAGCTAGCGGCGGACGGGTGAGTAACACGTGGGCAACCTGCCTTATAGAGGGGGATAGCCTTCCGAAAGGAAGATTAATACCGCATAACATCAGATTATCGCATGGTAGACTGATCAAAGGAGC